>CAWGOM010000005.1:0-16695 GCA_963824165.1 uncultured Acidobacteriota bacterium
AGCAGGCGTTCGAGCATTCCGGCGTTCTCGGCCGCGTCTCCGCCGGACAGGGCCTCGACCTCGACCCGCGTCTGGCGTAGCGCGTCGCCCTCGAGCCGCCAGGGCCGCAACGCGCCATCCACGACTTCGACACCGGACGCGGCCACTCCGGGCGTGAGCTCGTCGAGGCCGTTGGCCGAATGGAACACGATCGCCCGCTCGCTTCCGAGGTCCGCGAGGGCCGCGGCAAGCAGCGCCGCGAGCTCCGGCCGCCCGACCCCCATGAGCTGCCGTTTGGCGCCGGCCGGATTGGCCAGCGGGCCGAGGGAATTGAAGATCGTGCGGACGCCGAGCTCCCGGCGCACGGCGCCGAGCTCCTTCATCGCCGGATGAAACGAGGGCGCGAATAGAAAGACCAGGCCCGCTTCGTCGAGGAGGCGGCCCGCCCGCTCGGGCTCGAGCTCGACGGCGATCCCTGCAGCCGCCAGGACGTCCGCCGACCCGACGCGCGAAGAGATCGAGCGGTTGCCGTGCTTGGCAACCGACGCCCCGGCGCCGGCCGCCACGATCGCCGCCGCCGTCGAGAGATTGAAGAGGTCGCGCCCGAGGCCCCCCGGCCCGCAGGTGTCGAGGAGCGGCGAACGGTGCGTCGGAACCCGGCGCATCCGCGCGCGCAGCGCCCGGACGGCTCCGGCGATCTCCTCGGCCGTCTCCCCGCGGGCCGCGATCCCGACGAGGATCGCCCCTTTCTGTGCTTCGGTGGCCCGGCCGTCCATCAGGTCGCCGAAAGCCGCCTCCGCGAGCGCGCGCGAGAGCGTCTTGCGCGCGGCGACGGCCTTCAGGGCGTCGGCGACGTCCGGTGTCACGACGCGACGTCGGCGCCATGCCGACCGGGGTCGGATCCGGCGTCACGACGCGAGCCTCACGAAGTTCGCCAGGAGGCTCTCCCCTTCCGGCGTCAGCACCGATTCCGGGTGAAACTGCACACCGTAGACGGGCAGCGACCGGTGGGCGAGAGCCATCACGAGACCGTCCTCGCTTCGCCCCGTGACCACGAGCTCGGCCGGCAGTCGGTCTTCCCGGACCACGAGCGAATGGTATCGCCCGGCCTCGAAGGGCCGCGGCAGCCCGGCGAAGAGGCCGGTCCCGTCGTGCGCGACGCGCGAGCTCTTTCCGTGTCGCGGCTCCGGCGCCCGTTCGACGACGCCGCCGTGGTGCGCCGCGATCGCCTGGTGGCCGAGGCAGACGCCGAGCAGCGGGATCCGGGCGCACTCGGCCGCGGCGATCATCGCGATCGACCGCCCGGCCTTCTCCGGGCGGCCCGGCCCCGGCGAGATGACGACCGCCCGCGGGCGCGCCGCCACGACGTCGGCGGGGTCGAAGCGATCGTTTCGCGCCACGGTCACGTCGGGGTCGAGCTTTCCGAGCGCCTGCACCAGGTTGTAGGTGAAGGAGTCGTAGTTGTCGACGACGAAGATCATGCGAACCACTCCCGCGCGAGCTCGATCGAGCGGAAGACCGCCGCGGCCTTCGACTCGGCCTCCGCGTACTCCTTCTCGGGGATCGAGTCGGCGACGATCCCCGCGCCCGCCTGCACGCGCCAGAGGCCCTTCTCGACGACCGCCGTGCGGATGGCGATCGCGAGGTCGCAGTTGCCGGCGGAATCGAAGTAGCCGACGGCTCCGCCGTAGATCCCGCGCCGGGCGGCCTCGAGCGCGTCGATCAGCTCCATGGCGCGGATCTTGGGCGCGCCGGTCAGCGTGCCCGCGGGAAAGCAGGCGGCGAGCGCCTCCGCTGCCCCCGCGCCGTCGCGCAGGCGCCCCCGGACTTCCGAGACCAGGTGCTGCACGTGGGAGAACTTCTCGACGGCGGCATACCGGGTCACGCGGACGCTGCCGATCTGGCAGACGCGGCCGAGGTCGTTGCGCGCGAGATCGACGAGCATCACGTGCTCGGCGCGCTCCTTCGGGTCCGCGGAGAGCGCCGCCGCGAGGCGCTCGTCCTCGGCCGGCGTCGCCCCGCGCGGGGCCGTCCCCGCGATCGGGCGCGTCTCGACCTCGCCGTCGCGGCAACGCACGAGCATCTCGGGAGAGGAGCCGAGGATGCTCGCCTCGCGCGTCTCGAGGTAGTAGAGGTAGGGCGACGGGTTGAGCGTGCGCAGGGCCCGGTAGACGTCGAAGGGGTCGACGCCGGACCGCGCGGTCCAGCGCTGGGAAACGACGGCCTGATAGACCTCGCCCTCGGCGATCGCTTCGCGCGTCGTGGCGACGGCCTCGAGGAACCGTTCCCGCGTCATGAGCGGCTCGAAGGGCGTTGGGCCGGCTTCGGACGGAACGCCGGGCGGATCCGGCGCTCGGAGATACGACTCGAGCGCATCCAGGCGTTCGATCGCCGCCGCGACGGCCTCCCCCGCCTCGGTCCCGTCGATCGTCGTCAGCAGGAGGACCCGCTGTCGCGGGTGATCGAACGCCACCACGGCCTCGAAGAGCAGGAAGAGCGCGTCCGGGATGTCGCCTTCGCGCGGGTGACGGTTCGGGATCGACTCGAAGAGCCGCACGGCGTCGTACGCGAGGTAGCCGACCGCGCCTCGCGCGAGGGGCGGAAGCTCGGGATCGGCCACGAAGTCGCTCCGGCGGACCAGACGGTCGAGGACCTCGAGAGGCTCCCCCTCGGCCGCTTCCGTCCTCCCGCCGCCCTCCAGCTCGGTCCGACCGTCGCGCACCGTCAGACGGGCCGACGGGCCGACGCCGAGGAACGTGTAGCGCGCGACGGACTCCCCGCCTTCGACGCTTTCGAGCAGGAAGGCCTCGCCGCCGGGCCGCCGCATCCGGCGGAAGAGCATGACGGGAGTGAGGCAGTCGGACGGAAACACCCTCGCCACCGGAACGGAGCAGCCGGGCCGCGCCCGCGCGAGGAAGTCGCGCCGTTCCTCCGCGCGGTTCACGCCGCGAACGCCTTCTTCAGGAGGGCCGTCACCTCGTCCGTCGTCACGCCCTCGACGCCGAAGAGCTGGGCCTGCCGGACGGCCTGCGTCGCGAACATCTGCAAGCCCTCGACCGTCGGGCACTTGGCCGCCCGCGCCGCGCGGATCGTCGAGGTCTCGCGGCCGTCGCGCCGGTAGACGCAGTCGAAGACGAGCGGCCTGCCCTCGAAGAGGTTCGCCGGGATCGCCGACGGGTCCTCGTCGCGCCATCCGACGGGCGTGGCGTTGACGTAGAGGTCGGCTTCGCTGGCCGCCAGATCCGACCAGGCCAGCGAATCGACGTGCATCGCTTCCGCGAGACGGTCGGCCTCGGCATCGCGCCGGGCCGCCACGGCCACTTCGTAGCCGAGCCGCCGCGCGGCGACGATGACCGCCCGGGCCGCTCCTCCCGCTCCGACGACGACCGCGCTCCGGCCCTCGCCCGTGCCGTGGTCGGCGAGCGGGTCGAAGACTCCGTCGACGTCCGTGTTCTCGGCGCGCCAGCCGCCGGGGCCGCGCACGAGCGTGTTCGAGGCGCCGATCAGACGGACGTCCTCCGATTGCTTTCCCGCTCGCGCCGCCGCGAGCTTCCAGGGCTGAGTCACGGCGAAGCCCCGAAACGGCGGGTCGAACGCGATCTCGTTAGGCTTCTCGCGCTCGAAGTCCGAGACCTGGAGCGGAAGGTAGAGGTACGGAAGGTCGCGGGCGCGGAAAAGCGCGTTGTGGAGGTACGGAGAGAGGGAGCGCGCCGTGCTCCCGGCCACCACGCCGAAGAGCGCCTCGATCGGCCGTCGGCGGTCGACCTCGTAGATCTCGAGCAGGTCCCCGATCGCGATCTGGCCGGGCGCGGTCTCGCGCTCGACCGGCCCGTAGACGAGCGCGCTACCGAAGAGCGCCGAGAGCACCCGGCCGGGCGCGGAGGTCGGCCCCATGGGAAAGAGCGCCACGCTCGGATCGGTCTGACCCCTCTGGAGCTCGGCCAGCCGCAGACTCCCGGCGATGTCCGCGACTCCCGCGACGAGCTTCACGGCTCGCGCTCCCGCCTGCCGCATCGCCGCCAGCTTCGCTTCCCAATCCCCCGGCAAACCGAAGGGCGAGTGGTGCGAAACGACGATGCGCTCGCGTTGCGGGAAGCGCACGCGGTCCGCGAGAAGGCCCCGCGCGTGCTCGACGTCCACGGTCGCGCCGGCCGCGTAGGCTTCCTCGACGAGCCGCGCATACTCTTCGGCGGAGCCGCTGAAGTCGCCGCCCTCGGAAAGCGAGCGCCAGGTGAGGATCACGGGACGCGGATCGAGCGCGAGAAGCGCCGCCGGCGGGATCGGCCGCTCCGCCAGGTCCATCCGAAACTCGATCGCGTTCGCGCCCGCGGGGACCCTGGCGACCAGACGCTTCGCATCCTCCGCGTCTTTCGGCGCGAGCGAGGCGACGTATGCCGGGATCGGAACGATCTTTTCCATAAAAATCAAAAACCCCCGAGCCCATCGGGCCGGGGGTTTCTATTCTCTGCTGGATGCGCCCCGGCCGATGGTTTTCGGCAAGGCGCAACGACGCCCTACCGGGTTTCCTCCCGCCACCACCAGTTCTGCCGCGGGCGCGTCATTTCGGGGCGATCATCGCGCCGGCGGGAGTGGGTGTCAAGACAGGAGGTGCGGGTGTGGGCGTCCCTTCCGACTTCTTCCGAGGGTAATGGCTCCGGAACGCCAGAGGCAGGACCGATCCGGCCGGCGGGTCGACGACGAAGCCCTGGAAGCGGATCTCCATCCCCTCCATGTCGGACCGGTAGGAATAGGAAGCCGCCGGGCAGATCGTCGAGATCGGATTCGCCATCCGCTCGGGCCAGCGCCCGTCCGGATCGCTGGACTTGTCGAGCCTGAGCTGAAGGATCCGCAGGGTCAGCTCCCGATCGACGGAAAGGCGCGCCACGCGGCGGATGACGCCGAGGGTAGTGGGGAGGAACGTCTCTTTGTACATGCGCCGGATCTCGGCAGCATATGTGGCCGATGAAGTCGGGATTTCCCGGTCGGCGAACCTCCAGATATCCTCGTCGTCCAGGGCCGCGGCGTCGCAGGGCGGGAGTTTTCCGAGGCTTTCCGCGATCGCATCGGGCGCCCTGCGGCTCAGCTCGGTGAACGGATCGGAGCCGGGAAGGGATCCCGAGTCATCGCGCCATTCGGACTCGCCCGCCACGCTCTTCAGCACCCGTTGCCACGGGTCGTTGTTGTCGAGGCGGCCGAGCCACTGGAGGGGCGGCTCCGCCATCTTGCGCAATGCACCGGCCTGCCATATCTGAGCACTGGTCGAGATCATCTGGTGAATGAGCAACGGGCGCTCCGCCAGCGGCCGATCCAAGGACCAGGAAGCCTCGAGGGCGCGGCTCGCGCCGATCCGATTGCCGTCCCGCTCTTCGACGAGCGCGACGGCGAGCAGCACCTTCTGGAGAACGACCGAGGGCAGAAGGTAGGGGAACGGCATGATCGCCCGGTCCTTCGGCTCGACCCACTCCGGAGGTTGCCTCTCGAGGGCCGCGATGATCGTCCAGATCGCTTCCCTGCGCGTTTGCAGGTACTCGCGCAGCGCCTCCGGCGGCTCCCCGATCGACTCGTCGGGCAACTGAATCTGGGCATCCAGCCAACCCCCGGGGTTGGCCGCACTCCGCGCCTTCTGGTCGAACGACGGGACCTCGGGGTCCTCGGGGCCTCGGGCCGGCGCCCGGAACGCGATGCCCAGAGAAGGAATCCGGTCGACAAGGACGCTCGCCGTTCCGTTTCCAGCAATTGAGCGCGAGTCGAGCGGCCCATCCGAAAGGCCGCGCGAAACCAGGGCGACGAGAAGAACGGCCAGGACGGCCACGGAGAAAGTCTACGCTCGATTACGGCGTCGGCGTGGGTGTCGGCGTCCGCGCCGCCGTGGGAGTCGGTGTCGGGGTCGGCGGCGCCGCTCCCTGGAACTTGAGCGGTAGCGTGAGCGCCCGCGAGTCGTCGACCGGGGCGCGCCCTTCGAAGGCCAGCGTGATCCCCCCGGCGCGCCGAAAAGCATAGAACGAGCCGGGACAGACCGTCGACTCGAGGTTCGGGAGCCGTGCCGGCCACTCGTCCTGCCGGGACGCCGCGCGTTCGGCCCGGGCCTCCAGAACGAGCGCGGTCAGCTCCGAGTCGAGGAGCAGCCGATAGGACCGCATCAGCCACGAGATGATCGACGAAGAGGCGATCGTGACGACCATCTGCTCGGGGTCCGACTCGCCGCTGACCGCGACGTCCCAGGAGTGCTTCAAGTCGTCCCGCGTCCAGGCGCAGGCGCCCTTCTCGATCAGGCCGTCCGCGAAGCGCCGGTAGATGCGGGCCACCGTCTCGACCTGTTCCGTCAGGGCCGGATCGTTCGCGGAGGGCCAGGGGTCGTTCTGGAACGCGGCGAGAAATCCCTGGTGGAACTGTCCCTCGCGCAGTCGCGTCTCCCAACCGTAGGCAGGGGCGGGGACCTTCCGGAGCAGCCCCACGGCCAGGCGCGCCTGCACCATCGCCATGAGCTGGGACAGCAGCTCCGGCCTCACGGTGAGGCTCCTCGCGATCCGCCAGATGGCCTCGATCGCCTCCAGCGCCGAATCCGAATCTCCGCGCCGCACGTCGAGCAGGGCGCGAGCGGCCAGCACCCGTTGAAGACTCATCAGGCCGCCCCAGTTGGGTGTCGGCGACTTCGTCCCCTCGGTCACGTTGAGATCCCAGACGATCTCCCGCCGGCCCGACGCCGCGGAGACGATCGACGCCACGGTCGCGTCGTTCTCTTCCATGAACTGCGCGGCCACCGGCGGCGGCGCCGAGACGGCTTCGCCCGGGTCCTCGAGCTCCTGCTTCAAGTAGTCCGTCAGGACCGCCCGATCCCGCTCGGACGCCGCCATCCTCTCGGCCTTTCCGCAGTCCTTGGCGCGGCTGTCCTGCGCGGCGTCGATCCCGAGCTCCGAAGCCAGCTCTTCGATCTCCGTTGCCGCCGCAGACGCCGACTGCTTGGGGTACTGGGTTTCGAAGGCCCCCCGCGAAATCGCCGCCTCCGGCGGCTTCCAGTCGTCGGCGACAACGGCACCGGCGCCGAAGGCGAGCGCGGTGAAACCGGCGAGGACCCTCGCGCGGAACCGGGTCATCGACACCTGCCCATTCCTGAGCTCGGGCCCATTCCTGAGCGCAGGGAAGCCGCCTCGCCTGCGCGAAATTCCCGTTAGGCCCTCTTCCACCTCGTTCCGGCCGGACCGTCCTCCAGCACGATCCCCTTTGCCGCGAGGTCCTTCCGGATCCGGTCGGCCTCGGCGAAATCGCGCCGGCCGCGCGCGGCGTTGCGGGCGGCGATCTGGGCCTCGACCTCGGCCGGCAGGACTTCGTCCTTCGCCGGGAGAATGCCGAGCACGCGGTCGACGCTCCTTACGGCAGCGGCCGCGGCGGCGGCGCCGGTCGCGTCCAGAGACCCCTCGACCTGGGCCGCATTGACGTCGCGGAGGAACGTGAAGAGAACGCCCAGGGCCTCGGCGGTGTTGAGGTCGTCGTCGAGCGCTGCCGAGAAGTCGGCCGTGAACTTCCCGGCGCGCTCGGCCGCGGGGAACGCCCCGGTCTTCCCTCCGCCTCGCGCCACGTCGTCGAGGCGGGCGACCGCTGACTTGATCCGGTCGACCGCCGATGCGGCGCCCGTGAGAGCGTCCCAGGTGAAGTTGAGCTTCTTGCGGTACGGAACCGACAACAGCAGATACCGCACCGCGACCGGGTCGTTTCTCCGCGCGAGGACGTCCTCGAGCGTGAAGAAGTTGCCCTTCGACTTGGACATCTTCTCGCCGTCGACGATCAGGTGCTCCGCGTGCATCCAGAGGTCGACGAAGGGCTCCCCCGTCGCGGCCTCGCTCTGGGCGATCTCGTTCTCGTGATGCGGGAAGATGTTGTCGACGCCGCCGGTGTGGATGTCGAAGTGGTTGCCGAGGTACTTCATGCTCATCGCCGAGCACTCGATGTGCCAGCCCGGTCGGCCCGGCCCCCAGGGCGAGGGCCACGACGGCTCGCCCGGCTTCTCGGCCTTCCAGAGGACGAAGTCCTTGACGTCTTCCTTCTCGTACTCGTCGTCGGCGACGCGCTCGCCGCGGCGGGCCTTCTCCAGATCGATGCCCGAGAGCTTCCCGTACGCCGGGAAGGTCGAGATCCGGAAGTAGACCGAGCCCTCCGACTCGTAGGCGTGGCCGCGCTCGAGGAGCTTCGCGGTGATCTCCTGCATCTCCGGGATGTGCCCGGTGGCGCGCGGGTAGCGTTCGGCGCGCTGGAAGCCGAGGCGGTCGATGTCCCGGAAGAAGAGGTCGGCGTACTTCCCGGTGAAGTCGTCCAGCGACAGCCCGGCCTCGTTGGCCCCGCGGATCGTCTTGTCGTCGATGTCCGTCAGATTCATGATCTGCGTGACACGCAGCCCGCTCGCCCTGAGGTGCCGCCGGAGAACGTCCTCCCAGAGGAACGTCCGGAGGTTGCCGATGTGCGCGACGTTGTAGACCGTCGGCCCGCACGTGTAGAGCCGGACGTGGCCCGGCTCGATCGGGGTGAGGAGGGTCGGCTGGCGGCCCAGCGTGTTGAAGGCGGTCAGGCTCACCAGATGCCCTTTCCCTTCTGACGGTGGATCTTTCGCCAGGTCAGCTCCCGCTTCAAGCCCCGAAGGCGTTCGACGAACAGGGTGCCGTTCAGATGGTCGGTCTCGTGGCAGAGTGCGCGGGCCAGAAGGCCCGTGCCCTCGATCTCCCGGACCGCTCCGGAGGCGTCGGCCGCCCGGACCTTCACCCGCGCCGGCCGGATCACCTTTTCGGCGATGTCGGGGACCGAGAGGCAGCCCTCCTCTTCCTTCTGCTCGCCGCTCGACTCGACGACGACCGGGTTGACCAGCACGATGACGGCGCCCGGGTCCCGGCCGACCGACAGGTCGATGATCGCCACCTTCTTGTTGATGCCGATCTGCGGGGCCGCCAGGCCGACCCCCGGGGCCGCGTGGCAGGTCTCGACCATGTCCGCCACGAGGCCGGAGAGCTCCTCGGCGCCGGGATCCACCTCGGCGTTCGAAGCGGTCAGCCGTTCGTCGCCGTAACGGACGATGTCCCGAATCAAGCGGACCAACCCCCCGCCGGACGTGCCGAAGGGGTGGAAGACATGTCCTCCGGACCCCGCCGTTTGTCTCCCCAGCGTGACAAGGCGCGGTATCGCCCTCCGAGTTCCGCCGACATAAGTGCTGAGTTTAAAGCACATTCTCCGCGCTGCCACAAGCGCAGTCATGGCACGGGGCTCGCTAACGTCAACGACAGGGAGCATGAAGAAAACGATGAACGCCAAGCGGTTCGCACTTCTGACGGCGTCGCTGGTGCTGGCAGCCGGTCCGGCCGCGGCCCAGAACTCCCGGAGCGCCTACTCGTACGTTCGCGAAACCAGCGGCAAGGTCCTGGTCGTTTCGCCGTCCAACGGCGAAGTCGAGGCCCGCCGCAACCTGCCGATCACCGCCGGCGACGAGATGAAGACCGAGGATCCGGCGAGGGCCGAGGTGGCCCTGGCCGACGGCAACGTCCTCCACGTCGGTGGCGGAACGAAGATCAAGTTCGCCTCCCTCTACGCCCAGCAGGGCTCGGACGACGAGGTTTCGGCCGTCGACCTCTCCGACGGCTCGGTGATCCTCTCGGTCGTGGGGTCCGACGAGCGCTCGATTCCCCGCATCGACACCGCCGACGCCACGATCTACGCGGGCTCCGGCTCGCGCGTGCGCGTCAACTCCGACGTCCGGCGGGGCACCGCCGTCGTGGTTCGCGCCGGCTCGGTCGAGGTCCGCACTCGCACCGGGACTTATACGGTCCGCGCCGGCAACTACCTGCTCGTGCAGGGCGACCAGGAGCCGGAGATCGCGCGCGGCAGCTTCTCGCGCGACCGCTTCGACCTGTGGGCCGCCGACCGTCTCGAAGTGACCTACGACGCCCCCCAGAGCGCCTCGGGGCAGTACGTCGACGACGAGTACGACAGCGACGTGCAGACGCTCGACGGCTACGGCGACTGGGACTACAACTCGACCTACTCGAGCTACGTCTGGAGGCCCCGCGTCGCGATCGGCTGGCAGCCCTATTCCTACGGCTCCTGGTACTCGACGCCCATCGGCCTGAGCTGGTGGTCCTCGGACCCGTGGGGGTGGTACCCGTACCACTACGGCAACTGGTTTTTCGACGCCGGCTGGAACAGCTGGTGCTGGTCGCCCGGCTACGTCTATTCGCCGGCCTGGGTCTACTGGGGCTACACGCCCGGATACTTCGGCTGGTGCCCGACGGGCTGGTACGGCGGCTATTCGCCCTGGTGGGACAACTACTACAAGGACATCGGATGGGGCCGCAACTCGCTGGCCTTCGCGATCAACGGACGCTTCTCGACGCGCCAGGTCGACGTCCGCGGCTGGAACTTCACCGGCGTTTCGAACCTCGCGACGCGCGGGCGGCTGGACGTGGTTCCCGGCACGCGCGTCGTGGATCGCCTGGGCGGCGACATCGCCATCTCCTCGCGCCCGATCGTCCTTTCGAACCGCGGCGGGAACTCGCGAGACGCCCTGCGCGACCACGTGCGCGAGGCTCCGGGGGTCATCGAACGGACCACTTCGCCCGGCGACACGCAGCGTCTGGCACCGGTCGTCGGCCGCCAGCGCAACCTGCCGCCGTCCACGGTCGAGGCCCTGATCCAGCGCAGCGTCGTGGCCGACCGGGGACGGATCTCGGGCCCGGGCGCATCGGAGATGGCGCCCCGCGGCAGCACGGCCGTCGTCGACCGCGGCGGCCGCACCATTCTGCAGCCGGAGGCGCGCCGGAGCGATGCGGCAGCCCCGCGCTCCGCGCCCGGGCGCACGGTCGACCGGCCGCGAACGGACCAGGAGACCTGGGATCGCGGTCGTGCCGCGGACGACGCCGAGCGCGCGACGCGTCCGGATTCGGGCCGCACCGTCACCCGGCCCGAGGGCTCCGACACCTGGCGCGGTCGGCCAGACGGGAACTCGGCCAGACCCGCCCAGGCTCCTCGCGCGCAGTCGCAGCGCCCCACGGCCGAGGACTGGCGCGGGACGAGCGCTCCGCGCGCGTCGACCGCCGACCGTCCGAACTCGAGGGAGCGCGGCACCCAGGAGAGCTGGCGCTCGCGTTCGGACACGCCCGCCCGCCGCGTGGTCGAGGGCTCGGTGCCCGGACGCCGGGCACCCGAGGCCGGACGAGAGAACGACTCGCGGCGTGGACGCGAGGGGACCGCGGCGCCCCGGGACCTCCAGCGGCGCGACACCGCGCCCCGCGAGCGCGGTTCCTCCCGCGAAGCGCCGGCTCCGCGCAATTACACCCGCGAAGCCCCGGCTCCCCGGAACTACTCCCGCGAAGCACCGGCTCCCCGCAGCCAGGCCCCGCGCTCGATGGAACGGTCGGCCCCCGCTCCGCGTTCGGCGCCGCCGCAGGCCGCGCCCCGCTCGGCGCCTCCGTCGGCGCCCTCCGGGCGCAGCGCGCCGCCTCCGTCGTCCGGTTCGCGGGGCCGCCCCTGACGCGTTCTTCCTGAGGTTTCCTCCTCTTCCCACCGCGCCTTCGGGCGCGGTTCTTTTTTTGGGCCGGCGGTTCGAGAGTCAAAAGCCGAAAACGGAGACCCGACCCCAATTAGAATCGCGCCACGTGCGCCGCCTCCTCGCGTTCCTGGGAAGTGCTTTCTTCGTCTTCTACTGCACGGCGGTGGGGGTCTACCTCGTGCTACGACCCTGGACGGGGCGCGCCGCGGTTCCCGGGTTCTTCGGGTCGGGGTTCTTCCGGGGGTTCGTCTCCGGCCTCGGGCTCCTGCACCTGGCCGCCGGCGTGGCGGACCTGAAGATGCTCTCGCGGGCGCTGCAGGGCGATCCGGTCCCGCCGGAGGGCACCGAGTGAAGGCCCTCTACGTGACCGACCGCGCCGCCGTCGGCGACCGCCGGTTCTTCGAGATCCTCGACGCGCTCGCCGGGGCGCCGCTCTCGGTCGAGCTCCGCGAGAAGGGGTCGGCCGACCGGGAGCTCTTCGACCTCGCCCTCGCGGCACGGCGGCGGCTCGGCCCCGGCGTCGCCCTTTCGGTCAACCGACGCTTCGACGTCGCGCTCGCGGCCGGAGCCGACGGCGTGCACCTCCCCTCCGACGGGCTCCCGCTGCCCCGGATCCGGGCGCACACCCCCCGCGGCTTCCGCATCGGGATCTCGACGCACGGTCCCGACGAGGCGGCGGCCGCGATCGAGGCCGGAGCGGACTCCGTGGTGATCGGCCCGATGTTCGACACGCCGTCCAAGCGCGCCTGGGGCCCGCCGCTCGGCCCGGAAGCCCTCGGGCGACTTCCCGAGACCGGCACGCACGGGTGCGAGGTCTACGCCATCGGCGGCATCGACGAGGGCAACCTCGCGGCGCTCGACCCCTACCGGGGACGGATCTCCGGCATCGCGGCCATCCGCCTCTTCCAGGAATCCCCCGATCCCCGCGCCGTCGCGGAGAGGCTCGCGGCCCGATGACGGTCCGGCTCTCGAGCCTGGCCTCCTCCGGGGCGCGGCGGGTGCTGCCCGCGCTCGTGATCTTCGCGCTCGTCGGGGGCGTCGTGCTGGTCCTCTCGAGCCTTCACGTCCCGATGACCGACGCGAAATCGCGCGACTACGGCGCGTTCGCCCTCGGCCTCGCCGGCGCCCTGCTGGTGACGCGCATCGTCGACTTTCTGTTCTTCGACGTGGGCTACGAACTTCGGCGCGGCACGGCGGCGCCCGCGCTCCTGCGGCAGATCGTCAGCCTTCTGATCTTCGGCCTCGCCCTCGGTGCGCTCTTCCAGTTCGTGCTTTCCGCGAGCCTGCCGGCGCTTCTCGCCACCTCGGCGATCATCACCGCGGTCATCGGCCTCGCTCTTCAGGAGACTCTCGGCAATCTCTTCTCGGGCCTCGCTCTGGCTCTCGAACGGACCGTCCAGGTCGGCGACATGGTGCGCGCCGGGGACAGCATCGGCCTCGTCGAGCAGCTCTCGTGGCGCGCCATCAAGGTCCGAACGATGGAAGGCCACGCCGTCCTCGTCCCCAACATCCTGGCCAGCCGCGAGAGGCTCGAGGTCTTCCGCCGGGGCGGCCCGCCGATGGCGCGCATCCTCCGAGTGAGCCTCGACTACGACCTCCCGCCGGCGCGGGCGCGCGCCGCGCTGGAGGCGGCGATGGTCGACCTGCCGGGCCTCGCGCCGCACCCCGCGCCCCGGGTCGTGCTCCACGACTTCGCCGACTGGGCCGTGACCTACGAGCTGCGGTACTGGCTCGAGGACTACGCCCGGTACATCGAGATCGACTCGGCCGTTCGCGAGCGCGTCTGGTACGACCTGAGCCGGGAGGGCATCGGGTTCGCCTACCCGGTCATCCGGCAGCACCAGTACGCCGGCGGACCCCTGCCCCGGCCCGAGGGCTCCCGCGCGATCGGGGAGGCGATCGAGGGCAACGAACTCTTCGCGCCCCTGTCCGCCGCGGAGCGCGCGCAGCTGGCCGAGGGGGCGCGCGTCCTGCGCTTCACCTCGGGCGAGACGATCGTTCACGAGGGCGACGCGACGTCGACGATGTTTCTCGTGGCCGCCGGGCGGGTGGCCGTCTCGGTCAAGGGCGCCGCCTCCGACAGCCAGAAGGTCGCGATGCTCGAGCCGGGGTCCTCCTTCGGGGAGATCAGCCTCTTGACCGGCGAGCCCCGGACGGCGACCGTTCGTTGCCTCGAGGAGGCCGTCCTCGTCGAGATCGACAAGGCGACGCTCGGGCCGATCCTCCGGGCCAACCCGTCGCTCGTCGAGAAGCTCGACGCGATCATTCTCGAGCGGCGGCGGCACACGGCCGACCGCCTGGGCAGCGCGCGGACCGGCGTCGGCGGGGCCGAACCCGATCCCCTCCGCGCGCGGATCGCCCGCTTCTTCGGCCTCAAGGGGCTCGCCTGATGCCCGGCAGCGTCGGCCTCCTGCTCGGCCTCGACCTGACCGAGATCGACCGCGTCGCCGGCGTCCTGGAGCGCCATGGCGAACGGTTCATCGCCCGCATCTTCCGCGAGGGCGAGCTCCGCCGCCACCGCCGTCACCCGCGTGCCTTCGCCGAGCACGTCGCGGGCCGCTTCGCGGCCAAGGAGGCGGCGATGAAGGCGCTCGGCCTCGGCTGGCGCGGCCTGGCGTTCCGCGACATCGAGGTGGGACGCGACGCGCAGGGCAAGCCGCTCGTCGCTTTTCACGGCAAGGCGCTCGATCGCGCGCGCGCGCTGAACGTGGTTTCGACCGAGGTGACGATCACCCACGGCAAGGACATCGCCGCCGCGGTGGTGGCGCTGCTGACCTCGGGCCGCGGCGCGTAACGTCCGGGGGCCCGCCCATGGGCTAAACTTCGCCGGCCATGACGGACGCGCCGGACTACAAGAGCACGCTCAACCTTCCGCGCACCGACTTCCCCATGAAGGCGGACCTCGCGCGGCGGGAACCGCAGCAGCTCGCGGCCTGGGAGGCGTCGGGCCTCGAGGCCAAGCGGCTCGCGCTGGGGGCCGGGCGCCCCCGCTTCATCCTCCACGACGGGCCTCCGTACGCCAACGGCAACATCCACATCGGCCACGCGCTCAACAAGATCCTGAAGGACGTCGTGGTCCGCAGCCGCGCGATGATGGGATTCGACGCGCCCTACGTGCCGGGCTGGGACTGTCACGGTCTCCCGATCGAGCAGAAGGTCGACAAGAAGCTCGGCTCGAAGAAGAAGGACATGAGCGCGGTCGAGATCCGGCAGGCCTGCCGGGCGTATGCCGAGGAGTACATCGGCATCCAGCGCGTCGAGTTCCGCCGGCTCGGGGTCGCGGGCCTCTGGGACCGCCCCTACAAGACGATGGACTTCGCCTACGAAGCCGAGATCGCGCGCGCCTTCGGCGGCTTCTACGCGAAGAACCTCGTCTACCAGGCGCTGAAGTCCGTCCGCTGGTGCTTCACGGACCGCACGGCGCTGGCCGAGGCCGAGCTCGAGTACGAGGAACGGGCCGACCCCGCGATCTACGTCGCCTTCCCGACCGAGAGCTGGATCGAAGGCCGATCCCTCGCCAACGCCGCGTTCCTCATCTGGACGACGACGCCCTGGACGATCCCGTCCAATCTGGCGATCGCCGTGCATCCCGACGAGCCCTACGCCTGGATCGACGCCGGAAACGGGAACCATTACCTCGTCGCCGACCGGCTCGCCGAGCGCGTCGCGAAGGAGCTCGGCTGGTCGAACTGGAAACGCGTGGCCTCGGTCCCGGGCACGTCGCTCGCCGGCGCCGTGTACGCGCACCCCCTGCACGCCGAGAGCCGCGGCGAGCTGACGGCCGAGGAGGACGCGCGGTCCTTCCGGGTGATCCTCGGCGACCACGTGACCATGGACGCCGGCACCGGCCTCGTCCACACGGCCCCCGGCCACGGGGAGGACGACTTCCTCGCCGGAAAGCGCGAGAACCTGCCGATCCTCTCCCCCGTCGACGAGGCCGGCCGTTTCACCACCGTGGCGAAGTACCGCGGCCAGAAGGTCCTCGAGGCCAATGCCGCGATCGTCGAGGACCTGAAGGCCGTCGGGGCCCTCGCCGGCTACGACCCGAAGTTCCGCCACGAGTACCCTCACTGCTGGCGCTGCAAGAACCCGGTGATCTTCCGCGCCACAATCCAGTGGTTCGCCCGGCTGGACGAGGCCTCGACCGACGTGCGGCGCGCCTCCCTCGAGGCGATCGCGCGCGTGAAGTGGACGCCTTCCTGGGGCGAGGCCCGGATCACCGGGATGGTCGAGAACCGGCGCGAGTGGGTCATCTCGCGACAGCGCCGCTGGGGCTCGCCGATCACGCTGCTCTACGCGATGAAGTCGGGCGAGCGCGCCGGCGTGTATCCGTGGAGCGACGCGCCCACGGAGCAGGCCCGGTTCTTCGAGCACGTCGCCGCGATCTTCCGCGTGGAGGGCGCCGACGCCTGGTACGCGCGGCCCGCGTCGGACTTTCTGCCCCCGGGCGCCGACCTGCGCGGCTTCGCGCCCGGCGACTTCCAGTCGGAGACGGACATTCTCGACGTCTGGTTCGACTCGGGCGTTTCGCACATCGCGGTCCTGCGCTCCGGGGCCTGGCCGGAGCTCGTCAAGACGGGCGCCGGCCGGCCCGCCGACCTCTACGTCGAGGGGCACGACCAGCATCGCGGCTGGTTTCAGTCGTCGCTGCTGACCTCGGTCGCCCTCTACGGCGACGCCCCCTACGACGGCGTCATCACCCACGGGTTCGTCGTCGACGGCCAGGGCCGCAAGATGTCGAAGTCGCTCGGCAACGTCGTCGCGCCGCAGGACCTCATCCAGAAGTACGGCGCCGACATCGTCCGGCTCTGGGTCGCGAGCCTCGACTACCGGGACGACGACCCGATCTCCGAGGAGATCCTGGCGCGCTGCGGCGAGGCCTACCGGAAGATCCGCAACACCGCACGCTACATGCTGTCGAACCTCTACGACTTCGATCCGGCCTCCGACGCCGTTCCCGCCTCGCGGCTCCTGCCCCTCGACCGGTGGGCGCTGGCGCAGGCCCGGACGGTCATCCGGCGGATCCACGCGGCCTACGAGACCTACGAGTTCCACGTCATCTACCATCAGCTCGTGAGCCTCTGCGCCACGACGCTTTCGGCCTTTTATTGCGACATTCTCAAGGACCGCTTGTACGCCTCGGCCGCGGGTTCGCCGCAGCGGCGGTCCGCCCAGACCGCCCTTCACCGCAT
>CAWGOM010000006.1:0-82384 GCA_963824165.1 uncultured Acidobacteriota bacterium
CTCGTCCTGCTTACTGCTTACTGCCTCCCGGCCCCCTACGGCCTCCAGCGCAGGACGAGCTTCTTGGCGGCGCCCACCTCGTCGACCCGCTTGACCGGCGTCGTGTGGGGCGCGCCGTGGACGACGTCGGGGTTCTCGGCGCACTCGCGCGCGATCTCGCGCATGGCGCGGATGAACGCGTCGAGGCCCGGCCTTGCCCTCGGTCTCGGTCGGCTCGATCATCAGCGCCCCGGGACGATCAGCGGGAAGGAGACGGTCGGCGGGTGGAATCCGTAGTCCATCAGCCGCTTCGCGATGTCCAGTGTTGGAGACGCCGTGCTCGACCTGCTTCTTGTCGCGAGAGCACGACCTCGTGCATCGACGGCGCGTCGTACTGCAGGTGGTAGACGTCCGTCGAGCCCGCGCGCGGATGTAGTTCGCGTTCAGGACCGCGCCGCGCGCGACCTCGCCGATGCGGTTCCCATACGCGGCGATGTAGGCCAGCGCCCGCACGAACATGCCGAAGTTGCCGAGGAACGTCGCGCACGCGCCCGATCGAGTCGGGCCGGTCGAAGTCGAGGAAGAAGGTCCCGTCCTCGCGCCGCTCGACGGTCGGGCGCGGCAGGAACGGCACGAGGACTCGCGCCACGGCCACCGGGCCCGAGCCCGGGCCTCCGCCGCCGTGCGGCGTCGAGAAGGTCTTGTGGAGGTTCATGTGCATGACGTCGACGCCCATGGCGCCCGGCTTGCGCGACGCCGACGAACGCGTTCATGTTCGCGCCGTCGCAGTAGAGGTAGCCGCCCTTGCCGTGGACGATGTCGCGCGATGTCGAGGATGCGGTCCTCGAACACGCCGAGCGTGTTCGGCACCGTGAGCATCAGCGCGGCGACGTCCTCGGTCATCGCGCGCCTCGAGCAGCGGCGAGGTCGAGCGTGCCGTGCGCGTTGGACTTGAGCTCCTTGACCTTGTAGCCGGCGAAGTGCGCCGACGCCGGGTTCGTGCCGTGCGCCGAGTCGGGGATGAGGACGGTCGTGCGCGCGCGGCCCGCCTTCTCGAGCGCCCGCCGGACCATCAGGATCCCGGCGAGCTCGCCCTGCGCGCCGGCCGACGGCTGCAGCGTGACGCGCGGCGAGCCCGGTGATCTCCGCCAGCGATCCGCTCGAGCCGCCAGGCGAGCTCGAGGCCGCCCTGCGACACCGATCTCCGGCGCCAGCGGGTGGGCCGCCGCGAAACCCGGCAGCCGCGCCATCTCCTCGTTGATCCGCGGGTTGTGCTTCATCGTGCACGAGCCGAGCGGGTAGAGGCCCTGGTCGATCGAGAAGTTCAGGCGCGAGAGCCGCGTGAAGTGCCGGACGACCTCGACCTCGGAGATCTCGGTCTCGCCCTCGATCTCGTCGCGCCGCAGCGCCTCCGGGATCGCGTTCGACGTCCGGCACGTCGAGCGGCGGCAGCCGGTAGCCGACCTTGCCCTCGCCGGACCGCTCGAAGATGAGCGGCTCGGCGCCGGGGCTCCGGCCGGGCGCGGGCGGGCGGCGGCCGGCCTTCTCTTCGATCTCGACGCTCACTGACGCACCTCCCGGCGAGGGCCGCGACGAAGCGGTCCATCTCGGCCGCGCGTGTTCATCTCGGTCGCCGCGACGAGGAACCGTCGCGGGTCGCCGCCGTCCAGCGCGACAGCGGGATCCCGCCGAGGATCCGCGCGCCGCGAGCGCGGTCGAGCAGCGCCGCCGCGCCTCGGGCGCCTCGACGACGAACTCGTTGAAGGTCGGGCCGGCGAAGCGGGATCCGGAAGCCCGGGACCTTCGCGATCCCGGCCTTCAGGTACTCGGCCTTCGCGTGGCACTGGCGCGGCGACCTCGCGGAGGCCCTTCTTGCCGAGCAGCGACAGGTGGATGTTCGCGGCGAGCGCCATCAGCCCCTGGTTCGTGCAGATGTTCGAGGTCGCCTTCTCGCGACGGATGTGCTGCTCGCGCGTCGAGAGCGTCAGCAGAACGCGCGCCGCCCGTCGGCGTCCTGCGTCTCGCCCGACGAGGCGCCCCGGAATCTGGCGCTGGTGCTCCGTGCGGCGGCCATGAACCCGAGGAAGGGCCCGCCGAGGTGCATCGGGACGCCGAACGACTGCGCCTCGCCGCACGCGATGTCGGCCCCGCCTGCTCCCGGGGGCGCGAGGAACGCCGAGCGACGCCGCCTCGGCGACGACCGCGACCGAGAGCGCGCCGGCCTGCATGCGCCGCGCGCGGACCCGACGTTCCAGTCCTCGACGACGCCGAAGAAGTTGGGCGACTGCACCGCGACGGCGAAGGTCGTCGCGTCCACGGCCGCCGGCAAGCGCCCGCGCGTCGGTCGCGCCGTCCGCGCCGAGCGGGACCTCGACGATCTCGAGCCCGAGGTTCGCGAAGTAGGTGCGAACGGTCTCGCGGTACTCCGGGTGGATCGCCGGCGCGACGAGCACCGCGCGCTTCGCCGGCCCTTCGACAGCCGCTCGGCCATCAGCAGCGCCTCGACGAGCGCCGACGCTCCCTCGTAGAGCGACGCGTTCGCCACCTCGAGGCCCGTCAGCAGGCAGACGTGCGTCTGGAACTCGAAGATCGACTGGAGGGTCCCCTGGGAGACCTCCGGCTGGTACGGCGTGTAGGAGGTCAGCCACTCCGCGCGGTAGAGCATCTGGTCCGCGATCGCGGACACGTAGTGGTGGTAGACGCCGCCGCCCAGGAAGAACGCCGTGTCGCGGGCATTGGCGTTGCGTGCCGCCGATGCCGCCGAGGAACCGGCGGATCTCGATCTCCGACAGCGGATCCGGAAGGTCGGGAGCCTGCCGGACGGCGGCCGGAACCGTCGCGAACAGGTCGTCGATCGAGGCGACGCCGACCGCGGCCAGCATCTCGCGGCGCTCGGCGTCGGAGGTCGGGAGGAACTTCACTTGTCCTGCTCTTCCGTCGCGCACGTACTGCGCGTAGGCGTCCGCGGTCATGAGCTTGCCGATCTCCTCGTCCGTCGAGAGCTTGACCTTGATCAGCCAGCCGTCGCCCTGCGGGTCGTCGTTGATGATGCCCGGCTCGGCGACCGCGCCCTTGTTGATCTCGACGACCTCGCCGGAGACGGGGATGAAGAGCTCCGAGACGGCCTTGACCGACTCGACGGTCCCGAACTCGTCGTCGGCGTTGTACACGTGGCCCACCTCGGGCAGCTCGAGGTACACGATCTCGCCGAGCTGCTTCTGCGCGTGGTCGGTGATGCCGATCGTGCCGATGTCGCCGTCCACGCGCACCCACTCGTGGCTCTCGCTGTAATGCAGGTCGTCCATCAGCTTCCCTTCCTCTTGTAGAACGGTGTCGGCACCACGCGCGCGGCGGCGCCGCGCCCGCGGATGTCCACTTCGAACTCGGTCCCGACGGCCGTCGCGGCCGCCGGCAGCAGCGCCAGCCCGATGGGCTTGCCGAGGGTGGGCGAGTGCGTGCCCGGACGTCACGAGCCCCGGGCCGGCCGCCGTCTTCGCCGGGTAGCCGTGGCGGGCGATGCCGCGGTCCGTCATCTCGAACCCGACGAGCCGGCGCGGCACGCCCGCGGCCTTCTGCGCCGCGAGCGCCTCGCGGCCGAGGAAGTCGCCCTTGTCCATCTTCACGATCCAGCCGAGGTCCGCCTCGAACGCGGTGACGGTGTCGTCGATGTCGTTGCCGTAGAGCGCCATCTTCGCCTCGAGACGCAGCGTGTCCCGCGCGCCGAGGCCGCAGGGCGCGCGCCGTCGGCTTCCCCTCGTCGAGGAGGCGCCGGAAGATCGCCTCGGCGTCTTCGGGCCGGCAGTAGATCTCGAACCCGTCCTCGCCGGTGTAGCCGGTGCGCGAGACGAGCGCCGGCGACCCGGCGACCTTCCCTTCGCGGAACCCGTAGTACGGGAGGTCCGAGGGATCCGGGTCCGCGACGCGCGCGAGCAGCGCCGCCGCCTTCGGCCCCTGCACGGCGATCAGGGCCCAGCGGTCGCTGCGGTTCTCGACGCGCGCGTCGCCGCGCATGCGTTCGCTCGCCCAGGCGAAGTCCTTCGGCGTGTTCCCGGCGTTGACGACGAGGAAGTAGTCCTCGGCCGACCTGCGGTAGACGAGCAGGTCGTCGACGAAGGTCCCCTTCTCCGTCAGGAACGCCGTGTAGTGGATGCGCCCGTCCGCGAGCTTCGCGACGTCGTTCGGCGTCAGCCACTGGAGGCTCGCGAGCGCGTCCTTCCCGGTGACCGTGAACTCGCCCATGTGCGAGACGTCGAAGAGCCCGACCCGCTCGCGCACCGCGCGGTGCTCCTCGAGGATGCCGGAGTACTGCACCGGCATCTCCCAGCCGCCGAAGTCGACCATCCGCGCCCCGAGCTCCCGGTGGAGGCCGTAGAGCGGCGTCCGTTTGAGAGAGGCGGGGGCTTCCGCGGGGGCGGCCATGCGGGGATGGAAATTAGCACAACGGCCGGTCCTTCCGGGAAAGGCGTCCGAACGCCTTAGAATCTCGACCGATGCGTCGGACCTCGATGACCGGCGGACGGACGGCGTGACCGACTCGCCGGCGGAGCGGGCGCGCTCCGCGGCGCGCAACTGCGAGGCGGCGGGCCTGTCGGCCGAGGCCGACATGCTCTTCCGGCTCGCCGAGACCCTCGACGCCCAGGACCGCGCGGCGGCCGCGGCCTCGCTCGCCCGCGTCCTGATCTGCGCGGGGCGGATCGACCAGGCCCGGCCGTACGCTCTCGACGGCAACGACCCCGTGCTCGTCGCGCGGCTGCTGCTGGAAGGGCACGACTTCCCCGAAGCGCGGCGGCTCCTCGACGAGGCCCGGCGGCGCGACCCCTTCGACCCGCGGATCGCCTCGGCGCGCGGCCGGTTGGGCTTCCTCGAGAAGCGCTTCGCGGAAGCCGTGTGGGACCTGCTCGAAGCCGCCCTCCTGCGCCCCGACGGGCTCCCCGACGCGACCGACCGGCGCTTCCTGCGCGCCGCCCGGGCGCTCGCGCCGGGGCAGATCCCCGGCTGGAAGGAGGCCGTCGCCGCGGCGCGCGACCGGCTGGCCGAGGAGGCCGAGCGCCGCGCCCCGGGCATCGCCTGGCCCGACCGCTCTCCGGACCTGCTGCGTTCGCTGATCCGACGGGGCGGCGCCGCCTCGGAGGGCGTCCTCGACCGGGCCCGCCGGCTGGCCGAGATGCCCGCGCTCCAGGGGCTGGAGGCGGGCGCGCTCTTCGCCGCGGCCGCCGCGGGAGAGCTGCGGCGCCTGGCGACCGGGAGCCTGCTGTACCGCGCCGGCGAGCCGGCCAGCGAGATTTCCTTCGTCGTGCAGGGCGCGATCGACCTCGTCCGCCCGACGCCCGTGGGGGATCAGCCGATGGGCGAGGCGCAGGCGGGCGATCTCGTCGGCGAGGAGGCGCTCGTCGCGGCGCCCCGGACCTGCGACGCGCGGGCGCGCGGGCCGGTCACGCTGCTGGGGTTCACGGTCGACTTCTTCTCCTCGGACCCCGACCGCGCGGCGTGGCTGCGCTACCTGCGCGTGCGCCTGGCGCGGCGCCTGGCGCGCCTGAACGATCTCTTCCGGCAGTTCTTCCCGGAAGACCGCCGCCCCGCCGGAGCCGGCGCCGGCACGGGCGCCGCGGTGGAGCCGACGAAGTCGCTCACGCTCGAGGACCGCTCGCGCTCGTTGACGACCGTGGGCCTGACCGAGTCGGACCGCTTTCTCTTCGCGGTCTTCGCCGACGAGAAGAGCTATCCGGCGGAGAGCGTCATCTTCCGGGAGGGCGACGCCGGCGACGCGATCTACGTCATCGCGCGCGGCCGCGTGCGCATCTCGCGGCAGATCTCGGGCGGCGAGGAGGCCTTCGCGTTTCTCGACGCCGGCGAGATCTTCGGCGAAATGGCGCTGCTCGATCCGGGCTCCGGCCGCTCGGCCGACGCGCGCGCCCACGAGGACGCCGTCGTGCTCGAGCTTCCGCGCGCGCGCTTCGAGGCCCTCGAGGCCTCCGACCCCGAAGGCTGCGCCGAGCTCTCGGCGCTGTTGTGCCGCCTGGCCGCCCGCCGGACCGTCGAGACCGCGGAGAGGCTGGCGAACTGGAGGGTGCTCGCCGGGCCGGGATAGACGCGCGGCGCCGGGCGGCCGCGCGGGCTACGGCTTCAGCTTCTCGGTCACCTTCGCGCGGTCCTTGCCGGCGTTTGCGGCGACCAGGATCCGCACGAGCTTCGGCTTGTGGCCGGGCGCCGAGAGCATGAGGTCGTGGACTTCCGGGCCGGAGAGCACGAGCGGCGAGCCCGGGCCGAAGGAGGAGGCCTGCCCGAGCGCCTTTCCGCCCTCCGAAACGCCGGCGTCCGCGGGCTCGACGATGAACTCGACGGCCGCCGTCGTCCGGTCGTACACCGCGGGGAGCTTGTCGTAGGGCACCCGCTGCCGCCGCTCGAGCTCCTCGTCGATCGAAATCGAGTCGCCGGCCTCCGCGATGACGTCGACCTGGATGTTCATCGTGCGGTAGCCCGGCAGCTCCATGCGCACGTAGTGCGTTCCGGACTTCTCGAGCTCGAGCGCGCGTCCGCCTCCGCGGTTGTCCCAGTCGTCCGCGATGCCGACGTACCGGCCGTCGACGTAGAGCCGCGCCTGATCGGGGCTGGAGGTGAAACGGACGCTCCCCCGCGTCTCGTAGACCGCGTCGACGCGATCGGGCCGGGCGGGGGCGGGCGGCGGAGGCGGCGGTTCCGGCGCG
This sequence comes from uncultured Acidobacteriota bacterium, assembly GCA_963824165.1. GTDB lineage: Bacteria > Acidobacteriota > Thermoanaerobaculia > UBA5066 > Gp7-AA6 > DAHUXD01. Next base: position 6,684 of record CAWGOM010000006.1, read on the forward strand.
GCGGCGACCTTCGGAGCGGGCGCCGTCGGCTTCGGCCGCGCGGTCCGCCGCGGACGGGGCGTGTCGACGACGGGCGGCACGGCGGCGGCTGAGTCGGCGGCGGGTTCGGGGATCGGAGTCGGAAGGTCGACGGCCGTCGGCTCGGGAACCGGGGTCGCGACCTCGGCCGCGGTCGGCGAGGCAGCCGGAGCCGTCGCCGCGCGCGCCACGGTCGCGGGCGGGGCGGGCGTCGGCCGCCGGTCGCGCAGGAGGAGCACCGCCACGACCGCCACCGCCGCGATCGCGAGCAAGGCGAGCGCCAGGCCGGCACGGCTGTGCGCGGGCGGGCGAGGCGCGGCGGGGCCGGGAGCGCCGGGCGGCGCCGCTTTCGGCGGGACCGCGGGCGGGACCGGCGGCGGTCCCGCGGCGGGGGCACGGCGGGTCATCTCCGACTCGCGCTGGATCCGCTCGATCCGCTTCAGCTCCCTCACGAACGCGGCGGCGTCCGGCGGGCGCTTGTCGGGCTTCTTGGCGAGCAGGCCCGCCATCACCTCCTGCGTCGCAGCCGGAAGGTCCGCCTTGATGCTGAGCGGATTCTTCGGCTCGGTATGCAGGATCTGGTAGACGAGCGTCGTGATCGACTCGCCCGGAAACGGGCGGGCGCCGGTCAGCAGCTCGTAGAGCACCACGCCGAGCGAGAAAAGGTCCGAGCGGTGGTCGATCTTGTCCCCCCGCACCTGCTCGGGCGACATGTAGGCCGGGCTTCCGATCATCTGGCCCGTGCGGGTCAGGTCGGAGGGCTCGGCGCCGGCGAACTTCCCGATGCCGAAGTCGGTGACCTTCACGCGGCCGTCCTTCGTGACCAGGATGTTGCCCGGCTTCACGTCCCGGTGGATGACGCCGCGCTCGTGGGCGTGCGCCAGCGCCTCGGCGGCCTGGCGGATGATGTCGACCCGCGTGGAAAGCGGAAGGTCGTCGGGGGCGGCGAGAGAGTGCGTCAGCGGCCGGCCCTCGACATACTCCATGGCGATGAAGACCAGGTCGCCGTCGCGGCCCACGTCGTAGACGGTGACGATATTGGCGTGCTGCAGCCGTCCCGCGAGCCGGGCCTCCTTCAGGAAGCGCGCCTCGAGCTCGACGGCGTTGTCGTCGCGCGCGGCCTCGGACCGGATCGTCTTGATCGCCACCGGCCGATCGATGTCCGGATCGTGGGCGAGATAGACGACGCCCATCGCCCCCTGGCCGAGGACGCCGGAGATCTGGAAACGCCCGAGCTTGGAGCCCGGGGGGAGAACGCTCATTCCTCGGTCGCGTCCGTGAGGTTGCGCTCGGCGTCGCGCTCACGCTCGGCGAGAAGGGCCTTCGCCTCGTCCGCGCGATCGGGGGGCACGAGCACGCGCGTCGACCCCAGGGCGCCGAGGTTCTCGGGCCAGGGCGACGGCGCTCCTTCGATCTCGCACGGGATGTTCTCGGACTCGAGCAGTCCCGCGATGATCTCGGCCTCCTCGTCGTCTCCGACGGCGGCCACTTCGACCCATTCTTCGCTGTCGGCCATGAGAGTGCGCTCCTACGTCTCGACGCGCAAACGCGCGCCGCCCGGCTCCACGACTCGCCCCACCACCGCTCCCGCGGGAGCGCCCAGCTCGCGGCACCGGGCCGCGTAGGCCGCCGCCTCCGCTTCCGGCAGCGCGACGAGGAGCCCTCCCGAGGTCTGCGCGTCGCAGACCAGCAGGAAGTCCTCCTCGGAGACACCGCTGGCGACCTCCGCGCGGGTCCGCATGGCCTTCGCGTTGTTGCGCGACCCGCCCGGCGCCACGCCCTCGGCCACGAGACGGCGCGCCTGCGAGAGGAGCGGAATGCTCGCGACCGAGATCCGCGCCGCCGTGCCCGAGGCCGACATCATCTCCCAGGCGTGGCCGAGCAGGCCGAAGCCCGTGACGTCGGTGGCCGCGTGGACCTCGAAGCCGTCCATGGCCTCGACCGCGGCGCGGTTCAACGTGCACATCACCTCCACGGCCTCTTCGAGCGCCGCGTCGGAGAGCTTGCGCGAGGCCGCGCCGCCGGCGGCCGCCGAGTCGGCGCGGCCGGCGCGGATCGTGACCCCGATGCCGAGCGGCTTGGTGAGGACGAGTGCGTCCCCCGGCCGCGCGCCCGCGTTGCGGGTCACGCGCGCCTCGTCCACCACGCCCGTCACCGAGAGCCCGTAGAGGGGAATGTCGTGGTCGATCGAGTGGCCGCCGCCGATCACGGCCCCGGCCTCGGCGACCTTCTCCGCTCCGCCCTGGAGGATCTCCTCGAGAACGGCGTGCGGCAGGACCTGCATGGGAAACGCGACCAGCGCGAGCGCGAGCACCGGGCGCCCGCGCATCGCGTACACGTCCGAGAGGGCGTTGGTCGCGGCGATGCGGCCGAAGAGGCGCGGGTCGTCGACGACCGGCGTGAAGAAGTCGACCGTCTGGACGATCGCCTGGCCGCCCCGGATCCGGTAGACCGCCGCGTCGTCCGACTCGGCGTTGCCGACCACGAGGTCCGGGTCGCAACCCGCGGGCAGCCGGCCGAGGATGGCCGCCAGGTCGAACTGCCCGATCTTGCAGGCGCAGCCGGCGCTCGACGCGAACGTCGAGAGGGGGCGGTGAGGCGCCGGAACGGAAGTCACGCCGGGATTATAGGAGTCCCGCGTCGGAGATCCGGGACCGGTGGCTCCGCGGCCCGTCAGTCGTCGTCGCCGCGGAGCAGGAAGCCGAGGACGAAGCCGACCGCGGCCGAGATCGCGAGCGAGGTGCCCGGGTTCTCGCGCACGTAGCCGCGCAGGTCGTCCCACAGGTACCCGTAGTCCTTTTCGATCTTCTTCGCGGTCGACTTGACGGTCTTGCGAACGTCCTCGCTCACGTCGTCGAACTGGTCGCGGGCCTTCGTGTAGGAGTCGCCCAGGGTTTCCTTGGTGCGGTCGATCTTCTCCTCGACGAAGTCGCGGGCACGGTCGAACGGGGTCTCTTTCGCCATGGTCACCTCCGGTAGGGGCCGCATCATATACCCTTGACCGGCTTGCGGATGGAGAAACGTTGAGCAGCGACGCCCCGACCGCGAAGCCCGGCCGCCGCCCGGGGCCGGCGTGGACGGTCCGGGGTGTGCTCGCGGAGACGTTCCGGGGGTTCCGCGCCGACCGGGGCCTCGACCTGGCGGGATCGCTCGCGTTCACGACGCTGCTGACCGCGGTGCCGCTGCTCGCCACGTTCTCGCTCGTCCTGGTCAACTTCTTCGAAGACCGGGACGACGAGATCCTCGCGATCCTGAACGCCGTCATTCCCTACCCCCCGGCGCGCTTTTCCGCGTCGATCCAGGACTTCATCGTCGAGTCGAAGGCCATCTCGGGCATCGGCCTCGTCCTGCTGGTCATCGCCTCGGTGCGGCTGGTCTTCGTCGTCGAGGGCGTCTTCAATGCGGTCTGGGGCGCTCCCCGGCGCAGGGCGCGGCTGGCCCGCATCTTCCTCTACACGTTCGCCCTGGCGGCCCTGGGCCTGGTGCTCGGCGGCATCGGCGCGCTGCTGCGCGCCATGCGGTCCGCGGATACCGATTCGCTCCTGAGCTCGACCGCGTTCGCGGCGGCGGCGCCGTTCCTCCTGAAGGCCTTCTTCCTCACGCTGCTCTACCGCTACGTGCCCAACGCCCGGGTCCGCCTCGCGCCGGCGGCGGTCGCGGGCGCGACCTGCGCGCTGGGGCTCGAGCTGCTGCGCTTCGCCTTCGGCGTCTACGTCGAGGCGATGCTGCGCATGAACCTGATCACCGGGTCGCTCGTCTTCGCCCTCTTCGCCATCGTCTCCCTCTATTTCGCCTGGGCCCTGATTCTCTTCGGCGTCGAGCTGACGCACGTTCTCCAGAAGGAGAGCCTCCGGCGCGGGGGCGGATGCGAGGCGCGAGGGACGCGCGGAGAAGGCGATCCGGATGCTGCTGCGGATGTCCTCGGTCGATCCCTCGCCGCTCAAGGACCTCGAGACGAACCCCGACGCCTCGCCGGCCGACACCCTCGCGATCCTCGACGACCTGAAGAAGGGGGGCCTGATCGACGGCGACGCGACCGCGGGCTATCGCCTCGCCGTCTCCAACCGGCAGATCACGGTCGCGCGCGTCATCGACGCCCTCTCCCCCGGCCTCCTGCACGTGAACCCGCACGGCCCAGGACCGCGTCGCGCTGGTGCTGGAGCCGCTCTTCTACCGTCTCGCCTCGGAGCGCCGGGCGCTCCTGTCGACGACGCTCACGCAGCTGCGGCCGCGGGGCGAGTCGGCTAAGCCGCCCGGGGCTTGAGCAGCTTCAGGAGCGGCGGTGTCACGAAGGTCGTCGCGAAGACCGCGACGAGGACCGCCACGAACACGCGATCGGGCAGCGCCTTGTCGGCCAGGCCCAGGGACGCGAAGATGAGGCCGACCTCGCCGCGGGGCACCATCCCGGCTCCGATGAAGGACCGCCGCACGCCGCCCCAGGCGCAGTAGCCCGCGGCGAACTTGCCGAGGAATCCGATCAGCGTCAGCCCCAGCCCGAGCAGGAGGGCGGGCCGGTTCTCCGCCACGGCCGGGTTCAGGAGCCGGACGTCGACCTGCGCCCCGACGAAGACGAAGAAGAGCGGCGCGAAGATGTCGACGACGGGCTTGAGCGCGTGGTCGATGTCGTGGCGCCGGTTCGTGTGCGCGAGCGCCAACCCCGCGGCGAAGGCGCCGACGATCGGAGCCGAGTCGGCCATCTTCGCGCCCCACGCGACGAGGATCGCGAACGCGACGGCGGCCGCGCCGAGCATCCCGCGCACGCTCGACTTTCCCACGACCCCGACGAGCCACCGCCCGAGCGGGATCCCGGCGACGAGCGCGACGAGGAGAAAGCCGATGGCGTAGCCCGCCGACTTCAGGGCCACCACGGCCTCGAGCGAGCCGGTCTGCGCGATCTTGCTGACGATCGCGAGAATCGACCAGACCGAGCACGTCGTCGATCACCGCCGCGCCCGAGGATGATCTGACCTTCCCTCGTCTTGAGCGCCCCCAGCTCGGAGAGGACGCGCGCCGTGATTCCGATCGAGGTCGCCGTCAGCGCCGCGCCCACGAAGATCGCGGTGAGGGCCTCGTAGCCGAGGGCGCGGGTCAGGAAATAGCCCCCGGTGAACGGGAGCACCATGCCGGCGAGCGCCACGGCCAGGGCCGGCCCGCCGACCCGGAGCAGCTCCGCCAGGTCCGTTTCGAGGCCGACCTCGAAGAGGAGCAGCGACGACGCCGATCTCCGCGAGTAGAAAGATCGCCGTCGGACAGCGGAACGAGGCCGAGGACCGACGGGCCCATGACGATGCCGGCGAGGAGCTCCCCGAGAACGGCGGGCTGGCCGACCCGCTCGGCGAGCTCGCCGAAGATCTTCGCCCCGAGGAGCGCCGCGCCGAAGGCGAGCAGGAAGCCGCCGATGTCGATCCCGTGCTCCACGGCGCGCATGGTAGCGGATTCGCGTTAGGCTCGCGCCGATGAAGGTCGACACTGGCACCCGGCGCAGCCGCCTGCTCGTGGCGGCCACGCTCGCGGCCGCCGGGGCCGTGCTGACGGCGCTGCTGATGGTGCCGCCGATCGTCGGCCTGGCCGACAACGGCGATTTCGAACGGATCTCGCTGCCGGCCGGGCTCGCGTTCGAAAGCCCGGAGTTCGGGGACCGGTACTTCGGCTGGATGCAGCCGCGCTTCCTCCGCGCCCCGCGGACGGCCGATCCCTCCGCGTACCGGACCTCGGAGCGCCTGCTCGTCGAGATCGCGAGCGGCGCCGCGCGGCTCCTGGCTCCCGGCCCCCGCTTCGACATCCGGTTCCTCGGGGCCCTGCACGCCGGGACTTCTGCTTCTCGCTCTCGGCCTGCTCGTCGGGACCTGCGGCGGTCTCTCCACCCCGGCGCAGGCCGTTGCCGCGGCCCTGCTCGTCTTCTTCTTCACGGACCCGGGATACGTGGCGCCGTTCCAGTCCCTCTACAGCCAGACGGCCTCGCTCCTCTTTCTCCTGCTGCTCGCCGGTGTGGTGGCCTGGACCGTCCGGCGCGGGACGCTCTCGGGCGGCGCCCTCGCCGCCTACTTTCTCTGCGCCGCGATGTTCGTTCTCTCCAAGCCGCAGGAGAGCGTTCAGGCCCTGCTGCTCGGGCCTCTCGGCGTCCGGCTCGCCTGGACCGGCTCGCGTCGAACGCGGGCGATCGCGGTGCTTCTCGCCGTCGCGCTCGCGGGACTGGGCTGGCGTTACTACCGGAGCGCCCAGAACTCGATCGGCTGGGTCACCCGCTACAACATGCTCTTCATGAAGATCATCCCCTCTTCCCCCGACCCGGAGCGCGACCTGCGCGAGCTCGGCCTCGATCCGGCGCTCGTGCGGTTTGCGGGGGTCGCTCCGTGGGGACCCGATTCGCCGACCCGCGATCCGGCGCTTCAGAGGTTCTTCGACCCGCGCTCGGGCCAGCCGTCGCCGCGGCTGCTCTACCTCCGGCATCCGGAGAAGCTGGCCAGCGGTCCTGGCCCGCACCCTCGAACGGCGAACGCCCTCCAGCCGGACGATCTGGGCGACTTCGCGAAGGAGTCGGGGGCGCCGCGCCTCACGAAGGCGCGCGGCGCGTGGAGCGATCTGCGGCTGCGGCTCTTCGGCCCGACCTGGCCGCTGCTCTTCTTCGGCGGAACCCTCGCCGCCTGCGCCGCCGGCTACCGCCGAGCCACGCCCCGGGGCCGACTCTTCCGGGAGGGGCTCGCGCTGATGGTGGCGATGGCGGCGGGGGCCTTCCTGGTCGTCGTGCTCGGCGACGGCGTGGAGACCCGGCGGCATCTCTACGTCTTCCACGCGCTTTGCGACCTGATCCTCGTCGCGGACGTCGCGTGGCTCGCCCAGTCGATCGTCACGCGGCAGGCAGGGGCCCGGCCCGCGGCCTGACCCGTTTGCCGCCCCCTCCCGGCCCGTGCTATTCTCCGCGCCCTCTTCGGCAGTGGGGCTGTAGCTCAGTTTGGGAGAGCGCCTGAATCGCACTCAGGAGGTCGACGGTTCGATCCCGTTCAGCTCCACCAATTCAACCGCTACTTTTCGCCGTCGGCCTGCGGATCCGACCCGCCGCCCCGGGTCCACTCGCCCGAGTCCTCCCCGATCCCGAAATCCGTCGGCGGCGTCTTGAGGCCCTGCTCGGCCGGAGCCTCCTGAAAGCCGTATGCGTCGCGGGGATTCGTATCGGCCGGGCCCGGATCCCCGGGTTTCCTGGAATCGCTCATAGCTCACCTCCGCCCGAAGGAGGTGCAAGGGTCATACCGCTCGTCTCAGCCGAGGCGTCCGCTCTGGAAGTCCTCGTAGGCCTGGATGAGCTCCGCCCGCGTGTTCATCACGAACGGGCCCATGCGGGCGACGGGCTCTCCGATCGGACGGCCGGCGATCAGGAGCACGCGCAGGGGCGTAGTCGGCGCGGCCGCGATGCGCACGTCCTTGCCGTCCTGTCCGAACATCACCAGCTCGTGCGCCTCGGCCGCTTCGCCCTCCGCGCCGAAGAGCCCCTTCCCTTCGACGACGTAGGCGAAGGCGTTGAAGTCCTCCGGAACCGGCTGCACGTGCGCGGCGCCGGGCGCGAGCTCCAGGTCGAGGTAGACGATCGGGGTCCGCGTGTCGATGACGGCCTTCGCGCCCAGTGCTTCGCCCGCGATCACGCGGGCCTGGACCTTCCCGTCCTGCGACCGGCCGACCGGAATGCGCGCCGCCGGGATCTCCTGGTAGCGCGGCGCCATCATCTTGTCCTTGCGCGGCAGGTTGACCCAGAGCTGGAAGCCGTGCATGCGGCCGCCCCTCGCGGCGAACTCCGCCTCCGGCATCTCGGAATGGACGACGCCGGAGCCCGCCGTCATCCACTGAACGTCCCCGGGCGTGAGCTTGCCGCGGTTGCCGCGCGAGTCGCCGTGCTCCATGCGGCCCGCGAGCAGGTACGTCACGGTCTCGAAACCGCGGTGCGGGTGGTCGGGCGCGCCCTGGGCCTCGCCGGGCCCGAGGTCCGACGGCCCCATCTCGTCGAGCAGCAGGAACGGGTCGATCTGGTCGAGGCCCGAGTTGGGAAACGGGCGGTGGACCAGGAAACCGGCCCCCTCGAGGGTCTCGATCGAGGGCGCGATGCGGCGGACGGACCGGGTGATCGTCATGGCAGCCGGAAATACGTCGAGGGAACACGGCCGGGTTCAGCGGTGTTCTAATCGCCCCTTCGAAGGAGAGGAGTCATGGCCAAGGCGACGTTCGGAGCGGGCTGCTTCTGGGGTGTCGAGGAGGAGTTTCGCAAGGTTCCCGGAGTCCTCGGGACGGCGGTGGGCTACGCGGGCGGACGCACGGAGCAGCCGACGTACGAGGACGTCTGCGGCGACGAGACCGGGCACGCGGAAGTCGTCGAGGTCGAGTACGACCCGGCGCGGGTTTCCTACGACGAGCTCCTGGAAGTCTTCTGGAACAACCACAATCCGACCCAGCTGAATCGCCAGGGCCCCGACGTCGGCACGCAGTACCGCTCGGCCATCTTCTTCCATTCGCCCGAGCAGGAGGCTTCGGCGCGGGCCTCGAAGGAGCGGCTCGAGAAGAGCGGCCGCTTCTCCCGGCCGGTCGTCACCGAGGTCTCGCCTGCCCCCCGTTTCTGGCGGGCCGAGGAGTACCACCAGCGCTACTTCGAGAAGCGCGGCGGGGGCTCCTGCCACGTTTGACCGGCGGTCGTGATAGATTTCGCCGCCGCAAAAAGCCGGCCGCCCGTCGCGCGCCGACCTCAAATCGCCTGAGAAGGAGACGACTCATGAAGAAGGCCCTCGCCCTGTTTCTGTCCCTCGGAGTTGCCGCGTCCGCCGCGGCGCAGCAGCCCGGCACCGGTTCGGCCCAGAAGGCCCAGATGCCGGAGCTTTCCAAGTCCGACATCGACATGGCCAAGCTCGAGAAGGCCCTCTCCACCAAGCGGCGCGAGCTCTTCGCCGCCGGCATGGGCAGCCTCTCGGCCGAGCACCAGGCGATCTTCTGGAGCGTCTACGGCGACTTCGAGAAGGAGAAGGACGCCGATCGCGACGGCGCGCCTGGGCCTTTTGAAGAGCTACACGGACAACTTCGCGACGCTCACGGACGCCGACGTCGTCAAGATGGTCAACGAATCGGCCGACATCCAGAAGCAGACGCTCGATCTCCGGATGAAGTACTTCGGGATCCTGAACCAGAAGATCGGGGCGAAGGCCGCCGGCCGCTTCGCCCACATCGACGACTACCTGACGACGATCGTTCGGCTCGGGATCCTCGACAACATGCCGGCGCTCCCGGCGCGCTGACCCTCAACCCTTCGGTCTCGCGGCGAGGCGCTCCCGGATCAGGGCGAGCGCCTCGTCGCGTTCCTTCCCCGCCAGGGTCAGGCGCGGCGGCCGCACGCGCTCCGAGCCCGTTCCGGTTTCCTGCTGCACGAGCTTGATCAGCTGCACGAACTTCGGCACCACGTCCAGCCGCAGCAGCGGCAGGAACCAGTCGTAGAGCGCCCGGGCCTCGGCCGTCCGGCCGGCGGTCGCGAGATCGAAGAGGCGCACGGACTCCGCCGGCAGGGCGTTCACGAGGCCGGCGACCCAGCCCGTCGCGCCGGCCGCGATCCCCTCGACGATGAGGTCGTCCACGCCGACGAAGATGGCGAGGCGGTCGCCCATCAGCGCGCGGATCGCCGTGACGCGGCGCACGTCGGCGCTCGACTCCTTGACCGCCGCCAGGTTCGGGTGCGCCCGCGCGAGCTCGCGGAGCTCCTCGGGGGAGACGTCGGTCCCGTAGGCGATCGGGTTGTTGTAGAGCATGCACGGCAGCCGCGTCGCGCCGATGACCGCGGAAAAGTGCGCGGCCGTCTCGCGCGCGTCGGTCCGGTACACGTAGGCCGGCAGCACCATGAGCCCCTCGCAGCCCTTCTCCTCGGCCAGGCGGGCCGTCGCGATCGCTTCCGCCGTCGAGAGCGCGGCGATTCCGGCGACGAGCGGCGCGCGCCCCGCGAGCGTCCGGCGGCACGCCTCGAGGACCGTGGCCTTCTCGGCGAGGCTCAGCGTGGCGGACTCGCCGAGGGACCCGAGCGGCACGAAGCCGCGGCAGCCGGCCGCGAGCATCGCCTCGAGCCGGCTCGCGAGGGATTCGAGGTCGAGCGACAGGTCCTCGCGGAAAGGCGTCGTAACCGCGGGAAACACTCCCTGCCATTTCATGCCGGCTCCTCCAGCGCCGCGAGACTGCCGAGGGCGGCAGGCTTGACGGGCGGGCGTACCGTATCCGAATCCCAGCCGAAGAGGAACTCGAGCGCGGGGCCGCAGACCCGGCCCTGGCAGGGGCCCATTCCCGCGCGCGTCGAGAGCTTGGCCTCGCGCGCGCTTCCGGACGCCGCGAGGGCCGAAAGGCGCACGTCCTCGCAGCGGCAGACGATCGTGTCGGCGCGGACCGCGGCCGCGAGCTCGGCGCGCGGGGCGAATGCCCCGTCCATCGCGCGGGCGAGACGACGCCCCCGCGCCCTCGCCGCCGACAGACGTCGGAGCTCTCCAGCCGTCGTGGTGCCTCGTCCGGCGGCGGCGAGCCCCGCGATCTGTCCCTCGGCCAGCGCGACGTCGAGGCCCGCAACGCCGCAGGGCTCTCCCGCCGCGTAAACGCCTTCGGTGCTCGTCGCCTGCGAATCGCCCGCCACGACCCCGCCGCTGACAACCTCGCAGTCGAGCAGACGCGCGAGCTCCACGTTGGGAACGAGCCCGTAGCCGACGGCCGCCAGATCGCAGTCGACGGTGAAGCGGTCCCGCCCGTCGGTCAGGACGACGGCCTCGAGACGGTCCCGCCCGATCGCCTCGCGCGATCCACGTCCCCGTGCGGTACGGCGCGGAGAAGAAGCCCGCCCGGTAGCGCGCGGCCTCGAGCAGCCTTCCCGGGCGCCGGACGAGCGCGGCCCCGAACCGCGCGAGCGCGGTGAGACTCGCCTGCTCGGCCACGAGCGCGACCTCGACGCCCCCGGCCGAGAGCGACGCCGCGACCGGGAGAAGCAGCGGGCCCGGAGCCGGCCACGACCGCCGTGCGACCGCGGAGATCCGCGCCCATCTTCTTCATGGCCTGGGCGCCACCGGCGCCCATCACGCCGGGCAGCGTCCAGCCGGGAAACGGGAGGAAGAGCTCGCGGGCGCCCGTGGCGAGAACGAGCGCGCGGGCATGGACGACGAGAACCGACCCCTGGCCCGCTTCCGCGAGGACCCTGAAACCCGTCGCTTCTCCGCTCGACGTCGACGACCGAGGCGCCGCTTCGCACAACCGCGCCCGAGGCCGCGAGCCTCTCGAGCCAGGGGCGCGCTGCCTCGGGCGGCGGCTCGCCCGGCCGATGCCGGTGGATCTGGCCGCCCGGCGCCGGGTTCTCGTCGAGGACGACCGTGCGCGCACCCGCCTCGGCCGCGCGGCACGCCGCCGCGATGCCGGCCGGCCCGGCCCCCACGACCGCGACGTCGCACTCGATCTCTTCCGACCGCGCCGTCCCGGACCCCGGACGCCGGCGGCGCCGATCTCCATGCACGCCCTCCGGTGCGCGACACCGCCGAGCGTCACCCGGCACTCGAAGCAGATTCCCATCGCGCACAGGACCCCGCGCGGCTCGCCCGGAGATGGACGTCCGGAGCGTCCGCCGCCCCTCGCTCTCGAGCTGTGCGGCGACGGTCCGGGGCGCGCCCGGGATCGTCAGTCATGCGCGGCGTCCGCCGGGAAGGAGCCGCATCGGGGAGTAGGGGGCCGGGATCGATCGCGCTCTCCCGGCCGAGGATCGCATCGGCGACGAGCTCGGCCGTCGCGAGCGCGGTCGTGATGCCGAGCCCCTCGTGCCCCGCGGCGACGACGAGGCCGGGCACGGGCCCGTAGCGGCCGATGAGCGGGAGGTTGTCCGGGGTGGCCGGCCGGAAGCCGACCCACGTCCGGATCGCCGAGAGCCCGGCGAGCGCCGGCATGAACTCGAGCGCGCGCCGGACCATCCGCGCGCGGATCCGGCGGTTGATCGAGGCGTCGAGGCCGACGAACTCGCGCGAGGAGCCGAGCAGCATCTGCCCCGTCGCGCGCGGCTGAAGGTTGAAGGCCACCGACTCGGGCGCCGGCGTGTGCGCGCTCTTCAGGTAGCCGAGCTCCACGAGCTGGTGGCGGCAGAAGCCGGGATACCGGTCGGTGATGACGAGGTGTCCCTTGCGCGGCGCGACCGGAAGGCCCGGCGTCAGGAGCGGCGCCGCCGTGCCGGCCGCGTTGACGACCGCGCCGGCCTCGATCGCCCCCTGCCGCGTCTCGACGCGGCGGCCGAAGATCGCGACGGCCTCGACGCCCTCCCGCCGCACGGCTCCCGGCGCTCGGCGCGCTCGAGCAGCCAGCGCGCCGCGTTGACCGGGTACACGACGCGGTCGCCCGGGACGCGCAGCGCTCCCGCCAGCCCCGGCCGCAGGTTCGGCTCGAGCCGCGCCAGGTCCTCCGGCGCCGAGAGCTCCTCGACCTCGACGCCGCGCTCGCGGTAGAACGCCGCCTTCTTCGCGACGTGCGCCCGCTCCTCCTCGTCGGCGGCGACCCAGAGCGTGCCCGCGGGCTCGTCCTCGCAGTCGCGGGGCAGCTCCGGCGAGAGAGCTCGTCCAGAGACGCCGCGACCGCTCGGTCAGCGCGAACTGCGCCGGCGAGTCGTCCATGACGACGACGTGCCCCATGGCCGCGGCCGTGGCGCCGCCGCCGGCGAACCGCGACTCGAGCACCTCGACCGACAGCCCGGCCGCGGAGAGCGCGTCGGCGCACGCGGCTCCGACGATGCCCGCGCCGACGACGAGGACGTCAGGGGCGGGCATCTCCTCCCATGGCGAGGCCGTGCGCGGAACGGATCGCGCGGGTCGAAGTAGAGCGTCGCCTTCCCCGTCACGAAGGCCCGCCCCTGGATGCGCGGGCAGGAGCTGTCCCGCCGCTCTCCTCGAGCCAGCCGGTGAAGAGGCTGCCGGTGATCGACTCCTGGCGGTAGCGCCGGCCGGCCGGCAGCTGCCCGCGCGCGTGGAGCGAGGCCATCTTCGCCGAGGTGCCCGTCCCGCAGGGCGAGCGGTCGTAGGCGCCGCCCGGGCACATCACGTAGTTGCGGCTGTCGGCGTCGGCGCGGTCCGGGAGGCCCATACAAGATGACGTGGTCGACGACCGCCCCTGCCTCGCCCGTGATCCCCTGCGCGGCGAGGGCGCGCTGGATCGCCAGGGTCACCGGTCCGCAGCCGCTCGAGGTTGTCGGCGGCCACGCGCTCACCGCCGTCCTTCGCGAGGAAGAACCAGTTGCCGCCGTAGGCGACGTCGCCCGACGACGCGGCCCAACGCCCGGCACTTCCACCGGCCACGTCCCGCGCGAGGCAGCGGGCGGGGACGTTCTCGATCGTCACGAGCGCCGTCGACGGCGAGCTCCGCCGCGACCGTCCCGACCGGCGTGTCGAGCCGCACCCGCCCGGGCGCGATGCGGCCGAGGTGCTCGAGCGTGCGGACGACGCCGATCGTCCCGTGGCCGCACATCCAGAGCGGCCCGACGTTGTCGAAGAAGACGACCCCGGCGGCGGCGCCGCGGGAGACCGGCGGCGTCAGCAGCGCGCCGACGATCGCGTCGTGGCCGCGGGGCTCGAGGACCACGGCGCGCCAGAGCGGCCCGAAGCGCGACGCCAGCTCCTCGCCGCCGTCCCTCCATCGTCGCCGCCTCGAGCTCGGGCCACCCGGCGACGACGACCCGCGTGGGCTCCCCTTCCGTGTGCGAGTCGACGACTTCGATCGACTCCGGAAACCGGATCACACCGCGTCTTTCGTGAACGCGCCGTCGACCATGCGCCAGATGCCCCGGGGGTTCGCGTCGCGGAGCTCCTCGGGCAGCGCCGCCTGCGGAAAGTCCTGGTAGCAGACCGGCCGCGCGAAGCGCAGGATCGCGGCCGAGCCGACCGAGGTCTCGCGCGCGTCGGTCGTCGCGGGATAGGGGCCGCCGTGGTGCATCGCGTGGCACACCTCGACGCCCGTCGGAAAGCCGTTGAAGATGAGCCGGCCGGCCTTGCGGCGCAGGACCGCGACGAGCTCCGGCGAACTCCTCGAGGTCGCGCTCGGTGCCGTGGATCGGTCGCCGTGAGGTGGCCGTGGAGCCAGCGCGCCAGCTGCAGCATCTCGAGCCGCGAGTCGCAGCGCACGGCGACCGAGGCCGGGCCGTAGATCTCGGCCGAGAGCCGGCGGGTTGGCGAGGTACGTCGCGGGCGTCGGTCAGGAGCAGCGCCGCGTGGGCCTGCGTGTCCGGGGTGCGCTCCGGCGGCCTGCGCCGCGCGCCGCGATCGCGACGCCCGGGATCCGCGCGACCTCGGCGATCGACTCGTCGTAGGCCGCCTTGATTCCGGCGTGCACCATCGTCCCGGCGGCGGCCGCCGCGAGCAGGTCGCCCGCGGCCTGGAGAAACGCGCTCGCGATCGGGGCGTCCACGAGCACCGCGAGGCCCGGGTTCGTGCAGAACTGGCCCGGACCCCAGCGTGACCGAGGCCGCGAAGCCCTTCGCGATCGCCTCGCCGCGCTCCTGCAGCGCACCCGGCAGCAGGAACACCGGGTTCGACGAGCCCATCTCGGCGAAGACGGGGATCGGGTCGGGCCGCAGCGCCGCCGCGTCGTAGAGCGTCCGTCCGGCGACGAGCGAGCCCGTGAAGGCCGCGGCGCGGATCGCCGGGTGCGTCGACGAGCGTGATCCCGACTTCGGGCGAGCGCCCGTGGACCATCGCGAAGACGCCCTCGGGCATGCCGGTCTCGCGCGCCGCCGTGCGGATCGCGGAGGCCGAGAGCTCCGAGGTCCCCGGATGCGCCGGATGCGCCTTGACGACGACCGGGCATCCGGCCGCGAGCGCCGAGATCGTGTCGCCGCCGGCGACCGAGAAGGCGAGCGGGAAGTTGGACGCGCCGAAGACCGCGACGGGGCCCGACGGCACGAGCATGCGCCGGACGTCGGGCCGCGGCTGGGGCTTGCGCTCCGGAAGCGCTCGGTCGATTCGCGCGCCGACCCAGGAGCCCTCCTCGATCAGCTCGGCGAAGAGCAGGATCTGGCTCGACGGTCCGGGCGCGCTCGTTCTCGAGCCGCGCGGCCGGCAAGCCCGTCTCGGCGCCGGCGCGCGCGAGCAGCCAGTCGCCGAGGGCGATCGTCTGCTGGGCGATCGCCCGCAGGAACTCGGCGCGCCGCGCCGCGGGAAGCGCCGCGTACGGCTCGAAGGCTCGCTCGGCGGCCGCGCGCCGCCGCGTCGACGTCGCCCGCCGTCGCCTCGACGAACTCGCCGTCGAGCGTCTCCCCGGTGGCCGGGTTCCTCGCCTGGAACGCGGCCCGCGCCCCGGCCGCCGGAACCGCGGCTGCGCCGGTGCCGAGCTCACGGCTTGCCGGAGGAGGCGGCGGACGGAGCGCTCGCCGCGTCCAGCCGCTTCTTCAGCGAGGCGACCTGCGTCTCCGACCGCTGGCCGGCCGGCAGCGCGTCGGCGAAGCGGTAGCGCCTCCTCGAGCGTCCGGCGCGCGGCGGCCGCGTCGCCGAGGCCCTCGTAGATCTCGACGCGGACCGCGAGCACGCGGATCCGACGGGGACCGTAGACCCGCGCGAGCGCGCGGTCCGAGGCGGCGAGCGCCTCGTCGTATCGGCGGAGCTTCTCGTAGACGAACGCCAGCCGCGCCGGCGGGTTGTAGTCCTCCGGGAACGTCCTTCTCGGACTGCTCGAGCATCGGGATCGCCCTCTCGAGCTGCGCCCGCCGCCTCGAACGCGCCGAGCCGGTTCGGGTCGAGGGCCGTGCGCTGCTCCGGCGGTCTTGACCGCCGCGGCCTCGCCGTCGAGATAGGCGACCCACTCGGCCGCCGCCGCCTTCGCTCCCGCCGCGTCCCCGGCGTCCTCGCGGGCCGCGACGATCAGGGAGTAGAGGGCGGACCGGTCGTCGGCGACGAGCGGGAGCCGCCGGTTGGCGACGATCGCGCGGACTTCCGCCTCGAAGGCCTTCACCGCCTCGGCGCGTCCGGGCGCATCGGCGGGCATCTGCAGAGCGCAGTCGAGCCCCGAGCCCGCGACGGTGGCGGCGGAGGGCCCGGTGCGAAGGCGCGGCAGCACGTCCCGCGCCGTCGCGGCGCACGCGGCGTACTCCTTCGTCACGGTCTGGCTGAAGAGCAGCGCGTCGACCGCCCGGGCGTACTCGGGCGAGCTGACCGCGAGGAGCTTCAGCGCGTCGCGATAGGCCGGGGCCGCCTCGGCGTACTTTCCCTGGCCGTAGAGCGCATCCGCCGCGGCGAGCGCTGGCCGCGGCTCCACGCGCGCCGCCCCGGACGGCGCGCTCACCGTCGTCGAAGAGCTTCTCGAGCTGGCCGACCGTCGCTCCGCCGACCCAGCGCACGGCGATCGTCTCTTTCGCCGGATCGATGACGTACATCGACGGCCAGGCCCGGATCGGGTACTTCTGCGAGAAGGCCGCGTTCTGCGCCTTCTCGGTGTCGATCGACAGCCAGACGTACCGGCCGGCGTACTTCGCCAGGGCCTTGTCGGTGTAGACGAACGCGCGCATCGAGCGGCAGGTGTGGCACCAGGGCGCCCAGGCCTCGGCGAAGATGGGGAGCTTCCTCGCGCGGGCCTCGGCGAGCGCCTTCGGATAGTCGTCCTCGATGAACGGCAGCGCCGGCTTCGCCGTCAGGCGAGGAGGCGAGCAGCGTCGCCAGAGCGAGGCCGGCGAGCATCGGCGAGCCACCGGGGATCCCGCGGGCGGAGGGTCGGGGACTTCGTCTTGGACCGTCCTTCACCGTCCGAAACGATACCTCACCGGCGTAGAATTCGACCGCATTCCAACCGAGGAGGACCGAGGATGACCCGTCCGTCGCCCGGAATCGCGCTCGTTTCGCTCGCCTTCGCCCTCGCCGCGTCGCTGACGGCCCAGGAGCCCACCCCGAAGGCGTCTTCCGCCGACGACAAAGCCCGGATGGAGGCCTGGCAGAAGGCGTCGACCCCGGGCGATCCGCACAAGAGGCTCGAAGCGATCGTCGGAACGTTCGACACGAAGGTCCGGTCCCGTCTGGACCCGTCCAAGCCTCCGGAGGATTCCGTCGGCACCTCGGTCAACAGCTGGGTCCTGGGCGGCCGTTACGTCGAGCAGCAGTACGACGGGACGATGATGGGCGAGCCCTTCACCGGGATCGGGTACACGGGTTACGACAACGTCCAGAAGAAGTACGTCTCGGTGCTGGATGGACACCTCGGCCACCGGGATGATGTACCTGACCGGCAACGCCGACGCGCCCGGGAAGGCGATCTCGGGGCGGTCCACGATCTGGGACCCCGTGAGCGGAAAGTCCTTTCCGGTGGAGTCGAAGCTCGTGATCACGGACGACGACCATCACAGCTTCGAGCTCGTCGGCAAGGCGCCCAACGGCCGTTTGACCAAGCTGGTCGAGATTCAGTACACGCGCAAGAAGAACTGACGATCTAGGTCTCCTCGATCGGCCGGAGCGCGACGCGGCCGCCGTGCCGGACGTGGGGACAGGACCGTGCGATCTCGAGCGCGGCCGTCGGGTCCTTCGCCGAGAACACGAAGTAGCCGCCGAGCGCAAGCGGCCCCGCGGGCGCTCCCGCGGCGCCGAGGTCGAGGCTCTCGGCGAGCGAGCTTCTCCCCCGTGATGTCTCCCCCGGCCTTCCGCAGCCCGATCGCCCAGTCTCGGTACTCCGCGACCCGCTCGGACATCTCCGCCGCCGACAGCGACGTCTCGTCGGGCGCGTCGTAGAGCAGGAGAACGTACCGGGTCATCGCCCGGGCCGCGGGGGCCGCGCCCGCCGGCTCGCGCCGCGCGCCCACGGTCACGCCCAGGGCGAAGAGCGCCAGGCCCGCCGCGGCCGCGATCGCCCGGCCCGCCCACGCCGGCCGGCGCTTTGCGATCAGGCCGTGGCCTGGAGCCGCGAGACCACCGCCTCCTCCAGCGCTCGCGGGGGTTCGGGGCCGGTCGCCAGCGCGTCGAGGGCCCGCTTCTCCTCCGGCGTCAGATCGTCCCGTTCGCTCATGGGTTCCTCCCCGAAAGGCGCGCGCGCAGCGCGCTTCGCGCCCGTGAAAGCTGGCTCTTCGACGTGCCGACGTCGACCCCCGTCAACTCGGCGACCTCCTCGTGCGTGTACCCCTCGACGTCGTGCAGCAGGATGGCCCGCCGGTAACCCGGCGCGAGCGACGCGAGGGCGCGTTCCAGGTCCAGGCGCTCGATCTCCAGCCGCACCGGCGGCGCGGGCGGGAGGTCCCGTTCGTCCGGCAGCTGTGCCTCGCGGCCCGCGGCGCGCTCGAGTCTCGCGCCACCAGCGGATCGCGATCCCCGCCAGCCAGGTCTTCAGCGACGAACGCCACTGGAACCCGGGAAGGGCGCGCGCGGCGCGGACCCACGTCTCCTGCACCCCCTCGTCGGCGGCCGAGGCGTCGCCGGCCGAGAGCCGCAGCAGGAACCGGTACAGGAACGCGGCGTGGCGGCGGTAGAGCGCTCGGAACGCGGCCTCGTCGCGGCTTTCGAGAAAGCGCGCGACGAGGTCCCGGTCCTCCAACGCATCGGGCGCGCTCACGGCCGGCGCGTCTGGACGATCTCTTCGAACCATTTCTCCTTCCCATCCTGGTACCAGGTCCAGCGCGAGACCACCCGGTCGCTCCCGTCGAACCGGAACACCGCCTTGTCCATGTGTCCCTTGTCGCGGGTCGGGATGTTCGCGCCGTCGACGAAGGTGAAGACCACCGTGCGCCCGCCGTCCCCGAAGGCCGTCGCTTCGAGCCGCGGCGCGTTCTTCGCCACGCAGTAGTGGGTCGCCATGAGACGGTCACCGTCGAGATAGAAGGTTGTCGCCATCTCCTGCCCCGGGTGGGCGTTGAACGAGGTCTCGAGGACCGTCGAGCCTCCGGCGATGGTCCTGTACTGGAGCGTCTCCTCCCAACCCTTCGTGCTCTTTCCGATCCACTGGCCGTCGAGGGCCTGGAAGCGGGCGAAGGCCGCGCGGGCGAGCTCGGGCGTCGGCGGCACGGTTGCGGCCGGATCGTCTCCTTTGAGGAAGGCCGTCGCCGCGACGGCGCAGACACCCAGAGCGACCGCGATGCGCATGAGGACCTCCTTTCGGTCGCCCATGAGTGGCGGCAGACCGCGGAAGGGTTGCACGGGCGAGCCGGGTCAGCCCCCTCCGGCGCCTTCGTGAAGAGCCAGCGACGCCCGGCGCACGATGCCGTTAAAGAGCTGGAGGGGCAGGTGCAGGCGCAGGCCCCAGTTGTGCTCGTCGTGCCCGGCCAGGGGAAACGCGAAGTGGATCACGTCCTGACCGTAGACCCATCCCCGCGACACGAGCGCCATGGCCATCGACAGGGTCACCTCGTAGTTGTCGCCCGGCCAGCCGCTGTCGAGGTAGAAGCGCGCGTCGCGCTTCTCCTCCCAGAGGACGCGTTCGAGCAGGTCGTCCCGAAAGCCGAACGTGCTCGAGAGGCAGCCGGCGCGGCGAAACACGTCCGACCATTCCCAGGCGAGGTAGAACGAAACGACCCCGCCGAGGGAGGAGCCGAGCAGGGCCGTGTGGTCGGGCCCCGGCAGCGTCCGGAAGTCCTGGTCGACGCGGGGCTTGACCTCGCCCGCGAGCGACCGGCCGTAGGCCCCGTATCCGGGTTTGGTGTACTCGGCCAAACGGTCCTCCGAGTAGACGCCGACGACGATGAAGTCCTCGACGGCGCTCATCGTGTCGAGCACGCCGACCGTCTCGTCGACGCGCCAGTCTCTGCCGAGGAAGGCCTCGTCCGGGAAGAAGAGGTTCTGCCCGTCCTGCATGTAGAGAACCGGGTAGCGCTTGAGCGTGTTCTCGTCGTAGCCGCCGGGCAGGTAGGCGAGGAGCCGGTGGCGGCGCCCGAGGTGGGTCGAGTCGAACTCGATCGCGGGCGCAAACCGGCCCCCGCCCGGCGTCACGAAGTGCGGGAAGACGGCACGGCGGTCGGGATCGGTCATCAGCACGAGCCGGTTGGCCCCGCGCGACCAGAAGAGCTCGCCGCCCGACCTCAGGACCGGCTTGAAGTAGAGAAACGGCTTTTCCGACTCGACGGTGAAGGTGGACGTGTGGCCCCCGTCCGGCGGCGAGTCGGGGGCGACGTCCCGATCCCAGTCCAGCTCGGTGCGGAGCGCGATCTGCCAGTCGCCGGGCGGATACACGACCCGCAACGTGCGCCGAAACTTCGGGCGGTCTGCGCTCATGGCCACTCCTCCACGCCGACGCGAAAGGCCGCGGCGAACCGCCCCCCCGCCTCCACCAAGCGTAACCCGCGCCCGCTCATGAGCGCGTCCGTCGGCGCCGTCATCGGCTCGAGCGCGATGAAGTCGTCGCCCGGCGGCGCGTAGACCTGGGCGAACGGGAAGCCCGAGAGAAGCTCGACCGAGACCCGGAGGCCGCCACCCGAGACGGAGAGACGGGTCGTGTCGGCCGCGAGCGCGAAACCGTCGTCTAACGCGCGCTGCTCGAGCGGCGCGTCGAGGGCGGGAACCCGTGTCTCGCCGCCCGTCGGAATGCCGCGCGGGTCCAGCGCGAGCCGCCGCATCGCCGGAAGCTCCAGTCGCCATTCTCCCCGCCGGCACCCGGGGACCCCGAGGTAGGGATGAAAGCCGAAGGCCACCGGCACGGGGCCTTCGCGGCCGGCGACCAGGCTCGTGTCGATCGTCAATCCGCCGGGCCGGAGCGCCACCTCCATCTCAAGCCGATGGGGAAAGGGAAAGACGGAGAGCAGGTCGCGGCGGTCCCAGTCCATCCGCGCCGAGAGGCCGTTCGCCCGCGCGGCCGTAACCTCCCAGGCGAGCCGGGACCACGGCACGCCGTGGATCGGGAGCCCCTTCGCGTCGAACCGGAGCAGCGGCGAGGCCGGGTCGAGCCTCACGTCCCGGCCCGCGGCGCGGTAGGAGAGGCCCGAGAGCCGATTGGCCCAGGGATGGAGGAGCGGAATCCCCGCGGTCGAGCCCTTCGCGGCCGAGGCCTCGAGGTCCTCGACGCGCCGCAGGAGCTCGATGCCGCGGCGCTTCAACGACGCTCCGAGCATCCCTCGGCCGGGCAGGAATACGGCCTCGAGGTCCCCGGCAGCCAGGGCGCGCGCGGAGGGATCGCTCAAGACGGCGGTTCGCCCATCGCCGCGCGATCGGCCACGACGAGCGCGTTCTCGCGCGCCACTCTTCCGGCCGGAATCGACGGATCGCCGGAGAGAAGCCGCGGGAGCATGGTCACCTTCTCGGCGCCCGGTCGCGAGCCACAGGACGCGCCGGGCCCGGTTCAGCACCGGGTACGTCAGGGTCATGCGGCGTCTGCCCATGTAGACGCCGGTCAATGCCACGTCGCGATCGGTCACGGCCAGCACCGGATCGCCCGGGACGAGCGAGGCCGTGTGCCCGTCCGGCCCGAGGCCGAGATGCACCAGGTCGAGGACGGGCGGGGTCCCGGCGATTCCCTCGAGAAGGCGCGCGTACGCCGCCGCCGCCGCCTCGAGGTCCGCCGCTTCGACCGGCATCGCGTGGATCTGCCCGGGCGGCAGCGGCGCGTGCGAGAGCAGGCTCTCCCGCAGGTGCGTGAGGTTGCGGTCCGGGTCCCCGGCCGGGGCCACGCGCTCGTCCACCTGCACGACGTGGACGAAGGACCAGGGGACCTCTTCGCCGGCGAGGTCTCGCAGCATCAGCCAGGGCGTGCGTCCGCCGCTGACCGCCATGACGAAGCGGCCGCGTGCGGCGACGGCCTCGCGGGCGTCGGCGGCGATGACCCCGGCGGCGCGTCGGGCCGCCGCTTCGGCGTCGGCGAGCACCTCGGTCTTCACGCGGAAACCCTATCTCACCAGCCGGAAACCCGGGGTCCGCGGCGTGCAGGAGGGCGAGGGCGCAATCGGCGCCATGGGACCAAGGCCCTATGGCGCGATTCGGTCCGCCGGACCTATCTTGAGACCCGAAGATGAGCCACTACGGTCCCGATTTCCCAGACCGCGTTTCGGGCCGGGATATATTCCGTCCCATTCGAGCGGAATGATCAGCCGCCGATTTTCGGAGGGAAACATGCCGCTGCGCAGCCGACGACTACCGCTCTCAGCCGCCGTGCTGCTCGCCCTTGCCGCCGCCTCGGCGTGCGGCAAGAAGAAGGAGGCCCCGGCGCCGCCTCCGCCGATCGTCGAGGTCGCGCCGGTCGTCCAGAAGGACGTTTCGGTCTACGAGGAGTGGATCGGGTCGCTCGACGGCCTCGTCAACGCCGAGATCCGCCCCCAGATCGAGGGCTACGTACTCCGGCGGGTCTACCGGGAAGGCTTCCTCGTCCGGGAAGGCGAGACGCTCTTCGAGATCGACCCGCGCCAGTTCCAGGCGACGTACGACCAGGCCAGGGGCACGCTCGCCCAGTACGAGGCGACGCTCGCCAACGCGAAGACGACGGTGGCCCGGTACCGACCGCTCGCCGCGGAGAAGGCGATCAGCCAGCAGGAGCTGGACGACGCCGAGACGCGCGAGCGCACCGCCCAGGCCAACGTCGAGAGCGCCCGGGCGAGCCTCGAGAAGGCCAAGCTGGACCTCGAGTGGACGAAGGTCGTCTCCCCGATCGACGGCATCGCGGGCGTCGCCAAGTCTCAGGTGGGCGATCTCGTCAACCGCGAGGTCGTCATGACCACGGTCTCGCAAGTCGACCCCATCAAGGTCAACTTCAATCCGAGCGAGCAGGAGTATCTGGCCTGGGTGGCCAAGCACGGGCCGCCCGAGAAGGTCCTCCAGGGCGGCGCGAAACTCGAGCAGGGGCCGCTGCAGCTCATCCTCTCGGACGGCTCGGTCTTCCCGCACCGGGGCAAGGCCTTTCTCGTGGGTCGGGAAATCGACGTAAAGACCGGCACGATCCAGCTCGCCGGCGCCTTCCCGAACCCGGGCAACCTGCTGCGGCCGGGCCAGTACGCCAAGGTCCGGGTCGCCATGGACGTCAAGAAGGGAGCGATTCTCGTGCCGCAGCGGGCGGTTTCCGAGCTGCAGGGCAGCTACCAGGTCGCCGTCGTGGGCACGGACAACAAGGTGACGATCAAGGTCGTCAAGACCGGGCCGCTCGAGGGAAGTCTGTGGGTCATCGAAGAGGGACTGAAGCCCGGAGACCGGATCATCGTGGAGGGCCTTCAGCGGGTGAAGTCCGGGATGACGGTCGTGCCGAAGGAGGCCTCGTCTTCGAGCCCGGCGGCGGCGGCGGAGCCCGCCAAAGAGGCTGGAAAGTAACGCCGTGGGTGCCTTCTTCGTCCGCCGGCCGATCGTCGCGATCGTCATCGCGATCCTGATGACGATGGCGGGGGCCGTCGCGATGACGAAGCTCCCGACCGCCCAGTACCCGGACATCGTGCCGCCGCAGATCCAGGTCACGACGACCTACACGGGCGCCGACGCGATCACGATCGAGCAGTCCGTCGCGACGCCGATCGAGCAGCAGATGAACGGCGTCGACTACATGATCTACATGCAGTCCATCAACGCGAACGACGGGACGATGAAGCTCACCGTCACGTTCGACGTCGAGACCGACATCAACTTCGACCAGGTCAACACGCAGAACCGCGTCTCGCAGGCGCAGCCGAACCTGCCGGCCGACGTCAACCAGTTCGGCCTGACGGTCAAGAAGGCCACGAGCAATCCCCTGCTCATCGTCTCGCTGTATTCCCCCAAGGGAACGTACGACGCGCTCTTCCTCGGCAACTACGCCACGATCAACGTCAACGACGCCATCTACCGCGTGCCGGGCGTCGGCCAGATCCAGAACTACGGCACCGCCGACTACGCCATGCGCATCTGGGTCAAGCCGGAACGGCTGGCGAGCCTCGGGTTGACCGTCCCCGACCTGATGAACGCGGTGAAGCAGCAGAGCACCGTCAACCCCGCGGGAGGAATCGGCACGGAGCCCGCCCCGAAGGGCCAGGAGTTCACCTACACCCTCCGCGCCAGGGGCCGCCTCGAGACCGCCGAGGAGTTCGGCAACGTCGTCGTGCGCTTGAACCCCGACGGATCCATGGTTCGCCTGAAGGACGTCAGCCGGATCGAGCTCGGCGCCCTGAACTACCAGCAGCGCGCGCGCTTGAACGGCAAGCCCTCCTGCCCGATCGGCGTGTTCCAGGTTCCGGGCTCCAACGCCATCGCCGTGGCCGAGGGCGTCAAGAAGACCATGCAGGAGTTGAAGGAGCGCTTCCCGGACGACCTCGACTACGTGGTCGCCCTCGACACGACGCTTCCGGTCACCGAGGGCATCAAGGAGATCGACGCATACCCTCTACGAGGCGATCTTCCTCGTCATCATCGTCGTGTTCCTGTTCCTGCAGGGGTGGCGCGCGACGCTCATTCCGCTGCTCGCGGTGCCGGTCTCGCTCGTCGGCACGTTCACGTTCTTTCCGATGCTCGGCTTCTCGATCAACACGCTTTCGCTCTTCGGCCTCGTCCTCGCCATCGGCCTCGTCGTGGACGACGCGATCGTCGTCGTCGAGGCGGTCGAGCACCACATCGAGCACGGTCTTTCGCCGAAGGACGCCACGTTGAAGGCGATGGAGGAGGTCACTCAGCCGGTCATCGGAATCGCCCTCGTCCTCTCCGCCGTGTTCATCCCCGTGGCCTTCATGGGCGGGATCCAGGGGCGGATGAACATGCAGTTCGCCATCACGATCGCCGTCTCGGTCCTGATCTCGGCCTTCAACGCCCTGTCGCTGTCGCCGGCGCTCTGTTCGCTGATCCTGAAACCCAAGAAGGAGTCGAAGGGTCTCGCTCGGGAAGTTCTTCGCCTGGTTCAACCGGGGCTTTGCGAAGATGACCAACGGCTACGTCAACCTCTCCCACCACCTGGTCCGAAAGGTCTTCGTCACGCTCCTGATCCTCGGCGGCTTCGTCGCGCTCTCCGGCCTGCTCGGCAAGAAGCTCCCCTCGGGCTTCGTCCCGGACGAGGACCAGGGCTACTTCTTCGTCAACGTCCAGCTTCCCGACGCCTCTTCGCTCCAGCGGACCGATGCCGTGTGCCAGAAGATCGAGAAGATCCTCGCGGAGACCAAGGGGGTCAAGTACGTCACGACGATCGCCGGCTACAGCCTGCTCTCCGGCGCCTCGGCGCCGTACACGGGGTTCTACTTCGTCTCCCTCGATCCCTGGGACGAGCGCGAAGGCAAGGAGATGGAGGTCGGGCCGATCATGCAGCGGGTCAACGGCGTCCTTCGAGCCCAGATCCCCGAAGCGATCGTCGTGGCCTTTCCCCCTCCGGCCATCCAGGGCCTCGGCACGGGCGGCGGCTTCTCCTTCTGGCTCCAGGACCGGAGCGGCGGGAGCGTCGAGTTCCTGAACGAGAACCTCCAGAAGTTCCTGGAGGCCGCGAGAAAGCGCCCCGAGCTCGCCAACGTCAACAGCGTCTGGCGGCCCTCGGTGCCCCAGATCTACGCCGACGTCGACCGGGACAAGGTCCTGAAGCAGGGCGTCGCGGTCGGGGACGTCTACCAGACTCTGCAGGCCTTCCTCGGCGGCATCTACGTGAACCAGTTCAACCGCTTCGGGCGCCAGTGGAAAGTCTTCCTGCAGGCCGAGGCGGAGGGCCGCGTCAAGGCCGAGGACATCAACCAGTTCTACGTGAGGAACAACGACGGCCAGATGGTCCCGCTCTCCGCCGTCGCCACGACGCGAGGGATCGCCGGCCCCGAGTTCACGAACCGCTTCAACCTCTTCCGGGCCGCGCAGGTCACGGGAATCCCCGCGCCCGGCTACAGCTCCGGCCAGGCCATCGCGGCGCTCGAGGCCGTCGCGAAGGAGGTCCTGCCGCGCGAGATGGGCTACGACTGGGCCGACATGTCCTACCAGGAGGTCAAGGCCGCGGGCGCCGGCGGCACGGGTGTTCGTCCTCTCGATCGTCTTCGTGTTCCTGATCCTCGCCGCGCTCTACGAGAGCTGGTCGCTTCCCTTCAGCGTCCTGCTCTCCGTGCCCGTCGCGGTCTTCGGCGCCTTCCTCGGCCTCCTGCTGCGCAAGTTCAACCTCGACGTCTACGGCCAGATCGGCCTCGTCATGCTGATCGGGCTCGCCGCCAAGAACGCCATCCTGATCGTCGAGTTCGCCGTCCTGCAGCAGAAGGAGGGCAAGAGCCTCGTCGACGCCGCGCTCGAGGGCGCGAAGCTCCGGCTGCGGCCGATCCTCATGACGTCCTTCGCGTTCATCCTCGGCTGCGTGCCGCTCTGGACGGCGTCCGGCTCGGGGGCCGTCTCCCGCAAGGTCCTGGGCACGGTGGTCATCGTCGGCATGCTCGCCGCCACCGGCATCGCGATCTTCCTCATCCCCGCGCTCTTCGTGATGGTCGAGAAGCTCGCGGGCAAGGGCAAGGCCAAGGTCCCGGAAGCCGCTCCCGCCGCCGCGGGCACGCCGGCCCCGAGCCCGACCGGCGCCGGCGGAGGGCACTGAGATGAGAAGGCTCGTCGCCGCGGCCCTCGCCGTCGTCCTCGTATCCGGATGCGCCGTCGGCCCCAACTACGAGAGGCCTCCCCTGACGGTTCCCGACCAGTACCGCGAGATTCAGGGACCGCCGGCGCCCGCGCCGTCGCTCGCCGACCAGCCCTGGTGGGACGTCTTCGGCGACCCGGTCCTCAAGCGGCTGATCGACGAGGCCCTCGCCGGCAACTACGACGTCCGGATCGCGGCCTGGCGCGTCGACGAGTTCCGGGCGAACGCGGGCATCGCCCGGTCGGAGTTCTTCCCCCAGATCGACATCGGCGGCGGCTTTTCCCGCGGCCGGACCTCGGTCTATCTCCCGCCCAACAGCACCGCGACCGGAAACCTCTGGGACGCCAACGTCAACTTCGGCTGGGAGCTCGACATCTGGGGCCGGATCCGGCGGCTGAACGAATCCGCGAAGGCCCGCTTCTTCGGGAGCGAGGATGCGCGCCGCGGAGTCCTGCTCTCCCTGATCTCGGACGTCGCGCGCACCTACTTCACGCTCCGCGAGCTCGACGCCGAGCTCGAGATCACGCGCAAGACCGTGCAGTCTTTCCAGGAGACCTACGACCTCTTCAAGCGCAAGCTCGACCAGGGCGCGGCTTCCGCGATCGAGACCTCCTACGCGGAGGCGGCGCTGGGGCAGGTCGCGGCGCAGATCCCCGAGATCGAGCGGAGGATCGAGGCCACCGAGAATCAGCTCAGCCTGCTCCTCGGCCGCAATCCCGGACCGATTCCGCGCGGCGAGTCGATCGAAACGCAGCCGATCCCGCCCGAGGTGCCGCCCGGCCTCCCCTCGGAGCTGCTCCTTCGTCGTCCCGACGTGCGTCAGGCCGAAGAAGACCTCATCGCGGCCAATGCCCTCGTCGGCGTCGCGTTCGCGAACTTCTTCCCCCGGCTCAGCCTGACCGGGCTCTTCGGCGCCGTCGCCCCCGAGATCGACAACTTCTTCTATCCGGCCGGAAAGACCTGGTCGATCGCCGCCGGCCTTCTCGGCCCGCTGTTTCAGGGCGGCCGGATCCGCGCCGAGTACGCCGCGACCTACGCGCAGTGGGAGCAGGCCAAAGCCCTCTACGAGCAGGTCGTCACGGGAGCATTCGCGGAGACGACCACGGTTCTCTACGCGCGGACGAAGATCGCCGCCGCCGTGGCCGAGCTCGAAAGGACCGCCGGCGCGTATCGCGAGATGGTCCGCCTCTCGCAGGTGCGCTACGACAGCGGCCTCGCGGACTACTTCGAGGTGCTCTACTCGATGCAGCTTCTCTTCCCGGCGGAGATCACCCTCGCGCGAGCGCGCCTCGACCTCCTGATCGACTACGTCGACATCTACAAGGCTCTCGGCGGCGGGTGGAATCTCGAGAACCCGACCTGGCAGTCGCCCGGAACCGAGGCGCCGCCCCCGGCCGACGTGCCGGAAGCCGCGACGACGAGGGCGGCCCAGAAAGAGTAGCGAAGGCCCGTAATACCTGACTCGAGAAAGGGGGACGGGATGCGGAAGTTCGGAGTTCTCGGGTTCGTCGCGTCGCTTCTCTCCGCCGGCATCGAAGCGCAGAATCCGGTGGCGGCTCCGACCCCCGCCGGGCCGCTGGAGATCTACCAGGTCGACCTGGTCCCGACCGGCACCGGCTTCGCCATGACCAAGCCGGTTCAGGAAGGCGACGTCTGGGTCTTCCAGGTCTGGCCGGATCGCTCGACCGTCCGCCTCGCGCAATCCAAGGTCAAGAAGATCACGCCGCGGACGAAACAGCTCCAGAGCGAGGTCGCCTATCGGATCGATCTCGCCCCGTCGGGCGAGATCTTCTCCCGCGACACTCCCGTGCTGAAAGGGACGACGTACACGTTCCACCGCTGGCAGGGTGGAGACTTGATGAGCCTGCGTCAGGCGGACGTCAAGAAGATCACCCGGCTCACGCCGGTCGAGATTTTCCAGACGCATTTGCAGTACTTCGGCCCCAGGCCGATCGGCAACCTCCCGATGGAGGGCGGGACGGCGGTGATGCCCGCACAACCCGAAGCCCCGGCGCAGGGGACGACCGGCGCCGCCGAGAACTGGATCTACTACGGGACTCCCGGAGTGGACGACGCCTGGGCGCCGGGCTCCGCGGTCGTGGCCTCGCCCGGCGACGTGCCGAAAGCTCCACCTCGGTAAGACAGCGGCCAACAGGCGGAGCGCGCGAGGCGGGCCAGACTCGACCGTTCCCTGGCCCGCCGCCGCCGTGAGCTGCGGACGATAGGCGAGCGCGAGCGGCGCCGCAAGTTGCACCGCGATACCCGCGACGGCCGGGCGTTTGCGGCCCCGGACCGCTGCCGAGCGAAAAGGTCCCTAACGAACGATTCGCACCCTTTACTCGACCCGTTCCCTCGGCGGCAGCGCGAAATGCTCACCGCCTCGGGGCCCCTTGCGCCGGGCCAGATCCTCGACCGTCGCCGCCGGGAAGCTCCCGAGGAATCGGAAGTAGGAGTCGAGGTCCATCGTCGGATGGCGCCGAAGCCGGCGCAGCGCGGCGATGTCTTCCCGGGACGTCGGAAGATCGCGCTCGAGGTCGAGCCACTCAGGACGTTGGATGGAGCTCATCGAAGTCCCGCAGGAGGCCCGCCCTCTCGAAGTAGCCGCGGACCTCCTGCCCGTCGACGCCGGGCACGCTCAGCAGGAAGCGGATATCGGCGAGGTCCTGCAGTCTCCGATCCGGGTCGTTCTTCATCGCCTGGACCTTCATGGCCGCCAGGTGCTCGGGCCGCGGCACCCGGACCGTGCGCCCTCCGAAAACGGCTTCGCGGCACTCATCGAAGAGGCGCCGGCTGGTCTCTCCGCCGACGTAAACGAAGTCGAGGCGCCCCAGCGCAACGTCGGCGTGCAGGTGATTCGAGTAGCCGGCGGAGCGATGCAAGGTTCGATAACCGGCCGCCTCGAGATGTGGGACGAGCCGGTCCTGGAACCCCGCGTCGGCCACGAAGTCGAGGTCCTGGGTCGCGCGCGCCAGGCCGTAAGTGCTCAAGGCTGCCGCGCCGGCGAGCGCCCAGGGTTGACCGTGACGGCCGAAGAAGGCATCGACCATCCGCAGCGTCTTCTCGAAATCCAAGATCTCGTCCCCGTTCGAGGGTAGCACGGCGAAGCGCTCTCGACGTCTCGCGGGACGGGCGATCGAGGCGGCGGCCCCAGGACGCACACGTCGGACGCCACGTGGTCGACAAGGGCCGCACCATTCAATCGATCCAATCGCAGTTCATCGCTGCCGCCCGGCCACCTGCTCGCGGACCATGCGCGCATCGAGCTTGTCCTTCGGGGTCTCCAGCGCGTCCTCGGCCGTCACGCGCCCGAAGAGGTCGAGCAGGCGCGCGATCAGACCCGTCCAGCCCGTCTGGTGGCTGGCCCCGAGGCCGGCCCCGTTGTCCCCGTGGAAATACTCGTAGAAGAGGACCAGGTCGCGCCAGTGCGGATCGTTCTGGAACTTCGCCGTGCCGCCGTACACCGGACGGCGGCCGCTCGCGTCGCGCACGAAGATGGCCGAGAGGCGCCGGGAGATCTCCTTCGCCACCTCGAAGAGGTTCATGCGGTCTCCGGAGCCGGTCGGGCACTCGACTTTGAGGCCGTCGCCGTAGAAGCCGTAGAGATTGAGGAGGCCCCGGACGATCAAGGCGTTGACCGGCATCCAGATCGGGCCGCGCCAGTTCGAGTTTCCCCCGAACATCCCCGTGTTGGACTCGGCCGGAAGGTACCGGACGCGATGCTCCTCTGCGCCCGTGTGGAAGACGAACGGGTTCTCGAGGTGACGGCGCGAGAGGGAGCGGATGCCGTAGGGAGAGAGGAACTCGTTCTCGTCGAGGAGAATCGCGAGGACGCGCTCGAGCTTGCGCTGAGTGAGAGGCGAGAGGAGAACGCGCCCGGCGTGGCCGCGGAATCCCTCGACGGTCGGGGCCACGTGGGCGACCACCTCGGGGTGGCGCTTGCGGAAGATCGCGATCAGCTCCATCAGCCTCGGGTGGCGCGTGACCATGTCCTGCTCGAAGATCGTGCTCGCGCACAGCGACAGCAGCCCGACCATCGAGCGGACCTTCAGCCGGAACGCCTCGCCGTCGGGCAGCCGGAGGACGTCGTAATAGAAGCCGTCCGCCTCGTCCCACATGGCCTCCTGCCGCCCGCCGATCCGGTCCATGGCGTAGGAGATCCAGATGAAGTTCTCGAGGAACTTGAAGGCGGTCTCCTCGTAGGCCGGATCGTGGTCCGCGAGGATGAGGGCCATCTCCAGCATGTTCTGGCAGTAGAAAGCCATCCAGGCCGTTCCGTCCGCCTGCTCGAGGGACCCGCCGGTGGGAAGCTTCGCGCTCCGGTCGAAGACGCCGATGTTGTCGAGCCCGAGGAAACCGCCGGCGAAGACGTTCCTTCCCTCCGGGTCCTTCCGGTTCACCCACCAGTTGAAGTTGAGCATCAGGCCCTGGAACGCGCGCTCGAGGAACCGGAGGTCCTCCCGGCCCAGGTTCTTCTCGAACTTGTAGAGAAACAGGGTCGCCCACGCGTGCACGGGCGGGTTCACGTCGCTGAAGTTCCACTCGTACGCCGGCATCTGCCCGTTGGGGTGGGAGTAGAGGCTCTTGAGCATCAGGAGGAGCTGCTCCTTGGCGAAGTCGAAGTCCACGAGCGACAGCGAAATCGTGTGGAAGGCCAGGTCCCACGCCGCGTACCAGGGGTACTCCCACTTGTCGGGCATGGAGATGACGTCGCCGTTCAGCATGTGGAACCAGTCGGCGTTCCGGACGCCGCGTTTCGCGCCGCCGGTCAGGGGATGGGCCTGGTGCTCCTTCAGCCACCGGTCGAGGTCGAAGTAGTAGTACTGCTTGGACCAGAGCATCCCCGCCAGGGCCTGGCGGTGGACGAGGCGCTCGTCCTGCGCCGAGGGAGTCGGGCGTGATCCGGTCGTAGAACTCGTCGGCGTCGAAGAGCCGCTGCCGGAACACCTCGTCGAACGCCGGACCGAACGGCTCACCCGCCGTCCCGGCCGCGAGTCTCAGGCGGAGAACCGAACAGCCGCCGGCGGGGACTTCGAGGACGTAGCGGGCCGCCGCCTTCGTCCCGGTCTTCCCGGGGTTGACCGCGTCGCGCTCCCCGGAGACGACGTAGCGGTGGAACGCGTCCTTCACGTACGGCGCCGGGTTCGGCTGGCCCCAGAGCTTCTGGACGTTGCTCTCGTTCTCGGCGAAGAGGAGCTCCGGCGCGCCGTCGCACGATAGCGTCGTGTCGAGCAGCTCCGGGTGGGACGCCACGATCGCTCCGCCGGCCTCGCGCAGGACCGGTCTCTCGCCCTCGTCCCCCCACGACCAGGTGTTGCGGAACCAGAGCTGCGGCAGGACGTGCAGCCGCGCCGCCTCCGGACCGCGGTTGTGCACCGACATGCGGACCAGGACGTCCTCGGGCCCGGCCTTGGCGTACTCGACGAAGACGTCGAAGTACCGGTCGTCGTCGAAGATCCCCGTGTCGAGCAGCTCGTACTCGGGCTCCTCGCGGGTCCGCCTCCGGTTCGTCTCGAGGAGGTCCCGATAGGGGAACTCGCGCTGCGGGTACTTGTAGAGGTACTTCATGTACGAGTGGGTCGGCGTCGAGTCGAGGTAGAAGTAGTACTCCTTGACGTCCTCGCCGTGGTTCCCCTCGCTGTTGGTCAGTCCGAAGAGGCGCTCCTTGAGGATGGGGTCCCGCTCGTTCCAGAGCGCGAGGGCGAAGCAGAGGCGCTGCTCGTCGTCGGAGATCCCGCCCAGGCCGTCCTCGCCCCACCGGTAGGCCCGGGAGCGGGACTGCTCGTGCGGGAAGTAGTCCCAGGCGTTGCCGTCCTCGCTGTAGTCCTCGCGGACCGTCCCCCACTGCCGCTCGCTCAGGTAGGGGCCCCACTTCTTCCACGGGACCTTCTTCTCCCGGGCCTCGTTGAGCCGCTTCTGTTCGGTGCAGTCGACGAATCCTGGATCCTTGCTCGACTCGACCATCGCGGCCTCCATGCGTCCTGATTCTGACGACTCAGAACCCGGACTCGAATGATTCATTCCGATCAGAGACGACCGGGTCCGCGGATCGCATTCGATCCGGCTCGAGTTACGCCACCAACCGAGCTTTCCCGCATGAGACCATGGTCCCATTGGCACCACCGCCGGTTCGGCGGATCATGAAGCCCAAGGAGATTGCCATGCGTACCGGAACCTGCATCCTGACGGCGCTGGTCCTCGCCACGAGCCTCGGCGCCCAGCAGCCCTCGAGCCCGGCACCGCGAGCGACCCCCCTCGTCGGCAGTCAGGCTCCGGCGCCCGAACCGCCGCTCGAGATCTGGCAGATCGATCTGGACCCGTCGGGACAGGCGTTCAGTTTCGGCAAGCCCGTGCTCGAGGGCGACGTCTACGTATTCAAGGCGTGGCCGGACAAGCAGCCCGCTCGCCTTTCCCGGACGAAGGTGAAGAAGGTCACCCAGCGGACGAAGGACATCAACCAGGAGGTCGTGTATCGGGTCGACCTCGTCCCGACCGGCCGGGTCATCGCGCGCGACAATCCGGTCCTCAAGGGAAAGACCTACGTCCTGAAGACCTGGCGCGACGGCACGCTCATGAGCCTGCGGACGGAGGACGTCAAGGCGATCACCCGCGTGACGGGGATCCCGGCGTTCCGGATCCAGCAGGAGGAGAGGGGCGGCGCGCGCATCGACAATCTGCCCATGGAGGGCGGCGGCACGGTGACGATCCTCCCCGGCGGCGAGCCGGCCGCGCCCGCGCCGGCTCAAGGGCAGCCCGATCCGAATACGGGTAACTGGCGCTACCAGGGCGAGCCGGGCGTCACGGACGCGTACGCGCCGCCGTCGGCCGTCGTGTCTTCGCCGGGCGACGTGCCCAAGGCGGCTCCGACGCCTCAGCCTCCGCCCCGCTGACGCGAGAGTCGGATCTCGGCAGCCATGGACACGCCTGGCGGCCAGACGCGGAACCTCTCTCGGCTGCCCGCCTGGCTCTGGCGGACTACCGGCAGCTCTGGCTTCGGACTCGACGTCGTCGCCGGCCTGACGGCCGCGGCCGTCGTATCCCGACGACGATTGCCTTCGCTTCACGATCGCCGGGCTGCCGGCCGCCTGGTATTTCGCGACCGCAACTTCGAGCGTGAAGTGCATGCCCTCGCGACCGAGGAGCTTTCCCAGGGACGAGCGCTGGATCACGCCGAGGACCTCCGGGTTCAGGCCCACGAGCCAGACCGACACGCCGCGCTCGCGCGCCCTCTTCTCGCCCTCGGTGAGCATCTTGAGGGCGGTGTACTCGAGATCGAAGACGGCGCTCATGTCGAGCGCGACGACCTTCGGATTCTCCTCGGCGATGGCCGCCCGCATTTTCTCGGCGATCCTCCCGGCGTTGGCGAAGAAGATCCGCCCTTCGAGCCGCAGCAGCAGCAGGCCCGGGTAGGTCTCGTCTTCCGGGTGCTCCTTCGTCCGCGGCCGGAAGACGTTGGTGCCGGGCTTGCGCCCGAGGACCCGAACCGGCGGATTGGCCATCTGGTGGGAGAGGGCGACGAGCGACACGACGATGGCGACGAGGATCCCGCGAAGCGTCCCGAGCAGGACGACGCCGGCGAACGCGGTCAGGGCCCAGGCCCACTCCGTCCGGCGGACGTCGAAAATCGCGCGGAACTCGGCCGGCTGGATCAGGCCGATCGAGTAGACGATCACGACGGCCGCCAGGGTCGCCTGGGGCATGAGACCGATCCAGGGCGCGAGGAAGAGCATCGTCAGGAGCGTCACGGCCGCGGTCACGAGCTCGGCGAGCTGCGTGCGCGCTCCGGCACGCCGGTTGACCGCTGTCTGGGACGTCCCACCGCCCGCCGGCATGGCGCCGAAGAAGGCGCCGCCGGCGTTGGCGAGGCCCGTCGCGAGAAGCTCCCGGTTGGGTTTGAGCGGCGGCTCGTCGGTCCGGGCGAACGCGCGCCCGGCGGCGGTCGTCTCTGTGAAGCTCATGAGCGCGATGGCGAGCGCCCCCGGCCAGAGCCGCGGGGCGAGCGAAAGGTCGGGAAGCACGGGTGACGGCAGGCCCGCGGAGATCCTCCCGATCGCTTCGACGCCCCGCGCCTCGAGGCCGAAGAGGCCCATGGCGGCGATCCCGGCCGCGACGACGACGAGGGGCGCCGGGACTCTCGGAAGAAACCGCTCCAGTCCCAGGAGCAGGGCGATCGTGCCCAGGCCGATGACGAGCGTCGGCACCGACGTCTCGGGGATGCTCCGGAAGAGAGCCGCCAGGTTGCGGAAGAACCCGGTCTTGGGAAAGTGGACCCCGAAGAGCTTCGGGAGCTGGTCGAACACGATGACGAGCCCGATCCCGGCCTTGAAGCCGACGAGCACCGGCTCGGAGATGAAGTCGGCGACGAAGCCGAGCCGCAGGAACGAAGCCACCACGAGCACGCCTCCCACGAGGAGCGCGAGCGCGGCGGCGGTCTTCACCAGGGCGGCCGGATCGGCGCCAGGAACGACCTCGGAGAGCTCCGCCGCAGTGAGGATGGCGATCGTCGTGGTCGTCGAAACGGAGAGCGGCCGTGAGGTCCCGAGCAGCGCGTAGATCACCATCGGGACGAGCGCCGTGGTCAAACCGACCACCACGGGCAGGCCCGCGATCGACGCGTAGGCCATCGCCTTGGGGATGACCACGGCGGCCGTGATCAGGCCGGCGATCACGTCGAAGCGGATTCCATCCTTCCAGCCGCCGGCCGGCCGGCCCTGCGCGGCGAGGGCGGTTGCGCCCGCCACTTCTATTTCTCCGCCAGGAGCGCCTTCTTGACGCGAGCGAGCTCCGCGAGCTTCTCCTTGCCGACCTCGGGATATTTCAGCCCGAGCGAGGCGAGAGCGTCGATCACGGCGGCGGCCACGACGATTCGCGTGAACCACTTGTTGTCGGCGGGCACGACGTACCACGGCGACCCCTTCGAGGCCGTGTTGCGGATCATGTCCTCGTAGGCGCGCATGTAGTCCTTCCAGTGACCCCGCTCCTGCGCGTCGGTCGCCGAGAACTTCCAGTTCTTGTCGGGATTCTCGATGCGCTCGAGAAACCGCCGCTTCTGCTCCTTGCGCGAGACGTGAAGGAAGAACTTCCGCACGACGACGCCGTTGCCGGCGAGATACCGTTCGACGGTGCGGATGTCGCGAAAACGCTCGTTCCAGATGTCCTTCGTGACGAGCTCGCGCGGGACCTTCTGCTTCTGGAGGAGCTCCGGGTGGACGCGGACGACGAGCACGTCCTCGTAGTACGAGCGGTTGAAGATGCCGATCCGGCCGCGCTCGGGCAGGTCTTCGCGAGCAGCGCCAGAGGAAGTCGTGATCCAGCTCCTCCGGCGACGGCGCCTTGAACGACGACGACCTGGCAGCCCTGCGGGTTGACGCCGGACATGACGTGCTTGATGGCGCCGTCTTTGCCGGCCGCGTCCATCGCCTGGAAGATCAGAAGCAAGGCCCAGCGGTCCTGGGCGTACAGCGATGTCCTGAAGCTCCGCGAGGACGTCGACGCCGTGCTGCAGCGCTTCCTTGGCGGCGGGCTTGTCCTCCGCCTGGAGCCACGCCGTGTCTCCCGGATCGATGTCATCGAGACGAAAGTCCTTTCCGTCCCGGATCCGGTACCTTCGCGCCAGCTTGCGCGCATTTTCGATCAGCTGTTCGTCGGTGACCCGGCGCCGGGTCGGCTCCTCGTCCGCGGCGTCCTTCTCTTTTCGTCCCTTTCCCATGCGATCTCTCCTCTCTGGGCGTCCTGGTCGAGCGGAATCGGCTTCTCAAAGCGTATCTCGATACGCGACTGCGCGCCCGGGCGATCGACCCCGGCGTTCGGCTTCCTCCGTGCAGCACCGCCGGCCGCGGTGGGATTAGACTCACGGGCCATGGAACGGTCGGAAGCGGACCCGGGGCGAAATCCGTCCGCGGCGATCCCGTCGCGCGACTTCGAGCGATACGCCGTTCTCGGGGCGCTCGTTCTTCTCGCCGTCGGCTGCTATCTGGTCGTCCGGCCGTTTCTGACGGCGTTTCTGTGGGGCACGATCATCGCCGTCTCGACGCGCGGTCTGTACCAGGGCTTCGCGCGGCTCGTTCGCGGACGAAAGAGAGGTCGCCGCGGCGCTCTTCGCGCTTTTTCTGGTGGCGATTCTGTTCGTCCCGATATCGGTCTTCGCGATCCGCCTCGCCGCGGGGACTCCGGCCCTCGTCGAACGCGTCAACGAGATGCTCTCGGGCGGCCTCCGTCAGCCGCCGGAATGGCTCGCCTCGATCCCCCTCGTCGGCCAGGCCGCCAACGAATGGTGGCAGTCGGTCTCCGCGGATCCGGAGAGGTTGCACCAGGATCTGCGCCCGCTGATCAAACCGATCCGGGAGTTCCTCGTCGGTGCCGCGGCCGGAATCAGCACCGGGACTCTGCAGTTCGCGCTGGCGATCTTCATCGCCGCCCTGCTCTCGCTGAACGGGGAGGCCCTGACCGCCGCCGTCGATCGTGTCGCCGCGCGTCTCGGCGGCGAGCGCGGACTCCGGCAGGTGGCTCTCGTCCGCTCGACCGTCCGGGGAGTGTTTCGCGGCTTGCTCGGGACCTGCGCCGTTCAGGCGGGGCTGGCGATGCTCGGGTTTCTGATCGCCGGCGTCCCGGGAGTGTTCCTTCTCGGGATGGCCACGTTTTTCCTTTCGGTCGTGCCGGCCGGTCCCGCGCTCCTGTGGCTGCCGGCGGCCCTCTGGCTCGGCGCCAACGGAAGGTCGGGAATGGCGATTTTCCTGGCCGTCTGGGGCCTCGTCGTCGTGGGCGGATCGGACAACATCGTCCGGCCGCTCTTGATGGGAAAGGGGATCCAGGCTCCCATTGCGGTCGTCTTCCTCGGCGTCATCGGGGGCATTCTGGCCTTCGGTTTTCTCGGGCTCTTCATCGGCCCGACGATCCTGACGGTGGCCTACAGCCTGTTTCAGGAGTGGATGGCGACGCTCGAGGCTCCCGATCCCGCGGCAGCGGCGTCGGCCCGTCCATAGTCCGTCCCGTGTATCGAACCGAGGTCGCGCCCTGGTACCGGGCAGCGCGCGGGCCTGCGCCTCGGGAGAGTCCTGGCCCGTGATGGCGATGACCGGCACGTGCAGGCCCGCCCGGGCCATCCGGGCCTGGACGTCGAAGCCGCTGACCTCCGGCATGTGCAGATCGAGTACGACGCAATCGGGGCGCCGCGTCGCAAGCGCAGCCAGGAAGGTCTCGCCCGACGAAAACGCTTCCGCCTCGAACCCGAGCGAGCGAACCAGGCGCGAGAGGGCGCGGCGCACCGCGTCGTCGTCATCGACCACCGCGACGAAGCACTCCCAGCTTCTCGGGTTCACGCTCCGACGCTAGCAACCGCCCGGCGGGCGCGCCATCGGACCTTGGTCGTAACGAAATTCCGGGGCGGGCCGCGTCGCGAAGCTACGGACGCCGGATGCGGGCGCGATCCGCGAAGCGCACGAGCTCGGCGACCGAGCCCGCCGCCATCTTCGACATGACCTGGCCGCGGTGGATCTTGACCGTCTTCTCCGCGATCCCGAGATCGGCCGCAATCTGCTTGTTGAGCTTCCCGGCCACGACCCTCTCCAGGACCTGGCGCTGCCGCGGGGTGAGGGAGGCGAGGCGCCGGCGGACCTCCGAGGCTTCCCACCGCGCCTGCCCGGCTGACCGTCCCTTTTCCAGCGCCCGGCGGACCGCAGCGACGAGGGCCTTGCCGTCGACGGGCTTCGTCAGGAAGTCGGCCGCCCCCGCCTTCATCGCCCGCACGGACATCGGAATGTCGCCCCGTCCCGTCAGGAACAGGACCGGCAGGTCGATGCCCCGGGAGGCGAGCGTCGCCTGCAGCGACAGGCCGTCCAGCCCCGGCATCGCGACGTCGAGAATCGCGCAGCCGGCCGGCTCCGCTTCCAGCGCGCCGAGGAATGCCTCCGCGGACCCGAAAGCCTCGACCTCGAATCCGGCGGAGCGCAGCAGCCGCCAGAGGGCCTTGCGCACGGCCGGCTCGTCGTCCACCACGTACACCCTCTCCGCCGTCATCGCGGCTCCTCCCCGGCGACGGGAAGCGTGAAATGAAACGTCGCGCCGCGATCGTCGTTGTTGACCGCCCACAGCCGGCCCTCGTGGGCGGTCACGATCGACCGGCAGACGGACAGCCCCAGGCCCATGCCGCGGCTCTTCGACGTCACGAACGGCTCGAAGACGCGCTCGAGGTCCGAACGCGCGATTCCCGGGCCCCGATCGCGGACGGACACGCGAACCTCGCCGCCTTCCGCGACCGCCGCGCCGAGGACGAGGCACCGGTCACTCGGGTCCGTGTCCGCCATGGCGTCGCAGCCGTTCGTGAGGAGGTTCAGAAGAACCTGTTCGATCTGGACGCGGTCTCCGCGAACCCGGGGAAGCCCCGCCGGGAGCTCCGCCGAAAACGTCACGCCCTGGTGGGCGAGGTCGCCCCGCACCAGCCGGACGACGTCCCCGACGAGGTCGGGCAGATCGAGGGCTTCGGGGCGGACGTCGCCTTTCTTCAGGAGGATTCGGAGGCGTTGGATCACCTCGGCGGCGTGCTTGCCCTCGTGAACGATGTCGGCGAGGATCTCCTGGATCTCGGGGAGAGTGGCCCCCTCCTGCCCCAGCAGGTTCTGCAGGGTTTCCGTGTTGCTCAGGATCGCCGTCAGCGGCTGGTTGATCTCGTGGGCGAGCGATCCCGACAGCTCGCCGAGCACGGTCACCCGGGAGAGATGAGCGACTTCGTTCTGCCGCCGCAGCGACTCGAGCTCCGCCGTCTTCTGCCGCGTGACGTCGATCGAGACGCCCCGCACGCGGGCCCGCCCGTCCCCGGGGTCACGCTCGCCGGCGCCGCGGAACGCGACCCAGCGAATTTCCCCGTCGGGACGCACGATCCGATACTCACGCTCGAAGGACCTTGGATCGTCGACCGCGGCTTCGACGGATCGCCGGATGCCCTCCCGATCCTCCGGGTGAACCGAGGAGAGAAAGCGGGACAGGTCGAGGCGCTCTTCCGGAGAGTAGCCGCGAAGCACCCGGCCGGTGGCCGTCATCCACACGTCGTTCGTCCCCGGGTCCCACGCCCAGAAGCCCAGCTTCGCCGCATCGGCCGCCACGGCCAGCTGCCGGTCGCTCTCTCGCAGGGCATCCTGGCTCTCGCGGAGCGCGCGCGCCAGGGCGGCCGCGCGAAGGACGTCGGACGTCAACTCGTATCCCATCGCCGCGACGACGCCGAGGTACGCGACGCTGAACATGTACGGGAAGACCACGACCCCGGCATGGACCAGTGCCGCGTGGCCTGCCGCCCCGAGAACGAACAGAACCATGCTGCCGCCGACGATCGCCGCCCGTCCGCGCTCGCCGCGCCGCCAGACCGAAAGCGCCGCCGAAAGCAGGAAGGCGAGCAGCAGGATCGAGGTGAGCTCGCCCAGCCGCGTCCAGCGGCTGACGGTCCCCGCGGCCACCGAGACGTCTTCTCCCAGGAACGCGACGCGGCGCAGGCTCGTGATCTCGACGAAGTTCAGGTTGGGCTGGCGGAGAAAGTTGACGAGGAGAGCCGCCGCCCTCGATGCGATGGTCGCTGCGGCGAGCCCCGCGGAGCCCGCCCGAAAAAACACGCGCACGAAGAGGACGAGCGACGTGACGAGAACGAAGATGGGAACGTGCATCCACCGCACGAGGGCGCCGAACTCGACCGGGCTGGACGCGCGCATCAGCGCGAGCTCGAAGGCCGCGATGGCCGCGACCGAAAGGCTGTTGACGGCGAAGAGGAGATTGGCCCGCTCCCGCTGCCGCACGCAGATCAGGGCGTGCACCGCCGCGACCGTCAGGCACGAAGCCGCGATCGCGGACCAGACGACCGTGACCCAGCTGATCACGGGGTCGCCGGGATTCGGGCCGCCGGCGGCCGCGACGAAGAAGGCAGGCGACGAGCTCGCATCGAGCGGAGATGGTACGGCAGAGCGGTCCGCCTCGTCCCCCGGGGCCCGCAGTGCAGACTCGGCGCACGACGCCGGGGACCGACGCCCCCGCCCGAGGGCGTCCCGGGATTCATCGACTGTCCTTGCGCCGCCGTCGGCCACGGGCCGGGCGACGTCCGAAGGCTTCCCCGGCCGACCCCGCGGTCGATGGATCCGCCCTCGGCCAGCCTCGGGTGAGCCCGGCCGCCTCACCGTCCTCACTCTTGCACGGGTATCGGACCTTGGTCCCATTGGCGCGGCGGCCCGGGCAAGCAATAGGATGAGGCGTCCAGCAAACGAGGAGGACACCTTGCCATCTCTCCAGAATCTCCGAAATCGACTCTCCGGGGTCGCGGGCACAGCCCTCGTCGCGACGCTCTGCGCGATGCTGGCCGCTCCGGCGGGGGCGGTCCCGACGACGCAGGATGCGCCCGCCGCCGCGGCGGCGGAAGCACCGGAATCCGTCAAGCTCTCGGCCGACCAGCTCGACTCGCTGGTGGCGCCGATCGCCCTGTACCCGGACCCCCTGCTCGCCCAATGCCTGGTGGCGGCGACGTACCCGATCGACATCGTCGCGGCGCAGCAGTGGCTGGCGAAAAACAGCACCCTCAAAGGAGACGCTCTCGTCAAGGCGGCCGAGCAGCAGCCGTGGGACCCGAGCGTCCAGGCGCTGGTGACGCTGCCCGACGCCCTGAAAGTCCTCTCCGAGAACATCCAGTGGACGCAGGATCTCGGTGACGCGTTCCTGGCGTCGCAGGCCGACGTCATGGACGCGGTCCAGCGCCTCCGCACCAAGGCCAAGGACGCCGGCAAGCTCGATTCCTCCGAGCAGCAGAAGGTCGAGACGAAGACGGTGGAATCGAAGACCGTCATCGAGATCCAGCCCGCGTCGACCGAGGTCGTCTACGTTCCCAGCTACAGCCCGACCGTGATCTGGGGAGCGCCGGTCTACCCGTATCCTCCGATGTATTACCCGCCCTACTACGCGGGAGGTGCACTCATCGGGTTCGGCGTCGGGATGGCCATCGGGATCGGCATCTCGGGAGGCTGGGGCTGGGGCTGCGGATGGGGCGGCGGCAACAACACCATCAACATCAACAACAACAACAACTTCGTCAACAACAGCAACCGGCAGAACAACGTCAGCAACAGGAGCGGCAACAGTAACTGGCAGCACAACGCGCAACAGCGCGGCGGGGCCCCGTACAAGGACAAGGCGACCGCCAGCAAGTACGGCGGCGGCGCGCGCGGCGACTCGGCGTCCCGGCAGGCCGGGGCGAGCCAGCGCCAGTCCCAGAGCGGCGCGAGCAATCGCGCCGGAGCGAGCAGCATGGACCGCGGCGGTGCGAGCAACCGCTCCGGCGCGAGCGGCTACGACCGTGGCGGCTCGAGCAACCGCTCCAGTCAGATGGGCAGTCGCAACGTCCCGTCATCGAGCTCGCGCAGCTCCTCGTCCGCGTTCGGCGGATCGTCGCGCAGCGGCAGCAGTGCGCGGTCGTCGAGCTCGCGCGGCGCGTCGAGTATGGGCGGCATGTCCCGCGGCGGCGGCGGCGGGCGGCGGCGGTAACGGCGAGGAACGAAAATGAACACCAACAGACTGCGTCACCCTCAACTCGTTTCGCGACTCTCGGCTTCGCTGGCGCTCGCGGGCGCGCTCCTGTGGGCCGTTCCGGCCCTCGCGGCCGACCCGTCCGCGAAGCAGCGCACGTTCGACACGCCCCAGCAGGCCGCCGAGGCCCTGGTCAAGGCGGCCGAGGCCGGCGACATCGCCGCCGTCGACGCCATCTTCGGGCCCGAGGGCAAGGGCATCGTGTCCTCCGGCGACCCCGTCAGCGACAAAGCCGACCTGGCGAAGTTCGCAGCGAAGGCCCGCGAGAAGACGGAAGTGTCCTTCGACCTCGGCAACCCCAAGCAGGCCGTCCTCGTCGTCGGCACCGACGAGTGGCCGCTGCCGGTGCCGATCGTCGAGCGCAATGGAAAGTGGCGTTACGACGCGAAGGAAGGCCGGCAGGAGATCCTGGCCCGGCGCATCGGAGGCAACGAGCTCGACGCGATCGCGTTCCTGCGCGGCTACGTCGAGGCCCAGCACGAGTACGCCTCCGAGGTGCACGACGATTCCGGAGCGCTCCAGTACGCCCAGAGGTCCATCAGCACTCCGGGCAAGCACGACGGCCTCTCCTGGTGGAACCCGGACGGCACTCCGGGCGGGCCCATCGGCGACGAGGTCGCCAAGGCGCTCGCCGCGGGCTACACGGACAAGACTGCGCCCTACAACGGCTACCACTTCCGCATCCTGACCGCCCAGGGCCCGACGGCGCGCCTGGGCGCCCGCGACTACATCGTCAAGGGGAGGATGATCGGCGGCTTCGCGATGGTCGCCTGGCCGGCGGAGTACGGAGTCACCGGCGTCCAGACTTTCCAGGTGAACAACGACGGCGTCGTGTTCCAGAAGGACCTCGGCCCCGACACGGCGAAGCTCGGCCCGACCATCAAGGTTTTCAACCCGGACAAGACCTGGACCGTCACCGACGACGAGAAGTAGACCCGGAAAAGGGAGCGGACATGCGGAGCGTTCAGGCGTCAACCCCGGGCGGGTCGGCACGGACCTCTCCATGAGCGGCGTCCTTTCGGACTTTCGCCGGACCCCGCTCTACTGGCTGATCGTCTTCGTCCCCATCGTCTTCATCACGGAGCATTTGCGGCCCGAAAGCTACACGCTCGTCTTCCTGCTTTCGGTCGTGGCCATCGTCCCGCTCGCCGGTCTGCTGTCGCGCGCGACCGAGAGCGTGGCGGCGAAGACCGGAGACGCGATCGGCGGGCTCCTGAACGCCACGCTCGGCAACCTGACGGAGCTCGTCATCGCGATCACGGCGCTTCGCGCCGGCATGTTCGACCTCGTCAAGGCGTCGCTCGCGGGCGCGATCGTGACCAACAGCCTCTTCATGCTCGGGGGCGCGTTTCTCCTCGGCGGTCTGCGACATCACGTCCAGGAGTTCAACCCGCGAAACGCGCGGGTCCAGGCGGGA
This sequence comes from uncultured Acidobacteriota bacterium, assembly GCA_963824165.1. Classification (GTDB taxonomy): domain Bacteria; phylum Acidobacteriota; class Thermoanaerobaculia; order UBA5066; family Gp7-AA6; genus DAHUXD01. The sequence continues at coordinate 50,092 of CAWGOM010000006.1, forward strand.
ATGCTGCTGCTCGCCTCGATCGCCCTGGTCATCCCGGCGGCCACCGCCCGCGTCGACCAGCTCGACGTGGCTTCCTACCAGCTGCCCCTCGGCCTCACGATCTCGTTCATCCTTCTTACGACCTATGCCCTGAGCCTTTTCTTCTCCCTCAAGACGCATCGGGAGCTCTTCACCAGCGCGGAAGGCGGAGAGCACGGGGAAACCCCCTGGCCGCTCCCGGCCGCCCTGGGGACGCTCGCGGCCGTCACGGTGTTGATCGCCCTCGTCAGCGAGGTCTTCGTGGGGTCCGTCACGGAGGCGGCCAAGACCCTCGGCCTGTCGCAGGCCTTCGTGGGCTTCGTCGTGGTCTCCCTCGTCGGCGCCGCCGCCGAGATGACCGCCGCCTTTTCGGCGGCGCGCAAAAACCGGCTCGATCTCTCCGTCGGGATCGCGATGGGAAGCTCCGTCCAGATCGCTCTTTTCGTCGCCCCGGTTCTGGTCCTCCTGAGTTACGCCGTCGCTCCGTCGCCCATGGATCTCACCTTCAGCGGCGGCCAGGTGCTCATGGTGCTGCTGACCACGCTGACGGTCACCCTGGTCGCCGCGAACGGCCACTCGGCCTGGTACTCGGGCGTGCAGCTGATCGCGGTCTACGCCGTCTTCGCCGCGATGCTCTATCTGGCTCCGCGCTGAGCGCGGCCCTGGACTCAGAGGAAACGATGCCCGAGGAGAAGCGCCGCCGGGTCCTCGAACCGACCGAACGGTGGTCCGAGGTCCTGTTCGGCCTGATCATGGTCCTGACCTTCACCGGCTCCCTCTCCGCCGCGTCGAGCGCCCGTGAAGAAGTTCGAACGATGCTCATCGGCGCGATCGGCTGCAATCTGGCGTGGGGAATCATCGACGCGATCATGTACGTCATGAACTCGCTCGCCGAGCGTGGGCGCAACCTCCTCACCTTCCGGGCCCTCCGGGATGCCCCGAGCCCCCAGGCGGGGCGCCGGATCGTCGCCGACGCCCTCCCCCCGACCGTCGCGCAGGTCCTCGACGAAGCCGAGATCGACTCCATGGCGCGGCGCGTCGCGGCGCTGCCCGAGCCTCCCGGCCACGCCTCGCTCTCCCGGACGGACCTCCTTCAGGCCCTGGCCGTATTCCTGCTCGTCTTCCTCTCGACGTTTCCGGTGGTGATCCCCTTCATCGTGATGCAGGACGCCGTGCGGGCCCTGCGCGTCTCGAACGCGATCGCGATCGCCCTGCTCTTCTACGGCGGCCGCGAGTACGGAAAGTACGCGGGCTTCCGCCCCTGGCGGACCGCCTTCGTTATGGTCGCCATCGGCGTCGCGCTCGTCGCGATGACGATCGCGCTCGGCGGTTGAGCCCGGTGCGCTCGCTCGTCGCGGCGGCGCTGCTCGCGCTCCGAGCCGCCGTCGCCGCCGCGCAGACCGAGGGAGCCGCGACGGCCGCGGACGCGACGTCGGAGGCGCCGGAGAGCCCCGCCTGGGAGTTCACGGCCAGCGTCTATGGCTACTTCCCGCCGGAGGACACGGACTACGGCCAGCCCACGGTGACGGCCGACCGCGGAGCGCTGCACCTGGAGGCCCGCTACAACTACGAGGGCATCGGCACGGGCTCGGCCTGGGTCGGTTGGAACCTCGGCGTCGGCGACGCGCTCCGGCTCGACGCGACACTGATGGCGGGCGGGGTTTTCGGCGACACGAACGGCGCCGCGCCGGGGTACGAGCTGACCCTTTCCTGGGGCCCGCTCGAGCTGTACAGCGAGGGCGAGTGGGTCTTCGACCTCGAGGACTCGGAGAACGACTTCTTCTACAACTGGGCCCAGCTCGGCTACTCCCCCTGGGACTGGCTGACGGTCGGCTTCGCGTCGCAGCGCACGCGCGCCTACGAGACCGGGCTCGACGTGCAGCGCGGGCCCTTCGTCGGCTTCACCTACAAGAGCCTGACCCTGTCGGTCTACGTCTTCAATGCCGATGCGGAACCCCCGACGGTCGTCTCCTCGCTCGCCGTCAGCTTCTAGCGGACGTCCGGCCCGGCCGAATCTGCGCATACGAACCAAATCGAGTCGATCCGACGGAACGTCGTCGGCCGTGAGCCCCGACAAAGGTCAGGCCGCGCAAATCGGCGTGCTACATTCCGATCGTTCCCGACAAGCGAAGGAGGAGATCGTGAAGCAGCGGAATTGTGTCTCGCGGATCGGATTGGCGGCGTCGCTCTTGCTCGTGGGCGGGCTCGCGCTCGCCCAGGACGAACGGGTCGGCCCGGTGTCGGTGACGACGTCCCCGGCTGCACCCAGCTCGTTCGGGCCTTTCACGGCCATCTACTCGATCCCGGCGGACGCCTTTTCCCCGACCGACTCGGCCACGACCTGGAATTTCGACATCTCGAGCTTCTCCCGGTATCGCACCGGAGGGACGTCCGCGTTTTTCAACGCACCTCTCAACCTCCCGACGGGAGCGCACATCGACGCCATTTCCTTCGAGCTCTACGACAACGACCCCGATTTCGAGATTTCCACCTACCTGGGGATCAACATCGGCAGCATCGCGGGGACCAACACGACCTTCGCGAACGCCGCGAACACCTTTGGAACGCCCGGCTGGGGGTACGTCATCAGCGGAGCACTGAACGTCACGATCGACAACTTCAACAACTCCTACTTTCTCCAGGCCAACATCTCGGCCAACGGCGGACTGCACAAGCTCCGGCGGGCGTTGGTCTACTACCACCTCCAGGTCAGCCCCGCTCCGGTGAACGCGACCTTCGGCGACGTGCCCAACACTCACCCGCAGTACCAGTTCATCGAGGCCCTGGTCGCCGCCGGCGTCACGGCCGGCTGCGGCGGCGGGAACTACTGTCCCGGCAATCCGCTCACGCGCGGACAGATGGCGGTCTTCCTCAGCAAGCTGGTTGGGCTCTACTGGGCGAACTGAGGACCCGGTCTCGAAGCAACCCCGCGGCCGGCCTTCGGGCCGGCCGTTCCATTTTCCGCGAGTCCAGTCGATTTCCGCGAGGCGGTCGAAGGCGAGGGAGTGGAGCGGCCCCGTCACCTAGAATCTCGTCCGTGCCCTACATCCTCGCCCTCGATCAGGGAACGAGCAGCTCGCGCGCGATCGTCTTCGACGCAGCGCGGGCCGCGTGCTCGGCGCCGCGCGGAAGGAGTTCGCGCAGCACTTTCCGCAGCCCGGCTGGGTCGAGCACGACGCCGATGAGATCTGGACGACGACCCGCGACGCCGCGCGGCGGGCGCTCTCGAGGACGCGGGCCTCGCCGCGCGCGACCTCGCCGCGATCGGCATCACCAACCAGCGCGAGACCGTCGTGCTCTGGGACCGCGCGACCGGGCAGCCCCGTGCACAACGCGATCGTGTGGCAGGACCGGCGCACGGCAGCCTGCCATGGAACGGCTCCGCTCGGCCGGCCGCGAGCCCGCGATCCGCCGGAAGACGGGCCTCCTGCTCGACCCGTACTTCTCCGGCTCGAAGCTCCGCTGGCTCCTCGACAACGTGCCCGGGGCGCGGCGAAGGGCCGCCGCGGGATCGCTCGCCGCCGGGACGATCGACTCCTGGCTCGTCTGGAACCTGACGGGCGGCCGGCGGCACGTCACCGACGTCTCCAACGCCTCGCGCACGATGCTGATGAATCTGCGCACGGGCCGCTGGGACCCGGAGCTCGCGCGGCTTCTCGACGTTCCGCCCGTCGGTCCTCCCCGAGATCGTGCCGAGCGGCGGGCACGTCGCCGACACCTCCCGCGCCGTCCTCGGCGGCAGCGTCCCGATCGCCGGGATCCTCGGCGACCAGCAGGCGGCGCTCTTCGGACAGCTCTGCACGCGGCCCGGCCTCGTGAAGTGCACGTACGGCACGGGCTGCTTCCTCCTCATGTTCACCGGCGAGCAAGCCCGTCGCGAGCCGCAACCGGCTGCTCTCGACCGTCGCCTGGCGGATCGGCGACGGGCCGATCGACCTACGCGCTCGAGGGCAGCGTCTTCGTCGGCGGCGCCGCGGTCCAGTGGCTGCGCGACGGCCTCAAGATCATCCCGGCGCGCTCCGGAGGTCAACGATCTCGCCGCGACGGTGCGGACTCCGGCGGCGTCGTCGTCGTGCCCGCGTTCACCGGCCTGGGGGCGCCCGAGTGGGATGCGACGGCGCGCGGCGCGATCCTGGGCCTGACGCGCGGCGTCGACGGGGGCCCACCTGGCGCGCGCGCCACGCTCGAGGGCATCGCGTTCCAGGTCGCCGACCTGATGACGCGCGATGGAAGCCGACACGGGGACGCGGCTGCGGGAGGTCCGCGTCGACGGCGGCGCGGCGGCGAGCGACCTGCTGATGCAGTTCCAGGCCGACCTGCTCGGCGTGCGGGTCGTGCGCCCGGAGAACCTCGAGACCACGGCCCTCGGCGCCGCCTTCATGGCCGGCCTCGGCCGTCGGCGTCTGGCCGGACCTGCTCCGTCGCTGGCGAAGACCCTGCGACGTCGACCGCACGTTCTCCCGCGACGCATGCCGCGCCGCGAGAGCCGCGCGCGGCGCGCGCTCTGGACGCCGCGCCGTGGCTCGCGCGCGGCACTGGGACGTCGGATGAACCGGGACGAGATGCTCCGCCGCCTCGACGCGGACCGGGCCTGGGACGTCGTCGTCATCGGCGGCGGCGCGACCGGCCTCGGCGTCGCGGTCGACGCCCGGACGCGCGGCTACCGGACGCTGCTCGTCGAGCAGGCGGACTTCGCCTCGGCGACCTCGAGCCGCAGCACCAAGCTCGTGCACGGCGGCGTCCGCTACCTCGAGCAGGGAGACATCGCCCTCGTCATGGAGGCGCTGCACGAGCGGGGCCTGATGCACGCCAACGCCCCGCACGTCGCGCGCAACCTCCCGTTCGTCGTCCCGCGCTACCGGTGGTGGGAGGGGCCGTTCTACGGGATCGGGCTGAAGGCTTACGACCTGCTCGCGGGCCGTCTCAACCTCGTGCCCTCCCGGATCCTCGACCGCGACGAGACCATCGCCCGGATCCCGAACGTCGAGCCGGCGGACCTGCTCGGCGGCGTCATGTACTACGACGGCCAGTTCGACGACGCGCGCATGGCGGTCACGCTGGCGCAGACGGCCGCCGACCACGGCGCCTGCCTGCTCAACTACACCCGCGTCACGGGGCTCGTCCAGCCGCGGCGGCGTCCTCTCCGGCGTCGAGCTGTGCGACCTCGAGTCGGGCGACACCCGTTCCATCGAGGCGCGCGTCGTCGTCAACGCGACCGGGATCTTCGCCGACGGCATCCGCCGGCTCGACGACGCGGCGGCCCCGGCGGCCGTGCAACCCTCGCAGGGCGTTCACCTCGTCTTCGACCACCGGTTCCTGGCCGGCGAGGCGGCGATCATGGTGCCCCACACCGACGACGGCCGCGTCCTCTTCGTCATCCCGTGGCACGGCCGGGCCCTCGTCGGAACGACCGACACGGCGATGCCGGCGCCGGAGATGGAGCCGCGGCCCCTGCCCGACGAGATCGACTTCATCCTCCGCAACGCGGGGCGATACCTCGCGATGGACCCGGCGCGCTCGGACGTCCTCTGCGCTTTCGCCGGTCAGCGTCCGCTCGTCCGCGTTCCCGGCAAGGCGACCCGGGAGCTCTCGCGCAGCCACGAGGTGCTCATCTCGAAGACGGGCCTCGTCACGATCGTCGGCGGCAAGTGGACGACCTACCGCCGCATGGCGCAGGACACGATGGACCGCGCGATCGAAGTCGGAGGGCTCCCGCCGCGGCCGTGCGTGACCGAGGGCCTGCGCCTGCACGGCTGGAAGCCGTCGGACCCGGCGACTCCGGCCGATCCGCTCGTCGCTGTACGGCACGGACGCCGAGGCGATCGAGGACCTGATGCGCGAGCAGCCCGCCCTGCGCGAGCCTCTCGATCCGCGCCTGCCCTACCCGCGGGCGCTCGTCGTCTGGGCCGCGCGCCGCGAGATGGCGCGCTCGCTCGAGGACGTGCTGTCGCGCCGCACGCGCAGCCTCCTGCTCGACGCGGCCGCTTCGGTCGACGCCGCGCCGGCTGCGGCGAAGCTCCTCGCCCGGGAGCTCGGGCGGGACGCCGCGTGGGAGTCGACGCAGGTCGAGGCCTACGGCCGGCTTGCCGCGGGCTACCGGCTCACGGAAGCCTAGCCGGTCATTTCGGAGCGGCGGCCCCCGGCGGATAGCCCGCGAACATCTCGGCGATGATCGAGATCAGCTTCTTCTCGCGCTCCTCGTTGGTCTTGTTCTGCGAAATGTAGCCGTGGGCCTTGCCCTGCCAGACGGCCTGCTTCTGCTTCGCGTCCACGAGGTCGACGAGGATCGTCCCCACGGGGATCTGGTAGACCTCCGTGTAGCTCGGCCCCCAGACGCCCCAGCCGTAGCCCCAGCCCGGATCGTAGGAGACGACCTGGGTCTCGGCGGAGAGCCGCGCGTGCACGACGGCCCAGAGATCGGGCCCCTGCGCGAGGTCCACCTGCTTCAGCCCGTCCGTGGCGAGCTGGTCGGACAGCACGTCCTGGAATCGCTTCTCCCAGACCTTGTCCCGGATCGAGCCGTCGGCCTTCCAGGCCCACGTCTTGTAGGCGGAGAAGTTCGCGTTCTTGTCCCAGCCGACCTCGACCTTGGGGGCCGACGCGCAGGCCAGGGAACACAGCGGCGAGGAGCGTCGCGAAGATGGCGTTGCGTTTCATGCCGCGCATCCTCTCACGCCCGGAGGAATTCTCCGCATCGTCACTTCATGCTCTCCCGCAGCTCCACGAGCACCCGGTCGGTCGCATCGAGACGGATGAACCCGACACGCGGAAACTCGAGGTCGAGGATCACGTAGACCGTCAGCGACATCACGATCGCGAAGCCGAGCGACGTGGATCCAGCTTCGGGTTCTTCGCGCCGGCCATCGCGTCGCCGGCGAAGAGCGACCCCGCCAGCGCCAGCACCGCCAGCATCGACGTAGATGATCGGGGGCGGGTGCGTCCGCGCCGCCATCGTCCGCGTGGTCATGATGTCGAACATCGCGTTGAGCGCCGTGAGGACGGCCGTGCCGCTCGGCCCGGGCGGACCGGTTTTGACGGCCGCGACGGCCCGCCTCCAGATCTCCCCCTGGATCCGGGTCGAGTTCGCGAGCTCGGCCTCGACGGCCGGGATGTCGGGGATCTTCTTGTAGGTGAGGAGCCGCGAGTCGAGGTATTGCCGGAAGAGCTCCCGCAGCTCGGGCTGGGCGTCGGCGGGCAGGAGGTCGAGCCGAAGCCACGCAGTCCCGATCGCGTTAGCCTCTTCGTTGATCAGCATGCCGTCGCGCCTCCAGCCGACTCGCGGCGCCGGAGAAAGTGAACGCGATGAGGAGGCCCAGGAGGCCGAAGAGGGCGCCCTCCACGGCGGTCACTCCGGTGCGCGCGCCTTCGGGATCGCGCGCCAGCCGCCGCGCGCCGATGCGCCGGCCGACCTCGAGCAGAACGAGCATCCCGACGAACAGGCTCCCCGCAAAGACGATGCCGATCGACTCGACTTTCATGATCCTCCCTGACTTTTCCGCGACGTGCGCGGCAAGTGTATATTCCCCCGCCTAACCGGAGGTTCTTCATGCTCCGACAGCTCTCTCGATCCGCCGTCGCCGGACTGATCGCCGCCTGGGTCGCCGCCGTGCCGGTGGTGCAGGCCCAGCAATCCACCCCTTCGACACCCGCGACCGCCGCGGCCCCTGCCGCGAGCGATCCGTGGCCGCGCCGGCTCGTCAGCGGGAAGGACACGTTTCTCATCTACCAGCCACAGCTCGACTCCTGGAAGAACAACCAGCTCGAGGCCCACGCCGGCGGTCTCGGTCCAGGTCGCGGGCGCCAAGGACCCGACCTTCGGCGTCATCTGGTTCACGGCGCGCACCGACGTCGACAAGACCAACCGGCTCGTCTACCTCGAGGACCTGAACATCACGCGCTCGAGCTTCCCCTCCGCTCCGGAGAAGGCGGCCGCCTGGGTCGAAGCGCTCCACGAGCTCGAGCCCTCGAAGCGCTCGAAGGCCATCGCGCTCGACCGGCTCGAGGCGGACCTCGGCATCGTCGCGGCGAAGACCGAAGGCGAGGCGCGGCCGCTCCAGAACGCGCCGCCGCAGGTCATCTTCTCCAACGTACCGGCGGTCCTCGTGCTCATCGACGGCCAGCCGGTCTTCCGGCCACAGTCCGGCACCGACCTCCAGCGGATCATCAACACGAGCTCGATCGTCCTCAAGGCCGACTCCGGCGAGCTGTACCTCCACCTCTTCGACGGCTGGATGGAAGCCTCGTCGCTCCAGGGCCCGTGGAAGGTCTCGGACCCGCACTTCGGCCGGAAGGACAATCTCGACAAGGCCCTCAAGGCGATCCTTGCGGCCAAGAACGGCGACCCGATGACGGGGGGCTCGTCGGATCCCAAGGCCGAGAAACCTTCGCTGAAGAACAAGCCGGTGCCGGTCGTCTACATGGAGACGCAGCCGACCGAGCTCATCGTCGTCGGGGGACAGCCGAACTACGAGTCGATCCCGGGGACCAACCTGCTGTACCTCTCGAACACGACGGGGCGCGTGTTCAAGGACATCCAGAACCAGAACACCTACGTCCTGATCGCCGGGCGCTGGTTCAGCGCACCCGACACGTCCGGCCCCTGGACCTTCGTCCCGACGTCGAGCCTGCCGGCCGACTTCGCGAAGATCCCCGACGAGAGCCCGATGGAGAACGTGAAGGCCTCGGTCCCCGGCACCCCGCAGGCGCAGGCGTCGGTGATCGCCGCGTCGATCCCGCAGACGGCGACCGTGAAGCGGACCGCCGCGGCCGCGCCGGTCACCTTCGACGGGACGCCGCAGATGAAGCCCGTCGAGTACACGTCCCTCCAGTACGTCGTCAACGCGTCGACGCCGATCCTCATGACGGGGCCGAACTCCTACTTCATGTGCCAGAGCGGAATCTGGTTCACGTCCACCGCCGTCGCGGGCCCGTGGGTCGTCGCGGCCTGGGTGCCCGCGTCGATCTACACCATCCCGCCCTCCTCGCCGCTCTACTACCTGACCTACGTCCAGGTCTACGGCTCGACGCCCACCGTCGTGTACGTCGGCTACACGCCGGGCTACACCGGCGCCATCGTCTACAACGGCGTCGTCGTCTACGGCACGGGCTACTCCTACTCGCCCTGGGTCGGAACGGTCTGGTACGGACCGCCCGTGACCTACGGCTACGGCGTCAACATGGCATACACGCCGTACACCGGCTGGGCCTTCGCGTTCGGCATCGGCTGCGGCTTCGCGATGGGCGCGGCGATGTGCGGCTACGGCTGGGGCTACTACGGCTGGGGCTGGGGGGCCTGCTGGGGCGGCTACTACGGCCACTACGGCGCCGCGGCCTGGGGCTACGGCGGCGGCGCGGTCTGGGGACCGGGCTACGCGCGCTGGTCCTCGGGCAACGTCTACAGCCAGTGGGGCTCGACCTCCGCCGTCACGCGCAGCGGCGGCGGCTACAACGCCTGGACGGGCACCGCGTGGCACGGTCAGGAAGGCTCGTTCTACAACTCGAAGACCGGTGCGGAGGGTGTCGGCCAGCGAGGTCAGGCCTACAACGCGTACACCGGCAACTACGCCTCCGGCGGCCGCGGCGCGGCGTACAACCCGACGACCGGAGCCTCCGCCGCGGGCGGGCGGGTGACGGTCGGAAACGCTGTACACCGGCAACCAGGTCACCGCGGCGCACGGCACGGTCACGGGCGCCGGAGGCAACACGTACTCGGGCGTCGACGATCCATGGCGACCAGGGCGGCGTCGCGAAGGTCAACGGCAACACCTACGCCGACCACAACGGCAACATCTACTCGAACACCGGCAGCGGCTGGCAGAAGTACATCGGCGGCAGCGGCAGCACCTGGTCGGGGGCGTCGAGCGAGGAATCGAAGAACCTCGACAGCTGGCGCAACGCCCGAGGTCGACCGGCGATCAGCGGTGGAGCGACTTCAGCAACAGCAACTGGGGCAACAAGGATTGGGGCGGCGGCAGTGTGGGCGGCGGAGACCGCTCGTGGGGCGGCGGCGGAGGCTGGGGCGGCCGGTCCGGTGGCTGGGGCGGCGGCGGCGGCGGACGGCGGCGGTGACGGGTCCGGCGCGCATGACATACGATAGGCCGACTAATTCGATCAGATCAGTCAGCCGAAAACGAGGAGAAGCAAGATGAGAAAAGCAGCGATCTTCCTGGTGGCCCTGGCGGCGGCGTTCTCGGTGGCCTGTTCGACGATGACCGTCGGCGTCGACTACGACCACACGATCAACTGGTCGAAGTACTCGACGTTCCAGGTGGCGACGGGCACGCCGGCGCCGACGACGTTCACGCAGAAGCGGATCGACAACGCGATCACCAGCACGCTCACGTCCAAGGGCTGGACGGCCGTGACCAGCAATCCCTCGATCGTCGTCTACCCGCACGTCGTTCTCTCCGAGCAGACGCAGCTGAACACGATGAACACCGGCGGCGGTTGGGGCTATCGCGGCTGGGGCGGCATGGGCGGCATGTCGACCACCACGGTCCAGAAGATCCCGATGGGCACGCTCGTCGTCGACCTCGTCGACCCCGCCACCAAGGAGATGGTCTGGCGCGGAACGGCCACCGACCAGGTCTCAGGCTCCGGCGAGGACCAGGGCAAGGTCGACGAAGCGATGCAGAAGCTCTTCGCGGACTTCCCGCCGGGCTCGAAGAAGTAGGCTCCGTACCCTCTCTTTCCGCGGGCGGCCGGTTTTCGGCCGCCCGTTTTTTCGTAAGGGACCGTCGATGACACACAAGTCTCTCGGAGCTCTCCTCGCCGCCGTCGCGGTCCTCGCGCTCGCGGCGCCCGCCGCGGCGCAGCAGCTGATCATCAAAGGCGAGTTCGGCAACAAGGCCGGCGTCATGCCGCCCCCGGGGCTCTACGCCGGAATGTTCGGCGACATCACGTGGGCCGACCAGCTCGTCGGTCCGGACAAGAACGTCGTCGACGGCCCGAACCTGACGCAGGAGATCTTCGGGCCCCTCGTCCAGTACGTGTCGAACTTCAAGCTCTTCGGGGCCACCTACGGCGCCCTGGTCGCGATGCCGTTCGCAAACGCTCGGATCGAGTCCCCCCGCCTCGGCGTGGCTGGATCCACGGGCATCGCGGCCTCCCAGCTCTGGGTCGTTCCCGTGATGCTCGGCTGGCACAGCGACAAGCCGATGCCGCTGGCGGCGGGCGGCACGGACATCATCTTCCACTACGCCTTCTATGCCCCGACCGGCCGGTACGAGCCCGGGGCGCCGAACAACACGTCGCTCGGCATGTGGACCAACGAGCTCTCGTTCCGGATCACGGGCTACTTCGACAAGGCCCGGCTGTGGCACGGCTCCGCTTCGCTCTTCTACGACTTCAACTCCAAGAAGGAAGGCCAGGACTGGACGACGGGCAACCCCTTCACGTACATGTGGGGCCTCGGCCGCGACTTCGGCGAGAAGGGCAGCATGTTGAGCGGCTGGGCCGGCCTCGCGGGCTACTCCCAGTTCCAGGTGACGTCGACGACCGGCATCGACGCTCCCCTGATCATGAGAGAGAACAAGACGCAGATCAACGGAATCGGGCCAGAGCTGACGGCGCTGCAGGGCGCGCTCACGCTCCGTTACTTCTGGCAGTTCGGCGGGAAGTTCACGACCCGCGGCCAGGGTCTCTACGCCCAGTTCGCCATGCCGCTGCCCTTCTGAGGCGGCGGCCCCTTCGGGAGGCCTCGTGCGGTTCCGGATCCGGGCGTTCGCGGCGTGGGCCGCTCTCGCGGTCCTGGCGGTCCCGCGCGCCGTCCATGCAGCGGACCCGGAAGTCCGCCGCGTGCTGTTCGTCAGCACGTTCGGGAACCGATTCGCGCCCTGGGACGGCTTCACGACCACGATCCGCACGGAAATCGCCCGCCAGTGGCCCGGTCCCGTGGAGTTTCTCGAGACTCCCCTCGAGATGGCCCGGTTCGCGCAGCCCGGGGAAGAGGGCCCGTTCGTCGACTACCTCCGGGCCCTGACCGGGGATCGCCGCCTGGACCTCGTCGTGAGCGTCGGGCGCTCCGGCCGTGAGCTTCGTCGCCCGCAACCGGTTCGCCCTCTTCGAATCCGTCCCCGTGCTCGCGACCGGGCTCGACGTTCGCCGGGTCGCGAGACGTGCCCCCGTCGCCGAACCAGGCCGTCGTGGCGATCCGCATCGACCCGCCGGCCATCGTCGAGAACATCCTGCGCCTGCTTCCCGGAACGAAGCGTGTCGCGATGGTGCTCGGGAACTCGCCGCTCGAGAAGTTCTGGCGCGTCCAGGTCGAGCGCGAGTTCGCGCCCTTCGCGGGCCGGGTCGAGTTCCGGTGGCTCGACCGGCTCCCCCTCGAGGCCATGCGCCGCGAGGTCGCCGCCCTGCCTCCCCGATCGGCGGTCTTCTACGGCACCCTGAACGTCGACGCCGCCGGCGTACCCCACGAGGAACACGAGGGGCTCGCCGCGATCCGGGACGCCTCCAACTCGCCGGTCTTCGGGCTCTTCGAGAGCCAGCTCGGCAAGGGCATCGTGGGCGGGCCGCTCGTCTCCATCGACCGGGAGGCGAAGCGAAGCGCGAGCGTCGCCCTGGCGCTGCTGCGCGGGGAGCCACCGGCGGAGGTCCCGATCCCGCCCGTCGAGCCGTTTCGGAACCTCTACGACTGGCGCGAGCTTCGCCGCTGGCGAATCGACGAGAGGCGCCTTCCTGCGGCAAGCGACGTGCGCTATCGCCCGCCGTCGCTCTGGGAAGCCTACCGGCGTCCGCTTCTGATCGGCCTCGCGGTCGTCGCCGTCGAGACCATCCTGATCGCCGCGCTGCTCGCCCAGCGGCGGCGCCGGCGGGGCGCCGAAGAACGCGTCCGGGCGCTGAACCGGCGCCTCATCACGGCCCAGGAGGACGAGCGCAAGTCGATCGCCCGCGAGCTTCACGACGACCTCAGCCAGCGCCTGGCCCGGCTGTCGATCGACGCCGCGCAGCTCGAGCGCCATTCCCATTCGAGCGCCGAGGCGGGAGCCACGGCCGAGATGCGCGGCGAGCTGTCGCGGCTCTCCGACGACGTGCATCGCCTCGCCTACCAGCTCCACCCCTCGACACTCGACGACCTCGGACTGACGGAGGCCCTGCGCATCGAGTGCGACCGCGTCTCGCGGCTCGAGTCGGTCCCCGTCCGCCTCCGCGCACCCGAGGCGGGACCCGAGCTTTCCCGCGACACGGCGCTCGGCCTCTTCCGCATCGCGCAGGAGGCGCTCCGCAACGCCGTCCGCCATGCCCGCGCGACCGGCGTCGACCTCGCGCTCGAGCCGGCGCGGGCCGGCGTGCGCCTCTCGATTCGCGACGACGGCGCCGGCTTCGACCCCGCCGCCGACCGCGGCCGGCCGAGCCTGGGGCTGGCGAGCATGCGCGAACGGGCCGAGCTTTTCGGAGGGCGGCTCGACATCCGGAGCTCGCCCGACGGCGGGACGACCATCGACGTCTGGGCGCCCGCGGGGGAAACCTCCCCGTGAAACGCCCCCGGGTCCTCCTCGCCGACGATCACCGGATGATGGCCGAGGGCCTGAAACGCCTGCTCGACCCGGAGTTCGAGCTCGTCGGCCTGGTCGAGGACGGCCGGGCCCTCGTCGAAGCCGCCGCGCGGCTGAAGCCCGACGTGATCGTCGCGGACATCACGATGCCGCGCCTGAACGGCCTCGACGCGATCCCGCTCCTGAAAAAGGACAATCCGGACGCGCGCATCGTCGTCATCACGATGCATCGGGAGACGGCGTACGCCAGACGCGCGCTCGCGGCGGGCGCCTCGGCCTTCGTGCTGAAGTCCTCCGCTCCGGACGAGCTCATCGCGGCGATCCACACCGCTCTCGCCGGGCGGACGTTCATCACACCGGAAGTCGCGGGCGAGATGCCCGTTTCGAACGGCCGCGCCCGGCCGCCCTCCGGCGGCGCCGCCGCGCCGCTGACTCCCCGACAGCGGGAGGTCCTGCAGCTCCTGGCGGCGGGAAAGACGGCCAAGGAGATCGCCGCCCTGCTCGGCGTCTCGACGCGAACGGTCGAGTTTCACAAGTACAAGATGATGGAGGCCCTGGGCCTGCGCACCGGAGCCGAGCTCGTCCGCTTCGCCTTCGAGCACGGCATCGCGACCCTCTGAGGGGCCGCGCGCCCGGCCCTCGTAGATTTGCGAGGTGCGCGCGGCCCCCGCGCCACCGAGACTCCCGTCATGTCTTCCGACCCGGTCCCGGCGCCGGCGTCGCCCAGCTGCCTCCTGCTCGCAGAGAGGCACCAGGGCCTGCTCGAAGGCATCCAGGGCCTTCTGGGGTCGATGTTCACGGCGGTCGTCACGGTCTCCAACGAGGCCTCGCTCGTCGAAGGCGTCCGGCTGCTGCGGCCGGCGCTCGCGGTCCTCGACCTCGGCCTGGCCTCCGGCGGGCTCGAGACGCTCCGCCGGGTCCATGAGCTTCGCCCGGAGCAGAAGATCCTCCTGCTCTCCTCCCACGATTCGCGGATCGCCGCCGACGCCGCCTTCGGTGCAGGGGCCGACGGCTATGTCCTCAAGCAGGCGATCGCGGAGGAACTGCTCGACGCGGCCGAAACGGTCCTCTCCGGGGGCCGCTACTGCTCGCCTCGGGTCGTCGGCGTCCTCGCAGCTCCGAAGCTATGCTAGGTCCGCGTTCCGTCTGATTCGAATGTATCAGGGATGCCGGAGAACCGAAGCCATAGGATTCCAAGCGGTCGTACCCGCGAAAGGAAAAGGGATGAACCACACCCGGGGACTCGTCGCGACTCTCGCTACCGCCGGTCTCCTGCTGACGACCGCTTCCGCCACCGCCCAGGAGCCCGGCGAGAAAGCCGCGGCCACGGAAGGCGCCGAGGCGCTCGCCAAGAAACTCTCGAATCCGATCGCCGACCTCGTGAGCATTCCCTTCCAGTTCAACTGGCAGGAGGGCTACGGCCCGGAGAACGACCTCCAGTTCGTCCTGAACGTCCAGCCCGTCGTGCCCTTCCACATCTCGAAGGACTGGAACCTGATCGGCCGCTTCATCGTGCCCTACATCTCCCAGCCGGTCCTGGGTCCGGGCGTGGGCCCCGTCTCCGGGTTCGGCACGGTCACCTTCTCGTCGTTCTTTTCCCCTGCAAACTCGGAGGGCCTCACGTGGGGCGTCGGCCCCGTCTTCGGGCTTCCCATGACGTCTGACCCGCTCCTCGGCGGCGGCCAGTGGCTGATCGGCCCCACGGCCGTCGGTCTCTACCAGACGGGGGCGTGGACCATGGGCGCGCTCGTCAACCAGCAGTTCTCGATCGCCGACACCGGGAGCACCGACCACCCGACCTTCAGCCAGGCCTTCATCCAGCCCTTCTTCGCGTACACGAACAGGCACGCGGTCACCTTCACGCTCCAGTCCCAGTCGACCTACAACTGGGAGGGCGATCCGGACCAGCGCTGGACGGTCCCGATCAACTTCCTCGTGAGCAAGCTGACGAGGCTCGGCCCCTTCCCCTTCAGCATCCAGGCGGGCGCCGGCTACTACGCGGCCAAGCCCGACGTCGGACCCGACTGGCGGATGCAGCTCGCCTTCGTCCTGCTGCTGCCCGCGGCGAAGTGAGGCCGCGCCGCCGGCCACCTCGCGACCGTAAGATTCACGGACGCTCCCACCTGGAGTCTCGACGCCGGATGCGGCAGCGTCGAGCGGGCCCGGGCCGCTCGCGCCGTACGTTTCGAACACGCTCTCCTCGGAATGACGTGGGTTTGTCATGATGCAACTGCATCATGGCCGACCGCTATGCCATTGATCTACTCGAACAATACGCGGCGGGGAGAGTGCTACTCCGAGCCGAAGGAGGAACGTGATGAGGGTTTCTTATCGAATAGCGGCCGCGGCCATCGTCCTGGGCGTCGCGGCCGGCGCCGAGGCACAGGAGCCGAAGGTCGAGAAGGCGACCGTGCAGGCCATCGAGGCCGCGATGACACCTGGAGACGGGCAAAAGAGACTCGAGTTCATGGTCGGCACCTACGACGTCGACGTTCGCGTGTGGCTGGATCCCGCGAAGCCTCCGATGGAGTCCAAGGCGACCTCCGTCGCGACGTGGGTGCTCGGCAACCGCTACGTCCAGCAGATGCTGGCCGGAACCATCGCGGGCAAGCCCTGGAGCGGCGTTGGGTACGCGGGGTTCGACAACGTCTCGAAGAAGTACGTCGTGACCTACATGGACGACGGCAGTACGGGCATGGAGTGGTACACGGGAACGATGGACGCGAAAGGCGAGAACGCGAAACTGACCGGATCGATTAACGACGCGGTCACCGGCAAGCCGATCCCGGTCGAGCTGCGCCTCCGAATCGCAGCCGACGGCGACCACGTCACGGAGCTCTGGCAGGGCGGCCCGGACGGGAAGATGCAGAAGGTCATGGAGCTCCAGTACAAGCGGAAGAAGTCCTGAAACCTGCAGGACAAGGAGAATTGTGATGAGAACAAATCGGATCGGACCACGCTCCTTGCTGAAAGTCTTCTTCGGAGTCGTCGTTCTGATCGCGTACGCGACCCCAGGCTCCGCCATTTTCGGCGTCCGGCGCCGGACGGCGGTCGTCGCCTACAGCGCCGGCGCGGCAACCGCCTCGTCGAAGGAGGCTGCCGCAGCTCAGCAGTCGGCGGCGGCCCAGCAATCCGCAGCGGCCGAGACGGCGGCGGCGCAGTCCGCAGCGGCTTCGGCGCAGGCTTCCGCTGCAGCGGCCCAGGCCGCCGCGGCGAGCAAGGCTCCGGCGGCGGCCCCGGCTCAGAAGACTCCGCAGCAGCAGCTCGAGGAGCTTCAGTCGCTCTACAAGCAGGGGCTGATCACCGAGAGCGACTACAACGCGGCGAAGGCCAAGATCCTCGCGCAGATTTCGCAGTGAGGGAGGAGGACGCATGAAGACACATCGTGTTGTCGTCGGCCTGCTTCTTTCTCTCGGCGCGCTGGGCTGGGCGCCCGCCCCCGCGGAAGCTCCCAAGGAAAAAGCCCAACTCATGTTCGTTCAGGTCGGCGAAGACCTCAAAGTGGACGAGGCCGCGAAGACTCTCCGGCTGGTCAAGGTCGGACAGCAAACGCTGTACTTCTCGGACCGGCCGGTCCGGATCGCCGGTCACCTCAAGATGTCCGAGTACCTCCAGGAGTGGACCTCCAAGGCCGGCAAGGACAATTTCGGGGCGGATCCGCCGAACGCGGTCGTCTCCGTCTACGAGGCGGGACAGCCCGACAGCACGCTCACGGTCGCCGAGATCACCAACCCGCGCGTCGAGGGTCCTGATCTCGTCTACAACTACAAGGTCATCAAGGGCAAGCTCCCCGCTTCGGGCGGGCAGACGGCGATCTTCATCGACTGGGTAGGAGCCGGCGGCGGTGTCGGGGCCGGCTTCCACGGCGTCGGCGTCGGCGGCCGCGGTGTCGGCGTCCGGTAAGCGGGGACCAGGTGAGATCGATCTACCGGGCCACGCCGGAGGCGTTCGAAGGGCCTTCCTGCGGACCGCCCCGGTGCCAATGCTCGCCGAGATTGAGCGGTAGGAGAGTCGACGGGTTCGCGGAAGGGGGCTACGTGAGCGCCACAATACCGACGCTGAAAACGGGCGCACGGCTCGCTTGTTTCCTCGCCGGAGCAATGGCTGCGATCGGGGTCTCGGCCGTCGTCGGATGCCGCGAGACCCCGAGGGAGTCCGGGCAAAGCACCTCCGAGGCGGGCGCAGCGCCGACGGAAGCCGCAGCCAGCCGCCCGGTTCCGGGCGACCCGGGCGCGACAGCGAGGCCGGACACCGCGGCGCAGGCGAAGTCCATCCTCAAGGCCATGTCGGACTACGTGGGCAGCCAGAAGACGATCGAGCTCGCATTCGACAGCAGCATCGAAGTCATCACGCCTCAACTGGAGAAGATCCAGTTCACCAATTCCGGCGAGGCGCTGCTGAGCCGCCCCGACAAGCTCCGCGCGCACAGGGTGGGCGGCTACGCCGATGTGACGCTCTATTTCGACGGCAAGACCGCGAGCATCCTCGGCAGGAGTGTCAACGGCTACGCCCAGTTCGACGCTCCGGGGACCGTGGACGATCTCTTCCATGCCTTGAGGGCGGGCCACGGCGTCGCGCTGCCGTTCGCGGACCTTCTCCTGACAAACTCCTACGACGTTCTCGTCGCCGACGTCGAGGAGGCCAAGTACATGGGCCGGGGCGTCATCGACGGCCGGGAATGCGAGCACCTCGCCTTCCGCAACTTCGATACGGACTGGCAACTCTGGGTGGAGGCGGGCAAGGCACCCTTTCCGCGCAAGATGGTGATCACGAGCAAGACCCTGAACAGCGCGCCGCAGTACACCCTGACCGTCCAGAGCTGGAAGACCGGCGTTAGGCCGGCATCGAACGCATTCTCGTTCACTCCGCCGGCCGGAGCGAAGAAGCTCGATCCGAATGATCTCGTCGATCTCGACGAGCTGCCCCAGGGCGCACCGAGAGGAGGAGCGCAATGACCCTCGTGAGACGCAGGTCCGGGCTCCCCGTCGGCCTGGCTGTCGCCGTGTGCTTCTCGATCAGCGCCGTCGCGGAAGCGGTCGTCGGAAGACCAGCGACGCCGGTCAGCTATGCCGGCGTGGCCCGACGCTCCCCGGTCGGAGTGGGGGCCCCGGGTGTGGGCGCGACGCCGGGGGTTGGAGTGGGGGCCCCGGGCGTGGGCGCCGCGCCGGGGGTCGGCGTGGGAGCGCCGGGCGCGGGCGCTGCGCCGGGGGTCGGCGTGGGAGCGCCGGGTGTGGGCGCCGCGCCCGCAAACCTGGGCGGACCCGTGAACAGAGTCGGCGTGCGCTGACTCGCGACGAATCGCGCCTCTGCGGATCGAGCTCACAATCGTCGTCTACGCGCGGGCTTCACGAACGCGAAATTGACCCGAAGTATGATCGCGTCCACTTTCGGAAGAGAGTTTTTGCAAGGAGGCTTTCGCGTGCAGCTCAAGCGACACACGGTCGGACTCGTCACCCTCGCTCTGGCGGTTGCCGTTCCCGTCCTCGCCCAGCAAGCCCCGCCGCCGGGCTCCCCGGGAGCGACGACCTCGATCGACGGCAAGCAGCTCCCGCCTCCGGACCCACCGTTCGGCGGCGTCATCAAGGACGACGCCCTGCAGTCCAAGCCGTGGTGGGCGCCGCGCGTCGTGCCGCCGAAGGGCGCGCCGAACGTGCTGCTGATCATCACGGACGATGCCGGCTTCGGCGTGCCGAGCACGTTCGGCGGCGTCATCCCGACTCCGACCATGGATCGCATCGCGAAGGAGGGCCTGCGCTACAACCGAATGTTCTCCACCGCGCTGTGCTCGCCCACGCGCGCCGCACTGATCACCGGGCGCAACCACCACTCGGCCGGCTTCGGCGTGATCTCCGAGCAGTCCACCGGATTCCCGGGCTACAACAGCATCATCGCCAGGGACAAGGCGACCATCGGCCGCATCCTCGTCGACAACGGCTATTCCACCGCGTGGTTCGGCAAGGACCACAACGTGCCGGCCTTCGCGGCCAGCCAGGTCGGCCCGTTCGACGAGTGGCCGACCGGCATGGGTTTCGAGTACTTCTACGGCTTCGTCGGCGGCGACGCCAACCAGTGGCAGCCGAACCTGTTCCGCAACACGACGCAGATCTATCCGTTCCAGGGCAAGCCCGGCTGGAACCTGGTCACGGGGATGGCCGACGACGCCATCGACTACATATCGCGGATGCACCAGATCGCCCCATCGAAGCCCCTCTTCATCAAGTACGCGCCCGGCGCCACGCATGCGCCGCACCACCCGACCAAGGAGTGGGTGGACAAGATCGCCGCGATGAAGCTCTTCGACGGCGGCTACGAGAAGCTGCGCCAGACCATCTTCGAGAACCAGAAGCGTCTTGGCGTGATCCCGAAGGACACCCGGCTCGCGCCGTGGCCGAAGGACGTCCTGAAGCCGTGGGGGGAGCTGACCGCCGACGAAAAGAAGCTCTTCCTCCGCCAGGTCGAGGTCTTTGCCGCCTACGCCGCGTACAGCGATCACGAGATCGGCCGCGTGATCCAGGCCTTCGAGGACCTGGGCCGGCTCGAGAACACGCTCGTCATCTACATCAACGGCGACAACGGGACCTCCGCCGAGGGTGGGCCGCTGGGTACGCCCAACGAGGTGGCATTCTTCAACGGCCTCAACAAACTGCCCGCCGAGGTCCAGCTCAAGTTCTACGACGTCTGGGGCACCGAGCAGACCTACAACCACATGTCGGCCGGCTGGTCGTGGGCCTTCGACACGCCGTTCTCCTGGTTCAAGCAGAACGCCTCGCAGCTGGGCGGCGTCAACCAGAACATGGTGGTGTCGTGGCCGGCTCGCATCAAGGACAGGGGCGCCTTGCGCGAACAGTTCGTGCACGTCATCGACGTCGTGCCGACGATCCTCGAAGCGGCCGGCATCCGCGCGCCCGAGATGGTGGACGGCATCAAGCAGGCGCCGATCGAAGGCACCAGCTTCGCCTACACCTTCGACGCGGCGAACGCCAGGGCGGCAACCCGGCACACGAAGCAGTACTTCGAGATGATGGGCCAGTGGGCGCTGTACGAGAACGGCTGGTTCCTGAGCACGAAGGTCAACCGCGCGCCGTGGGACGCGTTCGGCCCGGCGAATCCGGACCCGCTCAACAACCAGGTGCTCCAGCTCTTCGACCTGAACACGGACTTCAGCCAGACCGCCGACCTCGCGGCGAAGAACCCGCAGAAGGTCAAGGAGATGAAGGAGTCGTTCATCGCCGAGGCGAAGAAGTACCAGGTGTTCCCGATGGACGCGTCGGTGGCGGCCCGCATCGTCGCGCCGCGGCCGAACATCACGGCCGGCCGCAGCGAGTTCGTCTACACGCGGCCGATGGTCGGCCTGCCGCAGGGCGACTCGCCGCTGCTGCTGAACACGTCCTACACCGTCAGCGCCGAAATCGAAGTGCCGCAAGGCGGCGCCGAGGGCATGATCCTGACCTCGGGCGGGCGCTTCGCCGGTTACGGGTTCTACCTGTTGAAGGGCAAGCCGGTGTTCCTGTGGAACATGGTCGACCTCGAGCGCCTGAAGTGGGAAGGCCCCGAGGCGCTGGCCCCTGGCCGGCACACGGTCGAGTTCGACTTCAAGTACGACGGCCTGGGCGCCGGCACGCTGGCGTTCAACAACTTCAGCGGCGTCGGCCGTCCCGGCACCGGCACGCTCAAAGTGGACGGCAAGGTCGTCGACACGAAGCCGATGGCGAAAACGCTGCCGATGATTCTGCAGTGGGACGAGTCCTTCGACATCGGCTCGGACACGCTGACCGGCGTGAACGACGCCGACTACCAGCCGCCGTTCGCGCTGACCGCCAAGCTCAACAAGCTGACGGTCAAGGTCGACCGCCCGCGGCTTTCGCCGGCCGACATCCAGAAGCTCGAGCAGGCGCAACGCAACAACAAGACGAGCGAGTAGGAGGAAGAACACATGAGGAAGGTCGTCCCGGGGCCAACGGAGTCGTGTACACGGCGGTTCCGGCACACCGTGTACACGCTTTGACTCGGCGAGCCGCCCGGTGATCTACTCGAAGCAAAGGTCTCCGGGGAATCTTTGACGACGGAGGAGGCGCTCATGCGCTCGAATTGCGGGACCCGACTGGTAGGCATCGCCTTCGCCCTGATCGCCGCAGCGCTCCCGCTGCTGGGCCAGGCCGCCCCTCCCCGCAACCCCGACCGCAACGCCTACTTCGGCGAGACGCACGTCCACACGAGCTGGTCGCTCGACGCGTTCGCCATCGGGAACCTCCTCACCACTCCGGGCGACGCGTACAAGTACTTCAAGGGCGAGCCGATCAAGCATCCGCTCGGCTACGACGTCAAGATCGACACGCCGCTCGACTGGGCGGGCGTCACCGATCACTCCGAGTACGCCGGCGTGGTCAAGCTGGCGAACGAGCCGGGCTCCGCGGTCAGCAAGATCCCCGCAGGCGCAGCCGCTGATCCTGAAGGCCAAGACGAAGGAGGAGATGGAGCGGGTCGCGCTGTACGCCATCAACACGCTCGTCCCCGGACCGCCGGTCAAGGCGCTCATGTCCCCGGAGATCGCCGGCACGGTCTGGAAGCGGAACGTCGAGCTCGCCGACCAGGCGAACGAGCCGGGCAAGTTCACGGCGTTCTGCTCGTACGAGTGGACCTCGATGCCGAACAACATGAACCTGCACCGCAACGTCTTCTTCAAGGACTGCGCGCAAGGTGCCGTCGACGCCGTTCAGCGCGCTCGACTCGTACCATCCGGTGGACCTCTGGAACTGGATGGACGGCCAGCGCAAGGCCGGCAACGAGCTGCTCGCCATCTCGCACAACGCCAACCTCTCGGACGGCCGCATGTTCCCGACCGAGGTCGACACCAAGGGCCGCCCGATCGACGCCGCCTACGCCGCGTCGCGCGTGCGCAACGAGCCGCTGATCGAGATCAAGCAGCTGAAGGGCACCTCGGAGACGCATCCGCTGCTCTCGCCGAACGACGAGTTCGCGAGCTTCGAGATCATGTCGGTCCTGCTCGGCAACCCGCCGGGCCGCATTCCGCACATCGTCGGCAGCTACGCCCGGCAGGCGCTGAAGGACGGCCTCGCCCTGCAGGACACGCAAGGGCTTCAACCCGTACAAGTTCGGCTTCGGCGCCGCGTCCGACTCGCACAACACCGCCGTCCCCTACCGCCAGGACAACTTCTTCGGCGGCCACATCGTTCACCGACGGCACGCTCGAAGCGCGCATGTCCGGCAACCTCGTCGGCGGCATGTTCGACGCGCGCACCGAAGGCACCGCCGGCCTGACCGGCGTGTGGGCCGAGGAGAACACGCGCGCCTCGATCTTCGAGGCGCATGCAGCGCAAGGAGACCTTCGCCGTCAGCGGCCCGCACATCAAGGTGCGCCTGTTCGGCGGCTGGGAGTACGCGCGCGGCCATGCTGACCGACAAGGACTGGGTCAAGACCGGCTACGCGAAGGGCGTGCCGATGGGCGGCGACCTGCCGCCGGCCAAGGGCAAGGCGCCGACGTTCATGGTCTGGGCGGTGAAGGATCCGACGTCCGGCAACCTCGACCGCATCCAGATCGTCAAGGGCTGGACGAAGAGCGGCCAGAGCTTCGAGAAGATCTACGACGTCGTCTGGGCGGGCGACCGCAAGCCCGACAAGTGGACCGGCGTCGTGCCGCCGATCGGCAGCACGGTGGACGTCGAGAACGCCACCTACACGAACACGATCGGCGCGGTGGAGCTGAAGACCGTGTGGACCGATCCCGAGTTCGATCCGAGCGCTGCACGCCTTCTACTACGCGCGCGTGCTCGAGATCCCGACGCCGCGCTGGACGACGATCCAGGCGAAGAAGCTCGGCATCGCGCCGCCCGACGTCGTCGCCGCCACGCTCCAGGAGCGCGCCTGGAGCTCGCCGATCTGGTACACGCCGAGCGCCGAGGCCCGCAAGGCAGCGCCAAGCCGGGCACGACCGTCGCCGATCTGACGAAGCAGGGCGCCGTGGCGCTCAACGACGCGCAGCTGAAGGCGCTGATCGTGCGAGAAGTCGTCTGGCTGCAGAACACGGTGACGGGCGACAAGTACATGATCATCTACGGCGCCCTCGGCAAGGGCGGCGACGCCAAGCCGCTCACGCCCTCCGAGCCCGGACTACGTCACGCAGCGCTTCCCGGCCAACCAGGGCCAGTTCCAGGTCCGGTACGTCGGACAGGAAGTGGCGCTGCAGAGCCTCGACCGGCGACGCGGTCGACGCCAGCTATCTCGGCACGTCCCGGACCTACAACATCGCGCAACGGAAAGATCGTCACCGACGCTCGTCGGCACGCCGATCGAGATCACCGTCTACAAGGTCGGCGACAAGTACATCGCCGCGCGCAGCAACGAGTTCGGCTACGCCAACTACGAGATCATCCCCGCGGTCGCGGAGCTGGCCCCGATCCGGTGAGCCGAGCGAGGCCGCTCGCTCCGGCCGCGCGGCCGGGGCGAGCCCTCGCGTTCCGATTCGAGACCCGCTCGCGACGTATCATGGGCGCCCGATGAAACGCCTGCTCCGCGAGCCGCTGGTCCACTTTCTCCTGCTCGGCGCCGCGCTGTTCGCGATGTCCGCGCATCGTCACGCCGGCGACCGGCCGGACCGCCGCGTCGCGCCAGATCGAGCTCACCCTCGACGACCTGCGCCAGATGCAGATCGGCTTCGCCGCGCAGTGGCAGCGGCCGCCGAACGAGCCGGAGATGCTCGCGCCTGATCGAGAACCGGATCAAGGAGGAGATCCTCTATCGCGAGGCGCTGGCGATGGGTCTCGACAAGGACGACACGATCGTCAAGCGCCGCATGGCGCAGAAGATGGAGTTTCTCGCCGAGGACGTCGCCGCCGCCCGCGAGCCCACGACGCGACGAGCTGAAGGCCTGGTTCGCGACGAACACGACGACGCTTCACGCAGCCCGGCGCGCGTCACGTTCCGTCATCTGTACTTCTCTCCCGACCGGCGCGGAAAGCAGCGCGCTGGACGGACGCGACGGCCGCCCTCGGCAGGCTCGCCGGCAAACCGGCGAGACTCGCCGGACGCGGCGGCCCTCGGCGATCCCTTCATGTTCCAGGACTACTACGCCGACCGCGCGCCCGACCAGGTCGCCAAGGACTTCGGCCCGCCGTTCGCGAAGGCGCTCTTCGTCCAGAAGCCGGGCGCGTGGGCCGGACCGATCGAGTCGGGCTACGGCTGGCATCTCGTCTTCGTCGATTCGCTGACGCCCGAGCGCATGCCGCGTCCTTCGAGGAGGTCGAGCCGGACGTCAAGACGGCGTGGCTCGGCGACGCAGCAAGCCGCAGGCCAAGGACGAAGGCGTACACGGCGATGCGCGCAAAGTACGAGCTCGCTCCTGCCGGCGCCGCCGGCGCACCGACGGCGCACGCCGCGCCGCGCGAAGCCCCTGCGATGAGCGCGTCGTGCCGGCGACGCTGGCTGCGCTGCTCGCGTGCGCTCGTTCGCGTGCGCCGGCGCAGGCGCACGAGTCGCGGCCCGCCTATCTCGAGATCACGCGAGACGGCGCCCGGCCGCTACGACCGTGCTGTGGCGCACGCCGGTCCTCGCCGGGATGCGCCTGCCGGTCGTGCTGCAGGCTGCCCGAGGGCGTGCGCGAACGTCCACGAGCCCGACGATCCAGGAGCTGACGGACTCGCTCCTCGAGCGACGGACGATCGACGCGGGGCCGGGCGGCCTCGCGGGCCAGCGGATCGAGTTTCCCGGGCTCCAGGCGACGATCACGGACGTGCTGGTGCGGGTCGAGCTCGCCGACGGTCGGAAGTGGTCGATCATCGTCCGCCCGTCGCAGCCCTGGGTCGAGATCACCGCCGCCCAGGGCAGGCTCGCGGTCGTCGGCTCCTACGTCGTGCACGGGATCCGAGCACATCGTCTTCGGCGTCGACCATCTGCTCTTCGTCCTCGGCCTGCTCCTGATCGTCAAGGACCGGTGGATGCTCGTCAAGACCATCACGGCCTTCACGGTGGCGCACTCGATCACGCTCGCGATCGCGACGTTCGGCTGGGCCGAGGCCCCGATCCTGCCCCTGAACGCGGCGATCGCGCTCTCGCATCTTCTTCCTCGGCCCCGAGATCGTCCGCGCGTGGCGCGGCGGGACGAGCTTCACGATCGAGCACCCCTGGGTCGTGGCCTTCGTGTTCGGCCTGATCCACGGCTTCGGCTTCGCCAGCGCGCTGACGAGCGCGGGCCTGCCGCGGGCGGACCTGCCGCTCGCCCTGCTCGGCTTCAACGTCGGCGTCGAGATCGGGCAGGTCGCCTTCGTCCTGCTCGTGCTCCTTCTCGAGCGCTCGTTCCGTCTCCTCCAGATCCGGTGGCCGCGCTGGGTCGAGGCCCTGCCGGGCTACGCGGTCGGAACACTCGGGGCGTTCTGGACGATCCAGCGCACGGCGATCCTCTTTGGATGGATTGCGTGAGCCCCCCGGTGCGGCCCGCGGCCGGCTCGCATGCCGGCTCGCTCGTCCTGCTCGCCTGGCTCCTCTTCCCCGCCGCGGCTCTCGCTCACACCCGCGGCGGCGAGGCGATGGGGTTTCTCGCAGGGATCGCGCACCCGGTCTCGGGGCTCGATCACGTCCTGGCGATGATCGCGGTCGGCCTCTGGGGGGCGCAGCTCGGGCCCCCGGCCATGTGGCTGCTGCCCGTGACCTTTCCCATGGTCATGGCCTTCGGCGGAACGCTCGGGCTTCTCGGCGTGAACATCCCGGGCATCGAGGTCGGCATCGCGCTTTCGGCGATCGGCCTGGGCGCCGCGGTGCTCTTCGAGGCGCGGCCCAGGCTCGGGATCGCGGCGGTCCTCGTCGGGTTCTTCGCCATCTTCCACGGACACGCCCACGGAACGGAGCTGCCCGCGGGAGCGAACGGACTCCTCTACAGCATCGGGTTCGTGATCGCGACGGGCCTGCTCCACGCGACCGGTATCGCCATCGGCCTCGTCCATCGCTGGCCCGCCGGCCGCACCGCCCTGCGCTGGGCAGGCGCCGCCGTCGCGCTGGCGGGGCTCGCCTTCCTCTGGCGGGCACTGACCTAAGGCCATGCCGCTCGCCCACCTCATGAACACCGGGCTCGGGCCCTTCTACGACGGGCTCGTGCACCTTTTCACGACGCCCGAGGACCTCCTGCCGGTTCTCGCCTTCGCCCTTCTCTCGGGCCTGCGCGGCCCGCAGGGGGGACGGACCGCTCTCTTCCTTCTGCCTGCGACCTGGCTGGTCGGAACGGCCGCGGGCCGGTTCTTCCATCCGCACTGGGTCTGGCCCGTCGTCGCGGCGGTCCTGACGATCGTCCTCGGCGCCCTCGCCGCGGCGGACCGCCCGCTTTCGACCGCCGCCGTGGCCGGTCTCGCGGCCGCGCTCGGACTCTGGAACGGGGCCTGGAACGGCATCGAGCTCGCACGGGCACACGCGGGAATGCTCGGCACCGCCCTCGGCATCGCCTGCGCGGTCTTCGTCGTCGTCGCGATCCTCGCCGCCCTCGTCGCGACGCTCGAGGCCCACTGGGCCCGCATCGTCGTCCGCGTCGGCGGAAGCTGGATCGCGGCCGCGGCTCTCTTCATGCTCGGCTGGTCCCTGCGCTGAGGTTCGCCGGCGTCGTCCGCGCTATGCTGCGCCGTCCCGACGAGGAGGCCTTCCCCATGCTTCGCATTCGCATCGTCCCGCTCGCGGTCCTCGCCGCGTTCCTGGTGCAGGGCTGCGCCTCGGCGACGCGCCGCCAGGCCGTGCCGCTGCAGCTCGAGACCCGGGCCGTCGTGTCGGGGTTCCCGGAAGACATCCGTTACTTTCCCCGCGACGCCACGCAGCTGCTCGAGTTCGAAGAGGACATGGCCGAGTCCTGGAAGCGCGAGCAGGCGTACCGCCGCTCGCAGGGGCACACCGGTTCCCTGCCCCCGGCGGCCTACCTCGCCATCTCCGGGGGCGGCGACAACGGCGCCTTCGGAGCGGGCCTGCTCGTCGGCTGGACGAACGCCGGCACGCGGCCGGAGTTCAAGCTCGTCACGGGCGTGAGCACCGGAGCGCTCATCTCGCCGTTCGCGTTCCTGGGTCCGGCGTACGACGCGCAGTTGAAGGCGATGTACACGGCGGTGTCGATGAAGGACATCGCCTTCCAGCGTTCCGTCCTCTCGGTGATCTACGGCGACTCGATGGCCGACACGACCCCCCTCTGGAACCTCCTCAAGAAGTCCGTCACTCCGGAGATGCTCGAGGCGATCGCCGCGGAGC
The DNA here is from genome assembly GCA_963824165.1 of uncultured Acidobacteriota bacterium. Lineage (GTDB taxonomy): Bacteria > Acidobacteriota > Thermoanaerobaculia > UBA5066 > Gp7-AA6 > DAHUXD01. Next base: position 77,839 of record CAWGOM010000006.1, read on the forward strand.
ACGAGAAGGGGCGCATCCTCCTCGTGGGGACCGCGAACCTGGACGCGCGGCGTCCCGTCATCTGGAACGTGACGAAGATCGCGGCCAGCCGCCGGCCCGGCGCGCTCGAGCTCGTCCGGAAGATCCTCCTCGCCTCGGCCGCGATCCCGGGCACTTTCCCGCCCGTCATGATCGACGTCGAGGCGGGGAGCCAGGCCTACGACGAGATGCACGTGGACGGGGGCACGGCGTCGCAGGTGTTCGTCTATCCGGTCGGCATGAAGCTGCACGAGTTCTCGGAGACGCACGGCGTCCACCGCGAGCGCAAGCTCTTCGTCATCCGCAACGCGCGCCTGGACCCGGAATGGGCGGAGGTGGACCGGCGGACCCTGCCGATCGCCATGCGGGCCATCGCCTGCCTGATCCAGTACCAGGGCATCGGGGATCTCTACCGCATCTTCTCGCTCGCCCAGCGCGACGACATCGACTACAACCTCGCCTACATCCCGTCGACCTTCCAGGTCCCCCACACCGCGGAGTTCGACCCGGTCTACATGAGCCAGCTCTTCGAGTTCGCCTCCGGCATGGCCGAGGGAGGTTACTCCTGGGCGAAGAGCCCGCCGATCCTGGTCTCGGGAGAGGACGACGCGAAGAGAGTCCCTCAGCCCTGAGGGTCTACCTCAGGTAGATGCTCAAGACCAGCCCGACGCCATTGACGTCGCCGGCCGAACCGCTGTTGAAGTCGCGCTGGAAGTAGATCTCGGGCACGAACCTCTCCCACACGTGAACCTCGAGGCCCGCCGTCCCCCGGGTCTTCACCCAGCTCCCGGCGTCGAAGTCGTAGAAGAACTCCCCGTAGGCGTACGGTACCAGCGTGGTCTTGCCGAGATCGACGTTGCGCTCGATCCGGACGCGATTTCGATATCGCGGATCGAACTCGCCGCCGACGAAGTTCAGGTCGAAGCGGTTCCGGTCGCTCAAGAGGATCTCCCAGGGGATGGTCAGGCGCCAGGTCGCCTCCGCCGTCAACGTATTGGTGGCCGGCTGGCCGTCGTTTCCCGCGGTGTAGCCGTAGCCCGCCCGCAGCAGCAGCCGATGCGTCCGGACGGCGTTGGCCGGCCCCGTGAGAAAAAGTTTGGAGATCGGCAGAACGTAGTAGTCCAGATAGATGCCCGTCGTCCCGTCCTGATCCGAATCGTCCGTTCCTTCCCGGGTATTGCTGGCGGGGACGTAGATCCGCATGTTCGGATTGAGGCGTACGAACGTGTCGATCTCCGGCCAGAACTGCGTGGTGACGTCCTGCGCCGCCGCCGGCGCCGCGAGCGCGAGGACCGGGACCAGGACGCCGAGCGCGACCATTCGCCACCCGGAGGCGCTGACCCGACGGCGCGAATCCGATCGGGCTGTTCTGCTCGCACGCACGGTGAGTTGCGAGCAGCCTAGCAGACTCGGGAGGACCGCATCCGCCACCGAGGCGTACCCGCGATCCGCCGTTGGCGCGGAACTTCGAGGACGCCGAATGCGCGACGCGCTGATTCGCGCGCATCAGCGCGGTTGAAGTAGTATCGGCCGCGCCCGGCGATCCCGGCGCTAATCCGTGAAAGCGAGGCTCACCGTGTACTCTCGGATCCGATCCCTTCTCGCGATGACCCTGGCCTGCCTGGCCCTGGCCGCCTGCAGCCGCAAGGCGGACTCGATCTCGAAGGCCGAGGCCGGGGACGAGTCCCGGCCGGGCATCGCCGAGACGCGAGCCATCGCCGAGGAGGCCTACGTCTACGGCTTCCCCATGATCGCGGCCTACAAGGCGCTCTACCAGTTCAACGTCGACAAGACCAACTCCCAGTACAAGGGGCCGTTCAACACGATCTGGAACGACTCGAAGACAGCGACGCCCAAGGACACGGCGATCGTTACACCCAACGCCGATACGCCGTACTCGATGGTCCAGGTGGACCTCCGGGCCGAGCCAATCGTGCTGTGCGTGCCCGCGATCGCGAAAGGCCGCTACTACTCGGTGCAGCTGACCGACATGTACTCGTTCAACTATGGCTATGTCGGCAGCCGCTCGACCGGCAACGGCGAGGGGTGCTACATGATCGCCGGCCCGGGGTGGACGGGCGAGACCCCCGCGGGCGTCGCGAAGGTCTTCCACTCCGAGACTCAGTTCGGCCTCGTCATCTATCGCACACAGCTCTTCAGCCCGAAGGACATCGAAAACGTCAAGAAGATCCAGGCCGGCTACACGGTCCAGACCCTATCGGCCTTCCTGAAACAGCCGGCGCCGCCGGCTGCACCCGAAGTCGCGTGGCCCGCGTTCACCGATGAGGCGTTCAAGACGGACTTCCCCGCATTCCTCGATTCCCTCCTACAGTTCTGCCCCGAAGTCCCGGAGGAGAAGGATATGCGCGGTCGAATGGCCTCGATCGGCATCGGGCCCGGAAAGAAGTTCGATTTCAAAGACCTCGACGACGCGCACAAGGCGGAGGTCGGGCTCGGCGTAAAGGACGGCTTCGAGAAGATAAAGGAGGCGAAGGACAACATCGGAAAGGACGTCAACGGATGGGGCATAGGCTCCGCGTTCGGCGACCGCGCTTTCTACAAGGGCGACTGGCTGCTTCGCGCCGCGGCCGCGCTGGCGGGGATTTACGGCAACGACGCCGTCGAGGCCATGTACCCGATGGCAAAGACCGACAGCGCCGGGAATCCGCTCGACGGCAGCAAGGCCAACTACACGATCACGTTTCCGGCCGGACAGCTTCCTCCGGTCAACGCATTCTGGTCGGTGACCATGTACGACGGAAAGACGCAGCTGCTGATCGAGAACCCGATCGGCCGCTACCTGATCAACTCGCCGATGCTGCCGGGAATGAAGAAGAACGCCGACGGCTCGCTGACGATCGCCGTTCAGAAGGACTCGCCCGGCAAGGCGAAGGAGTCCAACTGGCTGCCGGCCCCCGACGGCCACATCTACATGGTCATGCGCCTCTACTGGCCGAGGACGGAGCCGCCCTCGATCCTTCCTCCCGGCGACGGCACGTGGAAGCCGCCGGCGATCGTGGCGACGGCGCGCAAGGCCGCCTAGACGCGCCCGGAGCGGAGGGATCGACGCCATGAGCCCGATGTCCCTGAGCCTGATCGTCTTCGCCTGTCTCTTCAGCGGCTCGCTGATCGGCATGGCCATCCGGCCCCGCCTCCCCGAGCACCATGTGACCGCCGAGTCCCGGGAGATGGTCAAGCTGGGGACGGGTCTGGTCGCGACGATGTCGGCACTCGTGTTGGGACTCCTGGTCGCCTCGGCCAAGAGCGCCTACGACGCGCAGAAAGACGAGCTGACAGCGCTCTCCTCCAAGCTCATCATGCTGGACCGGACCCTCGCGCACTACGGGCCGGAAACGATGCCGATGCGTCTCGGGCTGAAACAGGTCGTCCTCAAGGGAATCGACCAGGTCTGGGGCGAGGGCCTCGGCATCGGGCCGGGAGACGCGAGCGCCGAAACCTTTTACGACCGCTTGCAGGAGCTCAAGCCGCAGACCGACGCCCAGCGTGCGATCCTGGCGGACGCCGCCGGCCTGATGCGCGACATCGCCCAGGCGCGATGGCTCATGTTCGCGCAGCGCGCGAGCTCGATCTCCTATCCGCTCCTGATCACCGTCGTCTTCTGGCTGACGATCAACTTCGTCAGCTTCGGGCTTCTGGCGCCCCGCAACGCCACCGTCGGTGTGACTCTCTTGGTTTGCGCGCTCTCGGTGGCGGGCGCGATCTTCCTGATCCTGGAGATGGACCGGCCGTTCGGCGGGCTAATCCAGATCCCGAGCTTTCCCCTGCGCGAGGTCGCAGAGTACCTGGGCCGGTAGAAGCGGAGACCCGACCCGTGAAAAAGGCCCCCGCGCCACGCGGCGCGGAGGCCTCCGAATCGATCGGATCCCGGGGCTTAGTACCGGACCGCGGTGATGACGATGTCGTCGGTCTTGTTGTCCACCACGGCCACGCCGCACGCCGTGTAGGCGCCGGTGCCGTCGAACTTGCAGCCGACGAGGCCCGCCGACTGGGCCTTGCATTCGTCCTTGTCGACCTCGGCCACCCACCAGCCCGAGTTGGCCGGCTTTCCGTAGGCGTTGCCCGCGGCGAAGACCGCGACGAGCATCCCGCCCGAGCCCGTGCCGCCGCTGGAGCAGCTGAACGTGCCGGTCTTGGAGTAGTAGAGGACCTTGTCCTCGTCGTCCCAGAGCGCCTGCGTGTCGTCGACGTTGCCGTCGCCGTCGATGTCGATCTTTTCGGCCCACACGGAGTCGGTGTCGCCGGCGGCGTTGGCGGTCGACACCGCGGTCTTGCCGGAGCCCACCGACGTGCCCTTGGTGGCGCTGGCGGGGGGCGGAGAGCCGGCCTTCTTGGCCGCCGCCGACGGATTGACCTTGACCGGGGACTGCGCCGCCTGGGCCAGGAGCGCCGAGCCGCTCAGGGCGCACACGGCGAAGCCGGCCAGAATTCTCATGACTCGAATCATCGGTAAACTCCTTTATGTTTGACGAGAGCCTATCGCAGGCCGGTGAAGAGCCGGCAGGGGAAA
>CAWGOM010000007.1:0-461598 GCA_963824165.1 uncultured Acidobacteriota bacterium
ACAGAATGCCCCCATGCCGACGCCGCCACCGCCCCCCGCCTTCGCCTCCCTCTCCCTCGACCCGCGCCTCCTCACCGCCCTGACCGCCCTCGGCTACGAGGAGCCGACGCCCATCCAGCAGGAGGCGATCCCGCCGCTTCTCGAGGGGCGGGACGTGCTGGCGCAGGCGGCCACGGGGACGGGGAAGACGGCCGCGTTCGCGCTGCCGATCCTGCACGCGATCGCGGGTGAGGCGACGAAGGGCGGGGGGCCGGTCGCGCTGATCCTGGTTCCGACGCGGGAGCTGGCGATGCAGCTGGCGGAGGCGGTGCATCGGTACGGGAAGACGATCGGGGTGCGGGTGCTGCCGGTGTACGGGGGAGCGTCGATGGACTCGCAGCTTCGGGCGCTGCACCGGGGGGTGGACGTGGTGGTGGCGACTCCCGGGCGGGCGCTCGATCACGTGAACCGGAAGTCGCTGAAGCTCGAGGGGGTCCGGACGCTCGTGCTCGACGAGGCGGACGAGATGCTGGACATGGGGTTCGCGGAGGACCTGGAGGCGATCCTGGCGGCGACCCCGTCGGAGCGGCAGACGGCGCTCTTCTCGGCGACGCTGCCGCCGCGGATCGTGTCGATCGCGGGCAAGCACATGAAGAACCCGCTGCGGATCTCGATCGCGCGGGAGACGACGGCGGCGGGGAAGATGCCGAAGGTGCGTCAGACGGCCTACGTCGTCGCGCGGGGGCACAAGCGGGCGGCGCTGGGACGGGTGCTCGACATCGAGTCGCCGACGGCGGCGCTGGTGTTCTGCCGGACGCGGCTGGAGGTGGACGATCTGACGGAGGCGCTGAAGTCGCGCGGGCTGCGGGTCGAGTCGCTCCACGGGGGCATCTCGCAGGCGGAGCGGGACCGGGTGATGAAGAAGCTGCGCGCCGGGACGCTCGAGCTCGTCGTGGCGACGGACGTGGCGGCGCGGGGGCTCGACATCGGGCACCTGTCGCACGTCGTCAACTACGACGTCCCGTCCTCGCCCGACGTCTACGTCCACCGGATCGGCCGGACGGGGCGGGCGGGGCGCGAGGGGGTCGCGATCACGCTCGCCGAGCCGCGCGAGCACTGGATGTTGAAGAACATCGAGCGGGCGACGAAGCAGAAGATCGAGATCGGGAGCGTCCCGACGGTGGCGGACCTGCGGGCGAAGCGGCTGGAGCTGACGAAGGCGTCGCTGCGGGAGGCGCTGCTCGCGGGCAAGTTCGACGGCTACCGCGTGGTCGTCGAGTCGCTGGCGGAGGAGTTCGATCCGCTGGACATCGCGGCGGCGGCGGTGAAGATGGCGGAGGGGGAGGCGGGGGCGGTGCCGGACGACGAGCACGAGATCCCCGTCGGTCGCGGCGCCGCCCGGGCCTCCGCGCGGGCCGAGCGGGCCGGGTGGAAAGGTCGAAGGCGAAGGCAAGTTCGCGCCGAAGTTCCGCAAGGGCGGCGGGTCGACCGGGAAGATCTTCATCGGCGCCGGCCGGGACGACGGCGTGCAGCCGGGGGACCTCATCGGAGCGATCGTGAAAGTCGCCAAGGTCCACCCGCGCGAGGTCGGCTCGATCCGGATCGCCGAGCGGTTCTCGCTCGTCGAGGTGCCGGAGGCGATCACGGAGGACGTGATCCGGGCGCTGCGGACGGCGGGGGTGCGGGGGAACAAGGTGACGGTGAGGCGGGACAAGGGGCGGTAGGGGAGGCCTTGACAGAGACCAATAAAAGTGGTCACATGACCAGTTATGTTGGTCATACAGTCATCGCCCTTCGGTAGCGCCTCGCGAACCGGGGCCCTGATTTCCCTGGCGCTCATGGACGAAAGCTACCCACGGGAGCTCGCCAGAATTCTCGAGCGGCCCTTGTTTGGCATTCAAAAGGCCCTCCTCGGGCTCGAACGAGACGGCCTCGTGGCCTCCAGGATGGCCGGCAGGACCCGGCTCTATCGTCTCAACCCCCGTTACTTCGCGCTGAAAGAACTTCGGAGCCTTCTCGGTCGCCTCGCGGAGGCCGAGGACAGCCTCGGGGCCAGGATCGAGGACCTGCGGCGCAGGCCGCGGAGACCAGGGAAGAGGTTGTGAAGCTCGGCGCCAGGTCGACCTTGCCGGACGTCGCGGTCGTGGTGGCGGCGGCTCTCGAGGAGGCCGGCATTCGAGCCGTGCTGACTGGCGGCGGAATAGCCGCGATCCACACTCGGGGAGACTACAAATCCGACGACCTGGACTTCATTCTCCAGTCTTCTCCGACGCGGGCGCGGTTGGAGCAGGTCTTGAGGAGCATCGGGTTCGAGCGAGCCGGAGATCACTACAACCACACGTCGGCACGTTTCTTCGTGGAGTTTCCGCGAGGACCCCTCTCGATCGGCCGGGACCTCGCCATTCATCCGGTCGATGTCAAGGTCGGGCGCCGCAAGATCCTTGCTCTTTCGCCCACGGATTCCTGCCGGGATCGGCTGGCGGCGTTTTACTTCTGGAACGACCGCCAGAGCATGGAGGTAGCGGTCCGCATTGGCCTTCGCGAGAAGATCGACCTGCGCGCGGTCAGGCGCTGGTCTGAGAGCGAGGGCATGGTCGAGAAATACGCGGAATTCGAGCGGGAGCTCAAGCGGCGCCGCCGGCGATCCAGGCCGCCAAGTCGTTCGTCACGATAGTCGCAAGTCAGGTTGCCGGCCAGGGTGGGGTTCACGAGGTTATGGCGCCGGGCGCCACGTGTGCTGAAATGCGGCCGTCAGGGAGGCCGACCCGCTGGATAACATCTGCCACACGCTCGCGGGCGCGGCCATCGCGCAAGCCGGGCCGTTCCGAAAGACGCCGCTCGCGGCGGCGACCGTGATGATCGGGGCGAATCTCCCGGACGTCGATGCGTTCGTCTACGTCTTCGGCGACGGTGTCGATGCGCTGGCGTTCCGGCGCGGCTGGACGCACGGGATCCTCGCGATGGCGGTGCTGCCCGTGGTCCTGGCCGGGGCGATGCTCGCATTCGATCGCCTCGTGCGTCGTGGCCTTCGGCCCGGGCGTCCGGCCGCGCGGTGGGGGCCGCTCCTCCTTCTGTCCGCGCTCGGGGTGCTGTCGCACCCGCTGCTCGACTTTCTCAACACCTACGGCGTGCGGTTCCTGGCGCCGTTCTCGTGGGAGTGGTTCTACGGGGACGCGCTCTTCATCGTTGACCCGTGGGTCTGGATCGCGCTATCCGTCGGGGTGTTTCTCTCGCTCCGCCGGGCGCGCCGGGCTTCTCCCGATCCGGAGCGGCCCGCGCGGGTCGCGCTTCTTCTGACGGCCGCGTATGCCGGGTCGATGATGCTGTCCGGGGTCGTCGGAAGGGTGGCCGCCGTCCGGACCGTCGCGGGCTCGGAGCGGCGCATGGTGGGGCCGATGCCGCTCAATCCCTTCAGGCGCCAGCTCGTCCTCGACTTCGGCGACGCGTACCGCTACGGCTCGGTCGAGTTCCTGCCCCGGCCGGCGGTCGAGGTTGCGGCGCGGGGCCGATCCCAAGGGCGAGGACGACCCGCTCGCGCGCGCCGCGGCGGCGACGGAGCGGGGGAGGAAGTTTCTGTCGTGGTCGCGCTTTCCGATCTTCCGCGTGGAGCGCGAGGCGGACGGTGGCGCCCGCGTCGAGCTGGCAGATGCCCGCTATCCGCCGTTCCACGGGAGCTGGGCCTCGACCGTCATCCGGCTGCCCGCCGGGAGGGGCGGTGAGGCAGCGGCCGGCACTCGCTGAGAATCGGCCGGGTGAAAGGGACCCCTTCCCGGCGATAAGCTCGACCCGGAGTCCTTTCGGGAGCGTCGCACGCTCACATCGGGCGGGGCGCCGGGTCGGAGCACGCAATCACAAGGAGGGATCGATGAAGTCGAAGCGCAGTCTGGCGTTTGCGGTGTCGTTCGTTCTGGCGGCGGCGGTTTTCGCGCAGGCACCGGGGGAGAAGGCCGTATTCATGCCGTCGGGGGATCTGAAGTGGGGGGACCTGGATCCGGGCTTCCCGGGAATCAAGATCGTGGACGTCTGGGGCAACCATGCCACGGGCGGATACGGCGCGTTTCTCAAGTTTCCGCCGGGGTTTCTGTCGCCGCTCCACACGCACACGGACACCATCAAGATCGTCGTGATCTCGGGGACGTACACGCAGGCGCCGGAGGGAAAGGCCACGGTGCGGTTGGGGCCGGGCTCCTACGCGTTCCAGCCGGGCGGCAGCTACAAGCACGTCTCGGGCTGCGACAAGGCGTCGGAGTGCCTGCTCTTCATCGAGAGCACCGGGAAGTTCGACCTGCTGCCGGTGGCGGCGCCCAAGCCGGCGATGTAGGGCAGGGAGCTCAGCGGCCGGCGCGCTGGCGCAGGGTCAGGTAGAAGAGCACGGCGACGGTGATCAGCAGGACGGCGCGCGCGACGAGCATGAGGCGCGTGTTCGCGACGGGGCGCCCTCCGCGGGGTTTCAGGGCGGTCACCGCGAAGAGGACGCTGACGACGACGGCGAGGGAGAGCCAGAGGGTCCAGGACATGGGGGGATGGTAGCGCTGAAGGGGCTGGGCGTTTTGGATCCTGGCCGAGGGGGCCAGGAGCGCGCCGATGCTACTTGGTGCTCTTCGCCAGAACGATCTCGAGGCCCCTCTCGATCAACCTGGCTCGGCTCACGCCGAGCGAGCGGGCGAGCCTGTCCGACCTCTGAAGCAGGTCCTGTTCCACGCTGACCGAGATGACCTTGACGCCCTCACCGCGACGGGGGCGGCCTGGCTTGCGCTTCGGCCCGCTCCCATCGGCTGCGAGCGGCTCCTGGACAACGGCTGGAAGGCATCAACGGCCATCTCCTTCCCGTAGGCAGCCGTTGCCTCGGCCAGCTCTGCCGGCTTCATGGCGCGAAAGGGCTTGGGCGCAGTCTTCCGTTTCTTCTTCATCGCTTCCTCCGTCGGAATCGCCTCTTTTCCCGTCTCCGTCAGTTCACGGGCATGAATCACGAAGACCGTATCGTCGGGATCGATCACGAAAACGACCTGAAGAAGGCGACCGGACTCCGTTGGGCCCCAGACGAGGTACTTGTCGTCGACCTCGACCAGAGGAAACGGAGGCTGGGCGCCAAGCACGACCTCCTCTGCTTCTTCCGGCGCAACGTCATGAATTCCAACGTGTTCTTCGTTCCAACGGTTCCATCTGAAGTCCACGGTTCAGACGATCGGATTAATTATATAAGAAACTCGGGTGCATGCGCTGCTCCTTCCGAACGTCTTCATCGTCCCTTTCGCGGGGAGGCGGCCCGGGTCGACCTTTTCCGAGTGGCAGCCTCGCCGACCCTCGCGGCTCCGTAGCCTCCGCCCGCCTCGTGTACGAACGCGGGAGCAACGGCGCCGGTGGCGTAGGGCCGGCCCGGGCGGCCGGTCGATCGACTGGCGCGTGCGACCAGGCGGATCTCCAGGTCAGCCTCGAGGACCTCGGCAGCGCGAGCCAGGGTCCGGATCTCGAGATTGCCTCCCTGCGCCTCCATCCTCGCGACCGCCGGCTGACTGATCCCGAGAAGCCTGGCGAGCTGGGCTTGCGTGAGTCCGCGCTGTTCGCGCAGGGCAATGAGGTCCTGCTCGATGCGCATTTCGGCGAGCCGCTTCTCGACGCGCGCCGCCAGATCCGGGTCTTTCGCGAGGGAGCGGGCGAGCCAGGCGTCGAAGGACCTCGAGAGCTACTCTTCGTTTCATCGTGCCTCCCGGTTGGCCGCTCGGACTTCAGCGCAGAGTCTCCGAATCGCCTTGAGTGCCGGGGCTGGAATGTCGCTGCGCTTCTTGACCATCCCCCCGAGGAGAACGGCCCTCTTCCCGGCAAGGAACGTATAGAACATCCGGACCCCGGATTTCGCGTCGCGAAGCTCGAACAAGCCGCCTCCCAGGGAGCCCGAGTGGGGCTTCCTCAGCGCATTGCCGCGTTCACGAAGCAGTTGGATCATTGCGATGGCGGCCACCCTTTCGTCCTGCGTCAGGCCCGCCAGGAATGCGCGTACTGGAAGCCCTCCCGCTCGGGGTTGTACGTCGCTGACGTCCCAGCCGGCCGACATAACTTTTAAGTTATAATAACGGTCGCTGGAAGTAAAGCAGACGGCAGGCGCCGAACGATTAGGATTAATCCCTGAGGTGATCGGCTTGACTCACGCCATCCACGAGGTCACGGGATTCGAGAAGGTCGCCCCCTTCACGCTCCGGGTCAGGTTCGAGGACGGGACGACGCAGGTGGTGGACTTTGGTCCCGTGCTGGCCGGTGAGATCTTCGGCCCGCTCGCGGATCCGCAGGTCTTCGACCAGGTCAGGCTCGACGGGGAGAGCCGGACGCTGGTCTGGCCGAACGGAGCGGACTTCGACCCGGCAACTCTGCACGACTGGCCGGACGAGGGCCCACGGCTTGCCGCGATGGCAAAGAGCTGGGTGGGGGCCCGGAGCGGATCGTGAAGACGATCCAGGTCGTGCTCGACGAAAGCCTTCTCGAAGCAGCCGATCGAGCCGCGCGAAGGCTGAAGATCAGCCGGTCGGCGCTCTTTCGCGACGCGCTGCGGGAGCATCTGGAGAGGTTCGATGCTGCGGAGCGGGAAAAGCGGGACCGAGTGGGCTACGAGCGCCACCCGGATGTGCTGGATCGGCTGGGACCCTGGGATCAGGTCACGGCTTGGCCGGTCGAATAGAGGGGGCGGGGACGAGCTCCGCTTGCCGACTTCGGAATCAAGAATCAGGACTGACCCCGAGCTTCTGGTAGGCAACGCCGTGCGCAGCACGGCGGTAACCCGCCCCTACGAACCGGGGGCCGGAATCGGGTGGGGTTGGGGGTCAGTCCTGAATCGTTGATTTCGATCTTGCTGACGTGGGAATCAACGAATCAGGACTGACCCTACGTCGGTGACGCCCCGCGTCTCACGGAGCCTTCTTCTGCACGCCGCTCGAGATGAGCAGCACCCGGCCCGAGTGGTTGCCCTTGATTCCGCTCCAGGCCGAGGTGATGAGCAGGTCGACGGTGCCGTCGCCGTCGGTGTCGCCCATGCCCACGGCGTCGAAGCCGAACGTGTCGCCGGGGATGCGGCAGGTGTAGGTCTTGAGCAACTTCCCGTCCTTTCCCGAATAGAGATACGCACGTCCGCCGGAAACGGCTGCGCCAGCGTACTGCCAGGCGCCGATGACGAGGTCGGGCCGGCCGTCGCCGTCGACGTCGCCGGCGGGCCCGGGGCCGATGCCGAAGCCCTCGCCCTGGGTTTCGCCGGTCAAAGTCAGCAGGTTCTTGCCGGTCTTGCCGGACCAGGCGTAGGCGCGGCCGGTGGACGGGCCCTTGACCGTGTTGGCGAAGTCGGTGGCGTAGAGGTCGGGGACGCCGTCGCCGTCGAGGTCGCCGGGGATCGACATGAACATGTAGCCCAGAGCGCCGCCGGTCGCGTCGGACTCGAGGATGAAGCGGGGCTTTTGCGAGAGGCCGTCGTAGACGTAGACGCGGCCGGTCTTCTTCGGGCCGGCGGCGGGGGCGCCGACCATGAGGAATGTGACCTTGCCGCGGGTGTAGCCGGCGACGGTCGAGCCGAAGCTGTCGCCCTCGCGCTCTCCGGTCCAGGTCGCGAGCCTGCGGCCGTCCTTGCCCGAGTAGAGGTACGCGCGGCCGGCGTCCTTGCCGGCGGCGGCATTGCCCGGGGCGCCGACGAGCACGTCGTCGTGGCCGTCGTGGTCCACGTCGCCGGCGTACGTCACGTGGCGGCCGAAGGTGTCGGTCTTCGCCTCGGCGGTCAGCGTGACGAGGACGCGGCCGTCATTGCCCGAGTAGATGTACGCCTTGCCGACGCCCGGCGCGCCGGCGACGACGTCGGGCACGCCGTCCTTGTTCGCGTCGCCGGCGAGCTCGACGCCCGTACCGAGTTCCTCCGCGGGGGCGCCGTCGACTTTCCAGAGGAGCTTGCCCGTCTTCGTGGAGTAGACGTAGACGCGGCCGGCGTCCTTGCCGGAGCCGGCCCACGAGGGCGCCGAGGTGACGAAGTCGGCGACACCGTCGCCGTCGACGTCGCCGAGGCTCCGCGCGATCCAGCCGTACTGGTCTCCCTGCGCTTCGCCGTCCCACTCGCGCAGGAGTCGGACGTTCTCGGAGGCGACGAAGGGGTCTGCGAAGTCCGCCGGCTTCGGAAGAAGAGCCGCGAAGCGTGGGTCGGAGGCGAGCGACTTCAGGTCCTCGTCGACCTGGATCTGCGTCATGTCGAGCTTCCCGGTGGCCTTCGCCCGGCCGAGCCACTCGAACGCCGCCTCCTTGTTTCCCTCGAGGGCGTAGGAGACGCCGGTGTTGTAGAGAGCCTGCGGCGCGTCGGGGACAAGGGCGAGAAGCTTGCTGTAGGCGGCGCGAGCTTCGACGTACTTCTTCTGCTTCATGTACGCGAAGCCGAGGTAGCGCCAGGCGGCCTTGTTGCCTGGGTCGCTCGCGACCACCTTCTCGAGAATCGCTGATGCGCCTGCAAAGTCACTCGCCCTGATTTTCGCGTTGGCGGCCGTGACTTCCTGATCGGAGGTTTGAGGGGTCTGGGCGGCCAAAATCAACGAATCAGGACTGACCCCCAACAGAAGGACTATCAGGATCTTGCTCAATCTCACCTCCGCATTCAACACTCCTACGGCCCCGTCCTTCCGGGGTTTACCCCAGAATCGGGAGCAGGAATCCGACAGCGCTCGGCTACGATGTCGGCGTGCAAACGAGCGCGGACGGACCCGCCGTCGGACCGTACGAGCGGGTGCTCTGGAGCAGTCGGTCGATGACGTTCGGCAGCTTCGACGCTTCGCCCGACAGCGAGGACTTCGAGACCGCGGGCTCGATCGGCGACCGTCCGGCGATCGCGTTCTCGCGTTCGTCCGTCGGGATCGCGCAGGCTTCGCGGCCGCCGTTCGTCTCGGACGGCACGGTCGCGGTGCTGCACAACCCGCGGCATCCGTACCGTCGGTTCCGGGTGGATCGCCGGGGCGATCACTCCGAGTGGGTGTCGGTCGAGCCGGAGACGCTGCTCCGCGCGAGCCCCCGGCTCGGACGCGACCCGCGCAAGCCGTTTGCGGTTCCCTGCGTTCCCCTCGACCGCCGGGCGGCGGCGCTCGTGCGGCTGGTCGCGCGGCACGCACGCGAGTGGACGCCGCCGGACGAGCTGTGGGTGGAAGAGACGCTGCTCGAGATCCTGGGACTGCTCGCGCCCGCGGCGGAGCCGCCGAGGACCGGGGCGACTCAGCGGCATGACCGCGTCGTCCTGAGCGTTCGGGAGCTCCTGTCGAGCCGGCCGGAGCAGCCGTGGTCGGTCGCGTCGATCGCGAAGGTCGTCGGCGCTTCGCCGTTTCATGCGTGCCGGGTCTTCCGGCGGCGAACGGGGTACACGCTGCATGGATATCTCACCGAGCAGCGGCTGCGCCGCGGGCTGGCGCTCATGGAAGAAGGGGAGACGGACCTGAGGGCGATCGCGACGGCTCTCGGGTTCTCGAGCCACAGCCACTTCACGGCCCACTTCCGCGCGGCGTTCGGCGTTGCGCCGTCGCAGTTTCGCCGCCGCGCGACACCGGCGGCCGTGCGCGGACTGGCGGAGGGGCTGCGCACGGCCGTTCGCTAGTGTCGTCCCTTTCTGCGTCCTCTCCCGATTTGATGCCTACTGCGGCAAACCGAACGTCTTCACCAGGAACACCGCCATCTGCTGGCGGTTGACGATGTTGCCGGGGCAGTAGCTGTTGCCGCCGCATCCGCCGGTGATGGCGCGCGCGGCGAGCTCGTAGATCCAGGGCGCGAACTGGTGGGAGCAGGGGACGTCGTCGAACGTCGCCACGGTGCACGGGGGCGGGACGTAGTCGGATCCTTCGAACGCCTTCAACAGAAAGACCGCCATCTGTTGGCGGTTGACCGGATTCGTGGGGCAGAAGTTGTTCCCGCCGCAGCCTCCCGTGATGTTCAGTCCCGCGAGCGCCTCGACCCAGGGGCCGAACGTGTTGCCGGCGCACGGGACGTCGTCGAACACGGTGCCGGTGCAGGCGGGGGGCGTGTAGCAGACTCCGAGCTTGCCGCGCAGAAGGAACACCGCCATCTGCTGGCGGGTGACGGGGTTCGAGGGGCAGTAGTTCGGGCCCCCGCAACCGACGGTCAGCTTGTTGGCCACGAGGCTGCCGATGAACGGGCGGAACGTACTCGACGACGAAACGTCCGAGAAGAGCGACACGTAGCCGTTGGGCAGCGTGCCCGAGAGGCCCGACGGATTCGTCACAACGATGTCGTTGATCGACCCGGGCGGCAGGGCCGGCGCCTGCGCCTCGAGGTTGAGCTCGTTGAGCAGGTTGACGCCGGTCGCGGCGACGCCGCCGATCGAGACCGTGGCCGCGTCGTCGAACTGCATGCCGTTCATGATGATGTGCGAGCCGGCCGGGTCGCCCGTCAGCGGGGAAGAGGCCAGAACGATCCGCTGCGAGAACTCCGAGGTCGTGCCGGCCGCGCTGGTCGCCGTCGCGGTGACGCGGAAGCCCGGCTGCACCGTGAGCGGCGTCAGGAGCACGTTGAACGCGCCGTGCCCCGCGCCGTCCGTCGTCACCGGGGCGGTCCCGAGCCAGCGCGTGCCTTCGAGGAAGTCCTGCGGGAAGCGACTGCACTGCGGCTCTTCGTAGAAGTCGAGGTCGAAGGTCGCGGCGGCGACCGATTCGAGCGCGCCCGTGACGCGCACTCCGGCCCCCTCGACGACGGCGGAGGCGACGTTGGGGAAGTTCTGCGTTCCGTCCGCGTCCAGGGTGTCGTTGGGCGACACGCCGTTGCCGCCGTGATCGATCCCCAGGAAGGCGTCGTCGTGGATCGAGTTGCCCCGGATCGTGTTGCCGGAGCCCTGCACGATGATCCCCTGGGCGTTGAACGCGACGACGTTCGCGCCCGGGCCGCCGGGCGAGGCGGTTCCGAAGAGAATGCCGTTGCCGCCGAGCCGGGCCCCGAGGACGTTTGGAAGGGGCAGCAGGCCGCTGTCGTCGGTGCCGATGTGGTTGCCCTGGATCGTCGCGCCGTCGCTCGTGGCGAAGTGGATTCCGGTACCGTTGCCGGAGATCAGGTTTCCGGCGCCGCCCGCGGTCCCGCCGATCTGCGTTCCGCTGGAGAGATTGATCTCGAGGCCGCGCTGGTTGCCGAAGGCCTCCGTGCCGGCGGCGTTGGTCCCGATGAGGTTGCCCTGGATGACGGCGTTGTTGCAGGACTGGAGCCGGATGCCGGCGCCGATCGCGGAAGCCGAGATCACGTTGCCGTCGCCGGCGGCGGAGCCCCCTACGATGAGACCATTACCGTTCTCGCACGTGATGCCGGGCCCGGTCGGGAGGGCCACCGTCCCCGTCGCGTCGACACCGATGTAGTTGCCGCGGATCGTTCCCGTCGTCCCGAAGGCCATGCGGACGCCTTCGGACTGGTTGCCCGCGATGACGTTGCGGTCGGCCCCGACCGAGCCGCCGATCGTGTTCGCCACGCCGTTGATCAGGTTGAGACCGTAGCCGTTGGGGAGGGCCGCGGTGCCGGCGGCATCGGTGCCGATGTACGAGGCCTTGAGCGTCAGGCTCCCGCCGCTCGCGCTGGTGATGCCGCTCTGGCATCCATTGACGATGAGCGCCTTGACCGTCGCGGGCGTGAACTGGAACTGCAGACAGTGCGGGAGCCCGGAGTTGCCGCGGATCTCGATGAGCGGCGCGCCGGCGTAGCCCGGCTGCGTCGTGCCGTCGATCGTCAGGCCCTCGGCGATCCCGATCGTCGGCAGAGTGGTCGCCGGGGTGATCGTGTGGACTCCCGCGCCGGCGATCGAGAAGTTGATCGTGTGCGGCCCCGCGGCGGCGTTCGCGTCGGTCAGCGCCTGGCGGAGCGAGCCCGCGCCGGTGTCGTCCGTGTTGGTGACCGTGAAGACGGTGCCGAAGAGCGGGGCGGTCGAGGCGGTCAGGATCAGGACGAAGCAGGCGCGCGCGGCGGAGGCAGTACGCATCGGCGACTCCTAAATTGTGGACTCGAAGTCTATGCCGGGAAGGGCTCCGAAGACTCCGCGAACCTGACCCGTCCGGAGTCCTTCCCTGCGCCGGAAGTCAGGTCGTCAGCACCACCCGGAACCTCGCCTTGCCGCTCAGCATCCGGTCGTAGGCCTCGGCGGCGCGGTCGAGCGGGAAGAGCTCGTTCCCCGATCGCACGCCCATCCGCGCGGCGAAGGCCATCGTGTCCTCCGAGTCGATCGAGCGGCCGGAGGGCCAGCCGGCGACCGAGCGGCGCTCGCCGATGAGCGCGAGGGCGGGCACCGGCAGGGGATCCGGCGGGGCGCCGACGACGATGAGCTTGCCGTCGGGGCCGAGGCCGCCGATGACTGCGGCCATGGCCGCGCCGTTGGTGACGGTCGCGAGGATCACCCGGGCGCCGCCGAGCTTCGTGAGCTCCGCGGCCGGGTCCTGCGCCCGGCTGTCGATGTAGACCCGCGCGCCGAGCTCCTTCGCTAGGGGCGCCTTGTCGGCTCCGCGGGCGATCGCGACGGTGTCGAAGCCCATCTTCGCGGCGAACTGCACGCCGAGGTGCCCGAGGCCTCCGATGCCGAGGATGGCGACGAGATCGCCCGCGAGCGCTCCCGAGTGGCGGAGCGGATTGAAGGTCGTGACGCCGGCGCACATGAGCGGGGCGGCCTCGGCGGCCGTCAAGGCATCGGGGATCCGGGCCAGGACCTGCCAGGGAGCGACGACGTAGTCCGCGTAACCGCCGTCGAACGCGATTCCCGTCACGCGCAGGCCGTTGCGGCAGGTCAGGTAGTCGCCTCGCCGGCAGGAGTCGCAGTATCCGCAGTGGCCGCCGTGCCAGCCGATGCCGGCGCGGTCGCCCCGGTTCCAGGCCGGAACGTCCGAGCCGATCGCGTCGACGGTGCCGGCGATCTCGTGGCCGGGCACGCGCGGATACGCGATCCCGGGAAAGAGGCCCTCCTTCGTGAGGACGTCGCTGTGGCAGACGCCGCAGGCCTCGACGCGCAGGCGCACGAGGCCCGGGCCCGGTTCCGAGACATCGCGCTCGACGGCCTGAAAGGGCTGGCCGGCTCCGGGAACCTGAAAAGCACGCATCCTGGTCAAGGGGTCCTCCTCCGGGTGTCGGGCGCAACGGGCGCCGGCGACTTCAGAGGGAAAGTAGACCGGCCCGGAGCCGGGGGGTTCAGAAAGACGGCCCGAACCTTGGAAAATCCTCGGCATCCGACCCCCGGCGCAACCTCCCGGCGGGGGATTCGTACCACGACTCGAATTCCCCTGTCGCGAAGGAGGATCCGATGCGCATCAACCGACCCCTGGGCTTCCTCTTGCTCCTCGGAGCCGCCGCCGGCCTGACGGTCGCGAGCTGCGCGAAGAAGGAGGCCCCGGCTCCCGCCGCCGAGGCTTCGCCGGAAATGAAGAAGGTCCCGATCACGACCTCGTCCGAGCAGGCGCGGGCCGAGTACCTGAAGGGGCGGGACCAGTTCGAGAAGCTCCTGATCACCGACTCGGTCGCCCAGTTCCAGAAGGCGATCGCGCTCGACGCGGACTTCGCCATGGCCGAGCTCGCCCTCGCCAACGCGGCGCCGACGGGCCGGGAGTTCTTCGATCACCTGAACAAGGCGGTGGTCCTGGCGGAGAAGGCCTCGGACGGGGAGAAGCTCCTCATCATGGCGGCGCGGGCCGGGGCGAACAACGATGCCTTGAAGCAGAAGGACTACCTCGACGAGCTCGTGCGCGGATTCCCGGACGACGAACGCGCGCAGTTCGCCCTGGCCGGCTGGTACTTCGGCCAGCAGGACTTCACGCAGGCGATCGGGCATTACGAGAAGGCGACCGCGATCAACCCGAGCTTCACGACGGCCTGGAACCTGATGGGCTACGCCTACCGGCAGAACGGCGACTACGCGAAGGCCGAGAAGGCCTTCCAGAAGTACGTCGAGCTCATCCCGCAGGACCCGAACCCGTACGACTCGTACGCGGAGCTCCTCCTGAAGATGGGCCGGTTCGACGACTCGATCGCCCAGTACCGCAAGGCGCTGGGGATCGATCCGAACTTCGTCAACGCGCACCAGGGGATCGCGATGGACCTGCTCTACCAGGACAAGCCCGCCGAGGCGATGGTCGAGATCGAGGAGATCGCGAAGAAGGCGCGGACCGACGGCGAGCGCCGGACGGGGCTCTTCGCCCAGACGGTCGTCTACATCGACGGCGGGCAGTTCGCGAAGGCGCTCGAGAACGTCGACAGGCAGTACTCGGTGGCCGAGAAGAACAACGACGTCGGGGCGATGGCCTTCGACCGGGGTCTGAAGGCGAACATCCTGCTCGAGATGGGCAAGCCCGACGCGGCGAAGGCGGAGTTCGAGAAGGGCGTGGCTCTCGTCCAGGGCTCGAACCTCTCGCAGGAGATCAAGGACAACGCGAAGAACGCCCTGCACTACAACCTCGCCCGCGTCGCCCTGTCGAAGAGGGACTTCGCCACCGCGAACAAGGAGGCGGAGGAGTTCCGCAAGGGCTCGGCGGCGTCGAAGAACCCCAACCAGGCGAGAAACGTCCACGAGCTCGACGGCATCGTCGCCCTCGCCGAAAAGAACTACGACAAGGCGATCGCCGAGCTCGCGCAGGCCAACCAGCAGAACCCGCAGAACCTCTTCCGGCTCTGCCTGGCGTATCAGGGCAAGGGCGACGCCGGGAAGGCGAAGGAGTACTGCGGGCTGGCGTCGAACTTCAACACGCTCCCGAACCAGAACCTCGCGTTCGTCCGGGAGCGGGCGAAGATCGGCGCGGGGACGTAAGAGAGATCTGATCGCTCCGATGCGACCGGGCGACCCGCTTTCCCGCCGCGCCTTCCTGGCCTCGCTCGCCGGGGCGGGCGCGGCCGCGGTCCTCCGCCCCGCGCGCGCCGGCGCGTATCCCGGTCCCGCGGCGGGGCGACCCGGGCCGATCGTCACGCGGGCGATCCCGTCGAGCGGAGCGGCGCTGCCGCTCGTGGGGCTCGGGAGCTGGTCGACCTTCAACGTCGGCGAGGACGTCGCGGCGCGGGACGCGTGCGCCGAGGTCATGCGCGCGTTCTTCGCCGAGGGCGGGCGGCTGATCGACTCCTCGCCCATGTACGGGTCCTCGCAGGAGGTCATCGGCTACGGCCTGGCGAAGCTCGGCCACCCGAAGCAGGTCTTCTCGGCCGACAAGGTCTGGATCTCTTCGGGTACCAAGGGGCCGGAGCAGATCCGCGAGTCGGAGCGGCGCTGGGGCGTCGCGCGGTTCGACCTTCTCCAGGTGCACAACCTGATGGCCTGGGAGGATCACCTGAAGACGCTCTTCGCGATGAAGGCGGCGGGCAAGCTCGGCTACGTCGGGATCACGACGTCCCACGGGCGGCGCCACGACGAGATGGAGAAGGTCATGCGGTCGCAGCCGCTCGACTTCGTCCAGCTGACCTACAACGCGGTCGACCGCCAGGTGGAGGAGCGCCTCCTGCCGCTCGCCCTCGAGCGGAAGATGGCCGTCATCTGCAACCGGCCGTTCGACGGGGGTGACCTGGTCCGCCGGGCCGAGCGCGCGCCGCTGCCTTCGTGGGCCGCGGAGATCGACTGCGCGAACTGGCCGCAGGTGTTGCTGAAGTTCATCGTCTCGCACCCGGCGGTCACGTGCGCGATCCCGGCGACCTCGCGCGTCGAGCACGTGCGCGAGAACGTGGGCGCCTCGTACGGCCGCATGCCCGACGCGGCCATGCGCCAGCGGATCGCGGCCGAGGTCGGGAAGCTCTGATGTCGGAGTGGTGGACCTACCACCTCCAGGACTTCCTTCTCTTCACCCCCCGCACCTACTACCGGCTCTTCGAGCTCTACAACGCCGCGATCTGGCCCGCGCAGCTTCCGGCGCTCGGCCTGGGTGCCGCGATCCTCGTGCTCGCGCGGCGCGGGTCCGCCGCTGCCGCCCGCACGATCGCCGCGATCCTCGCGGCCTGCTGGCTCTGGGTCGCGATCGCCTTTCACGCCGCGCGATACGCGACGATCAACATGGCCGCCGAATACCTGGCCTGGGCGTTCGGGCTCGAGGCGGTGCTTCTGATCTGGGTCGGCGTCGTGCGCGGCGGACTGTCCTTCGGGAAGCCGGTGGATCTGCCGGGGCGCGTCGGGCTCGGGATCTTCCTCTTCGCGCTCGCGGTCGAGCCGCTCGCGGGGTCCCTTCTCGGGCGGGGATGGCGGTCGGCCGAGCTCTTCGGCGTCGCGCCCGATCCGACGGCGGTCGGCACGGTCGGGATCCTGCTCCTCGCGCGGACGAAGAGGCGTTGGCCGCTCATGGTCCTGCCCGTCCTGTGGTGCGCGATCACCGGCGCGACGCTCTTCACGATGAAGGCGCCGGACTTCTGGGTTGCCCCGGCGGCGGCGGTGCTCACCGTTTCGGTGGCGGCGTGGCAGGGGAGGACGCGCCCACGGCCCTGAGTCACGATTTGTGTCCACGATCGGTGCGATTCCGACCGCGCGGGCTCCGAATCTTCGTTTTGGACCCCGCAACTCCTGTAAGGTGACGAGTCCGTCCCTACAGGTGGAACAGTTCCGTTCCCTCTCGCAAGGCCAGGAGAAACTCATGAACCGCACCCGACTCATCGCCGGCATCGCCCTCGGACTCATCGTCAGTGTCGGTGCCCAGGCAGCCGAAAAGAAGATCAAGCAGTCGAACCTGCCGCCGGCTGTTCAGAAGACGGCCGTGGAGCAGACCAACGGCGCGACGGTCACGGGATACACGAGCGACAAGGTCGAAGGCCTGATGGTCTACCAGATGAATCTCGTCGCCGACGGACGCACCCGCGCGATCGTCATGGACCAGGATGGCACCGTCACCTCGGTCGAGCAGCAGATGGCGTGGACCGACCTGCCGGCCGACGTCCAGAAGGACTTCACCAACGTGCAGGGCAAGGGGAAATACGACGCCGTCAGCTCGATCTCGACCGATGGCAAGATCGTGGCCTACGAGGCCGTGAAGGTGACCTTCGGAGAGCGGGCGAACGTGCGGGTCAAGCCGAACGCCGCGGCGGTCGAAGCGGCCCCGGCCGCGGCTCCCGGCTCGTCCAACTAAGCAGCAGCAAGGCCAGTTTCGAGGGCGGCTCGCAAGGGCCGCCCTTTTTGTTGTCCCGGGGAGCCGTCAACCCGGGGAGCGGAGCGACGAGGGATCCCGCGCTCGTTCGCCCCTGGCGTGCGTCGAGTCCGGGATCCCTCGCTGCGCTCGGGATGACGGTTGGGCAAAGGCCCGTCGCTCGGGGTGAAGCCAAAAAAAAGAGGCCCCTGACGGGGCCTCTGCCGAACGGGCGATCGCCCGTCCCGGACTGTTGCTTCTTACGCGCGAGCGTAGGAAGAAGCCGTCTCGTAGGTCTCGACCGTCGGGGTTCCCTCGATCACGGTCGTGAGCTTCGCCAGGACCTGGGGATAGGTCGTCGTCTGGTAGTCGTCGGCATTCTTGCGGTTGTCCCAGAGGCTGATGGCGTAGGCGCCCTTCGGGTTGACCAGCGTCACTTCCTCCTGGAAACCCTCCTGCTTGCGCAGCATCGGCAGGACTTCCTTCTCGAACAGGCCGTTGAACTCCTGCTCTTTACCGGTCTTGATCCGAAATTGAACGTTGCGTGCGAATCTCATGGCAGTACTCCTGGGTCCTTGAGTGATTGGCCTCCATCGGGGTTCCCCCGACTTCGAAAGGAAGGTCGGCGACGACAAGGTTCCGAAGCCGGCCGGTTCTTTGAAGGATCTCGACCGTAGCACACATCGCTGCCGGGTGCCGGCTTACTTCGCACTGGCTCGTGAACGAAACGATCGGTTTGGTCCCGCCGAACCGGTTCTAAGATCGTACTGGCGGCCTCGGCGCCGCGGAGGGAGAGTGAAGCCGTGAAGATGAAGAAGACTCTCGTCCTGGTTGCCCTGGCAGCCGTCTTCGCCGTCCCGCGCGCGTTCGCGCAGGAGCACCAGCACTCCCACGGGGAGGGGGAGCAGTTCGGCACGGTGAACTTTCCCGCCTCGTGCCGCGCCGAGGCGCTGCCCGCGTTCACGCTCGCGGTGGCGCAGCTCCATTCCTTCGGCTACGAAGAGTCGCGCCGCACCTTCGGCGAGGTCGTGCGCACGGATCCCGGATGCGGGATCGCGTACTGGGGGATTGCGATGACGTACTACCACCCGCTCTGGGCGCCGCCGGGCCCGGAGGATCTCGCCGCCGGGCGCGCCGCCGCGGCGAAGGCGGCCGAGCTCGGGGGCAAAACGGAGCGCGAGAACGGCTACATCGCGGCGATCGGCGTTTTCTATCGCGATTCCGACAAGATCGGCCACGGCCCCCGCGCGAAGGCCTACAGCGAGGCGATGGGGGCGCTCTCCGCGCGGTTCCCGGAGGATCACGAGGCCGCGATCTTCTACGCGCTCTCGCTTCTCGGGTCGGCGCCGGCGATCGACCCGACGTACGCGAACCAGAAGAAGGCGGCGGAGATCCTGAACGCCATTCTGCCGCTCGAGCCCGCGCATCCCGGCATCGCGCATTACATGATCCACTCGTTCGACTACCCGGAGCTGGCCGCCGACGCCCTGCCGGCCGCGCGCGCCTACGCGAAGCTCGCACCCTCCTCGTCGCACGCCCTGCACATGCCGTCCCACATCTTCACGCGCCTCGGGCTCTGGCCGGAGTCGATCGCCTCGAACCTCGACTCGGCCGAGGCGGGCCGCCAGCTCGTCGCGAAACGGCATCCCGGGACGGTGTCGTTCGACACGCTGCACGCGCTCGACTACCTGGAGTACGCCTACCTCCAGATGGGCGACGACGCGCACGCCCGCGGGGTCCTCGAAGAGGCTTCGCGGGCGCGGAAGTTCGACGATAAGAGCTTCGCGGCCGGGTACGCCCTCGTCGCCATCCCGGCCCGCTGGACGCTCGAGCGACGGGACTGGAAGGGGGCGGCCGACCTGAAGCCGTCCACCGTGGATCTGCCGTGGGATCGCTTCGTCTACGCGCCCGCGATCACGCAGTTCGCGATCGCGCTCGGCGCCGCGCGGGCCGGCCGCCTGGACACGGCGAGGGCGGCGCTCGGCCGGCTCTCGGACATCCACGCGACCCTCGCGAAGTCGCCCGTGCCCGGGCCGTACGCGTGGCAGGTGCAGGTCGAGTCGATGCGCGCCGCCGCGGCGGCCTGGCTGGCGTACGCGGAGGGCCGCAAAGACGAGGCGCTCGCGATCGCGCGGTCGGCCGCCGATCTCGACGCGAAGGCGGGCAAGCACCCCGTGACTCCCGGCGCGATTCTGCCGGCGCGCGAGCTCCTGGCCGACATGCTGCTGGAGATGGGGCGGCCGGGAGAGGCGCTGGCGGAGTATCAGGCCTCGCTCCGCGAGGCGCCGGGGCGGTTCAACAGCCTCTACGGTGCGGGACGGGCGGCCGAGCTCGCTAGGTCAGCGCGAGAAGGCGATCGAGATGTACGCGGCACTTCTCGCCCAGTGCGTGGCCGACTCGTCGCGGCCCGAGCTCGTGAAGGCGAAGGCCTTCGTCGCGGGAGCGGCCAGCGCCTCGAAGTGAGCCGGGCCCGCAGATTGTCGATCCTCTGATATTCTGACGTCCATGAGCGAGCCGACCAGGGTCGGGAAGCGCGGGACGATCGTGTTGCCGGCCAGGCTGCGCAGGCGTTACGGGTTCGAAGAGGGAACGATGCTCGTGGCCGAAGAGGCCGAGTACGGCGTCCTGCTGCGCCCCGCGGCGGTCGTTCCCGTGGAGATCTACTCTCCCGAGCGCAAGGCCGAATTCCTGCTCGCCAATGCGACCGACGCCGCCGACCGCAGGAGGGCCGAGGAAGACGTTCGAAAGCTGGGCCTCGGCCCCCGCAAGACGCGGCCGCGCAAAGCCTCGAAGCGCTGACCGGCGCCGATGCTTCGCGTCTTCCTCGACGCCAACGTCGTCTTCTCCGCCGCCTGGCGCGAGGGGGCGGGCCTCCTTGCGCTGTGGAGGCGGGCGGACGTCACGCTGGTCACCTCGGGGTACGCCGCGGAAGAGGCGCGGCGAAACCTCGACACGCCGGATCGGCGGTCGCGGCTCGAGGGGCTGCTCGCCTCCGTCGAGATCGTGGCGGAATCGCCGGGGCAGGCGCTGCCTCGAGACGTTCGCCTGCCGGAGAAGGACGAGCCGATTCTGCGCGCTGCCATGGCGGCCGGCGCCACGCGTCTGGTGACGGGCGACCTGCGCGACTTCGGCCGCCTGCTGGGCCGCCGTGTTGGCAGGATGAAGGTCCAGACGCCGGGCGAGTCCCTGCGGTCGGGGTAGGGCGACGACTAGAGGGGGCGGGGACAAGCCCCGCCCCTACGACCGAACCGGACATCCCGTGCTTCCCCGGTCGTAGGGGCGGCCCTTGTGGCCGCCTCCCGGGCGGTCCTCTAAGTCCCCGCTGTCAGGTACTTCTCGAACCAGCGCGTGATCGCGACCGCCGAGCGGATCCGGTTGGAGGTCTTCCGCCAGCCGTGCCCCTCGTCGGGGAAGAGGACGTACTCGACCGGCGATGCCCGCGCTTCTTCAGGCTGTCGACGACCTGCTCGGCCTCGACGACGGGGACGTTGGTGTCGTTGGCGCCGTGGAGGACGATCGTGGGCGCCGTGACGCGGTCGACCTTGTGGATCGGCGAGAGGCGGCGCAGGAGCTCGACCTGCGTGTCCGGGTCGCCGTACTCGATCTTCGAGATCGCGGCCATCCACGGCTCGGTCTGCTTGAAGAAGGTCTCGAAGTTGACGACGCCGAAGAGGTTCGCGCCGGCGGCGAAGAGCTGCGGGTACTCGGTGAGGCCGGCCATCACCATGTAGCCGCCGTAGGAGCCGCCCATGATGCCGATGCGGCTCGGGATCGGCGACGCCGCTCTTCACGACCGCGTCGACGCAGCTCTGGATGTCCTTGACGCCGTCGACGCGCAGGGCGCCGTTGTCGAGGTTGACGAAGCGCTTGCCGAAGCCCGAGGAGCCGCGCACGTTCGGCGCGAAGACGGCGATCCCGCGCGAGAGCAGCGCCTGGTAGAGGCTGCTGAAGCCGGGGCGCTCCTGGCCCTCGGGGCCGCCGTGGAACGACAGCACGGTGGGGAAGGGCGCGGCGCCGGCGGGCCGGTAGAGCCAGCCCGAGAGCTCGAGGCCGTCGTGGGCCTTGAATCGGATGAGCTCGGGCCGGACGAGCTTGCCGAGGTCGACTCCCGCGTGGGGGCTCTTCGTGACCTGGCGGAACGCGCCGGTCGAGACGTCCATGACCCAGACGTCGGTGGGCGTCGCGGCCCCGGAGACCGCGAGGGCCAGCGACCGGCCGTCCTTCGAAAAGTCCATGCCGAACCCGATCTCGGCGGGAAGCTTCGGCCGGGAGATGGTCTTTCCCGTCGCGAGGTCGAAGAGCTCGAGCTCGCTTTTCCCGGAGACGTTCCACAGGATCGCGGCCTTCGTCCCCGCGTCGTCGAGCGCGAACGAGCCGAGCTCCCCGTCCTTGCGCTCGGCGAGGATGGTCAGTTTCCCGGGCTTGCCGTCCGCGGAGAGGTCGAGCCGTGCGAAGGCGGTCAGGTCGCGTCCGGTGTCGGTCTCGAGATAGACGGCGCGGCCGTCCTTGCGCGAACTCGCCGGCGAAATTGCCGGGGCCCTCGTGGGGAGTCAGGAGGGTCTCTTTCCCGGTCGCGACCTCGACGAGATAGAGGTCGTTCGAGCCGCGGTTGACGAGCCGGTTCAGGAGCGCCCACTTCTTGTCGCGGGAGAGGTCCTCGAATCCGCCGATGCCGCGGTTCTCGCTCACCAGGCGCGCGGTGCCCGCGGCGACGTCATACAGGTAAGCGTCGATCGCCGCACCGCTCCGGCGGTTCGAGCCGGTGACGAGGAGCGTCCCGTCGTCGGACCACGGGCCGAGCCGGTTGGTCTCCTTGCCGCCCTCCGTCAGCCGCTCGAGGCCGGTGCCGTCGGGGCGGACGAGATACACCTGCTCGTTCATGCCGCCTCCCGGCGCGAGCGTGAACGCGAGCCAGGCGCCATCCGGCGACCACTCGACGAAGCCGACCGGATCGTCGAAGGCCGTCACGAGCTGCGGGTAGCCGCCGGCGGCGTCGACGGTCCAGACCTGGGGGAGTCCCCCGAGGTTCGTGACGTAGGCGATCGTCTTCCCGTCGGGCGAGAAGGAAGGCGAGGCGGCGCTTCCAATCTTCGCCATGAGGGCGACGGAGCGCTCGAGCTCGTCCGGCTGGGCGCTTGCGAAGGCCGCGGCGGCGGCGAGCAGAACCGAGGCGAGGATCGTCTTGAGTCGGCCGTTCATCGAAACCCCCTCTTTCGCTCCGCGTAGCCTATGCCGGGGCGAGAGCGTTCCGAGGGTAGGATGCTCGCACCAAGAGGGGGTCCCGTGAAGAGCATCCTGAGGTTCGCGCCTGCCCTCGTCGTCCTGGTCCTTCCGGCCGTCCTCGCCGCGCAGGCGCCCGCGCCAGCCTGGGGCGTCGGCAACCGGTCGAGCGCCAACATCCAGGCCTTCGACATGGAGCCCGTGAACTCGGGCATCACGTGGCAGGTCGACGTCCAGGGAGGCTTTCGGTACCTCACCGGCCCCGGTGAGTTCTGGGCGGGTGTGCAGGTTCCACGGGGCGTCCGGATCGTGCTCCTCGAGCTCGAGGCCTGCGACACGAACAGCCTCGCCAACGTGTCGGTCTCGCTGTACCGGGGCAATGCGTCGACGGTCAACTCTCTGGCCGTCGCCCAGACCGGATTCAACGAAACGCCCGGCTGCGGGAAGTTCCAGGCCAACCTCGCGGCGCCGGAGCTGGCCGAGCCCGGGACCTACCGGTACTGGGTCGCGGTCACGCACGATTCCTACGACGGCACGACGATGATCGGGGGCGTGCGGGTCTTCTACGAGCACGAGGTCGCCCCGGCGCCGGGAGTCGCGAGCTTCCTCGACGTCCCGACGAGCGACCCGGCGTTTCAGTTCGTCGAGGCGCTGTTCTCCTCCGGGGTCACGGCGGGCTGCGGAAACGGGAACTACTGCCCGGACGCTCCGCTGACGCGCCGCCAGATGGCCGTGTTTCTCTCGAAGCTCCTCGGCCTGAACTGGCCCGAGGCCCCGGCGCCGTGACGGGCAGGAGCGGGTCATGAAACGGATTCTCTTCGCGACGGGCGCGGGTGCGGCGCTCGCCGCGCTCGCTCTCGCATCGGCGTGCAGCTCGCAGGCCGCGAAGCCCTCCGGCTCGCCGCCGGCGCCCTGCTTGGGAACGCTCGGGATCGAAGCCGTTCCGGTCTCCACCGTCACCCGCAAGAAGCTCGGATTGCCCGCGGATGCCCGCGGCGTCGTCGCCGTCGAGGTGCTTCCCGGCGGGCCGGGGGCGAAGGCGGGAGTCCAGCCAGGCGACATCGTGGAGACGATCGGCGGGAGCGCGATCGAGAACGCGTGCGACTTCGGCACGGCGGCGTACAGCCGCTCGTGTCAGCCGGTGCGCGTGGTGCTTCGCCGCGCGGGGGCGACGGTCGAGGCAACGCTCGTCCCGGTCGACCAGGCGCCCTTCTACCAGAAGAGCTGCGACGGGGGCCTGGCGACCGCCTGCTTCCGCGAGGGCTGGCTCCTCTGGAAACGCACCGGCGGAACCGACGCGAACCAGACCCGCGCGCTCGTGCTCTTCTCCTCGGCCTGCCAGACGGGCTCGGCCGAGGCCTGCGCATTCGAGTCTCTCGCGCTCATGGACGCTCCGGAGCGCGGCGCCGACGCGCTCGCGGTGGCCATGCGCGCCTGCGATCTCGAGAGCGGCGCGGGCTGCGCGAACCTGGCGTTTCTGTACGCGACCGGCAAGCTCGTGGCGAAAGACGACGCTCGCGCCGCGAAGCTCTATGCGAAGTCCTGCGACCTCGGCGACGCGCAGGGCTGCTACAACGCCGGGCTCATGGCGGACGAGGGCCGCGGGACGCGCCAGGATTTCGCCGCGGCGGCCATGCGGTACGGCGAGGCGTGCGAGATGGGGAGCTCGACCGGGTGCACGAACCTCGGCTTCCTGAACGAGCGCGGCCGGGGCGTGAAGGCGGACCCGGCGCGCGCGGTCGAGCTCTACGAGAAGGGCTGCCGGGGATCCAGCTGCCAGCCGTCGAACCTCGGCGGCTGCGTCAACGTGGGCCGGGCGTATCGCGACGGGATCGGCGTCGCGAAGAACGAGGCGAAAGCGGCGGAGGTTTTCCGCGAAGCCTGCGATCGGCCGCTCGTGGCCGACGACATCCATGCCGCGCAGAACGGCTCGCGGGCCTGCTCGCTGCTCGGCGCTCTGTATCTGGCGGGGCACGGGATCGACAAGGACCTCGACCAGGGACGGGAGCTTTCCGAGCGCGGCTGCGAGCGCGGGGACGCCTTCGGCTGTTACAACGCGGCGTCGATCTATGCGAGCGGCTCCGGCGTCCCCGCGGATCCGGCGAAGGCGGCCGTGTTTCTCGACAGGGCCTGCGGGGGCGGCGACGCCGAAGGCTGCAGCGACCTCGCGGCGGCGTACGAAAAGGGCAACGGCGTGGCGCGCGACGCGAACCGCGCGAAGGAGCTGCGCGCGAAGGCCTGCGAGATGGGGTTCCAGGCGGCCTGCCCGAAGAAGCCGGCGAAGGGCAAGGCGAAACCGTAGCGCGATCGCCGCCGGCCGGGTGCGGGCTACGGCCCGTAGATGATCAACCCGAACGTCCGGACGAGGAAGGCGGCCATCTGGCCGCGGTTGTTGGGATTGTTCGGGCAGTAGTTGTTCCCGCCGCAGCCGCCGGTGATGCCCTCGGCGGCGAGCTGCTCGATCCAGTTCGCGAACTGGCTCGGACAGGTCACGTCGTCGAAGACTCCGGTGCAGGCGGGCGGCAGGTAGGTCGAGCCGTGCTCGGATTTCAGAAGGAAGACGGCCATCTGCGCGCGGGTGACCGGATTGGCGGGGCAGTAGTTGCCGCCTCCGCAGCCGCCGGTGATGCCTTCGACGGCGAGCTGCTCGATCCAGGCGGCAAATGCGGACGGGCATTGCACGTCGCCGAAGACGCCCACGCAGGGCGGCGGGACGTAGGCGGAGCCGTGCGCGGCCTTGAGCAGGAAGACGGCCATCTGGGCGCGGTTGACCGGCGTCGCCGGGCAGTAGTTGCCGAGGCCGCAGCCTCCGGTGATCCCGTTGTGGAAGATGTTCTCGATGAAGCCGTAGAACTGGTGCGCGACCGGCACGTCGGGGAAAGACTCGCCCAGGTGCAGCGTCCAGGTCTTGGCGACGCCGGTCGAGAGCGCCTCGTCGAAGGTGGCGTCGAAGTGGCCCGGCGACCGGGTGCCGGAGAGCTCGACCTCGTAGCAGTTGCTCGCCGCGGTCAGGCAGTCGGCGGAGGAGCCGGCGAGGATCGTGCCGTAATCGGCCGTGGCGTCCGGGATCGCGTAGACGGGGCCGGCCGGGCCCGCGAGATTGGAGGCCGAACCGGCCAGGACGAGGTCCGTCGTCGACGGATTCGCCCAGGCCGTGTCCACGGCGACGCGCTCTCCGACCTCGAGAACCCCGTTCTCGTTGGACAGAGAAGGAGCCGAGGGCGGCCGGATGGCGCTCGCCGCGCGCTCGTCGACGCTCATCGGCCCGGCGTCCGGGAAGCCGCCGATCCGGGCGGCGATGCCCATGTCTCCGGGAGCGTCCAGATCGGTCCACGCGATGGCAAACCGGCCGGCGGCGCTGATGGCGACCGACGCCGGACTCACCTGGGCCGGAAGGAGCGGGTCGGGGTCGAACACGCCTCCGCGCCGCGAGCCGTCCCCATGGAAGCGCTGAGCGGAGAGGCTGTAATCCAGCGGGCCTTCGCCCCACCACGTGACGATGAAATCGCCGTTGGCGATCATGGCCACGTCGGGCCCGTACTGCGTGCCCGTGGTGTACGTGTTGATCTGAAACTCGCCGCCGAGCTTTGTTGCGGATGCGTCGAAGCGCTGCGCGAAGACGCCGTCGCCCGAGGCGTCGATGCCCCGCCACACGGAGACGAACTTGCCGGCGGCGTCGAGGGCCAGTTCCGCGGCGCTCTGGTCGTCCGTCGTGTACGTGTTGACCTGGAAGTCGGCTCCCTCCGCGACGCCGGAGCTGTTGAAACGCTGGGCGAAGATCCCCTTGCCGGAGCCGTCCCGGCCGGCGGTCAGGGAGAGACCCGAGTCGGTCCAGACGATGAGGAAGGCCCCCGTCGGGCTCATCGCAACGCGCGGCTGATCCTGATCGCCGGTCGTGTAGGTGTTGACCTGGAACTGGCTGCCGACCGGGCTCCCGCCCGAGTCGTAGAGACGCGCGTGCGCATTCCAGTCTTCGTAGTTCGCGACGTGGGCTTGCCAGGCCACGACGAACGCGCCCGCTTCGTTCATCGCCACGCGGGGCGCCTTGCCCTGCGCCGTCACCGGAATCTCGCCGCTGACCGGATTGGCCGCGCTGTCGAAGCGGCGGGCGAGGATCCCCTGGTATTCGTCGCTGCCTTCCTTCATCCAGACGACGACGAAGTTGCCGTCGGCGTCCATGGCGACATCGGGAAGGGACTGGGGCCCCGTCGTGAATTCGTTGACGGGGAACTCTGCCCCCAGGGGATTGCCCGAGCTGTCGAAGCGGCGGCCGAAGACCCCGTTGTACGAGCCGTCCTGGCCGTTGCTGTTCCAGACGACGACGAAGTTGCCCGCGGGATCCGAGGCGACGGCGGGCCAGAACTGCCACGCCGTCGTGTACGCGTTGACCGGAAACTCCGGGCCCATCGCCGGCGCCTGGGCGATGGCGACCGCTGCGAAGAAGACGCCCGGGATGGCAAGAGCGACCCAGGGGCGTTTGTGCATCTTCCCCTCCGGTGCGGTCCGAGCATAGTCCTCGCGCTCGGAGCTTCAACGTCTCTTTTGGGGCGCGGGGTCGAAAGCGCCGGGCTTCAGGCCGGGCGGCGCGTATCCGATCCCGGTTCCGTGGCGGCCGGCGTGACGCGGCGCCGTTCGCTCCGGCTACCGCGGGCGCGGGGTCTTCGTCGGGACGATCGTTGCGACGGGATAGATGGGCGTGATCGCGTCGGGTACCGGGGTCGGGGGCTCGTGCACGCCCTCCCGGTCGATGCTGACGGGAGGCGCGGCGGGGCCCGAAACGATGGCCTCGGTGCCCTCCTCCCCGGACTGGATCACGACGTCGGTTCCGGTGCAGCGGGCGGCGGCGTTGACCGTTACGGCGGCGGCGAGGATGAGGCAAGCGCGCCACGCGCGGGCGGGAAGGCGGGGGAGAGTCATCGCGTCACCTCGAGATTGAGAGAAGGAAACATCTGCGGAGGTGACATGGTCGTCAGTATCGCCCGCCGACGGGCGCCGGGATCGCGTCGAGTGCGGCGACCTCGCGTGGAGTGAGGTCTATGTCGGCCGCCGCGACGTTCTGCTCGAGGTACTTCCGGCGCTGCGTTCCGGGGATGACGAGCACGTGGGGCCCGCGCGCGAGCACCCAGGCGAGTGCGACCTGCGCTGGAGTCGAGCCGCGGCGGTCCGCGATCGCACGGACGGCGTCGACGATGCGCTGGTTGGCGGCCACGGCCTCGGGCGAGAAGCGGGGAAGCGTGGAGCGGAAGTCCTCCGGGCCGAAGCGGGCGTCCGCGGCGATCGCGCCGGTCAGGAAACCGCGGCCGAGCGGCGAGAAGGCGACGAAGGAGGCGCCGCGCGACGCGCACCAGGGCACGATCTCGGCCAGGTGGTCGCGCGTCCAGAGCGAGAGCTCGGACTGCACGGCGGTGACCGGGTGAATCGCCGAGACGAGCTCGAGCTGGGCAACGGTCGGTTCGGAGATGCCGAGCCAGCGCACCTTGCCGGCGGAAACGAGGCCGGCGAGCGCGCCCCAGGTCTCCTCGAGCGGCACCTTCGGGTCGACGCGGTGGAGGTAGTAGAGGTCGATGACGTCGATGCCGAGGCGCGACAGGGACCCGTCGGCCGCCTCGCGGATGTGCTCGGGCCGGCCGTCGCGGCCGTACTTGTAGGTCGCCGGGTCCTCGACGACGAGCCCGGCCTTGGTCGCGATCGTGAGGCCCTCGCGCCGTCCCCGGATGGCGCGGCCCACCAGGCGCTCGTTGGTCAGGGGGCCGTAGGCGTCGGAGGTGTCGAAGTGGTCGACTCCCATCTCGATCGCCTGGCGGATCAGGTCGACTCCGGCCGCCTCGTCGACGGACGGGTCGCGGTATCCCCAGGACAGGCCCATGCAGCCGAGGCCGACGGGGTGGACGGTCCGGCCGGTCGAGCCCAGTTGACGCCTTTTCATGGGAAACATGCTATAGTCCCGTCGTTCTCGGTTCGCTCGCCTTTTGCCAGACCCGTTCTGTCGAACTCCGAACGAAAAACTCACGAGAATGCGGAGCGCCGCGCCGGCGGCGTCGCCGCCACAGAACTAATACCGGCGGATTCAAGGATGGACCCGATGAAGCTCTACGTAGGCAATCTCCCGTACAACATCTCCGACGATCAGCTCGAGGCCATGTTCACCAAGTTCGGCCAGCCCGACTCGGCTCGCGTCATCACGGACCGTGATACCGGCCAGTCGAAGGGGTTCGGATTCGTCGAGTTCTCGAACGACGAGCAGGCCAAGCAGGCTCTGACGATGAACGGCACCGATCTCGGCGGCCGGTCGCTCAAGGTCAACGAGGCGCGGCCGAAGCCCGAGGGCGGCGGCGGCGGTGGCTACGGCGGCGGACGCAGCAACCGCTACTAAAGCGGCGCACGTTTCGGCGATTTTCGAGGCGGGGGCAACCCCGCCTCTTTCTTTTGGCGGCGCCCCATCCAAAGAGTCATGAATGCAGGTCAGGCCCCAAAAGTCATGAAAGTCAGGGTCAGGCACCAAATAGGATGACCGGCATGACGACGACACGGGTGGCGCTGGTGACGGGGGGGACGCGGGGGATCGGGGAGGCGATCGCGCGGCGGCTGGCGGGGGACGGGTTCGCGGTCTTCGTGTCCGGGCGGACGGAGGAGTCGGTTCGCGAGGCGTCGGCGCGCTTTGCGAAGGACGGGCTCGCGATCCGCGGGTTCGCGGCGGACGCGCGGCGCGAGGAGGACCAGAAACGGCTGGTGGAATCCGTCGCTCGCGAGGGCGGGCGGCTGGACGTCCTGGTGAACAACGCCGGGATCGGCCGCTTCGATCCGGTCGACCGCCTCGACCCGGCCGCGTTCCGCGAGGTGCTCGAGACGAACCTCTTCGGCCCCTTCTACGCCGTTCACTACGCGGCGCCGCTGATGAAGAAGAACGGCGGCGGGTTCATCGTCAACATCGCCTCGCTCGCCGGCGTCAACGCGTTTGCCGGCGGCAGCGCCTACAACGCCTCGAAGTTCGGCCTGCTCGGCTTCTCGGAGGCGGCGATGCTCGACCTGCGCCACCAGGGAATCCGCATCGCCGCCGTCCTGCCCGGCTCCGTCGCGACGGACTGGATGCACTCGCACGGAAACCAGGACACGTCCTGGATGCTCCAGCCCGAGGACGTCGCCGAGGCAGTCGCCGACCTCGTGCGGTTTCCCGACCGCGCGATCCCGTCGCGGATCGACCTGCGGCCCTCGCGTCCGCCGAGCCGACCACCGACCCGACCACCGAAGGCAGGCCCCCGGCAGTAGGGAACGCCGCGCGGAGCGCGACGGTAACCAGACCCTAGGGCTTGACGCGGGCCGACGGCCCGCGTTTGACCCGGCGGTAACTCAGTAGCTACTCAGCCCTTCTCGGCGTCTTGGCGGGTGCGCTCCGTGATCACGCCGGATTTCAGAATCCCGGCGGTTCCGGTCGCGCCCGGCGCGCCGACGCCGGCGAAGCCGCTTCCGATGTGGATGTTGCCGCCCACGCTCGGATTGTTCGGATATCCCCGATAGCCGTGTTTGCGCCGTTTGCGCGAAGGCGGCGGCTCGGTCGGAGCATTCTGGGGATTCTTCGGATCTTGAGGGTTAGTCATGACAAATCCCTCCCCCCGAGCGGTGAGAACAAACCGCGGGGTGGGATCTATTCGCGCCTGGACGCGGACGCGCCCTCAGTACCGCCAGCTCTTCAGGTCCGCCCCCGGCGGAGCGCTCTTTTCGATCCGTTCGACGATCTTCGGCGCGTACATCTGGTGATAGCGCAGGCGCGAGACGGCGTTGGGCCGCTGGTGGTCGCCGTTCCAGCAGTGCTCGGCGCGCGGGCCGTAGTCGATCTCGCCGGCGTAGTACGGGTCGGCCGTCCGGAGAAAGTCCTCGGCGAGGTACACGGCGTTGTTGAGGTAGTAGTTGTCGGCCTCGCCGACGTAGATATTGATCTTGCCGACGAGCTTCTGGCCGAGCCCCTTCGACCAGTTGCGCTTCAGGATGTCGACGAGGTCGTAGTTCTCCTTCCAGAACGCCGCGACGGACTTGTCGATGACGCCGGTGCGCCGGTCCCAGATGCGCTTCGGGTAGCCGTCGGGTCCGACGGGGGAGTAGACGGCTTCCCAGATGTCGAGCTGCCCGCCCGAACGCGTCTTTTCGCCGACCACGAGCTCGAAGCGGCTCTGCTGTTCGATGGTCGCCTGGAGGTGGCCGAGGTAGTCGCGGTGCGCCGGGGTCGCGATCTTCGTCCAGGGGCTCTGCCAGAAGTACGCGTTCGGCTCGTCGTAGACGTTGACGGTCATGAAGGCGTGGAAGTCGATCGGGTCGGGGCAGGCGGCCCAGCAGCCGTTGTACTCGTCGGGGTAGAAGATCTGCGCCGCCAGCGCCTCCCAGCCTCCCGTCGAGCCGCCGTACATGAAGCGCGCCCAGCCGGCGCCGAGCGCGCGGTACTTCTTCTCGAGGTACGGGATGAGCTCGTAGGTGATCGCGTCGCCGTACGGGCCGAGGTTCTGCGAGTTGACGGCGTAGGAGTCGTCGTAGAACGGGTTGGCGTGCTGGATCTCGACGAGGAGGTAGCGCGGGTAGCCGGGGCCCGTCCAGTCCTTATAAAACTCGTGCGCGAGCTCCTGCTCGATGCGGTTGTAGCCCTCGACGCGGAAGCGCTCCGAGTACTTGGGCGGCAGGTTCGGGTCCGGCGGCTCCGGGCGGAAGCCCTCGAGCGTGTAGGGGAAGTGGCCGTGGTTGATGACGAGGGGGTAGCGCGCGTCGGGATGGGAGTCGTAGCCCTCGGGCAGCAGGATGTGCGCGCCGAGATACATCGGCCGCCCCCAGAACTTCGTCAGGCGCTGCGAGAGGATCTTCTCGTGCTTGATGTACGGGGTCGTCGGCGGATCGGGGATCGGCGGGATGACCTGGTCGAGCGCGATGCGGATGGTCTCGGCCTTGCCGGGGTCGATCGTGATCTCGCGCGGCGTCGAGTAGAGGTTGCCGGGGGCCTTGCTCCACTGCTGACCCTCGCCGCGGTCCATGGGGAGCTTGACGGTGTGTCCGTCGGCGCGGCGAAAGGTTTCGTAGCGGTGCAGAAGCGCCTGGACCTGGTAGGTGCCGGCCGGGACCTCGGCCAGGCTGACGGTCGGGTACCCGAGCACGTCGCCGGCGAAGACCGCCTCCGTACCCGCTTTCCAGCCGTCGACGTCGATGCCGAAGACCTGCTGGCTCCGGATCGCGTTGTCGGTGATCTGCTTGCGGGGCTCGTCGCTCTTGTCGGTCGATATGAGCAGGAGCAGCCGCCCGTCGAGCGGCGCGGCGCTCTTGTCGGCGCCGTAGGTGACCGCGAAGCGCACCTTCGCTCCCTCAGCGCGCGGGGCCAGCGCCACCACGGAGCCCGCGGCGATCGACGCCAGGAGGACATAGCCCGGACGGCGCAGTCGCATCATTCATCCCTCCCCCTTCTCGGGGCGGAAGCATAACCGCATCTGGACAGCTCTTCGGTCCGGTGGAGAATTGCGTCATGGTTCGCCCGGGGAGGAATCGATGGAGATCCGGAGCCCGATCGTGGTCCTGCTGGCGCTGACGTTCGCCGCTCCGGCGGCGGCCTCGGCGCCCGAGCCGAAGACGGTCGACCAGGTCGACCTGACCCGGTACGCCGGGCAGTGGTACGAGGTGGCGCGCTATCCCAACCGCTTCCAGACGCACTGCACGGGGGACGTCATCGCGCGGTACACGCTGCGGCCGGACGGCAGGATCGACGTCGACAACACCTGCCGGAGCGATCGTGGCGGCGAGGACCGCGCGCACGGGATGGCAAAGAACGTGTCGACGGACGGGTCGAACGCGAAGCTCAAGGTGCGTTTTGCGCCGCGGGCGCTGTCCTGGTTGCCGTTCGTGTGGGCGAACTACTGGATCCTCGCGCTCGACGACGACTACGGCCATGCCGTCGTCGGGACGCCGGACCGCGAGTATCTGTGGATCCTCTCGCGCACGCCGTCGCTGCCGGAGCCGGTCTTCGAGAAGCTCGAGAAGGTCATCGCGGCGCAGGGCTACGACCCGGCGCGGCTCGTGCGGACGGAGCAGTCCGCCGCGTCTCGATGATTCAGAACGTCGGGACTGGCGCCGGCCTCAGGGGCCGTACAGGTCGAGACCGAACGTCTTGACGAGAAAGGGCGCCATCTGGCCGCGCGTGGTGGCGTTGGACGGACAGTAATTGGCGCCGCCGCAGCCCGCGGCGATCCCGCGGCCGGCGAGGTCCTCGATCCAGTCGGCGAAGAGGCTCGGGCAGGGGACGTCGTCGAAGTCGCCGCTGCAGGCCGGCGGAACGTAGGTCGAGCCCTCGCGCGTGCGAAGCAGAAACACGGCCATCTGCTGGCGAAGGACCGGGGCGTCGGGGCAGTAGTTGGGTCCCCCGGGCGTTGCGCAGCCCGCAACGACGCCGCGGCGGAAGAGCTCTTCGATCCACCGGGCGAAGGGATCGCCGGCCGAAACGTCGTTGAAGACTCCCGTCGCGGGCGGAGGGAGGTAGGCCGGGCCGTCGTTCGCCTTCAGCACGAAGACGGCCATCTGCTTGCGCAGCGTCGCATCGACGGGGCAGTAGCCGCCGCAGGCTCCGCCGGCGGTGATCCGGTTGTGGAAGACGTTCTCGACGAAGGCGTAGAAGATGTTCGAGGTGGGCACGTCGGCAAAGCTCTCGCCGACGTGGAGAGTCCAGGTTTTCACGACTCCCGTGTCGAGGGCCTCGTCGAAAGTCGCGTCCCAGTGCGGCGCCGGGCGCGCGCCGCCGTCGATGCGCACCTGGTAACAGTCGGCCGCCGCGGCGAAGCAGTTCGCCTGGGCGTCGGGCGCGATCGTCCCGTAACCGGCGGCCGTGTCGTCGAGCGTGTAGACGGGCCCGGCCGGGCCGCCGAAGTCACCGGCCGTGCCCGAAAGCGCGAGGCCGGAGGCCGATGCGTTTCGCCATGCCGGATCGACGGCCACCGCTTCGCCGGCCTCGAGGACGCCGTTGACGTTGGAGGTTCCGCTCGAGGGGCGCTGGTCCACGGCGAGGGACAGGGCCTCGGGGAAGCCGCCGCGTCGGGCGAACACGCCGAAGTCGCTGCCACCCTTCTGGGCGATGCTCTGCCAGGCGGCCAGGAACTGTCCGTCGGGCGCGGCGGCGAGCGCGGCGTTGCTCTGATTGGCGGCGGTGTGGACGTTGAGCGGAAACTCCGGACCCGGGAGCCCGTCGCCGCCGAAGAGGCGCGCGTAGACCCCGCGGTCGCCGGGTCCTCCGCCCTCCTGCCCGACGCTCTCCCACGCGATGACGATGCCCCCCTCGGTCGAGACCGCGATGCGCGGCATCTCCTGGGCGCCCGTGGTGTACGTGTTGATCGCGATCTCGGCGACGATGGGCGCGTTGGAGGCGTCGAACGCCCGTCCGAAGATTCCGTTTCCGTCGCCGTCCTGCTCGCTCTGCCAGGCCACGGCGAACTCGCCCGTTTCGCTGATTGCGACGCTCGGCAGGCGCTGCCGGCCGGTCGTGTAGGAGTTGACCGGCATGTCGCTCGAGACCGGGCTGCCCGCGGGGTTGAAGCGCCGGGCGAAGATCCCCTCCATGTCGCCATCCTGGGCGGGGCTCTCCCAGACCACGACGAACTCGCCCGACGGGCTCATCGAGACGTCGGGATTCACCTGGTTGCCGCTCGTATACTGGTTGACCACGATGTCCCCGCCGAGCGGGGTGCCGTTCCCGTCGAAGCGCCGGGCGACGATCGTGAACCCGCTCGAGTCCTGCGAAAAGCTCTGCCAGACGACGACGAAGTTGCCGGCGCCGTCCGCCGAGACGCGGGGCTCCTCCTGGCTGCTCGTCGTGAACGCGTTCACCGGAAACTCGGCTCCGAACGGCGCCCCGGTGTCGTCGAAGATCTGGCCGAAGATCCCGGGGCCCGAGCCGTCCTGCCCGAGCTCCTGCTGCCACACGACGACGAACCCGCCGGAAGACAGGCCGGCAACGGCCGGAAACACCTCGCCTCCGGTCGTGTACGTGTTGACCGGCAACTCCGGCGTCAGGGGCGCGCCGTCGCCGTCGAAGAGCCGCGCGAAGACGCCGCGCCCGGCTCCGTCCTGACCCACGCTGTCCCATGCGACGACGAAGTTCCCGGAACCGGCGGCCGCGACGGCGGGATAGGCCTGGTGATTGGTGGTGTGCGTGTTGACCTGGAACTCCGGTCCGAGCGCCGGGGCCTGGGCCAGGAGACTGGTCCCGAGGAACACGGGTGCGAGAGCGAGCAGCACGAGTCGCCGTGCGTCCATGACCGCATTCTATGGCGGCCGCCGCAGCTGTTTGAACGTCGTTCTTCACCGCCGTCGTTCCTACAGGGCTGACCGTGGCGGTATAGTCGCCGCCGTGCTGGCGGAGCGGTCGGGGACCGTGGCCGGGGTGGTTCTCGCGGCGGGCGCGTCGACGCGCATGGGCGAGAACAAGCTGTTCCTGCGCGTGGAGGGGGAGACGCTGCTGCGCCGCGTGGTGCGGCGCGCGATCGCTTCGGGGCTCGACCCGGTGATCGTCGTTCTCGGGCACGAGGCGGACCGCGCGGCGTGGGAGCTCGGCGACCTGGCCTGCCGCCGGGTGAAGAACCCCGACTACGCCAGCGGCCAGCACACGTCCTTTCGCGCGGGCATCGCGGCCGTGCCGGACTCCGCGCCCGCCGCCGTCATCCTTCTCGCCGACATGCCACACGTGGACGAGTCGATGATCGCGGCGCTCATCGAGCGCTACCGGGCGTCGGACCGGCCCCTCGTCATCTCCGAGTACGGCGGCGTGCACGCGCCTCCGACGCTCTACGACCGGTCGCTCTTCGCCGAGATCGCGGCCATGACCGGCGACGGCTGCGGGCGGCAGGTCGTCAAGCGCCATCGCGGCGAGGCGGAAGCGGTCTCCTGGCCGGCGGAGAGGCTCGCCGACCTCGACGTACCCGAAGATGTTCGGGGGTCAGGTCTCGTTTTTTCGGTTTCCGGGGCCGGGGGCGGTTCAGAGCGGTTGACGTCGAAGAACCGAAAAATCGAGACCTGACCCCAAATGTTTTCGGATGTGCTCGTTCTGGCCAGCCGGCTCGTCGCGAAGGAGGAGCCCTTCGCGCTCGCGACCGTCGTGCGCCGGCAGGCGGCCTCGAGCGCGCAGGCGGGCGACGGGGCGTTGATCACTTCCGACGGTACGTTCCACGGCTGGCTCGGGGGAAGCTGCACGCAGCCGACCGTGATCCGCGAGGCGCTCAAGGCGATCGCCGACGGCGCGCCGCGCCTGATCGCGCTCGCACCGGACCCGGATACCGTGAAGCGTCCCGGGATCCTGGTCTTTCCGATGACCTGCCACAGTGGAGGCAGCGTGGACATCTACATCGAACCCGTCCTGCCGCCGGCGCGGCTCCTCGTCTTCGGCGTTTCGCCCGTCGCCCAGGCGCTCTCGCGGCTGGGCAAGGCCATGGGCTTCTCGGTCCACGTCGCCGATCCGGCGGCCGAGGCCGCCGCCTTCCCGGAGGCGGAGCGGCTCTGGACCGACCCCGACGCGCCGCTCGCGCTTCCCGGCGGACGCCCCTGGGCCGTCGTCGCGACGATGGGCGAGCGCGACGAGGCGGCGGTGCGCGCGGCGCTCGCGGCCGACCCGGCCTATCTCGGAGTCGTCGCGAGCTCGAAGCGCTTCGGCGAGATCCGCGAGTCGCTGCTTTCCGGAGGCGCGGACCCGCAGGCCCTCGCGCGGATCCAGAGCCCGGCGGGCCTCGACATCGGGGCGCGGGCGCCGGAGGAGATCGCCGTCTCGATCCTTGCCGAGATCGTCCGCGTGCGCCGGGCCGTCGCGCCGGCGAGGCTTCCCGTGATGGCGGTCCGCGAGGAGCGGGACCCCGTCTGCGGCATGACGGTCGAGGTCGCGGGAGCGCGCCACGTCGCGGAGGTCGGCGGCCGCACCTGGTACTTCTGCTGCGGCGGTTGCCGCGAGAAGTTTCTCGCGTGAGACCCGAGATCCAGGCGATCCAGGAGGCGATGGAGCGCCAGGGCTACATCGCGGAGCCGTCGATCGCGACGGCGCTCTACCTCTCGACCGAGATGGGCAAGCCGCTTCTCGTCGAGGGCGACGCGGGGGTGGGCAAGACCGAGATCGCCAAGGTGCTCTCGCGCTTCTCGGGCCGGCCGCTCATCCGGCTCCAGTGCTACGAGGGGCTCGACGTCCACACGGCGCTCTACGAGTGGGATTACCCCCGGCAGATGCTCCGCCTGCGGATGGCGGGCGAGCAGGGCATGGACGCCCAGGCGGCGGAGCAGATCATCTTCTCGCGCAAGTACCTCCTGGAGCGGCCGCTCCTGCAGGCCATCACCGCGAACGATGGGCCGGCCGTGCTGCTGATCGACGAGATCGACCGGGCCGACGACGGCTTCGAGGCCTTCCTCCTCGAGGTGCTGTCGGACTTCCAGGTCACGATCCCGGAGCTCGGGACGATCCGGGCGGAGCACCGCCCCCACGTCGTCCTGACGTCCAACCGCACGCGGGAGATCGGCGACGCGCTGCGCCGGCGTTGCCTCTACCTTTACGTCGAGCACCCGAGCTTCGAGAAAGAGGTCCGGATCATCCGGGCGCGGGTTCCCGGGGCGAGCGAGACGCTCTCGGCCGAGATCGGCCGGTTCCTGGAGGCCCTGCGGGGCCGCCGGCTGCTGAAGGCCCCCGGGGTCGCCGAGACGCTCGATTGGGCGGAGGCGCTCGTCCGGCTCCACCGCGACGGGCTGGACGCCGAGACCGTCGAGCAGACGCTCGGGTGTCTCCTCAAGGACCGCAACGACATGCTGGACCTTCCGCGACCGGAGCTGGCCGCTCTCGTCGAGGGCGCGCGCGAGCGCGCCGCTTCGATAGGATGACGGAGGTGGATCTGGTCGCGCACGTGGCCATCTTCGCCCGCGCTCTGCGGGAGCGCGGGATCCGCGCGGGCCTCTCGGACGAGGCCGATGCCGTGGCGGCGCTGACCCTCGTCGACCTGTCGGACCGCGGCGAGGTGCGCCTGGCGCTCAAGACCGCGCTGAAGATCCGCGCGCGCGACGCGGCCGCCTTCGACGAGCTCTTCGACCTCCTGTGGGCGGGCGCCGCGGAGCGCAAGCGCCCGGAGAACGCCGGCACGAGCAAGAGCGCGCTGCCGGTGAAGAACTTCGGCGGCCTGCCCGCGGCGACGGCCCGGGAGACACAGCGCGAGTCGCGGGAGGCCTCGGAC
The DNA here is from genome assembly GCA_963824165.1 of uncultured Acidobacteriota bacterium. Taxonomy (GTDB): domain Bacteria; phylum Acidobacteriota; class Thermoanaerobaculia; order UBA5066; family Gp7-AA6; genus DAHUXD01. The sequence goes on from CAWGOM010000007.1 coordinate 37,454, forward strand.
GAGAATCCCGGGTACAGCCCCGAGGCGATGCTCCGCAAGAAGCCCTTCGACGAGTGCACCGAGCGGGACCTCGCGGCGATGGAGCGGCTGATCGCGCGCCTCGCGCTCGCCCTGGCCACGCGGCGCAGCCGCCGTCTCGTGCCGACGCGGGGGCGCGGCCGCGTCGACCCGCGCCGCAGCTTCCGCAAGGCCGTCGCGACCGACGGAGAGCTGCTGCGCCTCGCGCGGCGCGAGCGCGCCGTCGAGCAGCCGCGCCTCGTGGTCCTCTGCGATACCAGCGGCTCGATGGACCGTCACGTGCGTTTCCTGCTGTCCTTCCTCCTCTCGCTCAAGAAGGCCGCCCGGCGCACGGAGCTCTTCGCGTTCAACACGTCGCTCGTGCGCCTGACGCCGTGGGTCTCGCCGGCGAAGATCACGGCGACGCTCGACCGCCTCGCCGCCGGCGTGCCGGGCTGGTCGGGGGGCACGCAGATCGGCCGGAGCCTCGCCGAGTTCGTCGACCGGTACCTCGACGAGATGGTCGACGCGCGCACCGTCGTCGTCATCGTCAGCGACGGGCTCGACCGCGGCGAAACGGCGGAGCTCGCCGCGGCGATGCGCGCGATCCGTGTGCGCGCGAGGAAGGTCGTGTGGTTGAACCCGCTGCTGGGCGACGCGAGGTACGAGCCGACGGCGCGCGGCATGGCGGCCGCGCTTCCGTACATCGACGTCTTCGCTTCGGCTCACAACCTGGAGTCGCTCGAGAGGCTCGTTCCGCGGCTGTCGGCCGCTTAGGGGCTGTAGAGGCACACCACGATCGGACTGTGATTCGCCGTCGAAAGGAGACGCCATGATCCCGGCCGCGTTCGACTACCACGCTCCCGGCTCGCTCGCCGAGGCGATCGAGCTCCTGGGCCGATACGGCGACGCCAAGGTGCTGTCGGGGGGCCAGAGCCTCCTGCCGCTCTTGAAGCTGCGCCTGGGGTCGGCCGGGCACCTGATCGACATCAACCGCGTCCCCGGCCTCGAGTACCTCAAGGAGGAGGGTGGGTTCCTGAAGATCGGCGGCCGCACGCGCGAGACGGCGCTCGAGCGGTCGGACCTCGTCCACGCGAAGTACCCGATCCTCGCCGACACGGCGGCCGTGATCGCGGACCCGATCGTCCGGAACCTCGCGACGATCGGCGGCAACCTCGCCCACGGCGACCCGGCGAACGATCATCCCGCGACGATGCTCGCCCTCGGGGCCATCGTCGTCGCGACCGGGAAGAAGGGGGAGCGCACGATCCCGATCGACGCGTTCTTCACGGGCCTCTTCGAGACGGCGCTCGGCAAGGACGAGATCCTGACCGAGATCCGGATCCCGGCGCCGCAGGGAAAGAGCCGAGGCGCGTACGTCAAGCTCGAGCGCAAGGTCGGCGACTTCGCGACGGCGGGCGTGGCGGCGCAGGTCACGCTCGGCGCCGGCGGCGAGATCGCGAAGGCGGGGATCGGCCTGACGAACGCGGGCCTCACCCCGGTCCGGGCCACGGAAGCCGAGAAGTTCCTCCAGGGCAGGAAGCCCGACGCCGCGACGATCGCCCAGGCGGCGAAGCTCGCGGCCGAGGCGACCGACCCGTCGGCGGACCGGCGCGGCACCGTCGAGTACAAGAAGCAGATGGCGCGCGTGCTGACCGCGCGGGCGTTGAAGAAGGCCGTCGACCGAGCGCAAGGAGCCTAGCCATGGCGAAACATCACATCCAGATCACGGTCAACGGCGCGGCGCGCGAGGGCGACGTCGAGTCGCGCACGCTGCTCGTGCACTTCCTCCGCGAGACCCTCCGCCTGACCGGCACCCACATCGGCTGCGACACGTCGCACTGCGGCGCGTGCACGGTGCTTCTCGACGGCACGCCCGTCAAGTCCTGCACGGTGCTCGCCGTGCAGGCCGACGGGCGGCAGGTCATGACGGTCGAGGGTCTCGAGCAGGGCGGCAAGCTCGATCCGATCCAGGAGGGCTTCTTCCAGGAGCACGGCCTGCAGTGCGGTTACTGCACGCCCGGCATGATGATGACGAGCTACGCGCTCCTGAAGATCAACTCGAGCCCGAGCGAGGGTGAGATCCGGCAGGCCATCTCCGGCAATCTGTGCCGGTGCACCGGCTACGTGAACATCGTCAAGTCCGTCCAGCACGCAGCGGCCGCCATGGGCGCCGCGCAGGCCAAGTAGGGGGAGCCATGGAACCCAAGACGACCGCCGCCGTCGGCGGCATGGGCCACTCGATCAAGCGCAAGGAGGACCCGCGCTTCCTCCGCGGGCAGGGCAACTACGTCGACGACATCCAGCTCCCGGGGATGCTGCACATGGACATCGTCCGCAGCCCGTATGCCCACGCGAAGATCCTCAAGATTGATTCCTCGAAGGCGCTCGAGGTTCCCGGGGTGCTCGCCGTGATCACGGGCGAGACGCTGGAGAAGTACAAGCTCCACTGGATGCCGACGCTCATGTCAGACACGCAGATGGTGCTGCCGACCGACCGCGTCATGTACCAGGCCCAGGAAGTCGCCGCGGTCATCGCGACCGACCGCTACACGGCGGCCGACGGCGTGGCGGCCGTCGAGGTCGAATACGAGCCGCTGCCGGTCGTCATCGACCCGTTCGAGGCGATGAAGCCGGGCGCGCCGGTGCTCCGGACCGACAAGCCGGGCAAGAAGGACAACCACATCTGGCACTGGGAGGCGGGGGACCGGGCGAAAACCGACGCCGCGTCGAAGGCCTCCGACGTCGTCGTCCGGGAGAAGATCTACATCCCGCGCATCCACGTCGCCTCGATCGAGACCTGCGGCTGCATCGCCGACTTCCACCCCGCCACCGGCAAGCTCACCGTCTACATGACGACCCAGGCGCCCCACGCGATCCGGACGGTCTTCGCGCTCGTGGCGGGGCACGTGGGCCTTTCGGAGGAGAAGATCCGGATCGTCTCGCCGGACATCGGCGGAGGCTTCGGCGGGAAGGTGCCGGTGTATCCCGGCTACGTCATCGCGGTCGCGGCCTCGGTCGTCATCGGCAAGCCCATCAAGTGGGTCGAGGACCGGATGGAGAACCTGCAGGCCGACTCCTTCGCCCGCGACTACCACATGGAGGCGGAGCTCTCGGCGAAGAAGGACGGCACGATGACGGCGTTGAAGATCAAGACCGTCGCCGACCACGGCTACGCCGACGCCGCGGCGAACCCGTCGAAGTTCCCGGCCGGTCTCTTTTCGATCTGCACCGGGTCCTACGACATCAAGGACGCCTTCTGCGAGGTCGACGGGGTCTACACGAACAAGCCGCCGGGAGGAGTGGCGTATCGGTGCTCCTTCCGGGTCACGGAGGCCGTGCACGCCATCGAGCGCATGGTCGACCGCCTGGCGCAGGAGCTGAAGATGGACCCGGCCGAGCTGCGGATGAAGAACTTCATCCCGCCGGACAAGTTCCCGTACCACTCGGCCCTCGGCTGGGAGTACGACAGCGGCAACTATCCGGCGGCCCTGAAGAAGGCCATGGAGATGATCGACTACGCGGGCCTGCGCAGGGAGCAGGCCGAAAAGCGCAAAAAGGGCGAGCTCATGGGCATCGGCATTTCGAGCTTCACCGAGATCGTCGGCGCCGGCCCGTCGAAGCACTTCGACATCCTGGGCATCAAGATGTTCGACTCCTGCGAGCTGCGGATCCACCCGACCGGCAAGGCCATGGCGCGCTTCGGCACGAAGTCGCAGGGCCAGGGCCACGAGACGACCTACGCGCAGATCATCGCCGAGGAGCTCGGCATCCCGGCGGCGCACGTCGAGGTCGAGGAGGGCGACACGGACACGGCGCCCTACGGCCTCGGGACCTACGCGAGCCGCTCGACGCCGACGGCGGGCGCGGCCGGGGCGATGGCGGCGCGCAAGGTGCGGGACAAAGCGCGCAAGATCGCGGCCTACCTGCTCGAGGTCGCCGAGGAGGACCTCGTCTGGGAGACGGGCAAGTTCTCGGTCAAGGGCGCGCCCCAGAAGTCGAAGACGATCCAGGAAATCGCGTTCGCGGCATACACGAACCACCCGCAGGGGATGGAGGCGGGGCTCGAGGCGGTCGACTACTACGATCCGCCCAACCTGACCTTCCCGTTCGGCAGCTACATCTGCGTCGTCGACATCGACCGCGGGACCGGCGAGGTCAAGATCCGCCGGTTCGTCGCCGTCGACGACTGCGGCAACATCATCAATCCCATGATCGTCGACGGCCAGATCCACGGCGGGCTGTCGATGGGCATGGCGCCCGCGCTCATGGAGGAGATCACCTACGACGCCAACGGCAACAACCAGGCCGGCAGCTTCATGGACTACCTCGTGCCGACGGCCATGGAGACGCCGAAGTGGGAGACGGGCAAGACGATCACGCCCTCGCCGCACCATCCCTTCGGGGCCAAGGGCGTCGGCGAGTCCGCCACGGTCGGCGCGCCGCCGGCGATCGTCAACGCGGTCGTCGACGCGCTGTCGCACCTGGGCGTGAAGCACATCGACATCCCGATGACTCCCGAAAAGGTCTGGAACATCCTCCGCGAGAAGGGCGTCGCTGAGTAACCGAAAAATTCGGGGGTCAGGTCTCGTTTTTTCGGATCGCGAGCCGGCGGTGCGCCGGATCCGAAAATTTCAGACCTGACCCCGTTGTTTTTCAGGGCTGACCCAAAGAGTCAGTTAGTCAGGGTCAGGCCCCAAGAGTCAGGAATGCAGGGCTGACCCCAGGAGCTGAGATGGCGGAGAGTTTCGACGAGTACATCGCGAGGATCGAGTCGTACACGAAGGGGCGGGACCGGCTGGCCATCCTGCGGAAGACGCCGCGGGCGCTCGCGCGGCGGGTGGCCGGGGCGACGAAGAGGCGGCTGAGGAAGCGGCCGCGGCCGGGGAAGTGGTCGGTGGGGGAGGTCCTGGCGCACCTCTCGGAGGTCGAGCTGCTCTGGGGCTACCGGATCCGCGTTCTCATGGAGAAGAGCGGCGCGCCGCTTCTCGGGATGGACCAGGATGCGTGGGCCGTGAACTCGCGCTACCGCGAGATCGATCCCCGCGACGCGCTGGCCGCGTTCACGGCCCTGCGCCGGGCGAACGTGCAACTGCTGAGCCGGATGCGCAGGAAGACGCTCGCCCGCTGGGGAGCGCACTCGCAGTTCGGACGGCTCACCATCGACCGGATCGTGACGCTCCTGGCCGGCCACGACGTCAATCACTCCCGTCAGATCGAGGCGATTCTCGGCAGCAGGGCGCGCCGTGGAAAACGCTGAGCTCGCCGCCGCCTTCGAAGAGCTCTCGACCCCCCTCGTCGCGGACGCCTGCCTGCGGTTGTCGCTGCCCCTGCGCCTCGCGCCTCCGGGGATCCGCCCGGTCGTCGCCGGCATGAAGGCCGCCGGACGCGCGGCGCCGGCGCGGCACGCCGGCAGCGTCGACGTTTTCCTGGAGTCGATCGCTTCGGCCGCGCCGGGCGATCTCTCGTGATCGACAACGCGGGCCGGTCGGACGAGGGCTGCATCGGAGACCTCACGGTGCTCGAGGCCCGGGCCGGCGGCCTCGCCGGAGCGATCGTCTGGGGCTTCCACCGCGACACGCCGGAGCTGTGCGAGATCGGCCTTCCGGTCTTCAGCTACGGACGCAGCCCGTCCGGTCCCCTGCGCCTCGACCCGCGGGCGGCCGACGCGCTCACCGCCGCGCGTTTCGGGGAGACCACCGTCGGCCGGGACGACGCGGCCTTCGCCGACGACGACGGCGTGGTGTTCGCTCCGCTCGCGTCGGTGCCCGCGCTCCTCGCGGCGGCGCGGGAGATCCGCGGGCGCGAACGGCGCCAGGCCGACAGGGTGCGGGCGGGGGAGACGCTGCGCGCCCAGTTTCGTTTCGATGAATACCTTCGGAAGAGCGCGCGCGACCCGGGATACACGTTCCGCCGCCACCTGCGGGAGATCGGCGGGTCGATCGAGGAGTAGGCGGGCGTCGCGTCGGTCTCGCTTCGGCCGGTCGGAGGCGGGCCTGCGGCCGTTTTTGACCTCGACAGCGGTGGCACCGAGGCCCGTCTTCGGCTGTAATGGAGCCTGGCGGCAGCCGCTTTGGGCCGGCCGATCCCGCCCTCTCGAGTCGTTTTCGGGGAACGCGCGCGGTGCCGGGACGGTTTGACTCCTGGAGGAGGACTGGATGAGCTCGCACAGCCCGGGGCAGGAGCCGCTCGACGGGGCTCCGGACGTGGGGGTCGGGGTCGTGGGTGAGCCCTCGACCGACCGTCCGCGCCGCCGGGGCCTCTGGATCGGCGCCGGGATCCTCCTCGTGATCGTCGCGGCGGTTTCTCTCTCGCGGTCGGGCGGCCCCGCCGAGGGCGGCCGGGCCGGCGCGAAGGGGCGGACCGCTCCGCCGGTGCCGGTCGTGGTGGCCGAGGCGAAGACCGGAAGCTTCCCGGTCTACCTCACCGGCCTCGGCACCGTCACGCCCCTCTCGACGGTGACCGTGCGCCCCCGCGTCGACGGGCAGCTCGTGCGCGTCGCCTTCCGCGAAGGGCAGCTCGTCGAGGCGGGGGACCTGCTGGCCGAGATCGATCCCCGGCCCTTCGAGGTCCAGCTCACGCAGGCGCAGGGCCGGCTCGCGCAGAACGAGGCCGTGCTCGCGAACGCGAAGCTCGAGTACGAGCGGGTCCGCAGCCTCGTCGGGCAGGGACTCGTTTCCCAGCAGCAGGCCGACGCGCAGGCCGCGGCCGTGGCGCAGGCCGAGGCCGCCGTCCAGACCGACCAGGGCGCGATCGACGGCGCAAGGCTCAACCTGACCTACGCGCGCATCACGGCGCCGGTCTCGGGTCGCGCGGGCCTGCGCCTCGTCGACGCGGGCAACATGGTCCGCGCGTCGGACGAGGGCGGTCTCGTCGTCCTGACGCAGCTCGACCCGATCGCCGTGCTCTTCACGCTGCCGGAGGACAGCCTCCAGTCCGTGCTGCAGCGCGTGCGCGGCGGGTCCACGCTTCCGGTCGAGGCGTGGGACCGGGACCTGAAGAACCGCCTCGAGACGGGCAGGCTCCTGACGGTCGACAACCAGATCGATTCCGTCGACGGGGACGGTGCGGCTGAAGGCGGTCTTCGAGAACGGCCGCGGCATCCTGTTTCCGAACCAGTTCGTCAACGTGCGCCTTCTGCTCGACACGGTGCGCGACGCCGTCCTCGTGCCGTCGGCCGCGATCCAGCGCACGTCGAGCGGCCCGGTCGTCTTCGTCGTCGACGCCGGCGGCACGGTCGCGATGCGCGCGGTCGAGGTCGCGCAGTCGAGCGGCGACACGGCCGTCGTCACCCGGGGCGTGGCGGCCGGGGACACACTGGTCGTCGACGGCGTCGACAAGCTGCAGGACGGATCGAAGGTCGTCCCGCGCGAGGCGGGAGAGCGGAGCGCTTCGCCGAGGCCCTCTTGAGCCCGTCGCAACCGTTCATCCTCCGGCCGGTCGCGACCACGCTCCTCATGGTCGGCCTGCTCCTGGCGGGAGCGATCGCCTATCGTCAACTCCCGGTCTCGGCACTCCCGCAGGTCGACTATCCGACGATCCAGGTCGTGACGTTCTATCCGGGCGCCGGGCCCGAGGTCATGGCGTCCTCGGTCACCGCGCCGCTCGAGCGGCAGTTCGGCCAGGTGCCCGGCCTGAACCAGATGACGTCGACCTCGGCCGACGGCGCCGCGGTCGTGACCCTGCAGTTCGCGCTCGATCTCGACATCGACGTCGCCGAGCAGCAGGTGCAGGCGGCGATCAACGCGGCGGGCACCTACCTGCCGCGCGACCTGCCGAACCCGCCCGTCTACAGCAAGGTCAACCCGGCCGACGCGCCGATCCTGACCCTGGCCCTGACGTCCGACACGCTGCCGCTCTCGCGGGTCCACGACCTGGCCGACACGCGCCTGGCGCAGAAGATGTCGCAGCTTCCCGGCGTCGGCCTCGTGTCGCTCGCCGGCGGCCAGAAGCCGGCGGTGCGGGTCCGCGCGAACCCGAAGGCGCTCTCCTCCTACGGCCTGACGCTCGCGGACGTTCGCGCGGCGATCGCCGCCTCCAACGTCAACCAGGCCAAGGGGAGCTTCGACGGGCCGAGCCACGCGTACACGATCGGCGCCAACGACCAGCTGCTGGCGAGCGAGGACTACCGGCCGCTCGTCGTCGCCTATCGCAACGGCGCCCCGGTCCGCCTCGAGGACGTGGCCGACGTCGTCGACGCGACCGAGAACGCCCGCCAGGCGGCCTGGATGAACGACGTGCCGGCCGTCATCCTCAACGTGCAGCGCCAGCCCGGGGCCAACATCATCTCCGTCGCCGACCGCGTCAAGGCCCTCCTGCCGCAGCTCCAGGCCTCGCTGCCATCGGCGGTCAAGGTGGCCGTCCTGACGGACCGGACGACGACGATCCGGGCCTCGGTGCGGGACGTGCAGTTCGAGCTGATGCTGACGGTCGGCCTGGTCGTCATGGTGATCTTCCTCTTCCTGAGGAACCTCGCCGCCACCGTCATCCCGAGCGTCGCGGTGCCGCTCTCGCTCGTCGGCACCTTCGGGGCGATGTACCTGCTCGGTTACAGCCTGAACAACCTGACGTTGATGGCGCTGACGATCGCCACCGGGTTCGTCGTCGACGATGCGATCGTGATGATCGAGAACATCATGCGTTACGTCGAGGAAGGCATGAAGCCGCTCCCGGCGGCGCTGAAGGGGGCCGAACAGATCGGCTTCACGATCCTGTCGCTGACCGTCTCGCTGATCGCGGTGTTGATCCCGCTCCTCTTCATGGGCGACGTCGTCGGCCGCCTCTTCCGCGAATTCGCGGTGACGCTCTCGGTCACGATCCTGATCTCGGCCGTCGTCTCGCTGACGCTGACGCCCATGATGTGCGCGAAGATCCTGCGGCGCCGGCCGGCCTCGTCGCAGTCGCGGTTCGAGCGCTCGGCCGAGCGCGCCTTCGTCCGCGTGCAGGAGTTCTACCGCCGCACGCTCGCGAAGGTGCTCGAGCGCCAGCGGCTCACGCTGGCCGTCGCCGTCGGCACGCTCGTCCTGACGATCGCCCTCTACGTGGCGATCCCGAAGGGCTTCTTCCCGGTCCAGGACACGGGCGTGATCCTGGGGATCTCCGAGGCACCGCAGTCGATCTCCTTCGCGGCGATGGCCGAGCGGCAGCGGGCGCTTTCCCGCGTGATCCTCGCGGACCCGGCGGTCGCGAGCCTGACCTCTTTCATCGGCGTCGACGGCACCAACGCGACGTTGAACAGCGGGCGCGTCCAGATCAACCTGAAGCCGCTCGAGGAGCGCGACGTGCGGGCCGGCGCCCTGATCCGCCGGCTCCAGCCGGAGCTCGCGGCCGTGCCCGGGATCACCCTCTACATGCAGCCGGCGCAGGAGCTCACGGTCGAGGACCGCGTCAGCCGGACGCAGTACCAGTACAGCCTCGAGCACCCGGAGGCCCGCGTCCTCGACGAATGGGCGCCGAAGCTGATCGAGCGCCTGCGGGCGCTGCCGGAGCTCGCCGACGTGGCGAGCGACCAGCAGAACGACGGCCTTCGGGCGACGCTGGTGCTCGACCGGCCGACCATGTCGCGCCTCGGCCTGACCCCGCAGGCCGTGGACGACGCGCTCTACGACGCCTTCGGACAGCGGCAGGTCTCGACGATGTTCACGCAGTTGAACCAGTACCGGGTGGTGCTCGAGGCGGACCCGAGCTTCCAGAAGACGCCCGAGGACCTGACGGACGTCTACGTGCGGGGCTCCTCCGGCTCGGTCGTTCCGCTTTCCGCCTTCGCGCGGATCGAGGAAGAGCGGGCGCCGCTGGCGATCAACCACCAGGGCCAGTTCCCGGTCGTCACGATCTCGTTCAACCTCGCGCCGGGCGCCTCGCTCGGCCACGCGGTCAAGGCGATCGAGCGCGCGAAGGCCGACCTCGGGATGCCCGCGTCGGTCCAGGCGGGATTCCAGGGCACGGCCCGCGCCTTCCGCGCCTCGCTCGTGAACACGCCGCTCCTGATCCTCGCGGCGATCATCACGGTCTACATCCTGCTCGGGGTCCTCTACGAGAGCTACATCCACCCCGTGACGATCCTCTCGACGCTGCCCTCGGCGGGCGTCGGGGCGCTGCTGTCGCTGATGATCTGCCGGATGGACTTCAACGTGATCGCGCTGATCGGGATCATCCTCCTGATCGGGATCGTCGAGAAGAACGCGATCATGATGATCGACTTCGCGCTCGACGCCGAGCGCAAGGAAGGCAAGTCCCCGCTCGAGGCGATCACCCAGGCCTGCCACCTGCGGCTCCGGCCGATCCTGATGACGACCTTCGCGGCGCTCCTGGCGGGCGTGCCGCTGGCGGTCGGCGGGGGCACGGGCGCGGAGCTGCGGCGGCCGCTCGGCATCGCGATCGTGGGCGGCCTGATCTTCTCGCAGGTGCTGACCCTCTACACGACCCCGGTCATCTACCTCGCCTTCGACCGCCTCGCGCGGCGGGTCTCCGGCCGGCGCGCGCCCCGGGCAGGGGCGGCGGCGGCGACCGTCTCGTCGGAGGTCCGGTGAGCGTCTCCGACGCCTTCATCCGGCGGCCGATCGGGACGACCCTCCTGACGATCGCCGTCGCCCTCACCGGCGGCGTGGCCTACTTCTTTCTGCCGGTGTCGCCGCTGCCGGAGGTCGAGTTCCCGACGATCCAGGTCTCGGCGAACCTGCCGGGCGCGAGCCCCGAGACGATGGCGTCCTCGGTCGCGACACCGCTCGAGCGCCAGTTCGGCCGGATCGCCGGGATCACCGAGATGACCTCGTCGAGCTCGCTCGGCGAGACGGAGGTCGTGCTCCAGTTCGACCTCGGCCGAAACGTCGACGCCGCGGCGCGCGACGTGCAGGCCGCGATCAACGCCGCGCGGGGGCAGCTGCCCGCGAACCTTCCCTCGAATCCCCGCTACCGCAAGGTCAACCCCGCGGACGCGCCGATCCTGCTGCTCGCCCTGGTCTCGGACGTGGTGGACAAGGGCGTCATCTACGACATCGCGTCCTCGGTGCTGCAGCAGAAGATCGCGCAGGTCGAGGGCGTGGGCCGGGTCTTCGTGGGCGGGGGAGCCCTGCCGGCGGTCCGCGTCGACGTCAACCCGACGGCCCTGAACGCACGCCGGGCTGTCGCTCGAGGACGTGCGCGGCTTCCTCGCGTCCGCCAACGCCAACCGGCCCAAGGGGCAGCTCGGCGCCGGAGAGCGCTCCTGGGCGATCGGGGCCACGGACCAGCTCCGATCGGCCGACGAGTACCGCCCGCTCGTTCTCTCCTATCGCAACGGCGCCGCGCTGCGCCTGTCGGACGTCGCCACGGTGACCGACTCCGTCGAGGACGTGCGCACGAGCGGCGTCGCCAACGGCAAGCCGGCCGTGATCCTCATCATCTTCCGCCAGCCGGGCGCGAACATCATCGCGACGGTCGACCGGATCAAGGCCCTCCTGCCTCAGCTCGAGGAGGACCTTCCGCCGACGATCCAGATCGCCGGGGTGATCGACCGCTCGACCACGATCCGCGCCTCGGTGCGGGACGTGCAGCTCGACGCTCCTGATCTCGATCGCGCTCGTCATCCTGGTCGTCTTCGTCTTCCTCCGGAGCCTGCGCGCGACGCTGATCCCGAGCGTCGCCGTGCCCGTGTCGCTGATCGGCACGTTCGGCGCGATGTACCTGCTCGGCTACAGCATCGACAACCTGTCGCTCATGGCCCTGACGATCGCCACCGGGTTCGTCGTCGACGACGCGATCGTCGTGATCGAGAACATCACGCGGCACCTGGAGAACGGGGCCTCGCCGCTCGAGGCCGCGCGCCGGGGCGCCCGGGAGATCGCCTTCACGGTCATCACGATCAGCGTGTCGCTGGTGGCGGTCTTCATCCCGATCCTGCTCATGGGAGGCATCGTCGGGAGGCTGTTCCGGGAGTTCGCGGTGACGCTCTCGGTCGCGATCCTGATCTCCATGGTCATCTCGCTGACGACGACGCCGATGATGTGCGCGTTGCTCCTCCGGCCGCCGAGCGAGGAGAAGCGGGGGCGGTTCTTCCGGGCGAGCGAGCGGGCCGTGGAGGGCCTGCGCTCGCTCTACCGCCGGTCGCTCGAGTCGGTCCTGCGGCACCAGCCGCTGACCCTGGCCGTCACGCTGGCGACGATGGTGGCGACGGTCGTCCTGTACGTCCGCGTTCCCAAGGGCTTCTTCCCGCAGCAGGACACGGGCCGGCTGTCCGGGTCGATCCGGGCCGACGAGAACTCCTCCTTCCAGGCGATGGACCGGCGGGTCGCCCGCTTCGCGGACATCGTCATGAAGGACCCGGCCGTCGACTACGTGCAGGCGTACGCGGGCGGCGACTCGCCGAACACCGGCCGGATGTTCGTCAACCTCAAGCCGGTGGGCGAGCGCGACGCCTCGGCCGACGAGGTCATCGCGCGGCTGCGGCCGCAGCTGGCCGACGTGCCGGGGGCCTCCCTCTACCTCCAGTCGGTCCAGGACCTGCGCATCGGCGGCCGGTCGAGCGCCTCGCAGTTCCAGTACACGCTGCGCGGCGACGACGTCCGCGAGCTGCAGGAATGGGCGCCCCGCGTGCTCGAGCGGCTCCGGCGCGTCCCGAGCATCGTCGACGTCAACAGCGACCAGCAGGTCCGGGGCCTCGAGGCTTCCCTGACGATCGACCGGGCCGCGGCCTCGCGCCTGGGCATCACGCCGAAGGTGATCGACGACACCCTCTACAGCGCGTTCGGGCAGCGACAGGTCTCGACGATCTACACGGCGCTGAACCAGTACCACGTGGTCCTGGGGATGGAGCCGCAGTTCCTCCAGGGCCCCGAGGGCCTGGACGCCGTGCGCGTGCGCTCGAAGGACGGCGCGCTCGTGCCGCTGGCGGCGTTCGCGCGGTACGCGCCCTCGACCGCGCCGCTCCAGGTCAACCACCAGGGACTCTTCCCGGCGGTCACGATCTCCTTCGCGCTGGCGCCGGGCCGCTCGCTCGGCGAGGCGGTGGAGGAGGTCCAGCGGGCCGAGACCGAGATGGGACTCCCGGCTTCGATCCGGGGCAGCTTCCAGGGGACGGCCCAGGCGTTTCAGGCCTCGCTCGCCAACCAGCCGCTCCTGATCCTCTTCGCCCTCCTGACGGTCTACATCGTGCTCGGCATGCTCTACGAGAGCCTGATCCACCCGATCACGATCCTCTCGACGCTGCCCTCGGCCGGGGTGGGAGCGCTCCTCGCGCTCATCCTCTTCAAGACCGAGCTCTCGGTGATCGCCCTGATCGGGATCATCCTTCTCATCGGGATCGTCAAGAAGAACGCGATCCTGATGATCGACTTCGCCATCGAGGCCGAGCGCTGGGAGCGCAAGACCTCCGAGGCGGCGATCTTCGAGGCGTGCCTGCTGCGCTTCCGGCCGATCATGATGACGACGATGGCGGCGCTGCTCGGCGGGCTGCCGCTGGCGATCGGCCTCGGCACGGGCGGGGAGCTCCGCCGGCCGCTCGGCATCGCCATCGTGGGCGGGCTGCTGTTCTCGCAGATGCTGACGCTCTACACGACCCCGGTCGTCTACCTGTATCTCGACCGCCTCCGAATCCGGTGGGCGGAGCTTCGGCGCCGGCGCTTCCGCCGGCCCGTGCTCGTGAAAGGCGAACGATGAAGCTCTTTCCGTGCTGGCGGCCGCGGCGCTCTGTGCGCTCGGCGCGGGCGCGGCGGCCGCCCAGACGATGTCGATCGAGGAGTACGACCCGAAGTCGACGCTCGTCGTCCCGGAGCACCACCCGGCGAAGGCGAAGTACCCCTTCGTCGACGTCCACAACCACCAGGACCGCGACATGTCGGCGGAGGAGGCGCGCAAGCTCGTCGCCGACATGGACCGGATCGGCATGAAGGTCATGGTCAACCTCTCGGGCGGGCAGGGGGCCGAGCTCGTCAAGGGGCTCGCGAGCCTCGCCGGACGCTATCCCGGGCCGGTTCGTCGTCTTCGCCAACGTCGACTTCAAGGGAATCGAGCGAGCCCGGCTGGGGAGAGCGCGCGGCGGCGCAGCTGGCGCAGGACGTGAAGAACGGCGCCCGGGGCCTGAAGATCTACAAGAACCTCGGGATGACCCTGACCGACGCCTCGGGCAAGCGGGTGCCCGTGGACGACCCGCGGATCGACCCGGTCTGGGACAAGTGCGGCGAGCTCGGCATCCCGGTCCTGATCCACACCGCCGAGCCGCACCCGTTCTTCGAGCCCCAGGACAAGTCGAACGAGCGGTGGCTCGAGTTGAAGCAGTTCCCCCAGCGCGCCCGGCCGCCGGACAAGTTCCCGCCCTTCGAGCAGCTCATGACCGAGCAGCACCACATGTTCGAGAAGCACCCGAAGACGAAGTACATCGACGCGCACCTCGGGTGGATGGGCGGCGACCTCGACCGCCTCGGCAAGCTCTTCGACCGCCTTCCGAACGTCTACACCGAGATCGGGGCGGTGCTGGCCGAGCTCGGCCGCCAGCCGCGCCACGCGCGCGACTGGTTCGTGAAGTACCAGGACCGCGTCCTCTTCGGGAAGGATTCCTGGGCGCCCGACGAGTACCTCGTCTACTTCCGCGTGCTCGAGACCGACGACGAGTACTTCGACTACTACCGCAAGCGCCACGCCTTCTGGAAGATGTACGGCCTGGCGCTGCCGGACGAGGTGCTCAAGAAGATCTACTACAAGAACGCGCTGAAACTCGTGCCGGGGATCGACCCGTCGGGGTTTCCCCCGTAACGTCGCAGCCTGCGTAGTTGGGGTCAGGCCTTGAATCTGTACTGCCCGTCAAGCGCCGGAGTACAGAATCAGGGCCTGACCCCCTCCCGTCCGTTTGGGAGGGCGGGGACGAGCCCCGCCCCTACGACCGGGTCTCTCCTATACGGCCACGGCCGCTTCCATCGCCGCCGGGACCTCCGCGATCTCCAGCGCCACCGCGGCGGCGTGGATCGTGGCGGCGATCCGGACGGCGTCGTGGACCTGGTCCTCGGTGAGGTGGCCGTCGACGGCGACCTTCTCGTGCGCGCGCACGCAGGCCTCGCAGCCGTTGATCGCGCGAGACGGCGAGCGAGAAGAGCTCGAAGTCGGCCCGGTTGGTCGCGGGCTTGCCGAGGCGGTTCATGCGCAGGCGCGCCGGCTTCTCCGAGTAGACGGGCTTTCCGACGACGTGGCGGAAGCGGTAGTACACGTTGTTCATCGCCATGAGCGCCGCCGCGGCGAGGGCGTCCTCGACGACCGCCTCCGGGACCGCGCGCCGGGCGTCCGCGACGACGGCGTCGCGCAGCCCCGGGTGGCGCGCCGCGGCCGCCGAAGCGACCGCGACGCCCCAGCGCTGCTCGGGCGAGAGGGTCCCGTCCGACGAGCACCGCCTGGAGGTTCAGCTTGATGTCCCGCGCGAGCTCGGGCAGGCGCCTCGCGCACGGCCTCGACGCCGGCCGGGGTCATGCGACCTCCAGCGTGGCCTCGCCCTTCTTCCAGTTGCAGGGGCAGAGCTCGTCGGTCTGCAGCGCGTCGAGGACGCGCAGGACCTCGTCCACGTTGCGGCCGACCGAGAGGTCGTTGACGCTGACGTGCGCGGATGACGCCCTCCGGGTCGACGATGAAGGTGGCGCGCAGGGCGACGCCCGTCCGTCTTGTGCAGGACGCCGAGGGCCTCCGAGAGCTCGCGCTTCGTGTCGGCGAGCATCGGGTAGGGGAGCTGCTTCAGGTCCGGGTGGTTGTTGCGCCAGGCCAGGTGGACGAAGTGCGTGTCGGTCGAGGCCCCGAGGAGCTGGGCGTCGCGGTCGCGGAAGTCCGCGTTGCGCTTGCCGAACTCGGCGATCTCGGTCGGGCAGATGAAGGTGAAGTCCATCGGCCAGAGGAAGACGACCTTCCACTGGCCGGGGTGGCTGGCGTGCGTGATCTCCTGGAACTCCTTGCCCTTCTCCAGGCTCGACGACGGCCTGCAGGCGAAACTCGGGGAACTTGTCTCCAACGGTCAACATGGCTTGCGTACTCCTCGATCGGTTCGGGTAGCGGCGCCCATCGCCATCCCGGAGCGCGAGGATGCCCGCGCCCGGACTCATAGTCCAAGACTTTGTATCTGTGTCTGTGATAGTTTCAAACTGTCATGCGCGAGGCCCCCCACCCCTTCACGCTGCGGCAGCTCCAGTACGCCGTCGCCGTCGCCGACACGCTCTCGTTCCGCAAGGCCGCGGAGCTCTGCCGCGTGGCGCAGCCGTCGCTCTCCGCCCAGGTGGCCGCGCTCGAGAAGGCCCTCGGCGTCGCCCTGTTCGAGCGGGACCGCCGGCGCGTGCTCGTCACGGCCGCGGGGCGCGAGCTGCTCGACCGGGCGCGCCGGGTCCTGGTCGACGCCGACGACCTGCTCGACGCGGCGCGGCGCCTGTCCGATCCGCTCGCGGGCATGGTGCGCGTCGGCGTGATCCCGACGATCTCGCCCTACCTGCTGCCGAGCGTCACGCCGGTCCTCCACGCGAAGTACCCGCGGCTGACGATCGTCTGGGTGGAGGACAAGACGGCGGTGCTGACGGAGCAGCTGTCCTCCGGCGGGCTCGACGCGGCGCTGCTGGCGCTCGAGGCCGAGGTCGGGGACTTCGAGCACGAGGTCGTGGCCACCGACCCCTTCGTCCTCGCGGCGGCGCCGGGGCGACGCGCTCGCGGCGGGGAAGCGCCCGGTGAGCCTCGCGGAGCTCAGGGGCGCGCGCGTGCTGCTCCTCGACGACGGCCACTGCTTCCGGGAGCAGGCGCTGGAGGTCTGCTCGCGCGCCCGGGCGCGGGAGCTCGAGGTGCGGGCGACGAGCCTGCCGACGCTCACGCAGATGGTCGCGCGGGGGCTCGGCGTCACGCTCCTGCCGCTGCTCGCCGTCCCGACCGAGGCCGGCCGCGCGGGCCTGGCCATCCGGCGCTTCGCGGAGCCGGCGCCGCACCGGACGATCGCCCTCGTGTGGCGGCGCGGCTCGCCGTGGGACGCCACGCTGCGCAAGCTCGCCGGGACCCTCGCCGCGGCCTATCCGCGGGGCGCCAGGGGGAAGTCGCTCGGAGGTTAGTCCAGCTCCCGTTCCTTCGTCCGCGCCATCTCGATCGCCTTGCGGTAGCGGGGGTCGCCGCGCAGATTGTCGAGGTCGTCGTCCATGCGGATCGTCCACGTCTCGTCGAAGCCGGCGTCGAGGGCCTTGTAGAGCCACTCGAACGCAGGGTCCTTCTGGTCGAGGCGCGAGTACGCGCAGGCCAGGTTGTACATGGTCTCGGGCTTGCGGTAGCCGAGCGACAGCGCCTTCTGGAACGCTTCGATCGAGTCCTCGGGCCGGTCGCCGGCGAGCTGGGCGAAGCCGAGGTTGTACCAGCCGCGCCCGCTCTGCGGATGCTTCTGCGTGTAGGTCTGGAAGCGCTCGGCCGCCTCGCGCCACTTGGCGCGCTCGCTGCGGGAGCCCGCGTTCCACCAGCCGCGGTGGTAGTCCGGCAGCTCGAGCTCGCGCGCTTCCTTCTTGAGTGCCGCAAAGCGCGGGTCGCCGTGGAGACTCTCGAGGTCGTCGTCCCTGGAGAGCGTGCCGGGCTGGTCGAAGCCCGAGTCGAGCGCCTTGCGGAGCGACGCGAAGGCCCGCTCCTTGTCTCCCGCCAGGGCGTAGCCGCAGGCCTGGTTGTAGTACGCGGTCCCGAGCCGATAGCCGCGATCGATCGCCGCCTGGTAGGCCTGGACGCCGAGGTCGTACTGGTCCGCGCGCAGCAGCTCGAGGCCGATGTCGAAGAACGGCTCGCCGCTCTTCGGATTCCTCGCGACGACGCGCTGGTAGCGGGCCGCGACGGCGCGGGCCTGGCTCTGCGCGCGGCTTCCCTCGGCCTCGCGGGCTTCCTTCTTGAGCTGGGGCCAGCGGGGGTCGGCGTGGAGGTTGTCGAGGTCGTCGTCGTGGAGGTACGCCCCGACGTCGAAGCCTTCCTCCATCGCCTTCTTCAGCCACTCGAAGGCCTGGTCGGCGTTGCCGAGCAGCGAGTAGCCGCAGGCGATGTTGTAGCTCGCCGCGTCCTCGTTGTATCCATCCGCGATCGCCTTCTTGAAGGCCTCGATGGCCCCCTCGTAGTCCTCGTCGCGGTGAAGGTCCATGCCGCGGCTGTACCAGTCGTCGCCGTCCTTCGGCGTCTTCCAGCTCTTGTGCTTGGACGCCTTGACGAACCCTTCGGGCGCCGCGGCAGGCCTCGAGACCGACGGCGTCCAGATGGCCGGAACCGCCTCGCCCGACTCGGGCTCGGGAGCGGGCTCGGCCTCGGGAGCGGCATCCGCTTCGGGCGCGGGCTCGGCCACCGGCTTCGGGACCGTCGCGACGGCCGGGAGTGCCCGGGCGGCGGTCGACTTCTTGCAGGATGCCTTGTCGTGCGAGGCCGCCGGGTAAGTCGACGTCGGCCCGCTGGAGGAAACCGACGTCGAGGCCGATGCGGAGGTCGAGCCCGCCGCCGCGGCCTTGCCCGCGCACGGCACCCACGGCGACACGAAACCGACCGCCGCCGCCGCGCCCGCCAGCACCACGGCCGCCAGCAGCGCCTGGCCGCGGGACTCGCCGCCGTGCGAGGCGTGCGGGTCGAGGATCGTCCGGAGCCGCTCCTCGAAGTGATGCGGCCGCGCGATCGCCAGCGCCGGCGCCGGGTGCGCCGGGGAGCCGAGCGAGCGGAAGATGCCGAGCAGGTGGCCGGCGTAGACCGAGGGCTTGGTGCCCGTAGCGATCACGAGGTCGTCGCAGGCGGTCTCGGCGTCGCGGCGCACGCGGCGGTTGAGCCACCAGGCGAGCGGGTGGAACCAGTAGGCCGCCAGCGCCATCTCGGCGACGATCAGGGCGGGCCAGTCGGCGCGCTTGACGTGCGCGAGCTCGTGCAGGAGGACGACGCGCCGGCGCTCGACCGCCCACTGCCGGGCGGCCCGGCCGAGCATGAGGAGCGGTCGCAGCAGGCCGGAGGTCATGGCGACCGGCACGGCCGGGCTCTCGACGATCGCGACTTCCCGCGACAGGTCGAGGCGGCGAGCCGCCGCGTCGCGCTCCTCGATCCACTCGCGGTCGTGGATGGGCCGCGCCTCGCGGCCGATGCGGCGCACGCGGGACCAGCCGACGAACAGGCGCACCCCGACGGCGAGAGCGCCGACGGTCCAGAGGGCGAGGCCGAGCTCGAGCCAGGGCACGGGCTTCGATGGACGCGCGGGCGCCGGGGCGGGGATCTGCTCCGGGGCCGGGGCGCGCGTGGCCGGCGCAAGCGCGTCGCTTTCGGGAGCGACCACGGTCTTTTCGGGAACGGTGAGGGCGAGCTGGCGCCAGGAGATCTCGCGGGCCTCGGTCGCGACCGTCGCGGTCTCGGCATCGAACGGAACCACGGACCGGCTGGGCGCCGCCGGGCGAACGTCCGGCAGGATCGGCACGGTGACCTGGGGCAGCGCGGCCGAGAGGAGCGGGAGCAGCAGCGCGGCGCCGAGGCCGAAGGTGCCGACGCGGTGCCGGGTGGCGGCGCTCGCGCGGCGCATGAGGAGCAGGACGGCGCCCGTCGCCAGGAAGACGAAAGTCGCCTTCACCGCGAGGTCGAAGCCGAAGCGGATCGCGGAGTCGAGCACGTACCTCATGTCAGCGTCCCTCCATGCGAGCCTGGTCGATGAGCTCAGAAAGGCGGTCGAGCTGCTCCGTCGAGAGGTCGGAGCGCGAGAGGTCGAGCAGGGCGGCCACGGCCTTCTCGGTCGAGCCGTCGAAGAAGGTCTCGAGGACGCCCGCCAGCGCCGGGCGGCCGGCGCGGTCGCGGGCCAGGGTCGGCAGGTAGACGTAGCGGGTCCCGTCCGCGACGTGCCGGGCGTGGCCCTTGTTCTCGAGGATCCGCAGCATGGCCCGGACGGCCGAGTAGCTCGGCGGGTCCGGGAGGGCCGCCAGGACTTCGCTGGCCGTCGCCTGGCCGTCCCGGTAGAGGACGTCCATGATCTGCCGTTCGCGCCGGGAGAGGTTCGAAAGGGTCCGTTTGGCTCGCATCGTCCTTCTGGCCTCCTGGTCTGCCGGGGATTGTAGTGCTAAAAATTTAGCAAGTGCTGTTTTTTTAGCTTCCTCGGAAAGGTTTACGCGGCTCTCGGGGAAAGGTTTCGGGGCCCTGGGGTCTTTTTGGGGAGGACTACGGGCGGCCGGTGAGGCGGGCGAGGGCGGCCCGGCGGGTCCGCGAGAGGCGCAGCTCCTTGCCGTTCTCGAGAAAGACGCGGAAGTCGCCGTTTTCGCAGGAAACGAGCTCGCGGACCCGGTCGGCGTTGACGATCGACGAACGGTGGATCCTCAGGAACCGGCCGCCGAGGCGGCGCTCGGCGCCGGCCATGGTCTCGCGCACGAGGAGCTCCCGCCCGCCGGCGTGGAGGCAGAGATAGTCGCCCTCGGCCTCGATCCAGTCGATCTCGGCGTGGCGCAGGAACGTGAGCCGGCCCTTCGTGCGGATGCGGAAACAGCGGCTCGGTGCTTCGGGAAGCGGGGCGGTCTCTCGGACGGGCCCCGCGGCCTCGACGGCGCGGCCGAGCGCCTCGGCGAAGCGGGCGTCGTCGATCGGCTTGACCAGGTAGTCGAGGGCCCGGACGCGGAAGGCCTCGACCGCGTGCCGGTCATGGGCGGTGACGAAGACGACGTGGGGCCGGGCTTCGGGAGGCAGGGCCTCGACGACGCCGAAGCCGTCGAGACCCGGCATCCGGACGTCGAGGAACAGGATGTCGGGCTTCCACTGCCGCACCGCCTCGACCGTCTCGCGGCCGTCGGCGCACTCCGCGACGACGCGCACCCGGTCCGACTTCGCCAGGCGCGAGACGATGCCGCGCCGTCCCAGGGGCTCGTCGTCGGCGACCACGGCCGAGAGCATCAGGCGGCCTCCGGCGCGCGGTGGTAGGGCAGCCGGATCGAGAGGGCGAGTCCGCCGCGCGCGCTCGCGTCGAGCGTGAGCTCCGCCCGCGTCCCGTAGAGCTCTTCGAGGCGCTGGCGCGTGTTGGCGAGGCCGATGCCGGAACGCCTTTCGACGCGAGGCCCCGCGCCGGGGCCCTCGTCGTGGACGCCGAGTGTGAGCCATTCCGCGTCGCGCCCGGCGACGATCGAGATCGCGCCGCCGCCGGTCCGCGGCAGGACCGCATGGCGCACGGCGTTCTCGACGAGAGGCTGCAGGATCAGCGGAGGCACCAGCGCGGATTCCGCGGCGGGGTCGACCGCGATGTCCACCCGGAGCCTCTCGCCGAACCGGATCTCCTCGATCTCCAGGTACTGGCAGGCGAAGTCGATCTCGTCGGAGAGCGGCACCTCGGCCGTGTCGCTCCTCTCGAGGGTCGAGCGCAGGAAGTCGGAGAGGCGGGCGAGCATCCGGTTCGCCTCCGAGGGCCGGTCCTCGGCGATGAGCGTCGAGACCGCGTTCAGGGCGTTGAAGAGAAAGTGCGGGTTCAACTGGAGGCGCAGCGCCTCGAGCCGCGCCGCGTGCGCCCGCGCCTCCGCGCGCAGGAGCCGCTCACGGCCGGCCGCGAGGTCCCGGTAGGCCGCGATGCCGAAGTAGAGGGCGCTCCAGCACAGCAGCACGAAGAAGAAGTAGATCGTGTTGACGAAGTCGGGGAAGCCGGCCGTCTCGACCCGGAAGAGGCCCGTCCTGTGCGAGGCCAGGTACGAGGCGACGACGAGGTTGTGCGGCGCCATCCACAGGGCGGCCGCTCCGTACGAGAGCGGGATCGCGGCGGCGACGAGCGCGGGCAGGGGCGCGCCGCGCCGGGCGAGCCCGCGATAGACGGCGCGCAGCAGAAGGCTCGCGGAGAAGCCGAAGAGCGTCAGGCTGGCCTTGACGACCGCGGCGTAGAGAACCGGCCAGTGAGAGACGCCCGCCGCGAACATCCCCGCGCCGAAGAGCGCCCAGCCCCCGAGCTGGAGCGGCCAGAAGAGCGAGCGCGGCGGCGCCGCCGAAGGGAGAGTTTGCACCCGCTGGTGTCATACGGATGCGCGATTCCGGAGTTCTGGCGGCCTCTTTGAGTTACCCTATGCTCAGAACCTTCATGTCCGGGCCGCCGCCGAACGCCGAGCTCCAGGAAGCGCTCCTCGAGCTTCAGCAGTACCTCTCCGACAGCGTGCCGCCCCTCGTCGTGGCGGACTCGGTCTCGATCCTCATGAAGTACCCGCCCGAGGCCGTCGTTGCGACGATTCGCGCCTGGACCGCGGGGCAGTACCGGGGAGGCGCCGGCGCCGGGGTTCCGGTCTCCGACTACCTCTTCCACGCTCTGAAGAAGATCCACATGATGAGCGAGTTCAAGCTCGTCGCGGCGGAGCCCATGAACGCCTACCTGGCGCGGCTGACGCCGGTGATCATGGCGCTCTGCCCCGAAGAGGATCGGCAGATCCTGAGCGAGAACCTGAGCCGCCTGGGGGAGACGACGACGACCGGGCTCGTCTCCCCGGTCCAGCAGATCCACCGGCAGGCCGTGTCGGAGTCCGCGCCGACGGCTTCCGCGGCCGCACGCAAGGCCGCGCCGCAGGGCGCCGCCCCGGGCGCCGCCGCGGTCGGGGAGGCGCTCACGGGCTTGAAGCGCGTGGGTCTGCTGCTCGAGCGTCTCGAGGCCGGTGGCGGGCTGACCGCGGGGGCGTCGCCGGAGCGGCGGGTCGGCCGGCGGCGGCGGAAGCGCTGGCGTTCGCGGCGCGCAGCTCCCAGTCCCGGGAGGAGCTCGAGCAGACGCTGACGCGATTGAAGGCGCTCGGGGTCGAGACCGGAACGGGCGATCTCTTCCGGGCGCTCGCGCAAACGGTCCCGGGCTGGGTCGTGCCCATGGGCGAAGGGGGTCCGGGCCTGCCCGCCTACGAGGCGGGAGCGATCGGGGCGATGCGGCGCATCATCACCGAGGCCGACGATCCGGTCGAGGCGTCGCAGCGATTCCACGAGATGGTCCGGGCGGGTGTCGACCGGTTCAACGAGGGCTCGCTCCCGCAGGCGGTCCAGATGCTGGAGCTCGCGGAGCGCCTCGTGTCGGAGAAGAAGGTCGACGCGGGCTCGGCCGAGATCGCGCGCCGCAGGCTCGGCGACTCTCTCGATTGGGAGAAGCTGAAGGCGTTCGCCGAGCAGGCGGGCGACCAGGCGCAGCTGCGCAAGGTCCTCCAGTTCTTCACCGCCCTCCAGGTCGAGGGCCTCCTCGAGACGCTCCCGGGCGAGCTCCAAGCGCGACCGCCGCCGGCTCATGCTCCTGCTGCTCGAGGTCCATGGCGGCCGGCGCGACAGGGGTCCTTCGAGCGGCTGACGCGATCGCTCGGGCCGCAGGTCGGGGAAGAGGAGTGGTTCTTCCGGCGCAATCTCCTCTACCTCCTGCGGCGGATCCCGCGCGGCGCCGAGTCCGGGCCGCTCGACGCCGAGATCGACGTCGTCCTCCAGCACGCGCAGCTCGGGTTGCCGCTCGTGGTGATCAAGGAGGCCGTGGCGGCGCTCGGCCCAGCTCAAGGACGAAAAGACCGAGGTGGGACTGGCCCAGATGATGGCCGACGTCGAGGCGCTCCTGTTGAAGCCGCCGGAGAAGCCGGTCTACGAGGCCAAGGATCTGCGGGCGCTTCTCGACCGGGTGGCCTCGACGCTCGCGCGCCTGCCCGTCGCGGCCGGCGCGGCGGACCTCATCGAGCACGCCGCCAAGAAGCAGGCCTCGCTCGGCGACACGATGGCGCGGCTTTCGGAGCTCTCGCGCAGAGCCTCGCCGACGATGCCGAGACCGTCGAGCAGCTCCTCGGGATGGTCAAGGCGAACCTGCCCCTCAAGGTCCTCGGGGTGGTGATCCGGCAGAACGACCAGAACCTGGTGCGGCTGGTCGAAGCGCTGTCGGGCACGCCGACACCGGCGGTGCGGCGGGCGCTCGCAGGAGCTCGTCGCGCAGTTCCCGGACAAGGAGGCGGCGCGGGTGGCCGCCCGGGCGATCGCCGCTGGGACAAGCCGGCGGCACCGGCGGAAGGACCCCGCGCGGCGGCCCCCGGGGTCGCCGGGGCGGCGGCCGACGCGCCGGCCGCGAGCCTGCAGGGCGATCTCGAGGTCTTCGGGCTGCCGTCTCTGCTCCAGAGCCTGGCCGACTCCTCGGCCTCGGGCTCGCTGACGCTGCGCGAGCCGAAGGGCGGTCCCGTCTTCGCCAGCCTCACGCTGCGCGACGGGAAGCTCGAGCTGATCAAGCGCGGCAAGCTCTCGGGCGACGACGCGTTCTACCAGCTGCTCGAGCGCCCGAGCCCCGGGCAGTTCGCCTTCGTCAAGGGCGCGCCGCCGGCCTCGCCCGGCGCGAGCCAGCGCGCGATCCTGCCGCTGACGCTCGAGGCGATGCGGCGCTACGACGAGCTCCAGGAGGCCTCGGCCCTCGTGCCGGACACCGTCTTTCTCGTCTCGACCGGGCAGGCGCCGACGACGCACCCCGGGGAGAAGGACGGCGGCTTCCTGCGGGCCCTCTGGCAGCGCGCGAGCCAGGGCGGCACGCCGGAGGATTTCGAGGAGGCCGTCGCCGCGGACTCGTACCGCATCCGACGCCTGCTCGCCCACTGGGTCGAGCAGGGGTCGTTGAAGGTCCGCGCCAAGGCGTAGCCCGCCCGGGCGGCCGTTCAGCGCCGGATCGACAGGTTCTCGTAGTCGACGATCGGGTTGCCCTGGCTGACGGAGGTCAGCCCCTCCACTTCCGGGCCGCGCGAAGCAGTAGGTCTGGTCGTGGAAGAGGGGTAGCAGCAGGGCCTCGCGCACGATCAGCTCCTCGACGCGCCGGTAGATCGAGTGCCTCACGCGCGGATCCGTTTCGGCCCGCCCCCGTTCGGCCAGTTGATCGAGCTCGGCATTGCCGACGAATCGGCCGAGGTAGCCCGAGTCCGAATGCAGCAGGGTGTGCACGAAGTTGTCGGCGTCGGGATAGTCGGCGTTCCAGCGGCCGATGTTCAGGTCTCCCTCTCCCGTGTTCTGCAGCTCGCCGTACTCGTCCATCGTCTTGTTGAGGGGCCGCACTCGGAATCCGATCTCGCGAAATGCCTCGGTGAGCTCCCGGAAGTAGGCCGAGAACTCGCCGAAGAAGACGGGGTGGACGCCGGCCGTCAGCTCGATCGTCTCCCGGGAGACCGTCGCCTCGACCGAGCTGTCCGTCGGGCCGGAGGCCCCCGAAACGGGGCCGGACGCCGGGCTCGCCGGCGAGTAGCCGAGGAGGCCCGGCGGGATGATGCCGTGGGCGGGGATGGCGAGCCTTCCGATGCGCGCGGCGGGCGAACCCGCCGACGTCGACGCGCGCGCACCAGGATGCGGCGCAGCTCCACGTCGCGCGAGGGGGCCCCGTCGGGAGTTGAAGGTCACGTAGTAGGTCGTGAGGCGCGGGTTTTCCTTGTATCGGGAAGCGAAGCGGGGATCGTGCCGGAACGCTTCGGCGTCGGCGGGGAGCAGGTCGAAGGCGAGCGAGAACCTCCCGGCGAGGAACTCGCTGCGGATCTCCTCGGGAGAGACGCCGAAGCGGAAGACGATGCCGTCGGAGCGCGGATACCCCTCCCGCCAGTAGGTCGGGTTGCGCTCGAGCTCGAGCCGCCGGCCGGGGTCGAAGTGCGACGATCCGGAAGGGACCGGTCCCGACGACCCCCTCCTCCGCGGTCGCACCCACGGTACCGGTCCCCTCCGGGAGGATCGCGGTCGGCGCGTACGAGATGACGGCCGGGAAGAAAGCGACGGGCTTCTCGAGGTCGATGAAGAACTCGCTCGGCGAGACGATGTGGAAGCCCTCGAGGTCGGTGGTCTCGCCGGCGATGAGCCGCCGGGCGCCCCGGATCGGGCGAGCAGGAGCCACCGGTTCACGGTCGCCGTCAGGAGGAGCCGCTCCCAGGAGGAGCGCACGTCGCGCGCCGTCAGCCGCCGTCCGTCGTGGAACCGCACGCCCGGGCGCAGCCGGAACCGGTACCGTCGCCCGTCGCTCTCCGTGAGCACCTCCGAGGCGACCCAGGGCACGATCCGCGTGCCCTCGAGCGCCCGCGTGAGCGTCTCGAAGAGGCTGGGCGACACCTCGCTGTGCTCGAGGGTCTCGCAGCGGGCGGGATCGAGGCTCCGGACGACGCCGGCGATGGGCACGTGGAGGATCCCGCCGCCCGTCCGGCCGGCGTGCGCGCGGTCCGTTTCCCTCTCGGCTTTCCCGAGCTCGGCGTAGTTGACGTACGGGGGCGGTGCTGCGGAGCTGCAAGACCGCGGACGCCCGGGGCCCGCGATCCGGTAGTCCACGTCGTGGAAGAGCGGAACGAGGATCGCCGGGTCGAGAAGGGCGTGTTCGAATTTCCGGTAGAGCGCCTCGCGGGCGGCCGGCCGCGCTTCGGCGCGGGCTTCCTCGAGGATGCGGTCGGTCTCGGGCGACGAGAAGTAGGCGCGCGCCGCTCCGGTTCCCGAGTGGAAGAGGGTGAACGTGAAGTTGTCCGGATCGTCGTAGTCGGCGATCCAGCGGCCGAGCATGACGTCGACGCCTTCGTTCTTGTGCCACGACTCGATGAACTCGGGCATCGTCTTCGTGGCGATCTCGACCTCGACGCCGAGGTCCCTCCAGATGCGGAAGAGGGCCTCGGTGAGCGCCGCGTACTGGTTCACGAGGATCGGGTGAATGCCGACGCGCAGCCGGACGGGCGCGGGCAGCCGACGCCGAGCGGATCCGCTCGACGGCCTCTTCGCGCGAGAAGTGCGTCCGGCGCCGTCCCGCGTCGTGCCCGAGGATGCCGGGCGGGATCAGGCCCGTGGCGGGCAAGGCGAAGCGGCCGAGCGCGCCCCAGACGAGGTCCTGGGTCCGGACGGCGCCGGCGAGGGCGGTCCGGAGGGCCACGTTCGACCCCGCGGCGCTGCTCGTGTGGAAGACGGCGAAGTACGTGTTCTTCTTCGGCGTCTCGACGAGGCCCGCGCGAAAGCGCGGCTCGCGGAGGATCGACTCGAGGTCCTGCGGGAGCAGGTCGCGCGCGATGTCGAGCGAGCCGTCCGCGCAGGCCGTCGGCGATCGCCGAGGCGCGCGAGCGAGGCCCGGAACTCGATCCGCGTCGACGCGCGCCGGCTCCTTCGCGTAGCGCGGGTTGCGCTCGAGAACGACGCGATCCGGCTGTGTGGAGGGCCACCTGGAACGGTCCCGTGCCCGACGCGGCTCGCCTCCCGACGCGGCCGGCGCGACCGATGGCGGTGCGCGGATCGGTCAGGAGCGACGGGAAGATCGGAAGAGGGTCGGCGAGGCGAATCACGATCTCCGCGGTCGGACGCGAGCCGAGATGCCCTCGACGCCCTCGGTCTTGCCCGGCCACGTGCTCCGGCGACGCCGCGAATGGCGGCGAAGGCCGCGGGCATCTGGTCCTGGCGAAAGCCGGATCGAGCGCTCGAGCGAGGCCTTGACGGCCGCCGCGGTCAGGGGCGCGCCGTCCGAGAAGACGACCCCGGGGCGCAGGTGGAGGCGGACCGCGAGCCCGTCGTCCTCGAAGGTCCACTTCTCGCAGAGCGCCGGAGACGAGGTTGCCCTGGGGGTCCGTCGTCACCAGCCGTTCGTAGACGTTGGCGAGGGCCTCCTGCTCCTCGTTGGTTTCGTAGAGGCCGGGCTCGGTCGCGGCGATCGGGTTGGCGACCGCGACGACGAGCGTTCCGCCGCGCGGAAGCTCTTCCTCGGCCGCCTTCTCTCCCGGCGCGAGCTTCTCGATCTCGGCCTGGTACGCCGCGGCCTTCGCGTACTCGCCGCGCAGGTTGGCGAGCGTCGCGGCGAGCGAGAGGAGCCTCGCGAGGTGCTCCGCGTCGCCGCTCGAGCGCGCGGTCTCGATCCCGCGCTCGGCCCACTGGCGCGCGTCGTCGATCCGGCGGGCCTGCCAGGCGGTTTCCGCCACGAGCAGGACCGCGGCGGCGGCCCGGGCCGGCTGCTTCTCGCGCCTCGAAGACGCGGAGCGGCGGCTTCCCCCTCCCGCAGCGCCGCGTCGATGTTGCCGGCCAGGCGATGGCCCTGGGCGAGGAGCAGCCGCGCCTCGCCCTCGCGCTTGCGGTCCTCCGCGTCCTCGGCGTCCTCGAGGTAGTCGAGCGCGGTCTTCGCGACCCGGACCGCGTCCTCCGGCGCTGAAGGCGTCGAGCGACTTCTGCGCGAGCTTCAGCGCGTACTCGACGGTCTTCTCGGGGACGTCGGCCTGCGAGAAATGGTGGACGAGCTCGGGGTAGACGCGCTCGAGCCGGCCGGCGTTGCGGGCCTCGACGAGCTCGGCGTACTTCCGGTGGAGCGAGCGGCGCTTGCGGCGTGAGAGCGCGGCGTAGAGCACGTCGCGGACGATGCCGCTCGAGAAGGTCAGCCGGTCCCCGCGCGATTCGCGCTCCTCCTCGAGCATCCCCTCGCGGACCAGCCGGTCGATGTCGTCGTCGAGGTCCCGGTCGCCCTCGGCGAGCGTCTCGAGGTCCTTCGAGTCGAAGGTCTTGCCGAGCACGGAGGCGACCGAGAGCAGGTCCCGCAGCTCCTGCGGGAAGCCGCTCGATGCGCTTCTCGACGGCCTGCTGGATGGTCGCGGGCAGCGCGTCGGCCGAGATCTCGGCTTCCTTCGAGAAGCTCCAGGCCCCGGTGTCGTCCTTCGCGATCCCTCCCGACTCGACGAGCGAGCGAATGAGCTCCTGGGTGAAGAAGGGATTGCCCTCCGTCGCGTCGCGGAGCCGCCGGGCGAGGTCGTCCGAGACCTTCGGCGCCGCCGACCAGCGACTCGACGAGGGAGCGGTGCTCGGAGGGGGAGAAGGGCGGCAGCGTGATCGAGACGAAGCGCGGGTCGTCCGCGAAGGACTCGAGCATCCGGATGAGCGGGTGCCGCTTGTCGGTCTCCGTCTGCCGGTAGCTGCCGACGATGAGCGTCGGCGTCGGGCCGCAGGCGGCGGACGATGTACTGGAGGGCCTCGATCGAGACCTCGGCGGCGTGCAGGTTGTCGAGGATGAGGACGAGCGGCTTGCCGCCGGCGATCCGGGTCAGCGTCCGGGCGATGAGCTCGAAGACCTGGATCCGGTCCTCGGCCTTCTTCTCCTCGGACGGGACCGCGATGCGCGAATCGCCGCTCACGCCCGAGCGGAGCTCTCCGATCTCCGAAAGCTGGGGGAAGAGAGCGATCAGGTCCGGCGGCCAGGTCGGAAAAGTCGGGCCGCTCGGAGGAAGCGCCGGCGTCGCGCGACTGGAAGTAGTCCTCGATGAGCTCGCAGAAGCCCTGGTAGGAGAAGGACCGGTCCTGCTCGACGAAGCGCCCGTAGAGGACGCGGATCTTCCGGACCACGGCGAGGTTCTTGAGCTCCTCGAGCAGGCGCGTCTTGCCGATCCCGGGCTCCCCGGCCACGACCGCGAACTGGCCCTCGCCGGCGATCGCGGCGTTGAGGCGGCGCTGGAGCTCCGCGAACTCCTTCTCGCGGCCGACGAAAACGGAGGAGGCCGGGCGCTGGATGACGCGGCTCCCGGAGAGAACGACCGACATCTGGAACTCGTCGGTCGCGAGGCTCGACCGGTGGCGCTTGAGGGCTTCGGCGATCTGGCCCGCCTTCTGGGGACGCTTGCCGGGGTCCTTCTCGAGGCAGCGCAGCACGATGTCCTGGAGCTCCTCGCGGATCTCGGCGCCGAGCCCGCGCGGCGGCTGCGGGACCTCGTGGACGATGCGGTAGAGGATGGACTGGACCTCGCCCGTGAAGGGCGGCTCGCCGACGAGGCATTCGTAGAGAACGACGCCGAGCGAGTAGATGTCGGAGCGCCCGTCGAAGGCCCGCGAGGCGACCTGCTCGGGCGAGAGATACGCGACCGTTCCGACGAGCGTGCCCGTCTTGGTCAGCCGGGACTCGGTCGCCGCGTGCGCGAGGCCGAAGTCCATCACGCGGACGCGGACCCCCGAGCCGCCCTCCTCGCGCGTGACCATGATGTTCGCGGGCTTGATGTCGCGGTGGACGACGCCGCGCGAGTGGCTGTAGTCGAGTGCCTCGGCGACCTGGATGCCGATGTCGACGACTTCGCCGAGGCGCAGGGACTGGTCGCGGATCAGGCGCAGCAGCGTCGTTCCGGACACGAGCGGCATGACGAAGAAGAGCGAGCCCTGGTCCCGGCCGAGGTCGTGGATCGGCACGATCGCCGGGTGGTCCATCTGGGCGACGAGCTGCGCCTCGCGCTGGAAGCGTTCCTCGAGCTCCGTCGTCAGGTCGCTCGAGGAGATGAGCTTGACGGCGACCTCGCGGTTCAGGAGCGGATCGCGCGCGCGGTAGACGACGCCCATGCCGCCGCGACCGAGCTCCCCGAGGATCTCGTAGCGGTTGGCGAGCTTCGTGCCGATCATCCCTGGCGTTCCGTCACCCGAGTTTCGATAGGGCCACGCGGCTTCTTACAACCACCGTGGCCCCATCGCTTGGGCCGTCCTCGATCTTTCGAGCAAAGAGATCGCCATCGTGACTTCCGTTACAGGACACTACCGCCGGATCCAGAGGTCTTCGTACGGAATGACGTGGTTGGACTGGCCGATGGAGGTCAGCCCCTCGAGCTCGGGCCGCGCGACGCAGGTGAGCTGGTCGTGGAAGAGCGGGAGCAGGAGCGCCTCCCGCGCGATGAGCTCCTCGGCCCGGCGGTAGATCGCATGGCGCAGGCGCGGGTCGGTCTCGAGGCGGCCCTCCTGGGCCAGCCGATCGAGCTCCGGCGAGCTCAGGTAGTTGCGGTAACCGCCGGAGGAGGAGTTGAGCGCTCCGTAAAGGAAGGTGTCCGCGTCCGGATAGTCCGCGGCCCAGCGTCCGACCTCCATGTCCGCGGCGCCCGTGTCGGAGGCCTGCAGGTATTCGGCCATCGTCTTGTTGAGGGGACGGATCCGGTAGCCCACGGCGGCGAAGGCCTGCGAGAGCTCCCGGAAGAAATCCGAGAACTCGCCGAAGAAAACGGGATTCACGGCGGCCGTCAGATCGATCGATTCGCGCGAGACCGTGGCCTCGACGGAGCTGTCCGGCCGCGCCCCGGTCACGGCTCCCGAGCCGGTGCCGGCGGCGGAGTAGCCGAGCAGCCCCGGAGGGATCAGCCCGTGAGCCGGGATCGCCATGCGCCCGAGCGTGCGCCGGACGAGGCCCGGGACGTCGATCGCGCGCGCGAGGCCGCGGCGCAGCTCCCGGTCCTGGAACGGGCCGCGTCTCGAATTGAGCACGACGAAGTACGTCGACAGCCGGGGGCTTTCCCGATACCCGGACGCGAAGCGCGGGTCGTGATGGAGGGCCGCGGCATCGGCCGGCCGGAGGTCGCGGGCGAGCGAGAGGCGGCCGGCGAGGAACTCGGCGAGGATTTCCTCCGGCGTGATGCCGAAGTGGAAGACGATCCCGTCGGCGCGCGGGCTCCCTCGGCGCCAGTAGTGGGGATTGCGCTCGAGCTCGAGACGGCGCCCCGGCTCGAAGCCGACGACGCGGAACGCGCCCGTGCCCACGGCGCCCTCGCGCATCGTCGTGCCGACCGCGGCGGTCCCTTCGGGCACGATCGCCATCGCGGCGTACGAGATCATCGCCGGGAAGAACGCAATCGGGGTGGTGAGGTCGACGTAGAACTCCGTCGGCGACACGATGTGAAACCCGGAGAGCTCCGCGGCCTCTCCGGCGAGGAGACGGTCCGCGCCCTGGATGACCGAGGGGACTCCCCGGCTCTCGCTTTCCCTGTTCAGGAGGAGTCGCTCCCAGGAGTAACGCACGTCGCGGGCGGTCAGGCGGCGGCCGTCGTGGAAGCGAACGTTCGCCTGCAGACGGAAACGGAACCGGGCCCCGCCGTTCTCCATGAGGACCTCGGAGGCCAGCCACGGGATGATTCGCGTTCCCTCGACGGCCCAGGTCAGCGTCTCGAAGACGCTCGGCAGGACGTCGGCCTGCTCGACGATGGCGGTGAGCGAAGGATCGAGGCTGCGGATGACGCCGTGGATCGGCGCGTGCAGGATGCCTCCGCCGCTCGCCCGCTCGGCCGCCGCCGGCGCCGCGGAGGGCGCGGCCTTCCCGAGCTCGGCGTAGTTCACGTAGGGAGCGGTGCTGCGGAGCTCGATGCCCCGCACCGAGGGGTTGGAGATTCGGTAGTCCACGTCGTGAAAGAGGGGGACGAGGACCCCGGAATCCAGGAGGTCGTGCTCGAACCGGCGGTACAGGGCCTCTCGGGCCGCCGGTCGGGTTTCGCCGCGCGCTTCCTCCAGGGCCCGGTCCGTCTCGGCCGAGGCGAAGTACGCGCGCAGCCGTCCGGTCTCCGAGTGGAAGATGTTGTGGGTGAAGTTGTCGGGATCGTCGAAATCGGCGATCCAGCGTCCGATCAGCAGGTCGATCCCGCCGGTCTCGTGCCACGCCTCGAGGTACTCCGCCATGGTCCCCGTTGCGTTCTCGACCTCGACGCCGACCTCCTCCCACAGGCGGAAGAGGGCTCGGGTCAGCGCGGCGTACTGGTTCTGGAGAATCGGGTGGACCGCGGCGCGCAGGCGAACGGGCGGGGCGAGGCCGGACGCGCGGATCCTCTCGACGGCCTTCTCGCGGGGCAGGTGCGGCTGACGCCGGCCGGGATCGTGACCGAGGATGCCGGGCGGGATCAGGCCCGTGGCGGGCAGGGCGAAGCGGCCGAGCGCGCCCCAGACGAAATCCTGCGTCCGGGCGACTCCGGCCAGGGCGCGTCTCAATTCCGGGTTCGCCCCGGCGGGGCTCGCCGCGTTGAACACCGCGAAATAGGTGTTCTTCTTGGGGGTCTCGACGAGGCCTCCCCGGAACCGCGGCTCCCGGAGGATCGCTTCGAGGTCCTGCGGCAGCAGATCGCGCGCCACGTCGAGCTCGCCGGATCGAAGCCCCGCGGCGATCGCGGCGGGCGAGAGCGAAGCGCGGAACTCGACGCGGTCGAGCCGCGCGCCCGGCGCCCTCCAGTAGCCGGGGTTGCGCTCGAGGACCGCCCGGTCAGGCGTGTGCAGAACGGTGAGGAACGGGCCGGTGCCGATGACGCCGGTGGGGGAGCCCTCGGCGGCGCGCGCGATGGCCGTCCGCCCGTCCGTCAGCAGGGAGGGAAGGATCGGCACGGCGTGCGTGAGGCGGATGCGGAGGTCTCCTTCGGAGACGACCTCGATCCCCGCGACCTCCGTCGCCTTGCCGTCGAGGAATTCACGGACGCCGACGATCGCCGTGAAGGCCGCCGGCGTCACGTCCCGCGAGAGCCGGATCGACCGCTCCAGCGCTTCCTTGACGGCGGCGGCGGTCAGGGGCGCGCCATCGGAGAACGCGACGTCGCGCCGCAGGTGGAGCCGGAGGGCCGAGCCACGGTCTTCGAGGACCCAGTTCTCGCAGAGCCAGGGCGAGAGATTGCCCTGCGCATCCGCCGCGACGAGCGTCTCGAAGACGTTGGCCAGCACCTCGTGCTCCTCGGTCGTCTCTACGACCGAAGGCTCGACGGCGGCCACGGGGCTCGGGAGGGCGACGACCAGGGTGCCGCCTCGCGGGATCTCCTCGTCGGCGGCTTTCTCGCCCGGGGTCAGGCCCTCGATCTCCGCCTGGTAGGCGGCGGCGCGCGCGGGCTCGCCGCGGAGGTTGGCGAGCGTGGCGCCGAGCGAGAGAAGGCGCGCGAGAGGCTCCGTCTCGGCGGCAGCGCGCGCGGCCTCGATGCCGCGCTCGACGGAGCGGCGCGCGTCCTCGGTGCGGCGCGCCTGCCAGGCCGCCTCGGCGGCGAAGAGCAGCGCGGCGACGGCGCGCCGGGGTGCGGCGTGCTTTTCGAAGACCTTGACCGCGGCCTCGGCCTCGCGCAGCGCCCCGTCGACGTTCCCCAGCATCCGCTGACCCTGGCCGAGGACCAGCCGGGCCTCCCCCTCCAGGGCCGGGTCGCCCGACCACTCTTCGTCCTCCAGGAACTCGAGGGTGATCTTCGCCACGCGGATCGCGTCCTCGGGGCTGAAGGTATCGAGCGACTTCTGCGCGAGCTTCAACCCGTAGTCGACCGTCTTCTCCGGTACGTCGCCCTGCCAGAAGTGGTGGACGAGCTCGGGGTGGACCCGCTCCAGCCGCCCGGCCGCCCGCGCCTCGATGACCTCGGCGTACTTGCGGTGGAGGGAACGGCGGCGGCGCCGCGAGAGCGCGCCGTAGAGGACGTCCCGGACGATTCCGCTCGCAAAGGTCAGCCGGTCGCCGCGCGACTCCCGCTCCTCCTCGAGGATGCCCTCGAGGATGAGGCGGTCGATCGCCTCGTCCATGCCCTTGCCGCCCTCGGCCAGCGTCTCGAGGTCGCGGGAGTCGAACGTCTTCCCGATCACCGAGGCGATCGACAGGAGATCGCGCAGCTCCTCGGGCAGCCGCTCGATGCGCTTCTCGACGGCCTGCTGGATCGTCGCCGGGAGCGCGTCGGCGGAGATCTCCGCCTCCTTCGAGAAGCTCCACGCGCCGGTGTCGTCGCGAGCGATCCCGCCCGACTCGACGAGCGAGCGGATGAGCTCCTTCGTGAAGAAGGGATTGCCCTCCGTCGCGTCCCGCAGCCTCTGCGCGAGGTCGTCGGAGACTTTCGGCGCGCCGACGACGGACTCGACGAGGGATCGGTGCTCGGAAGGGGAGAACGGCGGCAGCGTCAGCGCCACGAACCGCGGATCGTCCACGAAGGAGTCGAGCATCCGCGTCAGCGGGTGGCGCTTGTCGGTCTCGGTCTGGCGGTAGCTGCCGACGATGAGCGTCGGCGTGGGCCCGAGGCGGCGGACGATGTACTGGAGCGCCTCGATCGAGATCTCGGCGCCGTGGAGGTTCTCGAGGATGAGGACGAGCGGCTTGCCGCCGGCGATCCGGGTCAGGGCGCGGGCGAGCAGCTCGAAGATCTGGATCCGGTCCTCGACCTTCTTCTCCTCGGCCGGCACGGCGATGCGCGAGTCGCCGCTGACGGCGGCCCGCAGGTCCGCGATCTCGGAGAGCTGCGGAAAGAGAGCGA
Organism: uncultured Acidobacteriota bacterium; assembly: GCA_963824165.1. Classification (GTDB taxonomy): domain Bacteria; phylum Acidobacteriota; class Thermoanaerobaculia; order UBA5066; family Gp7-AA6; genus DAHUXD01. Next base: position 72,295 of record CAWGOM010000007.1, read on the forward strand.
TCAGGTCGGCGGCGAGGTCCGAGAAGTCGGGGCGCTCGCCCGAGGCGCTCGCTCCGTCCCGGGAGCGGAAGTAATCCTGGATCAGCTCGCAGAACCCCTGGTAGGAGAAGGACCGGTCCTGCTCGACGAAGCGTCCGTACAGTACGCGGATCTTGCGGGCGACCGCGAGGTTCTTGAGCTCCTCGAGCAGCCGCGTCTTGCCGATGCCGGGCTCGCCGGCCACGACCGCGAACTGGCAGTCGCCGGAGATCGCGGCGTTCAGCCGCCGCTGGAGCTCGGCGAACTCCTTCTCGCGGCCGATGAAGACCGAGAGGGACGGCCGCTGAAGGACGCGGCTCGCGGAGGGCACGACGGACAGGCGGAACTCGTCGGTCGCGAGGCTCGACCGGTGGCGCTTCAGGGCGTCGGCCACCTGGCCCGCCTTCTGGGGGCGCTTGCCGGGGTCCTTCTCGAGGCAGCGCAGGAGAATGTCCTGGAGCTCCTCGCGGATCTCGGCGCCGAGCGCGCGCGGCGGCTGCGGGATCTCGTGGACGATCCGGTAGAGGATGGACTGGACCTCGCCCGTGAAAGGCGGCTCGCCCACGAGGCATTCATAAAGGACCACGCCGAGTGAGTAGATGTCGGAGCGCCCGTCGAAGGCGCGCGAGGCGACCTGCTCGGGCGAGAGGTAGGCCACCGTTCCGACGAGGGTGCCGGTCTTCGTGAGGCGGGTCTCGGTCACGGCGTGGGCGAGGCCGAAGTCCATCACGCGGACGCGGACGGCCGAGCCGCCCTCCTCGCGCGTGACCATGATGTTGGCGGGCTTGATGTCGCGGTGGACGACGCCGCGTGAATGGCTGTAGTCGAGGGCGTCGGCGACCTGGATGCCGATGTCGACGACCTCGCCGAGGTGCAGGGACTGGTCCCGGATCAGGCGCAGCAGGTTCGTCCCGCTGACGACCGGCATGACGAAAAAGAGAGATCCTTCGTCGCGCCCGACGTCGTAGATCGGAACGATCCCCGGGTGGTCCATCTGGGCGACCAGCTGCGCCTCCCGCTGGAAGCGTTCCTCCAGGTCGGGGGTCAAGTCGGCCGCCGACAGGAGCTTGACGGCGACTTCGCGGTTCGAGCAACGGATCGCGGGCGCGGTAGACGACGCCCATGCCGCCGCGACCGAGCTCCCCGAGGATCTCGTAGCGGTTTCCCAGCTTCGTGCTGATCAACACCCGGTCTCGCGCAAGACGCCGGGAGTCTAGTCGAAAACTCCGCCATTCTGACTATGATCGGCCTCATGCAGGACTTCGAGAAGCTCGGCGTCTTCTACCTGGGCAAGTCCTACGACCTCGCGAAGAAGAAGCGAAAGGACGGCCTCCTTCTCTACGACTCGCGCGACCTCGTGACGCACGCCGTGTGCGTCGGCATGACCGGAAGCGGCAAGACCGGCCTCTGCCTCTCGCTCATCGAGGAGGCGGCGATCGACGGCGTGCCGGCGATCCTGATCGACCCCAAGGGCGACCTCTGCAACCTGCTGCTCACGTTTCCGGACCTGGCGCCGGCGGACTTCCGTCCGTGGATCAACGAGGACGACGCCGCGCGCAAGGGCGTCACGCCCGACGAGTTCGCGAAGCAGCAGGCCGAGCTCTGGAAGAACGGCCTGGCCGAGTGGGGCGAGGACGGCGCGCGCATCCGGCGGCTCCGGGACGCGGCGGAGTTCGCCATCTACACGCCGGGCTCCAACGCCGGGCTGCCCGTCTCGATCCTGAAGTCCTTCGCTGCACCGCCGCCCGAGGCGCGCGAGGACGAGGAGGCGATGCGCGAGCGCGTCGGCGTCGACCGCGACGGGGCTCCTGACGCTCGCCGGCGTCGACGCCGATCCGCTCAAGAGCCGCGAGCACATCCTGGTCTCGACGATCCTCTCCGCCGCCTGGCAGAAGGGGGAGGACCTCGACCTCGCGGCGCTGATCGCGCGGATCCAGACGCCGCCCGTGACGAAGGTCGGCGTGGTGGACCTGGAGTCGTTCTTCCCCGCGAAGGACCGGTTCGCGCTGGCCATGAGCCTCAACAACCTGCTCGCCGCGCCGGGCTTCGCGTCCTGGCTCGAGGGGGACCCGCTCGAGGTCGGATCGATCCTGCGCACGGGCACGGGCAAGCCGCGCATCGCGATCTTCTCCATCGCTCACCTCTCCGACGCCGAGCGCATGTTCTTCGTGACGCTCCTCTTGAACCAGACGGTCGCCTGGATGCGCACCCAGTCCGGCACGACGAGCCTGCGGGCGATCCTGTACATGGACGAGATCGCCGGGTACTTCCCGCCCGTCGCCACTCCGCCGGCCAAGGCGCCGCTGCTGACGCTCCTGAAGCAGGGGCGCGCCTTCGGACTCGGCGTCGTGCTCGCGACGCAGAACCCGGTCGACCTCGACTACAAGGGGCTCGCGAACACCGGGACCTGGTTTCTCGGGCGGCTCCAGACCGAGCGGGACAAGGCGCGCGTTCTCGAGGGCCTCGAGGGCGTGGCGGCCGGCGCGTCGCAGAAGTTCGACCGGGGGAAGATGGAAGAGACGCTCGCCGCCCTCGGGAGCCGGGTGTTCCTCCTCAACAACGTGCACGAGGACGCGCCCGAGGTCTTCGAGACGCGCTGGGCGATGTCCTACCTGCGCGGCCCGCTGACGCGGGCGCAGATCAAGACGCTCATGGATCCGCGGCGCGGCTCCGCGGGAAAAGCCGCGCCGTCGACGGCCAGGGCGGCGCCGGCGGCCGCCGTGGCGGGTGGCGCGCGTCCCGTCCTGCCGCCCGGCGTGAACCAGCTCTTCGTTCCCGCTCGCGGCGCGGACGGCGACCTCGTCTACCGGGCCGCGGTTCTCGGCGACGCCGAGGTGTACTTCGCCGACGGCAAGCGCGGTCTTTCGGCGACGCGCACGGTTTCCCGCTTGGCACTCCTCGCCGCGCCGCTCGACTGGAGCGCGGGCGAGGAGCCGGACTTCGCCGTGGACGACCTCGAGGCCGAGCCCGCCGCCGGCTCGAGCTTCGCGGACGCCGGCGCCTCGCTCGGCGGCAAGAGCGCGGAGAGCTGGAGCCGCGACTTCGCGGCCTGGGTCTATCGGGAGGCCACGGTCGACCTCTGGAAGAGCCCGTCGGCCGGCGTGGTGTCGAAGCCCGGCGAGAGCGAGGCCGACTTCCGCGTGCGCCTGCAGCAGGAGGCCCGCGAGAAGCGCGACGCCGCGGCCGACCGGCTCCGCGAGAAGTACGGCGCGAAGCTGGCCTCGCTCCAGGAGCGCCTGCGCCGCGCGCAGCAGGCGGTGGGGCGCGAGAAGCAAGAGTCCCAGCAGGCGTGGGTTCAGACGGGGGTCTCCATCGGCGCGACCGTGCTCGGCGCGATCTTCGGCCGCAAGGCCGTGAGCTCCACGACGATCGGCAAGGCGACGACGGCCGCGCGGTCGGCCGGACGAACCATGAAGCAGTCCGGCGATGTTCAGCGAGCCGAGGAAACGGAGGGCGCCATCCAGCAGCAGATCGCGGCGCTCGAAGGCGAGCTCCAGGCCGAGCTCGCGGCCCAGGCCTCGGCCACCGATCCGCTTTCGGAGGCGCTTGAAAAGGTCGCCCTTCGCCCGAAGAAGACCGACATTACCGTCCGGAGAGTGGCCCTCGTCTGGCTGCCGTATCGCGGATCCGACCCCGCCTGGGGATAGGGCGCGGGGTCAGGCCTTGAATCTGTACTCTCGAGCCTTCAGGTACAGAATCAAGGCCTGACCCCCAGGCCCGGCATTTCGGTCGTGCGCAGGACGCCGTTCTCCAGCGTGAAGCCGCCCGAGACCACGTCGCGGGCGAGGTCGAGCGAGCCGTCGAGGTCGAGGTAGCGGGTCGCCGGCGACGCGAACGCCGCGTGCAGCGCCGCCGCGATGGAGATGCGGCTCTCGTCCATGCAGCCCCACATCAGGCGGATGCCGGCGGTCTCGGCGATGGCGGCGATCCGGAGGGCCGGCCACACGCCTCCGCATTTCATCAGCTTGATGTTGTAGATCCCGCACGCGGGCTCGGGCCCGGCGAGGGCGAGGGCGTCCTTTTCCCCGTGGAGGCTCTCGTCCGCCGCGATCCGCGCGCGCCAGGCGGAGGGCAGCCGCCGCACGCCGTCGAAGGCCTCGCGCGTCACGGGCTGCTCGACGAACTCGACGTCGAGCGTCGCCGTGCGCTCGAAGAAATCGGCGGTCTCCTCGAGCGTGTAGCCGATGTTGGCGTCGACGCGGATGACCGCGCGCGGCCCGACGCGCTCGCGCAGCTTCACGAGGCGCTCGATGTCCTCGCCGAGGGAGTCCCCGATCTTCACCTTCAGGACGCGAAAGCCCCGGCCGAGGTACTCGTCGGCCTCGGCGAGCGTCTCGGCCACCGGCTTGATGCCGATCGTGATCGAGGTCGGCAGGGCTTCTTGGACGCGGCCGAGCATGTCGGTGAGCGGCACGCCGAGGCGCTTGGCCAGGGCGTCGTGGAGGGCGATGTCGACGGCCGCGCGGGCGGCGGGCGTGAGCGGGAAGCGGTCCTCGGACTCGCGGCAGAGCGCGGGAAGGGTCCGGACGTCCCGCCCGCGCAGCCACTCGAGGTTCTCCGGGGCGAGGGCCGCGCGGCAGCCCTCGATCGTCTCGCCCGTGACGTGCTCGCCGGGGGAGCCCGCGCCCAGGCCGACGATGCCGGCGTCGGTCTCGATGCGCACGACGACGTTGCCGACGTGGGTCACCGGCGCCTGCCCGGCGATCGCGTACGGCCGGGTGAGGGCGAACTCCTCGAGCGCGCTCTCGACGCGGAGGATCTTCAACGGGCCCTCTCGCCCGCCAGGAACTCGCGGACGACCGGGACGAGCGCCTCGACGCCGTCCTCGAGCGGGAGGACGACGGGAAGGGCGAGCTCTTCCCGGAGGCGGTCGCGCTCCGCGCGCAGCGCCTCGGGAGTCATGTGCTCGCCGTTCAGGGTCACCGCGAGCGTGCGGGCGCCGAGCGTCTCGATCAGGGCGATCTCGTCGGCCACGGGCGGAATGCGGAAGCCGAGCTCCTCGAGGCCCTCGTAGAAGGTCCGCGCCGGCGCGTGCTGGAGGATGACGCCGCGCGCCTGGCCGGAGATCAGGAACTCGGAGCCGCACGGGCCCGACGGATTGCGCAGCGACGACTGGCCCTCGATGAGGATCAGGTCCGGCCGCGCCGCCTTCCAGCAGGAGACCAGCGCGTGCTCGAGCTCGCCCGAGACGAAGTCGTTGGGGATCGAGTCGAAGACGAACCCGAAGGGCGCCCCCTGCATCCAGCCCGTCTGGCCCGTGAAGATGAGCTCGGTCGAGATCCCCGCCCGCCGGCAGGCCTCGAGCAGGAAGCGTGCCGTCGTGCGCTTGCCGAGCGCGCAGTCGGTGCCGAGGACGGCGATGCGCGGCGCCTCGACCTCGAGGATCTCGCCGCTCCAGAAGTGCAGCTCCGTGCGCCGGGCCGTCTTCCGGACGTCCGTGATCGAGACGCCCCGGCGCGCCGCCCCCGCCGCCAGGTCCGGGTCGTCGGAGAGGAACTCGTGCAGGCCGTTGACGACGGACATCCCGGCCTCGATCGCCTCGAGAAGCAGGCTCTTGAGGCCGGGCGTGAGCCGCCCGCCCGAGGTCGCCACGCCGACGACGCAGAAGTCGGGCTTCGGACCGGCCCGCAGGGCCTCCGCGATCGAGGCGTAGACGGGGATGCCCCGCGGCCGGCCGTCGAGGACCTCGCCGGCGTCGCGGCCCGCGGTCGGGGCGTCGACGACGCCGAGGATCCGGTACCGCTCGGTCCCGCGCACGAGCCCGTGGGCGGTCTTTCCGTTGGCGGTGAAGAAGAAGCCGTCGCAGACGACGAGGGCGGTCCCGTCCATGGCGGGCGCATTATGCGACGAAAACGTGCAACCTTCCCGCGTCGGCTCGTATTGACATTCTGTAGGACGCGGGCGTAGACTCCTACAGAGTGTCTGAAGGAGGGCGGATGGCGGCCGAGAAGACGGACCTTCTGCAGGGGACCCTGGACCTGCTGGTGCTGAAGGCGCTGGCGGGCGGTCCGCTCCACGGGCTCGGCGTGTCGCGGCGGATCGCCCTGATGACCCGCGGCGCCTTCGAGGTCAAGCCGGGCTCGCTCTTTCCGGCGTTGAACCGGCTCGAGGAGGGCGGCTGGGTCTCGGCCTCCTGGGGCCGCTCGGAGAACAACCGCCGCGCGAGGTTCTACACGCTCTCGAAGGCGGGTCAGAAGCAGCTCGCCGCCGAGGCGCGCCAGTGGTCGCGGATCGCGAGCGCCATCGGGCTGGCGCTCGGTACCGCGTAAGGCCATGCCCGCGACGCGGCGGCTCCGGAGCCTCCTCCGCAACCTGTTCCAGCGGGAGCGGTCCGAGCGGGACCTCGACGCGGAGCTCGCCTCGACGGTGGAGCTGCTCGTCGACGAAAAGGTGGCCGCCGGGCTCGATCCGGCGGAGGCGCGCCGCCGGGCGCGGCTCGAGCTCGGCGGGGTCGACCAGGTCAAGGAGGCCGTCCGGGAGACGCGGGCCGGCGCGATTGCTCGAGACGCTCGTGCAGGACGCGCGCTACGCCGTGCGCATGCTCGCGAGGAGCCCCGGCTTCTCCGCCGTCGCGATCGCCACGCTCGCCCTCGGCATCGGCGCCAACAGCGCGATCTACACCGTCCTCGAGGCGGCCCTCATCGCTCCGCTGCCCTACGCCGAGCCGTCGCGACTGGTGATGCTGTGGACGGACTTTCGCGAGTCGAAGCAGCCGCGCGTTCCGGCCTCGGGCCACGAGATGCTCGAGATCCGGCAGCCGGAGCCGCCAGCTCCAGGAGGTCGCGGGCATCTGGGTCGGCGCGGGTTCGGTGACGGGGGAGGGAGACCCCGAGCGGGTGCGGGTCGGGCAGACCACCTCGAACTTCTTCGGCGTGCTGGGCGCCGTTCCGCAGCTCGGCCGGACCTTCGTCGCGGGGGAGGAAGGCCCCGAGGCGGCCCGCGTGATCGTCCTCTCCGATGCGTTCTGGCGGCGGCGCTTCGGCGCCGACCGGCGGATCCTCGGCCGGGGCGTGCGCCTCGACGGCGATCTCGCGACGGTCGTCGGGCGTCCTGCCGCCGGGCTTCGACGTGATCTTCGCCGGCGACTCGAGCGTGCCGCAGGGGATCGAGGTCTTCACCCCGTTCTCCAACGACCTCGCGAAGATGCCGCGCGACCTCGGCTGGATCCGGATGGTCGCCCGCCTCGCGCCGGGCGCGACCCTCGCCTCCGCGCAGGCGGAGCTCTCGGCGATCGCGGGACGGCTCTCGGCGGAGTTCCCGGAGTACCGGACCGTGGGGCTCGAGCTGACGGCCGTGCCCGCTCCACGCCGACGTCGTGCGGGACGTGCGGCCGCCGCTTCTCGCGCTCTTCGCCGGCGTGGGGCTCGTGCGTGCTGATCGCGTGCGCGAACGTGGCGAACCTGCTTCTCGCCCGCGCCGCGCGGCGGCAGAAGGAGATGAGCCTGCGGGCGGCCCTGGGCGCGAGCCGCGGGCGCATCGCCCGGCAGCTCCTGACCGAGAGCCTCGTGCTCGCGGGCCTCGGCGGGATTCTCGGGCTCGCCCTCGGGTCGCGCTCGCGCTGTCGGCGCTGCTGGCGCTTCGCCCCGCGAGCCTCGCGCGGCTGGCGCCGTCCGGCCTCTCCTGGGGCGTGCTCGCCTTCACGTTCGGGCTTTCGGCCGTGACCGGCATCGTCTGCGGCCTCGCGCCGGCGCTGGCCGCGTCGCGTCGGGACCTGACGCGGGCGCTCGCGGAAGGGGGGCGCGGCCACGCCGCGGGCCGCAGCGCTCCCCAGCGCGTTCTCGTGTTCGCCGAGGTCGCCCTCGGCTTCGTCCTGCTCGTCGGCGCGGGCCTCCTGATCCGCACGTTCGCCGCGCTGTCCGGCGCCGACCCGGGGTTTCGCGCCGCGGACGTCCTCACGTTCCAGGTGTCGCTTCCGTACGCCCGCTATCCGGACGACGCGAGCCGGCAGCGGTTCGCCCGCACGCTCGCGAAGCGGCTCGAGGAGCTGCCGGGTGTCGACGCCGTCGGCGCGGTCTCGCATCTGCCGTTCGACGACTACCCGAACTGGTACGAGTACTACTCCCGCGAAGGCGCGCCGGAGGCGGAGAAGACCGCCGCCATGGCCGATCACCGGGCGATCCTGCCGGGCTTCTTCGAGAGCCTCGGCGTCGCGTTGAAGGCGGGCCGGTCGTTCACGGAAGCCGACGACGCCGCCCATCCCGAACGTGATCGTCGTGGACGAGACGCTCGCCAGGCGGACGTGGCCAGGCGAGAGCCCGCTCGGCAAGCGCGCTGAACGTCACGTTCATCCACGAGGGCTCCTTCGACCCGGCGGTGGCGGAGGTCGTCGGCGTGGTGGGCCACGTCCGGTACCGCGACCTCGGGACCGACGGCCGGGGACAGGTCTACGCGCCCGTACTTTCAGAGCGCCCGTCCGGAGCTCGCCTTCACCGTCCATGCGCCGAGGGACGCCGGCGCGCTGGCGAGCGCCGCGCGGCGCGAGGTCGCCGCCCTCGATCCGGAGCTCGCGGTCTCGAAGGTCCGCCTCCTCGAGGACTACGTTCGCGACGCCGGGACCGCCGCCCGCTTCACGACCGTGATCGCGGGGGCGCTCGCGGGGCTGGCGCTGCTGCTCGCCTCGATCGGCATCTACGGGCTGCTGGCGTACTCGGTCGCCCAGCGGTCCAACGAGATCGGCGTGCGCATGGCCCTCGGCGGCCGGCCCCGGGACGATCGTCTGGCTCGTCGTGCGGCAGGCGATCGGCCTGGTGGGCGCGGGCCTCGCCGCGGGCCTCGCCGGCGCGTTGGTCGATGACGCGGCTCCTGCAGAAGCTCCTCTACGGCGTCGGCCCGCGCGACCTGGCCACGCTCGCGGCCGCCGCGGGCCGTCCTCGCCGCGGCCGGAGCGCTCGCGGCCTGGCTGCCCGCGCGCCGGGCCGTCCGCGTCGATCCGATCGCGGCGCTGCGCGGGGAGTGACGCGGGCGAGAGGGTAAACTGCCTCCCGCGACGGGAGGACCGCCCTGGCACGAAAGAGGATCACGAAGTCTGCGTCCCGCGCGGGAACGGTCCGGCACGGCGAGCCGCTCCTGACGGCCGACGACCTCTTTCTCTTCAACGAGGGCAATCACGCGCGGCTCTACGAGAAGCTCGGCGCGCACCCGCGCGTCTCGGGCGGCGTCGCCGGCACGGCGTTCGGCGTCTGGGCGCCCAACGCCGCGTCCGTGTCGGTCGTGGGCGACTTCAACGGCTGGAACGGCGAGAGCCACCCGCTCCGGCGATCGGACAGTCCGGGATCTGGGAGGGCTTCGTCCCGGGCGTCGGCCGGGGCGACGTCTACAAGTACCGCATCGTCTCGCGCGTCGCGCGGCTATCGCGTCGACAAGGCGGATCCGTACGGCTTTCGGCACGAGGTCCCGCCCCGCACGGCCTCGGTCGTCTGGGACCTCGACTACACTGGGGCGACGCGGAGTGGATGCGCCGCCGCGCGCGAGCCGCCCTTCACCGTCGGCGCCGATGTCGATCTACGAGGTGCACCTCGGCTCCTGGCGGCGCGTGCCCGAGGAGGGCAACCGCTCGCTCACCTACCGCGAGCTCGCGCCGCTGCTCGCGGCCTACGCGCGCGCATGGGCGTTCACGCACGTCGAGCTGCTGCCGGTCATGGAGCATCCGTTCGACGGCTCGTGGGGCTACCAGGGCGACCGGCTTCTTCGCGCCGACCTCCCGGTTCGGCACGCCGCAGGACTTCATGTTCCTCGTCGACACGCTGCACCAGGCGCGGCATCGGCGTGATCCTCGACTGGGTGCCGTCGCACTTTCCCTCCGACGAGCACGGGCTCGTGTACTTCGACGGCACGCACCTGTACGAGCACGCCGACTGGCGCAAGGGCTACCACCCGGACTGGGGCAGCTGCATCTTCAACTACGGCCGCCACGAGGTGCGGAGCTTCCTCCTCTCCTCCGCGCTCTACTGGCTCGACCGCTTCCACGCCGACGGCCTGCGCGTCGACGCCGTCGCCTCGATGCTCTACCTCGACTACTCGCGCAAGGCGGGCGAGTGGATCCCCAACGAGTACGGCGGCCGCGAGAACATCGACGCGATCGTCTTCCTGCGCAAGTTCAACGACGAGGTCGGCCGCAGCTTCCCCGACGCCGTGACGATCGCCGAGGAGTCGACCTCCTGGCCGATGGTCTCGCGCCCGACCTACATCGGCGGCCTCGGCTTCTCGATGAAGTGGGACATGGGCTGGATGAACGACACGCTCGACTACATGGAGCTCGACCCGGTCTACCGCAAGTGGCAGCCACGGCAAGCTGACGTTCCGCCGGATGTACGCGTACTCCGAGAACTTCCTGCTGCCGCTCTCGCACGACGAGGTCGTGCACCTGAAGAAGTCGCTCATCTCCAAGATGCCGGGCGACGACTCGTGGAAGATGGCGGCGAACCTGCGCCTGCTCTTCGCGTACATGTGGGCGCTGCCGGGCAAGAAGCTCCTCTTCATGGGCGGGGAGTTCGGCCAGTGGGGCGAGTGGAACCACGACACGAGCCTCGACTGGCACCTCGCGGACCGGCCGCTCCACGCGGGCCTGCGCCGCTGGGTGCGGGACCTGAACCGCCTTCTCGCGCCGAGCCGGCGCTGCACGAGCTCGATTTCGACGCGCGGGGCTTCGAGTGGATCGACTGCAACGACGCCGACCACAGCGTCGTGTCGCTCGAGCGGCGGGCGAAGGACCCGGCGGACCGGATCGTGGCGGTCTTCAACTTCACCCCGGTGCCCCGCCACGGGTACCTCGTCGGCGTCGACGGCGGCACGGACTGGGAGGAGGTCGCCAACAGCGACGCGGGCGTCTACGGCGGGAGCGGCGTCGGCAACATGGGCCGCGCGGTCTCCCTCGCCGTTCCCGTGCACGGCCGCTCGCACAGCCTCTCGCTGGCGCTGCCGCCGCTCGGCGCGCTCTTCCTGAAGCCGCTGCCGGCGCCGGAGCCGATCGAGGCCGCCGCGGCCGAGGAAGCCGCGGAGCCCGAGCTCGACGAGGAGGAGCCCGAGCCGGCGCTCGTCTAGCTCGGGCCGGCCCGTCATGGAACGCTTCGTCTGCATCCACGGCCACTTCTACCAGCCGCCGCGCGAGAACCCCTGGCTCGAGGCGATCGAGCTCCAGGACTCGGCGTACCCGTACCACGACTGGAACGAGCGGATCACGGCCGAGTGCTACGCGCCCGAACGCGACGGCGCGGATCCTCGACGGCGAGAACCGCATCGTCGCGATCGTCAACAACTACGCCTCGATGAGCTTCAACTTCGGCCCGACGCTGCTGTCGTGGCTCGAGGCGGCGCGCCGGACGTCTACGCCGCGATCCTCGAGGCCGACCGGCGCAGCGCCGAGCGCTTCTCCGGCCACGGCTCGGCGCTGGCGCAGGCCTACAACCACATGATCCTGCCGCTCGCCAACGCGCCGCGACAAGGCGACGCAGGTGGTCTGGGGCATCCGCGACTTCGAGCACCGCTTCGGCCGGCGGCCGGAGGGGATGTGGCTGCCGGAGACGGCGGTCGACCTCGCGACGCTCGAGGTGCTCGCCGCGCAGGGCATCCGCTTCACGATCCTCGCGCCCCACCAGGCGAACGGCGTGCGCGCGCTCGGCGACGGAGGCGTGGACGGACGCTCGGCGGCAAGGAGATCGACCCGACGCGGCCGTACCGCGTGCCGCTGCCCGTCGGGCGCGTCGATCGCGGTCTTCTTCTACGACGGCCCGATCTCGCGCGCGGTCGCGTTCGAGCGGCTGCTGCTCTCGAAGGGCGAGGCCTTCGCCGAGCGGCTCGCTGGGCGCGTTCTCCGCCGCGCCGCGGCCGGGCCGAGCTCGTGCACATCGCCACCGACGGCGAGACCTACGGCCACCACCACCGGCACGGCGACATGGCGCTCGCCTACGCCCTGCACACGATCGAGACGGGGACGCTCGCGCGCCTGACCAACTACGGCGAGTTCCTCGAGCGCTTCCCGCCGACGCACGAGGTCGCGATCGTCGAGACGACGTCCTGGAGCTGCGCGCACGGCGTCGAGCGCTGGCGCAGCGACTGCGGCTGCCAGACGGGCGCCCACGCGGGCTGGAACCAGGCGTGGCGCGCGCCGCTGCGCGACGCGCTCGACTGGCTGCGCGACGGCCTGGCGCCGCTCTTCGAGACCGGGGCCGCCGGCCTGCTCTCGCGACCCGTGGGCGGCGCGCGACGACTACATCGACGTGATCCTCGACCGGATCGCCCGAGAGCGTCTCGCCGCTTCCTCGCACGGCACGCGGCGCCGGGAGCTCTCGCCCGACGAGCGCACGCGGGCCCTGAAGCTCCTCGAGATGCAGCGCCACGCGCTGCTCATGTACACGAGCTGCGGCTGGTTCTTCGACGACCTCTCCGGGATCGAGACGCTGCAGATCCTCCAGTACGCCGGCCGCGCGCTCCAGCTCGCCCAGGAGCCTCGTTCCCGGCACGGACCTCGAGGCCCGGTTCCTCGACGCTCTCGGACAGGCGCAGAGCAACGTCCCCGAGGCGGGCGACGGCCGGCGCATCTACGAGGAGGCCATCCGCCCCGCGATGGTCTCGCTCGAGCGGGTCGGAGCGCACTACGCGGTCCATTCGCTCTTCAGCGACTACGGGGAGGACGCGGACGTCTACGCCTACCGGGTCGAGCGCGAGGACTACCGGCTGGCCGCCAGCGGACGGGCCCGGCTCGCGCTCGGGCGGGCCCGCGTGACGTCGAAGGTCACGGGGGCGATCTCGGGCGCGTCGTCTTCGGCGTCCTGCACCTCGGCGACCACAACCTCTCGGGCGGCGTCGCGGCCTTCACCACCGAAGAGGACTACGCACGCCTCGTGGAGGAGATCGCGGCGCCGTTCTCGGCGGCGGACCTCACGGAGACGCTCCGCCTCGTGGACCGCGCGTTCGGCCAGGGCGTGTATTCGCTGCGCCTGCTCTTCCGCGACGAGCAGCGCCAGGTCGTGCGCGTGCTCCTGAAGTCGGCGCTCGATCAGGCCGACGAGGCCTACCGGCGGCTCTACGAGGAGCACGCGCCGCTGATGCGATTCCTGTCGGGTCATGGCGTGCGCCAGCCGCGCGGGTTCGCGATGGCGGCCGAGCGCGCGCTGTCGACGAGCCTGCGGGAGGCCCTCGCGGCGCCGGTGCCGGAGGTGGCGCGCCTGGGGGCGATTCTCGACGAGGCCGGGCGGGTGGGTGTCGCGCTCCACGAGGACGGTCTCGGCCTGTCCCTCGAGCAGGCCATCGAGCGCCTGGCCAGGGACCTCGCGGCCCGGCCCGAGGACGTCGCGCGGCTCGAGACGCTCGAGGGCGTGGTGGCGCTCGCGAAGTCGCTCAAGTTCGACGTCGACTTCGCGAAGGCGCAGAACGCGTACTACGCGCTGGCGAGGACGGCCCTGCCCGCGATGCGCGCCTCCGCCGCCGCGGGCTCCGAGAGCGCCGCGCACTGGGTCGAGCGGTTTCTCGCGCTCGGGGAGAGGCTCTCGGTGCGGGTCGGCGCCGACGGCGCCTGACGGAGGGCCGGTCCGCGCGCCCGTCTGTTAAACTCGTAATCGAGTTGACACCCGTTCTCGAAAAAGCGCTCCGGGTCTCCGGCGTACCCGAGAAGCTGCTCCCCCTCTTCGCCCTGGCCCACGACCTGCGATGGACGTGGCGTGCCGACGTCCGCGCGCTCTTCGAGCAGCTGGACCCGGACGCCTGGCGCCGCGCGCGGGGCAACCCGATGCGCCTCTTCCGCGAGGCCTCGGCCGAGCGCCTCTGGCGCGCGGCGGAGGACCCGATCTATCAGTCCGAGCTTCTCGAGATGGTCGGCCGCCTGGCCGCCGAGGACAAGGCCGAGCCCCGCGATCCCGCGGCGCGGGAGATGGTCGCGCGCGGAGAGAGCATCGCCTACTTCTCGGCTGAGTTCGGCCTGACGGAGCTTCTTCCGATCTACGCCGGGGGCCTCGGGGTGCTCGCGGGCGATCTGCTGAAGTCCGCGAGCGACCTCGGGCGTACCCCTCGACGGGCGTCGGGCTCTTCTATCGGGAGGGCTACTTCCGCCAGGTCATCGACGCTGAGGGCCGCCAGTCCGAGGCCTACCCGGTCCTCGAGCCCGACGACCTGCCGCTCTCGATCGTCGAGCCGCCGGACGGGAGCGCCCCGGTCGTCGCGGTCACCCTCGCGGGCCGGACGGTCCACCTGCTCATCCGTTTCGCCAAGGTCGGGCGCGTGCCCCTCCTCCTCCTCGACACGAACCTTCCGGAGAACGAGCCGCCGGACCGCGAGATCACCGCCCGCCTCTACGGCGGGGGCCACGAGATGCGCCTCCAGCAGGAGATCGTGCTCGGCATCGGCGGCCTGCGGGCGCTCGAGAAGGCCGGGCTTCTGGCCGACGATCCGCCACATCAACGAGGGCCACGCCGCCTTCGTCTCGCTCGAGCGGATCCGTCGGCTGGTCCAGGAGGAGCACCTGACCTTCGCCGAGGCTCGCGAGGCGGCGACGAGCGCGAACATCTTCACGACCCACACCCCGGTCCCGGCGGGCATCGACGTGTTCAGCGCCGGAGCTGCTCTGGAAGTACTTCGGCGGCTACGTCGCCGAGCTCGGCATCACCTTCGACGAGTTCTTCGACCTCGGGCCGCGAGGTCGGCGAGCACGGCCGGGAGCTCTTCTCGATGGCGGTGCTGGCGATGCGGCTCTCGACCCACCAGAACGCCGTCTCGAAGCTCCACGCGCCAGGTCTCGCGCCGGCTCTGGCGCGGCGTCGCGCCCGACCTTCCCGCTTTCGGAGATCCCGATCATCCCGATCACCAACGGCGTGCACCCGCCGACCTGGACGGCGCCCGAGATCGCCCGCACCGGCGTCTTCGAGACGCCCGAGACGGTCGACCGCGGGGACCTGTGGCAGGCCCACGAGTCGCTGCGCGCGCGCCTCGTGGCGTCCTGCCGCGAGAAGCTCGTCGAGGACAAGAAGAAGCAGGGGGCGCGCGAGGAGGAGATCGCCGAGGCCGGCCGCGCGCTCGACCCGAAGGCGCTGACGATCGGCTTCGCCCGGCGCTTCGCCACGTACAAGCGCGCGACGCTTCTCTTCCGCGAGCCCAAGCGCCTCGAGTACCTACTCCACCAGATCGGCCGGCCGGTGCAGATCGTCTTCGCCGGCAAGGCGCACCCGCGCGACGAGGACGGCAAGGACTTCCTGCGCGCCGTCGCGATCGCCGCCGAACGGCCGGAGTTCCGCGGCCGGATCCTGTTCCTTCCCGACTACGACATGGGCCTCGCCCGCAAGCTCGTCGCCGGCTGCGACGTGTGGCTGAACACGCCGGAGCGGCCGCGCGAGGCCTCGGGGACTTCGGGCATGAAGGCCGCGATGAACGGCGTGCTCAATCTCTCGGTGCTCGACGGCTGGTGGGACGAGGCGCCGCACGACGAGGCCGGCTTCGTCGTCGGCGAGGCGAAGGACCAGGCCCCGGAGGAGGAGATCGTCAAGGCGCTCTACGACGCCCTCGAGAAGCGGGTGCTGCCGATGTTCTTCGACCGCGACGACTCGGGCATTCCGCAGCGCTGGATCGACCGGATGATCGTCGCGGCCTCGCGCGTGGCCCGCGAGTTTTCCTCCGACCGGATGGTCTCGGAATACCTCGAGCAGTGCTACCTGCCCGGCGCCTTCTACCGGCGCGCGATGAAGGACGGCGACCGCGAGCCGTTGAAGCGCCTGGTGGCCTGGAAGGAGCGGATGCGCGGCGCGTGGCCGGGCGTGCGCTTCGAGAGCGTCGAGGTCCTTCCCGACCCGGCGACGCTCCCGCCGGCGGCGCCCTTCGACGTCGTCGCCCGGGTGGCGCTCGGCCCGCTCGACGCCTCCGAGGTCTCGGTCGAGCTCTTCGAGGGCACGCTCGAGCCGGACGACAGCCTCGAGTCCGGGAACGCCCCTGAAGCTCGAGGCCGTCGCGCGCGAAGGGGAGACCGGGGTCTTCCGCCTCACGCACCGCAAGCCCCGGGCCGAGACGCTGGGGTACACCGTCCGCGTGCGGCCGACGCACCGCGACCTCGCGCACCCCAACGACCTGGGCCTGATCCTCTGGTGGGGCAGGAGCCGGGAGGCGAGGCGCTACACTCCCGCTTCGTGACCTCACCGGGCGCGACCCGCTCCGCCGGCATCCTCCTCCATCCCACGTCCCTGCCCGGCCCGTTCGGAATCGGCGACCTCGGCCCGTGGGTCGATCGCTTCCTCGACTGGGCGGTCGCGGCGGGCCAGACGCTCTGGCAGGTCCTTCCGCTCTCGCCGCTCGGCGGCGGCGGGTCGCCCTACGGCGGACCGTCCGCGTTCGCGGGCAACCCGCTCCTGATCTCGCCGGAGCTTCTCCTGCGCGACGGCTTCCTGCCGGTCTCGGCCTTCGAGGACCTCCCGACGCTGCCGAAGGAGCGGGTCGACTTCGAGGCCGTGATCGCCTGGAAGGACCGGATCCTGCGCCAGTCCTGGGAGCACTTCGGGGCGCATGCCGGCGAACCGGCCCGCGACGAGCTCGAGGCGTTCCGGCGGGCCCCGGCGCAGGCCGCGTGGCTCGCGGACTGGACGCTCTTCTCGGCGCTGAAGGCGCGCTTCTCGGGACGGGCGTGGCTCGACTGGGACCAGGGGCTGCGCGAGCGCGACGAAGACGCTCTCGAGCGCGCCTCGGGCGAGCTCGAGGCCGAGGTCTCGTATCAGGTCTACCTGCAGTACCTCTTCTTCCGCCAGTGGGACCGGGTCCTGACGGCGGCGAAGGACCGCGGCGTCGCCGTGATGTGCGACATGCCGATCTACGTGTCGCTCGACAGCGCCGACGTGTGGGCGCACCCGGAGCTCTTCGAGCTCGATGCCGCGCGCCGGCCGACGGCGGTCTCCGGCGTGCCGCCCGACTACTTCTCCGAGACGGGGCAGCTCTGGGGCAACCCGCTCTACCGCTGGGAACGGCTCGAGGAAACCGGGTATGCCTGGTGGGTCTCGCGCCTCCGGGCGAACCTGCGCATGTGCGACCTCCTCCGCATCGACCACTTCCGCGCGTTCGCGGCGTACTGGTCGGTGCCGTACGGCGACGCGACGGCCTTGAACGGGAGCTGGAAGCCCGGACCGGGCGCGAAGCTGTTCGAGACCGCCCGGGCGGCGCTCGGCGGGGAGCCGCTGCCGATCATCGCCGAGGACCTCGGCCTGATCACCGACGAGGTCAAGGACCTGCTGGCACAGCTCGGCGTGCCCGGCATGAAGGTCCTCCAGTTCGCCTTCTACGAGCCGGACAGCGAGTACCTGCCGCACCGCCACCCGGAGAACGCGGTCGTCTACACGGGCACGCACGACAACGACACGGCGAAGGGCTGGTACGCGAGTCTCAAGCCCGAGGAGCGCGAGCGCGTCTACGACTACCTGGGCGTCGACGGCGGAGGCGAGATCCACTGGGCGCTGGTCCGCGCGGCGTACGCCTCGGTGGCCCGGCGCGCGATCGCGCCGATGCAGGACGTTCTCGGCCTCGGAAGCGAGGCCCGCATCAACACGCCGTCCGCTCCCGCCGGCAACTGGACCTGGCGCGCTCCCGACTGGGCGCTGCGCCCGGAGGACGCCGCGCGCTTGCGCCGGATGGCCGTGCTGTCGGGACGGTTCAAGCCCGCCGCGCTCCCCGAGCCGTAGCCCGGCATCGGTTCCGGAGGGCGGGGACAGGCACCGCCCCAACGACGAAGGTCCGTCGTGAGCGTTCCGGCGCGATCCTGTCTCCGGTCGTAGGGGCGGCCCTTGTGGCCGCCCTCCTCTGAGCTCCTAGTCCGGATCCGCGAGCAGCATCGAGAGCAGCGCGCTCACGATGCTCACGACGATCGCGCCGAGGATCGCCGGGAGGCACCCGTCCACCTGGAAGTTCATGCCGAGCGCGCCCGAGAGCTTTCCGGTCAGCCAGAGCATGAAGCCGTTGACGACGAGCGCGAAGAGCCCGAGCGTCAGGAAAATGATCGGCAGCGTCAGGAGCTTGAGGAGCGGGCGGAGAAAGGCGTTCAGCACGCCGAAGACCAGGGCCACGCCGAGGAAGGGCAGCCAGGTGCCGGTGTAGGTGATTCCCGGGATGAGCGCCACCGCGACCCAGAGCGCCGCCGCGTTGATCAGGAGCCTCAGTAGAAAGCGCATGGATCCTCCCTGCGCGATCATAGCCCGCGCCGGTGACATGATCCCCGCCCGGGAGGCGACGATGCGGAGTCGGGCATTGCGATCTTGACCGTCCGATTTGCGCTGACGCCCAGGCCGCCCTACTCGCTCGCGTTGACCGCGGAGCGATACACGCGTTTCCCCGAGGTCGTCGACCGGTTCGAGGCGGGCGTGTACCGACGGCTGCTGCCGGTCGGGTCGGGCGTGCTGATTTCGGTCGAGCAGAACGGGCCGCCCTCCGCCGCCACCCTCCAAGTCCGTCTCGACGGGCGACTCGCGGGTTCGGCGAAAGCGCGCTCGGCCGCGCTTCGGGTCGCAGACGTGGCTCTCGGGGCGTCGGCCGACGTCGCCCCGTTCTACCGCGCGCACCGTGGCGATCCCGTGCTCGGCCCTCCGATCCGCACCTTCCGCGGCCTGCGGGTCGCCGGGCTGCCGTCGCTCTGGGAGGCGCTCGTGACGGCCGTGCTGGCGCAGCAGGTCAACCTGACGTTCGCCTACGACATCCGCCGCGAGCTCGCGCTCGCGTTCGGCCCGAAGGCGCGTTTCCACGGCGAGACGTACGTCGGGTTCCCGAAGCCCGAGTCGCTCGCGGACGGAGACGCTGCCGCGGCTGCGGCGGTTTCGCCTCTCGCGCTCCAAGGCGATCGCGATCCGCGGCCTGGCGCGCGCATTCGCCGAAGGTAGCCTCTCCGAGGACGGCCTCGGGGCCCTTCCCGACGAAGCGGCGATCGAGAAGCTGACGGAGCTTCGAGGCGTCGGGCGCTGGACCGCGGAGATCGGCCTGCTGCGCGGGCTCGGGCGGCCGGACATCTTTCCGGCCGGCGATCTCGGCGTCGTGAAGTATCTCGCGCAGGGGCTCCTCGGTCATTCGACGCGCGCGAAGGAAGACGACATGCGCCGCTTTTCGCAGCGCTGGTCGCCGCACCGGAGCCTCGCGCTCGTCTACGGCTACGCCGAGCTCAATCGGCGGAAAGCCGAACGTCCTCCGCGGAGCGCCTCGGCCGTCTCCGCCGCCCGGTCCGGGAAGCGCGCCGTCACGAACACGTTGACGACGGCGAGCACGACGAGGATCGCGAAGACCGGCAGGAGCGAGTGCTCGATGGCGAGCCGGAAGGCGGCGGGATCGACGAGGGGCACCGGCGCCGCCGTCGGCGATGGCCGGCCACGAGAAGGCGCCCGGCGCTCTCCGCGGCCGGGCCGAGGCGGCGCGCGAGGCCCATCGCGAGGAGGCCGCCGAGCGCGCCGACGCCGATGGCGCCGCCGAGGGCGCGGAAGAACGGCACGAGACTCGTCGCGACGCCCCGCTCGCGCTCGGAAACGACGTTCTGGATCGCGAGCACCTGGGACATCGACGAGGGGCCGAGCCCCGCCCCGACGATCGCGCAGGCGGCGGAGATCCAGGGCACCGAGGCGTTGGCCCAGGCCGCGGCCCCGAGCGCCGCGAGCCCGGCCAGCGCCAGCAGCGCTCCCCAGCGCGCCGTCCGGCGGAAGCCGAAGCGGACGATCAGCCGGGCGGCGGCGGCCGCGGACAGCGCCCACATCAGGACGAGCGGCGTGACGACGGCTCCGGCCGCCCCGGCGGTGCCGCCGCGCGCGCCCTGGACGAAGAGCGGCACGAAGGTGTCGACGCCGAAGATCGTCGTGCCGAGGAGGACGCCGGCGACGTAGGGAGCCGCGGTGGGCATGCTGCGAAAGAGGCCCGGCGGGATCAGGGGGTGCTCGCGGCGCGTCTGGAGGCGGACGAAGACCGCCAGCGACGCGACCGCGACGGCGAAGATCCCCGCCCGGGCGGCAAGCCCCAGCCCGCCCTCGCCCGGCCGGTGCAGGACGGCGAAGAGCAGCGCGGTGACGCCGAGGGCGAGCGTCGAAGCGCCGGCGAGGTCGAGCGGGTCGGGAAGGTCGGCCCGCGACTCCACCATCTTGGTGGCGACGAGCGCGAGGGCGACGAGGCCGAGCGGGATGTTGATCGTGAAGATGGAGCGCCATCCGAACGACATCGTCATCCACGCTCCGAGCAGCGGGCCGACGAGGCTCGCGAGACCCCAGACGCCGGAGAAGAGGCCCTGGACCCTGGCCCGCTCCTTCAGGGAGAAGATGTCGCCCGCGACCGTGAGCGCGATCGGCACGAGCCCCGCGGCGCCGAGGCCCTGGAGCGCCCGCGCCGCGATCAGCTGGGGCATCGACCGCGCGAGGCCGCAGGCCAGGGCTCCCGCGAGGAAGACGGAGATGGCCGTCAGGAGAATCCGGCGGCGCCCGTAGATGTCGGCGAGCCGCCCGTAGATCGGCATCATGACCGTCGCCGTCAGCAGGTAGATCGAGAAGACCCAGGAGTAGAGCGGGAGCCCGCCGAGGTCGCCGATGATCGTCGGCATCGCGGTCGAGACGACGGTCGACTCGAACGAGGCCAGCGCCGTGACGAGGATGAGGGCCGCCGTGACCATGCGCCGGCGCTTCGGGTCGAAACGGGGAGCGGTCATGAAGGCCCCGAAGTATAGAGTCTTCGCATGCGCGTCCTCGCCGGGACGAGTGGCTTCTCGTACAAGGAGTGGAAGGGGAGCTTCTATCCGGAAGATCTCCCCGCCGAGGAGATGCTCTCCTTCTACGCCGCGCGGCTGCCGGCGGTCGAGATCAACAACACGTTCTACCGGATGCCGAAGCCGACGCTGCTCGCGTCCTGGGCCGAGCAGGTCTCGCCGCAGTTCCGGTTCGTGCTGAAGGCCTCGCAGCGCATCACGCACCACAAGCGGTTGAAGGAGGCGGGCAGCGAGGTCGCGTACTTCTTCCAGACCGCCGCAACGCTCGGAGAGCGGCTCGGTCCGGCGCTCTTCCAATTGCCGCCGAATCTCAAGAAGGACCTGCCGCGGCTCGAGGCGTTCCTCGCCGTGCTTCCCGAGGGCGCGCGCGCCGCCTTCGAGTTCCGCCACGCCTCGTGGTTCGAGGACGACGTTGTCGAGGCGTTGCGCGCGAGGGGAGCGGCGCTGTGCGTCGCCGAGGACGAGGAGCTCGCGACCCCGCTCGTGGCGACGGCCGGGTGGGGCTACCTGCGCCTGCGCCGCCAGGACTACGACGACGCCGCGGTCGCCGCCTGGGCGGAGAAGGTGCGCGCGCAGTCGTGGGACGAGGTCTACGTCTTCTTCAAGCACGAGGATGCGGGCTCCGGGCCCCGACTCGCGGCCGAGTTCCTGCGGCGCTTCGCCTGAAGCTCAACGCGCTCGGCCGCGCCTCGATGAACAACCCGGCGCGGCTGTGGCTGCAGCGCCGGATCATGGCGCCGTGGCTCGAGCGCCTCGGCGGAAAGGTTCCCGGAGGGCGCGGGCTCGAGCTCGGCTGCGGCCGCGGAGCGGCGCTTGCGCTCCTGCGCGAGCGGTTCGGCCTGCGAGCGATCACAGGCCTCGACCTCGACCCGCGAATGCTCGCCGCCGGCCGCCGCCGCGGGCCCACGCCGCTCGTTCTCGGCGACGCGACGGCGATCCCATTTGCGGCCGAGAGCTTCGACGCCGTCTTCGATTTCGGCGCCGTGCACGTCATCGCCGACTGGGAGCGGGCGCTCGAGGAAGTCCGCCGGGTCCTGAAGCCCGGCGGCCGCTACTACTTCGAGTGGGTGACGGGACGTTTCCTGAGGGCGTTCTACCCGCTCGCCATGGAAGGGCGCGGCCGGATGGCGGTGCCGGGCCCCGCCGCGCTGCTCTCGGCGCTCGAGCGCCGCGGCCTCGCCGTCGAAGGGCGTGTGACGTATCCGCGCCTCGCGGCGGCCGCGACCTGGCTCGTCGGCGACGTGATCGGCGTCGCGCGCGTCAGCCCGTGAGCCGCCCGGTCAGCCTCGCCAGCGCTCCCTGAAGGTCGGGTTTCAGGGTCAGGACGGGGGCGAGCGGGTCGTCCTTCAGCTTCTTCATCCGCGCTGGGAGCGTCTTCAGCGTGAATTTCTTCGGGTCGAGCTTCCCGTCGACCTCGCTCCATTTCAGCGGCGCCGAGCAGGTTGCCCCCGGGACGGGCCGCGCGGAAAAGGGGCCGGCGATCGTCTTGCCGTGGCCGTTCTGGAGGTAGTCGACGTAGACCTTGCCGCCGCGGGCGCCGATCGCTCGCGCCGTCGTGGCGATCTTGCCGTGGTCCTTCTCGATCGCCTTGGCGAGGATCTCGCCGAGCACCCGCGATTCCGAGTGCGTGCACTGGCCGCCGAGCGGGATCAGCACGTGCAGGCCCGTCGCGCCGCTCGTCTTGATGAAGTTCGGCAGGCCGATCTCCTCGCAGAGCGCGTGGATCGCCCGCGCGATCGCGACGACGTTGGCAAAGGGCGCGCCCTTGGGATCGAGATCCAGGATGCACCAGTCCGGCCGTTCCGGCGCCGCGACGCGGCTCGCCCAGACGTGGAGCGGGATCGAGCCGAGGTTGGCGACGTAGAGGAGCGTCTCGAGATCGTCGCAGACGAAGTAGTCGATCTCGCGCTCGGCGTGCTCGCTCCAGATGCGCTCGAGACGGATCCAGTCGGGCGCGAAGTTGGGCGCGTCCTTCTGGAAGAACGACTTGCCCGTGATCCCGTCGGGATAGCGGGTCATGACGAGCGGCCGGTCCGCCAGATACGGCAGAAGCCACGGCGAGATCGCCCGGTAGTACTCGATGAGGTCGCCCTTGGTGTAGCCCTCGTCGGGCCAGAAGACCTTGGTCAGGTTGGAGAAGGGGACCGTCTTCTCCTCCGGGCCGGCGTCCCGCACCGCGGGGGGCGGGGGCTCGTGATCCGGCGGCGGCTCGAAGTCCTCGCGGAGGCACTCTTCGATCGGCTTGTCCTCGCGCAGGCGCAGGAACGCGGGGTGGCGCAGCAGCCCGTCGCCGGTCCACTCCTTGAAGCGCACTTCCGCGACGAGCTCCGGCTCGACCCAGACGTGGCCGCGACCGGTCGGCACCGGGCCGCCGCAGGGGGGCGTCGGCCGGACGCTCTTCTCGAGGCGGGCGTGGATCGCGGCGAGCTGCTTGTCGGAGAACCCCGTCCCGACGCGGCCGCCGTAGACGAGGGCGCCGTCCTGCCAGTAGGCCAGGTGGAGGGCGCCGAACCCGGAGCGCACGCCTTCGGGCTTCGTGAAGCCGACCACGGCGAAATCGCCCGCGCGGTCCAGGCGCACCTTGATCCAGTCGCCCGAGCGGGCGCCGCGATACGGCGAGTCGGCCTTCTTGCCGACGACTCCTTCCAGGCCGAGCTCGCCGGCGGCGGCCAGGAGCGCGTCGCCCGTCTCTTCGACGTGATCGGCGAAGCGGACCGGGCCGGCGCGCGGCAGGAGGCGCTTCAGAAGGGCCTTGCGGTCGGAGAGCGGGAGGGGCCGCAGGTCGAAGCCTTCGAAGCCGAGCAGGTCGAAGGCGAAGAGCGTCGCCGGCAGCTCGACGGCGGCGCGGTCGATGTCGGGGCGGCGCTGGAGGAGGGCGCGCTTCTGGAGGAGGCCGAAGCGCGGCTTCGACTTCGCGTCGAGCACCACGACCTCGCCGTCGAGGACGAAGGAGTCGTAGGGCAGCGCTCCCGCGGCGCGGGCGATCTCGGGAAAGGTCGCCGTCGAGTTCATTCCGTGGCGGTAGCGCAGCACCGGCTTGCCGTCCTCGCGGCCCGCGAGCAGCCGGTAGCCGTCGTACTTGAGCTCCCAGATCCAGCCCGGCCTCGAGAAGGCCGCCTCGCGCGGCTCCGCCAGCATGAGCTTGACGTCGGCGGCGCGGACCCGGCGCTTCGGCGCTCCGAGCCGTTCGAGCTCCGCGCGCACCTCCGCGGCGCGGCTGGCGCCCGAGGCGAGGTCCTCGACCGTGAGCCCGGAGAAGATCGACTCCTGCGGGTAGGCCGCTTCCGGCCCCTTCCGCGCCCAGCCGTCGCGCTCCTTGATGAGGAGCCACTCCTTGCCGGTGGTCTTCCCCTTCGTCTTCATCCGGACGAGCGTCCAGGTTCCGCGCAGCTTGTAGCCGTGGAGCTCGAAGAGGAGCTTGCCCTTCTTCATGCCCTCCTCGAGGTCGGCGAGCGGGGTCCAGCGCCCCTGGTCCCAGACGATCACCTCGCCGGCCCCGTAGTTGCCCTCCGGGATGACCCCCTCGAAGTCGGCGTACTCGACGGGATGGTCTTCGACCTCGACTGCCAGGCGCTTGTCGGCCGGGTCGGGGGAGGGGCCCTGCGGGACGGCCCAGGACTTCAGCACCCCGCCCCACTCCAGCCGGAAGTCATAGTGGAGCCGGGTGGCCGCATGTTTTTGCACCACGAAGAGATGCGGGCGATTCTCGCCCCCCCGGCCGAAGGGCTCGGGGGTCGTGTCGGCGGAGCGTTTTTCCCGGTATTTTTCGAGCGGCACGCCTTGAAATCCCCGACCCATGTTACATTTGTCGGTCCCTAAACCTATGAGCGCAAGGCCGATAGCGTCAGGGACGATTTCCTTCGGGCTGGTCTCGATCCCGATCAAGCTCTACGCCGCCGCGGACGCCTCCGCCGGCGTCTCCTTCAACATGCTCCACGCCAAGGACTCCGCGCGGCTGAAGCAGCAGTACATCTGCACCAAGGACGGCGAGATCGTCCCGCGCGACCAGATGGTCAAGGGCTACGAGTTCTCGAAGGACCGCTACGTGACTTTTACGCCCGAAGAGCTCAAAGCGCTCGAGGAGCAGTCGACTCAGTCGATCGAGGTCGTCGAGTTCGTTCCGATCTCGAAGGTCGATCCCGTCTACTTCGACCGGAGCTACTACCTCGGGCCGGACAAGGGCGGGGCCAAGGCCTACGCGCTCCTGTCCGAGGTCATGAAGGACACGAAGCGCGTCGCGCTCGCGCGGTACGCGGCCCGGGGAAAGATGTACGTCGTGATGCTGCGGCCGTTCGAGAACGGCATCGTCATGCAGCAGCTCATGTATGCCGATGAGGTCCGCTCCTTCTCGGAAGTGCCGCTCGAGCCGGCCGACGTCAGCCCCAAGGAGCTCGACCTGGCGAAGCTCCTCGTCGAGCAGCGCGCCGCCGAGGTCTTCAAGCCGGAAACCTACGAGGACGACGTCAAGAAGCGCATCCTGGGCCTGATCCAGAAGAAAGTCGACGGCCAGGACATCTCGATCGCTCCGCCGGAAGCCGGGGGCGGCCAGATCATCGACCTGATGGAGGCCCTGAAGGCGAGCCTGGCGAAGAAGCCGGAAGCCGCCGCGCCGGCCCCGGCCGCGAAGAAGGCCGCGAGCGCCGAGGAAGCCGCCCGCAAGCCCGCCAAGCGCGCCCCCGGCCGGGTCGCCCAGATGCGCACGGAGGCGGGCCGCAAGGCGTAGCGCTTCGTTGAAGGGCTACTCGACCTCCGAAGTCGCCAGGCTCCTCGGGCTTTCCCAATCTCAGGTTCGCGGCTACGTGCGCGGGGGCTTTCTGTCGCCCGATCGCGGTCCCGGGGGCCGGCTGACTTTCTCGTTCGCGGACCTCGTCTTCCTGCGGACGGCGCGCGGGCTGATTTCCGCGCGGGTGGCGCCGCAGCGCATCCGCAAGGCGCTCCGCCGTCTGCGCGAGCAGCTTCCCGAGGGCCGCCCGCTGACGGGCGTGCGCATCGCGATGGAGGGAAGCCGCATCGTCGTCGAGGACGGGCCCCGCCGATGGCAGCCCGAGTCCGGCCAGATCCTCTTCGACTTCGGCGTCGCCGATCTCGCAAAAAAGGTCGCGCCCATCGTGCGGCGCGCCTTTCGCGAGGCGCAGGAGGAGGGCGCGGAGTTTTCGGCCGACGACTGGTACGAGTGGGGATGCGAGCTCGAGCCGGGCTCGCCCGCCGAAGCAATCGCCGCCTACCGGCGGGCGCTCTCGCTCGATCCCGCGCACCCGGACGCGCACGTGAACCTGGGGCGCCTCCTGCACGAGGCCGGCGATGCCTCGGCGGCCGAGCCTCACTATGCGGCGGCACTCGCCGCCCGGCCCGAGGACGCCACGGCGTCCTACAACCTCGGCGTCGCGCTCCAGGACATGGGGCGGCTGCCCGAGGCCCTTCTCGCCTACCAGCGGGCCGTTCGCATCGACCCCTCCAACGCCGACGCCCATTTCAACGCCGCGGCGCTCGCGGAGCGCCTGGGCCGGCCGGCCGAGGCGCTGCGCCATTTGAGGACATACCGCAAGCTGACGCGGGAATAGGACCGGCCGCGCTTGCCTTTTGCCACCGGACTGCCGAGAATCAGCATTCCAGAACCATGAAGCGCGCCCTGACCGTCACTTTCGTCGCCCTGGCCCTGATCGTCGGGCCGGTGGCGGCAGCCTGCGGAACGTGCTGTCCCGAGCCGGCGCCGGAAATCGCGCTTACAGCCCCCGAAGGCTGTTGCGGCGACTGTGAGCCGACCGTGGAGCGGTCACCCGATCCGGCCTCGCTGACCTCGAAGAGCACCGTTGCGCCCCAGGATGCGCACGCCGTGCTCCTGGCCGCCGCCGCGGCTTCGCCTTCCTTCGGCACGGCCTTGCGCGTCGTCATCGGCGACGCCGATCGTGCCTGCCCGCCTCGCGTCTCGCCCTCGCCCCTGCGTCTCTAGCGCGCCCTCTCCCCGTCGAAGCCGGTTGGATCGGGAAGAGGCCCGGTCCTTGAGAGGGAGTGGACCATGCGCTGCTGTCGATTCGCGTTCGTACTGCTGGGGGTCTCGTTCTGCGCGCGCGCGGAGGAGGCGGACTGGAGGCGCCGCCTCGAGGAAGCGGTCGCGCGCGCCGCCGTCCAGAATCCGTCGATCGCCGAGATGGAGTCGAGGATCGCGGCCTCCGAGCAGCGCGTCGGGCAGGCGACGGCGCTCCCGGACACCGAGATCGAACTCGGAATCGAGAATCTTCCCCCGGCCACCTGGTCCCTGACGCAGGACGAGATGACGATGGAGAAGGTCCTCGCGCGCCAGACGTTTCCGGCCCCGGGCAAGCGTCCGGCGCGGAAACGGTCGGCCGAGGCCGGTGTCGCGATGGTCTGGGCGGAACACACGGCGCACGTCGTCCGTCTCTCGGGCGAGGTGGCCGACGCCTTCTTCTCCGTGGCGGACCTCGACGCCCGCATCGCGATCTTCGAGTCGAGCCGTGAACGTGCCCGCGGCGTGGCCGCTTCGGCCTCGGAGAGATACCGCGTGGGAAAGGGGGCGCTGGCGGACGTGCTGCGCGCGAACCTGGCGTCGACGGCCCTCGAGGAGCGGCTGGCGGGCCTTCGGGGTGAGCGTCGCATGGCCGCAGCGCGTCTCAACGCCCTGCAGGCGCTACCGCAGGACACGTCCGTCGCGTCGATCGGGATGCCGTCCGAGGAACCCTCGGTCGCGCCCGCCGCGGAGCTCATCCGCCAGGCGCAGGACCGGAGTCCCGCGGTCGAGGCGGCGTCGGCCGCCGTGTGCCAGGCCGACGAGGAGAAACAACTCGCCCTCCTCGAGCGCCGTCCGGACCTGATGGCCTCGGCGTACTACGCCCACCGGGTGGAATACGAGGATTTCGTCGGCGCGTCGATCGGCCTGAGCCTTCCCTTCCTCCAGCCGGGCCGCCTGCGCGCGCGGGAAGCCGAGAAGGAGGCCGAGGTTTCGGGAGCGCGGGCGAGCCTCGCCATGGTGAAGAACGACATCGCGCGCGGCGTGGGGGAAGCCTACGCGGAGCTCGAGCGCTCGCTCGAGCAGGCGCGGCTGTACCGAAGCTCGATCCTTCCGCAGGCCCGGACGAGCGCCGCGGCCGCGCGGGAGGCGTACACGGTCGGCCAGATCGACTTTCTGACTTACATCACGGCGGCGCTCGACCTCGACATGTACGAGTCGGAGCTCGCGATGCGCCGGGCGGAAGCCTGGCGCGCGGTCGCGGCGCTCCAGGTGGCCTCCGGGCTGCCGCTGGTGCCGGGCACGCCCGGCCAGGGAGATTCCCATGCGCAACGCTAGACGGGCGTCGCTGCTTCCGTTCCTGGTTGCGGCGCTGGCCGGGGTGTCGGCGGGAGCCCTCGGCGGCTGCGCGAGGAAGGCGGCGACGGAGGCTCGGGTCGAAGCGAAGTACCAGTGCGCGATGCATCCCCAGGTGGTTTCCGACAAACCGGGCAAGTGCCCCATCTGCAAGATGGACCTCACGCCGATCCAACCCACGATCGCGGCTCCGACCCCCCCGGGGACGGATGCCTCGGGGCGGAGGGTCCTCTACTGGTACGACCCGATGGCGCCCGGCTCGAAGTTCGACAAGCCCGGCAAGTCGCCCTTCATGGACATGGACCTCGTGCCGAAGTACGCCGACGAGCCGGGTGCGGGCGGCGAGGCCTCGGCCGCATCGGTCACGCTTTCGCCCGAAGCGATCCGCGCGACCGGGGTCGCGGTGGCGCCCGTCCTGCGCGAGTCGCTCTCGGGCGGCATCCGGACGGTCGGATCGATCGAGATCGACGAGACGCGGCAGGCGCGCGTCGCCGCGCGCGTGGCGGGGCGCATCGAGAAGCTCTACGCCGACTTCACGGGGCAGGAGGTCCGAGCCGGCGCCCCGCTCTACGCCCTCTACAGCCCGGAGCTCGTTTCAACACAGCGCGAGTACCTGTTGGCGCTCGAGAACCGGCAGCGGCTGGCGGCCGCGACGCCCGACGCGCTGCGGTCGGCCGACGACCTCGTGTCCGCCTCGCGCGACCGGCTTCGCCTCTGGGGCATCGGACCGGGCCAGATCGCCGCGCTCGAGCGGGACCGCAGCCCCCGGGCTTCGATGACCTTTCCCTCGCCGATCACCGGCACCGTCCTCGAGAAGCTGGCGGTCGAGGGCCAGTACGTTTCGGAAGGAACCGAGCTCTACCTTCTCGCGGACCTTTCGACCGTCTGGCTCATGGCCCAGGTCTACGAGTACGAGCTGGGACGGCTGCGCGTCGGCCAGACCGCGGAGGTCACGGTGTCGGCGCTTCCCGGCCGCGAGTATCGCGGCCGGATCGCCTTCATCGAGCCCGTGCTGGACCGCGAGACGCGCTCGCTGCGCGTGCGGATCGCCCTTCCCAACCCGCGGGGGGAGCTCAAGCCCGGGATGTTCGCGGACGCGCGTCTGGAGATCCCGTCCTCTTCGGCGCTGACGGTCCCCAAGAGCGCCGTGATCGACACGGGCGCCCGCAAGGTCGTTTACGTCGAGACGTCGCCGAACACGTTCTCGGCCCGCGACGTCCGGACCGGAGACGCTTCGGGTGACCGCGTCGCGGTCCTCGAGGGCCTCTCGGAGGGCGAGCGCGTGGTGTCGACCGCCTCGTTCTTCGTCGATTCTCAGGCCCAGCTCTCGGCCGGCGCCTCGGTCCAGTACAGCGGCGCCCTCGACGTGAAGACGACGCCGGGAGCCCGGCCGTGATCAACCGAATCATCGACTTCTCGCTCGACAATCGGTTCGCCGTCCTCGGGCTCACGCTGCTGCTGGCGGCCGCCGGCGTCCATGCGGTGCGGACCAACCCGGTCGACGCCATCCCGGACATCTCCGAGACCCAGATCATCGTCTTCGCGGACTGGCCCGGGCGATCCCCGCAGGAGGTCGAGGACCAGGTGACTTACCCGATGGTCGTCAACCTCCAGGGCCTCGCGGGGGTCAAGGCCGTGCGGTCGAGCTCTGCCTTCGGTTTCTCGATGATCAACGTGATCTTCGAGGACGGGACGGACCTCTACTTCGCCCGGACGCGGATCCTGGAACGGCTGAACCTCGTCGCCTCGCTCCTGCCGAAGGGAGTCACGCCGGTCCTCGGCCCGGACGCCTCCGCGGTGGGGCAGGTGTTCTGGTACACGGTCGAGGGGCCGGGCCAGGACCTCGGAACGCTGCGGGCGCTCCAGGACTTCTACGTGCGCTACCAGCTCGCCTCCGTGCCGGGCGTGGCCGAGGTTGCCTCGATCGGCGGCTTCGTCCGGCAGTACCAGATCGACGTCGACCCCAACCGCCTGGCCGCCTACGACCTGACGATCAAGGACGTCGTCGAGGCGGTGCAGATGTCGAACAACAACGTCGGCGGAAAGGTCCTCGAGAAGGGCGGCATCGAGTACATCGTGCGGGGGCTGGGACTGATCCGCGACGTCGCGGACGTCGAGTCGATCGTCGTGACGGCGCGCAAGGGCACGCCGGTCTACATCTCGAACCTCGGCCGGGTCGCTCTCGGCCCGGAGTTCCGGCGGGGAGCGCTCGAGAAGAACGGCGCCGAGGTCGTCGGAGGCGTGGTCACGATGCGCTACGGCGAGAGCGCGCCCGAGATCATCCGGCGGGTCAAGGCGAAGCTCGCCGAGGTGTCGAAGGGGCTGCCCCCCGGAGTGACCGTCGTGCCGGTCTACGACCGGTCGGCCCTGATCGCGCGGGCCGTCGGGACCCTCAAGCGCGCGCTGCTGGAGGAGATCCTCCTCGTGACGCTCGCCCACGTCGTCTTCCTGATGCACTTTCGCTCGATCCTGATCGTCACGCTGCCCCTACCGCTGGCGATCCTGACGTCGTTCATCCTCATGAAGGCGTTCGGCATCACCTCGGACATCATGTCGCTCGGCGGGATCGCGATCGCCATCGGCGTGCTCGTCGACGCCGGCATCGTGATCACGGAGAACGTCTTCCGGCACTACGAGACGGACGCCGGCCGGAAGCCCGTCCTGGAGATCGTGCGGGAAGCCTCGCGGCAGATCGGCCGGCCGATCTTCTTCTCCATGGTCATCATCCTGCTCGCCTTCCTGCCCGTCTTCTCGCTGACGGGCGAGGAGGGGAAGCTCTTTCACCCGCTCGCGTTCACGAAGACCTTCGCCATGATCGGCGCCACGGTGCTCTCGGTGACGCTCGTGCCCGTGCTCGCGACCTTCCTCGTTCGCGGGCGGGTCAAGCGGGAGGAGGAGAACCCGGTCATGCGGCTGGCGCACCGCCTGTACGAGCCGGTGCTGGCCGCGGCGCTGCGGCACAAGATCAGGACCATCGCGGTCGCCACGCTCGCGTTCGTCGTCAGCCTCGTGCTGGCCGCCGGGGCCGGCATGCTCCTCGCGCCGGTGGCGGCGCCGCTGACCTTCGCGGCGTCGTTGACGAAGAGCGAACGCCTGAGGGGCGCCGCCGACGCCGTGGCCGGGGCACAGGCCTGGCTCGACCGAAGGGTGGCGCCCGGCGTCGGCAGGGAGTTCATGCCCCCGCTCGACGAGGGCACGCTGATGTTCATGCCGGTGACGTCCAACTCGGTGTCGCTGACCCAGGCGATCGACATCATGAAGAAGCAGGACGCGGTCCTCCGGGGCTTTCCCGAGGTCGCCTCCGTCGTCGGCAAGGTCGGGCGGGCGGAAAGCCCGCTCGACCCGGCGCCGATCAACATGTACGAGACCCTGATCGAGCTCAAGGACCCCTCCGCGTGGCGCCCCGGCATGACGAAGGAGAAGCTGCTCGCGGAGATGACGCGGGCCTCGCAGCTTCCGGGCGTCACCGCGATCTGGCAGCAGCCGATCCGAAACCGGATCGACATGCTCGCCACCGGAATCCCGACGCAGGTGGGCGTCAAGGTGTTCGGGCCGGACCTGGCCGTCCTCGAGAAGACGGCCAACGAGATCGCCGAGGTCGTCCGCACGGTGTCCGGCTCCGCCGACGTCTACGCGGAGCAGATCCTCGGGACGCCCTACCTCGAGATTCGCGTCGACCGCGAGGCGGCGGCGCGGTACGGCGTGCGGGTGGGCGACGTGCTCGACGTGATCGAAACGGCGATCGGCGGCGAGAACCTGACGACGACGATCGAGGGGCGCAACCGTTTTCCGGTGCGGGTGCGCTACAGCCGGGAGCTCCGCGACGACGTCGACAAGCTCGGACGC
The DNA here is from genome assembly GCA_963824165.1 of uncultured Acidobacteriota bacterium. Lineage (GTDB taxonomy): Bacteria > Acidobacteriota > Thermoanaerobaculia > UBA5066 > Gp7-AA6 > DAHUXD01. The sequence goes on from CAWGOM010000007.1 coordinate 104,157, forward strand.
ATCCTCGTGCCCGCGATGGGCTCCGCGCCGATGCAGGCGGCGCGCGTCATGCCCCAGGTCCCGCTGGCCGAGGTCTCGGAGATCCGCATCCGGCCCGGCCCGTCCATGGTCTCGGCGGAGAACGGGCTCCTGCGGGAACGGGTGTTCCTGAACGTCCGGGGACGGGACGTCGGCTCCTTCGTGGACGAGGCCAAGCGCGCCGTCGAGGCGAAGGTGACGCTGCCGCCGGGCTACTTCGTCGAATGGGCCGGACAGTACGAGCACCAGCTGCGCGCCCGCAACCGCCTGGCCCTCGTCGTGCCCCTGTGCTTCGCGATCATCTTCCTGCTCCTCTACGCGACCTATCACTCGGCGCGCGAGGCGGCCCACGTCATCCTCGCCATTCCGTTCGCCCTGACCGGCGGCAACCTGCTGCTGTGGATCCTGCACACCCTCGCCGTCGCCAACGGCTGGAAGACGGAGTTCCACCTGAGCGTCGCCGTCTGGGTCGGCTTCATCGCCCTGTTCGGAACGGCGGTCCAGACCGCCGTCGTCATGGTCGTCTATCTGGAAGAAGCGCTGCACCGCAAGGCGGCTGCCGGTCCGCTGACCCGGGAGACGCTGCGGGAGGCGGCGATCGAGGGAGCGGTTCTCCGCCTGCGGCCGAAGCTCATGACGGTATCGACGGTCGTTCTCGGCCTGTTGCCGATCCTCTGGTCGACGGCGACCGGGTCGGAGGTGATGAAGCCGATCGCGGCGCCCGTGCTGGGAGGCATGGTCAGCTCCCTCCTGCACGTGCTGATCGTCACGCCGGTGATCTGGACGCTCCTGAAGGAGCGGGACCTCGCGCGGGGCCGCCTGGGGCAGGGAGACAAAGTCGCCGCGATCCCTTAAAATGGGCGAAATGTCAGCGGCAGTGCCGGGAGATTCCACGCCCGCGGAACGTTCGGGCGGCGGCGGAGCCGCCGCGCTGCTCCAGGCGGCGCGCCCGGCGCAGTGGGTCAAGAATCTCGTCCTGCCCCTTCCGTTCCTCTTCGGCGGCGCTCTCGGCGCGGTCGGGGGTTGGGCGCTCGCGGCCGCGGGGTTCGCGATCTTCTGCCTGATCACGAGCGGCGTCTACATCGTCAACGACATCATGGACCGGGAGCGCGACCGCGCCCATCCGGAGAAGAAGCACCGGCCGCTGGCCTCCGGGCGGCTGAAGGTTTCGACGGCGGCCGCCGCGGCCGTCGCGTTCGAGGCCGTGGGTCTCGCGGCGGCGTTCGCCCTGCGGCGCGAGTTCGGAATCTGGTGCCTGGCCTACGCCGCGCTGATGCTGACGTACTCGCTCGTCCTGAAGCGCATCCCGTTTCTCGAGGCGCTGATCGTTGCCGCGGGGATGCCCCTGCGCGCGATCGCGGGAGCGGCCCTCGCCGGGGTCTGGCCCTCGCCGTACTTGATGGGCTGCGCGTACCTCCTCGCGCTCTTCCTGGTGGCGGGAAAGCGGCAGTGGGAGTTCCTGAACGCCGCCAAGGGACACCGCCCGGCGCTCGCCGCGTATCACGAGGGGGGACTCGACTACCTCTTCCTCATCACCGCCCTGGCCACGGTGGCCGGTTACGCCGGATACAGCGCCGCGCCCTCGACGATCGCGCACTACGGGAGGTCGCTTGCGCTGACGGTGCCCTTCGTGATCCTCGGGCTCGCCCGCTACGTGCGGCTGGTGTACCGGTGGGGGGGAGGGGGCAACCCCACGCGCCTCCTCACCGGCGACCCCTGGCTTCTGCTCATCGTGATCGGCTGGGTCGCCACGGCGGGATGGATCATCTATGACCGGTGACCGGGAGGTCGGGGCGCCGCAAGGCCCCCCGCCGAAGGAGCGCAACGTGCGGTTGGGCGTCGGCTTTCTCGCCTACAACGAAGAGGAGCTGATCGCGAAGACGGTCGAGGAGGCCGTTTCATCGTTGTCGGCGATTGCGAACCTCACCTGGCACGTCGTCGTCGTCAACGACGGCAGCCGGGACCGGACCGGGGAGATCGCGGAGGAGCTGGCGAAACAGGACCCCCGGGTGTCGGTCGTGCACCACGACGGCAACAAGGGCTATGCGGTGGCCACGGAAACGGCGCTGCGCAACGTGCCGGGCGAGGTCGTCATGGTCGTCGACGGAGACGGCCAGCACACCATGGGCGACGCGCCCCTTTTTCTCGAGGCGATCGACCGGGGCGCCGACATCGTCTTCTGCTGGAAGAAGGTCCGGCACGACCCGGTCGGCCGCTTGATCCTCTCGCGGGGGCTGCGGATCCTGTCGCACTGGATCCTCGGCTCGCCGCTCCACGACATCAACGCGGGCTGCCGCGCGTTCCGTAAGGATGTCGCCCGGCGGATCGAGATCAAGCACCGCATCAACTTCGTCGGCGACGAGATCTACGCCCGCTGCCGTATCGCGGGGTGGAAGGTCGACGAAGTCGTCGTGCGGCATTTCCCGCGGGAAGCGGGGCAGTCGATCCACCGGCCGTTCAAGATGCTCGGCACGATCCTGCGGGTCGTCCGGTACCTCTTCGACCTGCGCGCCGAGATCCACCAGTCGGAGGCCCTGAAGCGCCTCGTGAGCAAGAAGAAGTGAGCGGCGGGACGTCATCCTCGGGGCCGGGCCCGACCGGCCTCGGAGCGGCGTACCGGCTCGTCGAGCGCGGCGAAACGGATTTCGAGATCTTCGAGCGGTCGGGCCAGGTCGGCGGCCTCGCGACGAGCTTCGTAGACCCGAAGGGGTGGACCTGGGACGTCTCGGGGCACATCATTTTCTCGGGCTACAAGTACTTCAACGACTTCCTCGGAAAGGTCCTCGGCCCGGACGGCATCCGCTGGATCGACCGCGAGAGCTGGATCAAGTTCGAGGACAAATACGTCCGGTATCCCTTCCAGAACCATCTCTCGTCGCTGCCCGAGCAGGCGATGCTCGAGTGCCTGATCGGCCTCGTCGAGTCCCAGACGATCGACAAGGACCGGGCGTTCACCAATTTCGCGGAGTGGGTCCTGACGAAGTTCGGGTCCGGCGTCGCGAAGCACTTCATGAACCCCTACAACTTCAAGGTCTGGGCGACGCCGCTCGAGAAGATGGGCTACTACTGGATCGCGGAGCGCGTCTCCGTGGTCGACTGGCGCAAGGCCATCGAAACGACCGTCGTTCCCAAGTCGACCGACTGGGGCCCCAACGCCAAGTTCGGCTACCCGCTCCACGGCGGCACCCTCGGGCTCTGGAAGGGCGTCCTGCCGTTTCTCGGCGACCGCGTGCGGTACCACAAGCGTGCCGTTTCGGTGGACGAAGAGAAGCGCGAGATCGCCTTCTCCGACGGAACGACGCGCGCGTACGACCGGATGCTGACGACCATGCCTCTCGACGCGTTCGTCGCCCGGCTGACCCACGCGCCTGAGGCCGTGCGGAAGGCGGCCGAGACGCTTCTGTTCAACCGGCTGTTCTCGGTCGGCGTCGGGTTGAAACGTCCCTCGCCCTCGGACAAGAACTGGATCTACTTCCCGAACCCGAAGACGCCGTTCTACCGGATGACCTACCTGTCGAACTACTCGCCGGAGATCGTGCCCGGCGGAGACACGAGCCGGTACTTCTCGGTCCTGACGGAGACCTCGTACTCCAAGTTCAAGCCGCTGCCGAAGGGCGACTTCGGCAAGGCGGTCGTGGACGGACTCGTGGCCGAGGGAATCCTCCAGGCGTCGGACCTGCCCTTGATTGAAACGATCTTCTTGATCCACGCCGGCCACTCGTACCCGATCCCGTCGACCGACCGGAACCCCGCTCTCGAGACGATCCACGCGTACCTGGAGCCCCGCGGCATCTTCTCGCGCGGCCGCTTCGGCTCCTGGAAGTACGAGATCGGCAACCAGGACCACTCGCTCATGCAGGGCGTCGAGCTCGTCGACCGGTGGCTCGACGGGAGCGAGGAGAAGGTGTTCCGGAGCTGAGCGCCGCCGGCGCGCGCGTTTGAGTTCGGTCGCACCCAGTGTTAGAATGATTCATTCGGATTGTAATGGATCGGCCCGCTTTGCGTTCTGGACCTGAGCGTCCGCTCGGGCGTTTGCATCTCTTGCCATTCGCGTTCGCGAATTTTCGAAAGGAGATCGTCATGCCAAGCGGGAGGTCTCGTCTGTTTTTCTGGTCGTCCATGGCACTTGCGGTGCTGCTCGCGGCACCGGCCGCTCAGGGCCAGCCGGCAAGCGCCGCGGAACAGATGGTCAAGGCTCGGGCCGAGGCGCTGGCCTCCGGGGCCACCGGGCAAAAGACCCAGGGCCCCTACTACGGCACCCAGGACGGGAGCGCCGTCAACGTCCATGCGTGGGAATTTCAGGCGTTCGATCCCTACAACGCGCACGTCTTTCAGGACGGCAATTCGTATCGGTACTTCAGCGTCGCGCCCGCAGCGGGGCAGAACTTTCTCGCAGCGCCCGTCAACGACATCCCTTCCGGCGTCATCATCGACAGCGTCGAGATCTCCGATTGCATCGCCAATGACGGAGACATCTTCCTGGGCCTCTGGGACGGCGGATACGGAGGCGGTTCGGGGCCGAACGTCACGTTCCTCAATACGGTCGCGGGCTGCGGCGTCGATTCGGTCGGCGGTCTCGGCTACCAGTACACGGCCAATGCCGGTCACCCTCTCTACATCCTCATGCTGTGGGGGACGACCTACGACGGTACGACGAAGTTCAACGACGTGGCGATCCGGTATCACCGGGTCGTTTCGCCGGCGCCCGGCGCGGCAACCTTCCTCGACGTGCCCATCAACAGCGGGCAGTTCCAGTTCGTCGAGGCGCTGGTGGCAGCCGGCATCACGGCCGGGTGCGGCGGCGGCAACTACTGTCCCGGCAACCCCGTGACCCGCGGGCAGATGGCGGTTTTCATCGCCAAGGCCCTCGGACTGCACTTCCCCAACTAGGCTCGATCCCGCCCGGAGGGACCACGGCCGGCCTTCGGGCCGGCCGTTTCGTTTCGGGCGCCCCCAGCGCGGACGAAATACGGGTAGTAAGTGCGGTGATGAAGGGCACGGCCCGGCCCGGCGGGGCCCCTCCCGCCGCCGGGGTATAACGAGCGCCGGAAGGAGAGGCCGAAACCGATGCGCAGGTCGGGCGAGAGTGTCGGGGCGGTGATTCTGGGCGCCCTGTCACTCGTCGGCGGGTGCGGCGGCCCGGAGCGCGTGGGCGTTGGCGCGAGGGAGCCCGGTCTGGTGCAGGAACGGATGCTCGTCGAGGGCCACAGCACCATCGTGCGGCACAGCGCCTGGGACGCCGGCCGCACCCAGGACGTCTTCGACGCTGACCCGGTCACGCTCGCGCGGACGCGCAACGCGAATCCCGCGGTCCTCGAACTGGTGTTCGGCGCGCCGCGCCTCGTGGAGCGGATCGCGCTCACGACGGCCTCGCGACAGGTGGGGCTTCGCTGCACGGCGACGCTTTCCGACGGGCAGAAACGCCTCTTCTCGCAGGAGTACCGCGGCCTGCCACCCGACCCGACCGTGGTCCTGGAGCTCGTCGGCCTGGCTGCGCCGGTCGCCGAGCTCCGCGTGGAGGTCACCGATCTGGGTGGCGGCGACGGCCACATCCACATCCGCACGCTGAAGCTTTCCTGAGCCGCGTCGGCGGCGCGGGAAGTCCGACGCCCGCCGGGCACGGTGGTAAAATCAAACCGATCGATTCGGTGCAGGAAGTTCAGCAGAGCAACGCTTCGACCGGGATGCGGGCCGCTCCAGTCGTGCGGATCGCGTCGAGCAGACGGATCGTCGCGTCAGCGCTCCTTCTGGCGGCGATCGCCGTCGGGCTGGTCACGGCTCAACGTTTGGCGCGGCTCGGCGAGGCTCCGAATCCGGCGCGGCCCTACGTCGAGGCGCTGTTCGTCGCGCTCGGCCTGGGAATTCTGGCCGGGATCATCGCGGGGCCGGCCGGGATCCGGTCCTCGAGCGAGCCACTGGGGCGGTGGCCGGGGAACCGCGGGGCGCGGCTGGTGGCCGTGATCGTTTCGGTCGCTTCCTTCGCCGCAACCTGGCGCCTGCAGCGGCTCGCGCTGGTGCCGCTCTGGTCGCTTGCGGTCTGGGCCGTCGGGGTCGCGGCGTTGCCCTGGTTCTTTCGAGGAGTCGAGCCCCCCCGAAGGCCCCGGGGGGCCGGCCTTCCTCATCCGGCGCTGATCGTCGCGTTCGCGGGCCTGCTGGCGATGGGCGCCGCGGCGCGTTTCGCCGGGCTCGACCGGGTCCAGGCGGTGAGGTCGGGCGACGAGAACACGGTCACCATGGACGGCATCGGCACCGTTTCGGGCCTGGATGTCAGCGACCCCTTTGGAACGGGCGTCCAGAGCTGCTCCCACCTGGCCATGATGCCCGCCGGGGCGGGCTACCTGCTCACCCGGGATCCGATCGCCGGGTCCCGGCTGCCGTACGCCCTCGTCGGAACCCTGTCGCTCGCTGCGGCCGCAGGTCTCACGGCGACGATCGCGGGCCCGTACGCGGCCCTCGGCGCCCTCGCGTTGCTGGCCCTCGCGCCGCTCCACGTCTTCTGGAGCCGGACCTCGGACCTGGTGATCTTCGACTCTCTCCTGGCCGGGTGTTTCGTCTGGGCGCTGCTGCGGGCCTGGCGCTCGGGCTCGCCGCGCGCGGCGTGCGTGGCCGGCCTCGTGGCCGGCGGCGCCGTCTACAGCTACAGCGGCGCCCGCATTCTCCCGGTCATGCTGGTCCTGAGCGTGGGGCCGGTCCTCTGGAGCCACCGGGGACGACGGCTCTCGATGGCCGCGGCGCTTCTGGCGGGGTTCGTGATCTGCGCGGCACCGGGGGCGCGCTTTGCCGCGGAGCGTTTCGACGAATGGAACGGGCGGTTCAACTCCGCGAGCATCCTGGCGGAAGGCTGGTTTCGCCGTGAAGCGCAGGAGCTCGGCTCCGCGGCCAACGTGCTGACGAACCAGGCCCGGCTCGGCACGATCGGCCTTCTCTCCGCGCCTTCCACGATCCATTTCGCCGGGCACCCGATCGTCGGCCCACCGATCCTCCCCGCGCTCGGCATCGCCGGCTTCGGCTGGCTTCTCGGCCGCCGGCGCTTCGCCGCCGCGTGGCTCACCGGTCTCGTGGTGGCCGGAAACCTCGCGGGGACGGCGCTGACGCTTCCCACACCCGGGTCGTCCCGTCCGTCCAGTCTCGTGCCGATCCTGGCCGTCCTCGGCGGCGTGGCGGTCGCCGCCCTCGTCTCGTCGTGGCCGGAGCGACCCCTCCATGGCGTTCGTTTTCGTCCGATCGTCGCGTGCGTTCTGGTCGGAGTCCTGGTGGTGTGGGCGCTGCCCGGCTATCCGCTGGACGCCGAGGGCCACGCGGAGGCGGGCGGGCGCCACGCCGCGTTCGTCCAGAGCGCCGCGGCCCTGATCGACACGCCGTTCGGCCGGCATCGGCGCGTCTTTCTCCACGGCTTCCCCCACGTCACCTCCGGTTTCTCGAGCTGGGAGTACTTTCTTCCGGGCACGGAGGTGATCGACGTTCCTCCGGAAGCACGCGCGGCGCCCGACCAGGCGGGATTCCCACCCGGCCTGCACGTCGTTTCGCCGGAGTACCTGAGAGAGTCCGGGGCCTGGCTCGAGCGGCTGGGCGTGAGTCGGCGGGTCCGCCTGGCGCATCCGTCGATCCCGACCGAGGACGCGGGCCTCTTTTTCGTGGTGCCGGGCGACTCTCTGGTCGACTGCCGGCCCTACGCGAGACCCTGGGATCCAACCGGTGGCGGAGATGAGGTGGGGGACGAGGCCCTCCGGGAGGAATCCGTCACGGTCGCAGACCGGCGGGCGGCGATCGGACACACGCCATTCGACACGGGGAGCGCGACGGACCTCTTCGACGGGGATCCCGGGAGCCTCGTGCGGTCGGTGCCCGCTCACTCGGCGATCGTGGAGCTGACCTTCGACCGCCCGCGGCTCCTTCGCGGGATCGACGTCACGACCGGGACGATGGACGTCGTCTGCCTCATCGTCGACGTGGGTCTGGCGAGCGGCCAATCGCGAACCGTGTGGAAGAGCTTCCGGCACCTGCCGCCGGACCCCACCGTGTCGCTGGATTTTCCGGACCCCCTCGCGCCGATGGCCTCGATTCGGGCGACGATCCCGTGCCCGTCGCCGGTCGCGTGTCACGTCCACATCCGCGAGATCGCCCTCCGGTAGGCGGGCGGCGCCCTCAGGGAATCACGTAAGCCTCGAACTCCCGCCCCAGCACCCGATTGGGATGACTGAGACGCTTTCCCGGATACCGATTCTCGAGCTCGCGGCCCCGCGGATCACCGGGGTGAAAGAGGAAGACCAGGGGCCGGTCCGCGATCTCGGGTACAGCGGCGCCCGGATCGAAGCTGTTCGAGAGGAACCAGTCCCCGTCGCCCTCCTCGAAGGCGACGTTGCGGGCGTCGGCCCAGTTCGCGGACGAGAGCAGGTAGATGTTGTAGAGGGGGACCCCGCGGGCACGGTACTCGTCCATCGCGCGCGATATCGCGAGGGAGTCGTGCACGACCCGGGGGTACCGCGCCGCGAAGTCCACGAAGTAGCGCACGTAGCTCTGCCACGCGGCCGCGGCCAGGCACGCGAGAACGCCGGCGACCGGAAGCAGCCGCTTGAGCCCGCGCGTCGAGGTCTCGCCGTTGAGGACCGAAGCGAGCGGCAGCGCCGCGAGGAGCATGACCACGGGGATGGCCGTGAGACTCCGGTTGATGCTCGGATTCTCGTTCGGAAAGGCGATGCTGAGCGTCGACGGGAGCGTCAGGACGAAGAGACTGAGGCCGAGAAAAGCCCAGCGTCGCGACCCCCGGGCGACACACGTTCCGGCGATGAGCAGGCCGCCGATCATCAATCCCCCGGTGACGGGGTCGAGGAACGGATCGAAGGGCACGGCGTTGACGGCCGTCGACGTTCCCTTCCAGTGGAACGCGAGCGCCATCCGGCCGACATTTTGCGCGAAGACGCCGATCGGGTGGTCGGCGACCGGCCGCTCGACGTCTGCGGCGCGCGTGGCGACGCGGTACCAGAAGAGGTCGGGCCGCGCCGTCATGTAGCGCAGGAGCGGCAGGAAGACGATCGCCGCGGTGGCAGCGATCAGCAACCCGTCCCGGCCGATGCCGGCTCGCCGGCGGGCGCGCCGGGGTTCGAGCATCGCCAGTCCGAGCGCCAGCGGGACGAGCAGGGGCACGATCCGGAAGGGAATGTAACCGTACAGGCCGGCACCGATCCCGAGTCCCGCCCACAGGGCGGAGCGCCGATCGAACCGGAGCATGTAGCGGCAGAGGGCCCAGAGAACGAAGGCCGTCGGAAACACGGCGTAGGTGAACCGGAGGCCGACCCGCTCCATCGAAAACTGCCACTTGGAGATCGACAGCAGCGCGGCCGCGAGGAGGCCGAGGCGGGCGCCGCCGAGCTCCCGCCCGAGCAGGAACATCGCCGGGATCGCGAGCAGCCCGAGGGAGGCCGTCGCGATCTTCAGCGTCAAGTAGTTGGTCGGAAGGCCCGCGACGGAAACCAGGAACTCGAGCCAGTAGAACTTGAGCGGCTCGCGTCCGGTGTTGCGCGGGAAGAACACGGGGCGTTCGCCGCGGAGGATCTCCTGAACGTCGAGGAGCGTCTCGGCGTGGTCGCTCGTGGGATTGCTCGGCGTGCCGGCCAGGCGGTGAAACGCGAAGAATGCTCCGACCGCGAAGACGGCCAGAAAAAGCAGCGCCGTCGAGCGCTGACGCTCGTTCCCGGCGGCAGGGGCCGTCGGCGCGGCGGCGGGCCGGACCGGCCACCAGGCGTAGAACCACAGGGCGCACGCGGCGAGCCATGGCAGGACGTTGGCGGCACGAAACACCCCGTCCGCGGCGAAGTGCCAGGTCGCCGCCGCGAGCACGAGGGCGACGCCGAGGGGCAACCGCCGCGCCGGCGGACGCTCGTCCTCGGATCCGTCCGGCGCGTGCGCGTCCGCGACGGCGGGGCATCGGAGCGAGCGGGCGAGCCAGACGGCCGCGCCGGCCGCAATCGCCGCCATCGACCACCGGGGCCATGCCTGGTGCTGCATCGGCCAGAAACCGGCCGCGAGGAGGACCAGCCCGGCGAGTCCGACGAGCGGCGCGCAGAGGGCTCGGTGCGGAAACCGGATCGGTCGCGGCTTCGAGGTGGAGCTCCTCGTCGTGACCAAGCTGTGCGCGATGATAGCAGCGCCGGGACCGCGCGTACGGCGGTCGGCTGCGGCTGCGACGGAACCGGGCGGCCCCGCCGTCAGCGCAGAAAGTCCGACAGGCCCCAGGAGAGGACGCGGTTCTGCCCCCGATCGGACACCACGAGACGCCCGAACGGGTCGAGCGCGATCCCGGTGGGCGACTTGAGGCCGTTCGCCTTGTAGGACTTCTGGAGGTTGCCGGTCGCGTCGTACTGCGCGATGCGGCCCTTCCAGGAATCGGTCACGAACACGCTGTCCGACGGGCCGACGGCGAGGTAGGGCTCCGTGTAGAAGTCCTTCCACCCGTAGACGGGGAACTGGCGGACGAACGCGCCGTCCGCCTCGAAGACCTGGACGCGGTGGTTTCCCGTGTCCGCCACGTAGATGCGGCCGGCGGCGTCGGCGGCGATGCCCACCGGCTCGACGAACTGCCCGGGCCCGATGCCCCCCGAGCCCCAGGAGCCGGCGACCTTGCCGTCCGCGTCGAACTTCACGATGCGCTTGTTGCCCGTGTCCGAAACGTACAGGAAGCCCTTCGCGAAGACGACCGCCCGCGGGCCGAAGAACCCGCGGTCCGGGTCCTTCCACTCGCCCCGCCACTCTCCCTCCGCGGAGAAGCGGGCGACGCGGTGGTTCCAGGTGTCCGCGACGTAGATCTCGCCGTCCGGACCGACGGCCACGCCGCAGGGCTCGTTGAGCTGTCCGTCGCCCCCGCCCTTGACGCCGCCGAGCGCCCGCAGGAAGGCGCCGTTGCCGTCGAGGATCTCGACTCGGCTGTTCTTCGTGTCGGCGACGTAGAGGTTTCCGCGGGCGTCGGCCGCGACGCCGCGCGGCTCCGAGAACTGGCCGGGGCCGCTGCCGGGGCCGCCGAGGACCCGCCCGGCCGGCAGCTCTTCGCCCTCGGAGGGGTAATCGCGCGAGGAGGTGTCCTGGACGGCGAGGTCGAGCGGCTCGAGCAGGCCGCTGCCGCCGAGGTCCTTGCGCACGTAGACGGTGGCGTCCTGCGAACCGATCGGGCTCCAGATCTCGTGGAAGAGCCACCACCGGAAGAAGTCCTTGAGCGTCGGGCGGGTCTTGCCGGCGTCGGTCCGCGGCTCGGGGAACCACCAGGCGCGGATGGGGACGCGCTTCGCGTCGTACTTCGGGGCGAGCTGTTTCTCGAGCGCGCCTTCGGGGTCCCAGTCCGCCACGATGACGGGGGTCGAAGCCTGCTCGATCCGCGTCGCCCAGGTCGTCGGGACCTCGCGCAGGTACCAGGTCAGCGGCCACGCGCTCTCGCCGGCGACCGTGATGACGTTCTGGCCCGGCGCGACCCGCGCCCGCGCCTGCTCGACCGCCGCCAGGGAGCGCACGAGGTCCTTCGAGGTCTGCACGTAGGCGAGCATCTCGGCGTGGCCGGGCTCCTTCTCGACGTCGTGCGCCCCGTAGCGAAAGACGGAGAGCCAGGCGCCCCACGTGTTGACGGCCAGAAGGACCGCGATCGCGGCGAGCGCCAGGCGGCGGGAGCGGTGCTCGCGCTCGTCCCACAGCCGGGCGACGCCCATCGCGCCGAGAATCGCCAGCGGGAGCAGGGGGTGCACGGTGAGCCAGGGCACCTTCTCGCGCGCCCAGGCGTAGATCGCGAGGGAGCCGACGGCCCAGAAGGCGAGGAACTGGACGAACGGGGTCAGGCTCGACTCGGGCGGCGGTTTCAGGACGAAGCCCGCGACGAGGTAGCCGGCGACGAAGAGGACGAGCGCGACCACGGCCGCCGGCCCGCCGACCGCCGGGAACGCCTGGTGCACGGCGATGTAAATGGCCAGGAGCGGCGTCGTCACCAGCATGGTGCGCAGCAGCGGGTCGCAGCGCCAGTCGCGCCACCGGAAGGCGAAGACCGCGGCGAGGAGGATGGCGGTGTCGTAGTAGGCGAGCTGCGGGAAGTAGTACCACCAGGGCCCCGGGATCCGCGCGATCGCGTGCTGCCCCATCCAGTACTTGACGGCCTTCGGGATCGCGAGCCAGTCGCCGGGGTACTTCCCGAAGGCGGTGTACATCCCGGCCCAGATGATGAGGAACAGGACCGCGGCGGTCACGATCGGCCCCGACCGCGCGACGGCCCAGCGGGTCGCGGCCGAGAGCGCGGCGCCGGGCTTCGGTCCGAGCGGCGCCGGCGCCGTCCGCAGCACGCACCAGAGGGCGTACGCCACGAAGAGGACGCCCGTCATGTAGGCGTTCTCCTTGGTCACGCCCGCGAAGGCGAACGCGGCGGCCGACGCGAGCAGCCAGCGCGCGCGATCGGTTTCGAGGAACCGCTGGAAGGCGACGATGGTCGCGAGCGTGAAGACGAGCGAGTACAGGTCCTCGCGGATGAATCGCGAGAAGTACCAGAAGTGCGCCGTGAGGAGCACGAAGACGGCGTACACCGCCGCCGCGTTGCGCCCGATCCAGCGCTTCAGCGGGAACGCGAAGGCGATCAGGATCAGGCCGAAGACCGCGGGCATCACGCGCGCCGTGGCGTCGGAGGCGCCGAGGACCTTGTAGACGAGCGCGTTGACGTAGTAGAGGAACGGCCCGTGGTACGCGGGGTCGTAGCGCCATTCCCCGCCCCGGGACAGCGTCCAGGACTGGTACGCGTGGATCGACTCGTCGTGGTGGAGGGGCCGGTCGCCGAGCGCCCAGAAGCGCGTCGCGATCGCGACGGCGGCGAAGAGGAGGAGGGCCGCGGCCGCGCGGCTCGTGATGCGCGGCCGCGCGCCTCCCGGGATCGATCCCGCGTCGTTCAAGGCGTCCTCCCCAGTTTCCGTCTGCCGATCGAGCTCGTGCCCGAGTTGACGACGTAGAGGATACGGTCTTTCGGGTCGAGGGCGATTCCCGTCGGGTTCTCGAAGGCCTTTCCGGCCTCGTCGGCGGTCAGGCGGCCCGTCTCCCGGCCGGCGGGATCGAGCACGACGACACTGCGGGAGCCGGGGTCCGTGGCGTAGATCGTGCCGTCGGCGTCGATCGCGAGGCCCGGCTCCACGTTCTCGCCCCACCCGGGGAAGGGGAGCGCGCGGCGAACCGTCCCGTCTGGTCCGAGCACCTGGATGCGCTTGTTGCCCGTGTCCGCCACGAAGATCTCGCCGGAGGGGGAGACGGCGATTCCGATCGGGCTCGCAAACTCGCCCGGGCCGGAGCCCTTGCCCCCCACGATCTTCGCGTCGGACAACATCGGTCCGTAGGAGACGACGCGGTGGTTGCCCGTGTCGGTGACCCAGACGCGGCCGTCCGGGGCGACGGCGACGCCGCGCGGGCCGTAGAGGTTTCCGGCCGTGGCGCGCAGGATCCCCTCGACCGTGTACGCCAGGACGCGGCCGTTCCACGTGTCGGCGACGTAGAGCGCGTCCCCCCGGATGGCGACCCCGCAGAGCTCCCGGAACCCGAACTCGCCTCCGCCGCGCCCGCCCCAGCCCCCGAGCCGGCCGCCGTCGCGGTCGAAGACGCGCAGCCGCGAGTTCCCGAAGTCGGCGACCCAGAGACGGCCCCGCCCGTCGACCGCGGCGCCGCGCGGCTCCCGCAGGCCCGAGTACGGCGGGTCCCCGGCCGGCGCCTTCTCGGCGATCGCCGGAGGCTCTGCCGGCTCGTCCGCGGGAGGGCCGGGCGCGGCGCTCTGCGGAAGGGTCTCCCGCGCGGGCAGGAGCACGTCCTGCGCGGGCCCCCCGGCCACGCGATAGACCGTCGCTTCGGGGTTCTCGTAGGCGAGCTGGAAGAGGTCGGGGCTCGTCTTGAACTTGCGGAGCCCCGCGGGCGGATAGGTCTTGCGCTCGAGCCAGCCGACGTAGACCCAGCCGACGCGGTAGCGCTTCAGGAGCGATTCCACGGAGGACGCCTCGGGGCTCGAGTACATCGCCCGGACGGCGAGCTTGCGCGCGTCGATCTCGGACTCCGGGTTGCCCCGCTGCTTGACGTGGTAGTCCCAGCCGAGGACCGTCGGCAGGCCGGTCAGCATCGAGATCCGCCCGAAGTCCTGGTACGAGGGCCCCTGCGCTTCGAGGAGAACGGGCGTGCCCGACACGTTGCGGCGGAGCCACTCGACGGCGCGGTACTCGCCGGGGCGTTGCTCCTCGAGATAGCGCATGCCGTCGAGGGAGGGCCCGGAGTAGGGCGCGAAGTGGCGGCTCACAGCCGCCCGGCCGGCCGTTCCGCTCGTGAAGAGGGCGGCCGCCGCGAGCAACGCGACGACGACCTTCGCGGGGAGCGGCCAGCGGTCGATCGTCCCGGAATGGGAGGGCCGGCGGAAGACGAGGACCGCCGTGCCGATCGCGAAGAGAAGCCAGGCCTCCAGGTACAGCTTGAAGAACGTGTTCATCCGGTCGACGATGTAGAAGCGCTGGGTGAAAAGGACGAGGAAGAAGGCCGTCGCGAGAAACGCTATGGCGAGCCGGTCCTCGCGCTCCTCCGCGAGAAAGGCATACGCGGCGGCGAAGAGCAGGACCCCGGCGAGAAAGAACGCGTCCGGCCAGCGCACCGCGACGAGGCCGAGCGCTGCGACGGCGAGAAGTCCCGCGATCCAGCGCGGCACGCGGCCGACGCCCCGCTGTGCCAGGCGCTGCGAGACGGAGGCGAGCCACCAGCCCAGGGCGAGGACGAGGAAGAAGCCGAAGACGGTGAGCTGGTCGATCCCGGCGGAGGAGGCCTCCAGGTTCTTCCCGATCCCGGGCCGGCCGCCGGCGCGAAACCAGAGGGGCAGCGCGAGCAGCCAGGCCGACCCCGCTGTCGCCACGAACGCCGCGCCCGCCCGGAGCAGGGAGCCGAGCGACGGCTTCGGCGGCATCAGCGCCAGCGTGACCGAGACGACGACCACGAGGCCCGTCAGCAGGGGAACGTCCCACGCGTTGGTCAGCGCCTGGCAGGCGGCGACGAACCCCAGAAGGGCCGCTCCGCCCAGTCGCTGCCGCCAGGAGGAGGCCGGATCGCCGTGCGTCCGGACGAGATGGAGCGCCGCGGCGGCAAACAGGAGGAAGACCGGGATCGCGAGAACGTGCGCGTGCAGGTCCGCGAAGACGAGGCTCCAGAACGGGTACTCGTTGATCGTGTCGCGGATGACGCGCGAGGTCGCCCAGAAATAGTCCCAGTCGAGGTGCCGCTTCTTGACGAGCCACTCGCGCAGGCCCGAGAGGTTGCCGAGCAGGAGAACGAGCGACGCGCCGGCGATTCCGGCCCGCAGCCGCCCGCCCCAGTTGCGCGCGAGCGAGAAGGCGCCCTGCAGGATCGTGCCGCCGAGCAACCCGAAGGCGAGGTTGAAGGTGAAGCGCGTCGAGAGGTTGGTCAGGAACGTCAGGAAGACGACCATCTCCTGGCCGAACGTGTAGTAGCCGAGCGGCGCGCCCGCGAGCCAGGGGTCCGACGGCGGCAGCGAGGGGGTGCGCACGAGGATGTTGAGGATCGAGAAGTCCATCGGCTTCTCGCCCCAGTAGATCTCGGGGTTCAACGCACGGATGCCGAGGAAGAGCAGGAACCCGGCGGCGAAGACGAGCTCGCCCTGCAGAAGCGGCCGCCGGTTCTCGCGGACGAAGCGAAGGAGGTCGTGGCGGTTTCGCAGGAAGGCCCACGCCGAGGCGAAGGCCAGAAGGACGAGGCACGTCACGGCGGCGCGGCGCCCGTTGGGAAGGAGGCGAAGCGTGACGCCGAGGGTCAGGAGGTAGGTGCCGAGGACGAGCCCGAGAAGGCGGGCAAAGCCGAACCCCCGGTCGGAGAAGCGCGGGAAGGCCGCGAAGGCGAGCGGTGCCGCGAGCAGGCCGATCCCCGCCAGCGCCAGGTACCAGAGCACCGCCGCGGCGACGGAGCTGCCGCCCTCCGGTTCCGCGAACGACGCCGTCTCGGCCTCCGCCCGGGGGTCGGGCCGGACCGGCGCGGACACCCGTCGCAGGCCGCGCGGCCACTTCTCCCAGTCGTGCATGGTGGGCGGCGTCTGCGGGATGGCCGACGTCAGCAGGGCGCGCGTCTTCGCCGCGGAGTACGCCGGCGTCTTGCGGAAGAGCAGGACCCGGGGATGGTCGTAGACGGTGAACTGTTCCTCCGCGCGGTCGTCGGGGAAGCGCAGCGGGCCGAGCGACGGGTACGACGTGAAGTCGGCCGCGCGCTCGAAGCCGAGCCGGCCGTCGAAGAGGGCGCGATAGTAGGCGATCGACATCGGGAAGACCGACGGCACGCGGGTCACGTTCATGTAGACGCGGCCCGAGGTCACCGCCACCCAGTCGGCCTCGGAAAGCGCCTTGACCAGGATCTCGACCTTCTGCGCCGAGTCCGGGTCGAAGAGGGGAATCGCCGGACCGGCGTAGCGGCCGGGATCGTGGCCCGGCATCGGCATGGGCTGGCCGTCGTCCCAGGTCTCGTTGGCGAAGGCACTCCCGGGCGGCACGTGCGCGTAGATCCAGCGCGTGGCCTCCACGCGCGTGTGCGGCCGGCGGTAGATCGAGGTGAAGGCGATCGCCCAGAGGAAGGTCGCGCCGAGGACGGCCACGGCCGCGGCCCGGGCGACCCGCGGCAGGCGGGCGCGGGACATCCACGAGGAGAAGGCGACGCCGGTGAGGACCGCCAGCGCGGGATAGGCCGGGTAGAAGTAGCGGATCGACTTCACGAGCGTCAGCCCGTGGTACGCGAACAGGAAGAGCACGTGGACCGTCAGCGGGAGGAGCGCCCACTGCCGGCGCCGGAGGATCGCGGCGAAGCTCCAGAGGAACGCCCCGATCGCGCACAGGCCGAACGCCACGCCCGCGCCCCAGAGAACGAAGTTCTCGACCGGGTACACGATCGTGCGGCCCGCCCACTGGAGCGCGGGCGGGAACCCGGCGACCGAGCTCGAGAGGGCGGTCAGCCGCCGCAGGTCGTCGATCCAGCGGGGGTCGAGCCGGAAGGACAGCGCGCTCGGGCCGAGGAAGACGTGCGGCAGGAAGATGCGCACGGTCGCGGCCGCCGCCGCGAAGAGCAGCAGCGCGCGCGGCAGGCTCCGCAGGACGGAGGCGAAGGACCGGTTTCGGCCGAGTGCCCGCACCAGGAACGCGACGCCGACCGGCGCGAAGAGCGCGAGCGCCGTGATCTTGCACGCGGCGGCCAGGCCGATGGCCACGCCGGTCAGCGCAGTCGCCGGCCGGTCCCGAGCGGTCCTGCGCGACGCGGACGGCGCCGTAGAGCGCCGCGGCGGTGAACGTCGTCAGGAAGGTGTCGACCGCCCAGAAGTGCGAGAGCTGGATCCCGAGCGCGCAGAAGGATGCGAGCCCCGCGGCCAGGAGCGAGGCGCGCCGGTGGGCGAAGCGGCGCGTGATCCGGTAGACGAGCCAGACGGTGAGGAGGTCGAAGATCCCGGAGAGGGCCCGCCCGACGAGGTGCGTCTCGGCGTAGCCCTTCTTGCCGGCGAGCGGCGCCACGGCCTTGGCCATGACGATGGGCAGCGTTCCGTAGACGAAGGAGCCCTCGCCGCGGTTGTAGGGGTTGAGCGTCGACTTCTTCGAGTCGAAGTAGTCGCCCGCGGATTTCGGGAAGGCGAGCTTCTCCTCGACCATCGAGATGAACCGCTCGTCGGGATGGAGGTGGTGGCCTTCGTCCCAGTTGAGCTTCTGGAAGCGGAAGATCGCCCCGAGGAGAAGAATCCCGAGGAGGGTCGCGCGGGCGCGTTTTCGAGACAGGCGGATCACGCGACGCGGATGCCCTTGCGGGAAAGGAAGCGCGCGATCTCCTCGCGGCTGCCCTGGATCCAGGCGAGGAGCCGGTCCACTCCCTCCGCCGGCGAGACGCGCGGCCGCCACGACAGCTCGCGAGCGGCCCGGTCCACGTTGCAGTAGAAGACGCGCTGGTCGCCGACGCGCGCGGGCTGGCGGGCGATGGGGATGTCCTTCTTCAGCCGCTGGCCGAGGACGGTCAGGAGCTCCTGGAGCGACATGCGGAAGGCCGGCCCGCCGCCGACGTTGTAGGCGCGGCCGGCGACGACGGATTTCTTCTCGGCCGCGGCGAGGTAGAGCGCCACGAGGTCCTCGACCCAGAGGAGGTCCCGGACCTGGAGGCCGTCGCCGTAGAACGTGATCGGGAGGCCGAACACGGCCGCGAGGGCGAACCACGCGACCCAGCCCTGGTCCTCCTCGCCGAACTGGCGCGGGCCGTAGATGCACGACTGGCGCATCGCCACCGTCGGCAGGCCGAAGCTGCGGTGATAGTCGAGGACGTACTGGTCGGCCGCCCCCTTCGAGCAGCCGTAGGGAGACTCGAAGGAGAGCGGCTCCTCCTCGGACACGCCCTGCGGGAGGTCCTGGAAGTCCCACCGCCCGTCGCGGATCGTGTCGCCCATCGAGAGGTGGCCGTAGACCTTGTTGGTCGAGGCGTAGATGAGGAGCGGGGCCTTCTCCGGCGCGCCGGCGTGGCGCCGCCGCAGCTCCTCGAGCAGGCGGAAGGTGCCGATCGCGTTGATCTCGTGGTCCTCCGCCGGGTCCACGATGGACGTCGTGACGGCGACCTGGCCGGCCAGATGGAGAACGACGTCGTACGGCTCGGCGAGCGCCGAGCGCAGCGCGCCGGCGTCGCGGACGTCGGCCTCGATGAACCGGACGTCCGGGTGGGCGCTCTCGAGCCAGGCCCGGTTGAACCGGGAGGCCGCCCGGGCGAAGCTGTCGAGGACGACGACGTCGTGGCCGAGCTCGCGGAACCGGTGGGCCGCGTTCGAGCCGATGAAGCCGGCGCCGCCGGTGATCAGAAACCGCATGGACTCCCTCTGTCGACGGGGTCTTTGGGGACTAAGCCCTTCATTTTACAGGAGAATCGGCCCGCCGCGTGCAGACGAAGGCGATGCAGGAGCCGGCCTCGGGCTCGGCCTCTTCCGTGTGCCGCCGCAGCCTCCGGACCCAGAAAGCGTTGTCCGTGAGGGCCGGAAAGGGGACCCAGCGGCCGGTCGTCCTCTTCGCCACGAGATGCGGAAGGCTGACGTAGTGGCTCCAGTGGAAGGCGTGGGCGGCGCGCGGCGAGAGGTAGTACCGCCATCGGACGACTTCGAGTCCGGCCCGGTCGAAGCGGGCCTTCCAGGTCTGCGGCGAGTCGAAGTGGAAATGGACGGACTTGCGGTTGAACCATGCGAGGTAGGCACGGTGCGCGCCCGCGAGGCCGAGCCTTCGCCAGGCGCGGGCGTCGGTCAGGAACTCGCTGAAGCGCTCGCCGATGACGGTGCAGGCGAAGGTTCCGCCGGGCTTGAGGACCCGGGCGATCTCGGCGACGGTCCGGTCGATCTCGGGGATGTGCTCGAAGACGCAGTTGGAGACGACGGACGCGAAGGCGGCCCGCGGAAACGGCATGGTGCCCGAGTCGGCGCCGACGAGGAGGCGATAGACGCCGCGCGCGGCGGCCTCCGAGAGATCCGCGATCCCGGGGTCGAGGCCCACGTCCGCGCCCCCGGGAAAGACGACGGAGCCGAAGTGCCCGTCGCCGCAGCCGATGTCGAGAATCGGGCGCGGGAAGTCGATCTCCGAGAGGATTTGCGCCTCGATCGACCGCATGATCACGCGGTGGAACGGCATCTCCCGCAGGTGGGACCGCAGGATCCGCTCGGAGCGATCCGGCGCCGTCAATGCGGGCTCCCGGTCACCGCGCGGTACACGGCCTCGTAGCCGTCGAGCGTGCCCTCGACGGGAAACGCGGCGCGGATCTGCGCGGTGTCGCGGCGGTATCGGTCCGGCGCTTCCAGGACCTTCAGGATCTCCCGCGCGAGGCCGCCGGCGTCGCCGACCGGCGCGATCTCGCCCATGCCCGTCATGCGCACCGGCTGCCGGACCCCGGGCAGGTTCGAGGCGACGACGGGCACGCCCGAGAGCATGGCCTCGACCTGGACGAGGCCGAAGGACTCGGTGGAGTTGATCGACGGCAGCACGAGGACGTCGGAGACGGCGAAGAGATCGGAGATCTCGTCGGGCGGGACGATCCCGGGCGCGAGGACTCCGGACGCCGGGTCCGCGGCGAGCGGCTCCACCCGCTCCCACACGGTCTCTCCCGCGACCTGCCGGGCGCCGGCGAGCAGCAGCACGGCCCGCGGAAACCGCCGCCGGATCTCCGAGAACGCCGTCAGCAGGAGCGGCAGACCCTTCTCCTCGGCGAAGCGGCCGAGGAAGAGCAGCACCGGCCCGCCGCGGATCCCGTAACGCTCGCGGACCTGCGCCGCGGCGCGGCCGGTCTGCGGAGGATCCGTGACGGGCGGCAGGATCCAGCCGACCTTCTCGAGCCGGTCGGACAGCGGGCGCGTGTGGCGGGCATAGTCCTCGGTGTAGGTGATCACGCGGTCGGCTCGCTCGAGGGCGAAGTGCTGCGAGGCGCGGGCGAGCACCTTGATCAGCCCCTGGCCCCGCGAAGGCGGGGGCTGGAGGTCGCAGTGATAGGTGATGACGATGGGGACCTTGAGGCTCGCGGCGAGAAGGGTCAGGGGGATCGCGTTGGCGGCGGGCGCGTGGAGGTGAAGGACGTCGGCCCGCGGGAGCTCCGAGAGAGCGCGCGTGACGATCCCGGGCGCGACCAGGGCCTTTCCGACCCGCAGCGCCACCGGGGCGCGGAGGACCTTCACGCCGTTCTCGACGCTCGACAGCGGCAGCTCGGGCAGGTGCTGGTCGGCCAGCACCGTGACCGCGTGGCCCCGGCGCAGCAGGCCCTCGGAGAGGTGCTCGACGTAGAGCGTCAGCCCCGACACGTTGGGCCGGTAGTAATCGATCGCCATCAGGATTTTCATTTTTCGGGGCGCGCGACCGCGTAGACGGCGGTGTCCCCGTCGAACACGGGCGTGAGGAAGGGCATGCGCGCGACCATGTCCGCGCCGGGATGGGCGCGGCGTTCCATGTCGCCGACCACGACGAAGTCGACGCCGTACTTCTGGAGCGTGTCCCAGGCGGCCCGCAGGTCCGGCGTGGAGTAGAAGGCCTTGACCCGCGCCAGGCGCTCGCCCACCTCCGGATCGTTGCCGCGCCACAGTCCCTCGTGGTTCGCCCATCCGAGGACGGTGGGGATTCCCGTGTGCGACGAGATGCGGGCGAACTCCGTGTAGGGGTCTCCGGTCGCCTCGAGCACCGTGGATCCGCTCGGGGCGTTCTTCGTCAGCCAGGCGATGGCCGCGGCATCGGCGGGGCTTCGGCGGGCGAGCGCCACTCGAGCGTCGAGGGTGAACGGGCCGTCCTTCTGCCGCAGTCGCGAGACGGCCGCGTTGACCGGCCAGAGAAGCGCGAGGAAGGCGGCGGTGGCGAGGGCGAGCCGGACGGCGTGGCGGCGACGGCCCGCGGCCTCGAGGGCCCGGCCCGCGAACACCGCGCCGCCGATCGCCAGCAGCGGCCAGGCCTGGTGGTAGAACTTGAAGATCGTGTTCATGCGCTGAAGGTTCTGGCCGTAGCTGTCCTTCAGGTACACGAGCTCGCAGCCGCCCACCATGCCGAGGCCGAGCAGGACGAGAAAGGCCGCGAAGACGCCGTCCGCGTCGCCGCTCCCGGCGCGCAGGCTCCGCCAGCCGGCGCGCGCCGCCAGAAACGCCACGGCGAGCAGGATCGGCATCGCCGGCATCCGCAGCAGGAACCCGGCCGCGAGGGCCGCCCCGGCGGCGAGCGTGAGCGCGAGGTCGCGCCGCCGCCGCGCGCGCTCGGTGTCCTCCCCGCCGCGCGGCCACAGGCCGACGAGGCAGACGGCGAGCAGGATTCCCCAGACCCCGAGGAACTCGAAGGCGCCCGAGAACATCGTCGCCCGCCCGACGCCCTTGTTCTCGAGCTGGAACGAGGCCGTGTAGGGATAGAAGAGGACGAGCGCCGCCACGAAGACCGCGAGGCCCGTGAGCGCCCCCGCGAACGGCCCCCCGCAGGTCCGGCAGCCGCGCGCCGCCCGTCGAGAGCAGGAAGCCCGCGGCCACGAGCAGGATGGCCAGGGCCGGCATGTTCCAGAGGCTCGCCGCCCGGGCCGTCCCCGCCGTCAACGCGACGAGAACGATCGCGAGCCCGCGCCGCGCTCCCTTCTCCCCGCCGGCCTCCATCCACCGGTGGGCGACGGCGAAGGCCGCGACGAAGAACGGGAAGGCGAGCAGGTGCGGGTGCAGGTCCGCGTGGAAGAACGTGAAGAAGGGGAACTCGTTGATCGTCTTGTATTGCTCGGGCCCGATCACGCGCGAGGCGTGGAAGTAGTCGAAGTCGCGGGCGAAGGGGTTGGCCCACGCGTCGAAGGCGCCGGCGAGGTTGCCCGCGAACACCGTCAGGCCGGCGGCGCCGAGCCCCACCCCGAGACGGCCGCGCGAGAGCCGCAAGCCGAGACAGGCCGCCGAGACGAAGGAGAAGCCCGGCGAAGCTCGCGATCGACAGGTTGTAGGCGACCATCGGCGCCACGTCCGAGAGCTTGCGCTGGGTGGCGGCGAGAAGGTATCCCCAGTAGTAGTAGTTGATCGTCTTTCCCGACATCCAGGGATCGGCCGGCGGCATTCCCGAAAAGCGCCCGAGGGAGCTCAGGAACGCCAGGTCCATGAACTTCTCCTGGCCGAGAATCGCGGGGCCCGCGGCGCGGATCAGGAGGAAGACCGCCGCGGCGCCCCAGAAGAGCGCGGCGGCGAGTTTCTCCTCGTCGCCCCAGACGCCGGCCTTCATCGTCTCGTCGGCCGAGCGGCGCCGGGCGAGCCAGGCGCCCGCGGCGACGAGCGCGAGGGCGAGGATCGTCGTGAAGCGCTGGAACCCGAAGGGCGTGACGAGCGACAGCACCCAGGCGACCCACGCGACGACGGCCAGCCCCAGCGGGCGCGAGAGCAGGGCGGCGTCGCGGCGGTTGCCGAAGAAGGCGCGCAGGATCGGGAGGACGGCGAGGCCCAGGATCTCGGTCGCCAGGGCCCATGCCAGAATGTCCCGCATGCGTCTGTCCGCCATTGTAGACGAGCGGCGGCATCCGGCTCGCACGACGGAGGCGCGTGGGACTTGACCGCTATCGCGCGAAGCGCCGCTTCGGCGTCACGCCGGAGCCGGCGGGCAGGACGCGGCGCAAGTCCGCCGCGCGGCGCCTGCGCTACGTGATCCAGAAGCATCGCGCGTCGCACCTGCACTACGACTTCCGTCTCGAGTGGAGAGGCGTGCTCCTGTCGTGGGCGATTCCGAAGGGCCCCTCGCTCGACCCTTCCGTCAAGCGCCTGGCGGTGGAGGTCGAGGACCACCCGGTCGAGTACGCGGACTTCGAGGGCGTGATCCCCGGGGGCGAGTACGGCGGCGGCACGGTCATGGTCTGGGACACCGGAACCTGGGAGCCCGAGGTCGAGGACGTCGACGACGCGCTCTCGCGGGGCGACCTGAAGCTTCGCCTGCGGGGAAGGAAGCTGAAGGGCTCCTGGGTTCTCGTGCGGACGCGGGGCTTCGGCGGAAAGAAGCCCTCGTGGCTCCTGATCAAGCACCGCGACGCGCACGCCGCGTCGAAGGACGTCACGGTCTCGGCGCCGCGCTCGGCCGTCTCCCGGCGCTCGCTCGAAGAGATCGCGAGGGCCGGCGGCGGCGACGTCGAGGCCGCGGCGCAGGGCGACCCGCCGCCCCGGCGCCGGCGAAAGGCGGGGGGATGACGGACCGGATTCCCTTCCGCGTGCGGCCGATGCTCGCGACCCTGGTGGACGAGCCGTTCGACCTCGCCGGCTGGGTCTACGAGGAGAAGTACGACGGCTACCGCATCCTCGCCTACAAGGAAGGCGGCCGCGTGACGCTCCTCTCGCGCAACGGAAAGGACCGAACCTCGACGTTTCCCGACATCGCCCGGGCCATCCGCGGGCTGCCGGATCGCACGCTCCTTCTCGACGGAGAGGCCGTGGCCTTCGACCGACGGCGCGTCTCGCGCTTCCAGCTTCTCCAGCGCGGGGCGTCGCGGCCGGCGCTGGCGGCCTTCGACTGCCTCTTCCGCAACGGCCGGGACCTCCGCCGCCGGCCGCTCGGCGATCGTCGCCGAGCGCTCGAGAGCGCGATCGGCCGCCGCACCGCGGGCATTCTGGTGTCGCGGCGCCTCGCCTCGAACGGCCTCGCGGCCTACCGGACGGCGAAGCGGCGGGGATTCGAGGGGCTCGTGGCCAAGGATGGCGCCGCGCCCTATGAAGAGCGGCGCAGCCGGAAGTGGCTGAAGGTGAAGGTGCACCAGGAGGAGGAGCTCGTCGTGGCCGGCTACACGGCGCCCCGCGGAGCGCGCACGCACCTCGGGGCCCTGCTGCTCGGCGCCTACGGCGGGAAGGATCTCCACTTCGTCGGCAAGGTCGGCACCGGCTTCTCCGAAGGGACCCTGGAGGCGCTCGCGAGGAAGCTCCGCCCGCTCGTCCGCGCGAAGTCCGCCTTCGTGGATCCTCCGCGGGAGAAGGGCGCGGTCTGGGTCGCGCCGAGGCTCGTGGCGCAGGTCGCGTTCCAGGAGTGGACGGCCGACGCGAAGCTGCGCCAGCCCGTCTTCCTGGGACTGCGCGACGACAAGAGCCCGCGCGAAGTCCGCCTGCCGGGGGCGCGATGAGCCCGAAGCGGCTGCCCGTCGGATCACGCACCCGGACCGCGTGCTCTTTCCGGCCGAAGGCCACACCAAGCTCGACGTCGCCCTCTTCTACGACCGCGTGTTCCCGAGGCTGAAGCCGTGGGTCGAGGACCGGCTGCTCTCGCTCGAGCGCTGCCCGGAGGGGCTCGCCGGCGAGTGCTTCTTCCAGAAGCAGGCGCCCGCCGGACTGCCGCCCGGGACGCCGACGAAAGCGATCCGGCACGAGAAGGGCGTCACCCGCTACGTCGTCGGCGGGAAACGCGAGACGCAGCTCGCGCTCGCGAACCTCGGCTGCATCGCGGTGCACGTCTGGGGAAGCCGCGCGTCCGCGCCGCGTCAGCCCGACTGGCTCTGCTTCGACCTCGATCCGGGCGCGGGGGGATTCCGCTTCGGCCGTCCGGGCCGCGCTCCTCGTCCGCGAGTCCCTCGACCGGCTCGAGCTCGCGTCGTACGCGAAGACCTCCGGCGGGAAGGGGCTCCACGTCTTCGTGCCGATCCGGGTCGGGCCCCGACGCCGACGAGGTCCTCGCATTCGCGCGCGAGGTCGGCCGCCGACTCGCCGCGGCGCATCCGGAGGAGCTGACCGTCGAGGCGCGCATCGCGAAGCGCCGCGGCCGCCTCTACCTCGACGCCGCCCGCAACGGCTTCGCCCAGACCGTCGTGACTCCCTACTCCATCCGCGTGCGGCCCGGGGCCCCGGTCTCGACACCGCTCGCCTGGTCGGAGGTGCAGGCCGTCGCTCGACCCGGGGAAGTTCCACCTCGGCAACTTCGAGCGGCAGGCTCGAGAAGACCGGACCCCTGGGCCGGGTTCTGGCAGCGGCGGCAGGCGCTGCCGCGTCTCGGCTAGGCGTTCTTTTTGATGTAGATCGTCTTCTCGACCGTCGCGTGGACGACGCCCTCGGCGTCGGCGAGCTCGACGGCGTAGACGCGGTCGATCGACGGCGCCGACTCGAGGAGCCGGCGGATCTCGGCGAGCTCGGACTCCGAGAGCGCGAAGCGGGCCGTGAGCGTGGAGCGCCCCGGCTTTCGGAACCGGATCGTCGCCGACCGGTCCCAGACCGTGTAGGCCGGCCCGAGGGCCTGGATCAGCATGATCATGTACATCGGGTCCGCCGCGCCGTAGAGGCTGCCGCCGAAGATCGTCCCGACGGTGTTGCGCGTGCGCCACGAGAGAGGGACGCGCACGCGGACCTCGCGCCAGTCCGACGCGATGTAAGTCACGCGGGCGCCCGTGCCCCTCCACGCGGGGAAGAGGTTGAACCCCCATCGGGTCACCCGCGTGCGCCAGGATTCCGGCATGCCCAATGCTAAGCTTTCGCGCGATGTACGAGCCCGGATACCGGCGGCTGCTCGCGTCGGGCGAGCTCGAGGAGCGGGTCGAGAGGCTCTACGCGGCTGCTCTCCGCGTGCACGGTCTGCCCTCGCGACTGCGGCAACGACCGCCTGGCGGGAGTGCTCGCCTCCTGCGCGTCCGGGCGAACGGCCCGATCGTCTCGGCTTACGCCCCGCACTTCGGCGAGGAGCCGTGCCTGGCGGGAACGAAGGGCGCCGGCAACATCTTCTTCGGCAACTGCAACCTGCGCTGCGTCTACTGCCAGAACTTCCAGATCAGCCAGGACTACGGGGTCCAGAAGTCCAACGAGATCTCCGTCGAGCGCCTCGCCGAGATGATGCTCGAGCTCGAAGGACGCGGCTGCCACAACGTCGGCTTCGTCTCGCCGACGCACTTCGCGCCGCAGATGGCGAAGGCGGTCCTGCTGGCGGCGCGCCGCGGGCTCTCGGTCCCGATCGTCTACAACACCAACGCCTACGACTCGGTCGAGGTGCTGCGCCTGCTCGACGGCGTCGTGGACGTCTACCTGCCCGACTTCAAGTACGCGGACTCGGCGGCCGGGGCGCTCTACTCCAAGGTCCCGGACTACGCCGAGCGGTCGCGGGAGGCCCTCATCGAGATGTACCGCCAGAAGGGCGCGCGCCTCGAGATGGGCGAGGACGGCCTGCTGAAGAGCGGCCTGCTCGTCCGCCTGCTGGTGCTGCCCAACGGCGTCGCGGGGGTGTCGGAGTCGCTGGCCTGGATCGCCGAGACGCTCTCGCCGAAGGTCGCGATCTCGCTCATGGCCCAGTACTACGCGATCCACCGCGCCGCGTCGAACGAGAAGTACCGGGCCCTCGCGCGGTCGATCACGGCCGCGGAGTGGAAGGAGGCGCTCGAGGCCCTCGAGTCGAACGGATTCGCGCACGGCTTCGAGCAGGAGCTCGAGACGGCCAACCGGTACTACCGGCCCGACTTCACCGACCGCGAGACGCCCTTCAAGGACGTGCGCGACTTCCGGCCGGCGCGCGCTCCGCCTGACCTGCAGTTTCGGCGGTTCCCGTCGCCGGGACCAGTCGACACGGAGGGAGCCGGCGTGCGAGACTGATGCCGGACGGGAAGCCGAGGAATCGCGTGCGGGCCGGGGCCGGGTGCTCCGGCCCAACTTGTTTTCGGGCGCCCGCGGCTAGAGCGGTTCGCAGGTGTTGACGATCGCCCGCGTGTAGTCGTCGGCGATCGTGAGGGTCGTGGAAGCCAGCGTCTTTCCCGAGGCTCGGAGCTCGATGGCGATAGTCGCCGGCCGACTCGAAGAACTTTCCCGTGGAGACGGTCGCGACGCAGGTCGACCGGCGTCGGCGAAGCCGGGATCCTGTGCAGCACGCGTTCCTTGCCGTCCGGCGCGCGAGCGACGACCTCCGCGCCGGCCTGCGGATCGGTGCCGAGGTGGATCTCGAGCGCGAGCTTCTCGACGCTGCCCGCGAGCTGCCAGACCGCCTCGCGCGACTGGCCGCCCGGCACGTGCGCCCAGACGGTGTCGTACTCGGGCTCGACGCGGGCCCGCGTCAGCGTGCCGAGCGAGCGTCGACACGCGCACGCGCATGGCCGTCGGATGGCCGTCGACCGTGCCGCCCAGAAGCGTGAGTCCTGGACGGACTTCTGGCCGAAGGGCGCGAGCCCCGCGAGGCGCGTCCGGACGAGGCGCACGTCCGAGACGGTCCCGTCGGCGCCGATGACGGCCTCGTCGACGACGACGCCGCCGACGCGCGTCGCGGTGTACGACGGCGGCAGGTTCACCGGCGCCGTGGTCAGGCGCTGCGGCGGCGTGATCCCGGCGCAGGGCGCCTTCGAAGGCGTGGGCTTCGGCGCCGACGCCGGTGCGAGCGCCGCGGCCAGCATCGCCGCCGCCGGGAAGAGGCCGAACGCGGTCACAGCGAGGGCACGACGAAACGGAACGTCTCGGGATCCGCCGCGAGCCAGAACTGGCCGCCTCCGGCGGTGCGGCCGTCGACGGTGAAGCGCAGGATCCACACGCCGTCCTCCCAGTCCGACGCGACCGGAACGACGACCGCGAACTTCACGTCCGTGGCCAGGGCCGGCACGGCGAGCGGCGGGTGAAAGACGGGCACCTTCCGGCCCTCGGGCGAAACCGCTTCGATCGAGACCGCCATCGTCCGGGGCTGCTCGGAGGGCGGGACGTCGAGGTCGACCTCGGCCCGCAGCGCCGGGTCCTTGCCCTTCCGAAGCGGGAAACCGTCGGGCGCCGTCTTCTCCCCCGCCGCGTCGGCGGGGAAAACCGCGAGATCGCCCAGGATCGGCAGCGGGATCCGGCCGCGGCCGCCGCCGGTGATCCGGAAGCGCACGCCGGCATTGAGCGCGATCTCGATGGGCTTGCCGTCGGAGAGCGCCGGCTGGAACTCCCAGCCGCGCACCGACTCGATCGCAGGGCGGACGAAGTCCTTTCCCGACGCGGAGACCAGGTGCAGGTCCGACACGCGGCCGTCGGCGCGGATCTTCCCGATCAGCAGCACGTTGCCCTGCGGGTCCTTCTTGTCGGGGTCGTCGGGGTAGACCGGCGGGGTGAACTTCGTCCGAGTGGCGCCCCGCGTCTGTCCGTCGGCGGAGACCGCGGCGGCCAGCAGCGCGCAGGCGAAGATCGTCGTGGCGAGGCGTCGGGAAAAAGGCATGGGTCTCCTCAGGCCGCCGGGCCGTCGAAGGCGCGGCGCGCGTGGTACGAGGAACGGACGAGCGGGCCGGATTCGACGCGCAGGAAGCCCATGGCCTCGGCGCGCTCGCGGATCGCGGCGAACTCTTCGGGCGTGTAGTAGCGCTCGATCGGAAGCCGCCGTTCGTGCGGCTGGAGATACTGGCCGACGGTCGCGATGTCGCAGCCGGCGGCGCGCAGGTCGGAGAGCGTCGCGAGGAGCTCGTCGACCGATTCGCCGAGGCCGACCATCAGGCCCGACTTGGTCCGCAGGGCGAGGTTCTCGCGCGTGCGGCGGGCGCTCGCGTGAGCGAGGAGCTCGAGCGACTGCGGGTACTTCGCGTCCGGCCGCACGCGGCGGTAGAGGCGGGGCACGGTCTCGACGTTGTGGTTGAGGATCTCCGGGGCTTCGTCGAGGACCGCGTCGAGAGCGTCCCGAGTTGCCCTGGAAGTCCGGGATCAGGACCTCGACCGTGCAGCCCGGGTTCTGCCGCCGGATCGCCCGGATCGTCGCGGCGAAGTGCGCCGCGCCCCCGTCCGGAAGGTCGTCGCGGTTGACGGAGGTGACGACGGCGTGAGCGAGGCCGAGCTCGCGGCGCCGCCTCGGCGACGCGCTCGGGCTCCTCGGCGTCGAGCGTGCCGGGCCGGCCCTTGCCGACGGCGCAGAAGCCGCAGTGGCGCGTGCAGACGTCGCCCATGAGCATGAAGGTCGCCGTGCGCTCGCGGGCCCAGCACTCGTGGATGTTGGGGCAGCGGGCCTCCTCGCAGACCGTCACGAGCGAGAGGCGCCGCATCATGCGCCGGACCTCTTCGTACTCGCCGGTCGTGTTGAGACGGACCTTCAGCCACTCGGGCCTCTCGAGGCGGGAGGCGCGGCCGGCGACCGGGAGCTCCGTCTTCACGCTCACGCCGCGATTATCTCCCGGCCGAAGACCTCGCCGAATCGCGCGCGAACGACCGCCGCGAGCGTCTCGCCGTCGCGACCCGGCGGCCGAGCAGGCGCTCGACCGTCGTGACGCCGCCGTCGGTGATGCCGCAGGGCACGATGCCCGAGAAGTACGGGAGCGGCTCGTCGGTGACGTTCAGCGCGAAGCCGTGCGTCGTGACCCAGCGGGAGATGTGGATGCCGATCGCGGCGATCTTGTCGTTGCCGACCCAGACCGAGGTCACGCGCTCCTTCGGCCGGCGAGCGCGGCCGCGCGAATCCCGAGATCGGCGAGCGCGCCGATCAGGACCTGCTCGAGGTCGGTGACGTAACGCTTGACGTCCTTCCGGTCGGGCGCGAGGTTCAGGATCGGGTAGCCGACGAGCTGGCCCGGCCCGTGGTAGGTGACCTTGCCGCCGCGGTTCGACTCGCGGACCTCGACGCCGAGCTCCCGGCAGCGTTCGGGCGTGAAGAGCACGTCGGCGCGGGAGGCGTTGCGGCCGAGCGTGAAGACGGGCCCGTGCTCGAGGAGCAGGAGAGACTCCTCGCCCCCGAGCGCCCGCGCGGCCGCTTCGGCCTGGAGCTCGAGCGCGCGGTCGTAGGCCACCCGGCCGAGCCAGGGGGCCAGGACGCGCCCGGACCGCGGGAGACGGCCGACGGCTTCCATCGGGGGCAAGTCTACTCAGTGTCCGAGCAGCAGAACGTCCTGGGCCGTCAAAAACTCCCGGCCGGGGTAGAAGCCCGGCGAGTGCCACTGCAGGCGAAGGCCGGCCTCCTCGATGGCTTCCGTGAAGCGGGTCCTTCTCCCAGGCGACGGCGGCCGTGGGCCGCGAGCGCGAGCGGACGCGCACGCCCGGCGTCGCGGGGAACGGAAAGGCGCGCAGCGCCGCCGGCTCCTCGGCCGCGAAGAGGAACGCCGTGACGACCGCCGCGCGGCCCGGGCGCAGCACGCGCCGTGTCTCGGCGAGGTAGTGGCGGGCGTCGTCCTCGAGCAGGTGCGTGAAGACCGACTTGACGAGAACGAGGTCGGCCTCGCCGTCGGCGACGGGAAAGCGGTAGGTCGACACGGGCGCGCCCGAGGCGGAGCCGTACGGCGAGGCGACCGGCGCGAGCTCGAACGCGAACCGGGTCGCGTCCGGCCAGTGCCGGCGGCACCAGCGGATCGACGGCGCGTGGACGTCGAAGCCGACGTAGCGGCCGCCCGGCGGAAGGCGCCGGCCGATCTCGTCGACCATCGCGCCCGCGCCGCAGCCGACGTCGAGCACGCAGCGCGCTCCGGCGAAGAGATCGAGCCCGTCGAGAAACGTGCGCCGTGTCGCGCGCGGCGCTTTCGAAGGCGGACACGGCGCCCGTGTGCCGCCGCAGCCAGAGCGGGGGCAGGTGACCCCGGCCGGTCGCGAGCAGCCACAGGCGGTCGAACGGCCCGGCGAGGCGAAGCGCTCCCGTGCGCACGGAGCGCAGGGCCTCCGCGATCATCGCCGCCAGGCTCCGACGACGCCGTAGAGGACGAGCACCGGGTCCCAGTACGGCACGCGGTACCGCCAGACGACCTGGAGCACGACGTGCGCGAGCATGCTGACGAGAAGCACGGCGACGCAGAAGGCGGCGACGCCGCGGCGGGGCGACCGCTACGAGGCCGCGCGCCGCGAAGGCGTAGAGCGGACGTAGAGCAGCGCCGATCGCCGCGACGACGGGCAGCGGCCAGAACCACGGCGTGGGGTAGGGCCGCACCCAGTGCCAGGCCTTCTGCGCCAGCAGGCGCAGGCTCGCACCCGGATCGGCGCGGGCCTCCTCGATCGCCATGCGCGCGAAGCCGGCGGAGCGCCGGCCGGGCGAGACGGCCGCCGCCCCGCTCGATCGTCGCGAGGCGCTCGCGCAGGTCGCGGTCGAAGTCCTCGAGCCAGCGACCGTACTCCTCGCGCGAGCGCAGCGCGTAGAAGCTCCGGGTCCAGGCGGAGTTGCCGGCGTAGAGGCTGACGCCGCCGGCGTCGCTGACGGGGATGAGCTCGTGGAATCGAGCCGCGTTGCGGACCGTCCAGGGGGCGAGCGCGAGAACGAGGCCGGCGAGCGCGTCGGCGGCGACGCGCAGCCTCGCGCCCCGGGCCACCGCCGGTCGAAGAGGGGCGCGGCCAGGAGCGGCGCCAGCGCGAGCGCCGACGGCCGGGTCAGCGCCGCGAGGCCGAGCAGCGCCCCGGCCGCGAGCGCGACGGTCCAGGACGGCCCGTCGGCCGCCGACAGCAGGAAGAGGCCCGACGACAGCAGGAAGACGAGGAAGAGCGGCTCGCTCTGGACGTCGGTCGAGAGCAGGACGAAGCTCGGGTGGACCGCCGCCGACAGACTCCGGTGGCGATCGCGACCGGCCGGCGCCCGAAGATCCGACGCGGAGAGCACGCGAGGAGCAGGACGGCGCCGGCCGCCGAGGACGGCATTGGCGGCCTTGGCCCAAACTACCCGGTCGGGGCGGCCGAGCGTGGCGGCGACGAGAAAGGCGGGGTAGGCCGGCGGCCGGAAGAAGAACGGCTCGGTCAGGTCCGGGTAGCGGCCGGTCCGCGACGAGCTCGGAGGCGGCGAAGAGGTAGCGGCCGGCGTCGCCGAATCCCGGGTTCGAAAAGCCGGCGACGCCGGTGGCGGCGAGGCGCACGAGCAGGGCGAAAAGGAAGATCGAGAGCCCGGCCCGCCATCCGAGCTTCATGACACGAGCGGGTCGGGTCGGCGGCGCGAGAAGAGAGCGGCGGCGCCCGGCACGGCATAGAGCAGAAGAACGGGGTCCCAGTACGCGGCGCGGTACCTCCAGCTGGTCTCGAAGGCCAGATGGAAGGCGAACGCGATCGCCAGAAACGCCATGCAGAACGCGACGGCGCCGCGGCGGTCCGCGCGGGCGAGACCGATCGCGGCGGCGAGGTAGAGCAGCGTGAGGTACGCGCCCAGCGCGACGACCGGCGCCAGAGGCCAGAACCTCGGATCCGGCCAGGGCCGGAGCCACTCGCGCGCCTTCCAGGCGAGCAGGAACACCGCCCCGCGCGGGTCCGCCAGCCGCTCGGACACGGCCGCCGAGAAGAGCGCGCGCGACAGCCGCCCGGGCGACGCCCGGACCTCGGCGGGCAGGGCCGCGATGACCTCCCGCCGCCGGCTCTCGAGCGCGGCGTCGGCGGCCTCGAGCTCTTCCCGGGTCCCCGCCTCGGCGAGGCCGAGCGCGGCGTCGGAGTTGCGCCCGTAGAAGACGTAGCCGGCGCCGTCGTTGACGAGGATGAGCTCCCGGAAGACGAGCGCGTTGCGCGCGACCCAGGGCGACAGCGCCAGCCCGAAGCCGAGGACCGCCGACAGCGCCACGTGGGCGCCCGCGCGCCGGGGATAGCGGCGGTCGAAGAGAGGCGCGAGGAGAAGCGGAGCGAGAGCGAGCGCGGAGGAGCGGGTCAGCGCTGCCAGCGCCAGGAAGGCTCCGGCGAAGACGGCGAGATTCGAGGACGGGCGGTCGGCGGCCGCCAGGAGCAGGTACGCGGAGGACAGGAGGAGGAGGAGAAAGAGCGGCTCGGACCGGACGTCGGCCGCGGCCAGAAGGAACGGCGGATGCAGGGCGGCGATCCCGCCCGTGGCCAGCGCGACACGGCGCCGCCGGAAGAGCCGCGCCGCCAGGGCCGCGAGCACGACGGCCGAGAGAGCGCCGAGGACGGCGTTGGCGGCTTTCGCGGCGGCGATTCTCCCGGGGTCCCCGAGAGTGACCGCCGCGAGGAACACGGAGTACGCGGGCGGCCGGAAGAGGAACGCGTCGGTCCGCCGCGGGTAGTGGCCGGTTTCGACGAGCGCGCGGGCGCCGACGAGGTAAGCGGGCGCGTCGGCGAAACGAATGGTCGAGAAGCCGACGACCGCCGTCGCCGCAAGGCGCGCGGCAAGAGCCAGCAGGAAGATCGCCGCGTACGCGCGGCGGCCGAGACGGGGAACCTCCGGGGGGTTACCCGAGATCGAACTCTCCCGTTTCGAGGGTCTTCTTGACGGCGGCCATGAACTGGTCGGCGTCGGCGCCGTCGATGAGGCGGTGGTCGAAGGAGAGCGCGAGGTAGCCGACCGTGCGGATGCCGAGCGCGTCCTGGCCGTTCTCGTCCGTCACGACGACCGGCCGCTTCTCGATCGTCCCCACGCCGAGGATCGCGACCTGGGGCTGCGGGATGACCGGCGTCCCGAACAGGCCCCCGAAGGCTCCCGGGTTCGTCACGGTGAAGGTGCCGCCCTGGATCTCCTCGGGCCTCAGGCGCTTGGTGCGCGCGCGCTCGGCGAGGTCCTGCGAAGCCCGGGCGAGGCCGAGGATCGACTTTTCGTCGGCGTTCCGGATGACCGGCACGATCAGTCCCCAGTCGAGGGCGACGGCCATGCCGAGGTGCACGTCCTTGTGGTAGACGATGTTCTCGGCATCGATCGATGCGTTGATCTGCGGGAACTCGCGGATCGCCTGGATCGCCGCGCGGAAGATGAACGGGAGATAGGTGAGCTTGACGCCGTTCTTCGCCTGGAAGGCCTCCTTGTGCTTGGCCCGGATCTTCGCGATGTTCGTGTAGTCGACCTGAAACACCGTCGTGACGTGGGCCGAGGTCCTCTTGGAAAGGATCATGTTCTCGGCCGTGATCCTGCGGATCTTGGTCATCGGCACGACTTCGTCGCGCTCGGTGGCCGGGATCGCGGGACGCGGCAGCGGCGCCTCGGCGGGCTCCGCGCGGCCGACGGTCGGGGCCTCCACCGGCACCGCCGATCCGCGGAGGGGGGCCTGGGCGACCTTCCGGTTCTCGAGGTAGGAGAGGACGTCGTTCTTGGTGACGCGGTTGTGAATGCCGGTCCCTTCGAGGTCGGAGATGTCGAGCGCGTTCTCCTGGGCGATCTTGCGCACCAGGGGCGAGGACTTGCGGCGGATCCTCTCCTCGATCGACTCGACCTGTCCTCCCGCGGGAGCCTCGATGCGCGGGGCGGGCGCGGGCGCGGCAACGGGAGCCGGGGCGGGGGTCGGCGGCGGCGCCGGTTTCGCCTCGGCCCTCGGAGCCGGGGGCGGTTCGGGGGCCTTCGGGGGCGCCGGCGGCGGCGCCGACGGAGCGGGCGCCGGGGGCTGCGCGGCGGCGGCCCCGGCCTCGCCGATCACAGCGACGACGGTGTTGATCGCGACGGTCTGGCCCTCGGCGACCTTGATCTCGGTCAGCGTTCCCGCCACGGGCGAGGGGATCTCGGCGTCGACCTTGTCGGTGGAGATCTCGAAGATCGGCTCGTCCCGCTTGATGGTGTCGCCGACTTTCTTCAGCCACTTGGTGATGGTGCCCTCGGCGATGGATTCGCCCATCTGGGGCATGATGACGGGGGTGGACATAGGGTCGTTCTCCTCTTTCGCCCGGACTCGGAACGGGGGTTGCCCCCGTCCGCGGGCTCGCCACGCCGAAGAATAGCATCCGTTCGCCGGCGCAAAGCGCCCGTTGGCCGAATTGCGGCGGACACCGGCGAAAGGGTTCCGTAGATTGAGGTGGAGGAAAACACATGAACGACCTTCAAAGACCGCCCTTCTCTCCCCGCGTCGTCGCGGGTCTCGCGCTCATCGCCCTCGGCATTCTCTTCACGCTCGACAGCTTCGATCTCGTCGACGCGGGCTCGATCGGCGACTACTGGCCGCTCTTCCTGATCGTGCCGGGCGTCGCGAGCCTCGCCTGGCCCCGCAAGCACGCGGATCGGTTCTGGGGCGCGGTCCTCGTCGCGGTGGGTACGCTCTTCCTGCTCCGCAACCTCGGCATCATCTGGGTCCGGATGCGCCACGTCTGGCCGGTCGTCCTCGTTGCGCTCGGCGTCTACCTGATCTGGCGTGCCCTCGAGGCGCGCCGGGCCCCCGACGGCGACCCCGGCGACGCGGTCGGCCGGCGCGCCCACGACGGCGCGATCGCGGGACTGGAGGCGACGCGCGGCCTGCGCGAGCCGGCGGCTCCGGGGGGCGACCGCCTCGACGAATTCGCCATGTTCGGCGGGGGCGACCGGATGATCCGGTCGCGCGCATTCCGCGGCGGTACGGTGACCGCGATCATGGGCGGTTTCGACATCGACCTGCGTGACGCCGAGATGGCCGGAGACGCGGCGCGGATCGAGGTCTTCGTCATGATGGGCGGCATCGACCTGAAAGTGCCGGAGAGCTGGACGGTCGTTCTCGACGTGACGCCCTTCATGGGCGGCGCGGACTACAGCCCCCGGAACCGGCGGGACCCGGCCGACGGACCTCCCAGGGTCCTCACGGTGTCGGGCTTCGTGTTCATGGGCGGCGTCGACGTGAAGCACTGAGCCATGCACCCCATACTGGCAAGGCCCGGCCGACTGCTCCCGTACCTGGCGGCCTGCGCGCCGCTGGCGGCGGTCGTGACGGCGCTGCTCGCGCGACCCGGGGGCCTGTTTCTCGGGGAAGCGGTCGCGCTGGCGGTGCCGCTGACGGCCGCCTTCGCGTTCATGGGGCTCTCGGCCTGGTACCTCTGCCGCCAGTTCCCGCTCCGGCGCGCGCGGATCGTCCCCCTCGCCGTGGCCCACGCCCTGGCGGGTGTGCTCATCTCCGGTCTCTGGGTCGGGTTCGGGGCGGTCCTGTCGGCCGGCTACTCCGTCGTCCCGGCATTCCAGGGCCTTCCCGGGCGGTTCGCGACGCAGGCGATCGCGCTGCTGGCCGCCGGGTTCCTGCTCTACGTTCTCGCGGCGGCGCTCAACTACGTCCTGCTGGCGCTCGAGGTCGCCGCCGAGGCGGAGCGGCGCGAAGCCGAGATGCAGATCCTCGCCCGGGAGGCGGAGCTCGCCGTGCTGCGGGCGCAGATCCGGCCGCACTTCCTCTTCAACAGCCTCAACTCGATTTCGGCCCTCGCGACGTCGGAC
Organism: uncultured Acidobacteriota bacterium; assembly: GCA_963824165.1. GTDB lineage: Bacteria > Acidobacteriota > Thermoanaerobaculia > UBA5066 > Gp7-AA6 > DAHUXD01. The sequence continues at coordinate 140,603 of CAWGOM010000007.1, forward strand.
CCGCCGAAAGCCCAGGAGATGTGCGTCCGCCTCGCCGGGTTCCTCCGCCAGAGCCTCGCCGTCGGGGAGCGCAAGACGATCTCCGTGGCCGAGGAGCTGGCGCTCTCCCGGGCGTACCTGCAGGTCGAGGCGCTGCGCTTCGGCGAGCGCCTCGAGGTCGAGGAGGACCTCGACGAGCGGGGAGACGCCTGCCAGGTCCCGCCGCTGCTCCTCCAGCCCCTCATCGAGAACGCCGTCCGCCACGGCATCGCGTCGCGGATCGAGGGCGGGAAGGTGCGGGTGAGCGTCGCGTGCTCGGCCGGGCGGCTGCGGATCCTGATCGAGAACCCGCTCGATCCGGACGCACCCTCGCGCCCGGGGACGGGCGTCGGCCTCGCGAACGTCCGGCAGCGCCTCGCCGCCCGCTGGGGGCAGGAGGGCCTCTTCGCGGCGCGGCGCCTGGCCGACCGGTTCCTCGTCGTCATCTCCGTTCCGGCGGAGATGCGGGCGTGAAGCCGGCGGCGGTCTCCGAGATCGGCGTGCTCATCGTCGACGACGAGGCCCCGGCGCGGAGCATCCTGCGCGAACAGCTCGAGAAGGTCCCGGGGGTCCGGGTGCTGGCCGACTGCGCCAACGGGGTCGAGGCGCTGCGGGTGGCCGCCGAGCTCTCGCCGCAGATCGTGTTCCTCGACATCGAGATGCCGAAGCTCTCGGGCTTCGAGGTCCTGGAGCTGCTCGACCCCGCGATCGCCGCGGTCTTCGTGACCGCCTACGACGCCTGGGCCGTCAAGGCTTTCGAGGTCCAAGCGGTCGACTACGTGCTGAAGCCCTTCGAGCCGGCGCGGATCGCGGCCGCGGTCGAGCGCGCGCGCGAGCGGCTGCGCTCCCGGGCCCCGCGCGACGCGGCGGCCCTGGCGGCCGCGGCCCGCCCGGAGGGTACGTGGCAGGAACGGATCGTCGTGCGCGACGGCGCCCGCGTCCACATCATCCCGGCGGAGAAGCTCGTCGCCGCGCGGGCGCAGGACGACTACGTGGAGCTTTCGAGCGAGGGAAAGACGTATCTCAAGCCGCAGACGCTCGCGAGCCTTGCCGCCGCGCTCGATCCGCTCCGGTTCGTGCGCGTGCACCGCTCGCACCTCGTGCGCCTGGACGCGCTCGCGCGGCTCGAGACGTTCGCGAAGGGAAGCTACGTGGCGATCCTCTCGGACGGCAGCCGGGTGCCGGTCAGCCGGGAGGGGTACGCGCGGCTCAAGACGCTGCTCGGATAGCCGATAGACTTTGGGCCGATTGCGCCGTTTCCTCGCGCTTCTGCCGGCTCTCGTCGCGCTCTCCTGCGCCCCCGCGGCGCCGGGCCCCTTTTCCACGGCGCCTCCCTCGGCCCTCGAACGGATGCCCGGCCGGCTGATCCGGTCCGAGAAGCTCCCGGGCGCGCCGCCGGGCTCGACCGGGTGGCGGGTCCTCTACGTCTCGACGGGGCTCGACGGCCGGCCGATCGAGGTCTCCGGCGTCGTCGTCGTGCCGGACCTGCCGGCGCCCGCCGCGGGGCGCGACGTCGTCGCCTGGGCCCACCCGACGACCGGCGTCGCCGAGAACTGCGCCCCGTCGCTCCGCGAGGAAGTCTTCGACTCGATTCCGCACCTGACCGCGCTCGTCGCGCTCGACTACGTCGTCGCCGCGACGGACTATCCGGGCCTCGGCACCGCCGGGCCGCATCCGTACCTCGTGGGCGTGAGCGAGGGGCGGGCGGTCCTCGACTCGGTCCGCGCGGCGCGGGAGGTCGCGTCCGCGGGACCCGGGCGCCGGTTCGTCGCCTGGGGCCACTCGCAGGGCGGGCACGCGGCGCTCTTCGCGGGGGAGCTCGCCCGGGACTACGCCCCCGAGCTCGAGCTCTCCGGCGTGGCCGCGATCGCCCCGGCGACCGACCTCGCGCAGCTCCTGAAGGACGACGTCGGCGAGAGGTCCGGCCGCATCATCGCGTCGTACGCCGTCTGGTCCTGGTCGCGCGTCTACGGCGCGCCGCTCGGACCGGTCGTGCCGGCCTCGGCCGTTTCCGCCATCGACCGCGTCGCCCGGGACTGCGTCGAGACGACCGCCGAGGCCTATCGCGCGGTTTTCGACTCGCTGCCCATCCATGACGGCTTCCTGAAGGACGGGGCATACGCGGCCTCGCCGTGGAAAGGGCTCCTCGAGGCGAACCGGCCCGGACGCGCGCCGACCCGCGCGCCGATCTACGTCGCGCAGGGCCAGGAGGACGAGATCGTGCGCCCGACGGTCACGGCGGACTTCGTCGCCGGGCTCTGCCGGCAGGGGGAGGTCGTCCGCTTCGAGTCGCTGCCGGGCGTCGACCACATGCGCGCCGGCCGCGCGAGCGCGACGAGCGCGATCCAGTGGATGCGCGACCGCCTCGACGGCAGGCCGGTGAAGAACGGCTGCGCGGTGCCGTTGCTCTAGGCTGTTGCTCTAGGAGGAGGCGGGCGTCGGGGTCGGGACCGGAGCCGGCTTCGCGAAGAGCTTCGAGTCGACGCCGGCGTTGATCCGGCACTCTTCCATGACGAGGGTCTGGTCCTTTTCGCCGTTGGTCGACACGTCGAGGCGGTGGGCGATGGGGAACCCGTCGACCGTCTTGTAGTCCGAGTAGTCCGACACCATCTGCGCGGGCTTGCCTTCCGGGGTCGTCGTGGTGTGCTCGGTCCGCAGAATCCGGCCGCTCGCGGGATCGATGTACCACCGCACGGTCACCTCGTCGTACCGGATGTCGAGCGCCGCCGCGTCGATCTCGCCGATCTTCGCCTTGCCGGCCGCGGTCGCGATGAGCTTCGGGTCGCCGGCCTTCTGGACCAGATGCAGCGGGATTCGCTGGATCTGCTTGAGGAGCTCCCCGCGGACGACCGGCGGCAGGTCCTGCGAGCCGTTGGGCCCGACGAGGAACGCGTCGGTCGGGGTGACGACCATCGCGATGCGGCCGTAGGGCGAGTCGATCTGCTGAAAGAGGCGGTCGGGGAAGACCATGGCGCTCTGGACTTCCATGGTGGCGTCGCCCTCGGGCGTCTTCGCGGTCAGCTGTCCCTTCGTCTGGACGTCCTTCACGACGGAGACCTTCTTCTCGCCGCCGAGCCACGCGACGACCTTCGCGAAAAGCGCCTTGCCCTCGGCCTGCGCCTGCGCCGTGGGAGCGGCCGCGGAGGCGGGCTTCGAAGCGGGCGCCGCCGGGGCCGGCGCCTGCGCCAGGGTCGAAGCCGCGAGGGCGGCCGAGGTGGCGGCGGCGACGAGGGTGGTGCGGAACGGGGTCATGCTTCCTCCGAGCGGCGGAGCATATATCGAAGTAGCATGCGCGCCGTGCCCCGCCGCGTCGAGACGATCCTCCGCGACCTCGAAGAGGTCCGCCACCGGCGGCCGGGCGCGCGCGAGGCCGAACGCATTCTCCGCGAAGCGCGGAGGCTCGTCGTGCGCGATGCCGGCAGCCTGATCCGGCTGCACGACGCGGCGCTCTTCCTGCGCGCGTATCCCCACGGCCCTCGCGTGCGCGATCTCGCCGAATCGCTTCTCGCGTCGATGGCGGCCCGGGTGGCCGCCCTCGAGGACGCCGGCGAGGACCTGTCTCCCTTCGATGCCCCGGAGGTCGCCGGCATCGCGGGCACGACGATCGGGACGGACTTCTCGTTCGACCTCTCGCGCTGGCTCGCGGGGCGCTTTCCGCGCCGCGTGCGGATCGATTGGGAGGCCGGGGCCTCGGAAGACCGGATGCGGGCGACCTGGCCCGAGTTCGTGCCGCTGCTCGAGGAAGAGGCGCTCGCGGACGCGAACGTGCCATACCTCGACTGGCTCGCGGCGGCGGCGGGGCGCCGGCGGGACGACGCGGCCTGGATCCTGAGGCGCTACGAGCGCCTGGCCGCCTCCCCCGCGGAGCGCGCCGAGCGCTTCGACGCGATGGAGGCGCCGATCGCGTGGGACCTCGGCAACGGGGGCGTCTCCCGGACGCGGATGCGCGTCCCGGGTCCGGCGCCGTACTTTCACGACGAGCCGTTCCTGTCGCGACGCGACGTTTCGCTCGACGCGGTCTTCGCGGGGCCGCGGCTCGCTCTTCGCAGGCTCCCGCGGCGCGAGGGGGAGAGACTCTGCGACCGGATGCGCGAGGCGACGACGGCGCGCTACCGCGAGTTCTACACGTTCACGCACGCGGACCCGACGTCGGTCGTCGCGGCGCGCCCGGGCCGCGGCGTCGAGCTCTTCCTCGTCGGCGTGCTTCCGGACAAGCGCCTTCCGCTGCGCTCGGCCTACGGCGGGTTCGTCGTCAAGAACGGCGTGCCGATCGGGTACATCGAGGGCCTCGCGTTCTTCGAGCGGCTCGAGATCGGCTTCAACATGTACTACACGTTCCGGGAGGGCGAGTCGGCCTGGATCTATGCCCAGGTCCTGAAGCTCCACCGCGACGCGCTGGGCGTGACGTCCTTCTCGATCGACCCCTACCAGCTCGGGTACGAGAACGAGGAAGCGCTCGCCTCCGGCGCCTTCTGGTTCTACCGCAAGCTCGGGTTCCGGCCGACGGGCCCGGCGGTGCGGGCCCGGCTCGAGCGCGAGGAAAGCCAGATCGCGCGGGACCCCGGCCACCGCTCGTCGCGAGCGACGCTGAAGCGGCTGGTGGAGCGCAACCTCATCTACGACGTTCCCGGCACGCCGCAGGGAGACTGGGACCGCTTCCACGTCCGGAACATCGGGCTCGGAGTCAACCGGCGGATGCGCGTCCGGGGGGAGGACCCCGCCCGGTTGCGCGAAAGGGCCCGGGAGCGCCTGGCCCGCGCGTTGCGCGTCTCGCCCCGGTCGCTCCCCCCGCTCGGGCGCCGCTTCTTCGACGACTTCGCGCTCGTGCTCGAGGGCGTGCGAGACCTCGCGCGCTGGAGCCCCGGCGAGCGCGCGGCGCTCGTCGGCGTGATTCGAGCCAAGGCCGGGCGGCACGAGAGTGAGTACCTGCGGCTCCTGCAGAAGCACGCGAGGCTTCGGCGGGAGCTCCTCCGTCTCGGCTCGGGCTAAAGAGGGCGGGGACGAGCCCCGCCCCTACGTCGCCTTGTTTCGCGTCGCGACGATCTGGGCCAGGATCGCGACGGCGATCTCCTCGGGCGAGCGGCCGCCGAGCGGCAGGCCGATCGGACCGTGCAGGCGCGCGAGGGCCGCTTCGGGGAGTCCCGCCTCGGTCAGCCGCGCCCGCCGCTTCTCCTGGGTGCGCTTCGAGCCGAGGGCGCCGACGTAGAAGGCGCGGCCGGGCAGGGCCGTGAGCAGCGCCGGGTCGTCGAGCTTCGGGTCGTGCGTGAGGACGGCGACGGCGGTCGAGCCGTCCGGCGCGAGGCGCTCGAGCGCCTTGTCCGGCCAGTCGTTGACGATCTCGTCGGCGTGCGGAAAGCGCTCTGGCGTTGCCGAAGGCCTCGCGCGGGTCCACGAGGATCGTCCGGAAGCCGAGCGTCTTCGCGAGGGAGACGAGGGTGACCGCGATGTGCACCCCGCCGACGATCACGAGCCGGGGAGCCGGAAGCAGGACGTCGACGAAGATTTCGCGTGCTTCGGTCGTGACGCGACGGCTCGCGCCCTCGGCGAGAGCGGCGCGCGTCTGCTCGAGCGCCGGCTCGTCGATGCCTCCGGCGACACGTCCGCCCTCGAAGAGCGCGAGCTTCCGGCCGAGCTCGCCCTCGGGGCCGCGGATGACCGTCGTGACGGCGACGGGCTTTTCGGCGCGGAGCGCCTCCCGGACCGGCGCGAAGAGGGCCGGATCGAGGCGCTCGACGAAGACGTCGAGGGAGCCGCCGCACGCCAGCCCGACGCTCCAGGCCGTGTCGTCCGAGACGCCGTAGTGGAGGAGCTGCGGCTTTCCGGAAGCGAGGGTCTTCTTCCCGGCCTCGACGACGGCGTTCTCGACGCAGCCGCCGGAGACCGATCCCGCGATCCGGCCGTCGGCCGTCAGCCCCATCTTGCCGCCGGCCGGCCGCGGCGCCGATCCCCAGGTCTCGACGACGGTCGCGACGGCGATGGACCGCCCTTCGGCCTGCCATCTCTCGACGTCGCCCAGGATGTCGCGCATGTCGGCGGCGATTATGTCTTCTTCGGCCGCCGGAGCTCCAGCTTCGGGAGGAGGCTAGCCTCGCGTCCGCTCGACTGCGGCCGCGAGAGCGCGCTTCGCGATCACCGTCGCGAGGTGGACGCGGAACTCTCCCGACGCGTAGGTGTCGCTCAGGGGGTCCTCGATCGCGCCGGGGACCTTCGCCGCCGCCGCGGCGATCGAGGCGGCGTCCGCCTTCTGGCCGAGGAGCGCCGCCTCGGCCGCCGCTGCGCGGACCGGGTTCGGCGTCGTGCCGCCGACGACGAGGCTGGCCCGCGTGACCTTGCCGTCCTTGACCTCGACGATCGCCGCCACGCCGACGACGGCGTAGCGCGAGGCGGGATGGGGGTGCTTCAGATAGGCGGCGCCGGTGCCCTTGCCGTAGGTCGGCACGACGATCGCCGTCACGATCTCGCCGGGCTTCAAGGCGGTCGTGAAGAGGTCGACGAAGAACTTCTCGGCGGGGATCTTGCGCGCGCCCTTCGGGCCCTTCGCCACGATCGTCGCGCCCAGGGCGACGAGGACGGTGGGGAAGTCGGCGGCCGGGTCGGCGTGGGCGATGGAGCCGCCGATGGTGCCGCGGTTGCGGACCTGGAGGTCGCCGATCTGGGCGGCGGCCTCGGCGAGGATGGGGCAGCGACTTCCGACGGACAGGCGGAGGCCGCGATCTCCGCGTGGGTCGTGGTGGCGCCGATCTCGAGCGCCTTGCCCTTCGCCTTGATGCCCGAGAGGCCCTTGATGCCCGCCAGATCGACGAGCGCCCTCGGCGTGGCGAGCTTGAACTTCATGGCGGGCAGCAGGCTGTGGCCGCCGGCGAGCAGGCGCGCGCCCTTGTGCTTCTTGAGGAGCTGCGCCGCTTCGGCGAGCGTCTTCGGGCGGAAGTAGTCGAAGTTCGAGGAGTACATGGCGTTACCTCCGCGCGTCCCGGATCGCGCGCCACACGCGCTCCGGCGTGAGCGGCATGTCGAGCTTCGCGACGCCGAGCGGCGCGAGCGCGTCGATGACCGCGTTGTAGACGGCGGGCGTCGAGGCGATCGTGCCCGTCTCGCCGATGCCCTTGACGCCGAGCGGGTTGACGTTGGTGGGCGTCTCCGTCATTCCGAGCTCGAAGAGCGGGAAATAGTCGGCCTTGGGAATCGCGTAGTCCATCATCGAGCCCGTGAGCAGCTGGCCGGCCTCGTCGTAGACGGCGCCTTCCCAGAGCGCCTGGCCGATGCCCTGGACGATGCCGCCGTGGATCTGGCCTTCGACGATCATCGGGTTGATGACCCGGCCGCAGTCGTCGACGGCGACGTAGCGCTCGAGCTTCACCTCGCCGGTCTCGACGTCGACGCGCACCACGGCGAGGTGCGCGCCGAAGGGGTACACGAAGTTGGGCGGGTCGAAGAAGGCCGACGCCTCGAGGCCGGGCTCGAGGCCCTTCGGGTAGTTCCAGGCCACGTTCGCCATCAGGGCGATGTCCTGGATCGTCTTGAACTTCGAGGGAACGCCCTTGACCGAGAACCGGCCGTCGGCGTACTCGATGTCCTCGACGGCCGCCTCCAGGAGGTGCGCCGTGACGATCTTCGCCTTCTCCCGGATCTTCCCGATCGCCCCCATCAGCGCGCCGCTGCCGACGGGAGTCGAGCGGCTGCCGTAGCTGCCCCAGCCCATCGGCGTCTGGCCGGTGTCGCCGTGGAAGATCTCGACGTCCTCGACCGGCACGCCGAGCTCGCTCGAGACGATCTGGGCGAAGGTCGTCTCTTCGCCCTGGCCGTGCGGGGAGATGCCTACGAAGACGTTGACCTTGCCGGAGGGATGGAAGCGCACGATCGCGCTCTCCCAGAGGCCGCCGCCGAAGCCCACCGCGCCGGCGACCTGGGAGGGTCCGAGGCCGCAGATCTCGGCGTAGGTGCAGATCCCGATGCCGAGGTGCTCGCCCTTCCTGCGCCCCTCGGCCTGCTTCTTCCGCAGCCCGGCGTAGTCGAGCATCTTCAGCGCCTTGTCGAAGGCGGCGATGTAGTTGCCGGAGTCGTACGTGAGGCCCGTGGCGACGGTGTGCCCGTCGGTGAAGGGCGGGATGAAGTTCTTCTTCCGGACGTCGGCCGGGTCCATCTTGAGTCTGGCGGCGACGAGGTCGACCAGGCGCTCGACCATGAAGGTCGCCTCGGGGCGGCCGGCGCCGCGGTAGGCGTCGGTCGGGGTCGTGTTGGTGAAGACGCCGAAGACGTCCTCGTGAATGTTCTTGATGTCGTACGCGCCCGACAGCATCAGGCCGTGGAGGATCGTGGGGATGCCGGTCGAGGCCGTGGAGAGGTAGGCGCCGAGGTTCGCCCAGACCTTCGCCCGCAGGCCGAGGATCGTCCCGTCCTTCTTCGCGGCCATCTCCACGTCCTGGATGTGGTCGCGGCCGTGGATCGTGCCCCGGTAGTTCTCGCTGCGCGTCTCGGTCCACTTGACCGGGCACCCCAGCGTCTTCGACGCGAAGACGACCATCGCGTCTTCCGGGTAGTGGGGGATCTTGCTTCCGAAGCCGCCGCCGACCTCCGGCGCGATGACGCGGATCTTGTTCTCCGGGATGCCCGTGTCGAGCGACAGGAGGAAGCGGCAGATGTGCGGATTCTGCGACGTCACCCACAGGGTGAGCTCGCCCGCGCCCGACATGTACTGCGCCAGCGCCGCCCGCGGCTCCATGGCGTTGGGGATCAGGCGTTGGTTGATGATGCGTTCCTTGACCACGACGTCGGCGGCCTTGAACGCCGCCTCCACGTCGCCGCCGGAGACCTTCCAGTGGAAGCAGACGTTGCCCGGGGCCTCGGCATGAAGCTGCGGCTTGCCCTTGCCCGTCGCCTTTTCGGCGTCGGTCACGACCGGCAGGGGCTCGTAGTCGACCTCGACCGCATCGGCCGCATCCCGCGCGGCGTATCGATCCGTGGCGACGGCGATCGCGACGGCATTGCCGACGTAGCGCACGACGTCGATGGCAATCGGCGGGTAGGGAGGCGTCTTCGTGTCCGACCCGGGAACGACCCAGGCGCACGGGATTCCCCCGAACCCGGCGTCCTTCATTTCCCGGCCCGTGAAGACGCCGAGGACGCCGGGCATGCCGGCGGCCTTCTTCGTTCGAATCGCCTTGATGCGGGCGTGCGCGTAGGGCGAGCGGACGACCGCCATGTGCGCCATCCCGGGAAGGACGAAGTCGTCGGTGTACTTCGCCTGTCCGGTGATGAGGCGCGGGTCCTCGCGTCGCTTGATGGCGGAACCGAACACCTTCGATGCCATGGCCGCCTCCCTACGCTTTCGCCATGCGGGCCGCGCCCTCGCGGATGGCGGCGACGATGTTCTGATAGCCGGTGCAGCGGCAGAGGTTGCCCTCGAGCCCGTGGCGGATCTCGGCGTCGCTCGGCTTCGCGTTGTTCGCGAGCAGATCGCAGGCGGTCAGGATCATGCCGGGGGTGCAGAAGCCGCACTGCAGGCCGTGCTTCTCCCAGAACGCGTCCTGCAGCGGATGCAGCTTGCCTTTCGTCGCGAGCCCCTCGATCGTCGTCACGCTCGAGCCGTCGGCCTGGACGGCGAGCACGGTGCAGGACTTGACGGCCTTGCCGTCCACGAGGACCGTGCACGCGCCGCACTGGCTCGTGTCGCAGCCGACGTTGGTGCCGGTCAGCCCGAGGGTCTCGCGGAGGTAGTGGACGAGGAGGAGGCGCGCTTCGACGAGGTTCTTGCGCTTCGCGCCGTTGACGGTGATCGAGACGGGATACGGCATGACTCCTCCCGCAGAAGTGGCGGGAGTCTACCACCCCGATCCGGATCAGGACTTCGCTTCGATCTCCTCGCGGACCTTGTCGAAGAACGCGGAGGTGAGCTTCTTCGTCACGCCGCCCATCAGGCGCGCGGCCATGCTCGCGACCGTTCCGACGACGTTGATGTCGGCCGTCCACGCCAGATCCGTCGCGCCGTCCTGACCGTCGGTCAGGGTCATCGAGGTCGTCGCGTCGACGCCCGAGCCCGGCGCGGTGCCGTGGGCCTTCATCCGCGCCATGTTCGGCGGATCGAGCTCGACCCACTCGACGTCGTTGACGAAGCGGACCTTGACGGCGCCGAAACCCACCGAGGTCGTGGCGCGGAACTTCTTGCCGGGCTCGACGATCTCGAGCTTCTCGAGGCCGGGCGCGCTCCGGGAAACCTTGTTCGGGTCGGTGAGGTAGTCCCAGACCTTCGCGCGGGGGGCCCGGATCGTGACCGTGCCGTCGAATTGCATGGCGGGCCTCAGTAGCCGGCGAGGGCTCGGGTGTCTGGAGCGGCGGCTCGACGCCGCCGACGGGAGCGAAGCGCGAGATGGGCTGTCATCAGTATCCGGCGAGGGCGCGCGCCGCCCGGCACACCTTTTCGGCGTTGGGCAGGAACGCCTCTTCCAGGGGCGGCGAGTACGGGACGGGGGTGTCCGGCGCCGTGACGCGGACGAGGGGGCCGTCGAGGTACTCGAAGCATCTCTCGGCGAGAACGGCCGCGATCTCGGCGCCGATGCCTCCCGTGCGGGTGGCTTCGTGCAGGAGGATCGCCTTGTTCGTCTTCGCCACGGACGCGAGCACGGTCTCCTCGTCCATGGGGAAGAGCGTGCGCAGGTCCACGATCTCGACGTCGATCCCCTCGGCCTCGAGCGTCTTCGCGGCCTCGAGCGCGGTCCAGAGCATCGCGCCGTAGGTGATGATCGAGAGGTCGCGGCCCGCGCGGCGGACGGCCGCCTTGCCGATCGGCACGATGTAGTCGCCGGCCGGCAGCTCTTCCTTGATGCGCCGGTACAGGAACTTGTGCTCGAAGAAGAGGACGGGGTCGTCGTCGCGGATGGCGGCCTTGATCAGGCCCTTCGCGTCGTAGGCCGTCGCCGGTTGCACGATCTTCAGGCCCGGGGTGTGCGCGAAATAGGCCTCGGGATTCTGGGAGTGAAACGGTCCGCCATGGACACCGCCGCCGGAGGGGCCGCGGATGACGAGCGGCACGCCGACGCCCGTGCGATACCGGGACTTGGCCGCGAAGTTCGTGATCATGTCGAAGGCGCAGGAGATGAAGTCGATGAACTGCATCTCGGCGACGGGCCGCATTCCCATCATGGCGGCTCCGACCGCGGCGCCGACGATCGCGGTCTCGGCGATCGGCGTGTCGATGACCCGCTCCTCGCCGAACTCGGACATGAGGCCGTCGGTGACCTTGAAGGCGCCGCCGTACGCGCCGATGTCCTCGCCCAGGAGGAAGACCCGCTCGTCGCGGGCCATCTCCTCGCGGAGGCCCTCGCGGATCGCGTCGACGTAGGTCGTCTGTCCGCGGGCGGCCGGGGCGCCCGTGTCTCCCCCCAGGTGGGGCGCGCCGCCGCTCACGAGCGCCTCCGCGCGGTCGAAGGCGCCGGCTCGGGCTGCGGCGCGCGGGCGTAGACGCCCTCCATCGCGAATTCGGGAGCGGGCAGCGGGCTCGCTTCCGCGCGCTCGACCTCGCGGTCGACCTCTTCGGCGATGGCCTGGTCGATGGCCGCGAGCTCGTTGGCGGATCCGGCGCCGGATTCGACGAGGACGCGGGCGTAGCGCTCGATCGGGTCCTTCGCGCGCCACTCCTCGATCTCCTCCTTCGGGACGTAGGCCTGCGCATCGTGCTCGGCATGGCCCTTCATCCGGTAGGTCACGGCCTCGACGAGAGTCGGCCCGCCTCCGCCCCGCGCACGGTCGACGGCGCGGCGCGCCGCGTCGTGGACGGCGAGCACGTCGTTGCCGTCGACGGTCTCGCCCGGGATGCCGTAGGCCGCGGCCTTGTCGGCGAGGCAGCGCGCCCGGGTCTGTTTGCGGAAGGGCGTCGAGTAGGCCCAGCCGTTGTTCTCGGCGATGACGACGAGCGGCAGGTTCTGGACGGCGGCGAAGTTGAGGCCCTCGTGGAAGGCTCCGGTCGAGGTCCCGCCGTCGCCGATCCACGTCATCGTCACGAGGTCCTTCTTCTGCATGCGTGCGGCGAGCGCGATCCCCGCCATGACCGGCACGAGCGCCCCGAGCATGGAGATGGGGGAGATGACGCCGCGATCGGGCCGGCCGAAGTGGAGGTTGCAGTCCTTGCCGCCGGAGGGGGAGGTCGCCCGGGCCATGTACTGCGTCATGACGTCCCGCGGCGTGTAGCCCATGACGAGGACGACGCCGAGGTTGCGGATGAGCGGGCCGACGATGTCGCCCTTGCGCAGGGCATAGGCCGTTCCGACCGACGTGGCCTCCTGGCCGAGCGAGCGGTAGAGGCCGCCGACGACCTTTCCCTGCCGGTAGAGGTTGACGAGCCGCTCCTCGACCACGCGGTTGAGCCGCATGAAGCGATACAGCTCGAGTCTTTGTTCGCGCGTCAGGTCCAAGCGGGCTCCCGAAGGCCGAAGTTTATACGACGGCGATTCGCTCCGGGCGCGGGCGGCGCTTATCATCGGCCGGTGGAGCCCGCCGTTTCCGTCCTCATCGCCGCCGACCGCGTGCAGACGTTGCTGCCGGAGAGCCTGCGCTCGCTCGACGCGCAGATCGCGGGCCCGGAGTTCGAGGCGATCGTGTGCTCGGCGGAGCCCCCGCGCATGGACGGCTTCCGGTTCCCGGTGCGCTGGGCGAAAGCCGACGCTCGCAACCCGGCGAAGCGGCGCAACGCGGCGGCCCGGGAGGCCCGGGGCCGGATCCTCGCCTTCCTCGACGACGACGCGGCGGCCGAGCCCGGCTGGCTCGCGGCGGGGGCGCGCGCCTGCGAGTCGGCGGAGGTCGTCGGCGGGCCCGACCCCGGGCCGCCAGACGCCCCGTACGGCGAACGCCTCGCGAACCTGCTTCTCGCGACACCCGGCATCGGCAGCGGCATCCCCGCGCACGAATGGAACCCGCGGGGCGGGCCGGTCCGGTCGGCCCACGACGTCGCGCTCTGCAACCTCTTCGTTCGCCGCGAGACGTTCGAGCGGCTCGGCGGCTTCGACGAGGCCTTCGGGTACATCGGCGAGGACACCGACTTCGTCCGGCGGGCGCTCGACACCGGGGCGCGGGTCGTGCTCGATCCGGCCGTCCGCGTGCGCCACCGCCGGAGGGCGTTCCCGGGACCGTACCTCGCGCAGCGCTGGCGTTACCGCGTGAAGACGGGGCGGCTCCTCGTCGAGAGGCCGGGGCTCCACGCGCGCGGCCGTGTCGCGGCGTTTCTCACGGCGGCCTTCGCGGCCTCGGCCGGGGCGGCGCTCTGGGGCGGGCGCTTCGTCGTGCCGGCCGCGGCGGCGTATGCGCTGGCGACCTGGGCGCTGTCGTTTCCGATCTGGCGCCGGGACCTCGTCCTCTTCCCTTCGGTGCCGTTCGCGTTCGCCGTCCACCACGCGACGTACTTCGCGGGTCTCCTGACGGGGATCGGCCGCGGCGTCCTCGGGACGGCGGCGCGATGAAGAATCTCGAGCTCGCCGCTCACTGGCTGCGGGGAAGGGAGACGCTGCCGCGTTACCTGATCCTCGGCATGACGAACCTCTGCAACTCGAAGTGCGTGACCTGCTTCTACTGGGACCACCTGAACGTGAACCGCCACCTCGAGATGCAGCTCGAGGAATACGACCGGGCCCTCGCGGACCTGGGCGCGCTTTACTCGGTGGTCTTGACGGGTGGCGAGCCGACGCTGAACCGCGACCTGCCGGAGATCACGAAGCTCCTCTACCGGCGTCACGACGCGACCAACGTGACGATGCCGACCAACTCGATCATCCCCGAGCAGGTCGAGTCGATCGTGGCGCGCGTTCTCGAGTCGCGGAAGGACGAGCGCCAGACGTTCACCGTGGGGCTCTCGCTCGATCACCTGGGCGAGCGGCACGACTTCATCCGCGGCGCTCCCGGCAACTTCGTCAAGCTCGAGGAGACGTACCGGAGGCTCGCGGCGCTCAAGCGCAAGTCCCGCGGCTTCACGCTGAACGTCCAGACGGTGCTGGCGTCTTTCAACATGAACGACCTGCCGGAGATCACGGCGTGGGTCGCGGCGAACCTGCCGGAGATCAACTTCCACTCCTTCGAGCTGCTTCGCCCGCCGTTTCCGGACCCGTCGATCCGCGCGCTGACGCCGGCCGAGTACGCGGAGGCCTTGCGGTTCCTCCGGCCCTACTGGGCGAAGTTCGGCAACTACAACCCGGTGCTGCGCAACCTCAAGGTGGGGGCGCGGACCGCCGAGCTCGAGACGCTCGAACAGGAGCGGATGGTCTACCCCTGTTACGCGGGCACGATCTCCGGGGTGCTCAACCCGGAGGGCACCGTCTCGCTCTGCGAGGTGCAGTGGGAGATCGGCAACATCCGGGACTTCGGGTACTCCTTCAAGAAGGCCTGGTTTTCGGAGAAGGCCGTCGGGATGCGTCGCCGGATCGCCAACCGCGAGTGCTGGTGCACCCACTCCTGCTTCATGACGTCGTCGCTGCCGTTCTCCCTCCAGGGAGCGGCCCACCTCGCCCGCGAGGCGTTTCTACCGAGCCTCTGACCCGAAAAACGGCGGGGTCAGGTCTGGTTTTTTCGGTTCGTCGGTCCAATCCGAAAAATCGAGACCTGACCCCAGGCTTTTTCGGATTTTCGCCTCAGCCCTCGATCTGCTGCGCCAGGTAGTTCTCGGCGCCCATGTCCTTGATCTGCTGGATCTGCGCCTCGAGGTAGTCGATGTGCTCCTCCTCGGAGAGGAGGATCTTCTCGAAGAGGGCGCGCGACCCGTTGTCGCCCTTCTGGGTCGCCAGGTGGATGCCGGCGTTCAGGCGCTTGACCGCGTCGAGCTCGAGGTCGAGATCCACCTTCATCATCTCGGGGACCGTCCTGGCGACGTTGATCTTCATGTACTTCTGCATGTTCGGCGACGCGTCGAAGTAGAGGATGCGGTCCATGACTTCCTGGGCGTGCCGCATCTCCCCGATCGACTCCTTTTCGGTGTGCTCGGCCAGCTTCATGTAGCGCCAGTTGCGGAGCATCCGGGCGTGAATGAAGTACTGGTTGATGGCGGTCAGCTCGGCCGAGAGGACCTCCTGCAGGACCTTCAGGATCTCCGGATCACCCTTCACGTGCACCTCCCAAACTGCAGTCGGCGCGGATCTTACCGCGTCCGGTCGCCCGTCGTATCATTTGCCCCATGAGCGACAAAGACCCGCTGGTGCCGGAGGCGGTCGCGGCCGGCCGCCGGCGCGCCACCGAAAAGGCGCGCGAGGCCTTCGAGAAGACGCCGGCCTGGAAGAAGGACTGGACGACGGTCTCGGGCGCGCCGGTCGAACCGCTCGCGGCGCCGGATACGCAGCCGGGCTTCGACTTCGAGCGCGACCTCGGATGGCCGGGGGAGTACCCCTACACCCGCGGCGTGCAGCCGACCGGCTACCGCGGCAAGCTCTGGACGATGCGGCAGTTCGCCGGGTACGGCACGGCGAAGCAGACGAACCAGCGGTTCCACTACCTCCTCGAGCACGGGCAGACCGGTCTCTCGACGGCCTTCCACCTGCCCACGCTCTACGGCTACGACTCGGACCACCACATGGCGCGGGGCGAGGTCGGCAAGTGCGGGGTCGCGATCGACTCGCTCCGCGACATGGAAGTCCTCTTCGACGGCATCGACCTCGGGCGGGTCACGACGTCGATGACGATCAACTCGACCGCGCCGATCGCCCTGGCGATGTACCTCGCGGTCGCCGAGAAGCACGGGACCCCGTGGGAGAAGGTCGGGGGCACGCTCCAGAACGACATCCTCAAGGAGTACATCGCCCAGAAGGAGTACATCTTTCCGCCCCGGCCGTCGATGCGCCTGGTGACGGACCAGTTCTCCTTCTGCGCGAAGCACGTGCCGAAGTGGAACACCATCTCGATCTCCGGGTACCACATCCGCGAGGCCGGCTCGACGGCCCTCCAGGAGCTCGCGTTCACGCTGCGCGACGGCGTCGAGTACGTGAAGTACGGCATCGACGCGGGCCTGCCGGTCGACGAGTTCGCGCCGCGCCTCTCCTTCTTCTTCAACTCGCACAACGACTTCTTCGAGGAGATCGCCAAGTTCCGCGCCGCGCGCCGGATCTGGGCGAAGACGATGAAGGAGCGCTTCGGAGCGAAGGACCCCCGCTCCTGGATGTGCCGCTTCCACACGCAGACGGCCGGCTGCTCGCTGACGGCCCAGCAGCCCTACAACAACGTCGTGCGAACGGCGATCCAGGCGCTCGCCGGGGTCCTCGGCGGGACGAACTCCCTGCACACGAACTCGCTCGACGAGACGCTGGCGCTGCCGACGGACTTCGCCGTCAAGCTGGCTCTGCGCACGCAGCAGGTCATCGCCCACGAGTCCGGCGTCGCCAACACGATCGACCCGCTCGGCGGCTCCTACTTCGTCGAGGACCTGACGACGAAGATGGAGCGCGGCTGCTTCGATTACTTCCGCCGGATCGACGAGCTCGGCGGGATGGTCGAGGCGATCGAAGCCGGCTTCCCCCAGCGGGAGATCATGGACGCCGCCTATGCCTACCAGCGCGCCGTCGACGCGAAGGAGAAGATCGTCGTCGGCGTCAACGACTTCGTCGACGCGGAGGAGCATCCGCTCGAGATCCTCTACATCGACGACGCGGTCGAGGACGTCCAGAAGAAGGCGGTCGCGGAGCTGCGCCGGACCCGGGACGGCAAGGCCGTGTCCACGGCGCTGGCGGTCTTGCGCCAGGCCTGCCGGGACGGGAAGAACGTGATGCCGCCGCTCGTCGACGCGGTGAAGACGTACGCGACGGTGGGGGAAATCTCGGACGTGATGCGGGAAGTCTTCGCGACGTACGAGGAGCCGGCTGTTTTCTAGCCCGGTCTACAATAGAGGGTTCATGCCCGACACTCCTTTCGCCACGATCGAGCAGGCCATCGAGGACCTGCGGGCCGGAAAGTTCGTCGTCGTGGTCGACGACGAGGACCGGGAGAACGAGGGCGACCTCGTCCTCGCCGCCGAGAAGGCGTCGCCCCAGGCCATCAACTTCATGGCGCGCGAGGGCCGGGGCCTCATCTGCCTCGCCCTGACCGAGGAGCGCTGCGAAGAGCTGGGCCTTCCGCCGATGGTCGAGGAGAACACGTCCAACTTCGGCACGGCTTTCACGGTCTCGATCGAGGCGCGCGGCCGGACGACCACGGGCATCTCGGCCTCCGACCGGGCGGCCACGGTGCTGACGGCGATCGATCCGGCGACGAAGCCGTCGGACCTGAACCGCCCCGGCCACATGTTCCCGCTGCGGGCGCAGGCCGGGGGCGTCCTGAAGCGCGCCGGGCAGACCGAGGCGTCGGTGGACCTGGCGAGGATCGCGGGGCTGAGCCCCGCGGCCGTCCTCTGCGAGATCATGAACGAGGACGGGACGATGTCGCGCGTGCCCGACCTCGCGAAATTCTGCGCGCGGCACGGCCTGGCGATGGTCACGGTGGCGGACCTCATCCGCTACCGGATGAAGACCGAGCGTCTCGTGCACCGGATCGCCTCGCCGAACCTGCCGACGCGCATGGGCGAGTTCAGGCTCTACGCCTATCGGAGCGACGTCACGCACGAAGAGCACCTCGCGCTCGTCCACGGCGACATCACGGCGAACGACCCGGTGCTCGTGCGCGTGCACTCGCAGTGCCTGACCGGAGACGTCTTCGGCTCGGCGCGCTGCGACTGCGGCGAGCAGCTCGAGCTCGCGATGGAGAAGATCGTCGAGGCCGGACGGGGCGTCTTCCTGTACCTCCTCCAGGAGGGGCGCGGGCATCGGCCTCGTCAACAAGCTGAAGGCCTACGAGCTCCAGGACCAGGGCCACGACACGGTCTCGGCCAACGAGAAGCTGGGCTTCCCGCCCGACATCCGCAACTACGGCGTCGGCTGCCAGATCCTCCGCGACCTCGGCGTCCGCAAGATGCGCCTGATGACGAACAACCCGTCCAAGTACGTCGCCATCGACGGGTACGGGCTGGAGATCGTGGAGCGCGTTCCCCTCGAGGTCAGCCCCACGGACCGTTCCCGCAAGTATCTCGAAGCCAAGAAGAACAAGATGGGGCACCTCCTGAAGCTCGTCTAGGCGGTTCGCCTCGCGTTCACAACACAGGAGGATCACGTGACCAAGACCTTTCGAACTCGTTCCGCCCTCCGGCGTCGGTTCCCGCTTCGTACGCAACGCGATCATCGCGCTCGTTCTCTTCGTCCTGCTCGTCATCGGCGGGCCCATCACGGTCGTGCCCGCCGGGCACGTCGGGGTCAAGGACCTCTTCGGCAGCGTTTCATCCGACCATCCTGCCGGCCGGAGTCCACCTCGTGATTCCGTTCACCCGCGTCATCAAGATGTCGATCCAGACGCAGGAGGTCAAGGAGACGACCGAGGTCCCCTCGAAAGAGGGCCTGATGATGGACCTCGAGGGCTCGCTGCTCTTCCGGCTCGACCCGGCCAAGGCCGCGGACATCTACAAGACCGTCGGCAAGAACTATCAGGAGATCACGGTCCATCCGCAGATGCGGTCGGCGATCCGGGAGATCACGGCCTCCTACGACGCCAAGGCGCTCTACTCCTCGGAGCGCGAGCAGATCGCGCGCGAGACCTTCGAGCTCTTCCAGAAAATGGCGAGCGGCCGCGGGATCATCGCCGAAGCCGTTCTGCTCCGGAAGATCGGCCTTCCGCCGATCGTCGCCAACGCGATCCAGGAGAAGTTGAAGCGCGAGCAGGAGGCCGAGCAGATGAAGTTCGTCCTCCAGAAGGAGTCGCAGGAGGCCGAGCGCAAGCGCATCGAAGCCCAGGGCATCTCCGACTTCCAGAAGATCGTGGCTCAGGGCATCTCGGCGCAGCTCCTGGAGTGGAAGGGCATCGAGGCGACCGAGAAGCTCGCGGCGAGCCCCAACACGAAGATCGTCGTCATCGGCAACTCGAAGGGGCTGCCGCTCATCCTGGGCGGCGACTCCAAGTAAGAGGGGCGGGGCCCGCCGTGCACGTCTCGATGCCGGCCGTGGTCCTCGCGGGCGGGGCCTCGCGGCGGATGGGCCGGCCGAAGGCGGCGCTGGCCTACGGGGCATCCACGCTGCTCGCGTTTCAGACGGGGCGGCTGGCGGAGATCTTCGAGGAGGTTCTCGTCGTGGCGAAGGAGACTCCGTCGTTCGAAGCCGGGCCGGCGCGGGTCGTGCTCGAGAGCGAGAAGGAGCATGCCGCGATCCACGGCCTCGTCCGTGCCCTCGAGGAAGCGGCCGATCGTGTTTTCGTGCTGGCCGTCGACCTGCCGGCGGTCCCGGTGGCGCTGATCCGCGCGATCGCCGCGCGAAGCCTCGGGAGCGACGCCGCCGCGGTTCTGCCGCGCGCGGAGGGCCGGCTCCAGCCGCTCGCCGGCGTCTGGCGCCGCCGGGTCCTGCCGATCGCGCGCCGGCGGATCGGCGAGGGCGAGCTCTCCCTCCACGGGCTCGTCGAGGAAGCCGGCGCCGAGGTCTTCGAGGAATCCGCGTGGCGCGAGCTCGATCCCTCCGGCAACGCCTTCGAGAACCTCAACACGCTCGAGCGCTACGCGGCGTTCCGGGAGAGAGCATGAGCGACGACAAGCCGGCGCCCGGCAAGCCGCGGCGGCCGCGCGGCGGCGCGCGCCTGAGGGGCAGCGTCCTCCACGTCGACGCGCGGGGCCGCGCGCGGATGGTCGACGTCGGCTCCAAGCGCGAGACGCGGCGAGTCGCGGTCGCCCGGGGATCGCTCGCGATGAGCCGGTCCGCCTTCGAGGCCCTCGCGTCGGGCCGGCTCGCCAAGGGCGACGCCCTCGCGGTGGCGCGCGTGGCGGGCATCCAGGCCGCCAAGCGCACCTCCGAGATCGTCCCGCTCTGCCACCCGCTGGCGCTCGAGTCCGTCGAGGTCGACGTGGCGCTCGACGCCGCCCGGCGGGAGGCGGTCGTGACGGCCACGGCGCGCATCACGGGGAAGACCGGCGTCGAGATGGAGGCTATGACGGCGGCGAGCGCCGCGTGCCTCGCCCTCTACGACATGATCAAGGCCCTCGACCGTGCGGCGGCGATCCGCGAGATCGTGTTGCTGGAGAAGACGGGAGGCCGGTCCGGGACCTATCGCCGGGCCTGAACCGCCGGGATGCGCTACCGCTACTTCCTCTGCGACGTCTTCACCGACCGCCTCTTCGGGGGCAACCCGCTCGCCGTCCTGCCGGAGGCCGCGGGCCTGTCGGACCGGCAGATGCAGCAGATTGCCCGCGAGTTCAACTTCTCCGAGAGCGCGTTCGTTCTTCCGGCCGAGGCCGGCCACACGCGCCGCGTCCGCATCTTCACGCCCGCGACGGAGGTGCCCTTCGCCGGACACCCGAACGTCGGGACCGCTTTCGCGCTGGCCAGGGCGGGGGAGCTGGGCCCACTCGACGCCCCGGCGATGGTGACGTTCGAGGAGAAGGCGGGGCTCGTCCCGATCCGGATCGAGCGGAGGGAAGGCGGCGCGATCTGGTGCGAGCTCGCGGCCCCTGAGAAGCTCTCGCTCGGCAAGGCCGCCGACGCGGCGGCCCTCGCGGCGGCCGTGTCGCTCTCGCCCGACGACGTCGTTTTGCGGACCCACGCGCCCCGGGTCGTTTCGGTCGGTTTGCCCTTTCTCGTGGCGGAGCTGGTCGATCGCGCCGCCCTCGAGCGCGCGCGGTCGCACATGCCCGGTGTCGAAGCCCTCCGGGAGCAGGGCCTCGTCCCGGACGTCCACCTCTACGTGCGCAGCGCCGACGAGTTCGACATCCGCGCGCGCATGTTCGCGCCGCTCGACGGCGTTCCCGAGGACCCCGCGACGGGCAGCGCCAACTGCGCCCTGGCGGCGCTGCTCGCCCACCACGATCCGCGGGACGACGGGAACTTCGGCTGGCGCATCGCGCAGGGCGTCGAGATGGGCCGGCCGAGCGTGCTGGAGGCGCGCGCGCAGAAGGAGGATGGCGCCGTGCTCGACGCGTGGATCGGCGGGACGAGCGTCCTGGTCGGGGAAGGCTGGCTGGAGATTCCCTAGGCGACGGTCAGCCGCCCCGCGTGTGCATCTCCAGGTGCGGATCGCGGACGAGCTCGGCTCGCGGCAGGAGCGGGGCGCGCTCCGCGATCGCCAGCCGCTCCTCCGCCCCCCGGTCGTCGCGGCGGCGCCACGCGGAGGCGAGGATCTCCCGGAGCGCCTCCTCGCTCGCCCCGGCGCGCAGGGGGCCGCGCAGGTCGAGACCGCGAGTCGCGTAGAGGCAGAGGTACCAGTGGCCGTCGGCCGTCAGGCGGCTGCGGTCGCAGGCGCGGCAGAAGGGCGCCGTCGTCGAGGCGATGATGCCGAAGGCGAGGCCGTCCGCGAGGCGGAAACGCTCGGCCGGCGCCGAGCCCTGGCCGGGGAGCGGGGCGATCGGGCCGTATCGCTCGGCGAGCGCCGCGAGGATCTCCGCGCGCGAGACGACGCGCTCGCGCGACCACTGCGTCGCGCCGCCGACGTCCATGTACTCGATGAAGCGGACCTCGGCGCCCCAGCGGCGTCCCCGCTCGAGCAGTGGCCCGAGCTCGTCGTCGTTGACGCCGCGGATGACGACCGAGTCGATCTTCAGGGACCCGAAGCCCGCGGCCGCGGCCGCGTCGATGCCGGCGAGAACCCGCGGGAGGTCGTCGAAGCGCGTGAGCCGGCGGAACCGCTCGGCGTCGAGCGTGTCGAGGCTGACCGTGACGCGGTGGAGCCCGGCAGACTTGAGCGCCGCCGCGTGCTCCGCGAGAAGGACGCCGTTGGAGGTCATCGCGATGTCTTTCAGGGCGGCCTTGCCTGCGAGGATCCGCACGAGCTCGGGCAGGTCGCGCCGGACGAGCGGCTCGCCGCCGGTCAGCCGCACCTTGTCGACCCCCAGACCGGTGAAGACGTCGACCAGGCGCCCGATCTCCTCGAAGTGGAGCAGGTCCTCGCGCGGCAGCCAGGTGTAGTTCGTCTCCGGCATGCAGTACGCGCAGCGCAGGTTGCACCGGTCGGTCACCGAGAGCCGGAGGTTGCGCAGCGGGCGGCCGAGGGAGTCGGGGATCGCCATGGGGGGTCTATATTAGCCGCGTGCAGGGGGCCGCGTGAGCATCCGGGTGGCGATCGTGACCGTCTCCGACGGCGTGGCCGCGGGGGCGCGGAAGGACGGCGGCGGTCCCGCCTGCGAGGAGGTCCTGCGGACCTCCGGCATCGAGCACCGGATCGTGTCGCGCGAGGTCATCCCCGACGAGCCGAAGCAGGTGGCCCGCGCGGTGCGCGTGCGCGCCGACGCGGAGGAGGCGGACCTGGTCGTTCTCACGGGCGGCACGGGGGTCTCGCCGCGCGACCGGACGCCGGAGGGCGTGCGGGAGGCGATCGACTTCGAGGTGCCGGGCCTGGCCGAGAAGATGCGCGCCGAGACCTCGCGCGGCTTCCCCGCGGCGTACCTCTCGCGGCAGGTGGTGGGCGTCCGGCGCCGGACGCTCGTCGTCGCGCTTCCGGGCTCGCCGAAGGGCGCGGCCGACTGTCTGACGGCGATCCTCGGCCTGATCCCTCACGCGGTGGCGCTTCTCCAGGGCAACCGGCCCGAGCACCCGAGCGCGCCGTGACGTTCGCTTGAGGCGGCGCGGATAAGATCGCGTGCCGATCATGGGAAAGGTTCGCTTCGGAATCGACGTGCTCCTCGAGAGTCCCTGGCCGGTCGCCGGGCGGCGCATCGGGCTGATCACCAACGGCTCGGGGATGACGTCGGCGGGCGTTCCGACCTGGAAGGCGCTCCGCGGCGCGTCCAACGTGCGGCTCGTGCGCCTCTTCGGCCCCGAGCACGGCCTGGAAGGCGGCGCGGTCTACATGGAGGCCGTCGGCAACACGATCCATGCGGCCTCGGGCCTTCCGGTCGTATCGCTCTACGGCGCGACGGCCGAGGACCTGAAGCCGCGGCGCGAGGACTTCGCGGACCTCGAGGCCATCGTCTTCGACGTCGCGGACGTGGGGAGCCGCTACTACACCTACGTCTGGACCATGCTCCTCGCGATGGAGGCGTGCGCCGGTTCGCGCCTGCGCTTCGTCGTCTGCGACCGGCCCAACCCGATCGGCGGCGCGGTCGAAGGCGCGCCGCAGTCGACGGGCTACCTGACCTTCGTCGGCCTCCACCCGATCCCGGTCCGCCACGGCATGACGGCCGGGGAGCTCGCGCGGCTCTTCGCCGCCGAGCGCAGGCTCGATCTCGATCTCGTGGTCTGCCCGGCGGCGGGCTGGGCGCGCGAGATGCCCTACGCCGAGACGGGGCTGCCCTGGGTCGCCCCGTCGCCGAACATGCCGACGACGGACACGGCGCTCGTCTATCCGGGGATGTGCCTGCTCGAGGGGACGAACCTCTCCGAGGGCCGGGGGACGACACGGCCCTTCGAGGTGTTCGGCGCGCCGTGGCTCGAGCCGATCGCGCTCGCCGAGGCCTTGAACGCGCTCGCGCTGCCCGGCGTCCAGTTCCTCCCGTACCGGTTCCGCCCGATGTTCGACAAGCACGCCGGCCAGGCCTGCGGCGGCGCCCAGTTCCACCTGACCGACCGGTCGGCCTTCCGGCCGTTCCAGACGGGGATGCGCGTGATCGAGACGGCGCGGCGGCTCGCGCCGATCGACTTCCGCTGGAGGACCGAGCGCTACGAGTTCGACGACCGGCCGGCGGTCGACATGCTGACCGGGTCGGAGCGGTTTCGCGAGATCGTCGAGCGCAACGGCAACCTGCGCGCCGAGATCACTCGTCACTTCGACGCGGCGCAGCCCTTCTTCGCGCGCCGCGAACCCTTCCTGCTCTACCCGGACCGCAAGCCCGCGGCCGTCGCCTTCGTGGGCGGCCACGATTCGGGCAAGACCTCGGTCATCGTCGAAGTGCTGCCGCGGCTCAAGGCTCGAGGTTTCAGCGTCGGGACGGTCAAGCACACGACCAAGGACGCCGAGGACGACGTCCCGGGCAAGGACTCGCAGCGCCACGCCGGCGCGGGCGCGGCGGCGGGGGCCTTCGTCACGCCGCGACGCACGACCGTGCGCCGGTTCGGGGACGAGGAGGCCCTGGAGCAGGTGCTCCGGCGGGACTTCGGCCACTGCGACCTCGTGCTCGTGGAAGGGTACAAGTCGCTCCCGCTCCCGAAAATCGAGGTCGTGCGGACCGGGATCCCGCGGCCGGACGTCGTCGAGCCGGCGGCCCGCATCTCCGACGGGCCCTTCGCCGGGTCGGTGCCGACGCTCTCCTTCGGCGACTGGGACGCGATCGCCTCGACGGTGCTGCGGCTGGCGGGGCTGGACCGGACGGAGTCGATCGTCGGCGCACGGAAGGCGAATTGAGCCGGCGTCCGTTTCTCGTCTTCGATCTCGACGGCACCCTGATCGACGGTTACGACGCGATCGGCGACGCCCTGGCCTACGCGATGCGCGCGCTCGGCGAGGAGCCGCTGCCGAACATCCGGGTGCGCACGATGGTGGGGCACGGGCTCGAAAAGCTCGTCGCCGACGCCGTGGGGCCCGAGCGCGCGTCCGAAGGCGTGCGCCTCTTCCGCGAGCGCTACCCGCAGGTGGCCGTCGCGAAGTCACACCTGCTCCCGGGGGCGGCCGAGGCCCTCGCCGAGCTCCAGGGCCGCGGCCACCGCATGGCGCTCGCGTCGAACAAGCCGGCGCCCTTCTCCCGGATGATCCTCGAGGCCAAGGGGGTCGCGTCGCGGTTCGAAGCGATCGCCGGGCCGGACGCCCAAACGCCGGCCAAGCCCGATCCGGCGATGCTCCGCCGCCTGATGGAGGCCGCCGGAGCCGAGGCCGCGCAGACGCTCTGCATCGGCGACATGGAGGTCGATGCCGCGTTTGCGCGCGCGGCCGGGTGCCGCGTCGTCCTCATCCCGGGCGGCTCGCGGACCCGTGAGGAACTTCTTGGCGTTTCGGCCGACGGCTTCCTCGATTCGATCGCGGCGCTGCCGGCGTGGCTCGCGTAGAATCGGCCCCCGCATGACGACGACCTTCGATCCGACGGGCGGGCGGCCCGGGCAGGTGCGCTTTTTCCTCCCGGGGCCCGTGTGGGTGCGCGACGCCGTGCGGCAGGCCATGGCCCACGAGGCGATCGGCCACCGCGGCAAGGCCTTCGCGGACCTCTACTCCCGGATCCCGCCGCGGCTCCAGAAAGTCTTTCGCACCGAGCGGTTCGTCTTCACCGCGACCTCCGCCGCGACCGGGCTCTGGGAGGCGGCGCTCCTGAACCTCGCCCCCGAGCGGGTCCTCGCCGTCGTTTCGGGGGCGTTCTCCGAGCGCTGGGCGACCTGCGCCCGCGATCTGGGATTCGAGGTGGAAGTCCTCGAGGCCCCGTGGGGGACGCCGGTCGATCCCCGGGAGATCGCGAAGGCCCTCGGGAAGACCCGCTACGAGGCCGTGACGGTCGTGCACTCCGAGACCTCGACCGGCACGCTCAACGACCTGCCGGCGATCGCCCGCGCCGTCCGCGAGGCCTCGGACGCCTTTCTCCTCTGCGACGTCGTGACCTCGCTCGCGGGCTCGCCCGTCGAGTGCGACGCCTGGGGCCTCGACTTCGCGCTCGCCGGCTCGCAGAAGGCGCTCGCGCTGCCTCCGGGCCTCGGCGTGGCCTTCGCGTCCGACCGGTACCGGGCGCGCGCGAAGGAGCGGTCCCGGGCGCACTACCTGCGACTCTCCGAGGCCGAGGCCTTCGCCGAGAAGCACCAGACGCCGTACACGCCGTCGACGCCGCACCTCTTCGCGCTCGACGTGCAGCTCGACCACATCCTCGCCGAGGGGATCGAAGGACGCTGGGCGCGTCACGACGCGATGCGCCGGCGCGTCGAGGCCTGGGCCGCCGAGCGCGGCCACGGCCTCGTGCCGCCGCCTTCCGGCCGCTCGTGGACCGTTTCGTGCCTGAAGCCGCGAGCCGGCGTCTCCTCCGAGGCCCTCGTCGCGAAGGTCAAGGAGCGGGGCTTCACGATCGGCGGGGGTTACGGCAAGTGGAAGGCCTCGACTTTCCGCATCGGCCACATGGGGGATGTCGACCTGCCCTCGCTCGAGGCGCTGCTCGCGGCGCTCGACGAGGCCGCGGGGGAAGCCGCCGCGTGAGCCGCGTCGTCGTCGCAGAGAAGGTCTCCGGCGCGGGCCTCGAGCTGCTTCGCAAGGCCGGTCACGAGGTCGTGGACCTCGCGGGCGCTTCGCGGGAGGAGCTCCTCGCGGCGCTCGCGGACGCCGATGCGCTCCTCGTCCGGAGCGCCACGAAGGTCGACGCCGCCCTCTTCGCCGCGGCCCCGAAGCTGACGGTCGTGGGGCGCGCCGGCGTGGGCGTCGACAACGTGGACGTGCCGGCGGCCTCCGCCCGCGGCGTCATGGTCCTGAACTCGCCGACGGGCAACGTGGTCTCGGCGGTCGAGCACACGTTCGCGGTGCTGCTCGCGCTCCTGCGCCGGGTGCCGGCGGCCGCCGCCTCCATGGCCGCTGGGCGCTGGGAGAAGTCGAAGTTCGTGGGATCGGAGCTCGCGGGCAAGACCGTCGGCATCGTCGGCCTCGGCCAGGTCGGCTCGCGGGTGGCGGCCAGGGCGAGAGCGTTCGAGGCCAGGCTGCTCGGCCACGATCCGTTCCTCCCCGTCGAGAAGGCGCAGGAAATGGGGGTGCCACTGGTGCCTCTCGAAACGCTCCTCGCGCAGTCGGACGTCGTCACGCTGCACTCGACCGCGACCGGGAAAGGCAAGGCGCTCCTCGGGGCGGCCGAGCTCGCCCTCATGAAGCCGTCGGCGGTGCTCGTCAACGTGGCCCGGGGGAGCCTCATCGACCGCGTCGCGCTCACCGAGGCGCTCCAGAACGGGAAGCTCGCCGGCGCCGCTCTCGACGTGTTCGATCCGGAGCCGCCGGCGCCGGACGATCCGCTGCCGAGGCTGCCGAACGTCGTCGCCACGCCCCATCTGGGCGCCTCGACGGTCGAGGCCCAGGAGCGCGTCTCGGTCCAGACCGTGGAGGCGCTTCTCGAGGCGCTCGCAGGCGCGGCTTATGTGCCCGCGGTCAATCTCCCGTTCCGGGGCCCCAAGGACGCCGGCGGGGCCGCCGGCTGGATGCGCCTGGCGGAGCGAACGGCGCACTTCCTCTCCGCGCTCTCGGGCGGCCGGCTCTCGCGCCTGGCGATCGAAACCTGGGGGCTGCCGGAAGACATGGTGCGCCCGGTGGCCGTCGCCGCCGCCAAGGGCGCGCTCGAAGCCCAGACCCACGACGTCGTCAACTACGTCAACGCGCTCTACATGGCCTCCGACCGCGGGCTCGCCGTGTCCGACACGCGGCACGAGGACCCGGGGACCTACGCGCGCTCGATCCGCGTCACACTCACGTGTGCCGCCTCGAAGGGCACCGCCGACGCCACGCTCTTCTCGGGGCGCGACGCGCGCGTCGTCGAAGTCGACGGCCTGCCGCTCGAGTTTCATCCCGAGGGGACGGTCGTCTTCGTCCGCAACCGCGACGTCCCGGGCGTCGTCGGCGCCGTCGGAACCGTTCTCGGCGAGGCCGGCATCAACATCGCGAACTTCTCGCTCGCCCGAGGCGACGGGTCGCGCGCCGCGGCCGTCATCGCAGTCGACACGGCCCCGCCCGCCGCGGTGCTCGACCGGCTGCGCGCGCTGCCGGCGGTCGAGGAGGTTCGGGTGGTGACCTGGTGAGCCGCACGCGCGTCGCCGTGCTCTTCGGGGGAAAGTCCGTCGAGCGCGAGGTCTCGCGCATCTCGGCACGCACGATCGCGGGGGCGCTCGACGCGGCGCGCTACGAGGTCGTCCCCGTCGCGGTCGGCGAGGACGGCCGCTTCCTGCCGGCCGCCGAGTCGGGCCGGCTGCTCGCCGCGGGGCCCGTCCCCGAGCGGTTCCGCCGCGGCGACCAGGGCACGGGAGCGCTCGTTCCGTCCGAGATCGCCCCGGGGCGCGTGGACGTCGTCATTCCCGTCATTCACGGGACGAGCGGGGAGGACGGCGTGCTGCAGGGGTTCCTCGAGATGCTCGGTGTCCCCTACGTCGGCGCCGGGGTCACGGGTTCGGCGGTCGGGATGGACAAGTCGGTGTTCAAGGCGCTGATGCGCGACGCCGGCATCCCGACGCCGCGGGCGGCGGTCGTCGAATCGACGGCCGGCGCGACGCGGGCGAGAGAAGAGCTCGAGCGAGCCGGCGTCGCGCTGCCGGTCTTCGTGAAGCCCTCCAACGGCGGATCGTCGGTCGGCGTGACGAAGGTCAAGCGCTGGGAGGACCTTCCCGCGGCGCTCGAGGCGGCACTCGCCTACGACGAGCGCGCCCTGGTCGAGGAGGGGATCGACGCCCGGGAGCTCGAGTGCGCGGTCCTCGGCAACGACGCGCCTCAGGCGACCGTGCCGGGCGAGATCGTCCCCGGCCGCGAGTTCTACGACTACGACGACAAGTACCGCGACGACAAGGCAAAGCTCCTCGTGCCGGCTCCCGTTCCGGCCGCGGTCGCGGAGGAGGCGAAGTCGCTCTCGGTCCGCGTGTTCCGCGCGTGCCGGCTTTCCGGAATGGCGCGCGTCGACTTCTTCCTCGAGCGGTCGACGGGAAGGCTTCTCGTCAACGAGGTCAACACCCTCCCGGGCTTCACGGCGATCTCGATGTACCCGAAGCTCTGGGAGGCGAGCGGCCTGGCGCTGCCGGCGCTTCTCGACGAGCTCATCCGGCTCGCGTTCGAGCGCCACGGGCGTCGCGCGCGGTTCCTGACCAAGCCGCCGGCGGAGCTGTCATGAGGCTCCGACTCGCGGCCCTCGCGACCCTTTTCGGGCTCGCGGCCGCAGGCCTCAACGGGCAGGAGCCGGTCCAGGAGCAGGTCACGGTCTCGCGAGTCGAGGTCACGCTCCACGTGACCGACAAGCAGGGCCGCGTCGTGCCCGACCTCGAGAAGCAGGACTTTCAGCTCTTCGTCGACGACCAGCCCGTTTCGATCGAGTCCGTGGAGTGGGTGGGGTCGCTGTCCGCGGCCGTGCCGAGCCGCACCGCGACGCTGGTCCGCGCCGACGCGCCCGCCGCCGGGGCCGACGCCGCAGCTCCCGCCGCGCCGGAGGGCCGCCTCTTCGTCATGGTCTTCCAATCGCACATCGAAGGCCAGAAGGACGAGGGCCTGATGCGGATGAAACAGCAGGCCTTGAATTTCCTCGACACGCTCGGGCCGGCCGACGAGGTCGCCCTCCTGGTGTTCGGCTCGCGGCTCTGGCTCTCCCAGGACTTCACCGCCGACCGCGCCGTGATCCGGAAGGCGATCCAGTCGGCGCCCCGCAAGGAAGAGACGGCGCGTTCCGCGAGCCCGCCGGAGCTCTCGATCGGCGCGCACCTGTCGCACGAGGAGGAGCGCGCGGCGACCTCGATGGAGAAAGGCCTCACGGCGATCGGCCGGGCGCTGAGGCCTCTGCCCGGGTCCAAGGCGATCCTCTTCTTCGGGTACGCCGTGGGCCGCTGGAACGCGCTATCCCCGTCGGCGTCCAACGCGGCCATGGGGCATTTCGCCTCGACGCGGGACCTCGAGGCGGCGCAGACGGCGCTCGCCGCAGCCCAGGCTCCGGTCTTCTCGCTCGACATCAGCTCCGGCGCGCACCAGCTCGGCGCCGGCCTGAAGCAGCTCTCCTTCGAGACCGGCGGCTTCTACATGCGCACGGAGACGTTCCCCGACTGGGCGATGGGCGTCGTGCGCGAGGCGGTGAAAGGCCACTACGTCGTGACGTTCGCCAAGCCGGCGTCGAAGCCCGGCCCCCATCGGATCCGGATCGACAAGTTGCGCGGCGCCGCGCCGTGGATCCTGCTGTACCGGCAGGAGTACGACGACAGCCCGGCGCCGGCCTCCTGACCCCGTAACGCTCCCGCGAATCTCGCGCCATGCGGCCCCGCTCGTAGGGGCGGGGCTTGTCCCCGCCCTCGGGCGGCCACAAGGGCCGCCCCTACTCGCCGTCGACGCCGGCGAGCTCGAGCACGAACTTCGGCACGGTCGGCTCGTCGGGAAGGACGAGGCCCTTCCCGCCGCGCGTCAGCGCCCAGCGGTGGAGCCACGAGATCCCGCCAGCGCCGGTGAACGTGTCGGGGGAGCGGTAGGCCGGGTCCTCGAGCGCCTGACCGAGCGTGACGAACGCGTAGCCGCGCGTCTTCATCATGGCGGACAGCTGCGGGAACGCGTCCGCGTTCAGCGAGTTGGCGTGGATCAGGAGGACCTGAGGGATCTCACGCGAGAAGAGCGCCACGGACTCGCGCTCGAAGTAGTCGAACTTGGCGTCCATGTAGGGGACGTAGGCCTCGACGATCCGCCGCTGCGCGGCCGTGTCCCCGCGGTTGCCCGGCCTTCGCGTACGCGCGGCGAAGATCCACTCGCCGTTGTCGTGCGTGACGGGGGCGATCGTGTAGCCGCGCGCCGCCAGAAACTCGTCGAAGGCGCGTTTGGTCTCGAGGCTCCGGCCGGTGTGGAGGAACGGGTGGCGGAAGTAGCGGAGCGACTTGCCCCGTTCCGCGAGGAGCGACCGGGTGACCTCCTCGCCGCGGGTCGTGTCGCGCTCGAACTCGTCGAGCGGCGTGCGGTGCAGGTCGAAGTGCGAGTACGTGTGGTTGCCGAGGTCCATCCCGGCGTCGAGCCACGCCCGGAGCAGGGCGACACGCGGCCTCCTCGCGCGTTCCCTCCGGCGCGAGCTTGCCCTCGTTGACGAAGCCGATCGCGGGCGCGCCCGAGGCCTTGACCGCCGCGAGCAGCTTCGCCGTCATCGCCTGGAATGCGGCGAGGTCTCCGCCGACGCACGCCCCCGGCGCTCCCGGCAGGTCGTCGATCGTCACGGCGACGCGGCGGACCGGTGCCGGAGCGGTCACGAGCCAGAGGGCGGCGAGGGCCGCGGCCGCGTTCATCCGCCGAAGTCGCGGACGTGGTGGCGCACGAAGTTCTCGAAGGATCGCGGCGCGCGGTCGAGGACCTCCTCCACGCCGAGCGCCACGGCCGACCCGTTGGTCGTGCCCTCTCCTCCCTGGAACCAGGCATAGAGCTCGACGAACGCGTCCGCGCTCCACTCCGACTCGCCCAGGGCCACGAGGCTGCGGCGTCCTTCTGCGGGGGGCAGGTCCACGTACCGGACCTCGCGCCCCGCGATCGTGGCGATGCGGCGGGCGACCTCTGCGAAGGACTGCGCCTCCGGCCCCGTCAGCTCGTAGGCGCGGCCCTCGTGCCCCGGCTCCGTCAGGACCCGCGCCGCGACCGCCGCCACGTCGTGGGCGTCGACATCCGGGTGCCGGCCGTCGCCCGCCGGGGCCGCGAGGATGCCCTGGGTCCGGATCGCGGCGGCGAAGTCGAGGTAGTTCTGCATGAAGAAGCTCGGCCGCAGGAACGTCCAGGCGAGGCCCGAGGCCTCGATGTGGCGCTCCGCGTCCCGGTGGAGCTTCAGGAAAAGGGGAGGCTTCACCGCGTCCGCGCCCGAGGTCGAGAGCTTGACGACGTGCTCGACGCCCGCGGCCTTCGCGGCGTCGACGATCCGCGCCTCCGTCTCCGGCTGGTCGGGCAGGGAGTTGGTCAGGAGGAAGAGCTTCTCGACGCCTCGCAGCGCGGCGTCGACCGATCCGGCATCAGCGAACTCGCCCACGACCGCGTCGCCCCCGGCCTCCCGGATCGCCTGCGCCTTTCCGGCGCTCCGCACCAGTGCGCGAAAGGGAGCCCGGCCCGCCGAGAGCAGGCGGATGAGCTCCCGGCCGATCGTTCCCGTGGCGCCGGTGACGAGGATCATGGGGGCGGGATTTTAGCGCGGGAGGGCGAGTCGTTCGAAGAGTCGATGAGGCCTGGGTCGACCATCTGTGCGGAGCCGTCTCGTCGGGTATCGAGCCTGGGTGACCCGGCACCTATTTTTGGGAGACGAGGCCTACGACACAGGGGAGTGTCAGAGTTCCGGTCACTTTGATCGGTCAGGATGGGTGAGTTCGAGTGGCCTCGGGACGTCGAGGTCCGGCTGGCCGGGAACGAAGATCGGGTCCTGCGTCTGGTTGTCGATGACAGCGGCGTAGGCGAAGAACGGGCTCTGGCCGTCCCCGCGGACCAGGCAATAGGCACTCGCGATCTCGCCGGCGGCGCCGACGGCGCGGAAGATGTCGTTCACCTGTACCGCGCCGCCGGCCGGAAGGACGCGCGAGGTCCTGCCGAGGGCGGTCCCGCTCGCGTCGTACAGGAAGAAGCTCAAGGTCTGTGAAGCGTCGCTGGAATTGAATGCACCGACGTTGGTGCGGAAGCCCCTGCCCGGAATCGACGAGCTCGCCAGCGAGGTCAACACGGCGTCGATCGTGGCCTCGCCGGGGCTCAATCCGGGCACGAACATGCCGACGGTCGGATCCGGGCGGGTCGGTGTGAAGAGTCGACTCGTGACGACGAGTCCGGCCAGGGGAGGGTTGAACGCTTCGAATATTACCGCACCGCCCGACTCGGGCACCTGAAGGAACTCGCCCACGAAGTCGTTGAATTTCCGCGTCTGCAACGGCCCCACCGCGAAGGCCTTCTCCGAAACCGTGCAGGCACCGAGTCCGCACCGGTACCGGGCGGCGATGGAAAGGTTGCTCGTCGTCGACGGGTTGAATATCGATACGTCCGAGTGAAAGAAGGTCCCACCAGCACCGTGGAGCGAGGCGGCCGCGGGCAGGGTCGCGGAGGTGGTGGTGAAGCCGCCCGCATTCCGGCCGACGACGAAGATCGGATCCTGAGACTGATTGTCGATCACGGCGGCGTAGGTGAAGAGCGACTGCTCCGCCGCCCCCTCGACGAGGCAGGAGAAGTCCGGGACGTCGAATGCGATCCCGAGTTGCGAAAAGATCTCCGGGTCGTTCATCTGGATGAGCTGTCTGGGCCCGACGGTCCGCTCGATCTGTCCGAAGTCCGTTCCGGCGGTGTCACGGAACGAAAGCCGGACCGTCTGGGAGGATTCGGCGGGGTTATAGACGCCGATGTTCGTTCGAGAGCCCAGGGCTTGCTGGGACGAATGTGAAAGCGACGTTAGTACGCTCTTCGGGAATCCCTGCTCGGGCCGCAGCCCCGGAACGAACATCCCGAGGGTCGGCGATGGCCTCGCCGGCGTGTAGAGGCGGCTCGTCACGATCAGCGGTTGGTCGCTCGCGAGCTCGACGGCACCGCCTGTCTCGGGCTGTTGGAAAAGCGTCACGACGATGTCGTCGTACGAGGAGAGCGCGCGTGGAGGGACCATGAACGTCCGCGTTTGCTCGGGACAGGCCGAGGCCAGGCAGCGGTACGTCGCCGTGACACTCGTCGGCTCCTGAAACGAGGTGTTGAAGACGGCCACGTCGGAGTGGAAATAGGTCGGCGGCGCGCCGTGGAGCGACGAGACGGCTGGTATGGTCACGACGTTGGCAGGCTCAAACTCAAAGACCCCGGTCCCGGCGCCGTAAAGGTGCGCTCCGGGCGGATCCCAGGCGAGGTCGCCGACGCCGCCCGTCATCAGCTCCCCGACGGCGAGGCCGTTGCTTTCCGTCGTCCACGTCATGCCGCCGTCGAGGCTGCGCTGGACGCCGAGGTAAGAGATGCGGATCTCCGACGGATCGGAGGGGCGGATCGAGATAGACGACGTGAGCATCTCGGAAATGGCATTCCAGTGGAGCCCCGCATCGTCGCTCCGAAACAATCCGCTCCGGGAGCTCGCGTAAGCACGGTCCGAAACCGTCGGGTCGATCGCCAGGGCGAGTACGCTGTCCTCGATCGACGTCGGCTGCCAGGTCGCCCCGGAGTCCTCGCTGCGGAAGAGGCCGTCGCCCGAGCCGAAATAGACCAGCCCCGGCCGCGCCGGATCGAGCGCGACGATGGAGTTCCCGTCGTCGCTCGAGCTCGGGCCGATCGCAATCCAGGCTGCGCCGCCGTCGTCCGTTCGCAGGAGCCTTCCGTATGCCGTTGCCGCGAACAGGCGTTCGGGTATGCGCGGATCCACGGCGAGCGAGTTGACGTAGCTGTCGATCCCGGGGGCCAGGTCCCCGTTGATGGAGACCCATTGGCTCCCGCCGTCGCTGCTCCTGTAGACGCCGCCGGTCGTCGCGGCGTAGATCGTCTGCGAGTTGAACGGGTCGACGACTAGATCGGTGACGTACAGGAGGTAACCGGGCGGCCCGAGCTCGTGTGTCTCCCACGTCGCGCCGCGGTCGATTGACTTGGAGACACGCCGGAAGGCTCCGGCGTAGATCGTCGCGGGCGAAGACGAGTCGACGACGATCGCAGAGAAGCCGAGCGCGTTGAGCCCGGCGTTCACGAAGCTCCAGGTTGCGCCCGAATCGGTGCTCTTCGAGACGCCATCGAAGATGCCCGTGCTGGCGAGGTAGTTATCGAAGCCATACAGGATCGAGGCCTGAACGGGGTCAACCGTCAGCACCGAGCGCCGGTCGGGCGACATCAGGCGCCAGCTCGAGCCGCCGTCGTCGCTGCGGAAGACGCCGGCGCCAGTGCTCGCGTACACGATTGAGACGTCCGCGGCCACTACGGAGGCCACGGCGAGGGCGTCACCTGTCAGCCCGTTGTTGGCAGCCTCCCAGGTTGTTCCCCCGTCCGGGCTCCGATAGACCCCGTTTCCGGAGGTTGCGGCATACAACAACGTGGGACCGGCGACGGCTTGTGTCAGGGAGCTTACATAGGTGACGCCGGCCGGGTTTGCCAGGTTCCACGTCACACCCGCGTCGACGCTCTTGTAGATTTTGTAGGAGATCAGCGCGTATACGATGGAGGAGCTCGCGCGATCGACGAGCACCGACGCGATTCCGCTGGTCGGGACTTCGAAGACCTTGTGCCAGCTCTCGCCGGCGTCGAGGCTCTTGTAAATTACCGCTGCCCCCCCGATTTCGGGGTGCGTTGGATAGGCCGGGACGGAAGCGCCGGCATAGAGCGTGTTCGAGGACCTAGGGTCGACGGTGAGAGCGGTGATCGGGATCGGGAACCCAAATACCGACCCCGTCACGATCGGCGTCATCTGTGTCCACGTTCGGCCGCCGTCAACGCTCCTGTAGTCGCGGCTGCCGAAATAATCGCCTGACGCGGAGAAGTAGACGGTCGAAGGGTGCTGAGGGTCGACGGCGAGAGAGGTGATTAGGCTCGGCAGGCCTTTCGAGACGGCGACCCACGATTGCCCGCCGTCGACCGTCTTGAACACTCCCGACGAACCGGTTCCGGCGTAGACCGTGGACGAGGTGATTGGGTCGACAACGAGGGCGGTGACGAGGCCCCCTTCCGGGCCATGCGTCGTCCACCGATTCACTCCAGCGAGCAACGGGGTGGCGACGAGGAGCGTCCACATCAGGACGCACAGCGTTCGGCGAATTGACAATTGTCGTTCCACCGTCAGTATACGGAGTAAATGCTCCAGGATGCTGGGGTAACGGCGCGTGCCGATACAGGACGGCCTCGTCTACGCGCCGATGATCTCTTCGAGCCCTTCGGTCACCTGCAGCAGCTCCTCGGGGGATGCCGACCCGAGCCGCTTCCCGAGCCGCTCGACGGAGAGCGTTCGAATCTGGCCGACCTTGATCCAGGACGGTTTCGGAATCGACCGTCCCCTGAGAGCCACCGTCAGGGGGAAACCCTCGCGCGGCTCCCGGCTCGTCACCGCCATGGCGATGACCGTCCCCGTCCGTTGGTTGAAGACGTCGTGACTGATGACGAGGATGGGGCGCCTGCCGGCCTGCTCGTGTCCGCGCACCGGATCGAGCTCGGCCCAGAGGATGTCGCCCCTCAGTACTCGGGCCATCCCTCGAGGTCGTAGGAGGCCCCCTCTTCGGCGAGGGCCTGTTCGGCGCCGGCGTCGACCTTCGCGCACTCGCGTGCGAGACGGCGTCGCTCGACTCTTTCGATCTGCGCTTCGACGGCGAGCTGGATGGCGCGGCTCCGGCTGGGGAATCGGCCCGCCTCGACGAGACGATCGAGCCGGGAGAGAACGTCGCGGTCGAGCGAGATGGCGATCTTCGAAGAAACCATGGTATGACCGTACGTCATACCACAAGGTGAGTCAAGGGGGTGATCACGCGCCGGCAGCGGGCTAAGCTCTCGCGCCATGCCGGAGCTGCCGGACATCCTGTCGTACCTCGCCGCCCTCGAGCCGCGCGTCGTCGGGAAGCGGCTGGACTCGGTGCGGCTGGGGAGCCCCTTCCTCCTGCGCTCGGTCGCGCCTCCGGTCTCGGCGGCCGAGGGAAAAGCCGTCGTGGGGCTGCGGCGCATCGGCAAGCGGATCGTCTTCGCGCTCGAAGGCGGCCTCTTCCTCGTCCTGCACCTGATGGTCTCGGGCCGGCTGCACTGGAAGAAGCGTCCGGGCAAGGTGGGCGGCCGGGGCGCGCTCGCGTCCTTCGACTTTTCCGACGGGTCGCTCGTCCTTTCCGAGGCGAGCACGAAGAAGCGCGCGTCGCTCCACGTCGTCGCCGGGGAGGCGGGGCTTCGCGACCTCGATCGGGGCGGGATCGAAGTGCTCGACGCGGACCTTCCGCGGTTTCGCGAGGCCCTCATCCGCGAGAACCACACGCTCAAGCGCGCGCTGACCGACCCGCGGCTCTTCTCGGGGATCGGCAACGCGTACTCCGACGAAATCCTCCACCGCGCGCGTCTCTCGCCGGCGAAGCTGACGCAGAAGATGTCGGAGGCGGAGATCGCGCGCCTCCACGCCGCCGTCCGGGCGGTGCTGGGCGAGTGGGTGGACCGGCTCTCGGCCGAAGCCGGGAAGACGTTCCCCGAGAAGGTGACGGCCTTTCGCGAGGGCATGGCCGTGCACGGGCGCTACGGGAAGCCGTGCCCGGTCTGCGGGTCGCCGGTGCAGCGGATCGTCTACGCCGAGAACGAGGCGAACTACTGCGCGACCTGTCAGACCGGCGGGAAACTTCTGGCCGACCGCGCGCTCTCGCAGCTTCTTCGCGGCGACTGGCCGCGCACGCTCGAGGAGCTGGAAGAACGCAAGAGGCCCATCGCGTGAAGCGTCCCGCGACGGTCGCCCTCGCGGCGTGGCTCCTGGCGGCGTGGTCGGCGCGCGCCGAGGAACCCATCCCTGCCGGCCGGCCGCCGGAGTGGGGCATCGCCGCGGGCTACGGTCTTCCGCTCGACCTCGGGAGGGGAGACTCGGCGGAGCACCAGGTCGTCCTGTGGCCCTCGGTCGGGTTCCGCCTCTCGGGCCGGCTGGAGTTCGTGGCGGCGGCGACCCTCGAGCGGTACCTGACGCCCGAGGGCTACTTCCTGGGATTGCTTCCGGCCGGGCTGCGGCTCTCGATCGGCAATGGAGCGCTCCTGCCGTACGTCGCGACGAACCTG
Organism: uncultured Acidobacteriota bacterium; assembly: GCA_963824165.1. GTDB lineage: Bacteria > Acidobacteriota > Thermoanaerobaculia > UBA5066 > Gp7-AA6 > DAHUXD01. Next base: position 177,851 of record CAWGOM010000007.1, read on the forward strand.
GGATTCGGCTGGACGGACCTCGACAAGCTCACGGAGATCAGCCGGCGCTTTAACTTCCGGCTCGAGGCGGCGGCCGGCCTGCGCGGGCGGGTCGGGGAAACTTCCGCATGGACCGTCGAGGCGCGATTCGCCCACATTTCGAACGCCGGGACCTCGTTCCCGAATTACGGCCTGAATTCGCTCGTGTTTCTCGGGGGCTGGCGGTTCCGCTGACGTCCTAGGGGGTCGCGCCCGCGAGGATCGACGCGAGGACGGCGGCGTCGATGTTGCCGCCCGAGACGACGCAGACGAGCTTTCCGGCGGGTGCCCGCTCCGACGTCGCCGCGGCCACGGACGCGCCGGCCGCCCCTTCCGCCACGACACGCGCCCGCGCGGCGAGGAGCCGGATCGCGGCGGCGATCTCCGCGAGCGAAACGACGATCGATCCGGCCAGCAGACCCGAGGCGAGCGGCCACATCTCCGGGAGGACGCTCCGCCCGCCGATGCCGTCGACGAAGCTCGGCGTGTACTCGATGACGGCGGGCCGGCCGGCCGCGAGCGCGGCTGCGAACGGTGCCGCGGTCTCGACCTCGCAGGCGTAGACCTTCGCCTCCGGTCGAATCGCGCTCACGGCCGACGCGATTCCGCAGGACAGCCCGCCACCTCCGTACGGAACGAGTACGGCGTCGACGTCCGGAAGGTCTTCGAGGATCTCGAGGCCGGCCGTCCCGTTGCCGGCGATGACGGCCCGGTCGGCGAAGGGATGGATCAGGAGCCCTTCCATGCCCGGGAACTCGTGGTCGACGAAGACCTGCCACCAGCGTTCGAAGGGGACCTTCACGATCCGGCCTCCCAGTCGCTCGATGGCCGCGATCTTCGCCTGCGGCGCGTGGTCGGGCACGACGACGGTGCATGGGATCCCGGCCCTCCGCGCGCACCAGGCGACCCCCTGCGCCATGTTGCCGGCGCTCGCGGTCCAGACGCCGCGGGCGAGGGCTTCCGGCCGGGCCAGGGCGATGGCGTTGGCCGCGCCGCGCAGCTTGAAGGAGCCGATGGGCTGGAGGCACTCCAGCTTCAGCCAGATCTCGCGGCCCGAGTCGAGAGTCAGCGGGAGGAGCGGGGTCCGGAGCGCCATGCCGGCAATGCGGGAGGCCGCCTCGCGGATTTCGGGGAGGCCGATTGGCTCAATCGGCGTCGTGGCGGCCCCCGCCGAACTCGACGAACTTCCCGAAGCCCGAGCCGCGGGCCTTCGAGTAGATGTGCTGCGCCGCGGCGACGTCCTCGATCGCGAGGCCCACGGACTTGAAGAGCGTGACGTCCGACGGCGACGTGCGGCCCGGGACGGCGCCGTTCAAGACTTCGCCGAGGCTTCCCAGGATGTGCGCGTCGGTGACGGCGCCCTCGCCGCGGGCGATGAGGAAGTCGCCGGCTTCCTTGAGAGCCGACTCGCGGTGGTCGACGAAGAGCCGCGAACGGACGACGGCGGCCGTGTCGAGCTCGCGCGCCGTCGCGACGCTCGAGCCGACGGCGTTCACGTGGACCCCCGGCGAGAGCCATTCGCCGCGGACGACCGGCTCGCGCGAGGACGTCACGGTGCAGACGATGTCCGCGCCGGTGACGGCCTCCTCGACCGAGGCGCAGGGGGTGATCGCCAACTGGTGGCGCTTGCCTTCCCGCTCGGCGAAGCTCCTCGCCCGCGCGAGGGTCTGGCTCGCGACGCGGATTCGCCGCAGCTTGCGCACGGCGAGCATGGCCTCGAGGTGCGTGCGGGCCTGGACGCCCGAGCCGACGAGCGCCAGGTCCCCGGCGTCGTCCTTCGCGAGCAGGCGCGTGGCCAGGCCGGAGACGGCGGCCGTCCGCACGGCGGTGACCGACGTCGCGTCGATCACGGCCAGAAGGCGCCCGCGGCCGCCTTCGAAGAGGAGGACCGCGCCCTGGTGCGAGTCGAGGTCGGTGCCCTCGTTGCGCGGGAAGAAGGTCACCGCTTTCAGTCCCAGCGCGGCCATTCCGGTCAGGTGCGCGGGCATGAGGGCCATCGCGCCGGTCTTCTCCGGCAGCCAGAGGATCTGGCGCATAGGCATCTCGGCCTCGCCGCGTGAGAGGGCCGCGAAGGCGCGGGCCATGACGTCGATGCACTCCTTCACCGGGAGAAGCCGCGGGACCTCGCTCTGGTTGACGATGAGAACTTCGATCACGCGGATCCTCCTGCTCGAAGCGAAGGCAAAGGAAGGGTCGAATCGTCCGCCGAGGATATTCCCAGGCGCCCGTCTACTGCCAGCGGAAGATCTTGAGCGCCAGGGCGAAGCTCACGAGCCCCCAGGCCGCCATGACCGCGAGCTCCGGAACGATCCCGGCGAGCGCCTGGCCCTCGAGCATGACGCCCCGCAGCGCGTCGTTGAGCGCCGTCAGGGGCAGGGCCTGGATGAAAGGCTGTGCGCCCTTGGGGAATCGCTCCGAAGAGAAGAAGACGCCGGAGAGGAGCCACATCGGCACCATGACCAGGTTCATCAGGCCGCTCGCCGCCTCGAGCGTGCGGGCGCGGGCCACGACGAGAAGGCCCAGGCCCGCGAAGCAGACGGTGCCGACGACCGTCGCCAGACCCAGGACCCAGAGCGGCCCGCGAATGGGGACGTGAAAGGCGGCGACGCCGAACGCCAGGATGAGCGCCACCTCGCCGACGAGGAAGAAGAAGCGCGACAGCATCTGCGCCAGCAGGTAGTCGGTCTTGCGCATGGGAGTCGCGACCATGAGCTTGAGCGTCTTCTTCAGCCGCGTGTTCACGATCGAGAACCCGATGCCCCAGATCCCGGTCCCCATGAGGTTCAAGCCCAGGATGCCGGGAAGCAGGAAGTCGATGTACCGCGAGCCCTTCTCGTGAACGAGCTCGAGCTTCGGCGGCGAGGGGTCGACGCGCCCCCGCGAGGCCTGGATCGCGCCGTCGACCTCGAGGCGCGCCAGCCGCGCGTCGGGCCGCGTGGGGTCGAAGTGGTACACGAGCCCGGAGGAGGCTCCCTCCTCGACGAGGAGCGTGATCTTGCCGGTGCGGAGGCCTTCGACTCCTTCGGCGAGGGTGGAGTAGGCCGCGGGCCGGACCGTCCCGGATTTCGTCAGCGCCTCCGCGATGGCGGCGGCCGACGAGCCCTGGACCACGCCGACCGGCACCGGGTCGGGCGGCCGGTCGCGGAACGCGAACCCGAGGACGACCGCCATGAGGATCGGGAACGCGAAGACCCAGAAGAGCGCCTCCGGCTCCCGGACGAATTCCAGGATCCGCGTGCGGGTCAGCGCGTAGAGGGGGTTGAGTCGCTTCTCACTCATCGCGCAGCTCCCGTCCCGTCAGCGCGATGAAGACGTCCTCGAGCGTCGAGCGGTGCGTCGAAAGCGACACGAGCTTCGCACCCGCCGCGTCGAGGGCCGAGAGAAGCGCCGGCACCGCCTGCGCGAGCGAGGAGGCGGGAAGGAGCCAGCGCCCGTCCCGCTGGCGCGGCTCGCCGACGCCCGGCACCCGCGCGAGGAGGTCCTCGGAGACGGGCGGCTCCGTCGAGAACTCGATGATGTGCGGCGCATGGAGCTGCGCGACGAGCTCGGCCGGGGTGCCGAGCGCGATGATGCGGCCGTGGTCGACGATCGCCACGCGCTCGCAGAGCCGTTCGGCCTCTTCCATGTAGTGCGTCGTCAGAAGCACCGTCCGGCCCGCGGCCTTGTGCGCCGCGATCCGCTCCCAGAGCTGCAGGCGGCTCTGCGGGTCGAGCCCCGTCGTCGGCTCGTCGAGGAACAGGATCTCGGGATCGCCCGCGAGCGCGCAGGCCACGGCGAGCCGCTGGCGCTGGCCGCCCGACAGCTTTCCCACGCGCGCGTCGCGCTTCTCCTCGAGCGAGAGGTCGGCGAGGAGCTGCTCGGGCGAGCGGCCGCGGGCGTAGAAGGACCGGAAGAGTTCCAGTGTCTCGTAAACGGTGAGCTTCTCGGTCAGCCGGCTCTCCTGGAGCGAGACGCCGAGCCGTTCCCGCAGCTCCCGCTCGTGGCTGCCCCAGTGGCGGCCGAGCACCATGACGTCACCCGCGTCCGGCGTCGTGAGGCCTTCGAGGATCTCGATCGTCGTCGTCTTGCCGGCGCCGTTGGGTCCGAGCAGGCCGAAGCATTCGCCGGGGTAAACCTCGAGGTCGAGGCCGTCGACGGCCTTCACGTCGCCGTAGTGCTTCTTGAGGCCGCGGCAGGAGATGGCCGGAGGAGTGGGCGCGCTCATGGGAGGAGGGATTCTAAACTGCACCCTGGCGAGGGGCGGGGACGGGCCGACCACCAGAGGCAAGCCCCCGGCCGTAGGCAACGCTGGCCGAAGGCCAGCCGTTACCCCGCCCCTACTTGGGAACGACGATCCCTTCGAAGCCGGCCGCCTCGATCTCGGAGAGCTTCGCGTCGGCCGCGGCGCGCGAGTCGAGCGGTCCGACCTTCACGCGCGTCAGGCCCTCGTACGGCTCGAGGTAAACCGGGAACCCGGCCTCGCGCATGCGGTCGGCGTGACGCGTCGCGCGTCCGGGCTCGCCGAAGGAGCCGACCTGCACGGCCCACGGCCCGCCGGAAGGCGAGGGCGTCGGCACGGGGCCGGTCGAAACGATGGTGATGCGGACCGACCCCACGCCGGGGCCAAGAAGACCGAGCTCGCTCGCCGCCGCGCGCGAGAGGTCGATGACCCGGCCGTGGATGAACGGTCCGCGGTCGTTGATGCGGACCCGCACGCGTTTGCCGTTGTCGATGCTCGTGACGTCGACGACGGTTCCGAGCGGCAGGTCGCGGTGGGCGGCCGTCATCCTGGAGGAGTCGTAGATCTCGCCCGAGGCGGTGGGCTTGCCCTCGAAACCGTCGTTGCCGCCGTACCAGGACGCGAGCCCCTCCTCGGTCCAGCCCGACGAGGCTTCGGCAGTCGACATGGGACGCGAGACGGGGCGGCTGGCGCGGCTCGACGCGCAAGCGGGCGCGACGAACAGGAGGACGAGAAGGAGGAGTCGAAGCGGGGCGCGCGGGCGGCGCGCGCTCACACGCGAACGGGCGCGCTCTGCGCGGCGGCGGCCCCGGCGAGGGCCGGGTCGAGCTCTTCGCGCACGAAGGTCTCGACCTGCGCGGCACAGCGGCCGACGAGCGTCTCCGGTCGCGAGACCCGTTCGAGCTCCTCGCGCGACATCCCGAAGGCGGCATCGGCGGCGACGCGCTCGAAGAGGTCGGCCGGCTCTCCGGTCGCCGACCGCGCCTCGGCGGACGCGCGGGCGTGGACGCGAAGCTTCTCGTGGAGCTCCTGCCGGTCGCCGCCCCGCCGGACGGCCTCCATCATGACGTTTTCGGTCGCGAGGAAAGGAATCTCCGCCTCGAGCCGCCGCCGGGAGACCTCGGGGTGGACCACGAGGCCACCGAAGACGTTCTCGAGGAGCACGAGGATCGCGTCCGTCGCCAGGAACGCCTCGGGCACGGCGATCCGCTTGTTCGCGGAGTCGTCGAGCGTGCGCTCGAGCCACTGGGTCGCGGCCGTCATGGCCGTGTCGAGCGAGAGCGCGATGACGTGGCGCGCGAGCGAGCAAATGCGCTCGGCGCGCATGGGGTTGCGCTTGTAGGGCATGGCCGACGAGCCGATCTGCGAGGACTCGAAGGGCTCCTCGAGCTCGCCCTCGTGCTGGAGGAGGCGCAGGTCCGTGGCCGCCTTGTGCGAGGACTGCGCGACGCCCGAGAGCGCGTGCACGACGAAGTCGTCCTGCTTGCGCGTGTACGTCTGGCCGGAAACCATCTGCCGGCGCTCGAAGCCGCCGCGCCGCGCGAGCGCCGCGTCGAGCTCCTCGACCTTGCCGGAGTCGCCCTCGAAGAGCCGCAGGAACGAAGCCTGCGTTCCGGTCGCGCCCTTGGCGCCGAGGAAGCGCAGGCCCTGCTTGACGGCGCGGACCTGCTCGAGGTCGAGGAGGAAGTCGCAGGCCCAGAGGGCGGCGCGCTTGCCGACGGTCGTCGGCTGCGCGGGCTGGAAGTGCGTGTACGCGAGGGCGGGGAGGTCCCGGTGCGCGAGCGCGAAGTCGCGAAGCTTCTTCAGAACGGAGACGAGACGGCGCTCGGTGAGCGCCAGCGCCTCGCGCATCTGCAGCAGGTCCCCGTTGTCGGTCACGTAGGCCGACGTCGCGCCCCAGTGAATGATCCCGCGGGCGGCCGGGGCCGCGACGCCGAAGACGCGCACGTGCGCCATGACGTCGTGGCGGGTCCTCGCTTCCTCGGCGGCCGCTGCCGCGAAGTCGATGTCGGAGAGGTGCGCGCGCATCTGGGAGATCGCGTCGTCGGAAACCGGGAGTCCGAGGCGGCGTTCCTCCTCGGCGAGCCAGAGCCAGAGCCGCCGCCATGTTTCGAACTTGGCGCCGGGGGAGAAGATCCGGGACATCTCCGCCGAGGCATAGCGCTCGGTCAGAGGGTTGACGTAGGCGTCAGTCATCGTCGGGTCCGGCTTCCTCGCCCAGGTTGAACATGCCGACCTCGTCGTTGCCGCAGACGAGGCAGGTCGCCTCGACGATGCGGCTCCCGTCCGTTTCGAAGACGTAGCAGGGCGTGCCGCACTGCGAGCACATCAGGTACTCGATCTCCTGGTCGTCGCGGCGTTTCTTGGGCGGGCCGCCTTCTTCTTTCACCCGCCTATTGTCGCATCGTCGCGGAATCGGGGAAAGGAGCTCGCCCGGACATCATTTGTCCATCCCGGGGCTATCCTGTACTCGATGGGCTCCGGCGTTGTCCTCGTCGTTCTGGCGATTCTCGTGCTCGCCGCCGTGGCGGGAGCGCTGGTCGTGTTTCTGGCTCGTTCCCGCGAGGCGGCCGGGCGGATCGACCGCCTGCTCGCCGAGACGGCCCGGGCCCGGGAGGCCTCCCAGTCGGTGGACCGCCGTTTCGAGGAGCTCCGGCGCACGATGGACACGCGCGTCGACGGGATCGACAAGCGCCTGGCCGCCGGGCAGCAGAGCGTGGTCGACCACCTCGGCAAATCCGGCCACCTCCTGAAGGAGCTCGGCGAGCGGCTCGGGCGGCTGCACGAGGCCTCCCAGAAGATCGAGAAGCTGGCGGGCGACGTGACGCGGCTCGAGGACCTCCTGAAGCCTCCGAAGCTGCGCGGAACGCTCGGCGAGTTGTTCCTGGAGCAGGCGCTTTCGCAGGTCCTGCCGCCGGGGGCGTTCGCGATGCAGCATCCGCTGGGCGACGGGGTCGTCGTCGACGCGGTCGTCTTCGTGCAGGAGCGGCTCGTGCCGATCGACAGCAAGTTCCCGCTCGAGAACTTCCGCCGCGCGCGCGAGGTCGAGGACGAGGGGGAACGCCGCCGCGCGAAGCAGCAGTTCGGCCGCGACGTCCGCAAGCACGTCGATGCGATCGCCGAGAAGTACATCCGGCCGGCGAGCGGGACCTGCGATTTCGCATTCATGTACGTTCCGGCCGAGGCGGTCTATGCGGAGATCGTCAGCGACACGGAAGAAGGGGCGATCGCCGACTATGCCTCCTCCAGGCGGGTGATTCCGGTCTCGCCGCGCCTCCTCTATGCGTACCTGTCGACCGTGGCCCTGGGCCTGCGCGGCATCGAGCTCCAGGAGAACGCCCGCGAGGTGCACCAGAATTTGGCCGAGCTGGCTCGGCTCTGGGACCGCGCGGGCGCGCCGCTCGAGAAGCTCGGCGTTCACCTCGGCAACGCGCAGAAGCAGTACGAAGAGACCTCACGCGCCTTCGACCGCCTCGCCACCCGCCTCGAGACGATCGCCGAGAAGGCGGAGGCGGAGACCGAGGCGGACAGGGAGGCGACCCGGCTTTCGCTGCTGCCGCCGGCCTGACGGCGGCCCGGCGAGGGGAATCACGCAGCCGGACAGGGAGTTCCACGCCCCCGATCGGCCTGCCGGGCGGGCTGATTTCCCGGCCACGCAGTCCGTCCTGTAGAATCCCGCGTTCCCATCGGTGCCTGCATGAGCCTCAAAGTCACTTCCGAGATCGGCAAACTGAAGTCCGTCCTGGTGCACCTGCCGGGTCCGGAGATCGACCGCATGGTCCCGTCGATGATGGAGGAGCTCCTCTTCGACGACATCCTCTACGGCAACCGGGCCCGCGAGGAGCACCGGCGGTTCCAGCAGGTGCTGGGCTACGTGGCCGACGAGGTGCTGGAGGTCCAGGACCTGCTCGAGGAGGTTCTGGAGGTCCCGGAGCAGCGCGGGGCGATCCTGGACGACCTGGGCAACATCCTGGGGTGGGGCCCGGACATGGACTACCGGCTGCGCGACCTGACGGCGGAGCAGCTGGCCTCGGCGCTGATCACGGGCATCGAGAAGCCGGCGGCGCCCGGTATCGCGAGCCCGGCCTCGGAGCTCTACTTTCTGCCGCCGATCCCGAACTACTTCTTCCAGCGCGACCCGCTCGTCGTCGTGGGCGAGCGCTCGGTGCGGGGCTCGATGGCGACCTCCGCGCGACTGCGCGAGCCCCTGCTCTCGGGCTACGTCATGTCGCTCCATCCGCGATTCGCGAGTCCCGAGGGCGGGAAGTTCTGGTTCCAGGAGTTCTCGGCCGACTACTCGAAACCCTCGGCCTATGCGCGCATGCGCCCGACGCTCGAGGGCGGGGACGTGCTCGTGTTGCGCGAGGACCTGCTCGCGATCGGCTACTCCGAGCGCACCGAAAAGACGACCATCGAGCGGCTGGCGGAGTCGTTGAAGAAGCTCAAGTCGCCGATCAAGCGGATCATCGTCGTGGCGATCCCTCCCGAGCGCTCGTTCATGCACCTCGACACGGTCTTCACGATGATCTCGCAGGACGAGTGCCTCGTGTACGGGCCGATGATCCTGCCGGACGGCGCGGAGGAGGCCGACGTCTACGAGTGCGATCTTTCGAAGCGCGAGATCACGTGGACGACGGAGAAGGACCTGCTCTCGGCGCTGAAGGCGGCGAAGCTGGACCTGAAGCCCATCCGCTGCGGCGGCGACGACCCGATCGCCGAGCGGCGCGAGCAGTGGACCGACGGGGCTAACGCGTTCGCGCTCGCGCCGGGCGTCGTCATCATGTACGACCGCAACGAGGCCACGGCCGCCGAGCTCGGCCGCGCGGGCTACACGGTCGTGGACGAGGCGGACCTGCTTCTCGGCCGCGAGGAGCTCGAGCTCTGGAAGCCGACCAAGAAGTACGTGATCCTCCTCGCCGCCCACGAGCTCTCGCGGGCGCGCGGCGGCCCCCGCTGCATGACGATGCCGCTGGTGCGGGAGGACGTGAAGCCCTAGGGCCGAACGTCCGAGCATGAACCCGACTCCGTTCTTCTCTTTCGTCCGTCCCCTCGCCGTCGTCGCCTTCGGAGGCAACGCGCTGCTCCGGCCGGAGGACTCGGGCACGACGGCCGTGCAGCTCGAGCGCGCGCGCGACGCGGTGCGCAAGCTCATCCCGATCATCGGCAAGGGCTACGAGCTCATCGTCGTCCACGGCAACGGGCCGCAGGTCGGCAACATCCTGATCCAGGCCGAGGAGGCCGCGGAGAAGGTCCCGCCGCAGTCGCTCGACTTCTGCGTCGCGCAGACGGAGGGCTCGATGGGGTTCCTCCTCGAGCTCGCCTTCGACAACGAGCTGCCGCGCGCCGGGTTCCGCAAGCAGGTCGTCACGATCATGACTCAGGTCGAGGTCGACGCCGCCGACCCCGCATTCCTGAAGCCGTCCAAGCCCGTGGGGCCGTTTTTTCCGAAGGACCGCGCGGACCTCCTGATGAAGACCGCCGGCTGGACGATGGTCGAGGACGCCGGCCGCGGCTGGCGGAAGGTCGTCGCCTCGCCGAAACCGCGCGCGGTGCGCGGCGTCGAGGTCGCGGCCGCTCTGATCAATCGCGGCCACATCGTGATCGCGGCCGGCGGGGGCGGGATCCCGGTCGTCGTGACCGACGAGGGCGAAGTGCGCGGCGTCGAGGCGGTCATCGACAAGGACTACTCGGCGGCGATGCTCGCGGCCTCCCTGTCGGCCAACCTCTTCATCATCCTGACGGGAGTGGACCGGGTCTCGAAGGACTTCGGCAAGCCCACCCAGCAGGAGCTCGCCTCGATCGACGTGACGGAGGCCAAGAAGCTCCTGGCGGAAGGGCAGTTCCCGCCGGGGAGCATGGGCCCGAAGATCGACGCGGCCATCCGTTTCGTCGAGGCCGGCGGACATGAGGTCCTGGTGACGCGCGCCGAATCGCTCTCCGAGGCCCTGGAGGGGAAGACCGGCACCTTCATCCGTCCTGCGCGATGACGGACGACGACATCCCCTTCGTATCCGAAGAGGAGACGGACGGAGCGGGCGAGCCGGCGCCGGGGGCAGGCAAGGAGCCGCCGAGAGAGGCCGCGCCGCGCGGCTTCTTCGGCAGGACCTGGCCCTTCTTCGCGTTCGCGGGCCTCGTGGCGGCGACGCTGGCGGCGGTCTTTCTCCTCCTCCATCCCCGGTCCGGCGCGGCCGTCGGGTCGGTCTCGGGTGCGCCGGCTTACGTGACGCTCGAGGGGACGCCGCTCTCCCGCGAGCCCGCGGCGGCCGGCGAACCCGCGGCCACGCTCTCCACCGGCATGCGCGTCAGGGCCTTCGGCGCCCGCGGACCGTGGGTCGAGGTCGAGACAGAGTCGGGCGAGCGCGGGTTCGTGCCAGCGGATTCGATCGAGCGCGGCTCCGAACGCGAGGCCCGGCAGCGGCGGGAGAAGACTCTTCTCGCCTTCTCGCCGGTCTACGGGGTCGTGGGCGAGACGGCGGACGTGGCGCTCGCGCCCTATCCGTTCGCGGCGCGCGGCGGGAGGCTCGCCAAGGGAACGGTCATCGCGATCCACTCGGTCGATCACTCCTACTTCGCGTTTCGGGACAAGACCTGGGGGCTCGCGTTCGTCAACTCGGCCGCGGTCGACCTCATCCCTCCCGATCCGAAACAGCCGGCGATCTCACCCGAAAAGGTGCGGCCCTTGAAGAATTTGACGATCATCGACCTCGAAGAGGAGCCGCCGCTCGAGGAAGAACCGGTTCCCGAAGCGGAGGCGACCGGCGAAGAGACGGCGGCCGTCCCGACACCCACCGCGCCGACCCCCGCCGGGCTTCCGGCAGCGGGCGTGGTGGAGGGGCCCGTGATCGTCAAACGCGTCGAGCCGGTCTACCCGGATCTGGCGCGGCGCGCGGGCATCGACGGAACGGTCGTGCTCGAGGTCTCGATCGACGCGACCGGCAAGGTCACGGACGTGGAGGTCGTGCGCGGCCTCCCGCTGGGACTCTCGCAGGCCGCCGCGGACGCCGTGCACCAGTGGACCTACAAGCCGGCCCGCACCGCGGCCGGGCCCGTGGCCACGCGCACGAACGTGCGAATCCGCTTCCTCCTGAAGACCGAGTGAGCCGCGCGTCGAACGCGCATATAATTTCCCTCACTCCATGCTCCAGGTCGTGTACGAAGCCGAAGGGCGGACTCAGGTCTTCACCCTTTCGAAGGATGTCGCGTCGATCGGGCGCGCCAACGACAACGACATCGTCCTGAACGACTTTTCGGTTTCCCGCCGGCACGCCTACCTCAAGAAAGAGGAAGGCGCCTGGGTCATCTACGACAACGAGTCCACCAACGGCGTCAAGGTCAACGAGAAGAGCGTCCCCAGCGCGGGGGTGGGCGACGGCGACCAGGCGCTCATCGGCACTTTCGTGCTCCGGTTCCGTACCGGGCCGGAGGCTTCCGCCCAACCCCTGCGCGTCGTCGACTCGACGTCGACGCGCATCCGCCCGATCTCCGAGTTCAACCAGGATTTCGGGCTGGAAAAGGGCATCGGCCCGGCGGCTCCTCCCGACTCGACGGCCGAGCGCAAGCGCGTCGTCCTCGACGTGGCGTACAAGAACAAGGTCTTCGAGATCCTCGTCCAGGTGGCCAAGGCCCTGATCTCCGCCGACGACCTCTCGGCGGTGCTCGACAAGGTCATGGACCTGATCTTCGAGTTTCTACCGGTCGACCGGGGCTTTCTCCTCCTCGAGGAGGCCGACGGGACGCTGAAGCTGTCGATCTCGCGCTTCAAGTCGAAGAAGCGCATGACCTCGGACGGGACGGCGCCCTACTCCCGAACGATCGTCGACATGGTCGTCAAGCAGAAGGTCGCGATCCTGACCTCGGACGCCCAGACCGACCAGCGGTTCGAGAGCGGCGAGTCGATCCGGATCCAGCAGATCCGCTCGGCCATGTGCGCGCCCCTGTGGCGCGGCGAGACGGTGATCGGCGTGATCTACGTGGACTCGCCGATGCACGCCGGGAGCTTCTCGGCGCAGGACCTGGACCTCCTGACGGCGCTCGCGAACTTCGCGGCCGTCGCCATCGAGCGGGCGCGGCTCCACGAGCGTGTCGTCGAGGAAAAGCGGATCCGCGGCCGTCTCGAGCGGTACCACTCGCCCGCGGTGATCGAGGAGATCATCACGGAGGGGACGGCCTCGGGCGACCTCAAGACTGTCCGGACGAAGGTCGTCACGATCCTCTTCGCCGACATCGTGGGCTTCACGACCTGGTCCGAGAAGATGTCGGCGGACGCGCTCTCGCGCCTCCTGACCGAGTTCTTCACGCTCGCCTCGGACGCCGTCTTCGCGTGCGGCGGCACGATCGACAAGTTCATCGGGGACGCGGTCATGGCGTTCTTCGGCGCCCCGCTCGACCAGCAGGACCACGCCGCCCGCGCCGTCGCGGCGGCGCTGAAGATCCGCGAGGGAATGGTCGAGTGGAACAAGGAGCGCACCGGGCGCGGCGATCCGCCGCTCGAGGTGCGCATTGCCGTCAACACCGGCGAGGCCATCGTCGGGGACATCGGCTCCGAGCGGCGCGTCGACTACACCGTCCTCGGCAACGCCGTGAACGTCGCGGCGCGCCTGGAGGAGTTCGTGGCCCAGCCGGGCGACATCGTCGTCGGCCCCGACACCTGGGCCGCGGTGAAGGACCGCTTCGAGGTGGCCCAGCTCGGCTTCTTCGCCCTGAAGGGCCTGACCGCCCAGGTGCCCCTCTACAAGGTCCTCTCCTCCCGCGATCCCGGCTAGCCGAAAAAGCCGGGGGTCAGGTCTCGATTTTTCGGATCGGCGGCCAGGCACCGGCCCGAGGTACCCTTCCGCCGGGCGCCAGCCGAAAAATCGAGACCTGACCCCATAGAATCTTCGGATGGAGCCGCTGCCGGTCGTGTTCGTCACCAGTCGGGCGGAGAAGGCCCGCGAGGCCGAGCGCCTGGGTTTTTCGATCGAGCGCCTGGACGTCGACCTGCCGGAGCCGCAGGCGATCGATCCGTCCGCGATCGTCGAGGCGAAGGCGCGCGCGGCCTACGCGATGCTCGCGCGGCCCGTCCTCGTCGAGGACAGCGGCCTGGCGATCGGCGCGTGGGGCGGATTCCCGGGCGCGCTCGTGAAGTGGCTCGAGGTCGGCGCCGGAGTCGCGTCGCTCGCGCGGATGCTGGACGCCTTCCCCGACCGCTCCGCGACCGCGATCTGCGCGATCGCGTACTGCGACGGCGCGGAGGTCGTGAGCGCGCGCGGGGAGACGCGGGGCTCGATCGCCGCTTCGCCCCGCGGAGGAAACGGCTTCGGATGGGACGTGCTCTTCGTGCCGGAGGGCAGCGACCGCACCTTCGCCGAGATGCGGCCCGAGGAGAAGGACGCCGTATCGCACCGGCGCCGGGCATGGGACGCGATGGCGGGGAAACTCCCGCTGGCGCGCAGGGCCTGACCGTGCGGCGAACGCTCGCGGCCGCGCTCTTCGTCTCCCTCGCGTCCGGCTGCGCGACGCCGGCCGAGCCGCCCGCCTCCAACGCCGTGGCCACGCGGTCGGGGCCGAGCCTGCGGGTCGACACGTTCGTGACCGGCCTCGAGGTCCCGTGGTCCATGGTCTTCACCTCGCCCTCCCGAATGCTGGTGACCGAGCGCCCGGGCCGGGTGCGGGTCGTCGAGAGCGGCGTGCTGCGGGAGAAGCCTCTCGCCGAGATCGCGGACGTCGAGGCCCGTGGGGAAAGCGGGCTCATGGGAATCGCCCTGGCTCCCGACTACGCTTCGTCGAAGCTCGTGTATCTGGCGTGCGCCTACGACGCGTCCGGCGGAACGGCCGTGCGGATACTGCGGTTTCGGGATGCCGGCGACGCGCTGACCGACCGGACGGTGGTCCTCGACGGCATCCCCGCCGCCCGCAACCACGCGGGCTGCCGGCTGCGGTTCGGGCCGGACGGGATGCTCTACGTGACGACCGGCGACGCATCGGACCGGAAGATCGCCCAGGACTTGAAGTCCCTCGGGGGCAAAACGCTTCGGATCGGCGCTGACGGCGCGATCCCTCCGGACAATCCCTTCCCGGGGTCGCCGATCTACTCCTACGGTCACCGCAACTCCCAGGGGCTCGACTGGGACCCGCGAACGAAGCTCCAGTACCAGACCGAGCACGGCCCTTCGGGCTTCGACGGACCCGGAGGCGGCGACGAGGTCAACCTGGTCGAGGCGGGGAAGAACTACGGCTGGCCGCTCGTTCACCACCGCGCGTCGGCCCCCGGGACGGTCTCGCCGCTTCTCGAGTACACGCCGGCGTTCGCCCCCGCGGGCGCCTCGTTCGCGCGCGGCACGGCGATGAAGTCCTTCGACGGCGACTTCTTCTTCGCCACGCTGCGCGGCGAGCGGCTCATCCGCGTGCGATTCGACCCGGCGGACCCCCGGCGCGTCCTCGAGACCGAGGAGCTCTTTCTGGAGGCCTACGGCCGGCTGCGCGACGTGATCTTCGGCCCGGATGGCGCAATGTACGTGGCCACGAGCAACCGGGACGGTCGGGGCCGGCCCCGGCCGGGGGACGACCGGATCCTGCGGGTTGTCGAATCGGCCCCCGTGCATTAAATTGGCCCCTTCCCAATGGAACTTGCGGAGGTCGTCGGAAGCCTCGCCGGGCTGAGGCGCTTTCCCGTGCGCTCGCTCGGGGGCGAAACGCCGGACGAGTGCCTCGTCGAGGGGTCGACGCTGGCGGGCGATCGGATCTTCGACCTCTACGACGAGGAGGACCGCGATCTCTTGAGCTCCCGCGATGCTCCCTTCCTCCTCCGGTACCGGGCCCGCTACATGGACGCCCTGGTGCGCGGAACGAACCTCGCGGCCTGGATCCGCGTTCGGATGCCCGACGGCACCGAGGTTCCGTTCGACGACTCCGCGTGGATCGACGACGTCGCGCGGCGCCGCGGCAGGCCCGTGAGCCTGCGGGCGCGGGCCGACGCGGCGAGCGACCCGGCGCCCCTCCACGTGCTCTCGGTCCCCACGGTGCGCTTTCTGGAGCAGCAGTACGGCGGCCCGATCGAGCCCCTGCGGCTGCGCGCCAACCTCCTCCTCGATCTCCCGGACGGCCGCCCGTTCGAGGAGGAGCGGTGGATCGGGCGCCAGGTGTGGGTGGGCGACGCGCTGCTCGAGATCGTCGCGCAGTGCGAGCGGGCGGTCGTGCCGACGCTCGACGCCGAGACGCGGGAACGGTCTCCGGGGTTGCTCTCGGCGATCCTGCGCGCCCGGAACGGATTGATCGGCGTCAGTGCCCGGGCGATCACCGGGACTCGCCTGCGGGTGGGGGACCCGGTCGCCCTCGTCGACTGATACACTCGGAGGCCGGCATGTCCCGACCGATCCGCGTCCTGATCGCCAAGCCCGGCCTCGACGGGCACGACCGCGGCGCCAAGGTGATTGCGCGCGCACTGCGGGACGCGGGCATGGAGGTCATCTACTCGGGGCTGCGCCAGACCCCCGAGCAGGTGGCGACGGCCGCGATCCAGGAGGACGTGGACGTGATCGGCCTGTCGATCCTCTCCGGGGCCCACAACGTGCTCTTCCCCGAGATCCTGAACCTCCTCAAGGAGAAGGGCGGGGAGGACATCCTCGTGCTCGCCGGCGGCATCATCCCGGAGAAGGACATCGCGCCGCTGAAGGCGATCGGCATCCGCGAGATCTTCCTGCCCGGCACCCCGACGCAAACGCTGGTGGAGTTCATCCGGCGGGAGGCGGGAGCGAAGGTCGCGCGGGCCTGACGCTCTCCTGATGGATCGGCTTTCCACCCGCGTCGACCCCGCTTCGGCCGAGTTCCAGGAGCGCGCGCGCGCGATGGAGGGCCTCGTTGCGACGCTGCGCGAGGAGCTGGCGAAGGCGCGGCGGGGAGGGGCCGGCCGCGAGCGTCACGCCGAGCAGAAGAAGATGTTCGTGCGCGACCGCGTCGACGCGCTGCTCGATCGCGGCTCGCCCTTCCTGGAGCTCTCGCCGCTGGCCGCGCACGGCATGTACGACGGGGAGGCGCCGGGCGCGGGCCTGGTGACCGGGATCGGGCGGGTGTCGGGCCGCGAGGTCATGGTCATCGCCAACGACGCCACCGTGAAGGGCGGCACGTACTTCCCGATGACCGTCAAGAAGCACCTGCGCGCCCAGGAGGTCGCCGAGCAGAACCGGCTCGCCTGCGTCTACCTCGTCGACTCCGGCGGCGCGTTCCTGCCTCTCCAGGCCGACGTGTTTCCGGACCGCGAGCACTTCGGCCGGATCTTCTTCAACCAGGCGCGCATGTCGTCGATGCGCATTCCCCAGGTGGCCGTGGTCATGGGGTCCTGCACGGCGGGCGGGGCGTACGTGCCCGCGATGTCGGACGAGGCCGTGATCGTCAAGGGAACCGGGACGATCTTCCTCGCGGGGCCGCCGCTGGTGAAGGCGGCGACGGGGGAGGACGTGACCGCCGAGGACCTCGGCGGCGGCGACGTCCACACCCGCATCTCCGGCGTGGCCGACTACCTCGCGGAGGACGACGCCCACGCCCTCGAGATCACGCGGTCGATCGTCGGCTGCCTCCACACGTCGAAGACCCTGCCCGCGGACCGCGAAGCGCCGGAGGATCCGGCGTACGACCCGAAGGAGATCTACGGGATCCTCCCGCAGGACGCGCGCCAGCCCTACGACGTGCGCGAGGTGATCGCGCGCCTGGTCGACGGGTCGCGGTTCGAAGAGTTCAAGGCCCGCTACGGCACGACGCTCGTCTGCGGGTTCGCGCGCCTCTCGGGCTTCCTCGTCGGGATCGTCGCCAACAACGGGATCCTCTTCTCCGAGTCGGCCCTCAAGGCGACGCACTTCGTCCAGATGTGCGCCCGGCGCCGGGTGCCCCTGCTCTTCCTCCAGAACATCACCGGCTTCATGGTCGGCAAGGAGTACGAGCGGGGCGGGATCGCCAAGGACGGCGCGAAGATGGTGCACGCCGTCGCCAATGCCGCCGTTCCGAAGCTGACCGTCGTCATCGGCGGCTCGTTCGGCGCCGGCAACTACGGGATGTGCGGGCGCGCCTATTCGCCGCGCTTTCTCTTCATGTGGCCCAACTCCCGGATCTCCGTGATGGGCGGACCGCAGGCCGCCTCGGTCCTCTCGACGGTCAAGCAGGACCAGCTCGCGCGGGCGGGCAAGCCCCGCATGACCGAGGCGGAGGTCGAGGTGTTCGAGCGGCCGACCCGCGAAAAGTACGAAGTCGAAGGCAACCCCTATTATTCGACGGCCCGTCTCTGGGACGACGGAGTGCTCGACCCGGCGGAGACCCGGACCGCGCTCGCCCTCGCCCTCTCGGCCGCCTACAACGCGCCGGTTCCGGAGACGGAGTTCGGCGTGTTCCGGATGTGACATGAAACTCCTCGGTGTTCTCGGAATCGCGCTCCTCGGCCTCGCGGCGGCGCCCGCGGGCGGGCCCCTGACGTTCGCCGTGCAGGTCGCGGGGGAGAAGGACGTCCGCGCGACGATCTCGGGCCCCGCCGCGGAGATGGCGCCCGGCCCCTTCAAGGGGTCGCTCTCCCTCAACGGTTCGGCCGCCGAGCTCCCGATCTCCGGCGCCGTGTCGCACGCCGGCGGGCGGTGGCGGCTTCCGGTCGTCGTGCGGTACGTGGACGTGCCGGCGGCGTGGACCGAGGGCTTTCGCACGGACACGTTCACCTATCGCCTGCGCGGTTCGACCGGGGACGCCGCCGGCGCGGCGCCGCGGGAGTGGTCGGGCACGCAGTCCTTCCACGACGTCGAGGTCGGGGGTGGAGACGCCGAGCGGTTCCTGTCCCTGCAGGACGTCCGGCTGACCGAGATGAGCCTCCTCTCGAGCGAGGCCGTCGGGGAGCTCGCCATCCTGAACCCGCTCGGCTTCGATCTGCGGATCGCCGAGGCGCGGTACGTCCTGTTCGCGGACGGGGAGCCGGTCGGCGACGGGGCGACGCGGGGGATGATCCTCCACGCGGGACAGAGGAACGTCCTCAACCTCCCGATCGAGATCGACCATGGCTCGCTGATCGCGGCCGCCGGCCAGGCGCTCCTGTCCGGGGGCGACGTCGCGGTCCGGCTGACGGGCAAGCTCGTCCTGCGGCTGAAGGGCGGCGACGTGGTCGTGCCGCTCGACCTGTCCGGACACCTGACGGACGCCTCGTGAGCGCGGGGCCTTACCGCCACCTCCGGCTCGAACGCGACGGCGACGTCCTGCGCGTCACGCTCGCGCGGCCCGAGGTGCGCAACGCCTTCGACGACGTCCTGATCGAGGAGCTGACGCGCGCCTTCCGGGAGGCCGGGGAGGACGCGGAGGCGCGGGTCGTCGTTCTCGCCGGAGACGGGCCGACCTTCTGCGCGGGGGCGGACGTCGCCTGGATGCGGAAGGCCGGCGGATACTCGAAGGCCGAGAACGAGGCGGACGCCGGGCGGATGGCGCGCATGCTCCGAGGCATCGACGCGTGTCCGAAACCCGTCGTCGCGCTCGCGCACGGCGCGGCGATCGGAGGCGGCGTCGGGCTCGTCGCCGCGGCCGACATCGCGATCGCGGCGGAGGGAACGGTCTTCTCGCTCGCGGAGGTCAAGCTCGGAATCCTTCCCGCGGTCATCTCGCCGTACGTCCTGCGCGCCATCGGGCCGCGGGCGGCGCGCGACGTCTTCCTGACGGGAGACCGGTTCGACGCGCGGGAGGCCCAGCGGATCGGGCTCGTGCACCAGGTCGTGGCCGCGGACGAGCTCGCGGCCGCGGGAGAGCGGAAGGTCGCGTCGATCCTGACGTCCGCGCCCGAGGCCGTACGCGTCGCGAAGGGGCTCATCGAAGAGGTGGCGTGGAAGACGCCGGAAGAGGCGATGCCCCTGACGATCCGAACGATCGCGGAGCGTCGGGCTTCGGCCGAGGCGAAGGAAGGGCTGACGGCGTTTCTCGAGAAGCGCAAGCCGTCGTGGTCGCGGGGGGCGAAGGAATGAAGGGGAAACAGCAGCGGATGGTCTGCCCGAACTGCGGCAAGGTCTTCTTCGCGTGGCGGCCCGACGAGCTGCCGGGGGCGAAGGTGAAGTGCTACTTCTGCGCGCACACCTTCGAGGACGAGGCCGCGAAACGTCCGCCGCTTGCGCCGCCGGCCCCGGCCCCCGCGCCGGCGCCCGCGGCGGCACCGCCGCCCGCGGCCCCCGCCGGTACCGCGGAGCCGTCGTGAGGCGGCCGCTCGGACTCGCGGCCCTCGCGCTCGGCCTCGCCTGGGCCGGAGCGCTCCGCGCCCAGGATCCGGTCGCCGCCGCGATGGAGCGGCTGACCGGGCCGTCCTCGCGGATGGAGCCGGACCTGCGCCGGCTCACCGACGAGATCGGCGGCCGCGTCACCGGCAGCCCCGGCTACGAGAAGGCGCTGCAGTGGGGCATCGCGGCGTTCAAGGCGGCGGGTGTGGACACGGTCAAGCTCGAGACGTACCCGGCTCCCGTGAAGTGGGAGGCCGTGTCGGCCTCGGCCTCCGTGGTCGCGCCCGCGGCGTTCCCGCTCCGCGTGGTGTCCTTCGGCCTCGCGCCCTCGACGCCCGGGGCCGTCACCGCGGCGCTCCTCGACGCCGGGGCCGGGACGAAGACGGATTTCGACCGGCTCGGGGACGCGGTTCGGGGCGCCATCGTGCTCGTTTCCTCCACTCCCATGACGTCCTTCGAGGATCTCTTCGCCGAGTACCTCGCGGCGCCGGAGATGATGAAATCCGCGGTCGCGCGGGGCGCCGCCGCGATCCTCTTCGTCTCGACCCGCCCGCGCGAACTTCTCTACCGGCACACCATCACCTGGGGCCCGCTCGCGCCCATCCCGATGGCCCAGGTCGCCCGCGAGGACGGGCTCCGGCTGGGCCGGCTGCTCCAGGCGGGCCGCGCGGTACGGGTCACGCTCGACCTGCGCAACACGATCGGCGGCCCCTGGCAGGCCGCCAACGTCGTCGCCGAGATCCGCGGGTCCGAGAAACCCGGCGAGATCGTCCTCCTCGGCGCGCACCTCGACTCCTGGGACCTCGGCACGGGAGCGCTCGACAACGGGGTCAACTGCGTGCTGGTGACGGAAGTGGCGCGCGCGATCGCGGCCGGACCGAGGCCGAAGCGCACGATCCGCTTCGTCCTCTTCGGGAGCGAGGAGACGGGGCTCCTCGGCTCCCTCGGCTACGTGCGCACGCACCGCGCCGAGCTCGACCGCCACGTCGGCGTGCTCATCCACGACATCGGCGACGGGAAGGTGGTCGGCTACTTCACCGACGGCCGCCCGGAGCTCGCCGCGCCGATGAAGGCGATCCTCGCTCCGGTCGCGGCCTGGGGATCCGACTCGACCGACGACACGGCCATCCTCGGGACCGACAACTTCGATTTCCTGCTCGAGGGCGTCCCCAACTTCGTCGCCAACCAGGAGACGAGCCGCTACCTCGCCGACTATCACGCCGAGTCCGACACCTTCGACAAGGTCGATCTCGAGAGCGCGCGCCGCAACGCCGCCGTGGCGGCGGTAGCCACGTTCGGCCTCGCCAACGCGCCGTCCCGGATCGGGCCGCGGCAGACCCGGGTCCAGGTCGAGGAGCTCCTGAAGACGCGCAAGCTCGACGCCCAGATGAAGGTCTATTCCATCTGGGGCGACTGGGAGTCGGGCAGCCGAGGTCGCGCGAAGTCGGAATGATCTCGCGCCTGCTCATCGCCAACCGCGGCGAGATCGCCGTGCGGGTCGCGCGCACGGCCCGGGAGATGGGGATCGAGGCGATCGGCGTGCATGCCGAGTCGGAGGCCGAGGCCTTCCACGTGCGGCAGATGGACCGCACCGTCTCGCTCGGGGCGGGCGCTCCGGCTGCGACTTACCTGTCGATCCCGCGCGTGCTCGCAGCCGCGCGCGAGAGCGGTGCCGACGCCGTTCATCCCGGATACGGCTTCCTGTCCGAGAACGCCGCGTTCGCCCGGGCCGTCGAGGCGGCGGGGCTGACCTGGGTCGGCGCTCCGGCAGCGGCGATCGAGGGGATGGGCGGAAAGCTCCGGTCGCGCGAAGCGATGGAGAAGGCGGGCGTCCCCGTCGTGCCGGGATCGCGCGCCGTAGCGGGCTCAGGCGCCGATCTGGCGGCCGAGGCGAAACGCCTGGGGTTTCCGCTGCTCGTCAAGGCCTCGGCGGGCGGAGGCGGGAAGGGGATGGCCCGCGTGGAGCGGCCCGAGGACCTCGAGGCCGCACTGGCCGAGGGCCGGCGGGTCGCCGAGGCCGCCTTCGGCGACGGTGCCATCTACCTCGAGCGGCTGCTGGAGGGGTGCAGGCACGTCGAGTTCCAGGTCTTCGGCGATCGCGCGGGGCGGGTCGCGCATCTCTTCGAGCGCGAGTGCAGCGTTCAGCGCCGCCACCAGAAGATCGTCGAGGAAACTCCGAGCGCGGCGCTCGATCCGAAGCTTCGACGCGCGATGGGCGACGCCGCCGTCGCCGCCGCAGGGGCCGTCGGCTACGTGGGCGCCGGCACCGTCGAGTTTCTCGTCGACGCTTCCGGCGGTTTCTACTTCCTCGAGATGAACACGCGTCTCCAGGTCGAGCACCCGATCACCGAGGAGACGCTGGGCGTCGACCTGGTGAGGGCCCAGCTGGAGGTCGCGTCGGGCCGTCCCCTGCCGGAGTCGTGGCTCGACGGCTCGCTCTCGCCGCGCGGCCACGCGATCGAGCTGCGGCTCTACGCGGAAGACCCGCGCGACTTTCTGCCGCGCTCGGGCCGCATCCTGCTTTACCGGGAGCCGTCCGGTCCGGGCGTCCGGGTCGACGCGGGCATCGGGGAGGGGAGCGTCGTGGGCGTCGAGTACGACCCGCTGCTCGCCAAGCTGGTCGTCTCGGCGGGCACCCGCGAGGCCGCCATCGCGCGGGCGCGCCGGGCGCTGGCGGAGTGGATCGTCCTCGGGGTCGAGACGAACATCCCGCTCCTCGACGCCGTGTGCGCGTCGGAGCCCTTCCGGTCGGGCCGGTACGCGACCGACATCCTCGACCGGATTCCCCGGCTCGAGGACGCCGATCCTCCCGACGCGGCCTGGATCGCCGCGGCGCTGGCGCCGGCCGCGGGTACCGGGGCGGCTCCCTCGGGCGCGTCGGGCCCGGCGGGCGCGGCGGACCCGTGGACCGCCGGTGGTTCCTGGAGAGCGGGCTCGTGAGGCCGGTGCGCCTGTCTCACCGCGGCACCGCGAGGGAGGTCCGGGTCGGCGAGGGCTCGGCGACGCTCGACGGCCGGACCGTCGCCTTCGAAGGGCCGGCGGCGCCGGGCCCGGTCCGGCCGCTCGTCGTGGACGGGCGGCGCCATCGCGTCGCGACGGCGCGGACGGGCGACCGCACTTTCGTCTGGTGCGACGGGCAGACCTTCGAGTTCGAGGCCGGTGGGAGCCGGCGGGCCGCCGCCGGCCTCGACCATCACGGCGGCCTCACATCGCCCATGCCGGGCCGCGTCCGCCGCGTGCTCGTTTCCGAGGGCGCTTCCGTCGAGCGGGGCCAGGCCCTGCTCGTCCTCGAAGCCATGAAGATGGAGCACTCGATCCGCGCTCCGAAGGACGGGACCGTCCTTCGGGTGTGCGTGGCCGAGGGTGACCTCGTCGATTCGGGCGTCGAACTGGTCGAGTTGGCATAGCCCCGGTCCGACAGGCGGATAATCGGCCCATGGAGGACTGGGAGGGCCACGCGATTCGCCGGCCGCACCTGCCGGAGCACGTCACGGTGTACGAGGTCGGGCCGCGCGACGGCCTTCAGAACGAGCCCGCGACGCTTCCCGTTGCCGTGCGCGCGGAGTTCGTGGACCGGCTGGCCGATGCGGGGCTGGCGGCGATCGAGGCCGGCTCCTTCGTCTCGCCGAAGGCGATCCCGCAGCTCGCCGACACCGAGGAGCTCTACCGGCTCATCCACCCGGCGAGCGGCGTCCGGTATCCGGCGCTCGTTCCGAACCTTCGCGGGCTCGACCGGGCCCTCTCGGTCGGGGTGCGCGAGATTGCCGTTTTCACCGCGGCCTCGGAGACGTTCAACCGCAAGAACATCAATGCCGGCGTCGACGAATCGATCGAGCGGTTCCGTCCGGTCGTCGCGCGCGCGAAGGAGGAGAAGATCCGCGTGCGCGCCTACGTGTCGACGGCCTTCGGCTGTCCCTACGAGGGCGACGTCGCGCCGGAGGCCGTGCGCGAGGTGATCCACAAACTGCTCGACCTCGACGTCGACGAGATCTCCGTCGGCGACACGATCGGCGTCGCCACGCCGGCGGACGTCTACGACGTCATCGAGACGCTCTACGAATCCGGCGTGACGCGAGCGGTGCTCGCGCTCCACTTCCACGACACGCGCGGGACGGCGCTGGCGAACGTGTACGCGGGCCTCCAGTGCGGCGTCACGACCTACGACGCCTCGGCCGGCGGCCTGGGCGGCTGTCCCTATGCGCCGGGGGCTTCGGGCAATCTCGCCACGGAAGATCTCCTCTACCTTCTGGAAGGCCTCGGGATCGAGACGGGCGTCACGCTCGCCAGGGTCGTCGAGGCTTCGCGCTTCGTCTCGGAAAGACTCGGACGGCGGCCTCCCGGCCGGTACCTCGCCGCCGTCTCGGGAGAAAGCCGTTGACAGATCGGGCCGATCTGTGTAACCTTCTTGTTTACTGAAGGTTAAGCGCGTGCCAAAACGCATTCTACTCGCCGACGACAGCCTCACGATCCAGAAGGTCGTCGAGCTGACCTTTTCCGACAGCGAGTACGAGCTCTTTTGCGTTCCCAATGGGCAGCG
Source organism: uncultured Acidobacteriota bacterium (assembly GCA_963824165.1). Classification (GTDB taxonomy): domain Bacteria; phylum Acidobacteriota; class Thermoanaerobaculia; order UBA5066; family Gp7-AA6; genus DAHUXD01. The sequence goes on from CAWGOM010000007.1 coordinate 201,822, forward strand.
CGCCCTCGACCGGGCCCTGGAGCAGGCGCCGGACCTGATCCTGGCCGACGTCGTGATGCCGGAGAAGAACGGCTACGAGGTCTGCGAGGCCATCAAGGCCAACCCCGCGACCGCGCGAATTCCGGTCATCCTGCTCTCCGGCACGTTCGAGCCGTTCGACCGGGACCGGGCCGAGAGGCTCGGCTGCGATGCGATCGTCTCCAAGCCGTTCGACTCCCAGCAGCTGCTGCGGCAGGTCGAGGCTCTGCTCGCGCGGGACCCCCGGGACGTCCCCTCGGTATCGACGATGGCGATCCCGATCATGTCGACCCCGGCCGCGGCACCCCCGCCGCCGCCTTCACCGCCGGCGCAGGTCTCCGAACGGCCCGCGGCCGAGCCGGGATTCTCGTCGGAAGACTTCACGGGTTCCATCCCGCGCGCGGCCCAGGTGGCCGGCGGGCCGGATCTCTTCGAGGAAGAGTACGGGCAGGCGGACGTCGAGTCCGCCATCGCCGCTTTCGAGAAGGCCCACCCCGAGTTCTCGTACGTCGAGGAGGCAGCGGCCGCCGTCGCCATGACGCCCGGCAACGGGGAGGGCGCGGCCGCCGAGGAGAAGAAAGCGCCTGAGCCCGAGACGGGGAGCGAGGGCGGATGGCTCCAGGAATCGCCCGAGCCGGACATGGCCTCGACAGCCGCCGTCCCGCCTCCGCCTCCGGCCCCGGCGCCGTTCTGGGTCCCGCGCCAGCCGGAGCCCGAGCTCGCTCCGATCCCCTTCGCGGGCGACGACTCGGCGAACCGGCGTAAGCAGCCCGAGCCCGAACCGTTGCGCGCCGACGAAGGTCCGACGCAGGCGATCCGGCTGTCGGCCGATTTCACGGCGCTGCGCCGCGAAGATTCTCCAGTCTCCGGCGCGGACCGGATCACCGACGAGACGTCGCGGGCCGCCGAGGAGCACACCGCGGAGATTCCCATTCTCGCTTCCGGCGCCCCGGCGCCGCTGACCGGGCCCCTCAGCGCCGCGCCTGCGGCGGAGGAGGAGGCGCCGGTCCCGCGTGAGATCGAGGAGCTGGCCTCGAACACCTCGATCGGGCAGCTGAAGGAGATGCTCTCCTCGGTTTCGCGCACCGAGGGAGTGCTGACCGAAGACGAGATCGACCGCCTCGCGACGCGGGTCGTCGAGCGCCTCTCGGAGAAGATCGTTCGCGAGATCGCGTGGGAAGTGATCCCGGACGTCGCGGAGCTCGTCATCAAGCAGCGCATCAAGGAGTTGGAGTCGGGCGTCGACTAGGGCCCCTGCGGGGTTCTGATATATGAAAGGGCTCCGAGAGCCCTTTTTTTGATGCCCGAAAAGCAAGTCGTGGACAGTCTCGAGAAGACCTTCGACCCGGCGCACTTCGAGGAGCGCTGGTACTCCCGCTGGGAGGCGGACGGACGCTTCCAGCCCCGGGGGCCGGCCGGTGCTCCGCGCTACGTCATGGTCATCCCGCCGCCCAACGTCACGGGCCGCCTCCACATCGGGCACGCCTACGGGCGTACGGTCGAGGACATCCTGGCCCGCTGGAAGCGGATGCTCGGCCACCGCGTCCTGTGGCTGCCGGGCACCGACCATGCCGGGATCGCGACCCAGATGGTGGTAGAGCGGGAGCTGGCGAAGGAGGGCGTCCGGCGGCGGGACCTGGGCCGCGAGGCCTTCATCGAGCGGGTCTGGGCCTGGCGCCGGGACTCCGGCGACATGATCCTCGCCCAGCTTCGGCGGCTGGGATGCTCGCTCGACTGGAGCCGCCTGCGCTTCACGATGGACCCGGACCTCTCCCGCGCCGTGCGCCACGCGTTCGTGCGCCTGTACCGCGACGGGCTGATCTACCGCGGCCGCTACGTCGTCAACTGGTGCCCGCGCTGCGAGACCGCGGTCTCCGATCTGGAGGTCGTCCACCGGGAGACGGCCGGGACGCTTTACCACGTGCGCTACGACGTGCCGGGGGTGGCGGACGGGGCGATCGTCGCGACGACGCGGCCGGAGACGATGCTCGGCGACACGGCGCTGGCGATCCATCCCGAGGACGAACGCACGGCGGCCCTGCGGGGGCGCCGGGCGGTCCTGCCCATCATGAACCGCGAGATCCCGATCGTCGAGGACCCGATCCTCGTGGACCGGAGCTTCGGGACGGGCATCGTGAAGGTCACGCCCGCCCACGACGCCAACGACTTCGAGTCGGGCAAGCGGCACGCCCTGCCCTCGGTCGTCGTCATCGGCGGCAACGGGAAGATGACGGCGGAGGCGGGGGAGTTCGCGGGCCTCGACCGCTTCGAGGCGCGCAAGCGCGTCGTCGCGCGCCTCGAGGAGGAAGGGCGGCTGGTCAAGACCGAGCCGCACCGCTACAACCTCGGCCATTGCCAGCGTTGCGACACGATCATCGAGCCGTACCTCTCGACCCAGTGGTTCGTGAAGATCCAGCCGCTGGCGGACCCGGCGATCGCGGCCGTCGAGGACGGGACCATCCGCTTCGCGCCCGAGTCCTGGGCGAAGACCTACTTCGCCTGGATGCGGGAGATCCACGACTGGTGCATCTCGCGGCAACTCTGGTGGGGCCACCGAATCCCGGCCTTCACCTGCGATAACGGCCACGTCACCGTCTCGGACGAAGACCCCTCGGCCTGCGCGACCTGCGGGTCGGGCCGGCTCGAGCAGGATCCCGACGTGCTCGACACGTGGTTCTCGTCGCAGCTCTGGCCGTTCTCCGTGTTCGGCTGGCCGGAGAAGACGCAGGACCTCGAGGACTTCTATCCGACCGACGTGCTCGTCACCGGCTACGACATCCTCTTCTTCTGGGTGGCCCGGATGATCATGGCGGGCCTGCGCTTCACCGGACAGGCGCCGTTTCACACGGTCCATCTGCACGGTCTCGTCCGCGTGGGCGGCGAGAAGATGTCCAAGACCCGGGGCAACGTGATCGACCCGCTCGAGGCGATCGCCGAGTTCGGCGCCGACGCGGTTCGGTTCACGCTCGCCTCCGCGGCCTCTTCGGGGCCGACGGTCTCGGTCGAGCGCGGACGGATGGCCGGGTCGCGCAACTTCGCCACCAAGCTCTGGAACGCGGCGCGGTTCACGCTGGCGCAGCTCGAGGGCGGTCCGGCGGCGCAAGACCTGGCCGCGCGCGCGCTGTCGATGCCCGACCGCTGGATCCTGTCGCGCTTCGAGACGACGGCCGCCGACGTGAACCGGCATCTGCAGTCCTTCCGGTTCGACGAGGCCGCGGGAGCGATCTACGCGTTCCTGTGGCACGAGCTCTGCGACGGCTACCTCGAGATGGTCAAGCCGGTGCTCGCGGGCGGCGACCCCGCCGCGTCCGAAACGGCGCGCGGCGTGCTGCGCCGCTGTCTCGAGGGGTCGGTCGCGCTGCTGCACCCTTTCATGCCGTTCCTGACCGAAGAGATCTGGGAGAAGCTCACGGGCCGGGCGGGGACGCTGATCGTTTCCGCCTACCCGCTCGGAGACGGCCCCTGGCGCGACGCCGCGGCCGAGTCCGCGGTGGAGGCCCTGCGGGCGGTGGTCACGCGGGTCCGCACGTTCCGCACCGAGCGCGGCGCGTCGCCGACCGAGCCGGTGGCGTTGACGATCGACCCGGCCTCGCCGGGCCGCGAGCTCGTGCCGGTCATCGAGGCGCTGTCGGGCCTGCTGTCTCACCTGGCGAGGCTCGACGGGCTGCGGTTCGAGCGGGCGGGCGCGGGCGCCTTCGCGGACGTCGTGGCCGGGCTCGCCCTGGGACTGACGCTTCCCCGGGGCGCGGCCGCCGACGCCGGAAAACGGGTGGAGAAGTCGGTCGCCGCGACCGACGAGGAGATCGCGGCGCTCAAGGCGAAGCTCGAGAACGCGGAGTTTCTCGGGAAGGCCCCGGCTCCGGTCGTCGAGAAGGTGCGCGCCCGGCTCTTCGAGCTCGAGGAGAAGCGGGCGGCGCTCGTGCGGTCGTGATTGCCTTCGGCGGCGGCCTGCTCGACCCCAACCGGTGGCGGGTGTTCGAGAACTGCGTCTGCTTCCACGCGATCCCGTCGTCGAATGCCCTCGCCCGGGACCTCATCGAGGTGTACTTCACCGAGGACCAGACCCTCCGCTCCACCGTCCTGGTCGCCGATGCCCAGACGGGAGCCTACGGCCGCAACGGGCGGGTGTGGGCCGCGCCCGCGGGACGGGGGCTGTACCTGACGGTCGTCCGGAAGGCCGAGGCGGCCGAGCCCCTCTCGATCCTGCCGATCGCCGTCGCGCGCTGGACGCGCGAGGTGCTGCGCGACGAAACCGGCGTGACGGTCTCGCTGAAGTGGCCCAACGACCTCTACGTCGAGCGCCGCAAGCTCGCGGGCGTCATCGCCGAGTCGCGCACGCAGGGCGAGAACACCTACGTCGCGGTCGGGATCGGCATCAACGTGCTCGGGGCGGCGGAGGCCCTCGGCGTCGCCGGCGCGACGACCGTGGAGGCCGAGACGGGCCGGAGCGTGTCGCTCGCGCCGCTGCTGCAGGCCCTGCTCGATCGGCTGGACCGCGAGCTCGCGTCGCCGAAGTGGACCGAGGAGATCCGGGCCTGGGAGCTGGCGTCCCTGCACCGGCCGGGCGACGTCCTGACGATTCGCCGCAACGGCGAGGAGTTCTCCGGGCAGTACCTCGGGCTCGACGCGGCCGGATTCCTGAGGCTGAAGACCGCCGCGGGCGAGACGATCGTGGCCGCCGGCGAGGTGGCCCGGTGGTAGCGGCGGGCGTCGCGCCGGTCCCGCTTCTCGCGGTCGACGTCGGCAACACGAACACCGTCCTCGGGCTCTGGCGCGGCGTGGAGCTCGCCCGGAACTGGCGGCTGACGACGCGGCGAGATGCCACGGCCGACGAGATCGCGCTGTCGATCCGCGGTCTCTTCGCCGCGGGCCCCAAACCGGAGGAGCTCGCGCCGATGCGGGTCATCGTCGCGAGCGTCGTCCCGTCGCTGAAGTTCTCGCTCCGCCAGGCCCTTCGGCAGATCCTGGACCGCGAGCCGCTCTTCGTGGAGCCGGGCGTGAAGACCGGCATGCCGATCCTCTACGACATGCCCCAGGAAGTCGGAGCGGACCGGATCGTCAACGCGGTCGCCGCGTTCGAGCGGGTGGGCGGACCGTGCATCGTCGTCGACTTCGGCACGGCGACGACCTTCGACGTCGTGACCGAGCGGGGCGAATACGCCGGCGGCGTCATCGTTCCGGGCATCTCCATCTCGGCGGAGGCGCTCTTCGAGAAGGCCGCGCGTCTCTGGCGGGTCGAGATCAAGCGGCCCGAGAAGGTGGTCGGCAAGACGACCGCGGCCTCGATCCAGTCCGGCCTCTACTTCGGCTACCTCTCGCTCGTCGACGGAATGATCGACCGGATCGCCGCGGAGGTCGGGGGCAAGCCCAAAGTCATCGCGACGGGCGGCCTCGCGGGGCTCTTCGGGAGCGGGTCGGAACGGATCGACGAGGTCGACCCGCTGCTGACGCTCCAGGGACTGCGGCTCATCGATGAGCGAAACCGCGGAGGATAGGGCCTACTACGCCGCCGCCGAGGCGGCCTTCGTGCGGCGCCGCGGCACGCCGTTCCTGCTTTCGCCGCGCGACTTCGCGCTGCTGAAGGAGTGGCGGGCTCTCGGGGTGCCGCTCGAGGCCGTCGAGCTGGGCGTCGACGAGGCCTTCTCCCGGCGCGAGGAGCGCTCGGCCGTCGGCCGCGTCAACTCGCTTTCGTACTGCCGCGACGCGGTCCTCGAGGCGTGGGAGCGCCGCGCCGAAACGGCCCGCGGAAAGGGCGGCGCGGCGCAGTCGGGGGCGGGCGTCGTCGACGCGGCGTCGACCCTTCGCTCGCTCGGCGCGCGGCTCGAGGCCCTCGCCGCGGGACGGACGGACCTCACCGTCCCGCTCGCCTCGGCCCGGCGCTCGCTCGAGCGCCTCAAGGGCTCGGGGAAGTCCCCGGAGGAGATCGAGAACGGGCTCGCCCGGCTCGACCGGCGTCTTGCGCGCGAGATCGCCGAGGCGCTGCCGGAGGCCGAGAGAGGGGAGGTCGAGGCCGAGGTCGCGCGGCTGCTCGCCGGCGCCGGCGACCGCATGGATCCGGCGACGCTCGAAAAGACCTCCCGCGCGCTGACGCGGCGGGTCGTGCGGGAGAGGCTGGAGCTGCCGAGGCTCTCGCTCCTGTGAGCGCCCCGCCGCGCCTGCGGGAGCCCCGGGTCGTCCGGATCGAGAAGCTGGCTCCGACCGGGGAGGGCATCGCCCGGACCGAGGACGGCGTCGGTTTCGTCGATCGGGCCCTTCCCGGAGAGCTCGTCGCGACAATTATTTATCAGGTGAAGAAGAAGTTCTGGCGGGGCAGCCTCTCCGCCGTGCGGGAGCCTTCCCCGGATCGGGTCGGCGGGCCGCACGCGGGCTGCGCCGGCTGCGACTGGGCGCACTTCGAGCCGGCGGCCGCCCTCCGGGCGAAGCGGGAGCTCTTTCTCGAGACCATGCAGCGCCTCTCGCGCCTGTCACCGGAGCTCTTCGGCGAGCTTCCGGTCGAGGCGGCGGGGTCCGCCCACCGGCTGCGCACGCGCCTGCACGCGGAACGGGGCGCCCTGGGCTACTTCGCCCCCGGCACGCACCGGCTGATGCCGGCGGGAGAGTGCGAGGCCATCGCTGAGGCCACGCGGGCGCTCCTGCCGGGGATCGAGGAGGCCATTCGGCGCAGTCGCGCCGAGGTCACCGAGATCGCGCTGCTCGAGGACATCGCGGGCGCCCATCGCCTCCTCCGGGCCACGGTCTCGGGGGCTCCGCGTGCTGCGGCCGAGCTCTCCGCGGCGCTGCCCTCGGAATTCGCCGGCGTCGTGGTCCGGGCGCCCGACGGCGCTTTGCTCGTGCGCCGGGGCGAGGAACGCCTGGCCCTCGAGGTCGAAGGCCGGAGCTTTCGGGTCTCCGTGGACACGTTTTTCCAGGGCAATCGCCACCTGGTCGGCCCGCTTTCCGCGGCCGTCCGCGAGTCGGCGCGGCGCGCTCCCGCGGGCGACGCGCTCGACGCCTTCGGCGGAGCGGGACTCTTCGCCGGCGCCCTCCTCGACGCGGGGCACCGGGTGACCTCCGTCGAGTCGGATGCCGGCGCGGCGGCGGACGCCCAGCGCACGCTGGAAGGCTGGGCCGACCGCGAGAGGTGCGAGATCGTCGCCTCCGACGTCGCCGCTTTCCTCGAGCGCGACGACCGGCGGTTCTCGTGCGTGGTCGTGGACCCGCCGCGGGCGGGGCTGGGCGCGGAGCTCTCGCGCGAGCTCGCCCGGCGGGCGGAGCACGCCTTCGTCTACGTGTCCTGCGACCCGGCCACGCTCGGCCGCGACCTGACGATCCTCCGCGGCGAGGGCTTCGCGATCCGGCAGGCCCGGCTCTTCGACCTCTTCACGCTGACGCATCGCGTCGAGGCCCTGGTCTCGCTCGAGCGCGTCGCGTGATCCGCCCCGTCCTCGCCGGCGGCCGGGCGCCGGCGGCGAAGGCGGCGGTCGGGCTGGCTGGCGGAGTCTTTCTCGGGGCGTTTTCGACGGGGGGTGGCACGGCGGCGGCGTGCCTCGCCGGCGTCTCGGCGGCCGGACTCGTCGTGCTCGCGCGCGGCGAGCGGCGCTTCGCCTTTCGACTGGCCTTTGCCGCATTCTGGGTGTCGGCCGGGTTCGTCTCGGGTGCGGTCCGGATCGCGCAGCCCGCGCTTTCGGCGGGCCACACGTTCTCCGTGCTGCCGGCTTCCAGGCTCGAAGCCGACGTCGTGGAGGGCCGCCTGGCGGACTTCTGGAGCGGCACCCCGCCCCGCGGGCGGACGACGCTCGCCGCCACGCGCCTCCGGGCGGGTTCCGCGTGGCGGGAGTTTCCGGCCGAGGTGACGGTCTTCGTCTCGGGCGAAACGCCCGTCGAGGGGGTCGCGGAGCGCGGGGACAGGGTGCGCATGACGGGACGGCTCGAGGCGGAGGACCTTGCGGCCTCCGACCGCGAGCTCGCTTTGCCATGGCCTCGGTTTCGACTCTCGGTCAAGAGCGCGCGGATGGTCGAGCGGCAGGGAGGGACCGTGGTGTCCGTGCTGACCTGGCCCAATCGGGCGCTCTTCGCGGCGCTCGAGCGCCAGCGGGGCGACGCGGCCTTCGAGCGGGACGTGCGCGGCCCGCTCGCGGCGCTCCTGCTCGGGCGGACCTCGGAGCTCGATCGGGGCATGGTCGCCCGTTACCGCCGGGGAGGCCTCTATCACCTGCTCGTGGTCTCCGGGCTCCACGTCGTGCTCGAGGCGGGGCTGGTGCTCTTCGTGCTCTCGCTCGTGGGCGTGGAGGGCAAAACGCGCGACCTCCTCCTGCTGGCCTCCGTCTTCCTGGCCGTTCTCGTCGGCGGAGCGAACCCGCCGGCGGTGCGAGCGGGCCTCGTCGTGGGGGTGTTCCTCGCGACCCGGCTGCTCGAGCGGCCGATCGGCTCGGCGCAGGCGATCGGGCTTTCGGCGCTCGTCCTCGTCCTGGCGGCGCCGGCGTCGCTCTTCTCCGTCGGGACGGTGCTCACGTTCGCGGCCGTAGCGGGGATCGCGCTCTTCACCGAGCCGATCCGGTCGCGGTTGCCGGCCCGGCCGGCCTGGCTGTGGTCCGGCCTCGCGGCGACCCTGGCCGCGGAGTGCGCGACGGCGCCGGTTCTCTTCTGGCGGTTCAACCTCGTCGCGGCCGGAGCCTGGCTCACGGCGCCGCTCGCGGTCCCGCTCTCGGCCGCGCTGATCGCGGTGGGCGGGGCGCTGCTCGTCGGGTACGCGTGCGGGATCCCGTCCGGGGCGCTCGCGGCGCTCTTCGCGCTGGGATCACGCCTGCTCGAGTGGCTCGCGGACCGCGCGGCCGGCGTCGCCTACCTGCGGCCCACACCGGCGTTCGGGCTCGTTCTCGTCGTCGGCGTGCTCCTGGCGGCCGCGGCTCTCGGCCCCGTCCGGCTGCGCGGCGCCTGTGCGGCCGCAGCCGCGCTCCTCTTCCTGGGGCTCGCCCTCGCGCCCGGCCCCTCCGGGCCGCGGCGCGGCTTTTCGATCGAGGCCCTCGACGTGGGGCAGGGAGACGCGATACTCCTGCGCTGGAACAGGAGGGCGATTCTCGTCGATGGAGGCGGGCCGTTCGATCTCGAGGCCACGGAGTTCGGGCGCACGCGCCTGGTGCCCAAGCTCCTCGATCGCGGCGTCACGCGGCTCGACGCGGTCGTGCTCTCGCATCCGCACCCCGACCACGCGCTCGGCCTCTTCGCCGTGCTCGAGGAGTTGCCGGTCGGGGAGCTCTGGCTGTCGGCGGGGGAGGACGAGGCGGGTTTCATGGCGCGCCTGTCCGGTCTGGCCGCGGGCCGCGGCGCGGGGGTCCGGGTCCTCGTCGCGCCGGAGACGATCGAGATCGGGGACGCGCGGATGACGGTCCTGCATTCGGGCGGCCCGGCGCGCAAGGCCGACGCCGTCAACAACCAGTCGGCCGTGATCCTCTTCGAGCGCGACGGCCGGAGCGCGCTCCTGACCGGCGACATCGGCGCGCCGACGGAGGACGCTCTCGTCCGCGCCGGTGCGGTCTCGCGGGCGGACGTGCTCAAGGTCGCGCATCACGGCAGCCGGACCTCGACGACCTCGTCGTTTCTCGACGCGGTGCGGCCTCGCGCGGCCCTCCTGTCCTGCGGCCGGCGGAACCGCTTCGGCCATCCGACCGCGGGCACGCTCGCCGCCCTTGCGCGGTCCTGCGTCGCCGTCCTGCGCACGGACCGGCGCTCCGATTGCCGGGTCGACCTCCTGCCGGGGCACACGCGCCTCGACTGGCGCGGGCTGGCGCGACCGTGACCGCCGAAGCGCGCCCCCCGCTGCTCGCGATCGTCGGCCCGACCGGGTCCGGGAAGACGGACCTCGCGCACGCGCTGGCGTTGCGAGAGGGCGGCGAGATCGTCTCCGCCGACGCCTTCGCGGTCTACCGGGGCCTCGACGTCGGAACGGCCAAGCCCACGCCGGCGGAGCGCGCCGCGGTGCGATACCACATGGTCGACGTCGCCGACCCCGGGGAGCCGTTCTCGGCCGGGCGCTACGCCGGGCAGGCTCGCCCGATCCTCGAGGACATCTCCCGGCGCGGGCGGCTCCCCATCGTCTGCGGCGGAAGCGGCTTCTACGTCGCGGCGCTGCTCGGCGGCCTGCCGCCCGAGCCCGCGCGCGACGCGAGGCTCCGGCCCGCGCTCGCCGCGTGGGCAGGGCGGCGCGGTGCCGCCGAGGCGCACCGGTTCCTGCGGACGAACGATCCGGTGTCCGCCGCGCGCATCCCCGTCGGCAACCTCAAGTACACGCTGCGCGCCCTCGAGATCCTGCTCTCGACCGGCGCGGCCGCCTCCGCGCGGCCGGTCTCCGGCGACGACTGGGCGAAGCGGTTCCGCGTGCGAAAGCTCGGCCTTCTCCTGCCGCGAGCGCAACTCCATGCTAGGATTGAAGATCGAGTCCGCCGGATGCTCGAGTCGGGGTGGGACGCTGAAGTTCGGCGGCTTCTCGAGAGCGGGCTTTCCCGGGATTCGAATTCCTTTCAGGCGATCGGGTATCGGGAGGTGGCCGAGTGGGTGCTCGGGCGCCTCTCGCAACGAGAGGTCGAGGTGCAGATTCTGGCCGCAACGCGAAGCCTTGCCAAACGTCAGTTGACCTGGTTTTCGCGCGAGCGCGGAATCCGGTGGGTGGGGCCCGAGGAGGGTCTGGCCGCCGCCTCCGCGCTTCTTTCCGAGACGACCGACGAGGAGACGCGATGAACAAGGCGCCCATCAACGTCCAGGATTCGTTCTTCTACAACCTGCGCAAGGACAACGTGCCGGTGACCGTGCGGCTGACCTCGGGCGAGGAGCGGCTCGGGCGCCTGAGGCGCTTCGACAAGTTCGCGCTGGTGCTCGAGGTCGAGGGGCGCGAGGAGATGATCTACAAGCACGCGATCGCCTCCATCCGCCCGGAGAGTCTGCCCGCCAGCTCATGATCGCGACCTCCTCCCGCCCCTAGGCCGGCCGCGCATGCGCCGCGGCCGCCTTCCCTCCCCGGTCCTCGCGGCGCTCGTCGCCGCCGTCCTCGCGCGCTGCGCGAGCGCTCCGCCCCCGATGCCTCGCGATGCGTTTCCCCTCGATCCGCGCGAGGGCCTGGCGGGGCCCTTCGAGGCGGCCGTGGGGCGTGGATGGAAAGCGCTCCTGGCTGGAGATGCGACGGGAGCGGAACGGGAGTTTCTCCGCGTTTCGACGGGCGGCTCCTCGGCGCGGGCCGCGGCGATCGGGTATATCGAAGCGCTCGTCGCCAGCCGTCGGTCGGAAGAGGCGATCGCGCCCTGCGCAACCGCGCTCGGCGCGGGCGAACCCACGGCGCCACTGCTCGTCGCCTGCGGTGAAGCGCATGCGCGCACGGCCGACCCCGTCGGGGCCGCGGAGCTCTACGAGCGGGCGGCGACCCTCGCCCCGGACCGCCCCGGCCTCGCGATGCGGGCCGAGGGACTGCGGACCGAAGCGGCCGAGGCGCTCGTCGAGGAGGCGCTCGTGAGCGCCGGGGAGGGCCGGCGAGCGGACGCGCAGCGGCAGGTGGCACGGGCGCTCGGGACGTCCCGGTCCGCCCCGATTCTCGCCCTGGCCGGCGACGTCGAGTGCGCCCTCGGCGAGCGCGAGCGCGCGCTCGAGTACTACCGCGAGTCGATCGCGCAGGGCGGCGGCGACCCGCGCGTCGAGGAACGGGCGGGGGAACTCGCGCTCGAGCTCGGCGACTACGCCACCGCCGTTTCGATCTTCGACGGCCTCGCGGCGCGGGACCCCCGGTTCGGGGAACGGGCCGCGGAGGCCCGCCTCGCGTTTCGGATCGCGAACTGGCCGGACGCGGAGCGCCAGGCCGCGCGGGCCCGGCGGCTCACCCGGGCGGGAGCGGCGCTCCTGGCCTGGTGGGTGTTCCCCGAGGTCCGCGATGCGCGGGTCGCCGCCGACGGCGTCGTGGCGAGCGACGTCCTGGAACGCCGGGACAGCCGCGTCATGGTGCGGGCGATCTCGCTGGGACTTCTGGACGTCGACCCCTACACGCATCGCGCCCGGCCGGACGCGCCGCTGACGCGCGCCGCCGCCGCGAGGATGATGCTTCTGCTCGCCGCTCGTCTGCCCGGCTCCGGACAGGCGCCGGAGTGCTTCCAGGGGGTGCCGGGGCCCGGAAAGGGCGGGCAGGAGGCAATTCGCGTGGCGGTGCGATGCAAACTGCTGTCAGAATCGGGGGCCTCGGTCGTCAGCGGTGCGGAGTTCACGCGAGGTTTGGATCGGCTCCGCACCCTCTTCCCGGCCGGGGAGGCCGTGAATCGTGATTGATGCCGCCGTGTTTCGCAAGGTCGGGCTCCTCTCGGACCTCGAGCCGGGAGAGCTCGAAACGCTCTCGCGTCTGGCCTCCGTGCGGCCGTATGCCGCGGGGACGGCCATCATCCGCGAGGCCGAGCCGGGCGACCTCTTCTTCGTCATCCTCCGCGGCGAGGTGAAGGTTTCCGTGGATTCGCCGGACGGCCGCGAGGTCGTCCTCTCGCACCTCCAGGCCGGGGACTTCTTCGGCGAGATGGCGCTCTTCGGCGGCGAGGGCCGCAGCGCCTCCGTCACGGCCACGTCGGAGTGCGAGCTCGTTGCCCTCGCGCGCGCGGATTTTCTCGCCGTCCTCGCCCGCGACTTCTCGCTGACCCGCAAGATCCTGCAGACGCTCTCCTCGCGCCTGCGCAAAGCCAACGACGTCATCGAGTCGATGGCGCTGCTCGACGTCGGCGGACGGCTCGCGCGCTACCTGCTCCGGCTCGCCGACGAGTCGGGTCAGCCCCCGGTCGACGGCTACTTCGTCGTCAACCGGCCCACGCACCAGGAGATCGCCAACTCGATCGGCGCCACCCGCGAGACGGTGACCCGCATGCTCAAGCAGTTCGAGGACCGCAAGCTCATTCGCACGAAGGGCTCGACCGTCTGGGTGCCCTCGGAGGTGCCGGCCGGCGCCCGCGAGAACGAGTGGAGGCGCCGTTGAGGGGTCCCTGGACCCTGCCGAACTTCATCACACTGCTTCGTCTCGCGGCGCTCCCGTTCTTCCTGGTTTCGATCGCCGACGGCCGCTTCGACATCGCGCTGATCATCTTCGTGGTCGCGGGTCTGTCCGACGGAGTGGACGGGTTCCTGGCCCGCCGGTTCGACATGAAGTCGGCGCTGGGCGCGTACCTCGACCCGATCGCCGACAAGCTGCTGCTGATGACGTCGTACCTCTTTCTCGCGATCCCGTCCTACCCGGCGGCGGTCAAGGTGCCGGTCTGGCTGGCCGTGATCGTCCTGTCCCGGGACTTCCTGCTGCTTCTCGTGGGGCTGCTGCTCATCCTGACGCACGGACGGAAGACCTTCCCGCCGAGCTGGGCGGGCAAGGTCACGACGGTAACGCTCATCGTGACGGTCCTCTTCGTCCTGTGCGCGAACCTGTGGAACTGGCCGCGCCCCGTCGTCCTCGTGGCCTTCGGCGCCGCGGCCACGATGACCGTTTTCTCCGGCTTCGATTACGTCTATCGCGTCGCTCGCAATCCCGAACAGCCGGTCGCGTGACCCGGTGATCGACCTGCGCCTGCTGTCACGGCCGGGCTGTCACCTCTGCGAGGAGATGCGGTCCGAGGTGGACCGGCTGCTCGGCGGCGAGGCTCACCGCTGGGAGATCGTCGACGTCGACTCGGACGACGAGATCGCCCGGCGATTTTCGGACGCGATCCCGGTCCTCTTCGTCAACGGCCGGCTCTTCGCGAAGGGGCGGATCCCGAAGATCGCGGCGCGCCTCCGGCTCATGCGTGCCGCAGCGGACGCCGGCCGATGATCCCGCTCATCGGCGCCGTCCTGCTCGCGGCGAAGGGGGTCCTGCTGGAGGACCTGACCTGGCTCGAAGCGGAAAAGGCGCTGACGCCGCAGACGGTCGTCGTCATCCCGCTCGGGGCGCAGTCCAAGGAGCACGGCCCCCACCTGAAGCTGAAGAACGACTTCATCCTGGCCGAGTACCTGAAGAACCGCGTGCGGGAGGAGGCGGACGTCGTGATCGCGCCGACGGTCAACTACTCCTTCTACCCGGCCTTCGTCGAGTACCCGGGCGCGACGAGCCTGACGCTCGAGACCTCGCGCGACATGATCGTCGAGATCTGCCGGGGCCTCGCGCGCTTCGGGCCCAGGCGCTTCTACGTGCTGAACACCGGGGTGTCGACGAACCGCGCGCTCGCGCCCGCGGCCGAGATCCTGGCGGCCGAGGGGATCGTGATGCGTTACACGGACCTGCTGAAAGTCCTGGCGCCGATCGAAAAGGAAGTCTCGAAGCAGGAGGGCGGCACCCACGCCGACGAGATCGAGACGTCGATGATCCTCTACATGAGCCCCGGCGACGCCGACATGAGCAAGGCCGTCAAGGACTACCACCCCGGCAAGGGCGGGCTGACGCGCGACTCGAAAGCGGAGGGGAAGACCTACTCGGCTTCGGGCGTGTTCGGCGACGCGACGCTGGCGACGAGGGAGAAGGGGAGGATCGTGACCGAGGCGCTCGTCGAGGCGATCCTCAAGGAGATCGAGGCGCTGCGGGCGGCACAGCTGCCGGACCCGCGCTGAGACGACGCCGATCCCGTTCCGGCCTCGCCGGGACCGATGCGCCCGGCTCTGGCGATCGGGGTCCCTCGCGTATACGATAAACACCGAATCCAGGGGGTGTCGCTATGTCGATCGGGCGGCCGCCGTCGGGTCGTCTTCGCGAGCGTCCTGTCGCACCGCTTGCTCTGGCAAGCGCCCTGTCGGTCGTGCTTCTGTTCGGTTCCTGGCCGGCGCGCGGGCAGGCCTTCCGTCTCGTCCACGAATTCTCCGGCCGCGGCGGCCATCCGCCGGGCGGCCTGACGCGCGGGTCGGACGGAAAACTCTACGGCACGCTTGGCTCGGGGGGCTATTCCGGCTACGGATCGGTCTACTCCCTGACTCCGAATGGCCCGAGTGGCTACACGTACGCGGAGTTGTACGGCGCCGTCACGGCGGACGGGGCGGTCGGCTTCAGTGGAGACCTTTTCGAGGCGGCCGACGGCCGATTGTACGGAGGGACGTATTTTCCCGATGGCGGCGCCATCTACCGCGTCGACAAATCCGGTAACTTTGCCGTCCTCCATACGCTGCATGCGGCCACCGAGGGTGGATACCCCAGCCCTCTCATTCAGCCGGGCGGCGGCGACTTCTACGGCGTGGCGTCCTGGGGCGGCGCGGGAAACGCGGGTACGGCCTTTCGCATGGACGCCGCCGGCAACGTGACCGTGCTGCATGCTTTCGCCGGACCCGAGGGACGCGGACCCTACGGGCCGTTGCTCATGGCGAGCGACGGCTTTCTCTACGGTGTGACCGGCAACGGAGGAGGGAGCAGCCGCGGCACGGTCTACAGGATGGACCTTTCGGGAAGCGTGACGGCGCTCTACGCCTTCGTCGGTCCCGACGGTTCTTTTCCCAACAGCGGACTGCTCGAAGCGAGCGACGGGTTCCTCTACGGCACGACGTCGGGGGGCGGGGCGTTCGACCGGGGCACGATCTTTCGCATCGACAAGGCGGGGGCTTTCACCCTGCTGCATTCCTTCTCGTCTGCGGAAGGATTGGGACCCCTGGGCCGGCTGCTCGAGGCTTCGGACGGAAACTTCTACGGCACGACGTACGACGGCGGCGCTGCGGCAGGCGGCACGCTGTTTCGCGTGGATGCTTCGGGCGCCTTCGCCACCCTCCACGAGTTTTCGCCGGCCGAGGGCATGCGGCCACTCGGGGGGCTGCTCGAGGACGGCGGCCAGCTCCTGGGGACGGCCTTCTGGTTCGGCGCCGGTGGCTACGGGTCGGCTTTCGTTTCCAGTTTTTCGGGAACGGTCCAGGTCGCGCATGCGTTCCTCGGCGCCTCGGAGGGGAGCGTTCTCGCCGGGGGACTGCTGCAGGCCTCCGACGGGCTTCTCTACGGAACGGCCGCCGCGGGCGGCGACTCCGGCCGCGGAACGGCCTTTCGGCTCGACCTCGCCGGGACCCTGACGCGGCTGCACTCCTTCGACGGCGCCACCGACGGAGCGTCTCCGTCGACGAGCCTCGTCGAGGCGGACGACGGCAACCTCTACGGCACGGCGTCCGGCGAGGGGCCGGGGGGACGGGGCACCGTGTTTCGCCTGACCACGGGCGGTCTCTTCACGACGGTGCACGCCTTCTCCGGGCTCGATGGGGACTGGCCGTACGCGGGCCTCTTCGAGGCGGCGGATGGCAGCCTCTACGGGAGCACGTTGCTGGGCGGCGCGGCGGATCGCGGGACCGCATACCGCATCGACGGAACGGGGATGTTCGAGTCGCTCCATCAGTTCGAGTTCGATGAAGGACGCGCGCCGTCCGGCCTCGTGGAGGGCGCCGACGGCGACTTCTACGGCACGACCACGGGCGATTTCGTCCAGGGCGGCTACCTCTTTCGGATGGACCCCGCGGGCGCCCTCACTTTGGGACATCTGTTCGGCGAGCCGGAGGGAGGAAGCGTGGGGAACGGGCTCCTCCTCGCCTCGGACGGCAACTTTTACGGAACGACCAGCCGCTCCATCTTCCGAGTCAATCCGGCCGGCGACTTCGTCGTCATCCACTTCTTCGACTTCGCCCACGAATCCGCCGGAAGCGAGCTCATCGAGGGAAGCGACGGGAACTTCTACGGGACGGGCTTCGGCAACGGAAAGACCCATCGCGGGTCGGTGTTCCGGGTGGATCCGTCGGGCAACCTCTCGGTCATTCACGGATTCCTCGGATCCACGGGCGCCGAGCCTCGAGGAAGATTGCTCGAGGCCGCCGATGGCTTCATCTACGGGACGGCCTCGTACGGCGGGGAGTTTCAGGGGGGCGTGGTCTTTCGGATCGACCCCGCTCAGGTCGTTTCGATCGCCGACGTGACTCCCGCCTCCGGACCCGCGAGCGGGGGGAGTCTCATCTCGATTACGGGCACCCACTTCGCCCCGGGCGCGGCCGTCCGGGTCGGCTTTGCCCCGGCGGCCGTGGTGGCCTCGAGCGAGACCGAGATCACGGCGACCGTCCCGGCACTCCCGGCGGGGATGGCCTATGACGTGGCCGTGGAGAACCCGGACCTGTCTCGCGCCGCGCGCTCCCGGGCCTGGCTCGCGGACCCCCTCGACGTGGCGCCGGACGACCTTTTCCACGCGGACATCGAGAGACTGTTTCGCGCCGGCGTGACCGTCGGCTGCGGCGACGGAGGGTATTGCGTGGACGACCCGGTTTCCCGCGCCCAGATGGCCGTGTTCCTTCTCAAGGCGCTCCTCGGGTCCGGTTACGTGCCGCCGCCGGCGGCCGGGGATGTCTTCGCCGACGTGCCGGCCGACGCCTTCGCGGCCGCCTTCATCGAGGACCTCGCCCGGCGGGGCGTCTCCGTCGGATGCGGCGGCGGCGACTATTGTCCCGATGCCGACGTGACCCGCGCGGCAATGGCGCCGTTCCTGCTGAAGGGGTCGCTCGGCTGGGGCTACATTCCTCCCCCCGCCACCGGGACGGTCTTCCAGGACGTGCCCGCGGAGGCATTCGCCGCGGACTTCGTCGAAGACCTCGCCACGCGCGGAATCGCCGCCGGCTGCTCCCTCGCGCCGCCGCTCTACTGCCCCGACGCTCCGACGACCCGGGGCCAGATGGCGGCCTTCCTGGTCGCGGCATTCCCGCTTCCCTGATCGGCCGCCGCGGCGCAGTGAGTCGCGCGTCGAGGCGATTTTGCGGCCCTGCCTGCGCCCGCGCCCGTGGACGTTGTCCCCGAAGGCCGCCTTCGCTAAGATCCGCTCCGATGCGGGCATAGTTCAGCGGTAGAACGCCAGCTTCCCAAGCTGGATGTCGCCGGTTCGATCCCGGTTGCCCGCTCCATTATTTTCAGTCCCTTGGCCCGAGCGGCCATTTTGCCGAGGGCCATCGGCGTACTCACGGCGTACTCGATTGCAGGATCGGGCGTTGGGAGACTCGGAATGCTGCTGCGCGATGAGTTTTGGACCCTGCTCCGGTATTACAAGTCAGAATCGACGCCGATCCGTCGGCGTTGGGATGGAGGCGCACGTTGAACGACTTCGGTAGCCATGTCGAGCGCTATCGCCGCGAGCTGCTGGTCCACTGCTACCGCATGCAGGGCTCCTTGCCGGACGCCGAGGACGCGGTACAGGAGACGTCGCTTCGCGCCTGGCGATATCGCGACAGCCTGAAGGAAGGTGCGCCTCTGCGCCCCTGGCTCTATCGCGTAGCCACGAACGCCTGCCTCGATGCCATTGCTCGCGACGAGCGGCGCGCGGTCCTCGCGGCGAGGGCCGCGGCGGACGAGGGCTGGGCCGGAGAGCCGGAGGACGTTGTCTGGCTGGGTCCGATTCCGGACTCCCTTCTCGACCCACCCAACCCGGCGGCTAGGACGCCCGAGACGGTCACTCTGATGCGCGAGACCATCGAACTCGCCTTCCTCACGGCAATCCAGCTCCTCACACCGCAGCAGCGAGCCGCCGTGATTCTGTGTGACGTGCTCGACTTCTCCGCCAAGGACGCCGCCGACCTGCTCGACGTCGGTGTTTCTGCGGTCAACAGCGCATTGCAGCGTGCGCGGGCCAGGCTCCGCGGGCGTCTGCCGTCGCGCAAGTCGGCGTGGCCCGCCAGCGTGGATGCCAGCGCGGCCGAGCGCGATCTGCTGAAGAAATACGTCGAGGCGGGCGAAGCGGCGGACTTTCGCGCCCTGGAATCGATCATTCGTGCGGACGCGACCTTCCGCATGCCGCCCCAGCCGGACACGGCCGCAGGTCGTGAAGCGATGTTCAGGTTATGGATCGAGGGCGGATTCGGCTCCGATCAGTTTGGTCACATGCGCCGCGTCGTGACCCACGCCAACCTGCAGCCAGCCGTCGCCGCCTATGTGCGCCGGCCCGGGGATTCCGCCTGGCGAGCTCTGGCGCTGGATGTTCTTCGAATCGAGGAAGGCTGGATCACGGAGATCGTCACGTTCCCGCCGGACACTTTCCCACTCTTCGGGCTGCCGATATTGATGGACGCGGCGCCGGAGCTGAACACGTGTCACTGATCGACTCGTGATCCCACCCCACGTCGAGCAGCCACAGCCGTAACGTACGCGGACATGGCGGCTGATCCGGAGGCCGTGATAGAGAAGCGCCACGCCATGAAAGCCCTGCAACCTCCGGCACCCGCCGCGCGTCCGGAAACCGGGCTGGCTCGTGAGATGGGGCTGCTCGGCCTGGTGGCCACCGGGGTCTGCTCGATGATCGGCGCGGGCATCAACGTCATCCCGTTCATGATCCAGCGCCACGCACCCGGCATCGGTCCAAACGTGCTGCGGGCATTCATCTTCGCGGCGCTGCCGGCCGTGCTGGCGGGCCTGGCGTATGCGGTGCTGGCCTCGGCCATGCCGCGCGCCGGCGGCAGCTACGTTTACGCGAGCCGCGCGCTCGATCCCTACCTCGGATTCGTGGCCTCGTTCTCGCAATGGTTCTCGCTGTGCGTGGCGATCGGCGTGGTGTCCTACCTCATCGTCCCGTTCCTGCGCGACATCGCCGTCGCCGCGGGATCGACGGCAGTGGCGGCGACGCTGGAGACCGGACCGATCCGCCTGACGATCTCGCTCGCGTTCCTCTGGGCGGCCGTGCTCGTGAACGTGCGCGGCGTGAAGGTCTACGAACGCCTGATCGTTCCCCTGATGTTTCTGACGTTTCTCCTCGGCGGCGTGGTCATCGTCGCCGGGTTCTCCTTCGATCATGCCGAGTTCTCTGCCGCGCTCCTGGCTCGGGAGGGGCGCGCGGTGGCGGCCGTCGCCGCGCCGCCGCTCACGTGGGCGGTCCTGATGCCGGCGTCGGCCCTCCTGTTCGCCTCGTTCATCGGCTTCGATTCGATCGCGCAGGCCGGGGGGGAGGCGAAACGCCCGTCCCGGAATCTGCCGCTCGCGATCGGCATCTGCGTCGCGTCGGTCGGAATCTTCTACATGCTCTTCACCGGCGCCGTGTATCACGCCGTGCCCTGGCAGTTCATCGCCGCGGAAGCGCAGAGTCGCGATCTGACGGCCCCGGGTCTGCTGGGGTACCTGTTGCCGCCCGCGTGGACGGTGCTGATCGTTTCCGGCGCGGCGGTGGCGCTCATCAAGGACCTGCCGGCGATGCTCCTCGGCGTGTCGCGACTGATGTTTGCCTGGGCCGAGGACGGGATCTTCCCGCGCAGGATCGCGGCGGTCCATCCCCGTTTCCGCACGCCGCACGTTGCGATCCTGGCGAGCGCCGTCATGGCCACGCTCGGCATCCTCGGCAGCCACCTGGCCGGCGATTTCTTTCTGGGCGTCGACATCCTCGTGACGTCGATGCTCATCAACTTTCTGCTGATGGCGGTGTCGGTGCTGACGCTGCCCGGGCGTAACTCCGCCCTCGCGCTGGAGGTCACCGTGCTGCCGTCGCGCGCGGCGCAGCTGCCGCTCGCCGTGGCGGCCATCGTCGTCCTGGCGGTGTTCCTGGGAGTGCACACGTGGAGAGACCTGACCGCGCCCGCCGCCGCTTGGTACTTCCGCTCGACCCCGCTCTGGCTCCTCGTGATGGCGATCGGCTCGATCATCTATCGTCGTGAAACGCAGAAGCTGCGCCGCCAGGGCGTGGACCTCGACGCGCGCTTTGCGACGCTTCCTCCCGGATAGGACCCATGACGCTCACCGTGGACCGCATCGCGCTCGCCCCCGATCTCTCCATCTCCCGCGTGCTCACCGGCCTGTGGCAGATCGCCGACATGGAGCGCGACGGCCGCGCGCTCGACCCCGAGCCGACCGCGCGCGCGCTTCGCGCCTACGTCGACGCCGGCTTCACCTCGTTCGACATGGCCGATCACTACGGGTCGGCCGAGATCGTGGCGAGCCATCTGCGCGAAGGAGCGGGTCGCGGCGAGTCCGGTGCAACTGTTCACGAAGTGGGTGCCGAAACCGGGACCGCTGACGCTGCCCGACGTGCGTGCGGCGGTCGAGCGATCGCTGCAGCGGCTCCGCACGCAGCGGATCGACCTGCTGCAGTTCCATGCGTGGAGCTACGCCGATCCGAGCTGGCTCGACGGCCTGCTGCATCTGCAGACACTGAAGGCCGAGGGCTTGATCGCGCACATCGGCCTGACGAACGTGGACGCGGCGCATCTGAACATGGTGCTCGCCACCGGGATCGAGGTGATTTCGGATCAGGTCTGCTTCTCGCTGCTCGATCGGCGCGCGGCAGGCGCGCTGTCGGACGTGTGCCGTGCGCGCGGCGTGAAGCTGCTCGCGTACGGAACGCTGGCCGGTGGCTGGTTGTCGAATCGCTGGCTCGGCCAGCCCGAGCCCGACTGGGAACAGAGCGGCACCTGGTCGCAGATGAAGTACGGCCGCTTCATGCGCGTCGCCGGCGGGTGGGACGCCCTGCAGCGAGTGCTGCGCGCCGCGGATGCGGTGGCGCGTCGACACGACGTGTCGATCGCCAACGTCGCGTCTCGCTACATCCTCGAGCAACCGGCCGTGGCCGGCCTCATCATCGGCGCCCGGCCCGGTGAGCGAGAGCACATTGCCGACAACCTTCGCGTCTTCTCCTTCTCGCTGACCGGCGAGGATCGCGAGGAGTTGCAGGCGGCGCTCGCTAACGCTCAACCCGATTCCCGGCGACTGCGGCGACGAGTACCGCAAGCCGCCGTTCCTCACGGCCTCGGGCGATTTGAGTCATCACGTGGAGTCGTTCCCGGCGCCGTACGCGGTCGAGCGCCGCGCCGACGGCCGCATGCTTTGCCTGAGCGGCACGCCGTGGGAAAGCCTCGCCGGATTCTCTCGGGCGACGCGGCGCGGCACGCGCTTGCACGTGTCGGGGACGACGGCGACGCACGGCGATCGCTTGGTTGGCGGCACGGATGCCGCCGCGCAAACGCACTTCGCGATCGACAAGATCGAAGGCGCGCTGCAGTCGCTCGGCGCGAGGCTCGAGGACGTCGTTCGCACGCGGGTGTTCGTGGCGCGCATTGACGACTGGCCGGCCGTGGCCCGCGCCCACGGCGAGCGCTTCGGCCACATTCAGCCGGCCAACACGCTCGTCGCCGCGACTCTGGTGGGCGAGGAGTATCTCGTCGAAGTCGAAGCCGACGCGGAAGTGTCGAGCGCCTGAGGCTCCGGAGGACCTTGGATTCCATCCGTGCAGGCCGGGTCGCGCATTGTAGTCTCTCACCGACTTCATGACGCTCCCGCCCGGCACCCGCCTCGGGTCCCATGAGATCGTCGCGCCCATCGGCGCTGGCGGGATGGGCGAGGTCTACCGGGCGACCGACACCCGGCTCGGCCGCGACGTGGCGCTCAAGGTGCTTCCTGCGGAAATGGCCTCGAGCCCGGAGCGGCTGGAGCGGTTCCGGCGCGAGGCCCGGGCGGTCGCCGCCTTGAATCATCCGCACATCGTGACGATCCACTCGGTGGAGGAATCCGGCGGCGTTCACTTCCTGACCATGGAGCTCGTCGAGGGGCGGTCGCTCGACCTTCTCATGGCCGAGGGCACCCTGCCGGTCGGAAGGATCGTCGAGATCGGCACAGCGCTCGCCGACGCCCTGGCCGCGGCCCACGAGAAAGGCATCGTCCACCGCGACCTGAAGCCCGCCAACGTCATGGTCGGAAGTGGCGGGCGGGTCAAGGTCCTGGACTTCGGCCTGGCCAAGGTCGAATCCGCCGCGGCCGAATCGCACAACAGCACGGAACTGCCGACCGAGATGAAGACGCAGGAAGGCGTCGTGATGGGAACCGTGCCCTACATGTCGCCCGAGCAGGTCCAGGGCCGGCCGCTGGATCACCGGACGGACATCTTCTCGCTCGGCATCATCCTCTATGAGATGGCCACCGGGCAGCGGCCGTTCCACGGTCATTCCTCGGCCGAGCTCGTGTCGTCGATCCTGCGGGACACGCCGCCCTCCGTCGTGGAGCTGCGAGCCGACCTGCCCGTGGAGCTCGCGCGGGTGATCCAGCGCTGCCTCGAGAAGAGCGCCGCGGAACGGTTCCCGTCGGCGCAGGAGCTTCGGTACGGGCTGCGTGGCGTGCCCACCGGGGTGGCGCCCGCCCGGACGGTGCCGGCCTCGGTCTCGCGCCCCCCGGCGGTCGACTCGGGTGCGGAGCGCGCCAACGAGGGCTTCTGGGTCGCGGTGCTGCCGTTCAAGCAGGGCGGCACCGAGGCCGACCTCGCGGCCCTGGCCGAGGGGCTGAGCGAGGAGATCGCGACCGGCCTTTCGCGCTTCCGGTATCTGTCGGTCGTTTCGAGCGCCGCGGCGGCTCGGCTGAGGGGAGAGGCCGGAGACGAGCGGGCCCTGGGTGCCAGACTCGGCGCGCGCTACGTGCTGGAAGGCAGCATTCGCAAGGGAGGGGTCGCCGTCCGCGTGAGCGCCCAGCTCGTCGACACCCAGACGGGAGCGCGGCTCTGGGCCGAGACGTACAACCGGGACCTCCAGGCGTCGAGCCTCTTCGCGGTGCAGGACGACGTCGCCGCCCGCGTCGTCGCGACGGTCGCCGACAGCTATGGAGTGCTCGTCAACTCGATGAGGTCCGCGATCCGGCAGAAGGACGACGCCGATCTCACGCCGACGGAGTGGCAGTTCCAGTATTTCGCCTACCGCGAGCAGATCACGCCCTCGGCCCATGCGGCGCTCAAGAGCCGGCTGGAAGGTGCGGTGGCGCGAAACGACCGACAGTCGGATCTTTGGGCCTGCCTCGCGCAGGTCTTCGTCGACGAGTACGCGTTCGGCTTTCGCAGCGACGCGACTTCTCTCGATCGGGCACTGGCCGCGGCGCGCCGCGCGGTCGAGCTCGACCGGGCGAACCCGTTTGCGCTCGTCGCGCTGGCGCAAACACACTTCTTCCGCCAGGACCTCGCGGCGTTCGGCCCCGCGGCCGAGCGCGCGATGGCCCTCAATCCGCTCAACACCGATGCTCTCGGGATCCTCGGGTTGCAGATCGTGCACACCGGGCAGTTCGAGCGGGGCGCCGCGATCGTGCGCCGCGCGATGGAGTTGAACGCCAACCACGCGGGTTGGATGCATTTCGCTCCCCTCTGGGAGCACTTCCAAAAGGGCGAGTACGAGCAGGCCCTCGAGCGCGCGAACCGGGTGGACATCCCCGGGCTCTTCTGGCCCTATCTCGTGGCGGCGTCGGCCTGCGGCCACCTCGGCCGGCGCGCCGAAGCGCAGGCCGCGGTGCGCGATCTGCTGGCGCTCGACCCGGAGTTCGCGGCGCACGCGCGCTCGAACATCGGGACCTGGCACTTCGCGAGCGGCCTCATGGAGCCGATTCTCGAAGGGCTGCGCAAGGCCGGGCTGGAGATTCCCGCGACCGCCGGATCGTCCGACTCGCCGAGGCGGAACGGGACGATCACGACAACGGGAGCTCGAGCGGACTCGGGCACCGAATCGGGGCGGATCCGGGCCGAGGAAGGCTTCTGGGTCGCCGTGCTGCCATTCCAGCACAGCGGCGCCGAAGCCGGGCTCGCGGCCGTGGCGGCAGGATTGACCGACGACATCGTCACCGGCCTTTCGCGCTTCTCTTACCTTCGCGTGATCGCGCGGAGTTCCGCATCCCATCTCGCCGACCATGCCGTGGATGTCCGTTCGGCCGGCAAGGAACTGGGTGCCCGCTACGTGATGGAGGGGAGCCTCCGGCAGGCGGGGACGAAGGTGCGCCTCGCGGTGCAGCTCGTCGACACGACTTCCGGCGCGCACCTCTGGGCGGAGGTCTACGAGCGCGCCTTCAATCCCGAAGCCGCTTTTGAGCTGCAGGACGACCTGGTCCCGCGCGTCGTCTCCACTTGCGCCGACCGCTTCGGCGTGCTCGCGCGGAGCATCAGCGACGCCGTCCGGCGTGGGGAGGGCGGCCGGCTCGGCCCCTACGAGGCGCTCATGCGCGGCTTCGGGTATCACCAGCGCCTGACCCCGGTCGAGCATGCGGAGGCGCGCGAGGCCCTGGAGCGCGCCGTCGATGGCGCGCCGTCCAACGCCGACTGTTGGGCGATGCTCTCGTGGGTCTACTCCCACGAGCATGCCCACGGCTTCAACGTCCGTCCGGGTTCGCTCGACCGGGCGCTTGCGGCCGCCCGGCGTGCCGTGGACCTCGCCCCGTCCAGTCCACTCGCGCAACAGGCCCTGGCGGTCGCCCTGTTTTTCCGGAAGGAGACGGCGGGCTGCCTGAGCGCCGCGGAGCGCGCGATGGCCCTCAACCCGCTCGACACGAGCAACGAGGCCATGTTCCTCATCGCCTTCACCGGCGATTGGGACCGTGGCTGCGCCCTCGTCCGTCGAGCGATGGAGCTCAACCCTCATCATCCACGCTGGTACGGGACGGTCCTCGGAATCAACGCGTACCGCCTGGCCAACTACCGCGCGGTCGTCGACGAGGTCGTGAAGGCCAACGCGCCCGACGTCTTCTGGACGAACCTGTTGCTCGCCGCCGCCCACGGCCAGCTGGGCGAGCTCCCGGCCGCGCGCCGTGCCCTGCGAGACCTGCTCTCCCAGAAGGAGGACTTCGCGCGATCGGCGTCTGAGCTGCTGGGCAAGTGGTTTGACCCGCAGCTGGTCGGGCATCTGATCGAGGGGTTGCGCGCGGCAGGGCTGGAAAGTGCGCCGGAGGAATCGGCGGCAGCCTCGAAACCTCCTGGAGCGATCTCGGGCGCCGCCCGCGCCGACGAGGGGTTCTGGGTCGCCGTGCTGCCGTTCAAGTCCAGCGGCGCCAACGCCGATCTCGCGGCACTGGCCGAAGGACTGACCGAGGACATCGTCACCGGCCTGTCGCGCTTCTCGTACCTTAGGGTGATCGCACGCAGCTCAACTTCGCGCTACGCCAACGAGTCGGTCGACGTGCGTTCCGCGGGCAGGCAACTGGGCGCGCACTACGTCATGGAAGGCAGCTTGCGGCAGGCCGGAGCGAAACTGCGCCTGGCGGTGCAGGTCGTGGATGCCGTTTCCGGCGCCCATCTCTGGGCCGAGAACTACGAACGTCCCTTCAGCCCGGAGAACATCTTTGCGCTGCAGGATGATCTGGTGCCCCGCATCGTCTCGACCGTGGCCGATCAGAACGGCATCCTGACCCGCAGGATGAGCGAAACGCTGCGGAGCAAGAGCGAAGACTCCCTGACCCCGCATGAGGCCGTGCTCCGCTCCCTGAGTTATTTCGAGCGTGTGACTCCCGAGGAGCACGCCGTCGTCAGACGAACTCTGGAGCGCGCCGCGCGCGAGGCTCCGGACTACGCCGACTGCTGGGCGATGCTGTCCCTCATGTATACCGTCGAGTTCGCCGACGGATTCAACGCGGAGCCCGATCCTCTCGACCGCGCCCTGGCCGCGGCGCAGCGCGCCGTGCATCTGGCCGCAACGAATGCTCTCGGCCACTACGCCCTGGCCTTCGTCTATTTCCTCCGCAAGGAGACGGCGTCCTTCCGGGCCGCGGCGGAAAAGACCCTCGCGCTCAATCCCATGGACGGATCGGTGATGGGCATTCTCGGCGTGCTCATCAGCCACGCCGGCGAGTTACAGCGGGGTTGTCGGATCGCGGAAGCGGCCATGCAGCTCAATCCCAACCATTCGGCCTTGTTCCGCTTCGCCGCGTTTACCGAGGCCTATGGCCAGGGCAAGTACGCGGAGGCGCTCGAATGCGCGGTTCGCATCGACATGCCCAATTACTTCTACGCCCATGCCGCGCGGGCCGTGGCGCTCGGCCAGCTCGGCCAGCGCGAAGCCGCGGAGAAAGAGCTGCGGGAATTGCTCGCCCTCCGCCCCGACTTCGCCACGGCCGCGCGCCGGGAATATGCCAAGTGGTATGAGCCCGAGCTGGTTGAGCACATGATCGAAGGGCTCCGCAAGGCGGGCCTGGAGGTGTCGCCCGAGAAGGCAAGCGCCGCGCCTGCGCTCGCGCCTGCCCGTTCCTCTGCGCAAGACGCATCGGGCGCGGTTCGCGCCGACGAGGGATTCTGGGTCGCGGTCCTGCCGTTCAAGTCCAGCGGCGCCCACGCGGATCTCGCGGCCCTGGCCGACGGACTGACCGAAGACATCGTGACCGGGTTGTCGCGCTTCTCCTACCTTCGCGTCATCGCGCG
The DNA here is from genome assembly GCA_963824165.1 of uncultured Acidobacteriota bacterium. Lineage (GTDB taxonomy): Bacteria > Acidobacteriota > Thermoanaerobaculia > UBA5066 > Gp7-AA6 > DAHUXD01. The sequence continues at coordinate 228,902 of CAWGOM010000007.1, forward strand.
CAGCTCGACTTCGCGTTACGCCAACGAGGCGGTGGACGTGCGTTCCGCGGGCAAGGACCTGGGTGCACGCTACGTCATGGAGGGCAGCTTGCGGCAGGCCGGCGCGAAGCTGCGCCTGGCGGTGCAGGTCGTGGATGCCGTATCCGGTGCCCATCTCTGGGCCGAGACCTACGAGCGTGCCTTCAACCCGGAAGCGGTTTTCGATCTCCAGGACGACCTGGTTCCGCGGATCGTTTCGATGGTCGCGGGCATGAACGGGGTCCTGCCGCGGAGCATGAACGAGGCTGTGCGCAGTCGCACCCCGGAGCAGCTGAGCCCTTACGAGGCCGTGCTGCGCAGCTTCTCCTACCTCGAGCGGGTCACGGCCGAGGAGCTTTCCGCGGCGCGGCTTGGCCTGGAGCTGGCGGTCGAGAAGGCCCCGGCCTACGCCGATGCCTGGGCGATGCTGGCGCTGCTCTGCGTCCAGGACTACGGGCAGGGATTCGATCTTCACGCCGATTCCCTGGCGCGCGGGTCGACCGCGGCGCGGCGCGCCGTGGAGGCGGCGCCATCCAGCCCCCTGGCCCAGTTCAGTCTGGCCCAGGCGCTCTTTTTTCAAAAGGACTTCCCGGGCTTCCGTCATGCGGCGGAGCGGGCCGTGGCCTTGAACCCCATGGACGGCAACTCGATCGCTTTTATCGGTGAGTTGTTGACCTATGCGGGCGACGCGGAGCGCGGCCTCGCGCTGGCAGAACGAGCCAAGAAGCTCAATCCCCACCATCCCGGATGGTACTGGTATGCCGACTTCTACAACGCGTACCTCCAGGGCGACGACCGCGGCGCTCTCGGTTTCGCGCTCAGGATCAACATGCCGGGACACTGGCCTGCGCACGGAGCGATGGCCGCCGCCTGCGGGCAGCTCGGCGAGCGTGATGCGGCCGCCCGAGCCGTGCGGGATCTCCTCAAGCTGCGGCCGGACTTCGCCGCCAGGGTGCGCAAGGACATCGAGAAGTGGTGGGCCCCCGAGTACGCGGAGCGTCTCATCGACGGATTACGCAAGGCGGGCATCGCCATTCCCTCAGCCGGACGAGCCGACCCGGAGGAGAAGCCTGCGGCGGTCGCCATCGCCGTCCTGCCCTTCGCGGACATGAGCGAGGCCAGAGACCAGGAGTACCTCTGCGAGGGGATGGCCGAGGAGATCATGAACGCGCTCACGCAGGTCGCGGGGATTCGCGTCGCGTCGCGCAGCTCGGCGTTCCGGGCGCGCGAGGGCGGGGGAGACCTCTCGGCGATCGCCCGCGCGCTTTCGGTCGGCCACGTCCTCGAGGGGAGCGTGCGGACCTCGGGCGGACGGCTTCGCGTCACCGCGCAGCTGACCGACGTCGCGAGCGGCTACCAGCTCTGGTCGGAGCGGTTCGACCGCGAGGCCGCGGACGTCTTCGCCGTTCAGGACGAGATCGCCGCCGGAGTCGTCGAGGCCGTGAAGGCCCGGCTCGCCCCGGGAGCGCGGACGATTCAGTCCCGGCCGCACGCGCGCAACCTCGATGCCTACCGGAGCTACCTGAAGGGTCGCCACCTTCGGTACGTCAAGGAGGACCAGGCCGGGGCGATTCGCGCCTTCGAGGAGGCCATTCGCCTCGATCCCACGCATGCGCCTTCGTGGACCGCCCTCGCGGAATGCACCGCGCTCGCCGCGCAGTACAGCCTGGTCCCCGCGCGCGAGGCCTGCGAGACCGCGAGAAAGGCCCTCGCGAAAGCGGTCGAGCTGCAGGGGGAGTCGGCCGACAGCCTCCATGGCGAGGCATTCGTAGCCTTGATCGAGCGGCGCTGGCCGGCGATGGAAGCCGCCTGGCGCCGGGCGATCGAGCTCCAGCCCGGTCACGCCCTGGCCCTGGGCTCCTTCGGGATCAGCCTCTGCATACGTCAGAGGCTCGATGAGGGGTTTCGGCTGCTGGAGCGCGCGCGGGAGGCCGATCCGCTGGCGTCCTTCCCCTGCATGCTCACCGCCTGGGGTCTGCTCGGCAGCGGGAGACCGCAGGATGCCCTGCGCTACGCCGAGGACGCGCTCTCCTTCGAGAAGGAGGACGTCTCGGCTCTGTTTGCGTCGGGCATGGCGCAGGTGGCCCTCGGACAATTCGACGAGGGCATTGCGACGCTCGAGCATGCCGTGGAGGCTTCGCACCGCGGTGCCCAGCTCCTCGGGGCTCTGGGGTGGGCTCTGGCGACCGCGGGCCGGAAAGATGAAGCCCGGGCGATCCTCGAGGAGCTGCGTGCGCGCCCCGCGGACGCGCCCACGAGCGTCACCGAGGGCTGGCTGCTCGGCGCGCTCGGCGAGATCGATGCGGCGTTCGAGGTGCTCGCACGCGCCGAAGAGGAGCTCCAGGGTCTCCTCTACTACACCGGCTTGCCCGGCTTCGATCCGCTCCGCGCGGACCCGAGATTCGGAAAGTTGTTGGAGAGGCTGGGGCTGCCATCGACCTGAGTCGTCCGCCGCGAGGGCCGTCAGTGTATTCTTGTCCTGCACGATGAGACTTCCGAACTTCGCCCGCTTGCCCCTGAGCGGGATCCCGCCGCCGACCGCTTCCCGGTGTCTTCCTGCGTAAGCTCCGCATCGGGATCATCGATCTCGTAGCGAAAGGCCCGACGCAGGCCCTGTACGCGCGCGTGATGAATGCGAACCTCGCCAGCATCATGCCGCAGGTGCTCGGCGTCTGGTGCGAAGCCGAAGGGCACGAGGTCACGTTCGTTTGCTACACCGGTCTCGAGAACCTCCTGGACGAGCTGCCGGAAGGCGTCGATCTCATCTTCATCGGGGCCTTCACCGAGGCCGCGTTTCTCGCTTATTCTCTGAGCAACCTGTTCCAGTCGAGAGGGGCGATCACCGTCCTCGGCGGCCCCCACGCACGCTGCTACCCGGAGGACGCGCAGAAGTACTTCGACTACGTCCTCGGCATGACCGACAAGACCGTGATCCGCGAGGTGCTGCGCGACTGCTCACCCCATCGTCCGGTGGGCCTGCATCGGGCGGCGAAGCAGCAGCCCGCGGCGCTTCCCGGGGTGCGCGAGCGCTGGAAATTCATCGAGCCGACGCTTCGAAAGGCCCCTTTCTTCAAGCTGGTGCCGATGCTCGGCAGCCTGGGCTGTCCCTACACCTGCAGCTTCTGCATCGATTCCGTCGTCCCCTATCAGCCGCTCGACTTCGAGGAGCTGAGCGAGGACCTGCGATTCCTGGTGAAGACCCTGGCGCATCCGCGAGTCGGCTGGCACGATCCGAACTTCGGCGTCCGATTCGACGACTACCTCGACGCGATCGACGCGGCCGTGCCTCCCGGCCGGATGGACTTCGTCGCGGAGAGCAGCCTGTCCCTTCTCTCGGAGCCCCATCTGAAACGGCTCCAGCGGAGCGGATTCAAGGCCCTGCTGCCCGGAGTCGAGTCGTGGTACGACCTCGGCGGCAAGTCGAAGACCGGTCAGCTCCGGGGGATGGACAAGGTGCGTCAGGTCTCGGACCACGTGAACACGATCCTGCGATATGTCCCTTACGTTCAGGCCAACTTCGTGCTCGGGCTCGACTCGGATGCGGGCGAGGAGCCGTTCGAGCTGACGAAGCGGTTCGTGGACCTCGCGCCGGGCGCGTTCCCCGGGTATTCGCTTCTCTCGGCGTTCGGGCGGGCGGCCCCGCTCAACCTCCAGTACCAGCGCGAGGATCGCGTGCTGCCGTTCCCGTTTCACTTTCTGAACAACAACGGCGCCATGAACGTCAAGCCGAGGAACTATTCCTGGCCCGACTTCTACGACCAGGTGATCGGCCTGACACGCTATTCGTTTTCGGGGCGCGCCATCCTCCGGCGCTTCCGGGCGGGCCGAGGCGTGATCCCGCGTTCGATGAACCTCGTCCGCGGCGTGTCCTCGGAGGGGCCCGGCCGGCTCAGGTGGTACAGCGAAGTGCGCCGGAGGCTCGACACCGACGGGGACGTTCGGCGCTATTTCGATCGGGAAACGACCGAGCTGCCGAGCTTCTACGCCGATCAGATACGCGAAGATCTGGGACCCCTGTGGTCCTGGCTTCCGGCGGGAGCCATCGAGCACGACCCCCACGCCTATCGGAAATCGGTAGATCGGCCGTCGCCGGCGGCGCTCGAGGCGAGCCCGGTAGCGCTGCTCGTCGGGGCCTGAGCCTTCTCGGGCCGGGTGCGGCGCCGAGGCCTTCAAACCTCGGGGGATCTCCTGCGTATCATTGGGCGTGGTGAAGTTTCTTCTCTGGCTGGTGCTCTTCCTGCTGTGCTGGCCGGTGGCGCTGGCGGCCCTGATTCTCTACCCTGTGGTCTGGCTGCTCCTCCTGCCCTTCCGCCTCCTGGGAATCGCCGTCGACGGCGTGTTGCAGTTCCTGCGGGCGCTCTTCCTCCTGCCGGCGCGGGCTCTCGGCTCGAAGCCCTGAGCGGCGGCCCAAGGACTGTCCAAGAATTCGTCTCGAGTCGTGCGATATAGGCTCCGGAGCCATCGAGAACAGGGAGGAACCGTGCTCAAGTCCGCGAAGACGCTCCTGGTGCTGCTGTTCGTCTCCGGCGCCGGCCTGCTCGCGAGCTGCGCGAAGCCGGAGAAGAAGGAGCCGGCCGTCGACGTGGCCGGGATGGACCCGGCGATTCGTCCCGGCGACGACTTCTACGGCTACACCAACGGCGGCTGGATGAAGACGACCGAGATCCCGCCGGACCGCGCGGTCTACGGCTCGTTCACGGTCATCGAGGAGATCGTCACGAAGCGAACCGCCGACCTGATCCAGGAGGCTGGCAAGACGAAGGCCGTCGAGGGCTCGCCTTCGGCGCTGGTGGGCGCCTACTACGACGCCTGGATGAACGAGGAGTCGATCGAGAAGCGGGGCCTGGAGCCGCTGAAGTCGGAGCTCGACGCGATCGCCGGGATCACCGACCGGGCCTCGCTCGCGCGAGTGCTGGGCGCCGGCCTGCGCGCGGACGTCGACGCGCTCAACAACACCGACTTCTACACGAGCCGGCCCTTCGGGCTCTGGGTGGCCCCGGACTTCGCCAACCCGGGGACGAACGCGGGCTATCTCCTCCAGGGCGGCCTGGGCATGCCCGACCGCGACAACTACCGCAACACCGATCCCAAGGCCGTCGAGCTCCAGGGCAAGTACCTGGCCCACGTCGCCGCGACGCTGAAGCTCGCCGGCACGGCCGACGCCGAGGCGCGGGCCGGGCGGATCTACGAGCTCGAGAAGAAGATCGCGGACGTTCACGTCAGCCGGACGGAATCGCTCGACGTGCTGAAGGCCAACAACCCCTGGCCCCTGGCGGAGTTCTCGAAGCGGGCGCCGGGGCTCGACTGGGGCGTCTACTTCGAGGCTGCGGGGCTCTCCGCGCAGCCGATGCTGATGGTCTGGCATCCCTCGGCGGCGACCGGCATCGCGGCTCTCGCGGGCAAGGAGCCGCTCGAGGTCTGGAAGGACTACCTGAGCTTCCACGCGATCAACCGCGCGTCGACTCTGCTTCCGAAGGCCTTCGCGGAGGACTGGTTCCGGTTCTACGGGACGGGGCTCTCCGGCGCCCAGAAGCCGCGTGACCGCTGGAAGCGCGCGGTCAGCGCCGCCAGCGGCGCGCTCGGCGACGCCGTGGGGCAGCTCTACGTCGAGCGCTGGTTCCCGGCTGCGTCGAAGGCCGATGCCGAAGTCATGGTCAAGAACATCGTCGCCGCGTTCGGGCGGCGCATCGACGCCCTGACCTGGATGTCGCCCTCCACGCGCGAGAAGGCGAAGGCCAAGGTCGCGACCCTGTACGTCGGCATCGGGTACCCGGACCGCTGGCGCGACTACTCGGGCCTCGAGGTCCGGCGGGACGACGCCCTCGGCAACGCGCAGAGGTCGGAGCTCTTCGACTACCGCTGGAGGCTCTCGAAGCTGGGCCGGCCCGTGGACAAGACCGCCTGGTCGATGACGGCCCAGACGGTCAACGCCGTGAACCTTCCCCTGCAGAACGCGATGAACTTCCCGGCGGCGATCCTCAATCCGCCTTTCTACTACCCGGGCGGCGACCCCGTGCGCAACTACGGCGCGATCGGCACGGTCATCGGGCACGAGATCAGCCACAGCTTCGACGACCAGGGCGCGCAGTTCGACGCCGACGGGCGCCTGGCCAATTGGTGGACGCCGGAGGACCTGGCGCACTTCCAGGCCGTGGGCGAGAAGCTCGTCGCCCAGTACGACGCCTACGAGCCGTTGCCGGGCCTCCACGTCAACGGCAAGCTCACGCTCTCCGAGAACATCGCGGATGTCGCCGGTGTCGCCGCGGCCTACGACGGCTACCGAGCCGCCTACGCCACGACGCCGGAGCTCGACGGGTTCACCGGCGATCAGCGCTTCTTCATCGGGTTCGGGCAGGCCTGGCGCGAGAAGGACCGCCCGGAGGCGCTGCGGAGCCAGCTGATGACGGATGGCCACGCACCGGGGGAGTTCCGCGCGGATGCCGCGCGCAACGTCGACGCCTGGTACGCGGCGTTCGACGTCCAGCCCGGGCAGAAGCTCTACCTCGCGCCGGAGGCCCGCGTCCGCGTGTGGTGACCGCGCCGGAGGGGCCGCCCGCGGAAGAACCGGAGCGCCTGCCATTCCCCGGCAGCCTCTGTCACCGCTGCGCGGCTCCGCCGCGCTACGTCCGGACGGAGCGTTCGGTCTTCGTCTACTGCCCGCTCTTCAAACGCTACCCGCCGCAGCCGGTGGCGGAGTGCGACCGCTTCGCTCCACTTGCAGTCGGACCGACCGCTTCCTGAGGGCGAGAGCCAGACGGGCGAGAAGCAGGGCCGCGAGCACGCTGGCGTAGACCGCCGGCTCGCCCACGTCCTTCTTGACGCGAAGGAAGAAGTGGATCGAGGCCAGAAGCCCCGCGAGGTAGGCGAGACGGTGCAGGCGCTTCCAGCGGGGAAAACCGAGACGGCGCACGGCGGCCGCGGTCGAAGTCGCGGCCAGGGGGGCGAGGAGCACGAAGGCGGAAAAGCCCGCCAGGATGAAGGGACGCTTCGTCACGTCGGCGACGATCGCCGGCCAGGCGAGGCCCTGATCGAGCACCGTGTACGTGCCCGCGTGAAGAAGGGCGTAGAAGAACGCGAAGAGCCCGAGCATCCGCCGCAGGGCGATGGCCCACGTCCAGCCGAGCACCTCGCGGAGCGGTGTGCAGGCCAGGGAGGCCAGGAGAAGGACCAACGCGGTCAGGCCGAGCTCGTTGAGCGCCTCGGCGATGGGGTTCGCCCCGAGGTTGCCGCGCGCGGCGTTCCAGAGGATCGCGCCGAGCGGCGCGAGCGCTCCCGTGAAGACGGCGGGTTTGAGCCAGGGGCGGCGGGACGCCACTCTAGAAGTTCCGCCGCAGGTCCATCCCGGCGTAGAGGCCGGCGACCTGCTCCGCGTATCCGTTGAAGGGGAGGGTCGGCCGGCGCGCGACCTCGCCGATGCGCCGCTCGGTCGCCTGGCTCCAGCGCGGGTGATCGACGGCCGGGTTCACGTTGGCGTAGAAGCCGTACTCGTCGGGGGCGGCCAGGTTCCAGGTGGTCGGCGGCTGCTCGCGCGGTCAGCTCGATCTTGACGATCGACTTGATGCCCTTGAAGCCGTACTTCCACGGCACGACGAGCCGGACGGGCGCGCCGTTCGGGTTCGGGAGGATCCGGCCGTAGAGACCGACGGCGAGGATCGTCAGCGGGTGCATCGCCTCGTCGAGGCGCAGGCCCTCGACGTACGGCCAGTCGAGAACGGGCGAACGCTGGCCCGGCATCTGCGCCGGGTCGAGGAGCGTCGTGAAAGCGACGTAGCGCGCGCTCGAGGTCGGCTCGACGTCCCGCAGGAGCGCCGCGAGCGGGAACCCGAGCCAGGGGATGACCATCGACCAGGCCTCGACGCAGCGCATGCGATAGACGCGTTCCTCCAGCGGGTATCGGCGGAGCAGGTCGTCGGCGTCGAGCTCGCGGGGCCGCTGGACCTCGCCGCCGATCGCGACCGTCCAGGGGCGGGTGCGGAATCGCGCGGACTCGCGCGCGGGATCGTCCTTGCTCGTTCCGAACTCATAGAAGTTGTTGTAAGTCGTGACGTCCGCATAAGGGGTGCGGGTCTCACGGGTGCCGTAGGGGCCCGGAAGGGCCTCGAGGAGGAGGCTCTCGACCGAGCGCGGGCGCGGGCGGGCCGAGTGCGTCAGCCACAGGAGTCCGCCCCCGACGCCCGCCGCGGTGGCGGTGAAGAGGAGCGAGCTCTTGAGAAATCGGCGCCGGTCGGCTGCCGCCGATTCCGGCGTGATCTCGGACGGCGGCAAGGATTTCCCAAGGTCGGCCATGGCGCGATGGTTCGATGAAACTCGGAGTCTACCGGTTTCACTTCCGGCCCGGCGGCGGGGCCGGCGGTGTAGAGTTCACGCCGCATTCTGAGAGGAGACTTCACGATGAGGTGGATCGAGCAGATGGGACTGCGGATCGTGCTCGCGTCGACGCTGACCGCGCTGATGCTCCCCGGCTGGGCGGCGGGCCAGGCGAGACCGAAGCCCCCGGCGACCTATCCCGGGCTCCCGAGCGAGATGCCGGCGACGGTGAGCCCAGGCGACGTCGACCTTCGACTACGCGCGGCGGATCGCCGAGATCCCGATGCGCGACGGCGTGAAGCTCCACACGGTCATCCTCGTGCCGAAGGGCGCGAAGGGGGCGCCGATCCTCCTGACGCGCACGCCGTACGACGCGGACGCGCTGACGAGCCACTGCCGAGCTCGCACCTGGGGCCGACGCTCTACGGCTACGACAACGCGACCGACGTGATCGTCGAGGACGGCTACATCCGCGTCGTCCAGGACGTCCGCGGCAAGTACGGCTCCGAGGGCGACTACGTCATGAACCGGCCGCTGCGCGGACCGCAGAACTCCGACGCCCGATCGACCACTGCGACCGACACGTACGACACGATCGACTGGCTCGTGAAGAACGTCCCGGAGTCCAACGGCAAGGTCGGCATCATCGGCATCTCCTACGACGGGTTCACGCCGCTGATGGCGCTCATCCAGCCGCACCCGGCGCTCAGGGTCTCGGTCCCGATGAACCCGATGGTGGACGGCTGGATGGGCGACGACTGGTTCCACTACGGCGCGTTTCGCCAGCAGGGGATGCCGTACATCTTCGAGCAGGAGGCGACGCGCAAGAACGACGTCAAGTGGTGGCGAGGCCACTACGACGACTACGACATGTTCCTCTCCGCCGGGTCGGCGGGGGACCTCGGCAAGCTCCACGGGATCGAGCAGGTCGGCTTCTGGCGCAAGATCCTCGAGCATCCGAGCTACGACGCGTTCTGGCGGGACCAGGCCGTCGACAGGATCCTGGCGGCGCAGCCGCTGACCGTTCCGGTGCTGATCGTGCACAGCCTCTGGGACCAGGAGGACATCTACGGCGCGCATCGCCCTGTACAAGGCGATCGAGCCCAAGGACACCGGCAACGACAAGGTCTTCCTCGCCATGGGCCCGTGGCACCACGGGCAGGCGATCTGGGACGGCTCGTCGCTCGGAGCGCTGAAGTTCAATAGCGACACGGCGCTGACGTTCCGTCAGGAGGTTCTCCGGCCGTTCCTCGATCAGTACCTGAAGGACGGAGCGCCGAAGGCCGACATCGCGCCGGTCACCGCGTTCGAGACGGGGACGAACGCGTGGAGGAAGCTGCCCGCGTGGCCGGCCGGTTGCGCGAGCGGTTGCTCGGTCAAGGCGACGCCGCTCTACCTCGGAGCGGGGAGCAAGGCCGGGCTTCGAAGCGCCGGGCGCCGGAGGCGCGGAGTTCACGGAGTACGTGTCCGATCCCGCCAGGCCCGTTCCCTACCGCGCTCGTCCGGTCGACCAACGTCGCGACCGACTGGGCGAAGTGGCTCGTCGACGATCAGCGGGAGGCTTCGGGACGCACGGACGTCGCCGTCTTCGTCTCGGACGGCTCGACGACGCCGCTCAAGATCAGCGGCCAGCCGATCGCCAATCTCGTCGCCTCGACGAGCGGCACCGATTCGGACTGGGTCGTGAAGCTCATCGACGTCTACCCGGACGAAGTCGCTGGACAGCCCGCCATGGGCGGATACCAGCTGATGGTCGCGGCCGACGTTTTCCGTGGCCGCTACCGCGAGAGCTTCGAGACACCGAAGGCGATCGAGGCCGGACAAGCCGCTGCTCTACAGGTTCGCGCTGCCGACCGCGAACCACGTCTTCCTGCCCGGGCCACCGGATGATGGTGCAGGTTCAGTCGAGCTGGTTTCCGCTCTACGACCGTAATCCGCAGACGTTCGTCCCCAGCATCTTCTGGGCGAAGCCGGGCGACTACCGTTCCGCGGTTCAGCGGGTCTACCACTCGACCGTCTCGGGTCAGGCGAGCTTCATCGAGCTGCCGGTCGTGACGACGCCTTAAGACCGGCGGTCCAGCTGTACGAACGGGCAGGGCCATCGTTACCTCGGGTAACGATCCTTGCGGGATTCCCGGCGGACCCCTATGGTAAGCCTCGCCTTTTCAGGTGCTTGAGCGCATGGCCCTCGAATTGCGGCTTGAGCTCCCCTGGAAGGTGGGGGAGATGCCAAACTCAGAGCCGCAAAGCACCGAGGCCGGGACCGGGGTCAGTCTCGATCACGCTTCTCTGCGGAGCCAGCCTTCGAGCTCCGACACGCGCTACACGATCGCGGTCCGCGGCCGGGCCGACCAGCATTGGGCCGACGCATACGTCGCGGTGCAGGAGCAGTCGGTTCCGCATCGCAGATTCCAGCTCGACCGGCGCAGCCGCACGGTCGCGTTCAACTGTCCGACCGTCGAAGGCCCGGCCTTCGTGTTCGAGATGCTCGAGCGTCTCGAGGAGCTCCTCGAGCTCGCCGACCGCCACGCCAATCTCCGGCGCATCGAGGCCGGGCCGCCTCCGCCGTTTCTGCGCCCGATCGCCTGAGCCGCGGCCGGCCGAGAGGGCGGAATTGCTCGTCAGGACCATTTCGCGTCCCTGACAGCGCGGCCGCCGGTTCGAGGTTTTCGACCGAACGGGGGCGCTGCGTTTTAAGGCTTTGACGAGATCCTGGCGCCGGAACGGTCCGAGCATCGTAAGACGCTGAGCAGTCGATGCTTGGAGGCGATCGCCCGATGGCACGGGGGTTGCCCTCTCTCCTCGTGCGAGCCCATGACGGCTCGCACAACAAAAGGGAGAGATTCCATGACCACCAGGCGCGCGACCCTCGGTTTGGGAGTGGCTGCGGTTCTGCTCGCGGCGACCGCGGAGATGTTCGCCGGGATGATGCCTCCGAATCCGAATCCGAATCCGAACCCGAAGCCTCAGCCGAATCCCTGCCAGCTCTTGCCCCGCGCGTGTCCGCCGCCCACTCCGGCGCCCCCGCCGAAGGGTGGGGCCGGGACGTCCACGCGCCGCTAGCCCTCGGGATCGCGCGGCACGCGCCCGGCGAGGAGTCCGGGCGCGCTGCCGCGTTCCGACGCGGCGCCGGCCGCGCCCGCGGGGGCCTTTGTTAGACTAGCCCGCCTCTCGGGGGGTGGGTGGCCATCTTCGGCAAGAACGACACGCAGGGACAGGTATCGGCGCCCGAGCGCGCGCCCGGTTCGCCCCCGGCGGCCGCCGAGACGGTCGTCGGCCCGAAGGCCCGGTTCGTCGGCGAACTTGACCGGCGACGAGGACATCGTCATCCACGGCCGCTTCGAGGGCAACGTCTCGGTCGCGCCGCCGCGTGACGGTCGCGAGCTCCGGCGAGGTCGAGGGCGACGTCCACGGCCGTTCGGTCGTCGTGGGGGGCCGGGTGCGGGGGCAGATTCGGGCCGACGAACGGGCGGAGCTGCTCGCGTCGGCATCCGTCGAGGGCAACGTCAACGCTCCCAAGGTCGTCATCGCCGAGGGGGCCCAACTTCAGGGAAACGTGGCCATGGCCACGCCGGCGGCCGCGGCACGGGCGCCGAGAAGAAACGAGCGGAGGAGATCTAATGGCCACGGAGATCGCAGTCGAGACGCAGAACCTGATCGGCGGCAAGTGGGTGCCGGCCGCGTCGGGCCAGACCTTCGAGAACCGCAACCCCGCCGACCGGGACGACCTGATCGGCCTGTACCCGAAGAGCGGCAAGGCGGACGTGGATGCCGCGGTCGCGGCCGCGAAAAAGGCGTTCCCGGGCTGGAAGAACACGCCCGGCGCCGCGGCGCGGCCGAGGTCCTCTACGCCGCCGGCGAGATCCTGAAGCGCGACAAGGAGAAGCTCGCGCGGCTGATGACCCGCGAGATGGGCAAGGTCCTCACGGAGACGCGCGGCGACGTCCAGGAAGCGATCGACATGGCCTTCCTCGCCGCGGGCGAGGGACGACGCCTCTTCGGCTTCACGACGCCGTCCGAGCTCTCGAACAAGTTCGCGATGTGCGTCCGGCAGCCGGTCGGCGTCTGCGCCTTCGTCACGCCCTGGAACTTCCCGATGGCGATCCCGGCGTGGAAGTCCATGGCGGCCCTGATCTGCCGGCAACACGATCGTCATCAAGCCGGCGACCGACACGCCGGCCTCGGTCGTCGCGCTCGCGCGCGTCTTCGAGGAGGCCGGCCTGCCGCCGGGCGTCTTCAACGTCGTGATGGGCTCCGGCGGCGAGGTCGGCGATCCCGCTCGTCCAGCACCCGGACGTCAAGGTCGTCTCGTACACGGGCTCGACCGAGGTCGGCCGGCGGATCTCGCAGGCCTGCGCCCCGACGTTCAAGCGCGCTGCACCTCGAGATGGGCGGCAAGAACGCGATCATCGTGATGGACGACGCCGACGTGGATCTGGCCGTCGACGGCGCGGTCTGGGGCGCCTTCGGCACGACCGGACAGCGCTGCACGGCGTCCTCGCGGCTGCTCGTGCACCGCGGGGTGTACAAGGAGTTCCTCGACAAGCTCGTCGCGCGGCGTCGAGACGCTCCGCGTCGGCAACGGGCTCGACGAGAAGAACGACATGGGCCCCTGCGTCTCGGAGAAGCAGCGCGACACGGTGGCGAAGTACGTCGAGATCGGCAAGGCCGAGGGCGCGAGGCTCGTCACGGGCGGCGGCAAGCTGACCGGCCGGGGACCTCGGCGAAGGGCTGGTTCCACGCGCCGACCGTGTTCGCCGACGCCGACGCGAAGATGCGCATCGCCTTCGAGGAGATCTTCGGCGCCCGTCACGACGGTCATCCCGATCTCCTCGCTCGAGGAGGCGATCCAGGTCGCCAACTCGGTGGCCTACGGCCTCTCCGGCTCGATCTACACGCAGGACGTCAACAAGGCGTTCACGGCGATGCGCGACTTCGAGACCGGCATCTTCTACGTGAACTCCTCGACGATCGGCGCCGAGGTGCACCTGCCGTTCGGCGGCATCAAGGACACCGGCAACGGCCACCGCGAGGCGGGCATCGCCGGCCTCGACGTCTTCACGCGAGTGGAAGTCGATCTACGTGGACTTCTCGGGGAAGCTCCAGAAGGCGCAGATCGACACGCATTGAGCGAATCGGGGCGGGGGCAAGCCCCGCCCCTACGACCGGGGAAGGGCCCGGGGACGTAGGGGCGGCCCTTGCGGCCGCCCGCAGGCGAAGACGACGGGCAGAGAAGGATAGCGAGGGCCGCAGATGATCGTCGGGCTGCCGAAAGAGATCAAGGACAACGAGAACCGCGTCGGGCCTGGTGCCGGCGGGCGTGAAGGCGCTGACGTCGGCCGGGCACTCGGTCGTCGTCGAGCACGACGCGGGCGTCGGCTCCGGGATCCCCGACGAGCAGTACGTCGCGGCCGGGGCGAAGATCCTCGCGACGGCCGACGAGGTTTTCGCGAAGGCCGACATGATCGTCAAGGTCAAGGAGCCGGTCGGGCCGGAGTACCAGCGGCTGCGCCCGGGGCAGATCCTCTACACGTACCTGCACCTGGCGCCGCGCGAAGGCCCTGACCGACATGCTCCTCGAGCGCAAGGTCGCCGGGGTCGCCTACGAGACGATCACGGCCGCGAACGGCTCCCTGCCGCTCCTGACGCCGATGTCCGAGGTCGCCGGGCGCATGAGCGTCCACGTCGGCGCCTACTACCTGCAGAAGTCGAACGGGGGCCGCGGCGTTCTCCTCTCCGGCGTGCCCGGCGTGCCGCCCGCCGACGTCGTCATCATCGGCGGCGGAGTCGTCGGCACGAACGCGGCCAAGATCGCCGCCGGAATGGGCGCCGACGTGACGATCCTCGAGACGTCGCCGGACCGGATGCGCGAGCTCGACGACATCTTCTTCGGGCGGGTCAAGACCATCGCGTCCAACTCGCACACGCTCGAGGAGGGCTGCCGGCGCGCGGACCTGCTGATCGGGGCCGTCCTGATCCCGGGCGCGGCCGCCCCCAAGCTCGTCTCGCGGCAGATGATCGCGCAGATGAAGAAGGGAGCCGTCGCCGTCGACGTCGCGGTCGACCAGGGCGGCTGCTTCGAGACGACGAAGGCCACGACCCACTCGGACCCGGTCTACACGGTGGACGGCGTCATCCACTACTGCGTCGCGAACATGCCGGGCGCGGTCGCGCGCACCTCGACGTTCGCGCTCACGAACTCGACGCTGCGCTACGGGCTCGAGCTCGCGAACAAGGGTCTCCAGCGAGCGGTGAAGGAGAATGCCCACCTGGCCGAGGGCGTGAACACCTACGACGGCAAGCTCACGTACCGCGCGGTGGCGGAGGCGCAGGGCCGGCCGTTCACGCCGCTCGCCCAGGCGCTCGGCTAGACGCCCGATGGCCCTCCGCGTCCTCGGCATCGCGGGGAGCCTCCGGGCGGGGTCGTACAACCGGGCGCTTCTTCGCGCGGCCGTCGAGCTCGCTCCGCCGGAGCTGGAGATCGTGGCTCGTTCGAGCGGCTGCGGGAGATTCCGCTCTACGACGCCGACGTCGATGCCGCCGGGCAGCCCGAGCCGGTCCTGGCGCTGAAGGCGGCGATGCAGGAGGCCGACGGGATCCTCATCGCGACCCCCGAGTACAACCACAGCATCCCGGGGGTCCTCAAGAACGCGATCGACTGGGCGTCGCGGCCCGCCGACCGACCCCGCGTTCGGCCGACAAGCCCATCGGCATCGTCGGCGCGACCCCGGGCACCGGCGCGACGATCCGCGCCCAGCTCGCCCTGCGGCAGTCCCTGAACGCCGCCGCGTACCTGATGGGCAAGCCCGAGGTCCTGATCGCGAGGGCGGCCGAGCGGTTCGACGCCGCGGGCCGCCTCACCGACGAGCCGACCCGGCGCCATCTCGAGCGGTTCCTGGCGGCCTTCGCCGTCTGGATCCGGCGTTTCGCCGGTCGCCTGCGGCCTGATTTCGTCGATTCCCGGGAACCTGCCCGCCGCGGGTGCGTATCCGATTCCAGAGGGCCCCCGTACGGGGCCCGGTACGAGCACGAGGAGGTATCCGTGAGCCCGAAGACCGCACGCCTTTCAGTGAGCCTCGCCATCCTGGGCCTGGCCGCCCTTCCGGCGCTGGCCGACATGCGTATCGAGAAGACCCTGAAGCTCGCGCCGGGCGGCGAGTTCCGGCTCGACACCGACATGGGCAAGGTGACGCTCGTCGGGTCGGCCGACGCCGACGCCCACGTCGTGATCACGTCCCGGCGCAAGGACCTCGACGAGCTCCTGAGCTTCAAGTTCGACGAGAGCGCGGGGCTCGTTTCGATCACGGCGCGCCAGAAGCACAAGTTCGACTGGTTTTCGAGCTCCGGAAACAACGTGGCCTACGAGGTGCGAGTCCCGGCGCAGACGCGGGTCTGGATCGACACCTCGGGCGGCGGGATCACCGTCTCGGGCATCCGCGGCGAGGTCAAGACCGACACCTCCGGCGGCGGCATCAGCGTGACCGACGTCGAGGGCGACGTGGATGCGGACACCTCGGGCGGCGGGATCACGCTGCGCGACATCCGGGGCAACGTCCGGGCCGACACGTCGGGCGGCGGCGTCGAGGCCACGGGGATCACGGGATCCGTCCGGGCCGAGAGCTCCGGCGGCTCGATCGAGCTCGAGCGCGTGTCGGGCGACATCGACGCCGACACCTCCGGCGGCGGGATCAGCATCCTCGAGGCCGGGGGCCGGGTCGTCGCGGACACCTCCGGCGGCGGAATCGAGGCGACGCTTCGTCCGCGGCAACTCGCGCGGCGGCTCGCTCTCGACCTCGGGCGGCGGCATCGAGGTGACGATCGACCCGGGCGCGGACCTCGCGATCGAGGCCTCGGGCAACGCGGTCAGGACGGACCTTCCGCTCGCCGTCCGCGGCGAGATCTCGCGGGGAAGCCTCTCGGGCACGCTCGGCAAGGGCGGCAACACCCTGCGCCTCCACACGAGCGGGGGATCGGTCCGCATCCAGTCGCTGTAGGGCGCCGTCGATAGAATGGCGGCGTGGCAAGCCCCGTCGCCATCGCCGGCGCCGGCCCGACCGGGATCGCCTGTGCCGTCGAGCTCGGGCGGCGCGGGATCGACGCGGTCTGCTTCGATCGCGGCGGCCTGCTGGAGTCCATCTACCGCTTTCCCGAGGAGATGCGCTGGTTCTCGACGCGCGATCTCCTCGACATCGCCGGCGTTCCCGTTCGGCTCGCCGGACGCCCACCCGACGCGGCTCGAGACCCTCGCCTACTACCGCGGCGTCGCCGAGCGGTTCGACGTCGCGCCTCCGGCCCGAGACGACGGTCGAGCGGGTCGAGCCGAGGCCCGGAGGCGGCGTCGTCGGTGACGGCCGCGGCGCCGCGACGGGACGGAGACGCTTCGAGGCGCCGGCGGCGATTCTCGCGACCGGCTTCTTCCACAACCCGCGCCGGCTCTCCGTGCCGGGCGAGGACCTGCCGCACGTCCATGCGCGCTACGTTTCGGGATACCCGTTCCACGGCCGCGACGTCGTCGTCGTCGGCGGAAAGAACTCGGCCGCCGAGGCCGCGCTCGATCTCTACCGGCACGGCGCGCGGGTGACGATGGTCGTGCGCGGCGGCGCCCTCTCGGAGCGGGTGAAGTACTGGATCAAGCCGGACCTGGAGAACCGGATCGCGGCGGGCGCGATCCGGGCCCTCTTCGGGTCGCGGGTCGTCGCGATCGAGAGGGACGCCGTCCGCGTGCCGGGCCCGAGGGAGACGAGCGGGATCCCGGCGGACGCGGTCTTTCCGCTGATCGGCTACGAGCCGGATTTCGCGCTCTTCGAGCGCTGCGGCATCCGCCTCGAAGGGGAGAGCCGGACGCCGGCCCACGACCCGGAGACCCTGGAATCGAACGTGCCGGGCCTGTACCTGGCGGGCGCGATCCTCGGCGGCCGGGAGACCGGCCGGATCTTCATCGAGAACAGCCGCCACCACGCCGGCATGATCGCCGTCGGCATCGAGCGGCGGCTCGAGGGCGGCGACGGTGTAGCGGCGAGCTGCAACCCGGGGCCCTCCGCCCGTGTTTCAGGGGCAGGCGGAGGGCATGATGACGACCGAATGCGTCCACGATTCGGGACGCGCACCGTGGCCGGTCGCGGGACGGATCCGGGTTCCGGCTGGTGCTGGGCCAGCCGGACGAGCGAGAGAGGCGGAGGGCGGCGATGTCGCAGGAAGAGAAGCTGCGGGAGGCGATCGCGGCGGACCTCGACGGGACGTTCGAGGAGCTCGTGCGCGTCTACCAGGACCGCCTCTACTCGTACGCGCTGCGCCTGACGGCGCGCCGCGAGGACGCGGAGGAGGTCGCCCAGGACGCCTTCGTTCGCGCCTACCGGGCGCTCGGCGACCTACCCGGCCGAGCGGATCCGGGCGCTGGCGCTGCGGCCCTGGCTCTATCGGATCACGCTGAACGTCGCGCGAAACCGGTTCCGCGGCAAGAAGCTGCGCACCGTGTCGCTCGATCATCCGGTCTCGGCCGGGAGCGACGAGATGTGGGAGCCGCCGGCCAACGCCGAGGCGCGGCCGGACCGCGAGTACGAGCGGTCGCGCGAGCGCCAGGACATCGCGGAGCTCATGGCCGCGCTTCCGGAACGGTACCGGGCGCCGCTGCAGCTGCGCTACGTCGAGGGGCTGCGCCTGGAAGAGGTCGCCACGGTGCTTCGGCAGCCCGCTCGGCACGACGAAGTCCAACGTCCACCGCGGGAATCAACGCCCTGCGCGAGGCCCTGTCGCGGTCGCGCCGGGAGGGGGTGAGGTCGTGAAGAGAATGCGAGAGAGGCTCGAGGATCTCCCGGGTGCTGCGGGGCTTTCCCGCGGAGAAGGCGCCCGACGACGCTGCTGCCGGCGGTCCTGCGCCGGGTGGGGCTCGCGGACCACTACTGGCGGCTGGAGTCGCCGGTGGGGCCGGTCTTCGTGGCCCACAGCAAGGCGGGCATCTCGATGGTGACCCGGGCGAAGTCCGGCGAGGAGTTCGAGCGGGCGTTCCGGCGCCGGTTCGGCCGCGACCGTGTACCCGGAGAAGTCGGTTCCGCCGGCCGCCGTGCGGGCGCTCGTCGGCCAGCCTCAAGGGCGAGCGGCGGCGGGAGCTGCGCTACGACCTGCGCGGGCTCTCCGAGTTCGAGCGAGCCGTGCTGATGAAGGCCCTCGAGATCCCGACGGGAGAGGTCCGGCCGTACAGCTGGATCGCCAAGGAGATCGGCCACCCCGGCGCGGTGCGGGCCGCCGGCACGGCCCTGGCGAAGAACCCGGTGCCGCTGCTCATCCCGTGCCACCGCGTCGTGCGCAGCGACGGCCAGATCGGCAAGTACTCCCTGGGCGGAGCGCGCAACAAGCGCACGCTGCTCGAGCTCGAAGGGGCGCATCCGGAGACGCTGGAGAAGCTCGCGGCTTCGGGCGTGCGCTACCTCGGCAACTCGAAGGGAATGCACTACTGCTACCCGACGTGCGGCGGGATCGAGACGCTCGTCGTGCTCCAACACGGTCGCCTTCCACACGGACGCACGAGGCGCTCGCCGCCGGCTACCACCCGTGCGGAGACTGCCGGCCGCTGGCGAAGGCCTCGTGAGGCGGATCGGGCGCCGGGAGGGCGGGGATTGGACTAAGCTCGGGGCGGTGTACAACGACTTCTACGGCTTCCGCGAGGCGCCGTTCAACATCACCCCGGATCCCCGCTTCCTCTTCTTCTCCGACAAGCACCGGGAGGCGTTCAACCACGTCCTCTTCGGCATCCGGGAGCGCAAGGGGTTCATCCAGATCACGGGCGAGGTCGGCGCGGGGAAGACGACGGTCTGCCGCGCGATCCTCTCGGAGCTCGGCCCGACGTACAAGACGGCGCTGATCCTGAACCCGATGGTCACCGCCACGCAGATGATGCGCACGGTGCTGACGGAGCTCGGCCTCGAGCCGCGCAAGCTCGACCGCACGGCCTACCTGGAGATCCTCAACAGGTTCCTGCTCGACGAGGCGGCCGCCGGCAACGACGTCGTGCTCCTGATCGACGAGGCGCAGGACCTCGATCCCGAGCTCCTCGAGCAGATCCGCCTGCTCTCGAACCTCGAGACCGACCAGCGCAAGCTCCTCCAGATCGTCCTGATCGGCCAGCCGGAGCTGCGCGACAAGCTGAACGAGCGGGGGCTGCGGCAGCTGCGCCAGCGGATCACGGTGCGCTACCACCTGGCGCCGCTC
This sequence comes from uncultured Acidobacteriota bacterium, assembly GCA_963824165.1. Taxonomy (GTDB): domain Bacteria; phylum Acidobacteriota; class Thermoanaerobaculia; order UBA5066; family Gp7-AA6; genus DAHUXD01. Next base: position 248,432 of record CAWGOM010000007.1, read on the forward strand.
GACCGCTTCGAGACCGCGCGCTACATCGCGCACCGGCTCCGCGTCGCGGGCGCGGACGGCCGTCCCGAGTTCAGCCCGTGGGCGGTGCGGCGGATCCACCGCTACGCGGGCGGCGTGCCCCGCCTGATCAACGCGGTCTGCGACAAGGCGCTCCTCTACGGCTACGTCAACGGGACCTACGAGCTCAAGGGCCGCGCCGTGCGCCAGGCGATCCGCGAGCTCGAGGGAGAGGTCGCGTGAGCCTGATCGACGAGGCCCTGAAGCGCGCGCAGGAGGCGAGCCCGCCCGGAAGGCGCCGGGGCCGAAGCGCGGCCCTGGACGCCGGCGCCGCTGCCGGACGCGGGCCTCGCGCGCCGGCGGCGGACCGTGCGCGCTCTCGCGTGGACGCTCGGAGCCGTCGTCGGCCTCGTCGCGGCCGGCGTGTCCTCGTCCGGGCCGTCTGGGACGCCTCCGCTCCGGAGCCGGCGCAGCCGCGCCTGCGGCCGCTGCGGCTCCCTCGCCGGCGCCGACGCTCCCCGAGACGATCGTGACGACCGCCGATCGCCGCCGCGCCGCCGCCGCGCCGGCCGGCCCCGGCCGACGCAGCCCTGCGGCGCTCGAGCGCGCCCGCCGAGCCGCGGGGAGGCGCGGCCGCCGAGGAGCCGCCCGCCGCGGCTGCCGCCGCCGGCGCTCGCCGAGCGGCGCGGAACTACGTCGGTGCCGCGGACCTGCCGGGCGGCGGGCGCATCGAGCTCGGCGGCATCGTCTGGTCCGAGGAAGCGCCGCGCGCGCTGCTGAACGACCGGATCGTGGCGATCGACGCCTACGTCGAGGGGTTCACCGTGACGAAGATCGAGCAGAACCGCGTCGTCCTCGAGAAGGACGGCGTGACGATCTTCGATTTCGCTGAAGTAGGCCCCGATGGTGGCTTGCGCGGCTTCGCCGGCGCCGCAGGCGTCACCGGCCGAGCGCGAGGTAGAGGCCGGCCCAGATCTTCGGGTCGATGACCGCGCCCTCGGCCTCGCGCCGCCGCGCCCACCGCGGAAGCTCCGGAGACGCGGGACGACGTGGACGCGGATCTTCCCGACGTCGTGCGCCGCCTGCGTCCCGGACGCGCACGGCCGGGCCGGGCGAGAAAGAACGTGATCATCTCGGAGCTCTGCCCGGCGGAGCCCGGGCCCCGCGCGAGCCGCTCCCAGCTCGCCGCCGCGTGGCCCGGTCTCCTCGGCGAGCTCCCGCCGCGCGGCGTCGATGGCGTCCTCCGGGCCCTCGTCGCCGATGAGGCCGGACGGCAGGGAGACCACCGGCGCGTTCATCGGCGGGCGGAACTCCTCGGCGAGGACGATCTCGTGGCGGTCGGTCAGGGCGACGATCATCGCGGCCTCCGGGCGCCGTGCGGTGCTCGACGAACTCCCAGCCGTTGCGGTCGAAGAGGACGAGGTGCCGCCCCTCGTGCAGGACCCGGGCGTCGTTGGACATGCCGGGAGGTTATCCCGAGGCGGCCTCGATCGCGTCGACGAGGCCGGCGATGTCGGCCGGGACGGGAGCGACGATCTCGACGATCTCCTGCGACACGGGGTGGTGGAAGGCGACGCGCTCGGCGTGGAGGGCCTGGCGGGGGAACTCGGCGAGGCGGCGCACGAGCGCGTCGTCCTTCACCCGGGCGTAGCTCGGCCGGCCGTAGACCGGGTCGCCGACGATCGGCAGCCCCGAGGCGGCCAGGTGCACGCGGATCTGGTGCGTCCGCCCGGTCACGAGGCGGCAGCGCAGCAGGGTCGAGGCCGAGCCGAGGCCACTCCTTCTCGATCTCGTAGAGCGTGCGGGCCTCGCGCGCGCCCGCCGGCGTCGCGTCGTCGAGCGGGCGGAAGGCCTTCATCTTCTTGCGGTCGCGCGGGTCGCGGCCGATCGAGAGCGCGACCTCGCCCTTGCGGACCCGCGGAACGCCGGCCACGAGCGCCAGGTATTCCTTCCGGAGCGTGCGCCGGCGCATCTGGCGCGACAGGAGCTGGTGCGCCCGGTCGGTCTTCGCGACGAGGAGAACGCCCGAGGTGTCGCGGTCGAGGCGGTGGACGATCCCGGGACGAAGCTCGCCGCCGATGCCGGCGAGGTTCCGGACGTGGTGGAGCAGGGCGTTGACGAGGGTGCCCGACGGGTGGCCGGGGGCCGGGTGGACGACGAGGCCCGGGGGCTTGTCGATCGCGAGGAGCTCGTCGTCCTCGTACAGGATCGAGAGCGGGATGTCCTCGGCCTCGAGCGTGCGTCTCGCGGGGCTCGGGCACCTCGACGGAGACCTCTTCGCCCGGCGCGGACGACGTGGGACCGCCGGGCCGGGGCCCCGTCGACCTGGACGGCGCCCTCGCGCGATGAGCTTCTGGATGCGCGAGCGCGAGAGGTCCGAGCAGGCGGCGACGAGGAAGAGGTCGAGCCGGGTGCCGGCGGAAGGGGAGCCGACCCGGAACCGCCGGATCACGCGCCGCCTACGCCTCGGCGCGATTGCGGCGCGAGAGGTAGAAGAGCATGCCTCCGGCGATCGCCGCCGTGACGAGGCCGATGGCCTGCGACGTCGAGAGGACGCCCGGGATCACGAAGCCGCGAACGAGGTCGCCCCGCCAGGTCTCGAGGATCCCGCGGGTGATCGCGTAGAGCAGCACGTAGAGCCAGAACACCTCGCCGTCGAAGGTCCGGCGGCGGTAGGCCCACTGGAGGATCAGGAACATCAGGAAGGCGTTCAGCGACAGGTAGATCTGGGTCGGGTGGAGGGGCACGTTCGAGCGGCGTTCCCACGGCCTCGTTGGCGAAGGTGTCGGTGAACGTGACGCCCAGCGGCCCGTGGGTCTCCTTGCCGTAGCAGCAGCCGGCCGCGAAGCAGCCCCAGCGGCCGATCGCCTCGCCGAGCGCGACGGACGGGGCCCCCATGTCGGCGATGCGCCAGGCGGGCAGGTTGTTCTTCTTCATGTACCAGATCGAGACGACGGTCGCGCGATCAGCCCGCCGTAGAAGACGCCGCCCGAGCGCACGACCTCGATCAGGTCCCTCGGGTTGGCGGCGTAGCGCCGCCACTCGACGAGGATCAGGAGGAGCTTCGCGCCGAGGATCGCCGAGGCCAGCATGTACAGGGCGAGGTCCAGGATCTTCTGGTCGGGCAGGTCGTCGGCGAGCGCCTTGCGGCGGAGAAGCCAGATGCCCGTCAGGTAGGCGATCGCCAGGACGACGCCGTAGGTCGGAAGGTAGAACTGCCCGATGTGGACGAGGCGCGGGAAAATGAGGCTATCCCCCCGGCGCGGCGTCGGGGCCCGGCGCCGGCTCTTCCTCGTGGCGGAGCATGTCGAGGAAGAGGACGGCGACACCGATGCAGATGGCCGAGTCGGCGACGTTGAAGGCCGGCCAGTGATGGCCGGAGACGGAGAAGTCGAGGAAGTCGACGACGTACCCGAAGCGGACGCGGTCGAGCAGGTTGCCGACGGCGCCGCCGAGGATGAGCGCGAGGCCGACCTGGAGCCTCACGCTCTTGTGCGAGGAGCGCAGGGCGTAGGCCGAGACGATGAGGAACACGACGACCGCCACGCTGTTGAGGACGACGGCCTTCATCGCGGAGTCGACCGAGGCGAAGAGGCCGAACGCGGCGCCGCTGTTGCGGACGTACGTCAGGTCGAAGACGTTCGGCGATGACGGTCTTCGACTGGTGGACCTCCATCGTGCGCGTCACGATCCCCTTGGTCCACTGGTCGAGAAAGAGGACCGCGAGCGAGACGGCGAGGTAGGCGCCCCGGTAGAGCGTCGATTCCTTGAGGGTGGCGAGCTTCATCGGAGGGTCTCCAGGGCCCGCCGGCAGCGCGCGCAGAGGCCGGACGGCTCGGCTTCGGGGGTCACCTTCCAGCAGCGGTCGCACCGGCGGCCCCGCGGCCTTGCGAAAGGCGAGGCGAACGCCGGGGTAGGCCTGGGACTCGCCGGCCGTCCGTCGGGGATCGGACGTCGTCTTCGACGGTCTCCGAGACGATGAAGAGGTCGGCGAGGCCCGCGCCCTCGGTTCCCGTGGCGCGCCGGTCGGCCTCGAGCGCTTCGGTCGAGGAGAGCGCGATCGCCCCTTCGAGGGACGATCCGATCACCTTGTCGCGGCGCGCTTGCTCCAGGATCACCGAGGCCTCTTCCCTCAACTTCGTCAGTCGTTCCCAGGCTGCCTCGGGAACGGAGTCTACCGGCAGCTCGTCCAGCCCGTCGAAACGCGCCAGGTGCACCGATTCTTCCTTCTTTCCCGGAAGCTGGCCCCAGATCTCCTCGGCCGTGAAGGGGAGCACCGGCGCCGCCGCGGCGGCCACGGCCCGGATGATGCGGTGCAGGGCGGTCTGGGCGGAGCGCCGCTCGGGCGAGGAGGCCGCCGAGGCGTACAAGCGGTCCTTGAGGATGTCGCAATAAAACGCCGAGAGCGTCGTGGCGCAGAAGTTCACGAGCTGGTGGTAGATGACGTGGAACTCGTAGGTCTCGTAGGCCGCGTGGATGCGGCGCACGACCGTCCGGGCCTGCGCCAGGGCCCAGCGGTCGAGGGGCAGGAGCCGATCGGCCGCGACGGCGTCGGCGCGCCGGATCGAAGTCGTACAGGTTCGAGAGCAGGTAGCGCGCGGTGTTGCGGATCTTGCGGTAGGCCTCGCCGCAGCGGGCGAGGATCTCCTCGGAGATCGGATCGTCGTCGCGGTAGTCGAGGCTCGCGACCCAGAGCCGCACGATGTCGGCGCCGTACTTCTGGATGAGGTCCTGGGGCGCGACGACGTTGCCGAGCGACTTCGACATCTTGCGGCCCTGGCCGTCGACCACGAACCCGTGGGTGATGACGCCGTCGTAGGGCGCGTCGCCGTAGAGCGCCACCGAGGTCAGCAGCGACGACTGGAACCAGCCGCGGTGCTGGTCGTGCCCCTCGACGTAGAGGTCGGCCGGCCGCCCGCCGCCCGGCTTCACGAGCTCGGGCCAGGCCCCGGAGCGCAGCACCGCCAGGTGCGAGACGCCGGAGTCGAACCAGACGTCGAGGATGTCGGTCTCGGCCTGGAAATCGCCCGGCGCGAAGCCGCGCAGGTCGGCGCCCGGCGGCAGGAAGTCCGAGGCGGGCCGCGCGTACCAGGCGTCGGCGCCCTCGGCGCGGAAGATGCCCGGCGACGTGCTCGAAGAACTTCGCCTGCTCCGCGGGCGCGTCGCTCCAGGGGTAGACGCCGGCGCGCTCGCCGGCCTTCATCGCGTAGAGCAGGGTGATCGGGGAGCCCCAGCGGCGCTGTCGCGAGATGACCCACTCGCGCCGGTTCTCGACCATGCCCGGCGATCCGGGCCTCGCCCCAGGACGGCGTCCACTTCACCCGCGCGATCGCCTCGAGCGAGCCGCGGCGCACGTCGGTCGACGGCTCGTCGAGCCGGGCGAACCACTGGATCGTGGCCCGGAAGATCACCGGGTTCTTGCAGCGCCAGCAGTGCGGGTACTCGTGTCGGAACTTCGGGTCGTACGCCGGCGAGGGCGCCGACCGACCGGAGGTCCTCGACGATCGCGGGGTTGGCGTCGAGGACCTTCTGCCCGCGGTACTTCGCGACGGTCGTGAAGCGGCCGGCCTCGTCGACGGGCGAGAGGATCGGCAGCTTCTCGCGCTGGCCGACGAGGAAGTCGTCTTCGCCGTGCCCGGGCGCGGTGTGGACGAGGCCGGTGCCCGTGTCCATCGTGACGTGGTCGCCGAGGACGACGCGGAAGGACCGCGCGTCCTCCTCGGCCGTCAGCTCGCCGCGGCTCTCGGCGTGGAGGGGATGCGGCGTAGACCGCCCCGGCGAGCGAAGTGCCCGGGACCGAGGTCGACGCCGCTTCCAGCCCGTCCAGCCCAGCGCCCGCGCGACGGACTCGGCGAGGCGTTCCGCGACGAGGTAGTGGTTGCCGTTGCCCGCGTCGATCCACGGCGTACGTCTCGTCGGGATGGACGGCGATCGCGAGGTTCGACGGGATCGTCCAGGGCGTCGTCGTCCAGATCAGGAAGGCGGCGTTGGCCAGGCGAGCGTCCGCCCGACCCAGGCCTCGGTCGGGAAGGCGACGTAGATCGCCGGGTCGGCGCGTTCCTCGTACTCGAGCTCGGCCTCGGCGAGCGCCGTGCGGTCCGTGAAGCACCAGCGGACGGACTTCAGCGCCTGGTAGACGAGGTGCTTCGCGTAGAAGCCGCCGAAGGCCCGCGCGATCTCGGCCTCGTAGGCGAAGTCCATCGTCTTGTAGGGCCGGTCCCAGAGTCCCGCCGACGCCGAGGCGGCGGAACTCGTCGCGCTGGATCCCGATGTACTCCTCGGCGTAGGCGCGGCAGGCGCGGCGGATCTCGACCGCGCTCATGTCCTTCTTCTTCGAGCCGAGCTTCTTGTCGACCTTCTGCTCGATCGGCAGGCCGTGGCAGTCCCAGCCCGGCACGTACGGCGCGTCGAAGCCCATCATCGCGCGGCTGCGCACGACGACGTCCTTGAGGATCTTGTTCATCGCGTGGCCGATGTGGATGTTCCCGTTGGCGTACGGGCGGGCCGTCGTGGAGGATGAAGCGCGGGCGCGCCGGCGGCCGTCGCGACGCGGCGCTTGGCCTCGAGGCCCGACGCCTCCCAGGCCGCGAGCTGCTGGGGCTCGCGCCGCGCGAGGTCCGCCTTCATGGGGAAGTCGGTCCGCGGCAGGTTCAGCGTGCTCTTGTAGTCGGGGGCGTCCGTCATCGCGGGCGAAGTTTAGCCCAAGGGGGCCGCCGGGGCTACGCGCGGCGGCCGGAGGTCAGCAGCGCGACGACCGCGGCGGCGATGTCCCGGCCGTGCGTGATCGTCACCTCGGCGGACAGCACCTTCGAGCGAGCGCGCGCGCACGAGCGCCTTGCCGTGAAAGGACGACGAGCGGCTTGCCCGCGCGGGTCGCGCCCCACTTCGATGTCGCGAAAGGCGAGGCCGCGCCAGCCGAGGCCGAGGGCCTTCATCGCCGCCTCCTTCGCCGCGAAGCGGCCGGCCACGTGCTCGGCGAACGCGCGCGGGTGCCGCCGCTCGCGCCGGATCTCGCCCTCGCGGAAGACGCGCGCGAGGAACCGCTCGCCGTGGCGCTCGAGGACGCCGGCGACGCGGTCGATCTCGGTCAGGTCGAGGCCGAGGAGCAGGCCGACGGGCCCGGGCATCAGGCCAGACCCTTCAGGCCGAAGAACCGGGCGATCCGGGCGCGCAGCGCCTGGGGCTCGGCCTCCCCGAGACCGGACCGCGCGCTGTCGCGATGGCCGGCCGTGAGCCGCCGCCGCTCGAGGATGATGGCGTCGAGCTTCTCGACGAGCGACGGATTGGCCTGGAGGATCGGCCCGAGCGTGGCCTTGTCGATCTCGACGAGGACGGCCTCTTCGACGCAGCGCACGCTCGCCGTCCGGGGCTCGCCGGTCAGCAGGCTGATCTCTCCGAAGGCCGAGCCGGGATCGAGCATCGCGACCTTCTGGCTGTCGTCGGCGGCGCCCTTGACGGAGACGGCGACCCGCCCGGAGGCGACGAGGAACATCGACGAGGTCGCGTCGCCTTCGTGGACGATCGTTTCGCCCGGCCCGAAGCGCAGGGTCCGCGCGCCCTCGCTGAGTCGGGCGCGCTCCTCCGGCGACAGGGGCGCAAAGAGCTCGCTCCGGTCGACGGCTGCCCGGATCGCTCCGGACCGGTCGGCCCGGACCAGCGGTCCGCCGGCGAACTGATGCTGCCGGATGACCGGATACGGAAACGCGATCCCTTCCCGGTCGAGGTCGTACCAGACGCGCTCGCGAACGGCGGAGTCGATCTCGATGTAGCGGGCATAGTCCTCGAGCCAGTACCTCAGCTGGTACGTCACGGCCCAGTCGTCGAAGCCCTCCACGACGGCCCGGGGCGGGGGAAACGGCACGAGGCCCGGCAGGTCGCGAACCGCCGCCTCGAGCGCGGCGCGGGCGCGGGCGGGCGGCAGATCGTATTCGAGCCCGACCTTCAGCACTCGCGCCATGGGGGGCCCGCCGCGGCGGAAGACCTCGAGACGCTCGCGGCTGGCCATGCTGTTCGGGATCAGCACGACGTTGCCTTCCATCGTCCGGACCTTGATCGCGCGCCAGGAGAGCTGCTCGACGAGTCCGATCGCCTCGCCGGCGCGCACCATGTCGCCGACCTGCACGGTTCGCTCGAGCGCGAGAGCCAGGCCCGAAAAGAGGTTGCCGAGGGTCTCCTGCAGCGCCAACCCGATGACGGCCGTGATGATCGCGGAGGTCGCGAGCAGCGCGGGGAGGCTCGCCGACAGGACGACCTGGAAGAGCCCGCCGAGGGCGAGGCCGAAGATCGCGAGGCTGACGATCTGCCGCAGGAGCGCCGGCGCCGGCCGGCCCCGCCGGAGCTCGTAGCCGACGTCGAAGGCCAGGAAGTCGGCGATGCGCGTCAAGAGCAGCGCCCCGGCGAGCCCGAGGGCGAAGGCGCCGTAGTTGCGCGCCCGCGCGTCGGTCAGCGGGACGTGAAGCCCGGACAGGAGGAGCACGATGCCGCCGACGAGCGCGAAGAGCGCCAGGGCGGGAAGGATGCGCCGCGCGGCCGAGGAGGCGAGGCTTCGGAGCTGGACCGTCATCGCGCGGCGAGCCTCTCGGCGACCGCCCGGGGATCGGCGGCCTCCTGGAAGAGCCGGATGGCGGCGATCCCGGCGATCCGGTCCCGGTAAGGATCGAGCGCCGCCAGGTTGTGCTCCTCGATCCCGCCGATCGCATAAACCTCGCAGGAATGGGTCCGGGCCTCGGGAAGCCTGGAGAGCGCCGCGGGACCCAGGGGCGGACCGTAGGCGCGCTTGGAGGGCGTGTCGAAAATGGGGCCGATCACGACGGAGTCCGCGCCGCCGTCGATCGCCGCCGAGGCCTCTTCGGGGCCGTGCGTGGAGACTCCGACACGGAAGCCCCGGGGCGTGTGGAGGCGGACCCGCGCGAGCGGCAGGCCGTCGGCCGGAAGATGGACGCCGTCGGCCCCCGCCGCGAGCGCGATGTCGAAACGCCGGTTGACCGAGAGCGGAACCTCGCGGCCGAGGCGTTCCCTGGCCGCGCGGGCGAGATCGAGGACCTCCAGGTCGCCGGCCTCCTTCTCCCGAAGCTCGACCGAAATCGGCGCTCCGGCCAGAGCGTCGAGGATCGCGAGCAACCGCCGGTCGCCGACGGCGGCGCGGTCGGTGACGTAGAGGGCCTTCACTCGGCGCCCTCGGACGGGGTCGTGCCGCCCTGCAGCGTCTGCGAGAGCACCTTCAGGTCCGCCACCCCGGCGGCCAGGTGCAGGAGCCCGAGCCCCGAGACGAACCCGCGGAAGAACCCCGAGCCGAAGAGGCCCGGCACGACCGCGCGCGCCGTCCACGGACGCAGGACGAGGTACACCCCCACCGCCGTGCAGTAGAAGACGAAGAAAGCGCTTCCCAGGAACGCGGCCACACGACGCACGTGCGTCGATTCTAATTGGGGTCCGGTCTTCATTCTCCGGCTTTCGGCCCTCGGGGCGCCGCGGCGAAAAAAAGAACCGCGCCCGAAGGCGCGGTGGGAAGAGGAGGAAACCTCAGGAAGAACGGTTCAGGGGCGGCCTCGCGAGCCGGAACCCGACGGCGGCGGGGCGCTGCGCGGCGCCGCGGGGGCCGGAGCCGAGCGGGGCGCGGCCTGCGGCGGCGGAGCCGAGCGCGGGGCGGGAGCCGAGCGCTCGATCGAGCGAGGGGCGTCGCTGCGGGGCGCGGGCGCCGCGCGCGAGTAGCCGCGATCCCGCGGCGCGTAGGAGTCGCCGCGCGGGGCCATGTCGCGGGGCGCCGCGGTGCCGTCGCGCCCGCGCTGCCGCGAGCCGTCGTTGACGCCGGCCTCGGGGGCCCGCCGGCCGGGCACCGAGCCCTCGACGACGCGGCGGGCGGGGGGAACGTCCGGACGCGACCGCCAGCCCTGCTGGCTGCCGCGCTCGGGCGCGGCGGACCGATCGGTCGTGGAGCCGCGGGGAGCGCTCTGCCCGCGCCAGTCCTCGCCGGTGGGTCGCTGGGACTGCGCCCGCGGGTCGGCCGAGCGGGCCGGCGTTCCGCCCGGGCGCCCGCGCCAGGAATCGGCGTTGTCGGGCCGAGCGACGGTGCGTCCGGTGTCGGGCCGGGTCGCGCGCTCGGCGTTGTCCGCCGCGCGGGCGCGGTCCCAGACTTCCTGGTCCGTCCGCGAACGGTCGACCGTGCGGCCCGGCGCGGAACGGGGAGCCGCCGTGTCGCCGCGGCGGGTCTCGGGCTCGAGCATCGTGCGCCCGCGCTCGACGACCCCGGTGCTGCCGCGGGGCGCCATCTCGGAGGCGCCCGGGCCCGAGATGCGTCCGCGGTCCGCCACGACGGTGCGCTGGATCAGGGCCTCGACGGTGGACGGCGGGAGGTTGCGCTGACGGCCGACGACCGGGGCCAGGCGCTGCGTGTCGCGGGACGAGGTCGTCCGTTCGATGACTCCCGGCGCGTCCCGCACGTGATCCCGCAGGGCGTCGCGCGCGTTGCCTCCGCGGTTCGAGAGAACGATCGGCCGCGAGGAGATGGCGATGTCGCCGCCCAGGCGATCGACGACGCGCGTGCCCGGGACCACGTCCAGCCGTCCGCGCGTGGCGAGGTTCGAGACGCCGGTGAAGTTCCAGCCGCGGACGTCGACCTGCCGCGTGGAGAACCGTCCGTTGATCGCGAAGGCCAGGGAGTTGCGGCCCCAGCCGATGTCCCGGTAGTAGGTGTCCCACCAGGGCGAGTAGCCGCCGTACCAGCCCGTCGGGCACCAGCCGAAGTATCCGGACGTGTAGCCCCAGTAGACCCACGCCGGCGAGTAGACGTAGCCGGGCGACCAGCACCAGCTGTTCCAGCCGACGTCGAAGAACCAGTTGCCGTAGTGGTACGGGTACCAGCCCCAGGGATCCCACGACCACCAGCTCAGGCCGATGGGCGTCGAGTACCAGGAGCCGTAGGAATAGGGCTGCCAGCCGACCGCGACGCGCGGCCTCCAGACGTAGCTCGAGTAGGTCGAGTTGTAGTCCCAGTCGCCGTAGCCGTCGAGCACCGCGACGTCGCTGTCGTATTCGTCGTCGATGTAGCGGCCGGAGGCGTTCTGCGGGGCGTCGTAGGTCACCTCGAGGCGGTCGGAGGCCCAGAGGTCGAAGCGGTCGCGCGAAAAGCTCCCGCGGGCGATCTCGGGCTCCTGGTCGCCCTGCACCAGAAGGTAGTTGCCGGCCCGGACCGTGTAGGAGCCGGCGCGGCTGCGGACTTCCACCGAGCCGGCGCGGACCACGACCGACGTGCCGCGACGAACGTCCGAGTTGACGCGCACGCGCGACCCGGCGGTCGCGTAGACCGTGGCGTCGGCGGTGTCGACGCGCGGGATCGACCGCTCGTCGGACCCGACGACCGAGAGGATCACCGAGCCGTCGGAAAGGTCGATGGCGGAGACCTCGTCGTCCGAGCCCTGCTGGGCGTAGAGCGAAACGAACCGGACCTTCGTGCCGCCCCCGACGTGCAGGATGTTGCCGTCGGCCAGGGCGACCTCGGCGCGCGCCGGCTCCTCGGTCTTCATCTCGTCGCCGGCGGTGATCGGGAGGTTGCGGCGGGCCTGGACCTCGCCGTTGGACGGGGAAACGACCAGAACTTCGCCGCTCGTCTCGCGAACGTACGAGTAGGCGCTTCGGCCGGTCTGGGCCGTCGACCGACCCGGCCGCGAGGAGAACCAGCGACCCCGTCAGAAGTGCGAACCGGTTTGCGTTCATCAGTTTCATCACGCTCCGGCCTGACGAGGATAGCGAGCCTCGTGCCACGCTGGCCGCTTGCCGGACCGGGCAGAATGTGCTTTAAACTCAGCACTTATGCCAGCCGACCCGACGGAACGAAACCGGACCTTGTCATGCCTTGGAGACAAACGGCGGGGTCCGGAGGACAGGCCGGCGACCCGTTCGGCACGCCGGGCGAGGGGTTCGTCCTCGTGATTCGGGACATCGTCCGTTACGGCGACGAGCGGCTGACCGCCGCCAACGCCGAGGTCGATCCCCGGGCGGAGGAGCTTTCGGGACTCGTCGCCGACATGGTGGAAACCTGCCACGCGGCTCCCGGGGTCGGGCTGGCCGCGCCCCAGATCGGCGTCAACAAGAAAGTGGCGATCATCGACCTCTCGATCGGCCGGGACCCGGGCGCCGTCATCGTCCTCGTCAATCCGGTCGTTCTCGAGAGCGCCGGGGAGCAGAAGGAAGAGGAGGGATGCCTCTCCGTCCCCGACATCGCCGAGAAGGTCATCCGGCCGGCCCGGGTGCGGGTGCGCGCGGCCGACGCCTCGGGGGCGATCCGCGAGATCGAGGGAACGGGGCTCCTCGCCCGCGCGCTCTGCCACGAGACCGACCACCTGAACGGCACGCTCTTCGTCGAACGCCTCCGGGGCTTGAAGCGCGAGCTCACCTGGCGAAAGATCCACCGCCAGAAAGGGAAGGGACTCTGGTGAGCCTGACCGCCTTCAACACGCTCGGCCGAAAGCCCACGGTTCTCACGCCGATCGAGCCCGGCCACGTCCGGCTCTATACGTGCGGGCCGACGGTCTACAACGTCGTCCACATCGGCAACCTGCGGACGTTCCTCTGGGAGGACGTGCTGCGTCGGCACCTGTCCGCGAGCGGCCTCCGGGTCACGCAGGTGATGAACCTGACCGACGTCGACGACAAGACGATCCGCGGCGCGTCGCAGGCGGGGCTGTCCCTGCCCGAGTTCACCTCGAAATACGCGGACCTCTTCTTTCGCGACATCGACCGCCTCGGCTTCCGGAGGGCCGATCACTACCCGCGCGCGACCGACTACGTGAAGGAGATGCAGGAGATCACGGCGAAGCTGCTCGAGCGCGGCCACGCCTACGAGTCGGAGGGCTCGGTCTACTTCCGCATCTCGACCTTCCCGGGCTACGGCAAGCTCTCGGGCATCGATCTCGAAAAGGCGCGGCGCGGCGAGCGTGTCGCGGACGACGAGTACGAGAAGGAGGACGTCAAGGACTTCGTCCTCTGGAAGGCGGCCAAGCCGGGCGAGCCGACCTGGGACTTCGCCCTGGGGCCCGGGCCGGCCCGGATGGCACATCGAGTGCTCGGCGATGAGCATGAAGTTCTTCGGCCCGCACTTCGACATCCACACGGGCGCCGTCGACAACATCTTCCCGCACCACGAGAACGAGATCGCGCAGAGCGAGGCCGCGACGGGGGAGCCCTTCGTCGACCTCTGGATCCACGCCGAGCACCTGATCGTCGACGGCGAGAAGATGTCGAAGTCCAAGGGCAACTTCTACACGCTCGACGACGTGCTCGCGCGCCGGAACGACCCCGTGGCGGTGCGGTACCTGCTGCTGTCGGTCCCGTACCGCAAGAAGCTGAACTTCACCTGGGACGCCCTGACGGGCGCCGCCTCGGCGGTCGAGCGCATCAAGTCGGCCGTGGCGCGCCTCGACGACGCGGCGCGCGGCGGCGGCGAGAAGGCGGGTGCGTTTCCCGCGGCCGAGCGCGCGGCGAAGTTCGCGGCGGAGTTTGCGGCGCGCTCTCGACGACGACATCAACACGGCGGAGGCCCTGGGCGTTCTCTTCACGTTCCTGCGCGACGTCAACGCGGCCCAGGTCGACGGGTCTCTGGACGCGAACGGTGCCGCCGCCGCGGTCGCCGCGATTCGCGGCGCCGACGGCGTGCTCGGCATTCTCCCGGCGAAGGACGAGGTCCTCCCGGCCGAGGTCGAAGCCCAGATCGCCGCCCGCAACGCCGCCCGCGCCCGGCGCGACTTCGCCGAGGCCGACCGGATTCGGAAGGACCTGGCCGCGAAGGGCATCGTGCTGGAGGACGGTCCGGCCGGCACGAGGTGGAAGCGGTCGTAACGGGAATTTCGCGGCAACGAGGCGACTTCGCTGCGCGTAGGAATGCGAGCAGGGAGGCTTCGATGAGCCCGGTGCCGCTCGAGGGTCCTCGCCGGTTTCGCGTCGCTGGCCGTCGGCGCCGGTGCCGTAGTCGCCGACGACTGGAAGCCGCCGGAGGCGGCGATTTCGCGCGGGGCCTTCGAAACTCAGTACCCGAAGCAATCGGCCTCCGCGGCGGCGATGGAAATCGAAGAGCTGGCTTCGGAGCTCGGGATCGACGCCGCGCAGGACAGCCGCGCCAAGGACTGCGGAAAGGCCGAGAAGATGGCGGCGTCGGAGCGGGATCGGACGGTCCTCTGGGACTACGTAGCGCACGAGCTCGAGGACTCGGGCGAAGCCGTGTCGGCGCCGCCGCCGGTGGCCGCGCGAGTTCATGGAAGAGAACGACGCGACCGTGGCGGCCATCGTCTCCGCGGCGTCGGGTCGGCGGGAGATCGTCTGGGATCTCAACGTGACCGAGGGGACGAAGTCGCCGACACCCAACTGGGGCGGCCTGATGAGTCTTCAAAGGGTGCTGGCCGCTCGCGCCCTGCTCGACCTGCGGCGCGGAGATTCGGATTCGGCGCTGGAGGCGATCGAGGCCATCTGGCGGATCGCGAGGAGCCTCACCGTGAGGCCGGAGCTGCTGTCCCAGCTCATGGCGATGGTGCAGGCGCGCCTGGCCGTGGGGCTGCTCCGGAAGGTCCAGGCCCCGGCCTACGGTTGGGAGACGCGACTGCGCGAGGGACAGTTCTACCAGGGATTTCTCGCCGCGTTCCAGAACGACCCCTGGCCCTCCGCGAACGATCCGGCCCTGACGGAACAGGTCGAGACGCTGGCCCGCATCTACCGGCGCTTCGCGGACGGCCTGATCGAGAAGGGCGCCTGCGCCTGGACGCGGGACGACCTGCAGCACTCCTGGGACGTCGCGGTCAGCGGCGAGTCGGACCCCGAGCAGATGGTCGTCACGATCGCCTCTTCGTCGATCATCTCGTGGCTGATGCGGTCCTTTCGGCTGCTCCTCGACTCGGAGCTGACCGCGCTCGTTCTGGAGGCCCGGGCCGAGCGCGCGGCGTCCCGGCAGGACGAGTGGCCGGCACGGCTCCCGAACCTCGAGTCGACGGTCTGTCCCGGCCGTTCTATGCCTTTCGGCGCGCCGGGGGGATCACGCTGGCCTTCGAAGGGCGCGCCCCCGCGACGACTCGCGGGGCGCTCACGCTCCCGCTCAAGTTCCAGGGAGCGGCGCCGCCGACACCGACGCCGACTCCCACGCCGGCGCGGACGCCGACACCCACACCGACGCCGTAATCGAGCGTAGACTTTCTCCGTGGCCGTCCTGGCCGTTCTTCTCGTCGCCCTGGTTTCGCGCGGCCTTTCGGATGGGCCGCTCGACTCGCGCTCAATTGCTGGAAACGGAACGGCGAGCGTCCTTATCGACCGGATTCCTTCTCTGGGCATCGCGTTCCGGGCGCCGGCCCGAGGCCCCGAGGACCCCGAGGTCCCGTCGTTCGACCAGAAGGCGCGGAGTGCGGCCAACCCCGGGGGTTGGCTGGATGCCCAGATTCAGTTGCCCGACGAGTCGATCGGGGAGCCGCCGGAGGCGCTGCGCGAGTACCTGCAAACGCGAAGGGAAGCGATCTGGACGATCATCGCGGCCCTCGAGAGGCAACCTCCGGAGTGGGTCGAGCCGAAGGACCGGGCGATCATGCCGTTCCCGTACCTTCTGCCGTCGGTCGTTCTCCAGAAGGTGCTGCTCGCCGTCGCGCTCGTCGAAGAGCGGGACGGCAATCGGATCGGCGCGAGCCGCGCGCTCGAGGCTTCCTGGTCGCTGGATCGGCCGCTGGCGGAGCGCGCGTTGCTCATTCACCAGATGATCTCGACCAGTGCTCAGATATGGCAGGCCGGTGCATTGCGCAAGATGGCGGAGCCGCCCCTCCAGTGGCTCGGCCGCCTCGACAACAACGACCCGTGGCAACGGGTGCTGAAGAGCGTGGCGGGCGAGTCCGAATGGCGCGATGACTCGGGATCCCTTCCCGGCTCCGATCCGTTCACCGAGCTGAGCCGCAGGGCGCCCGATGCGATCGCGGAAAGCCTCGGAAAACTCCCGCCCTGCGACGCCGCGGCCCTGGACGACGAGGAGATCTGGAGGTTCGCCGACCGGGAAATCCCGACTTCATCGGCCACGTATGCTGCCGAGATCCGGCGCATGTACAAAGAGACGTTCCTGCCCACTACCCTCGGCGTCATCCGCCGCGTGGCGCGCCTCTCGGTCGATCGGGAGCTGACCCTGCGGATCCTTCAGCTCAGGCTCGACAAGTCCAGCGATCCGGACGGGCGCTGGCCCGAGCGGATGGCGAATCCGATCTCGACGATCTGCCCGGCGGCTTCCTATTCCTACCGGTCCGACACGGAGGGGATGGAGATCCGCTTCGAGGGCTCCATCGTCGACCCGCCGGCCGGATCGGTCCTGCCTCTGGCGTTCCGGAGCCATTACCCTCGGAAGAAGTCGGAAGGGACGCCGACACCGGCACCGCCTCCCTTGACACC
This sequence comes from uncultured Acidobacteriota bacterium, assembly GCA_963824165.1. Classification (GTDB taxonomy): domain Bacteria; phylum Acidobacteriota; class Thermoanaerobaculia; order UBA5066; family Gp7-AA6; genus DAHUXD01. The sequence goes on from CAWGOM010000007.1 coordinate 264,827, forward strand.
CACTCCCGCCGGCGGGATGATCGCCCCGACATGACGCGCTCGGCCCGGCAGAACTGGTGGTGGCGGGAGGAAACCCGGTAGGGCGTAGTTGCGCCCTGCCGAAAACCATCGGCCGGGGCGCATCCCGACGAGAGAATAGAACCCCCCGGCCCGATGGGCTCGGGGGTTTTTGATTTTGATGCCGGAAAAGATCGTTCCGATCCCGGCATACGTCGCCTCGCTCGCGCCGAAAGACGCGGAGGACGCGAAGCGTCTGGTCGCCAGGGTCCCGGCGGGCGCGAACGCGATCGAGTTCCGGATGGACCTGGCGGAGCGGCCGATCCCGCCGGCAGCACTTCTCGCGCTCGATCCGCGTCCCGCGATCCTCACCTGGCGCTCGCTTTCGGAAGGCGGCGACTTCAGCGGCTCCGCCGAGGAGTACGCGCGGCTCGTCGAGGCGGCCTACGCCGCCGGCGCGACCGTCGACGTCGAGCACGCGCGGGGCCTTCTCGCGGACCGCGAGCCGCTTCCCGCAAGCGCGAGCGCGTCGTCGTTTCGCACCACTCGCCCTTCGGCCTGCCGGCGGACTGGGAGGCGAAGCTGGCCGCGATGCGGCAGGCGGGAGCGCGGGCCGTGAAGCTCGTGGCCGGAGTGGCCGACATCGCCGGGAGTCTGAAGCTCGCCGAGCTGCAGAGGCGTCAGGCCGATCCGAGCGTGGCGATCTTCCCCATGGGGCCGACGAGCGCTCCCGGCCGGGTGCTCTCGGCGCTCTTCGGGTCGCGCTCTCGTCTACGGGCCGGTCGAGCGCGAGACGGCGGCCGGCCAGATCGCGATCGGGGACCTGCTCGAAGATCTACGAGGTCGACCGCCGCGGCCGATCGAGGCGCTCTTCGGCGTCGTCGCCGGGAGCACGGCGCGCTCGCTGTCTCCGTATCTCCACAACGCGCTTTTCCGCGCGCGCGATCTTCCATACCTCTACCTGCCGCTCCAGGTCTCGGACTTCGAGCGCGAGAAGCCTAACGAGATCGCGTTCGACCCGCCGTTTCGGGGCTTCGCCGTGACTCAGCCCTGGAAGCTCGCGGCGGCGCGAGCGGGAAAGCAATCGGAGGACGTCCGTCTGATCGGCGCCTCGAACACGCTCGTGCGCGACCGCGGCGGCTGGCGCGCCGAGAACACGGACGTCGACGGAGTCTTCGACCCGCTCGCCGACCACGGCACGGGCGAGGGCCGGAGCGCGGTCGTCGTCGGAGCGGGAGGAGCGGCCCGGGCGGTCATCGTCGCCGCGCGGCGGCTCGGCTACGAAGTGGCCGTGGCGGCCCGGCGCGATGCCGAGGCCGACCGTCTCGCGGAAGCGATGCACGTCGATTCGCTGGCCTGGTCGGATCTGGCGGCCAGCGAAGCCGACCTCTACGTCAACGCCACGCCCGTCGGATGGCGCGACGAGGACCCGCCGGCGATCCCGGCGAACCTCTTCGAGGGCAGGCCGCTCGTCTTCGACTGCGTCTACCGGCGCGACGGCCGCGAGACCTCGACGATCCGCGCGGCGCGGGCGGCCAAGTGCCCGACGGTCGAGGGCTTGCAGATGTTCGCGACGCAGGCCGTCCGGCAGGCCCAGCTCTTCGGCGTCGAGGGCGTGACGACGGACGAGGTGACGGCCCTCCTGAAGAAGGCGTTCGCGGCGTGAACCGCGCGGAGGAACGGCGCGACTTCCTCGCGCGGGCGCGGCCCGGCTGCTCGGTTCCGGTGGCGAGGGTGTTTCCGTCCGACTGCCTCACTCCCGTCATGCTCTTCCGCCGGATGCGGCGGCCCGGCGGCGAGGCCTTCCTGCTCGAAAGCGTCGAAGGCGGGGAGTCCGTCGCGCGCTACACGTTCCTCGGCGTCGGCCCGTCGGCCCGTCTGACGGTGCGCGACGGTCGGACCGAGCTGGAGGGCGGCGGGAGGACGGAAGCGGCCGAGGGGGAGCCTCTCGAGGTCGTCGACCGTCTGGTCCGCCGGAGCGACTTCGTGGCCGATCCCGAGCTTCCGCCCCTCGCGCGAGGCGCGGTCGGCTACCTCGCGTACGACGCCGTGCGGCTCTTCGAGTCGATCCCGAACCGTCACCCGCGCGAAGGCGACATCCCGGACGCGCTCTTCCTGCTCTTCGAGGCCGTGGTGGCGTTCGATCACCCGCGACAGCGGGTCCTCCTGCTGACGACGATCGACGGGACCGAGGCGGGGGAGGCCGTCGCGGCGGCGATCGAACGCCTGGATGCGCTCGAGTCGTATCTCCGAGCGCCGGATCCGCCCGGCGTTCCGTCCGAAGCCGGCCCAACGCCCTTCGAGCCGCTCATGACGCGGGAACGGTTCCTCGAGGCCGTCGCCACGACGCGCGAAGCGATCGCCGAGGGCGAGGTCTATCAGGCCGTCGTTTCCCAGCGCTGGACCGCGCGGTCCGGCGTCGACCCCTTCGACGTCTACCGGGCCCTGCGCACGCTCAACCCGTCGCCCTACCTCTACTACCTCGAGACGCGCGAGGCGAGCATCCTCGGCTCCTCTCCCGAGATGCTCGTGCGTTGCCGCGACGGCGAGGTCGAGACGCGCCCGATCGCGGGGACGGCCCCGCGCGGGGCGACGCCGGCCGAGGACGAGCGCCTCGCGGCGGCGCTCTCCGCGGACCCGAAGGAGCGCGCCGAGCACGTGATGCTCGTCGATCTCGCGCGCAACGACCTCGGCCGCGTCTGCCAGATCGGCAGCGTCCGCGTGACCCGGTATGCCGCCGTCGAGAAGTTCTCCCACGTGCAGCACCTGGTCTCGGAAGTCCGGGGGCGCCTGCGCGACGGCGCGGGGGCAGCGGAGGCGCTCGCCGCCTGCTTTCCCGCGGGCACGCTGACTGGCGCGCCCAAGATCCGCGCCATGGAGCTGATCGACGCGCTCGAGGCCGCCCGGCGCGGGATCTACGGCGGAGCCGTCGGCTACTTCGATTCCGCCGGCAACTGCGACCTCGCGATCGCCATCCGCACGGCGGTCGTCGAGAAGGGCCTCTGGCGCGTGCAGGCGGGCGCGGGGATCGTCGCCGACTCGATCCCCGAGAAGGAGTACGCGGAGGCCGAGTCGAAGGCCGCGGCGATCTTCCGCTCGATCGAGCTCGCGCGGGAGTGGTTCGCATGATCTTCGTCGTCGACAACTACGACTCCTTCACCCACAACCTGGTGCAGGCGCTCGGAAAGCTCGACCCCGACGTGACCGTGGCGCGAAACGACCGCTTCGACCCCGCCGACGTCGTGGCGGCGCGCCCGCGGGCGGTCGTCATCTCGCCGGGGCCGGGCCGCCCGGAGAAGGCCGGGCGGTCGATCGCGATGATCGCCGCGGCCGAGTGCGCCCGGATCCCGCTGCTCGGCGTCTGCCTCGGCCACCAGGCGATCGCGGCGCACCACGGCGGCGTCGTCGAACGGGCGCCGGAGCCGCGACACGGAAAGAGCTCGCGCGTCGCGCACGACGGGACCGGCCTCTTCGCCGGGCTGCCGCGGCCCTTCGAGGCCGGGCGATACCATTCGCTCGTGGTCCGGGAAGACCGACTGCCGGCCGAGCTCGTGGTCACGGGGCGAAGCGAGGACGGTCTCGTGATGGCTCTCGCCCACCGGTCGCTGCCCGTCTACGGTGTGCAGTTTCACCCGGAATCGGTGCTGACGCCGGAAGGGGAGAGCCTCCTGGCGAACTTCGTGAGGCTCGCGTCGTGACGCCGGATCCGACCCCGGTCGTAGGGGCGGCCCTCATGGCCGCCCGTTTTGGGAGGGCGGGGACAAGCCCCGCCCCTACTCCGGACGTCGCGTCGTGACACCGGACGTCGCCGACGCCCTGAAGGCCGTCGCCGCGCGCAAGACGCTCTCGCGCGCGCTCGCGGAGGCGGCTTTCGGCGACCTGATGGACGGCCGGGCCACCGAAGCACAGAAAGGGGCGATCCTCGTCGGGATCGCGGCCCGCGGGGAGACGGCCGAGGAGATCGCCGGAGCCGTCCGGGCGCTGCGCGCGCGGATGCGCCGGGTTCCGACGCACCGGGCGCCGCTCCTCGACACCTGCGGGCCGGGGGGCCTCGGGCGCGACCTCTTCAATCTCTCGACGGCGGCGGCGATCGTGGCGGCCGGCGCCGGGGCGTCGGTTGCCAAGCACGGCAACCGCTCGATCTCTTCGCGCGTCGGGTCGGCGGACGTCCTGGCGGCTGCAGGGATCGCCGTCGAGCTCGAGCCCGAGCGGGCGGGCCGCCTCCTCGATGAAGCGGGCCTGGTCTTTCTATTCGCGCCCTCGTTTCATCCGGCGATGAAGGAGCTCGGCGCCGTGCGCCGGGAGCTCGGCGTCCGCACGATCTTCAATTCCCTCGGCCCGCTGGCCAATCCGGCCGGCGCCAAACGGCAGCTCATGGGGGTCGGGCGGCCGGAGCTCGCGGCGCTGCTCGCCGCGGCCCTCGCGGACCTGGGCAGCGAGCGGGCGATCGTGTTCCATTCCGACAACGGCCTCGACGAGCTCACGCCCGGAGTGGCCGCGTCCGGTGTCGAAGTCGTGGATGGCGCGTTGCGGCCCTGGCGGCTCGAGGGCGACGCGCTACGCCAGACGCGGGTCGAGGTCGAGGCCCTGTCCGGCGGAGACGCGGCCGAGAACGCCGGAATGCTCGAACGCCTGCTCGACGGGGAGCCGGGAGCGCGCCGCGAGGCGGTGCTCGTCAACGCCGCCGTGGCGCTCGTCGTGGAAGGGCGCGCGAAAGACCCCGGCGACGGCTACGAGCGCGCGCGGGCCGCGATCGACTCGGGAGCCGCGCGGCGCAGTTTCGAGTCGCTGCGCGCGGCCTCGGCGGCCGCATGAGCGACGTCCTCGAGCGGATCCTCGCCGACAAGCGTGCGCGTCTCGCCCGCGGCGAGTACTCGGCCCGGGGCGCGGCGGAGCGTCCGACGGACGGCGCGGCCTTCGTCGCATCGCTCCGGAAACCGGGACCGCGGATCGTCGCCGAGATCAAGGCGAAGTCGCCATCGGCCGGGGAGATCCTCCGCGGCGCGGACGGGCGGATCGAGACCTTCGCCCTCCACTATCGCCGCGGCCGCGCGGCCGCGATCTCGGTCGTCGTCGAGGAAGACCACTTCGGGGGGCGGCCGGAATGGCTGCCGCGCGCCAAGAGCATCTCGGGGCTGCCGGCGCTGATGAAGGATTTCGTCATCGACGAGCGGCAGCTCGACTTCGCGGTCTCTCTCGGGGCCGACGCCGTGCTCCTGATCGTCCGGGCGCTCCCGGAGGCCGAGCTCGCGAATCTCGCCGCCGCCGCCCGGCAGCGCGGGTTGGCGGTCGTGGCGGAAGCCCACGGCGCCGCCGAGATCCCGCGTGCCGCCGCGGTGGCGCCCGACGTCCTCGGCGTGAACGCGCGCAACCTCGCGAGCTTCGAAACGGACCTGGGAGCCCTCGAGGCGCTCGCACCGTCGATTCCGCACGGACCCGTGCCGATGGCGGAGAGCGGCATGCGCGGTCGGGCCGACATCGACCGGCTCCGGGCCGCAGGCTACGGGGCCTTTCTCGTGGGCGAGGCGCTGCTGCGCTCGGACGATCCGGAGGACGAGCTGCGGGCGTTGACCCGATGACGGAGGTCAAGATCTGCGGCCTGACGCGGGAAGAGGACGTCGCCGCGGCCTGCGAACTCGGCGCCGCCATCCTCGGATTCAACTTCGTGCCGGGGTCGCCCCGCCGGATCGCGGCGGCGAGAGCGCGGGCGATCGCCGCGATGGCGCCGGCCGCAGCGCTCCGCGCGGGCGTCTTCGCCGCCGCCGGGCGGGAGGAGATCGAGCGCGTCGTCGCGGAGGTCGGGCTGCAGATCGTGCAGCTCCACCGCCCGGTCACGGCCGAGGACGTGGAAGGACTCCGCGCCCGGGTCGTCCCCGCCGTGCGAATGGAAGCCGGGCGCGACGCGCTTCCGGACGCCGCGGTGCTGGCGCGCTGCCGGTCGGTCCTCTGGGACTCGAGCGGCGGCCGGGGGCGCGTCGCCGACTGGAGCCTCGTCGAGGGCGCCGGACCGATGCCCGTCCCCGTCTACGTGGCGGGCGGCCTCGATCCGGACAACGTCGGGGACGTCATCCGGAGGCTGCGGCCGGCGGGCGTCGACGTCGCCTCGGGCGTCGAGAGCGCCCCGGGCGTCAAGGACCGCGCGAAGCTCGAGCGCTTCTTCGAAGCCGTGCGCGAGGCCGACCGTGCCTAGGCGGCGCGGGCGGTTCGGCGAGTACGGCGGCCGGTTCGCCCCGGAGACGCTCATGGCGCCGCTCGAGGAGCTCGAGAAGGGGTTCGCGAAGTGGCGGAGCGACCGGCGGTTTCGCGCCGAGCTCGAGGATCTCCTGCGCAGCTACGCGGGCCGTCCCACGCCCGTGACGTACGCCGACCGGCTGACCGCGCACGTCGGCGGGGCGAAGATCGCCTTGAAGCGCGAAGACCTGCTCCACACCGGAGCGCACAAGCTCAACAACGCTCTCGGCCAGGTGCTGCTCGCGCGAAGGATGGGAAAGACGCGGGTGGTCGCGGAAACCGGCGCCGGGCAGCACGGTGTCGCGACCGCGGCCGCGGCCGCGAAGCTCGGCATCGCCTGTCGGGTCTACATGGGCGTCACGGACATGGCGCGCCAGGCCCCGAACGTGTCGAGGATGCGGCTTCTCGGCGCCGAGGTCACGGGCGTCGACTCGGGCTCGAGGACGCTCAAGGACGCGATCAACGAGGCGATGCGCGACTGGACGGAGAACGTCGCGACGACCCACTACGTGCTGGGCTCGGCGCTCGGGCCGCATCCGTACCCCACGATGGTGCGCGAGTTCCAGTCGGTCATCGGCCGCGAGGCGAAGGCGCAGTTTCGCCGCCTCGCGGGCCGCGACCCGAGCGCGGCGGTCGCGTGCGTCGGCGGCGGGTCGAACGCCATCGGCCTCTTCTCGGCATACCTCGCGACCCGGGTGGCGCTGTACGGCGTCGAGGCGGGCGGGCGCGGTCCCGCGCCGGGCGACCATGCCGCGCGCTTTTCCGGGGGCTCGGCCGGCGTCCTTCACGGGACGCGGACGATGCTCCTTCAGGACGAGGCCGGCCAGACGCTTCCCACGCACTCGATCTCCGCGGGCCTCGACTACCCCGCGGTGGGCCCCGAGCACGCGTGGCTCCACGACGCGGGCCGCGTCCGATACACGAAGGTCTCGGACGAGGAGGCCCTGGACGCCTTCGCGCTTCTCTCGCGGACGGAGGGCATCGTGCCGGCGCTCGAGTCCGCGCACGCCGTGGCGTTCGCCGCGCGGCTCGCGCGCGGCCTCCCGCGCTCGAAGTGGATCCTGGTGAACCTCTCCGGCCGCGGCGACAAGGACCTCGACGAGGTGCTCCGGGTGCGACGCGACGGGCCGGCATGAGCCGGATCTCCGAAGCCTTCGAGCGAACGCGTCGAGAACGCCGGGCGGCGTTCGTCGCGTACCTCACGGCGGGCGACCCGACGCCGGAGGCCACCGTGGACCTCGCCCGCGCGCTCGAACGCGCCGGCGCGGACATCCTCGAGCTCGGGGTGCCGTTTTCCGACCCGATCGCCGACGGCCCGGTGCTCCAGCGAGCGGCCGCGCGGGCGCTCGAAGCCGGCGTCACCCTGGAGACGGTCTTCGCCGTCGGGCGCAGGATCCGCGCCGAGACGTCGCTCCCCCTGGTCCTCTTCTCGTACTTCAACCCTCTTCATCGGATGGGGGTGGCCCGGGCGGCCGTCGAGGCCCGGGCGGCCGGATTCGACGGCGTGCTTCTGACGGACGTCCCCCCGGAGGAGTCGGGCTCGATCGTCCCGGCCCTGCGGCGTGCCGGCCTCGACACCATCTTTCTCGTTTCGCCGACTTCACCGGCGGCGCGAATGCGCCAGGCCGCGCGACTCTCGAGCGGGTTCCTGTACGTCGTGTCGCGGCCGGGCACCACCGGGGCCCGCGTTGGGCTGCCGCGCGACCTGGCGGCGACGGTCCGGCGCGCCCGCCGGTGCGCGGGACGTCTGCCGCTGGCGATCGGCTTCGGAATCTCGACTCCCGAGGCCGCGGCCCGCGCCGCGGCGCTCGCCGACGGCGTCGTCGTCGGCTCGGCCCTGGTCGCCGCCGCCGAGGCGGCGGGGCGCAAGCGGGCGGCCGCGGTCGCCCGGCTGGCCGGCCGTCTCGCGAAGGCCTGCCACCGGAGGGGCTGATGCGGACCGAGGGGGAGTGCCTGAGGCTCCTGCGCCGGGCCAACCTCGCGCGCGAGACCCTCGACGAGATCCTGGGCGACCGCGCCGCGCGCAAGTTTCACGCGGTGCGGATGGCGCTCGCGGCCCACCCGAAGACGCCGCGGACGGACGCGCTGGCCCTGGTCGGGACCCTCTACTGGCGTGATCTGGCGCACCTCTCGGCGGACGCGCGCGTGCATCCGGCGATTCGGCGGGCCGCGGACCAGGACCTCCTGCGGCGCCTTTCGGAGATGGCCGTGGCCGAGAGGATCGATCTGGCCCGCAACGTGGGACGGGGAACCCTGCTGACGCTCCGGCTCGACCCGGATCCCCGGGTCCTCGCGTCGGTCCTGGAGAACCGCTTCACCATCGAGGCGGATGTGATCCAGGCCGCAGTCCAGCCTTCGGCCGGCCCGGATTCCCTCGGCCTGATCGTCGACCACCCGCGGTGGGGGGCGCGCCCGGGGGTGCGGAGCGCGGTGCTGCGCAGCCGGAACCTCCCCGACACCCTCGCCCTGACGCTCCTGACGCGGGCGAGCCTCGACGACCTCCGGGGCGTCCGGGACGCGCCGCATCGCTCGGCCCTGCTCCGGGCCTGCGCGGAAAGAGTCCTTGCGGAGCGGACCGGGCAGGTCTAGCATCAAAGGTCCGCAGTCCGGGGAGACGAGAATGGGCGAGACACCGATCCTGACGTTCGGAGAAGAGCTCCGCCGGGAGAGGCTCATCCGCGACGTGTCGCTCGAGGAAATCTCGACCGCCACCAAGATTTCCATCCGTCTATTGACCGCTCTCGAGTCGAGCGACGTCAAGAAGCTCCCGGCGCCGGTCTTCACGCGCGGGTTCATCCGCTCCTACGCGAGGCACCTCGGTCTCGACCCGGAGGAGATGGTCAACGCCTACCTCGCCGACCTGACGCCGGACAAGGCGCGCGACGGCGGCGCGGTCCGACGCGGAGGACTGCGCTCCCGCTTCTTTCGCGGGCGGCGCGGGGCGGCGGGCACGATCGTCGTCAGCGTCACCGGGATCCTCCTCCTGCTCGGGCTGATCGCGCGCCCGGAACGCCGCGGCGCGCCGACGGCCGCGAAGGCGGCGAGAGCGGTCGCACCCGTGAGCTTCAAGAACGTGGCCGTGTCGCCGGGCCCGGCGCCGCGGATCCAGGAGGAGGCGCCGACGCCCGCCCCGGTTTCGTCCGGCGTGAAGATGACGCTCGAGTTCGCCGAGGACTCGTGGACCGAAGTCTCCGCCGACGGCGTTTCGATCTTCTCGGGTCTGATCCGCCGGGGATCCAGGCATGAGTTCGAAGCGCGTGAAGGGTTCCGCGTGACGCTCGGCAACGCCGGCGGCGTGCGCGTCACCGTCGACGGCCGCGCCATGGAGCCGCTCGGCGGCGCCGGCCAGGTGGTGCGGAATCGGCCCGTGCCCGATCCGCGCCTGCAGAGCTAGCGGCCCGGCCCCTCGCTTGTCCGACATCGAACCCCCGCCCCCGGCCGAACCGCAGGACATCCTCTCGATCGTCCGGGCGCCGGACGCGCCGCGGGACCTGCGCGTGTTCGCCGCCCGCGGCCTCCTGCCGCTCGAGCGCGACGACCGGCTGAGGGCGCTGCTGGCCGTCATGGGCGACGAAGACCCGGAGGTCGGGCCCCCCGCCAACGAGACCTTTTCGGCCCTGCCGCCCGACGACGTGGTCCGCTTTCTCGACGAGGGACAGCCCACCGGCGCGGAGCTCGACACCGTCAGCCGATCGTGCGAGGACCCGTTCGTTCTCGAAAGGATCATCCGGCACCCGGGCGCCTCCGACGAGACGCTGATGCGCCTGGCGTCGACCGCCAGCGGCGCGCCGCAGGAGGCGCTGATCGTCAACCAGGTGCGGCTCCTCCGCGAGCCGGCGCTGATCGACGCGCTCCTCGAGAACCCGACGCTGACGGCCGACGGGCGGCGGCGGCTGGCCGAACTCCGGGAGGAGTTCTTCGAGAAGGAGGAGCGCCGCCGCGAACAGGACCGGCTGCGCCGCGAGGAGGAGGAGCGGCGGGCGCGGCAGGAGGCCGAGGGGATCGTCTTCGAGGAGGCGGCCGCGGGCGCGGAGCCCGGCACGGAGGAAGCCCCGGAAGGTCACGGGGCCGCCGTCGACGAGGTGGCCGAGGCGGGGCTCGCCGCGATCTACCGGCGCATCTCGATGATGACCGTCAAGGAGAAGGTCGAGCTCGCCCAGAAGGGGTCGAAGGAGGAACGCCGGATCCTCATCGCGGACGCCAACAAGATCGTGAGCATGGCGGTCCTGACCTGCGAATCGATCACGCAGGCGGAGGTCGAGGCCTTCTGCTCGATGCGCCACCTGGCCTCGGAGATTTTCCAGGAGATCGCGTCGACGCGGGAGTGGATCAAGAAGGCCCGGATTCAGTTCGCGCTGATCACGAATCCGGCGGTCTCGCTCTCGATCACGCTTCCGCTGGTCAAGTATCTCAGCATGCGCGAGCTGCGAAAGATCGGCCGGGACCGCAACCTGCCCGAGGGGATTCGCCTCGCGGCCCGCAAGATCATCCTCGAAAAACGAGGCTGAGGCGGCGCCGGGGGGCGGGGAACGCGGCGCGGCGCTTGCCGCGGGGCAGGTGTTTCCCGTATGTTAACCTTCGTTGAAAAATTCCGCCGCGTGCTTGAGGGTTCCCCACGATGTCGCGAGACGCTGACTATTACGCGCTCCTCGGGGTGGCGAGGGACGCCAGTGAGGCCGAGATCCGGGAACGGTTTCGGACACTGGCGCGAGAGGCCCATCCCGACCGCGCGCCGGCGGCGCGAAAGGCCCAGGCCGAGGCGAAGTTCCAGGATCTGACCGAGGCGGTGAACGTGTTGACGAGTCCGGAGAAGCGGAAGGCCTACGACTTCGACCTCGCGGCGGCCCGAAGCGCGCCGGAGATCGGGGGCGATGCCGTCGCGCAGAACTACGTGTCGCAGGGCATCGCGGCCTACAAGGATCGGAAGTTCGCGGAAGCCGCGGGGAACTTCCAGCTCGCCGTGCACCGCAACCCGCGGGACCTCAAGGCCCAGCACTACCTGGGCCTCGCCTCGGCGCGGGCCGGCGACATGCGGGTCGCCGTCAAGGCGATCGAGACCGCTCTGACGATCGAGCCCCACAACGGCACCGTTCTGAAGGACGCCGGCGCGATCTTCCGCCAGGCGGGCCTGCTGCTGAAGGCGGAGAAGGCCTACCAGGAAGCCGTGCGGTGGGACCCGTCGGCCGCCGACGCGCGCAAGGCGCTCGAAGAGGTTCGCGTGCAGCGGGCAGGCAAGGGGTAGCGGCGCCGATGGCCGAGATCGACGCGTACGGGCTGACGGACGTCGGCAAGAAGCGCAAGCACAACGAGGACGCCTACGCGCTCGACGAGGCGGAGGGGCTCTTCATCGTGGCCGACGGCATGGGCGGCCACGCCGCCGGGGAAGTCGCGGCGAAGATCACGGTCGAGACGATCGGGGAGTTCATCGCCGCCACGCGCCAGAAGGAAGAGGCCACCTGGCCGTTCAAGTACAACCACGAGCTCCACTTCAACAGCAACCGCCTGGCCATCGCCATCGAGAAGGCGAACGAGCGGGTCATGTCGGCGGTGGCGGCGCAGCCGTGGCTCAAGGGCATGGGCACGACCGTCGTCGCGGGCCTCCTGAACGAGAAGATTCTCTCGCTCGCGCACGTGGGCGACAGCCGGGCCTATCTCTACCGCGCGGGCGAGCTCACGCGGCTGACGGACGATCACTCCTGGGTGCACGAGCAGGTTTCGGCCGGCATCCTCACCGAGGAGGAGGCCAAGACCCATCCGTTGAAGAACGTCGTCACGCGGGCGCTCGGGGGCGGGCCGTCGGTCGCGCCCGACCTGCGCGAGATGGAATTCTCCCGCGGCGACGCGTTTCTGCTCTGCTCCGACGGGCTGACGACGATGCTTTCGGACGAGGAGATCCGCGACTCGATCGCCGGCGACGAGACGCGGAGCGCGGAGCTGCTCTGCCAGGGCCTCGTCGATCTGGCCAACGACAAGGGCGGCGTCGACAACATCACCGTCGTCTACGTCCGCATCCCGGGGCGCGCGACGCTCGAGAAGATCGACCGCGTGCAGAAGCTCGTCAAGGCGCCCGCGCCGGAGAAGCCCGCCAAGTAGCCCCGACGGGGCGTGTCCGGCATCCGTACAACGGTTGACGATCGGTTGCCCGGGGGCTACCCTCAGGAAAATGGTCAGACCGCGAACGTCCGGCCTTCTGCTCGCCGGCATCCTCGTCGGGTGCCCGGCGGTCGTCTCCGCCCTCGGCCCGGCCCCGGACCCGGAGGCCGCGTTCGTCGAGCAGGCCGTCGAGTCGTTCGTGGCCCACGCCGCTCACCGGACGAGCAGCGACGAGGAGCTGTGGATGCTGGCCGCGGCGCCGCTGCTCGACTTCCGCGCCCATCCGTCGGCCCTGGGACGCCTCTGGGTCCAGGAGGTGGCGCTGATGGCGGCCGAAGGGAGCCTCTGGCGCCGGGCGCGCGAGGAGGCCGCCTCGAGCGGCGAGACGCCGAAGACGGCGATGGCGCGCCTCGTCACCGAGCTCTCGCGAAACGACGGCCGCGTGCTCCTGCGCGCCGCGGCGCGGCTCTACACGGCCGTCGAGCCGGAATCTTCGCCCTCGCGCCTGAAGCTGGCCGACCTGGAAGGCGGGGCGCTCGACGCGGCCCCTCCCGCGGCGCTGTCGGTGCGCCACCGGTCGATCCTCCCCGATGGAGACGCGGACGCCCTCGTTCTCTCCTGGCCGCCGGACGGGGGAGACGGTGCCGCCGTCGTCCGGTACTCCGACCGCGCCCTGCCGGCCGACGTCGTGTTCTTCGCCGCGGGCGACCGGCGGGTTCTGCCGCTGTCGGGCGTGGCCCGGGTCGACTTCCTCGTCGCCGGAAGCGATTCCGGCGTTCCCGGGCTGCGGATCGCCCGTCGACTGCGTGCGCGACGGAGCGGCTCCGTTTTCCCGGCTCGAGGCGCGCGCGTCGACGGGCAACGGCGGGCCGCGCCTGACCTGGACCACGGCGTCTCACGCCGGGCTCTGGGGCTGGGCGGTGTTCCGCGAAGAGCTGCTGCCCGACGGCCGGGTCGCCCGCACCGGACCGGAGCTCGTGCCGTCCTCCGAGACCGCGCTCGAGTCGTTCGGGTACGCGTTCGTCGACACCGCGGCCGCGCCCGATACCTTCTATCGCTACACCGTCTGGGCGGTGACCGACGAGGGCCTGCTCGCGCGGGCATTCTCGGCGACGCTCGAGACCGGAAGAAACCGACGGGACTGAATCGCGGCGCGGGGCGCTAGGCGCCGACGCCGCCGGCGGTCCCGGGCGAGCTGCTCGAGAACGATCTCGCGGTGGTCGAACGCGAAGGGCACCCGAAGCAGCTCTCTCGGCGTGTACCACTTCGCGTCGGCCGCGTCGTCGCCGCCCCGGGCGCGGCCCGACAGCGGCGTGGCGCGGTAGAGGACCGTGACGTTGTGGCCCCGCGGGTCGCGGTCGGGCTTCGAGTAGACACCGAGGAGCTCGCCGACGCGGACGCGAGAGGCCCGTCTCCTCGAGCGTCTCGCGCGCGCAGCACTGCTCGGTCGTCTCCTTCCACTCGCAGAATCCGCCCGGCAGGCCCCAGCGCCCCTCGAAGGGCGGCCGCGCGCGCTGGACGAGCAGGACGCGGCCGCGCCGGTCCCGGATCCAGGAATCGACCGTGAGGCGGGGCATGCGCTTTTTCGTGTAGGGATTGCTCATCCGTACCTCTCGAAGAACTCGCGGATCTCGTCGGCCGGCCGGCGGGTGACGAGCTCGGACGGGGTTTCGTCGTACCAGTCGCGCGGCAGCCGGCTGACGTAGGGCTCCTCCATGAAGCGCGCGCAGACGAGCGCGATGACGCCGCGGTCCGTCTCGCTGCGGATCAGGCGCCCGGCCGCCTGGACGACCCGCGTCATTCCGGGCTGCAGGTAGGCGTAGTCGAAGCCCGCCTCCTCCTGGTCGTCGAAGTACCGGCGCAGCAGCTCCCGCTCGAACGAGACCTGGGGCAGGGCCGGCGAGACCACGAAGACCGCCGACAGGAGGTCGCCCGGATAGTCGACGCCCTCCGCGTACATGCCGCCGGAGACCGCGAAGAGGAGCGTCCCGCCGGGCGGCGGCGAGGAGAGCGCCTCGAGCAGCTGCTGGCGCTCGAAGCCCGTCAGGTCCGGCCGCTGGACGAGAAGCCGCGAGCGCGTCGACCGGCATGCGGGAGGCGACCTCGGCGAGAAACCGGTACGACGGAAAGAGCACGAGGTCGTTGCCGCCGTGGGCGTCGGACATCTCGCCGAGAAGCTCGGCGATGCGGCCGTAGTTGCGCTCCCGCGCGGTGTAGGTCGTCCGGACCCAGGGCACGATCATCACCTTGCGGTTCTCGGGAGGGAAGGGCGGTGGCAGGGAGATCGAGGAGGTGCGGTCGGCCTCCAGGCCGAGCACGCGCCGGATCGCTTCGGGCGGGGTCAGGGTCGCCGAGAGAAGCACGGCCGAGGAGACCTCGCGGAAGATCGAGGAGAGCGCCCGCGCCGGGTCGAGGCAGACGAGCGCGAGCCGGATGCCGGAGGCGCGGCGCTCGACGACCGCGGAGAAGTCGGGGCCGAGCATCGAGAGCACCGCGGCGAAGCGCTGCAGCGTGAAGTGGAAGTCGAGGACGGGGTCGTCGACGAGCGCCAGGCGCGTCTCCCGCTTCCACGCGAGGTAGCGCATGAGCTTCTGCTCCCACGCCGCCCGGAGCTCGAGGACGGCCTCCCGCGGCGGATCGATCTCCGCGATCGCTTCGCCCTCGGGAAGGTCGCCCGCGCACTCGGCGAGGATGGCGCCCGAGCTCCTCGACCGAGGCCACGATGTCCTGGAAGAGCTCGCCCGGCTGCAGGACGAGACGGTTGCGCAGGGCGGCGAGCTCCTCCTCGAGGATCTCGGGCGAGAAGATCTGCCGGGCCCGGTCGGGGAGGTTGTGCGCCTCGTCGACGAGGAGGATCACCTCGCGCAGGTCTTCGCCCGTCAGGTGCCGCAGGGCCGCCGCGGGCTCGAAGACGTAGTTGTAGTCGGCGACGATCGCGTCGGCGCGGTGCGCGAGCTCGAGCTGCACCTCGAAGGGGCAGACCTCCTCGCGGCGGCGCCTCCTCGAAGACGACGTCCGGATCGTGGTGCGAGTAGGAGTCGCGCAGCCGTCCCGAGCAGGTTCGAGCGCTCCATCTTCTCGGGATAGCCGCTGGCGAACCGGCAGAAGTCCTCGTGGCAGATGATCCGGTCGTTGGCGCACATGCGGTCCTTGGCGCGGACCTGCACGGTGTGGAACGCGCGCTCGTTCATGGCGACGAGGGCGGAGACGGCCATCTTCTGCTGGAGCGTCTTCGAGGTGAGGAAGACGACCTGCCGGCCGCGTCGCGAGCCCCTCGGCGAGCGCGGGGTGGAGCGCGGCGGCGGTCTTGCCGGAGCCGGTCGGAGCCTCGGCGAGCAGGTGCTCGCGGTTGCGCACCGCGGTGCGCACGGCCTCGATCATCGTCTCCTGGCCGGGCCGCGGAGCCGTGTGCGGGAAGGGGAGCCGCTCGGCGGCCTTCGCCTTGCGCTGCCGGGCGATCTTCTGGCCGCGCCAGATTCCGAGGAACCTGGCCAGCCGCCGCTCGACGTCGCGCTCGACGTCCTCGTCGAAGGGGACCTGGAGCGAGAGCTCCTCGCCGGTCTCGATGTCGACGTAGACGAGGGCGCCGCCGACGCGGCCGTGGCCCAGGCGCTTCCAGAGGTAGCAGTAGCCGAGCAGCTGGCGGCGGTCCCGCTCGAAGGCGTAGCCCTGGGGCCGTACGCCGTCGACCGAGAGATTGGTGGACTTGAGCTCCTCGATGAGCCAGTGACCGGGCTCACGTTCGAGGCAGCCGTCGAGGCGGCCGGTCAGGACCGCCGTCCAGTCCTCCACCGGGATGCGGGCCTCGAGGTGGACCTCGCGGCGGTAGGCGGGATGGGTGTTCTGTCTCTCGCGCGAGGACACGGGTGTGGATCTGGGTGCCGAGCCCGAGCCGCCGCCAGCCGTCGCCGCGGTCGAAGCCGACGCGGCGGAACCCCTCGTCCTCCGCGAGCTCGCGCACGGAGATCTCGAAGACGCGGGATTCCTCGTCAAAGCGCAACCCGTCGATTATAATTTGAGGGTGACGAGCGCCCCGCGCAGACTTCATCCGCGTCGCGGCGCTCCAGGCCGCCCTCCTCCTCCTCGCCGTCGCCGCTCGCCGCGCGCGCCCGAACGTCGAGGCAGCCGCCGACACTGCGCTCGGCGCTCGAGAGCGCGGCCTTCCGGCCGCCGACGACGCAGCGCGGGCGTGTCGATCGCCGTCGCCGATCTCGAGACGGGGGAGACCGTCTTCGAGAGGAACCCGGGCGACCCCCGAGACGATCGCCTCGGTCACGAAGATGATCTCGACCGCCGCGGCGCTGCACTATCTCGGACCGTCCTACAAGTTCCGCACGACCTTCTGGCGGCGCGGCGACATCCGCGACGGCAACCTGCTCGGCTCGCTCCTGGTGGTCGGGGGCGGAGATCCCAACATCTCCGGCCGTTTCTACGACGACGATGCGTTCGCGATCTTCGACAAGTGGGCCGCGGGCCTGCGGCAGGCCGGGATCACGCGGGTCACGGGCGACCTGATCCTGAACGCCAGCTCGTTCGACGAGGAGTACCGGCACCCCGACTGGCCGCCCGAGCGCGATTCGCGCTGGTACCAGGCGCCCGTATCGGCCCTCTCCTACAACGACAACGTCGTCGTGGTCTCGGTCGGGCGCGGGGCGATCCCCGGCGCGCCCGGCGAGCGTCACGATCGATCCCGACACCGACGTGGTGCAGGCGCTCGCGCGCGCCCGCACGGTGGGCAAGGCCGGAAAGGTCCGCATCGCGGTCTCGCGGCCCAGCGGTTCGGACGTCGTGACGGTCTCGGGGACCGTCCCGAACCGCTACTTCCGCTGGGCCGTTCCGCTCGCGATCGACGATCCGCCGAAGTTCTTCGGCGCCGCGCTGCGCAGCCGTCTGCGCGCGGCCGGCGATCGAGCTCACCGGCAACGTCGTCGAGCGAGCCGTGCCCGCGGACAACGCGTGGATGCTCGTCGCCACGACCGAGTCCGACATCCTGCCGACGCTCTCGATCGCCAACAAGCGCAGCCAGAGCTTCTACGCCGAGCAGATCTTCAAGACGCTGGCGTACGAGAAGACCGGGCGGGGGAGCTGGGAGGGCGCCCTTTCGCCTCGCGCAGGCAGTTCCTGCGGCGGCCTGGGCCTCGAGGCCGCGCGGTTCGACCTGCGCGACGGTTCGGGCCTCTCGGCGGGCAACCGCGTCTCGGCCGCGGACCTGGTGAGCTTCCTCCGGGCCATGGACACCCACCCCCAGGGGGCCCTCTGGCGGTCCACCCTGGCCGTCTCGGGCGACCCCGACGGGTCCCTCCGCGGCCGTCTCCTCGACAGCCGCAGCCGGGGCAGGTTGCCGCCAAGACCGGGACCCTCAACGGCGTTTCGACCCTGGCCGGGTACGTCCAGGCCGGCTCGGGCAAGACCTACGCCTTCGCCATCCTCCTGAACGGCCCCCGGGTCACCGAATCCCGCGGCCACGCCTACCAGGACCGCCTGATCCGGGCCCTCATCCAGAGGGGTTAAGCGCCCCGCGGGGGGTGCCAAAACCTCTTGACACCCCTCGCCTCGGATGTGATCAAATACACTTGATTCGTGTTTTGGGCCGCGCTGCGGCCCTCTGAAGTAGGTGGGAATCCTGATGTTGGAGCTGGCGTACCGGCGGAGCCTCGCTTTGGCGAACGCCCTGCGCGGTAGGCGCTGACCTCAGGTTCAGGTGTCCGACCTGGGCATAAGGCCCGGGTCATTTGGCGAAAGGTGGCTCTCATGACCTGCATCATCGGGCGGTATCCCAGCCTAAGTCCCGTAACTAGCTGGTAATAAGTCGTTTGTATCGATCTGCCCAACTGGCCAGTTGGCTGTTGTGTATTTGACATCGAATGAGCTAGATTCTGCTCCTAGCTCTCGAGGTAACGACATGGAGATTTCGGACGACGACGCCAGCGTGTCGGTCCCGGCGGAGACGTCGTTCGAGCACGAGATCCAGGGTGTGTTTCAGGAGACGCTCGGTCTCATTCACATCGCGCTTGTCTCTCACTACTTCCTTGACGAGCAGGAAGCGACGGAACTCGAGAAGGACCTGTTCGTGTGGTTCCGCCGCTTCTGCTATCGGCCCGGCGCATCGCCCGAGAGAGAACCGCCCCTTCCTGTTGGTGGCGTGCTGTCAGTTTGCTCGCGAGTACCAGAAATACCTTGTCGGAACTGGCGGTCGGGAGACCCACGACAAGCTGAAGTCGATTCTCGATCGCGAACCCTCTGACGTTGCCCACGACTTCTCGCGGAGCCTTCAGCTCTTCGACTTTAGGCGGTCGGATGCCTGAAGGGCGCGTCCTTCGTTTTCCTGACCGCGGTAGGGCGGCCTGCGGGTCTCTAAACGATCTGGACGCTCAAGTCCGCTCGTACCTCGAGACGTCAATCTCGAGCCGCGAGTTGGATCTGGTCAAGTCGATCCTCTGCAACCCCGATGCGCTGATCGTCTTGGGGAAGCAGCTTAGGGCTCGAATGAACGCCGAGCCCGAGCAGATCGCCGTCGAGGCATCGAGAGCGTACGCTCACATGGCCGCCTCCGCTGAGCGAATCGGTTTCTTGGATGAGCGAGAGTTCTTCCTCGGCGAGATGGCGCTGATCGTTGCATCGACTTCCCGCGTTCTTGGACGCCGCCAGGAAACCGAACTGTGGCTGGATCGCGCGGAGGCGAACTATCGTCACGTCCTAAACGCCGAGCCGCAGCTCGGGCGCACTGCATACGTTCGGCTGGCCTTGCGCTACGACATGCGTCGGTACGACGAGGTGCTTGAATTCCTGCCGTCGGTTGCTCTCTCGTTCCAAAAGCTGGGTATGACTACGGACCTTGCCAAGTGCTACTTCCTGGAGGCAATGTCCCTCAAGGACCTAGGGCGGCTGGAACAGGCCGAAACCTGCTTTGCGCGCCTCACCGAAGGGTCGGAATTCCAGGCTGAGCAGGCGTGGGTTGGTGCGGCCTTGGTTCACTCCGGAAGTCTCAAGTCGGATAGGGGCAAGTTCTCTGAGGCTCTAAAATCCTACGCGTTGGCAATGCCCCTCCTGGAAGTAACGCATCAGTACACGACGCTCGCCGACCTCAAGATGATGGTCGGTGACACGCTGCGGAGAACGGGTCACACGGCAGCCGCCCTTGCGGCCTATCGAGAATCGATTAACGACCATGCCCGCCTCGGAATGGCGGCTCGGACCGCCTATCTACGGGTGGTTCTTGCGGAGGGGCTGTTGGAGGCGGGGCGGCCCCGGGAGGCTGAATGGGAGCTGCGTGCAGCCTTGCCGACTATCGAACAAGAAAAGATGGCTCCGGAGGCTTTGCTCGCAGTCGGCCTTCTCCGCGAGTCGGTGAGCCAGCGGAACACCGACGCGAAGGCGCTCTCCGCGCTTCGTGAATGCCTTCAAGCGAAGTCCTAACCCACATCTAGGCCAGCGCGTCTCGACAAAAAGACGCTTCCACTCCCCGCTTGCGCGTCCCTCGTGACAATATGTAAGTAGGGCGATTTGCCTCCGATCCGAAGAGGGGGGCAGTGTGGCGACACCAGCCGGCGGTTCGCGAAGGGGCTCGAGAGCTTCGCTTGCCCAGCCAATGTCGCCCTCTGAACTTGAGGCTTTCTATCGACGAGTTTTTCTCCCGCTGATCCGTCGTGCAATATGGAAGCACCGGCTTGGCCCGGAGGACGCACGAGACATCGTGCAGGACGCCTTCGTACTGGCGCTGACGCGCCTGAGCGGGGCGGGGAATCCAAGGGCTTGGTTGATCCAAGTTGTTGATCATCTGTCAATTAATCATCGCCGAAAGTTGATCCGGCGTGCCCAGCTCTCAGAGCGATGGGGGTTTGTCGATGAAGGAGGGCACTCTTTGAGTGGCAGAGAGGAGGCTGGCGATCAAACCGACTTCTGACTTCTGTCGCCGGCTGTCGGCGTGGGTGGATGCCACCCAGTTGATCGATGTGCCCGTCGGCCCGCTCCCTGTCGAATCCATTCGAAAAGCCGGCAATCTTGTAGCAAGGCTGCCCTTTGGATTGGATGCTGGGTTCGCGTCCGAGCTTGAAACGGATCCAGACTTTCCAAGCGTTCTTCACGCACTAGTTGGCCTCCTCCATACGAGAAGCAGGGATTCCTCAAGCTGGACACTTCGCGAGATTTCCGGGGCGTATGGCTTGGTTTCAGGCATAAGTTGGGAGGACGACTTCGGGGAACGCGATGATCTCCTGGCTCGCCTCGCGTTCCTTGGGTGGGATCATTGTAGGCAATTCCGTACTCATCGAGAGGCTGAGGAGTGGCGACGGCGCTGCGTCGACCGCTGCGCAGCGCAGACTCACGTGCGTCAATTCCTGGCTCTTGCGCCGGGCGACCGACCTGGAGGGCTCGCTCACCGGTATCTGTCAGATCGGACCGTACTGTTGGCTGCGTGCGACAGGTTGGAGCGTGAACGCAACAGATCCCCGAAACAAGTTGAAGAGGAGGGACTTGCGCTCTACGAATGGCTGTCTTCAGAGGGCGCCCGATCGGCAACAGGCGACGAGCTAGTTCAGTACTTCTTGGCGTACGTAGCGATGCGAATCACCATTTCTCTGCAGTACGTCGGCGATGATCGCCGGTGGAGGGAATGGTTCGCCCGGGCCAAGGCGCACGCCGACCGGGCGACTGGTGCGGCCCATCTAATGGAATTGCTGGAATTTGCCAGGCTGTCGTATCTCCATCGCAAGAGGGAGCATCGGCTGGTGTTGACCTCGATTGGCCAGGTAATTGAGCGTTTCGAGGAGCTGGGAATGCCGGACAAGGCGCTCAATGCTCGCTTCCTTCGGGGGATTTCGCTTAAGGAGCTTGGTCATTTCGTGGATGCGCTGAATTGTCTTAGCGAGGTGAGGAAACGAGCAATCGATCGCGCCGACGACTTGGTGCTTGCGCTGACCCTGTCAGAGAGCTCGCAGATCCACGGCGAGCTGGGAGACGCCGAGGAAGCACAACGGCTCGCCGTTGACGCACTGCCCATTTCGGTAAGGAGTGGGTGCTCTTGGGCGGTCGCCCAGGTTCAGGGTACGCTTGCGGAGCTGCTGCGTAACGAGTCACGCTTTGACCTCTCGGCTCGCGGTTACCGAGCAAGCGCGTCTCTCTATGAAGGGAGCGGAATGGCGGGCATGGGCGCGTACGTTCGCGTTGTGCTCGCGGAGACGCTTCTCCTCGCAGGCCGCCACGATGAGTCCGCTGCCGAGATTGTGATGGCACTTCCAACGATCGAGCGGGAGAACCTTACTTGCGAGGCCGTGGCCGCTGTGGCGATTCTGCAAGTGGCGGTGCGGCACCACCAGTCTGATCCGGACGCACTGCGCCAACTGCGCGAGCAGCTCCAGCTCATGAGGGAGCAGGGTCGCCTGTGACCCTCTGGCGGCGGCTCGTCGCGCTGTTCCGTCGCCATCGCCGTCCGCCTGGTCCGCCACCGCCCCCGCCGGCCATCCCGCCAAGGGACCAGATACTGCCGTTCGGGTTCTGACAGCGCCACCGTCGCGGGGGATATGGTTCCCCGCGTGAAGACGGTCCTCTACCTCCACGGGTTCGCCTCGTCTCCGCGGGGCCGGAAGATCGTGCTCCTCCGGGAGGCCCTGGAGCCCGAGGGTTTCCGGGTCATGGCGCCGGACCTCAACCGGCCATCCTTCGCGAAGCTCAGCTTCGACGCGATCGTCGCGGAGGCGGTTCGCGCCGCGTCTGCGGAGAAACCCTCCGTTCTCGTGGGGAGCTCGCTCGGGGCGCTTGCGGCGCTCGGGGCGGCGATACGAGGGGTCGATGCGCCGCTCGTACTGATCGCGCCGGCGCTGGGGTTCGGGCGGCGCTGGATGGAGAAGCTCGCGCCGGGCGACCCGTTGCGGTTCTTTCACCACGGGGAAGGCCGGGATCTGGAGATCCACCGCCGGTTCTTCGAGGAGATGGCCGCCGTCGAGGTCGACGCAGAGCCTCCGGCGCAGCGGGTGGTCGTGATCATGGGGCAGCGCGACGAGGCCGTCCCGTTCGACGGAGTTGCCGGGGTCTGGCGGCGCTGGCAGGAGTCGGGGAAGCTGGCGGCGGGATCCCGATTCGTCGCGATCCCGGAGGGTGATCACAGCTTGGTAGGATCCGTCGGCGAACTGTCCGAGGCCGTTCGAACCATGACTGGAGGTCTCCGATGAGAAGCCGCATTGCCTTCGCTCTCGCTTTTGTCGCCAGCGTGCTCGGAGGGGCCGCCGCGGCAGCTGCGGAGCTCCGGTCGGTCGCGATCGTCACGCAGGTCCAGGGAGCGACCTTCTACCGGACGTCGATCACGCTCTCGAACGGCAACGCGATCATCACGACTCCGGTCGAGATGCTCTTCTCCTATCGCTCGCCGGCGGACGGGACCTTTCAGACGACGACACTGGATCTCAACCCCGCGCTGGGGCCCCACCGGGTGCGCTTCTTCGACGACATCATCCAGGCCTTCAAGGACGCCGGGCGCATCCGCGCCGCGGATGCGGGCCGCGGGCTCTTCGGCACGCTTCTCGTCAACTTCGGGGCGCTCGACATTCGCGCCGAAGCGGGCGTGGTCGCGCGGACCTACAGCCCGGCGCCGGGCGGGGGGACGCTGGGGATCGCCTACGAGGGCCGGTGCTACTGCGAGACGGGGAGCCGTTTCCGCGTGATGGGGCCGGGCCGGGGCGGGGTCTTCGGCAACGACGGGAGCACCCGCGCGAATCTCGGAATCGTCAACGAGGGAGACGCCCAGGGGCAGGGCGTGACGGACGTGCGGATCACCTACTACAACGGCGACACCGGGGTGCAGCTCAAGCAATTCTTCCTCAGCACGGTTGCTGGCCACGACCTGGAAGTCAACGAGGTCTACCAGCTCAACAACATCTTCAACGATCCGGTGATCCCATCGACCGTCCACACGCTTGCGATCCAGGTCGAGGCGCAGGTGGAAGACGTCTACGTCTCGGGTTACGTGGTTCAGCTGGACAACACGACGCAGGACGGGTCCTTCTTCTTCCTCTTCGAGGAGTAGGCTCAGCGACCGGATAGAATCGGCGCCTCATGGCGCTGTCGGGTCTGGGGCTCTTCCTGCTGGAGGCCTGCGCGGGCACGGCCGTCCTGCTGCTCTTTTTCCCGCCGAAGGTGCTGGGGCCGGGGTTTTTCGCGCTTCACGGAGCGCTTGCGGCGATCTTCGCGGGGCTGGCCCTGAGCGTCCGGCCGCCGGGCATGCCGTTCGTCGTGACGGCCGTCGCGACGGGTCTCTTCGTCGCGTACACGCTCGCGGCCCACGTCGGGCAGGCCGGCCGGGCGCGGCCGCTGCTTCTCGCCGGCGCGGCCGCCGCCGCCTGGGCGCTGGCCCGTGTCGCGCTGGTGGCGCCGCGCGAGGCCGGAGACGCCTGGACGGTCGTCGGGGCGTTCGCGGGAGGCCTCTTCTTCGGCTCGGTGCTGGTGGTCATGAACCTCGGGCACTGGTACCTCGTCTCGAGGTCGCTGCCGTTCGAGCTCCTCGCTCGGGGCGCGGCCCTGTTCGCCGGTCTCGCGATCTTCCGTACGGCCTACCTCGCGCTGGCCATGACGGTCCAGAGGCACTCCGAGGGCGTTCAGACGTTGCTCTCCCTCGAGCGGGACGCGCTCTTCTTCCTCTTCCGCGTCCTCTGGGGGATCGCCGGGCCGCTCGCGCTCTCCTATTTCATCTGGCGGACCGCGGAGATGAAGTCCAACCAGGCGGCGACCGGGCTTCTCTACGTCGCGCTCGTTTTCGTCCTGATCGGCGAGCTTCTTTCGTCGTACCTCACGGTGGCGACGGGGTTCCCGGCCTAGGCGGGCGGCGGGCGCGATGCGGGCGAGGTACTACTGCCCGGACTGCATGACGGCGCGGGAGCACGGAAGCGCCGATGCCGGGGCCTTCTCCTGCAGCAGCTGCGGCCGCGCCTACGAGGCGAGCCTTGCGGGGGCGGCCGGGGAAGCGGGCGTGGAGCGCTGCGGGTTCTGCGACAGCCGCGCGTTCTTCCTGCAGAAGGACTTCGACCAGCGGCTCGGCTGCCTGATCATGGCGGTCTCCCTGGGGATCGCGCTCTGTGTGGGCTGGAAGTTCGGCTGGATCT
Organism: uncultured Acidobacteriota bacterium; assembly: GCA_963824165.1. Classification (GTDB taxonomy): domain Bacteria; phylum Acidobacteriota; class Thermoanaerobaculia; order UBA5066; family Gp7-AA6; genus DAHUXD01. Next base: position 289,237 of record CAWGOM010000007.1, read on the forward strand.
GGTTCACGCCGGTGCTGCTCGCGACGGTCGTGGTCGACTGGATCGTGGCGGCACGCATCAAGCCGGTGACGATCTGCTATCGGTGCGACACCGAGTACCGGGAGGTCCCGGTGAACCCGGGGCACAAGGGCTACGACCCCCACGTGGCCGAGCGGTACGCCGAAACGAAGACCGTGCGGCGGATGCGGTGAGGAAGATCTACGACATCTCCCGGCCGATCTCCGAGGAGACTCCCGTGTGGCCGGGCGACGTCGGGTTCTCCTGGCGCGAGACCGCCCGCGCGGGAGCCGACGCCGGGGCCCCCTGGGGCTCCACCTGTTTCACGATGAGCGCCCACTGCGGAACCCACGCGGACGCGCCGAGCCACCTCTTCGAGGACGGAAAAGCGATCGCGGAGGCCCCGCTCGCGGCGTACGTCGGCCCGGCGCGGGTGCTGGCGCTGCCGGGCGTGGGGGAGGTGGGGCCGGACGCCCTTCCGCGCCGCAGCCTCGGCCCCTCGCGCGTTCTCTTCCGCAGCTTCGCGAAGGCGTCGCTGTCCCCGCTCGCCGCCATCCGGCTGGCGGATGCCGGGGCCATGCTCGTCGGGACCGACGGGGCGTCGATCGACCCGGAGGACGCCGAGGACCTTCCGGCGCACCGGGCGCTGCTGTCGCGGGGGGTCGCGCTTCTCGAGGACCTCGATCTCTCGGCGGTCCCCGACGGGGACTACGAGCTCGTCGCCCTGCCGCTGCGTTTCCGCGACCTCGACGCCTCGCCCGTCCGCGCGATCCTGATCGAGGCCTAGAAGCCGGCTACGGGAACAACCCGCGGATCCGCGTCGCCTCTTCGACCCGGCCCACGGCCAGGATGAGCGCTCCCGTCCGGAGGTCCGTGTCGTGCTTGCGCGCGGTCTCGGCGACGTCCTCGTACGCGCGCCGGATCGTGCGCTCGAGGTGGCTGCGCACGACCTCGGAGTCCCAGAAGAACGAGTAGAGGTCCTGGACCCACTCGAAGTACGACACCGTCACCCCGCCCGCGTTGGCGAGGATGTCGGGGATGACGACGCAGCCGTTCGAGCGGAGGATGTCGTCGGCATCGGGCGTCGTCGGGCCGTTGGCCGCCTCCGCAATGATCTTCGCCTTGACGCGGGGGGCGTTCTCGCGGGTGATGACGCCCTCGAGGGCGGCCGGCACCAGGATGTCGACCGGGAGCTCCAGGAGCTCCGCGTTCGAGATTTTCTGTCCATGGCCGGCCGTGACCGAGCCCTTCTTTTCCTTGGCCGCGTTGACGAGCTCCATCCTCAGACCCTTCTTTTCGTAGAGCCCGCCCTGGGAATCCGAGACGGCGACGACCTTCACGCCCGCCTCTTCGAGAAAACGGGCCGCGATCGACCCCGCGTTGCCGTAGCCCTGGACCGCCGCGGTCGCTCCCTTGAGGGGGAGACGCATGCGCCTGGCGGCCTCGTCGATGGCCACGAAGCAGCCCTCGGCGGTGGCGTCGTTGCGGCCGGCGGAGCCCCCCAGGGGGATGGGTTTGCCCGTGACGACGCCGAGCGTCGAAAAGCCCTGGGTCATCGAGAACGTGTCCATGATCCAGGCCATGTGCTGCGGCGTCGTGTAGACGTCGGGCGCCGGGATGTCCCGGTCGTGGCCGAGCACGATGGCGATCTCCGAGGTGTACCGGCGCGTCAACCGCTCGTTCTCGTCGAGCGAGAGGACCTTGGGATCGACCGTGACGCCGCCCTTGGCGCCGCCGAAGGGAATGTTGACGACGGCGCACTTCCAGGTCATCCACATCGCGAGCGCCTTGACCTCGTCGAGCGTGACTCCCGGGTGAAAGCGGATGCCGCCCTTGGACGGCCCGCGCGCGATGTTGTGCTGAACCCGGTATCCCGTGAAGACCTTGATCTGCTTGTTGTCCATCTTGACCGGGATCGAGACGATCAGCTGCCGCTTGGGGCTGCGGAGGATCTCGCGCATCCCCGGATCGAGGCCGAGGTGCTCGGCCGCGCGTTGGAACTGGCGCTGCGCGAACCCGAACGGATTCAGGTTCTCGGGGGTCGGGGACGCGGTCGCGGAGGCCGGCTTCGTCGTCGGTGCGGGCGAGCGTCGGGGCTTCCTTGCCATTCGTCTCTCCTGCGCGCGAGGCGCTGTTGGGAGAAGGATGCTTCTTGCGATGTCAGGGACCGGCCAGGGGAATGCTCGCGGCGGCATGCTGCGCGAGCTGCCAGAGCTGGGAGGGGAAGATGCCCAGGGCGAGGATACCGGCCGCGCAGAGCGCCAGGGCGAGCCGGTCGGCGGGCGCGAGCGCGGGCGGCGGGTCGGCCTCGACGGGGTCCCGCATGTAGAGGATGTAGACGACCTTGAGGTAGTACCCCACGGACACGAGGCTGTTGGCGACGCCGATCAAGGCGAGCGCGTAGAGCCCGCTCTCGAGCGCCGCCTTGAAGAGGAAGAACTTGCCGATGAACCCGGCGGTCGCCGGAATGCCCGCGAGCGAGAAGAAGCACAGGGCGAGCACCGCCGAAGCGAACCGCGCCCTCCGCCCGTCGCCCGCGAGCATCGCCACCGGGTGGGGCTTCGTCTCGTCGCGATACAGCGCCGACACGGCCGCGAAGGCCCCGGCGTTGGAAACGAGGTACGCGAAGAAGTAGACGATCGCTGCCGCCAGCGCGTCCCTTCCGAAGACGACGAGCGCGATCGTGACGTAGCCCATGTGGGCGATGCCGGAGTAGGCGAGGAGGCGCTTGATGTCGCGCTGCGCCAGGGCCACGACGTTGCCGAGGGTCATCGAAAGAATGGCGAGCGCGGCGATGGCGGTGCGGAAGCGGTCCGGCATGCCGGACTCGAAGACGGTCGCGAAGACGCGGTAGAGAACGAGGAGGCTCGCCGCCTTCGGCGCGATGGACAGATAGAGGACCGCCGGGGTCGGCATGCCCTGGTACACGTCCGGCGCCCAGGCGTGGAACGGCGCGAGCGACATCTTGAAGCCGAAGCCGACGAGGAGCAGGAGCAGGCCGAAGGCGACGGACGGGTTGTCGGCGAGGCCCGGGCGGGCGAGGCCCTCGATCTTCGAGGTGCCGCTCGCGCCGAAGAGAAGGACGACCCCGTAGAGCGTGAACGCCGAGGCGAAGGCCCCGGTCAGGAAGTACTTGAGCCCGGCCTCGGAGGAGGCCTCCACTCCCCGGAAGTAGGCCGCGAGAACGTAGAAGGCGAGGGAGAGGGTCTCCAGGCCGATGAAGACGAGAAGGAGGTCGAGCCCCCGGGTCATGAGCGACACGCCGAGGTGACCCCAGAGCAGGAGCGCGTAGAACTCGCCCTTGTCGTCGCCGGCGCGCTCGAGATAGGGCTTGGCCACCAGGACGGCCAGGGCCACGCAGGCGCCGAGGAAGAGGCCGATCAGCAGGGTCAGCGGGGATGTCTCGAAGCGGCCGCCGAACGTGGTGCCCATCGGCGCGACGGCGAGCGCGTAGAGGGAGCCGGCGATTCCAGCGAGGGCGACGGTGGCGAACCAGCGGCGAAGCGCCGGCGCGAAGGCCTCCAGCAGCAGGATCAGGCAGCCGGTCCCGGCCAGGACGATCTCGGGCAGGATCGAGGCGAAATCGGCGCGGCTGAACTGGATGAGCGGCGTCACGGCGTCCCGCTCGCGATCTGCCGTGAGGCCACGGTTTCCTGGAGCGACTCCACGGAGGCGCGGATCTTGTCGAGAAAGTCGTTCGGACGGACGCCGATCCAGACCATCAGGACGACGAGCACCGCGGCGGCGACGAATTCGCTCGGCCGGATGTCCTTGAGGCTCTTGTTCTCCTCGTGCTGCAGGGGGTTCCAGAACACCCGCTGCACGAGGGAGAGCATGTAGATCGCGGAGAGGATGACGCCGCTCGCCGCCGCCACCGCCCACCAGCGGTGCGCCGAAGACCAGGTCCCCAGCAGGATCAGGAACTCGCCGACGAACCCGTTCAGGCCCGGCAGGCCGATCGAGGAGAGGGTCGCGATCAGGAACAGGGCGGTCGTGACCGGGACGACGCCCGCGATGCCGCCGTACGCCGAGATCTCGCGCGTGTGCCGGCGTTCGTACAGCACGCCGACGAGGAGGAAGAGCGCGCCGGTCGAGAGGCCGTGGTTGATCATCTGGAGGATCGAGCCCTGGAGCGAGATCGTGGTGAACGCGCCGATGCCCACGACGACGAGCCCGAGGTGCGACACCGAGGAGTAGGCCACGAGGCGCTTCATGTCGTGCTGCGGGTAGGCGACGAGCGCTCCGTAGATCGACGCCGACGACCCCGAGCACGCCGAGCCACGGCGCGTAGCTGCATGGCCGCTCCCGGGAAGAGGGGCAGGGCGAAGCGCAGGTAGCCGTACACGCCGAGCTTCAGGAGCACGCCCGCGAGGATGATCGAGCCCGCGGTGGGCGCCTCCGTGTGCGCGTCCGGCAGCCACGTGTGCACCGGGAACACGGGGACCTTGATCGCGAACGCGAGCGCGAAGGCGGCGAAGAGGAGCGTCTCGGTGCGGCCGGTGAAGGTGAGGCGGTAGAGGTCCTCGAGGGCGAAGGACCACGTGCCGGTGGCCCCGTGGTGGCGGATCGCGATGAAGAGGATCGCGAGGAACATCAGGAGGCTGCCCGCCATCGTGAAGAGGAAGAACTTCATCGCGGCGTAGATCCGGCGCGGCCCGCCCCAGATGCCGATGATGAAGTACATCGGGACGAGCATGACTTCCCAGAAGACGTAGAAGAGCGCGAGGTCGAGGGCCACGAGGCTTCCGAGCATGCCCGTCTCGAGCATCAGGAAGGCGATCGAGTAGCCGCGGACCTCCTTTTCGACGTGGGTCAGCGAGAAGAGGAGCGCGACTGGCGTCAGGATCGTCGTCAGGAGCACGAGCAGGAGCGAGATCCCGTCGAGCCCGACCGAATAGGAGATGCCGAGGGCCGGGATCCAGTCGACCTGCTCGCGGAACTGGAAGCCCCGCTGCGCCTCGTCGAAGCGGGTCCAGAGCGGAAGCGACACGACGGCGTCGGCGAGCGCGACGAGCAGGGCGAAGACCTTCGCCTCGCGGGCCATCGAGCGCGGAAAGAGCAGTAGCAGCGCGGCGCCCGCCGCCGGCAGGAAGACGACGACCGACAGCAGGTGCTCGGCCAGGAGGCGCGTCATCTACATCGCCCCCACGACGAAGGCGAGGAGCGCGACGAGCCCGAGCAGGAACGTCAGCGCGTAGTTGCGCACGTTGCCGGTCTGGAGGAACCGGAGGAAGTCGCCGGCGAGCTCGACGAGGAACGCGGAGGCGTTCAGGATGCCGTCGATGATCAGGACGTCGACAACCTTCCAGAGCACGCGGGCGAGCCAGGCGAACGGGCGGACGAAGAGGACGTCGTAGAGCTCGTCGACCCGGTACTTGTCGGCGACGAGGGCGTAGACGCCCGGGAACTGCGCGGCGATGCGCGCCGGGACGCGGCCCTCCTCCTTCGCGTACCACTTCCAGCCCAGGGTGAGGCCCGATGCCGCCACGGCGACCGAGACGGCCATCAGCAGCCACTCGGTGGCGTGGGGGAGGGCCTCGTGGCCCGCCTCGTGTCCGGCGATGGGCGTCAGGATCGGCGCCAGGAAACGCCCGAAGAGGTTGGCGTTCTCGCCGAAGACGGCGGGCAGGCCCACCCAGCCGCCGACGGTGGCGAGAACGGCCAGGACCACGAGGGGCAGCGTCATCGACGTCGGCGACTCGTGGACGTGGTGCTCCTGCTCGTGCGTCCCGCGGAACTTCCCGTAAAAGACCATCGAGACCGCGCGGAGCATGTAGAAGGCGGTGAGTCCGGCGGTCAAGAGGCCGACGAGCCAGAAGAGCTTTCCGAGCGGCTGGTGCGTTTCGAAGGCGCTCGCGAGGATCGCGTCCTTGGAGAAGAAGCCCGCAAACGGCGGAATTCCGGCGATCGCGAGCGTCGCGATGACGAACGTCCAGAAGGTGATCGGCATCTTCGACTTCAGCCCGCCCATGTGCCGTATGTCGATGTCGCCGCTCATGGCGTGCATGACGGAGCCCGCCCCGAGGAAGAGGCAGGCCTTGAAGAAGGCGTGGGTCATGACGTGGAACATCCCGACGGTGAAGGCCCCGACTCCGCAGGCCAGGAACATGTAGCCGAGCTGCGACACGGTCGAGTACGCCAGGATCTTCTTCAGGTCGTTCTGGGCCAGGGCGATCGTGGCCGCGAAGATGCAGGTGAAACACCCGATCACGGCGACGACCAGCATGACGTCCGGCGCCAGCCGGAAGAGCACGTTGGTGCGGGCGACCATGTAGACGCCGGCCGTGACCATCGTCGCGGCGTGGATCAGGGCCGAGACCGGCGTGGGGCCGGCCATCGCGTCCGGGAGCCAGACGTACAGCGGGAACTGGGCGCTCTTGCCCACGGCGCCGACGAAGAGGCAGAGGCAGATGAGCGAGAGGGCCGGCGCATAGCGGGACGGGTCCGCCGCGGCCTTGCCGAAGACCTCGGCGAAATTGAGCGAGCCGAAGGCCGTGAAGATGCCGAACATCCCGAGCAGGAACCCGTAGTCCCCGATCCGGTTGACGACGAAGGCCTTCCGGCCGGCCGCCGCCGCGTACTCGCGGTCGAAGTAGTAGCCGATGAGGAGGTACGAGCAGAGTCCGACGCCTTCCCATCCGACGAAGAGGAGAGCGAAGCTCTCCGCCAGGACGAGGACGAGCATGGAGAAGAGGAAGAGGTTCAGGTAGGCGAAGAATCGCGCGTAGCCCGCGTCGGTGGCGCCGTCGTGGCGCATGTAACCGATCGCGTAGACGTGGATCAGGAAGCCGACGAACGTCACGAACGACAGCATCAGGGCCGAAAGCGGGTCGAGCCGGAAGGCCAGGTCGAGCGACAGGTCGCCCGCGATGATCCAGCTCGTGTAGGTCTCGATGACGACGCCGTGGTCCCCCTGGACGTAGGGAATGAGCCGGCTGTACGCGACGAGGGTGGTCAGGGCGGACGCCCCGACCCCGACGGCCGAGACGAATGACTTGCCGAAGCGCTTCCCGAGGAGCGCGTTCACGGCGAAGCCCGCGAGCGGGATGATCGGGATCAGCCAGAGCGGGAGGTTCATCGCCGGCCCGTCACCACTTCAGCACGTTGATCTTGTTCACGTCGATCGTCTCGGTGTGGCGGAAGAGTGCGACGAAGATCGCCAGTCCCACCGCCGCCTCGGCGGCCGCGATCGCGATGACGAAGAAGACGATGATCTGGCCCTCCCGCGAGCCCATCGCGGCGCCGTAGCCGAGCAGCGCCAGGTTCGCGGCGTTCATCATCAGCTCGATCGAAAGGAAGATCTGGATGGCGTTGCGGCGAAGCAGGGCGCCCGCGATGCCGATGCAGAAGAGCGCCCCGGAGGCGAGCAGCACGTCGGAGAGCGGGATCGTGCCGATCATGCGCGCTTCTCCCGGCGGGCGAGCACGAAGGCCCCGACGAGCGCGGCGAGCAGGAGGACGGAAATCGCCTCGAAGTGGAGCAGGTAGTCGGAGAACAGCAGCCGCGCGAGGGCCGACGGGTCGGCGAGAGCGGCCGGATCCTCCCCGGACGTGCCGGGAATCCGGGTCCCGGAGCCCCGGAGGGTCGCGAGCAGCAGAAACGCGAAGACGACGACGCCGATGCCGCCGAGGAGCGTCTGGATCGGCCGGCTGCTGCGGTCGTCCTGGGCGTGCCCGATGTTCAGGAGCATCAGGACGAAGAGGAAGAGGACGAGGATCGCGCCGGCGTAGACGATGACCTGGATCGCGGCGATGAACGGCGACAGGAGCATCACGTACGCGACCGCGAGGCCGAAGAAGGCGACGACGAGCGTGAGGACGCTGCGCACCGGGTTCTTCGTCACGACCATGAGGCCGCCGAAGAGGATCGCGACGGCCGCGGCCAGCGTCGAACACGAACCGCGCGGCGGTCATCGGCCGAGCCTCCACAGCTCGAGCGCGGCCGCCCAGAAGAGGTTCACGAGCGCGAGCGGCAGCAGCGCCTTCCAGCCCGAGGCGCATGAGCTGGTCGTAGCGGAAGCGGGGCAGCGTCCAGCGCACCCAGACGAAGACGCAGACGAGGAAGCGCCGTCTTGCCGGCGAAGATCAGGATCGAGGCGATCGCGCCGAGGGCGCTCGAGGGCGTGAACCCCGGCAGCGACCAGCCGCCCAGGTAGAGCGTCACGGTGATCGACGAGGCGACCACGACGTTGACGTACTCGGCCATCTGGAAGGAGCCGAAGCGCATGGCCGAGTACTCCGTGTGGTACCCGGCGACCAGCTCGGCCTCGGCCTCCGGCAGGTCGAAGGGCAGGCGGTTCGTCTCGGCGAAGGCCGACACGAAGAAGATCAGGAACCCGAGGGGCTGGAGGAACAGGTTCCAGCGGGGGAAGAACCCCAGCCAGACGCCTTCCTGCATCGCGACGACGTCGTTCAGCCGGAAGGAGCTCGCGGCGAGGATGACGCCGGCCGCGGCGGTCGTCATGGCGAGCTCGTACGAAATGATCTGCGCGCTCGAGCGGATTCCGCCCATGAGCGAGAACTTGTTGTTGGACGACCAGCCGGCGAGAACGATGGCGTAGACGGAGAGGGACGTGATCGCGAAGGCGTAGAGGATCCCGATCGAGACGTCGGCACCGATCAGGGGGATCTCGCGGCCGCCGATCGGAAGCGTCGCCCCGTAGGGAACGACGGCGAAGGTCGAGAGGGCGGCGAAGGCGGCGATGCCCGGCGCGATCAGGAAGAGCAGCTTGTCCGCCGAGGTCGGCATGACCGCTTCCTTGGTGAACATCTTGATCATGTCCGCGACGGCCTGGAGGAGGCCGAACGGCCCGACGCGGTTGGGGCCGACCCGGTCCTGGATGAACGCGGCCCCGCGGCGTTCGATCCAGGTGAGGGGGATGACGAGGACCGGGAAGATCATCGCCGGCAGCGCGACCCGCAGCACGACGATCAGCCAGTCGAGGGCCGTCACAGCGTTCCCGCCCAGGCGAAATCGCCCTTCTTCAGGAGCTGGCCGCCCTCGAGGTCCTTCGGCATCGACTGCCGGCGTAGGCCGGGATCTCGCGCGCGATCGCGGCGAGCAGGTCGGCCGGCGTCCAGTTGCGGTCGCCGTAGCCGAGGGCCGTCGCGAGCTGGAGCAGGAGCTCCCAGTGCGCGCGGACCGGCGGCTTCGGCAGGAATGCGCGCTCGAACCGCTGGACGCGGCCCTGCACGTTGGTGAACGTGCCTTCCTTCTCGGCGAGCGACGCGGCCGGCAGGACGACGTCGGCGGCGCGCGTCAGGGCGTTCGACGTGCGGGCGGCGACGGCGAGGAACCGCGCCTTCCGAAGCTGCGCCACCTTCGCGGCATCGTCGGCGATCGCGGAGAAGTCCGCGTCGGCGACGACGATGACCTCGGGCGAGGCCTTGCCGGCGAGCACGGCCTCGAGGCCGTAGCCGCCCGGTCCGGGGGCCGCGCCCATGTCGCGCGCACCGCGGAAGTTGGGGGCCGCCTCGTCGCCCTCGACCCAGTCCGTCTGCGACTTGATCCTGCGGACGCGGGACTTGTCGACCACGACGTCGCGGTTGGCGCAGGCGAGGTGGTCCGCGATCTTGCGGAGCAGGAAGTTCTCCTCGTTGGAGAGGTGCGCCGAGCCGAGGAAGAAGAGGCCCGCCGGGCCGGTCGACTCGACCGTCCGCCGGATCTCGCGGGCGATCCGCTCGACGGCCGACGGGACGATCGTCTCCTGGACCGCGTTGCCTTCGCGGAGCGTGGCCTTGTGCACGTCGCGGGCGTTGAGGCTCTCGGAGAGGAACCGGCCGTGGTCGCAGAGCCAGTAGTCGTTGACCTTCGGGTTCAGCCGCGGGAGAAACCGGTAGACGACGTCGTCCTTGGATTCGATCGACGTGTTGCAGCCGACGTTGCAGCCGTGGCAGACGGACTTCGTCTTGGCCAGGTACCAGACGCGGCTGCGGAAGCGGAACTCGCGGGTCGTCAGGGCGCCGACGGGGCAGACGTCCGCGGCGCAGCCCGACCAGTCGTTGTCGAGGGCCTGTCCCGCGTGCGTCCACACGAGCGTTCGGCCGCCGCGGTCGAGAAAGGTCAGCTCGCTCGTCCCCGCGATCTCGTGGGTGAACCGGATGCAGCGCGTGCACTGGATGCACCGGGTCATGTCGGCGACGACGTGGGGCCCGATCATCGTGCGGTCGAAGGTCGGGTACTGCCGCTTCTGCTCGTCGTAGTTGGAGAGCTGCTGGCCGTAGCCGAAGGAGTTGTCCTGGAGCGTGCACTCGCCGGCCTGGTCGCAGATCGGGCAGTCGAGCGGGTGGTTGATGAGGAGGAACTCCATCGTGGCGGCGCGCGAGCTTTTGACCTTGTCGGTCGTGGTCTTGACCGACAGGCCGTCCTTGAGGGGCGTCGTGCACGCGGCCTGGATCTTCGGGATCCCCTCGATCTCGACGAGGCACATGCGGCACTGGCCGACGACCGACAGGCGCGGGTGGTAGCAGAAGTGGGGGATGTCGATGCCGGCGAGCTTCGCCGCGTCGATCAGGTTGAGGTTCTTCGGCACCTCGACCGGCCGGCCGTCGAAGACGACGGTGAACGTGTCCTTGGCGGGGGCGGCGGCGGCGCCGGGCGCGGCGGGCTTGACGGGCTCGCTGCTCACGCGGTCACCAGGGCCTTCGCTCCCGACATGCAGCGCTTGTGCTCGACGTGGTACAGGAACTCGAGCGGAACTTCGGCACGGCGGAGAGGATCGGCGCGGCGGCACCGTCGGAGAGGACGCAGATCGTCATGCCGTTGTTCATCTGGCCGGCCACGCGGGTCAGGAGATCGACGTCCTCGACCCGGCCCTCGCCGTTCTCGATCCGCGAGAGCACCCGGTGGAGCCACGTCGTCCCCTCGCGGCAGGGCGTGCACTGGCCGCAGGACTCGTGCGAGAAAAACTTGAGGATGTTCTGGACCGCGGCGACGATGCACGTGTCCTCGTCCATGACGATGATCGCGGCCGAGCCGAGCATGGAGCCCTTGGCGGCCACGCCGTCGAAATCGAGGGGACAGTCCTCGATCTCGGCCGGCGTCATGATCGCCGCCGAGGCGCCTCCCGGAATGACCGCCTTGAGCTTCTTGCCGTTCCGGATCCCCTGGGCGTAGTCCGCGCCGTAGAGGAGGTCCTTGAACGGCAGGCCCATCGCAGCCTCGTAGACGCCCGGGCGCTTGACGTGTCCCGAGACGCAGAAGAGCTTGGGCCCCGTGTTCTTCTCGTTTCGTCCGAGCTTCAGGAACCAGTCCGCGCCCCGGTCGATGACGTGCTTGACGCAGCAGAGGGTCTCGACGTTGTTGACGATGGTCGGCGCCGCGAAGACGCCCGAAATGGCGGGGAAGGGAGGCTTGATGCGGGGTTGGCCGCGCTTGCCCTCGATCGACTCGATCAGCCCGGTCTCCTCGCCGCAGATGTAGGCGCCGGCGCCCCGGTGGACCGTGATGTCGAGCGAGAAGCCCGAGCCCAGGATGTTCTCGCCCAGGAACCCCTTGGCGTAGGCCTCCTCGACCGCCCGGACGAGGATGCGGGCGCCGTCGTAGAACTCGCCGCGGATGTAGATGTAGGCCGTCCGGCACCGGATCGCGTAGGACGTGAGCACCATCCCTTCGATGAGCTGGTGCGGGTCGTTCTCCATGAGGAGCCGGTCCTTGAACGTGCCGGGCTCCGACTCGTCCGCGTTGCAGAGGAGGTAGATGGGCTTGCCCCGCGTGTCCTTGGGCAGGAATCCCCACTTGACGCCGGCCGAGAAGCCCGCGCCGCCGCGGCCCCGGAGGTTGGACTTCTTGACCTCCTCGGTGACCTGCTCGGGCGTCATGCCGCCCGTGAGCACCCGTCGGAGGCCGGCGTAGCCGCCGTCGGCCAGGTACGTGTCGATCGACCGGGAGTTCGGCGTGCCGACGCGGCGGCTCAGGATCTTCTCCACCCTCAGGACTCCCGCCCCAGCCGGTCGAGAAGCTGATCGAGCTTCGCCGCGTCCATGGGCTCGTAGTACTTGTCGTTGACCATCATCGACGGCGCGCGGTCGCAGCCGGCGATGCACTCGACCTCGACGAGCGTGAACTTCCCGTCCTTCGTGGTCTCCTCGAGGCCGACGCCGAGCCGGCGCTTGCAGTGCTCCACCAGCGCCCCGGCGCCCAGCAGATGGCAGGAGATCGAGGTGCAGATCTGGAGGAGGTTCCTGCCCATCGGGTGGAGATTGAACATCGTGTAGAAGGTCAGCACGCCGTCGACGTGCGAGACGGGAAGGTCGAGGAGGCGCGCGACCTCCTCGGCCGACTCCTTGGAGATCCAGCCGAAGGTCTCCTGCGCGACCCAGAGGACCGGCAGCAGGGCGGCCTGCTTCGTCGGGTAGCGCTTCAGGATGCCTCTCGATCCGCGCCAGGGCCTCCGGAGGGAAGGGGCGCGGCTCGCCGGCGGCCTCGACCCGGTATCGGGTGTGGCTCACCAGTCGAACGCTCCCTTCTTCCAGATGTAGGCGTAGCCGACCGCCAGGACGCCGAGGAAGGTCAGCATCTCGAGGAACAGGGGCCAGCCCACGGAACGGAACACGAGCGCCCAGGGATAGATGAACGCGATTTCGACGTCGAACAGGATGAACACCATCGCGATGACGAAGAACTGGATGGAGATTCGCTTGTGCGAGGCGTCGATCAGCGGAACGCCGCTCTCGTAGGTCTCGCCCTTCGGCTTCGTCCTCAGCTTCTTGCCGAGGACGACGTTCAGGATGAGGATCACCGCCGCCATCCCCGCGGCGACACCCAGCAGGATGAGAATCGGAGCGAATGTCTGAGGCATGGAGCGGGGGGAACTTTTTCACAAGGGCCCGGGGGAGTCAACGCATGTCGAAGAGCGCAAAGGAGCTAGGCCGGCTGCCGCGCGCGTTACCATCCGCCCGTGCCGGAGACGTTCGACCCCTGCGCGCTCGTTCCCGCCTTCGACGCGGAGGCGACGCTCGGAGCGGTCGTCCGGGGGCTGCGCAGATCGATCGCGCGGGTCCTCGTCGTCGACGACGGCTCGTCGGACCGCACGGCGGAGACGGCGGCGTCCGAGGGTGCGGACGTGCTTCGTCGGCCGGTCAACGGCGGGAAGGGGGAGGCGGTCCGGACCGGCCTCGAATGGATCCTCCGGTCCCCCGCGACCCACGTCGCGTTCGTCGACGCCGACGGACAGCACGATCCGGCAGACCTCCCGGCGCTGCTCGAGGCGGCCCGGGAGGGCGACGATTTCGTGATCGGCTCGCGGATGGCTGACCCGGACGCGATCCCGCGGTACCGGTACCGGACCAACGAGATCGGCAGCCTCGTGCTTTCGCGGATGACCGGGCTCGAGGTGGAGGACGCCCAGTCGGGGTATCGCGTCGTCTCCGCGGACCTGCTTCGCCGGCTCGACCTGAACGGGCGCGGCTACATCATCGAGACCGAGATGCTGCTCAAGGCCGCGCCGCATCTGCGGCGGTTCCGCCACGTTCCGGTGCGCGCGATCTACGGCGGGCCGTCGCACTACCGGCCGTTCCGGGACACCTGGGTCATCTCCTGGGGGGCGGTGTATTACAAGGTCTTCGAGCTGGACTAGAAGCCGGCCGGGCGCGGGCCAGCCGCTACAATCGCGACCCCGTGCCCCAACCGACGATCACACCGCTGCGCGCCGCCGGCCGGGGGCCGCGCGTCCTGACGATCGACGCGGAGGACTGGTTCCACGTCTGCGGCCACGCGGCGTACTCGGACCCCCGGCGCTGGGACGGCTACGCGCCGCGGGTCGAGACGACGCTCGGCGGGCTGTTCGAAGCGCTGGCGGCGCGCGGGCATCGCGCGACGGTCTTCTTCCTGGGCTGGATCGCGCGGCGCTACCCGCAGCTCGTCCGCGAAGCCGCGCGGCGGGGGCACGAGATCGGCGTCCACGGCCATGACCACCGGCGCGTCGACGAGATGACACCCGGAGAGTTCCGCGACGACCTGTCGCGCGCCCGGGACGCGATCGAGGCCGCGGGAGGCGCGGGGGCGACGGCGTACCGCGCGGCCGAATGGTCGATCCGGCATCCCGGTTCGGCGGCCCTGCCGGAGCTGGCGGCGGCCGGGTTTCGATGCGACGCGTCGATGATGCCGGTGCCGCCGCTCGGAAGCCGGTCCAATCTGCGCGGTCCGCATCGGATCGCGGGCGACGGCTGGTCGCTCACCGAGGTCCCGCCCCTGACCGGCACCGTCCTCGGCGTGGCCCTGCCGCTCGGCGGGGCGTGGCCCTTCCGGGTGCTGCCGGAGGGCCTGCTGAGGCGGGCGGAGAAGGTCGCGCGCGACCGCGGCGAGCCCGCGGTCTTCACCTTCCACCCGTGGGAGTTCGACCGGGCGCATCCCGCGATGCCGGGGCTGGCGCCCGTCCAGCGGACGGTCCACTTCCTGGGCCTGCGCGGCCTGCCGGACCGTTTCTCGCGCTGGCTCTCGGGCGACCGCTGCGTCGCGCTCGAGGACGCCCTCGCGGAGCTGTCGCCGTCATGAGCGGGCGGCGGCGTTTCTCTTTCCGGGCCAGCTCTCCGAGTGGATCGGCATGGGCAAGGACTTCCTCGAATCCGACCCGGAGGCGCGGGACCTCTGCGAGCTGACCTCGCGGCGATGCGGGCGCGATCTGCGCCGGCTCATGCTCGAGGGTCCGGAGGACGGCGCTCGGCGAGAACCTCGCCGCGCAGGCGGCGTGTATCTCGTCTCGACGCTCGCGGCGAGGGCGCTCGAACGTCGCGGGAGTCGCGGCGGCGGCGACGGCGGGCTACAGCCTCGGCAACTACGCGGCGATGGTGGCGGCGGGATCGATCTCCTACGAGGAGGCGCTCGACGTGCTCGTCGCCGTCTGGGAGGAGACCGAGCGCCTCGGCATCCGCGGCCGCATGGGCGCCGTGTCGGGGCCCGCCGCGAGGCCGTCGATGCGGAGTGCGCGGCGCTGCGGGAGCGCGGGCTCGCCGTGTGGATCGGCAACGTGAACGCCTCGACGCAGTTCGTGCTGACCGGCTCCTCGCAGGGCGTCGGCGTCGGCCCTCGACGCTTTGCGGCCGCGCGCTCTCTCGGTCCTCCCGCTGACGATGAGCTGGCCGATTCACAGCGAGCTCATGCGGCCGGTCGCGGAGGCAATCGCTCCCAGGATCGCCGCGCTTCGGACCGATCCGGGACCCCCGCGTTCCGTACTACGGCCCGGAGGGCCGGGCGGTCGAGGGCGGCGAGGACGTGCGGCGGCTTCTCGGAACGGCGTTCTGCTTCCCGACTCTCTGGAAGGAGACCTTCGAGGCGATGGTGGCGGCGGGCCACCGGCTCTTCCTCGAGGCCGGCCCGGGGGAGATGCTCTCGAAGATGGTGCGCTGGATCGACCGCTCGACGCGCTGCGTCGCCGGCCGGCACGGTCGCGGCCGTGGACGCCGCCGTGGATATAGTCGCTGCCGGATGAAGACCGCGGTCGTCACGGGAGGATCGCGCGGGCATCGGGAAGGCCATCTCGCACGAGCTCGCCTCCGGAGGGCGCCCGGATCGTGCTGACCTGCCTTTCGGACGTCGCGCGCGCCGAGGAGACGGTGGCGGAGATCCGGAGGGCCGGGGGCGAGGCCGTCGCGCTCCGGCTCGACGTCCGCAAGCCCGAGCAGGTCGCGGCGCTCGCCGACCGGGTCGCGCGGACTTCGGCGGCGCCGACATCCTCGTCAACAACGCCGGGGTCATCAAGGACGCGCTCTTCCCGTTCATGAAGGAAGAGGACTGGGACTACGTCCTCGACGTGGACCTCAAGGGAGCGTTCCGCGTCACGCGCGCGCTCATCCGGGGCATGCTCCACAAGAGCTCGGGCCGGATCGTGAACATCGTCTCGGTCAGCGGCATCTCGGGCCATGCCGGCCAGGCCAACTACTCGGCGGCCAAGGGCGGCCTCATCGCGTTCACCAAGGCCCTCGCGCTCGAGCTCGCGCCCCGCGCGATCACGGTCAACGCGGTGGCGCCGGGTCTCGTGGACACGGAGATCATCGCGCACCTGAAGGAGCCCGCCCGCAAGGAGTTCCTCTCGCGGATCCCGATGGCACGCTTCGGTCGGCCCGAGGAGATCGCGGCCCTCGTCGGCTTCCTCGCCTCGGACGAGGCGTCCTACGTGACCGGTCAGGTCTGGCGGGCCGACGGCGGCATGGCCTGAGCGCGTCTATAATCCCGCCCGGAAGGAGCCTCCATGTCCCGGGAAGAACTGGCGCCGCGGGTCAAGGACCTGATCGTGCGGCGTCTGAAGCTCGAGATCGACCCCGACGACGATCGACGACGCGGCGCCGCTCTTCGGCGAGGGTCTCGGCCTCGACTCGATCGACGCGCTCGAGCTGGTGCTCGGGCTCGAGCAGGAATTCAAGATCAAGGTCGAAGACGAAGAGGTGGGGGTCAAGGCCTTCGCCTCCGTCAACGCCCTGTGCGACTTCATCGAGCAGAAGAAGACGGCCTGATGGCGACGGCGGCGTTCCCGCACGCGTACCCGTTCCGTTTCGTGGACACGGTGTCGCAGCGGGCGGACGCCGCGTTCCAGGGCGGCCGGGCGCGGATCCGCGTCGACGTCGAACGCCCGCGCCGCGATGGGGGAGGGCTGGCAGAGCCCGCTGCTGCTCGCCGAGGCGATCGCCCAGGCGGCGCTGCTGCTGGAGGCCGGAGACGCCGAGGCCGGCCGGCGCGGCTACCTCGCCGGGATCCAGGAGCTGAGCCCTCGAGCGCGCGCCGCGGGCGGGCGAGACCCTCGAGGTCGCCGTGCGCCTGCGCGCGAGCTTCGGGCCCGTCTTCCGCTTCGACGGCGAAGTGAGCGGCGAGGACGGCGTCCTCGCGCGGGGCAGCGTCCTCGTCCGCAAGGGCGGGGCGGCGCCGGAGGGCGAGCCATGAAGCTGAAGGAAGAGGCAAGGGGCGCGCACACGGTCCTGCGCATCTCGGGCACGCTCGCCCTCGGGCGAGAACACGCGGGCGCTGCAGGAGCGCTTCGAGAAGATCGCGGCGGAAGGCGCCGGCGCGCTGATCCTGGAGATGTCGGGGCTGGAGCATCTCGATTCGACGGCCATCGGCGTCCTGGTCGGCGGGCTCAAGAAGTTCGAGGCCCAGGGCCGGCGCTTCTACCTCGTCAGCCCGCGCGAGCGCGTCGCCTCGGTCTTCCGGATCACCCATCTCGATTCGGTCTTCCGCGTTTTCCCGACGGTCGAGGCCGCCGTCAAGTCGGCGGACCTGGCCGGCGAGGAGGCGACGAGTGAGCACTGAGATCGCGGCGGCCTTCGAGTGCACACACGAGCCGCCCCACCGGTTCACGATCGCCGGGCCGGGCGAGGGTGCGACGGCGGCATCCTCTTGACCCTCCAGCGCGTCGACGAGCGCTATCCGCCGCGGGACCTCTTCGTCACGAACCGCGAGATGAAGATGGGCAGCGACAACGTGTTCAAGGCGTGCTTCGTCTGCGTCGACCGCGGCTTTCGCGAGACGGCCATCGTCCTGCCCAAGGGGGACGTGGAGCTCGGGCCTGCCCCCCGCTTGAACCGGCCCGCTTCGCCGAGGAGGTCCGCGTGCGCCTGACGGATCGACCCGCCTGGAAGGCCCTCCAGGCCCACTTCCCGGCGGTCGAGGACGTCCACCTGCGGGACCTCTTCGCGGGCGACCCCGGCCGCGCGGAGCGCCTCTCGGTCGAGGCCGCCGGCCTCTTCCTCGACTACTCGAAGCACCGGGTGACGGACGAGACGCTGCGGCTGCTGCTCGCCCTGGCGCGCGAGTGCGGCCTGCGCGAGCGGATCGACGCGATGTTCCGCGGCGACAAGATCAACGTCACCGAGAAGCGCGCCGTCCTCCACGTGGCGCTCCGCGCGCCGAAGGGGGCCTCGATCGTCGTCGACGGCGAGAACGTCGTCCCCGGGCGTCCACGAAGTCCTCGACCGCATGTCGGCCTTCTCGGACCGTGTCCGCGAGCGGCGCCTGGGCGGGCCACACCGGCAAGCGGATCCGAAACGTCGTCAACGTCGGCATCGGCGGGTCGGACCTGGGGCCCGTCATGGCGCACGAGGCGCTCCGGCACTTCAGCGACCGAAGCCTGCGCTTCGAGTTCGTCTCGAACGTCGACGGCACGGACTTCGTCGAGTCGACCCGCGGGATGGACCCGGCCGAGACGCTCTTCGTCATCTCGTCGAAGACCTTCGTCACGCTCGAGACCATGACCAACGCCCGGACCGCCCGCGCCTGGTGCCTCGCGGCCCTGAAGGACGAGAAGGCGGTCGCGAAGCACTTCGTCGCCGTGTCGACCAACGCGGAGGAGGTCCGCAAGTTCGGCATCGACACGGCCAACATGTTCGGTTTCTGGGACTGGGTCGGCGGCCGCTATTCGATGGACTCGGCGATCGGTCTCTCGACGATGCTCGCGATCGGGCCCGCGAACTTCCGCTCGATGCTCGCGGGGTTCCACGCGATCGACGAGCACTTCCGCACGACGCCCTTCGAGAAGAACCTCCCGGTGCTGATGGGGCTTCTGTCGGTCTGGTACGCCAGCTTCCTCGGCGCGCAGTCGGTGGGCGTGTTCCCGTACAGCCAGTACCTCAAGCGGTTCCCGGCCTACCTCCAACAGCTGACGATGGAGTCCAACGGCAAGTCCGTCACTCTCGACTCCGAGAGGGTCGGCTGGGAGACCGGGCCCATCTTCTGGGGCGAGCCGGGGACGAACGGCCAGCACTCCTTCTACCAGCTCATCCACCAGGGCACCCGGCTGATCCCGTCGGACTTCCTCGGGTTCCTGCACACGGCGAACGCCCTCGGCGAACACCACGACATCCTGATGGCGAACCTGTTCGCGCAGACCGAGGCGCTCGCGTTCGGCAAGACGGCGGCGCAGGTCAAGGCCGAGGGCACCCCGGACTGGCTCGTGCCGCACCGGGTCTTCGAGGGGAACCGGCCGACCTCGACGATCCTCGCCGACGCGCTCACGCCGGAGACGCTCGGCAAGCTCGTCGCGCTCTACGAGCACAGCGTCTTCACGCAGGGCACGATCTGGAACATCGACTCGTTCGACCAGTGGGGCGTCGAGCTCGGCAAGAAGCTCGCCGTCAACATCATCCCCGAGCTCCAGGGCCCGGCCGAGCCGCCGCTGAAGCACGACGGCTCGACCAACGCCCTGATCCGCCGCTACCGCAAGGCGCGGGCCGCCTCGAAGTGACGCCGCCGCACGACGCCGACCGCATCGCGGCGTTCAAGCGCGAGGCCGGGGAGCGGGCCGCGGCCCTCGTGCAGAGCGGGATGGTCGTCGGCCTCGGCACGGGCTCGACCGCCATCTTCGCCACGCGCAGGCTCGGGGAGCTGCTCGCGGTCCGGAGAGCTCAAGGGCGTCGCTCGGCATCCCGACCTCGCGCGCGACCGAGGCGGCGGCGAAGGAGCTCGGCATCCCGCTTCTCGACGAGGAGATCCCGCGCGAGATCGACCTGACGATCGACGGAGCGGACGAGGTGGACCCGGCCCTGAACCTGATCAAGGGCGGCGGGGGAGCGCTGTTCCGCGAAAAGATCGTGGCGCGAGGCGAGCCGGCGCGTCGTCATCGTCGTCGACGAGACCAAGCTCTCGCCGGCCCTCGGAACGCGCCATGCCCTCCCGGTCGAGGTCGCCCGGTTCGGCGCGAAGTCGCAGGAGCGGTTTCTCGCGGAGCTCGCCGGCTGGGCCGAAGCTGCGCCTGCGGGCGGACGGACGGCCCTACGAGACCGACCAGGGCAACTGGATCTTCGATTGCGCCATCGGGCCGATCACGGATCCCGTCGCGCTGGCCGCGCGCCTCGCTGCGCGGGCCGGCATCGTCGAGCACGGCCTCTTCTGCGGCCTCGCGTCGGAGGTCTTCGTCGCCGGCGAGTCCGGCGTGCGCGAGCTCCGCCGCTCCGGCTAGCGTCACTTCGCCAAAAGCCAGGCGTACGCCAGATACGCGGCGCCGGCCGGCGCCCAGGGCTCCCGCGGTCACGACGGCACGCGCGGAGGGCCGTGATGCCTTCTTCCAGAATCGCCTTCCCGCGCCGTAGAGCTCGCGCAGCGCTGAGCTCCAGCCAGTCGAGCGCCTTTGCGATCCCGAGGAACTCCTGGCCGACCAGCGCTCCCCCGAACGCGATCACGAGCAGCCCCGGCCCCGGAATGACGAGCAGGATCGCGCCGCCCACGATCAGGACGCAGCCCACGGCCACGAGCGCGACCCGAGCGGCCGGGCTCCCGGAGCCCTTCGCTGCGCCCGGTACCGCCGGACGAACCGCTCGCCGGGCGGGCTCTCCCGAACGCCCGCAGCTCTTTTTCCATGGCGATCATCGTCGTCGGCAAGGATGCCAGAAGCGCGCCAGCTCGAGCTGGTTGACCCCTGTGCCGCCTCCCGCTATCCTCCCGTTCCCGCGAAAGTGGCGGAACTGGTAGACGCGCAGGTCTCAGAAGCCTGTGGGGTAACACCTGTGGGGGTTCGAGTCCCCCCTTTCGCACCAATTGCATCGTCCTGGCTCTTGGCCGCACGGCGTGCGAAAGGGGAGGGCGAGAACCCCCAGGGGTGTCCGAGGGGGCGTAGCCCCCTCGCCTGAGGTGGGCCGGCCGCGACCGAAGGTCGCGTCTCGCGCAGCGAGCGGCCGGCGCGAGTCCCCCCTTTCGCACCAATTGCATCGTCCTGGCTCTTGGCCGCACGGCGTGCGAAAGGGGAGGGCGAGAACCCCCAGGGGTGTCCGAGGGGGCGTAGCCCCCTCGCCTGAGGAGGGCCGGCCGCGACCGACGGTCGGGTTTCGCGCAGCGAGCGGCCGGCGCGAGTCCCCCCTTTCGCACCGTCTGCATCGTCCTGAGTGTTCACGCAGGGCGGCCGCAAGGGCCGCCCCTACGCCGCGACTGCCATCGGCGCGGCGTGGGCGGGAATCCTCCGCTTCGGTCGTAGGGGCGGGGCTTGTCCCCGCCCTCCCCGAACCTTCTTGCCCGGGACGGCGTCCGGGCAGAGAATCTGCTCAAGTTCGATGCCTTCACCAGGAGGAACGACATGAGGCGGCCCATCGTTTCGCTTGCGCTGGTGCTTCTCGCCTCAGCCGTCTTCGCGCAGACGGAGCCTCGCGACCCGGTCATCCTCTCCGAGCGGGGCGGCGAGGACGTGCGCCCCGGGCCGGACCCCACCGGCGTCTACTCGGGCACGGTGACCTTCACGCTCGGCGACGCCTCCGAGCTGACGCAGACCTGGCGAATTCCGCTCAAGGCGCAGCCGTGCCCGTCCTGCCCGGTCGGTCAGTACGTCGTTAGCGAAACGGACTACTCGATGGCGCGTTACCCGAGGGGAATCGAGCGGGGGTCGGTCTGGGGCGTCGTCAACCCGGACGGCGCGATGTTCCTCGAGCTGCGCGGGATCAACTGCGACTACCTGACACTCGGGCTCGGCGGCGACAGCATCTACCAGAGCGGGGCGCTGGGCCCGTCGCCGGGAGCGCCGATGCGGCTCGCCAACGGGACGATCACCGGGCGGATCTCCGGCTATGACTGCTTCGGGCAGAGGGTCGTCGCGGACGTCCTTCTCCGTGAGGACACCTCGACCGCGCCCAAGTCCTGTCCCTACCTGTCCACCGTCTACGCGGGTGAGTTCGACGACTCCTGCGGCGGGGTGGTGCACGCCGACGCGATCCCGACGCAGGCCGGCTGTGCGGTCACGGTCTACTCGCCGGCGGCGAGGGCGGCCTTCAACGTGGTGCTGGCCACGCCCACGACGGGCACCGTCGCGGTCAACTTCACCGACGGCTGTTCGGGCACGGCGAGTGGAACGGCCGAGATTTCGGGGGGCATCCTCTCCGGCGAGTACTCCGGCACTTCCGAGGGTGGACCGGGATGCTGTCCTCCCGGCCCGGTTTCCGGGACGTTCACGCTCTCACCGAAGTAGGCGGGGGTTGGCCCGCTATCGCGCGGCCGCGGGGCCGACGACGACGGTCCCCTGCATCGTGGCTTCGTGGTTCAGGCAGTAGTACGGGAACGTCCCCGGCGTGTTGAACGTCCAGCTGAAGGTGAACGGCGGGTCGTACTTCTCCGAGTTCCACCGGCCGTCCGGGGTGCAGGTTTTCTCGCCGCACGTTCCGGACGTCGTCGAGTGCTCGCCATCGACCCACCTCCACTCGATCGTGGTCCCGGCCGAGATCGCCGAGGTCGAGCTTCCGTTGGTGGCGTCGACGAAGTTCATGCCGTTGAGCCCGACGTACACGATGCGAACCGGGCCCACCGCCGGCGTTCGTGTCGCCGTGAAGGTCTGCGTCGGGGTGCGGCTCGGGGTCCGCGTCGACGTCGAGCCCGGCGCCGTCGGCGTGCGCGTGGGGGAGGGGCCGTTCGAGGCGGTGCGGGTGACGGTCGGCGTCAGCGCCGGGCCGTCGCCGGCGCCGACGACGAAGATGGGGTCGGTGGTCGCGTTGTCGATGACGGCGGCGTAGGAGAGGACGGGCCCCGTCGCCGAAACGACGATGACGGCGTTGTCGGTCTGGACGCCGGCCACGCCCGCCGCCGCGAAGATGCCGGACACCTGGACGCCGGAATGCTCACCGACGCTCCGGGACGACCGGCTGGCCGAGCGGCGCTCCGAGCGCGTCGCGGATGGCGAAGGTCGACCGAGACCGGCGCGTCGCCGCGATTGAAGGCGCCGACGTTGGTGCGAAAGCCGGCGCCCGCGCCGCCGTTTCGGATCGAGGTCAGCACGGTCGACGCGCGCGCCTCCGCGTCCTCGAGGCCCGGGGATGAACATGCCGACGGTCGGCACGGGCGCGGTCGAGTAGAGCCGGCTCGTCACGACGAGCTGGCCGGGCTCGCCGTCGTACTCGAACTCGACGCCGCCGGCCGTGTTCGGGGGCCCCGAACGTCGCGTCGACGATGTCGTCGAAGGCGCGCGACTCCCGGGGGCCGAGCGTGAAGACCTCGGACGGCGCCGTGCCGGGGCAGGGGTTCCCGATGAAGCACCGGTAGGTCGCGGTGACGACCAGGGGCGAGGCGTGCGAGATGTTGAAGGCTCGGACGTCGGAGTAGAAGGGCGCGCCGCCCTGAATCGAGGCGGCGGCGGGCAGGGTCACCGTTTCGGCGAGAGCCGCGGATCCGGCGGCCAGGGCGGCGAATGCGGCCGCAACGAGGTACCGGCGGGTCACGACGGCCTAGCGGCTCGTGGGCGCCGGCGGTTGAATGACGTTGACGGCCCCCTGCATCATGAAGCCGTGGATCTGGCAGTAGTACTGAAAGGTGCCCGCCGAGTTGAATGTGTGCGTGAAGCTGTACGGGAAACTCTTGACCTCAGACCCCCAGTTGCCGTCGGGCGAGCAGAGGGTGTTGGTGCAGCTGCCGCTCGTCGTCGAGTGGAACCCCGCCCCCTGGGCCCAGTCCCACTGGACCGTCGTCCCGACCAGGATCGTCGTGTTCGTCCCCAGGTCCACCGTGTCGAAGAAGGAGTTGGTTCCATTCGCGCCGACCAGGACGATCCGGTTCGGGTTCACCGTCGGCGTGCGCGTGACGAGCGTGGTGATGATCGGGGTCGGGGTGACCGTGGGCGTCTGCGTGATCGTCGGCGTGCGGGTGATCGTGAAGGTCTGCGTCGCCGTGAAGGTCGGCGTGATCGTCGGGGTCTGCGAGGCGGTGAACGTGAGGCTCGGGGTGAACGTGTTGCTCGGGGTGAACGTGATCGTGGGCGTGAGCGTGATCGTCGGCGTGCGGGTGATCGTGGGCGTCCCCGGGGGCGCGTCCGGCGCGCCGACGACGAAGATGGGGTCGGTCGTGGCGTTGTCGATGACCGCGGCGTAGGAGAAGAGCGGGCCGGTCGAGACGACCCGGATCACGGCGTTCTCGGTCTCGAAGTCCGCGGCGCCCGCGGCCGAGAAGATGCCGGACACCTGGAGCCCCGAGTGGCCGCCGACCGTCCGCGTCACCGGGAATCCCCGGGGTGCGCCGCTGGCGTCGAAGATCTCGAAGCTCACGTCGACGGCCGCGTCACCGGGGTTGAAGACGCCCACGTTCGTGCGGAAGCCCTGGCCGTCGCCGCCGTTGCGGACCGAGGTCAGGACGGTCCGGCCGTGGGCGGCCGAGAGCCGGAGCCCCGGAACGTACATGCCGACCGTCGGCACGGGCGCGGTCGAGTAGAGGCGGCTCGTCACGACGAGCTCCCGCGCGTCGCCGGCGAAGGAAAACTCGACGCCGCCGGCCGTGTCGGGGGCGCCAAAGGTCGTCGAGACCATGCCGTCGAAGGCGATCGACTCACGCGGCGCCAGCCGGAAGAAGGTCTCCGGGGCGGCGGCCGGGCAGGGGTTGCCGATGAAGCAGCGATACGTGGCGGTCACGTCGAGCGGGTCGGTGTAGGACGTGTTGAACGCGCGCACGTCCGAGTAGAAAGGCGCCCCGCCGACGATCGAGGCCGCCGCGGGCAGCGTCACGACGTCGGCCGCGCCCGGGCGAGCGGCGCCGAGGAGGACGAGGGCGAGGAGTGCGGGTCGCGTCATCGCTTCGCCTTGCAGTTTAACGCGGCTATGATCCCGCGATGCATCCGTGGCACGACGTCGCGGTGGGACCGGACGCTCCGGCGCTCCTGCGCGCGATCATCGAGATCCCGCGGGGCTCGAAGGTCAAGTACGAGCTCGACAAGGCGAGCGGCCTGATCCGGGTCGACCGGATCCTCTTCTCGGCGGTCCACTACCCGGCCAACTACGGCTTCATCCCGCAGACCTACTGCGAGGACCACGATCCCCTCGACATCCTCGTGCTCGGCCAGGAAGAGGTCGTGCCGCTGACGATCGTGCGGGCGCGGCCGATCGGCGTGATGAAGATGAGCGACCAGGGCGAGGAGGACGACAAGATCATCGCCGTCCACGCCGACGATCCCGAGTACGTGCACTACACCTCGATCCGGGAGCTGCCGCCGCATCGCATCGCGGAGCTGCGGCGCTTCTTCGAGGACTACAAGGCGCTCGAGCAGAAGACGGTCATCGTGGACGAGTTCCTCGACCGGCCGCAGGCGGTCGAGGTGGTCCGGGACGCGCTGGCGCTCTACGACCGGCACCGGGACGCCCTGCGGGCCGGGCGCCTGCCGTAGGGCCGGGAGGAAGGGGGAGCATGGCGAGCCCGCAGGACGCCCGAAACAAGGACAACCTGGCCGGCGCCGTGGCGAGCCTCGAAGAGGTCCTCGGGACGCTGCGCGAGGACCCCAGGGCGTACGCTGCCATCGCGGCCGCGATCGCGTTCGTGGAGGTCGTCATCGACCGCCGGGCCGGCGCGCTGCCACCGCCGACCGAGTCGATTCCCCCCGTTCGCGGCAGGCCGTGAAGGCGTAAAATCGCTATGGAGCGCGTTAGCGCGATGTCGACTCCGATCCTGCCCTGGAACTGCCCCAACCCCTACTGCGAAGAGCCGCACAACGCGGCCTCGATCCCCGTCAACGGCGTGGTTCGCTGCCATTCCTGCGGCTGGGAACGCAGGCTCAGGGCGCCGGAGCCCGAGAACCTCGACGACTGGCCCGGCCTCTTCACGCCGATCGACAAGCCCAAGGGGTGATCCTGGCCGGATAGACTCCCCGGGCATGCTGCCGCGCGACTCCGACGTCCTCGAGCGCCTTCGCAAGAAGGGCTCCCGGGTTCTCTCGTTCGAGGACCTCGTCGACGGCCTTCGGCGTCCTCGAGCCCGAGAAGGACGCCCTGCGCGAGAAGCTCGACCTGCTCGAGCGCCGGGGCGAGATCGTGCGGGTGCGGGGCGAGAAGTACTCGGCGATCGAGTTCGCCGACCTCGTCGCCGGGCGCCTGACGGTCCGCCCCGAGGGGTTCGGCTTCGTTCTGGTCCAGGACGGGGAAGATCTCTACGTGCCGCGCTCGGGAATGCACGGCGCGATGGACGGGGACACCGTGCTCGCCCGGGAGGAACGGTCGCGGGCCGCGGCCGGCCGGCGGCGGGGAGGGCCCGAGCGGCGTTCCGGCGTCGTCGTCCGCGTCCTCGAGCGCGCCCGGGAGCGCGTCGTCGGCCGGTTCGAGACCCGGGACGGCGCCAAGGTGGTCTTCCCGTACGACCCGAAGATCGATGCCGTCATCCGGATCGTCGACGGCAAGACCCACGGCGCGCGCGAGAACGAGATCGTCGAGGCGCGGCTGACGGCCTTTCCGGACGGCCGACGCGTGGCCCGCGGCGAGGTCGAGGAGCGGCTGGGGTTCCTCGGTGAGCCCGGCGTCGACATCGAGATCGTCCTGCGGTCGCACAACCTGCCGCCGCGGTTCCCGCAGCCGGTCGTCGCGGAGTCGGAGCGCTTTCCCGGAGGAAGTGCGTCCCGAGGACATCCGGGGCCGCCGCGACTTCCGGGACCGCCGGATCGTCACCATCGACGGCGAGACGGCCAAGGACTTCGACGACGCCATCGAGGTCGAGAGGACGCCCGGCCGGCTATCGGATCGGCATTCACATCGCCGACGTGTCGCACTACGTGACCGAGGGCGGCGTGCTCGACGACGAGGCGCGCTCGCGCGGGACCTCGGTCTACTTCCCCGGACGCGTTCTGCCGATGCTGCCGGAGCGGCTCTCGAACGGGCTCTGCTCGCTGAACCCGCGCGTCGACCGGCTCGTGCTCTCGGCGCTCCTCGAGCTCGACGCGCACGGCCGCGTCGACCGGCTCGGACTTCGCGAAGGGCGTCATCCGCAGCGGCCACCGCATGACGTACACCGAGGTCGCGCGCATTCTCGAGAAGGGTGCCGGGCCCGAGGACGAAGGCCGCTACGGGCCGTTTCTCGCGGACTTCCGGCTCATGGGCGAGGTCGCGGCCCTGCTGCGCCGGCGGCGCGAGGCCCGCGGGCTCGATCGACTTCGACCTGCCGGACGCGGACATCGTGCTCGACGACGCGGGCCTCGTCGTCGGCATCGTGCCGGAGTCGCGCAACGTGGCGCACCGGCTCATCGAGGAGTTCATGCTCGCGGCCAACGAGGCCGTCGCGAAGAAGCTGCTCTTCGCCAAGCAGCCCGCGATCTACCGCGTCCACGACCGGCCGGACCCCGACCGCCTGGTGGATCTCCGGGAGGTCCTCGAGAGCTTCGGCTACGAGCTGAAGGGCGACCTGGCGGAGGTCGCCCCCGAAGGCCTTCCAGAAGCTCCTGACGGAGATCGAGGGCAAGCCCGAGGAGCGCCTCCTGCACGACCTGCTGCTGCGCGCGCAGCGCAAGGCGCTCTACGCCGAGGAGTGCCGCGGTCACTACGCCCTGGCCGCGCCGTACTACTGCCACTTCACCTCGCCGATCCGCCGCTATCCGGACCTGATCGTGCACCGCCAGCTCTCGCGCCTGCTCGAGGCGGGCCACCCGGTGGCGGCGAAGGACTTCGACGCGGTCAACGATCGGATGCGCGAGGTCGGGGCCTTCTCCTCGGAGCGGGAGCGCCGCGCGGAGCAGGCGGAGCGCGAGAGCCTCCTGTGGAAGAAGATCGTGTTCATGAAGGACAAGCTCGAGCGGGAGTTCGACGCCTACGTCACGGGTGTGGCATCTTTCGGCGTGTTCGTGACGCTCAAGGACTATTTCGTGGAGGGACTCGTGCCCATGACCGCTCTCGGCAACGATTTCTTCGTCTACGAGGAGAAGCAGCACCGGCTGAAGGGCCGCTCCTCGGGCAAGATCTTCCGCCTCGGCGACTCGATCCGCGTGCGCCTGGTCGAGATCGACGAGGTGCGCCGCCGGCTGAACTTCCGGCTTTCGGGAGAGCCGCGACCGAGGCCGGCGAAGCCGCGCCCGGCCCGCGCCGCCGCCGCGCGAGTTCGGACGCCGGGCGCGGGCGCGGAGGAGCCGATGACGCCGGCGTCTGGCCGCGGCCGTGGCCGCCGCCCTGCTGCTCGCGGCCTGCCGGGAGCGCGGGCGACCCGATCCGAGCATCCGCATGGCGGTCTCGCACGAGCCTGCGGAGCCGGAGGGCGCGGCCGGCGGCGGCGGCGAGGGGCCGAGCGCGCCGACCCGTCTCGAGGTTCCGCCGGAGGTCGCGCAGGCCTACACGGGCATTCGGCTTCGCTGGACGGACTCCCAGGGCGGAAAGGACGGAGTCATCGAGGTGCCGCTCGGCGGCGCCACGCCGCTGCCGGATCCCGTCGTTCGTCGTGCGCGCCGACGTGTTCCTGCCGGCCTTCTCGATGGCGGGCGGCGTCGTCACGTCCGATGGGGTCGAGGCGCAGAACCCGGCCGCGCGCATCACGGTCGTCGAGAAGGGCCAGGAGATCTTCGGCGGCTGGATCTTCACGCGGTTCCCGGACGTCCATCCCTTCACCCATCCGCGCTTCAAGCTGCTGCTCGAAGGGGGAGTCCCGCGGGCCGGGAAGTGACGGCCGCTCCCGGCCCGTACCGGGTCGTGATCGCCGGCCGCCCCAACGTCGGGAAGTCGGCCCTCTTCAACCGCCTGACCCGGCGGCGCCGCTCGATCGTCCACGACATGCCGGGGATGACCCGCGACGTTCTCGAGCTCGAGGCGAAGCTACCCGACGGGCGGACGTATCTCCTGTCGACACGGGCGGCTACGACCCGTCCGGCAAGGAGAAGATCCCCGCCGCGGTCCGCGAGAAGGCCGTCGGCGCCATCCGCGGCGCGGACCTGGTCCTCCTCGTCGTGGACGCCTCGGCGGGCGTGCTGCCCGGCGATCGCGCGGCCGCGCGGGTCGTTCGCGAGGCGGGCCGCGAGTGCGTCGTCGTGGCCAACAAGATCGACCGGCGCGAGGGAAGCGAGGGCGAGCAGGAGGCCTGGGCGCTCGGATTCTCCGGAGCTCTACGGGGTCTCGGCCGAGCACGGCATCGGCGTCGACGACGTCCAGACGGCGATCGGCGCAGCGCCTGCCGGAGCCGTCCGCCGCGGACGCGGCGCCCCGACGGCCGACGAGCGGCCTCGGGAGATCGCCCTGGCCGTCGTCGGCCGGCCCAACGTCGGCAAGTCGTCGCTCGTCAACGCGCTGCTGGGCCGACGAGCGGGCGATCGTGTCGGAGACCGCGGGCACGACCCGCGATTCGATCGACACCGCGCTCGAGAGCGCCGGGCCGCCGCTTTCGGCTCGTCGACACGGCCGGCATTCGCCGCCGCGGCCGGACGGAGAAGGGGCGCGGAGGTCCTCTCGGTCGTCCAGGCCCGCAAGCGCATCGAGGAGTGCGACGTCGCGCTGCTCGTGGTCGACGCCGAGGAGGGCCCGACGGGCCAGGACGCGAGCGTGGCCGCCCTCGCCGACAAGGAGGGCAAGGGCCTCGTGCTCGTCGCCAACAAGTGGGACCTCGCCGGCAAGCGCGAGGATGGGGACGGCGGAGGACTTTCAGACCGCGCTCGCGACCCAGATCCCCTTCGCGCGACAGGCGCCGATCCTGCTCGTCTCGGCGAAGACCGGCCGCGGGATCGCGAGGGTCCTCGAGACGGCGGCGCGCGTGGCGGACAACCGGATGCGGAGGATCACGACCGGGGAGCTCAACCGGATCCTCGGCCGGGCCCTGCGCGACAAGGCGCCCGCGGACGACGAAGGGCCGGACGCTCAAGGTCTTCTACGTCGCGCAGACCGGGGCGGCGCCGCCGACGTTCACGCTCGTCGCCGACCACCGCGAGCCGCTCCACTTCTCGGAGGAGCGGCGGATCGAGAACCTGATCCGCGAGTCGGCGGACTTCGAGGGCTCGCCGATCCGCATCCTCGTCCGGGCGCGGTCCCGCGACGAGGAGCCCCGGGGGCGCGCAAAGTCTTCCCGCCGCAGGGCGAGTTCGGGGTAAATTACCCTCGTGGGCAAGGGGGAAGCCGAGGTTTACCGGCCCGCCGAGGCGTGTCGGATCGCGGAAGTCGCGCCGTACGTCCTGCGCTACTGGGAGACGGAGTTCCCGGCACTCTCGGAGGGCAAGGACAAGGGCGCGACCAAGCTCTACACGGCGCGGGACGTGCGCATCATCGCGCGCATCCGCGAGCTGCTCTACGACGAGGGGTTCACGGTCGCGGGCGCGAAGAAGCGGCTGGACGCCGAGATCACGGAGGGCCGCTTCGACGACGGTCTCGCCCCGGCGCCGCCGGTGGCCGAGCAGCGCAAGGCCGCGCGGCGGCGCCGAAGAAGCCGGAGAAGCCCGAGCGCGAAGCCGCCAGGCCGGCGCCGCCGCGGCTGCCGCGTCCGCCCGCCGCGCTGCCGCGCTGCGGACTCCGACTTCGACCGCCGGAGCGTCGTGCGCGAGCTCAAGGAGATCGTGCGGATGCTCGACCGATCGCGGGCGAAGTGACGCGGCGCTGACTGCCGGTCACCTTGACAGTCCGATCGCGGCGGCCTTAGCGTAGGAGCCAATCGAACCCCGAAACGAAGGAGCGCGACATGAAAACCACCGTGGCACGGGTCCTCGGCGTTCTGGTTCTCTTCGCGACGTGCGCCACCCCGCTTCTCGCGCAGACCACCGGCTCGATCCGCGGCGTCGTCGAAACCGGCGGCACGCCGCTTCCGGGCGTGACGGTCGAGGCGCGCAGCCCGAACCTCCAGGGCGTCCGCTCCTCGGTCACCGACGACGACGGCCGCTTCAACCTGACGCTGCTTCCGCCCGGCGCCTACACGGTGACGGCCACCCTCGAAGGGTTCGCGCGCGAGCACGCAGACCCTGCCGCTCGGCCTGAACCAGGCCGCC
Source organism: uncultured Acidobacteriota bacterium (assembly GCA_963824165.1). GTDB lineage: Bacteria > Acidobacteriota > Thermoanaerobaculia > UBA5066 > Gp7-AA6 > DAHUXD01. The sequence goes on from CAWGOM010000007.1 coordinate 319,811, forward strand.
GCGCATCCGATTCGACCTCATCACGGCGGCGACCGCCGAGGTCACCGTCACGGCCCAGGCCGCGACCGTCGAGACGCAGGCGAACACCATCGGCCGCAACATCGACGCGGCGGCCTTCCAGGCGCTGCCGACCGGCCGCAACTACGCCTCGGTGGCGCAGCTGTCGAGCGGGGTGAACACGGACAACTCGGACGTGCGGCAGACCGTCGATCACGGTCTACGGCGCAACGGGCCTCGAGAACGCCTACCTCGTGGACGGCGCCAACACCACGGGCGTCGAGATCGGGAGCCAGGGCAAGGTCCTGAACTTCGAGTTCATCCAGGAAGTGGAGCTGAAGGCCGGGGGCTACGAGGCCGAGTACATGGGGGCGCAGGGGGGCATCCTCAACGTCGTCACCAAGTCCGGCGGCAACGAATTCCACGGCGACGTCTTCGGCTACTACGACGCCGACGGCCTCCAGGCCGAGAACAAGCACCTCGACGAGATCACGGCCGAGGGCATCCCGGTCGGCTTCACGCGGTCGGACTACGGAGCCGACGTCGGGCGGCTACATCCTGAAGGACCGGCTCTGGTTCTTCGGGGCGTACGACCACGTCGACAACACGAACCAGCGCCAGATCACGACGGGCCCGGAGGCCGGAACGGTCACCGATCTCGACACCTCGAGCAATCTCTTCTCCGGCAAGCTGACCTGGCTGATCAACCCGTCGAACACCCTCATCGGCAACATCTTCGGCGACCCGACCGACGACACGGGCGCGGTCGGCCCCGTCATCGGGCCGCCCACGACGTACGAGGGCACCGTCACGGTCGGCGGCACGGACTTCGGGTTCCGCTACCAGGGGACGATGAGCGCGAACCTGCTCGCTGACGGGCCAGTTCGCCTACCACCGGGAAGACGTCGACACGCTGCCGGGCCCGGGCGGCAACCAGATCTACTACGTCGACAACACCGGCGACGTCCTGGTGGCCTCGGGCGGGTTCGGCGGCACGGCCGGCGACGGCCAGTTCGCCACCAAGCAGTTCACGCGCTACGACTACCTCGCCGACGCCACCTACTTCGTCGGCAGTCACGAGTTGAAGACCGGGTTCGGCTTTCAGCGCATCGATGCCGACGTCATCCGGGACACGAGCGGCGGCCAGTTCGTTTCCATCCTGAGCCCCTTCGAGGACGACCCGCTGCAGCGCCCGGTCTACAGCCACCTCTTCTTCGCGGGCCCCGACGCGACGATCGACAACGCGACGATCGCGCCGGTCATCGCCACGCCGCAGAACGACGTGTTCGCGGCGTTTCTCCAGGACCGCTGGAACGTCCTGCCGAACCTGACCATCAACGCCGGCGTGCGCTGGGAGAAGCAGATGATCCGCGGGCCTCGACGACATCACCTACATCGACATCGACCACTTCTCGCCGCGGGTCGGGGTCACGTGGGACTTCATGAACAACGGGAGGACGAAGGCCTACGCCTCCTACAGCCAGTTCGTGCCGCTGATCCCGATCGACATGAACGTGCGCTCCCTGAACGGCGAGCGCGACGGCTCGACGTTCAACTTCTCGCCGACGGACCTGAACTGCGACCCGGAGGCCGACACCGAGGACACGCCGTGCGAGATCCGGGGCACGGCCGTCGACGACATCGACCCGAACCTGAAGTCGCCCTACTCGGAGGAGATCCTGGCCGGCGTCGAGTGGCAGGTCGGCAACACGTGGGTGGTCGGCGTGCGGGGCATCTACCGCGCGCTCGGCCGCGTGCTCGAGGACACCTACGTCGAGGACCTCGACAACTACGCCTTCTTCAACCCGGGCGACAGCGTCCTGGCGCCCGAGTTCAGCGAGGGCAAGCGGTACTTCCGCGGGATCGAGCTGACGGCGCAGAAGCGGATGTCGGAGAACTGGATGATCTACGCGAGCTACATGTATTCGACGCTCCGGGGCAACTTCGACGGCTCGTTCCGGGCGATCGGCGGCTTCTTCGCGCGCAACCCGAACATCACCGACGACTTCGACTACCCCGAGTTCCAGGTCAACGCGAACGGCAGCCTGACGCTCGACCGGACGAACCAGGCCAAGCTCCAGACGGCCTACGCGTTCCCGTTCGGCCTGACGATGTCCGCGTCCGGGTACTACCAGACGGGCGTGCCGCTGTCGCGAATCGGATGGTGGAACGGCTACGCCGGGCCCGAGATCTTCATCACGCCGCGCGGCAGCGAGGGGCGCTCGCCGGACACGTACGAGATGGACCTGCAGGCGGACTACGGCCTGCGCCTGGGGCCGGTGACCGTCCACTTCCTCGCCAGCCTGTTCAACGTGTTCGACCGGCAGCAGGTCACGCAGGTCGATCAGGTCTGGGCGCTCGACCAGGCCGACAACGATCTGCCCGAGCCGACCAACGAGACCTACGGCCAGGGCAACCAGTGGCAGCAGCCTCGCACGCTGCGCTTCGGCCTGCGCGTGAGCTTCTAGACCCGAGGTGCCGAGCGAGACCAGCGTCGAGATCCGGAGCCTCAGCAAGCGCTTCGGGGAGACGGCCGCGGTCGACTCGGTCTCGCTCGACATCCGGCGCGGCGAGTTCTTTTCGCTGCTCGGCCCGTCCGGCTGCGGCAAGACGACCCTCCTGCGGATGATCGGCGGCTTCGAGCTGCCGACCTCCGGGTCCCTGCGGATCGACGGCGTCGGACATGACCCGCGTTCCGCCGTACCGGCGCCCGGTCAACATGGTCTTCCAGCACTACGCCCTGTTCCCGCACCTCTCGGTCGAGGAGAACGTCGCGTTCGGCCTGCGGTACCGCGACATGGACTCGGCCGCGCAAGGCCGCCGGGTCGCCGAGGTGCTCGAGCCTGGTCCAGCTTTCCGGGTTCGAGAAGCGCAAGCCCCACGAGCTCTCCGGCGGGCAGCGGCAGCGGATCGCCCTCGCCCGCGCCCTGGCCCTGGAGCCCGCAGGTGCTGCTGCTCGACGAGCCGCTCGGCGCGCTCGACCAGAAGCTCCGCAAGGAGGTGCAGGTCCAGCTCAAGCACCTGCAGCGGGACCTCGGCATCACCTTCGTCTTCGTCACGCACGACCAGGAGGAGGCGCTGACGATGAGCGACCGGATCGCCGTGATGAACCGGGGGAGAGTCGAGCAGGCCGACGACGCCGCCACGGTCTTCGAGCGTCCGGCGACCGAGTTCGTGGCGAACTTCATGGGGGCGTCGAACTTCTTCGCGGCGCGCGTGCGGGAGGCGGCGGACGGCGTCCTGACGCTGGCGCTCTCGGCCGGAGGCGAGGCCCGGGTCGCGGCGCTTCCGGCAGGCTCCCGTCGTACCGGCCGGGCGACGAGGTCCGGTTCGTGGTGCGGCCCGGAGAAGCTCGACCTGCGCCCGCGCGATCTGTCGAGCCACGGCGTGCCCGTCCGTGGCCGTGACCGTCGAGGAGCGCGTCTACCAGGGCGTCTCGACGGTCTGGATCGTCCGCGACGCGGCGGGCGAGCGGCTGACGGTCTACGAGCAGAACGAGAAGCCGTTCGAGGAGTCGTCGCGGTTTGCGGTCGGGAGCCGGCTCTTCGCGTGCTGGAACCCGCGTCACGCGGTCCTGATCCGGAGGCCGGAGACGGCGGCATGAACGGCGAGAAGGGCGCCGGCCGCGCGGCGTACGCACTGGCCCTGCCGACCTGGATCGTCCTGGGGGTGTTCTTCGTCGCGCCGCTCGCGGTCCTCTTCCTCGTCAGCTTCGGCCAGCGGGCCACCTACGGCGGGCTGAAGCCGATCGAGGACCTCGGGGCGTACATCGCCTCCGGGAAGTTCCTCGCCCAGTACGCGCGCTCGTTCCACGCGATCTACCTCCAGATCTTCTGGCGCTCGATCTGGATGGCCGTGGTCACGACGGGGCTGTGCCTCGCGGTCAGCTATCCGATCGCCTACTACATCGCCGTCGTCGCGCCGCCCCGGCGGCGCAACCTGCTGCTCGGCCTCGTCGTCGTGCCCTTCTGGACGAGCTTCCTGATCCGCACGTACGCCTGGATGTTCATCCTCCGGACCGAGGGCCTCGCGAACCGGCTGCTCATGGCCTCCGGGCTGACGTCCGCGCCGCTCGAGCTTCTCTACAACGACTTCGCGGTGCTGCTCGGGCTCGTCTACGGCGAGCTGCCGTTCATGATCCTGCCGCTCTACGCGTCGCTCGAGAAGCTCGACCTGTCGCTGCTCGAGGCGTCGGCCGACCTCGGCGCCCCGAAGCGGTCGACGTTCTGGCGGATCACCGTCCCGATGACGATGCCGGGGATCGTCGCCGGGATCATCCTCGTCTTCGTCCCGAGCCTCGGGCAGTTCATCGTCTCGGACCTCCTCGGCGGCGCGAAGACGATGCTCGCCGGCAACCTGATCCAGAACCAGTTCGCCGTGGCGCGCAACAAGCCCTTCGGCTCCGCGATCGCCTTCGAGCTGACGGCGGCGGTGCTGCTGCTGCTGTTTCGTCTACGCGCTCTACAGAAGCGCAAGGGCCAGGACGTGCTCCTGTGAAGCGGGGGATCTTCCTGCGGGTCGCACGCCGGGCTCGTCTATCTCTTTCTCTACGCGCCGATCGCGATCCTGGTGCTGTTCTCGTTCAACGCGACCAGCCAGACGGCCGTCTGGAAGGGCTTCACGCTCGAGTGGTACCGGAGCCTTCTCGGGAACGAGCTGATCCTGGCCGCAGTCCGCAACAGCCTGATCGTCGGCGTGGCGACGACCGTCGTGGCGACGGTGCTCGGGACGCTCGTGGCGCTGGCGCTCGGGCGGTATGCGTTTCGCGGCCGGGAGGCGACGAAGAGCCTGCTCTACCTGCCGATCATCATTCCGGAGATCGTGATCGGCGCGGCCCTCGTCACGTTCTTCGGAGTCGCGAGGCTTCGGCTGTCGCTGACGACGGTCGTGATCTCGCACGTGGTCTTCAGCATCTCGTACGTGGCGATCGTCGTGCGCGCCCGCTCTGACGGGCTTCGACCGCTCGCTCGAGGAGGCGGCGCTCGACCTCGGGGCGCGGCCGCTCCAGGTGTTCTTCCGGGTGACGCTGCCCCTGATCCTGCCCGGCATCGTCGCCGGGGCGCTGCTCGTCTTCACGGTGTCGATCGACGACTACGTCATCACGTCCTTCGTCGCCGGGGTCGGCTCGACGACGCTGCCGCTGCAGATCTACTCGATGCTCAAGGTCGGCGTCACGCCCGAGGTCAACGCGGTCTCGACGCTGCTTCTCGCCGTCACGGTGGTGCTCATCGTGATCGCGCAGCGGCTGCAGCAGCCGCCCGCGGAGAGGGCCGAGAGGTGAAGACCTGGCGCGTGGCGTTCTGGCCGGGGTTCCTCGCGCCTGGTGACGGCCGGGTGCGCGCCGCGCGGCGACGAGCCGCCGTACCCGGGGCCGGGCGAGAAGAAGCTCAACGTCTACATCTGGTCGGAGTACCTGCCGCAATCCGTCATCGACGACTTCACGAGGCGGACCGGCATCGAAGTCCGCTACGACCTCTACGACTCGAACGAGCCCGTGCTCGCCAAGCTCCAGTCCGGCGTCGCCGATTACGACCTCGTGGTCCCGTCGGACTACATGGTGCGCATCCTGGGGCAGCTCGAAGCTCCTGCGTCCGCTGGAGAAGGCGCGCCTGAGGAACCTCGGGAACCTCGACCCGCGCTTCCTCGACCAGGAGTTCGACCCCGGCAACACGTACTCGCTGCCGTACGTGTGGGGCACGACGGGCTACGGGTACGCGATCCGCGGGCGGCGGCGCCCGCCCGACAGCTGGGCGCCGCTCTTCGTTCCGCCGCGAACTCGGGGCAGATCCTCATGCTCGACGACATGCGGGAGTGCTTCGCGGCGGCGCTCAAGTCCCTGGGCCACTCCCTGAACAGCACGGAGCCGGCGGTGCTGAAGCAGGCGGCCGACCTGCTCAAGAAGCAGAAGCCGTGGGTCAAGACGTACAACAGCGGCGACTACGAGAACATCCTGGCGGCGGGCGACGTGATCTACAGCCCACGGCTACAACGGCCAGCTCGCCAAGCTCGCCGCGCGCGAGCCCGGGAAGTTCGCGTACGTGCTGCCGAAGGAGGGCGCGACGCTCTGGATGGACAGCGTGTGCATCCCCGCGCGGGCCCGCAACGTCGAGTCCATCTACGCGTTTCTCGACTTCATCATGGAGCCCGAGGTCAACGCGAGGATCGTCGACGGCATCAGCTATGCCAGCGCCAACGTCCCGGCGCGGCGGTTCATCCGGCCGGACATCCTGAACGACCCGGCGATCTATCCGCCCGCGGAGGCCCTCGACCCGGTGCGAGTTCGTCAAGGACATCGGCGAGGCCACGGAGCTCATGGACGAGTACTGGACCGAGATCAAGGTGCAGTGAAATAGGATTGGCGCCCGAGAAAGGACCCCTCCCATGAAGAGCTACAAGAACTTCGTCAACGGCGAGCTCGTCGGCTCGGTCGACGGCCGCGAGGAACCCATCATCAGCCCCGTCGACGAGCGAACGCTCGCAACGGTGCCCACGGGAAGCGAGAAGGACGTCGACCGGGCAGTCGGCGCGGCGTCGGCGGCCTTCGAGAAGTGGCAGGACTCTACCCCGGCCGAGCGGAGCCTGATGCTCCTGAAACTGGCCGACGTGATCGAGAAGAACGCGGACGAGCTCGCCATGCTCGAGGCCGACAACGTCGGCAAGCCGATCGGACTCGCGAAGAGCGAGGTCCCGTTCATGGTGGACAACCTGCGGTTTTTCGCGGGGGCCTGCCGGGTCCTCGAGGGCAAGGCGGCGGGGGAGTACCTCGCCGGCTACACGAGCATGATCCGGCGGGAGCCTGTCGGCGTGGTGGGCTCGATCGCGCCCTGGAACTACCCTCTGATGATGGCGGTCTGGAAGATCGGGCCCGCACTCGCCGCCGGGAACACGGTCGTCCTCAAGCCGTCGGAGCAGACGCCGCTGACGACGCTGCGCCTGGCGGAGCTCGCCGGGGACGTCTTTCCGCCGGGCGTCTTCAACGTGATCACCGGCCACGGCGAGCCCGTGGGCGCCGGCCTCGTTCGGCACCCGAAGGTCGGCATGGTGTCGCTGACGGGCGACGTCGCCACGGGCAAGGAGGTCGCCAAGGCCGCCTCGGCGACGCTCAAGAAGGTCCACCTGGAGCTCGGCGGCAAGGCCCCGGTGCTCATCTTCGACGACGCCGACATGGACCTCGTCATCCCGGGAATCAAGATGGCGGGCTTCGCCAACAGCGGCCAGGACTGCACCGCGGCGACCCGCCTCTACGCGAGCGGGCGGATCTACGACAAGCTCCTCTCCGAGCTCGTGCCGGCCGTGAAGTCGCTCGTCGTCGGCGACATCAAGGACGAGGCCACGAACATGGGGCCGGTCATCTCGGCCGAGCACCGCAAGCGCGTGTCGGGCTTCGTGGACCGCGCGAAGGCCACGGGCCACGTCAAGATCGTGACCGGCGGAGGCGCGGGGCCGGGCAAGGGCTTCTGGTTCGAGCCCACGATCGTCGCCGACGCGAAGCAGTCCGACGAGATCGTCAGGAAGGAGGTCTTCGGCCCGGTCATCACCGTGACGCGCTTCTCGACCGACGAGGAGGCGCTCGCGTGGGCCAACGACGTCGACTACGGACTCTCCGCGTCGGTCTGGACCACGAACGTCAACCGGGCCCTGAACGCCGCGCGCAGGCTCCGGTTCGGAACGGTCTGGATCAACGACCACCTGCCGCTCGTCTCCGAGATGCCGCACGGCGGCTACAAGCAGTCGGGCTACGGCAAGGACATGTCCATGTACGCGATCGAGGACTACACCCAGATCAAGCACGTCATGGCGCGGATCGCGCAGACGGTGGGGGCGAGCTTCCTGCCGAGCTGACGGCTGCCGGGGAGGGTACGGGCCCGTGTCCCGCGTCCAGGTATAGACTGCCTCTCGCCCCTTCCACAAAAACCCGGAGACGCGAGGAGAGCGCCATGACCCGACGCACGTGGTCTTACGGATCGGTTCTCCTGCTCTGCCTCGGCTCCGCGCTGACGGGCCAGAGCATTTCCCACGGCTCGCTCCCCGTCGCCGGTCCCGGGCAGGCGCCACCGGCGGCGCCCGAGGGCTGCGGGCCGGTGACCCTCACGCAGTCGGTGAACGCGGTCCCGGACGGGACCTTCGCCGGCTGCTACACCGATGACGCCAACATGTACCACGGCGACAACAGCTACTGGCGCGCCTTCAACCTCGCCGATGCGCTGGTGTTCGCGGACTTCCGGGTCTGCGCCGTCGACGTCGGAATCAATTCCTCGCAGACGCCGGGCGCCGTGGGGCAGAACCTGACGGTCAACCTCTACACCAACTCCGGCTGCCCCTTCCCGGAGGGAACGTTGACGCCGATCGGGACCGCCACCGTGACGGTCGCGGATCAGGCCAATCCCGGAAATCTCTTCGTTCCCGTGCTGGGTTTCGTCGAGGCTCGTTCCGAGCTCGTCGTCGAGATCCACCAGGACAACGGTGTGGCCCAGATGGAGCGCCTGTTCGTCGGGGGAAACCAGGCGGGTCAGACGGCGCCGAGCTACTGGTCCTCTGCGGCCTGCGGCGTTCCCGATCCCGTCGACGTCGCCACGATCGCGCCCCTGTTCCACCTGACCATGTCCGTCATCGGCAACGAAGACAGCTATGCGTCGACCGCCATCGCGGTCGAGCCCGGCAACGGCGTGATCGAGCTCGGCGAGGTGGCGGGGCTGGCGCCGTCGTGGACGAACAACTCGGGCGGACAGGTCACACTGGTCGGGGACATCTCCAATCTCGCCGGGCCCGCGGGGCTCACGTTCACGTTCGTCGATGCCGATGGCGGCTATGGTCAGATCGCTCCGGACGCCGAAGCCCAGTGCGTCGACTGCTACGCCGTCAAGATCGACGGGGCGGGGTTCGGGCATCGGGACGTGACGATCGACGAGCACGTCGCCCAGCCGGCGGTGATCGCCGGAACCCCCACCATTCGGACACGAACGCTGCACGTCGGTCCGAGCTTCGCCGACGTGCCGACCTCGAGTCTCTTCTACCGCTTCGTCGAGACGATCCTCCACAACGGCGTCACGGGCGGCTGCGGGGCGGACACGTACTGCCTGACCAACAGCACGCTGCGAAAGCAGATGGCCGTGTTTCTCCTGAAGGCGCTCAACGGAGCATGCTACGTGCCGCCACCTGCCGCCGGGATCTTCGGCGACGTTCCGGCTGCCGACACCTTCGCGCCGTGGATCGAGGACCTCTACAACCGGGGGATCACCGGCGGGTGCTCGCCCTCACCGCTCAACTATTGTCCGGAGAGCACGGTGCTGCGACAGCAGATGGCGGTTTTCCTGCTCAAGACGCTCGAGGGCTCGGCGTACACGCCCCCGGCGGCCGCCCACATCTTCGGAGACGTGCCTGTCGGCAGCCCGTTCGAGGCGTGGATCGAGGACCTGTTCAATCGTGGCATCGCGGCCGGCTGCGGAGCGGGAGTGTTCTGTCCCGCCAACCCCGTCAACCGCGGTCAGATGGCGCCGTTCTTGACGAAGACCTTCGGACTCGTCCTCTACGTGCCTTAGGCCGACGGTTCGCAGGCTGCAGCAACGGCCCCGGCAAATCGGGGCCGTCGCCTTTTCGGGCCCTACGCCTCCCAGACCGTCTTGACGTTGACGAATTCGCGGATCCCGTGCTCGGAGAGCTCGCGGCCGAAGCCCGACTTCTTCACGCCCCCGAACGGGAGCCGCGGGTCGCTCTTGACCATTCCGTTGATGAAGACCGCTCCGGCCTCGAGCTCGCGCACGAAGCGGTCGCGCTCGGCGGGATCGCGCGTCCAGGCCGACGAGCCGAGCCCGAACCGAGTGCGGTTTGCGACGGCGATCGCCTCGTCGAGACTCGCGACGCGGAAGAGGCTGGCGACGGGACCGAAGATCTCCTCGACGTCCGCGGGGCTGCCGGCCGGGATGTCCGCGAGCACGGTCGGAGGGTAGAAGTTCCCGGGGCCGTCGATCGGCTTGCCCCCGAGGACGACGCGCGCGCCGGCGGCGACCGTGCGCCGCACGAGGCCGTCCACCTCGTCGCGGATCGCCGGGGTCGCCAGCGGGCCCGATCTCGACCGACGGGTCGATCGGGTCCCCGACCTTCAAGGCCTTCATCTTCTCGAGGAAGCGTTTCTCGAAGGCGTCGGCCACGTCGCGGTGAACGATGAAACGCTTGGCCGCGATGCAGGACTGCCCGTTGTTGATCGTGCGGGCCTTCACGGCCGTCGACGCGGCCGCCTCGAGGTCGGCGCTCGGCATCACGATGAAGGGGTCGCTGCCGCCGAGCTCGAGCACGACCTTCTTGATCTGCGCGCCCGCCGCGCGGCCGACCGAGACGCCGGCGCCCTCGCTCCCGGTGAGTGTCACCGCGGCGATGCGCGGGTCGTCGATCAGCCGGGCGACGCGCTCGGAGCCCACGAGGAGCGTCCTGGAACGCGCCCTCGGGGAAGCCCGCCTCGCGGAAGATCTCCTCGATCGCCAGGGCGCAGTCGGGGACGTTCGAAGCGTGCTTCAGGAGCCCGACGTTGCCGGCCATCAGCGCCGGCGCGGCGAAGCGGAAGACCTGCCAGAAGGGGAAGTTCCAGGGCATCACGGCGAGGACCGGCCCGAGCGGGTCGTAGCGGACGAGGCTGCGGGCGGCGTCGGTCGCGACCGGCTCCTCGGCGAGGAAGCGCTCGGCGTTCTCGGCGTAGTACCGGCAGACCGAGGCGCACTTCTCGGCCTCAGCGATGCCGGCGCCGATGGGCTTGCCCATCTCGAGGGTCATGCGACGGCCCCACTCGGCCTTGCGCGCCTCGAGAATCTCCGCGGCCTTCGCCATCCGGGCCGCGCGCTCGGGGAAGGACGTCCGGCGCCAGCGCGGGAACTCGGCCGCGGCGAGCGCGACGCGCCGCTCGACCTCGGCGTCGGAGTGCGGCTCGAAGGTCCTGAGGGTCGTTCCGGTCGCGGGGTTGACGGAGGCGATGGCCACGGGTCCTCCTTGTTCAGCTGAACTGCACGCGCATGTGCCGCCGGGCGAGCATCTCGAAGAAGAGCTCGGTCGGCACGGCGGTCTCGGGGCAGAGGACGCCGGGCGCGCGGATCGTCCGGGCGGCGAGGAGCTGCCCGGCGATCGAGAGCGGCACGCCCGTGTCGAGCGACCCGGCCGCGACCTTCCACTCGGGGTGGGGGAGGACGACCATGTCGGCGCGCCGGCGGACCGTCTGGCCGGCCTTCGCGCCGGTGAGCTCGACGCGCAGCGCGTCGCAGTCCTGCGGGTCTCCCGGGGGAACGGTCTGCCGCGAGGCCAGCCCGAGGAGGACCTCGCGGGGCGAAGCGCCGCCGACCTTCTCGCGCGAGGCAAACCCGAGCTCGACGAGGAAGGCGACCTTCTTCGTGAAATCGGGCTCGAAGGCGACCTTGAAGCTCGCCTCCCGCAGGCCCGGGAACGAGCGGGGAAACATCGCCACCTCCGAGTGCAGCGTATACAGCGCCTCGGCCCGCCCGACGGGAGCGGGGAACTCGATCGTCTCGCGGCCGCTCATCGGGGGCACGGCCTCGGCGCGGCCGTCCCGGAACACCATCGGCTCGAGCGAGAACTCGTCGAGCACGGTGTCGAGGGCATACGGGATCGGCAGCGGACCGGACGCCGAGCGGTCGATGCAGCCGACGCGCACGTGAATCGCCTCGACGGAGTCGAGCCCGCGCGCGAGCTCGCCGGCCATGACGTTGGTGATGCCGGGCGTCGAGCCCATGCCGAGAAGGGCCGGCACCCCCGCCCGGACGAACTCCTCGTGGAGCCCGAACTGCTGGAGGGAGCCGTGGTACAGGCCGCCCAGATCGGAGTACGGCACGCGCGCCGCGAGCGCCGCCCGCATGATCGGGAGGTTGAAGTAGTAGGTCACGCAGTTCAGCACCGCGTCGTGGCCCTCGAGGAGGCGCGCCGTCGCCGCCTCGTCCCGGGCGTCGAGAACGGCCGGCTTGACCCGGGAATCGGGGTGCGCGACCGGCTTCGAGGTCGGCGGCCGTGATCTCCACGGCGGGCACGAACTCGAGCAGGTCCCGCACCACGACCCGGGCCATGGCGCCGGCGGCGCCGAGGACCGCGATCCGCACTATTCCTCGTCCGGCTTGATGTCGGGCGTCTCGGCGTCGACCTCCTTGAGCGTTTCCTCGAGGGCGCCCAGGATCTCCTTGATGTACCGGTCCGGGATGTTCAGGGCCGGCTCGAGGCGGACGACCTTGGAGTTGGTCAGGGTCCCGGCCACGAGCACACCGCGCTTGAAGAGCCCGGCGACGACCTTGTAGCCGATCTCCGTGTTCATGAACTCGAGGCCGAGGAGAAGTCCCCGACCGCCGACGCGGTGGAGCAGTCGGTCGAACCGCATCTTCAGGCGGATCATCTGCGCCAGCAGGTACTTTCCCTTGCGGGCCGCCTGGCCGGGCAGGTCTTCCTCGAGGGTGACGTTGATCGCCGCGATCCCGGCCGCGCAGGCGAGCGGGTTTCCGCCGAACGTCGAGGAGTGGATGAACGGGTTCTTTTCGAGGACGCTCCAGATCTTGGGCGTCGAGACGAAGGCCGACAGCGGCATCACTCCGCCGCCGAGGGCCTTGCCGAGGCACATGATGTCGGGGACGACCTTCCAGTGGTCGACGCCGAAGAGCTTGCCCGTTCGGCCGAGGCCCGTCTGGACCTCGTCGGCGATGAGGAGCGTTCCGTACTCGTCGCAGGCCTTCCGGATCCGCGGCCAGAAGTCGTCGGGCGGCACGATGGCGCCGGCCTCGCCCTGGATCGGCTCCATGATCACGGCCGCGATGCCCTTGCCCGTCTGGTCGGCCTTGTAGAGCTCGTCCTCGACGGCCTCCGCGTCGCCGAACTCCACGAAGTGGATGCCGGGAAGAAGCGGCAGGAACGGTTCCCGGTACTCCCACCGGCCGAGGAGGGACAGCGATCCGCAGCTCTTGCCGTGGAAACCGCGCAGCGAGCTGATGAAATTCGTCTTCCCGGTGAAGACGCGGGCGAGCTTGATCGCGCCCTCGACGGCGTCCGTGCCGTTGTTGATGAAGAAGGAGTACTGGAGGTCGCCCGGTGTGATCTCGCCCAGGAGCTCCGCCAGCGCGCCTCGCAGCGGATCGAGCAGCTCCTGGCTCGAGAGCGGCATGCGCTGGAGCTGATCGGCGACGGCCCGAACGACCTTGGGGTGGCGGATGCCGGCGCTGTAGATGCCGTACCCGCCGAGACAGTCGATGTAGGTCCGGCCCGAGAGATCCTGGAACGTCGAGCCCTCGCCGACCCACTCGAGGGCGGGGTCGTCGCGCATCTCGACGACGGACTTGCGGTACTCGAGATAGCCCCGGTTGTAATAGAACTGGAAGTTGTCGACCGTGTCCTTCTGGATCTTCTCCTTCTGCTCGGCGGTCAGCTGCGGCGCCGAGATGATGTCGAGCCACCGCTGGGATTCCTGGATCAGCTCCTGCGTGTTCATGTGCGTCCCCGTTCCGTGTGCAGACAAAGGTATTCGTGAGCCGCTGGGGAGTGGCGGCTAAGAGTCTCCGACGCAGAAGAGGTGTCTACGCGCCTTCGAGCGCTTTCTCGAGAACATCGAGACCTTCCGTGAGCTCGCCGTCGGAGATGACGAGCGGCATGAGGGTGCGAATGACGTTGCCGTAGGTGCCGGCGCCGACGAGGATGAGCCCCGTCTCGTAGGCCTTCTTGATGACGCGGTCGGTGCGGTCCTTGTCGGGCTCCTTCGTTGCGCGGTCCTTGACGAGCTCGAGCGCGCGCATGGCGCCGAGACCCCGCGCGTCGCCGACGAAGGGGAAGCGGTCGAGGAACCCGAGGAAACGCCTCTCGACCTCGGCCCCGATGGCGCTCGCCCGCTCGGGGAGGCGGTGCCGCTCGATCGATCCGATGGCCGCCAGGGCCGCGGCGCACGCGACGGGGTTGCCCGCGTAGGTGCCGCCGAGCCCGCCGACCTGCGCGCTGTCCATGATCTCGGCGCGGCCGGTGACGGCGGAGATCGGGAAGCCTGCCGCCGAGGGACTTGGCCATCGTCATGATGTCGGGCTCGATGTCGTAGTGCTCGCATGCGAACATCCGCCCGGTCCGTCCGAATCCGGTCTGGACCTCGTCGACGACGAGCAGGATCCCGTGCTCGCGGCAGAACCGGGCGAGGAGATTCACCCAATCGAGCGGCGCGACGATGAATCCGCCCTCGCCGAGCACGAGCTCGACGACGATGCAGGCGACCTTCTCGGCGGCGACCTGGGTCTTGAAGAACTCCTCGAGCCCGGCCGCCGCGGCGGCCAGGCCGGGGTAGTGGCCGCGGTACTCGTAGGGGAAGGGCATCCGATAGACCTCGGCGGCGAACGGCCCGAAGCCGAACTTGTAGGGCCGGACCTTGGAGGTCATGCTCATCGTCAGGAGCGTGCGGCCGTGGAACGCGTGCTCGAACACGACGACGGCCTCGCGCCCGGTCGCGTGCCGCGCGATCTTGACGGCGTTCTCGAGGGCCTCGGCGCCGCTGTTGGCGAGCATGGTCTTCTTGGCGTGGCGGCCCGGCGTGATCCGGTTGAGCGTCTCGGCGAGCGCCACGTAGCCCTCGTAGGGGGCCACGGAGAAGCACGAGTGGGTCATCCGCGAGAGCTGCTCCGACGCCGCCCGGACGACGTCGGGGTTGGCATGGCCGACGTTCAGCGTGCCGATCCCGCCGGCGAAGTCGATGAAGACGTTGCCGTCCACGTCGGTCAGGAGGGCCCCCCGGGCGCTCGCGGCGTAGACCGGGGTGGAGTGGCCGATCCCCCGGGGCACCGCGGCGTCCCGCCGGGCGGCGAGCTCCCGGGAACGGGGGCCGGGGACGGCGGTCTTCAGGCTGAATCGAAGCGGACATGCGAAGTTCCTGGCTGGCTGAAAGGAGGGCCGAGCCTATCACGCGGGCACCGCCGGCCGGGCCGCCGGGCGTTCGTGGGACTGGCGGAAGTCGTTGTACGGGAGGGCTTTGCGGAGATAGGATCGCGACACCACATGACCGACGGACATTCGGCGGCCGCCGCCGGCGGCGGCGCCCCAGGGCCTCGAGCGGGTCCTCGGCCGAGCCGACCTCGTCCTCTTCACCGTCTGCGCCATCCTGACGATCGACACCCTCGCCTCCTCGGCGGCGATGGGCTATTCGTGGTTCTCCTGGTGGGCCATCACGATGACGGTCTTCTTCATCCCCTACGGCCTGATCACGGCCGAGCTCGGCTCGGCGTGGCCGGGGGAGGGCGGCGTCTACGTCTGGGTCCGCGAGGCGTTCGGGCCGAAGTGGGGCTCGACGGTCGCCTGGCTGTACTGGATCAACAACGCCACCTGGGCCCCTTCGGTCTACCTGATCTTCGCCGGGACCTTCGGCCAGATCTTCCTGAAGACCCATTCGACCTGGCAGGACGCCGGAATCGCGATCGTCCTGACCTGGCTGACGGTCGTCGTGGGGATCGTCCGGCTCGAGGTCTCGAAGTGGCTGCCCAACCTCGGCGCGGTCGTCAAGGCCCTCATCTTCCTCGCCCTCGGCGTCCTGGGGCTCTCGGCGCTCTTCGGGGGCAGGCCGCCGGCCAACACGTTCACTCTGTCGAGCCTCGTTCCGCGGTGGAACGACAGCCTCGCGTATCTGCCGGCCCTCCTGTACTCGACCTTCGGCTTCGAGCTCATGAGCTCCGCCGGCGGCGAGATGCGAAACCCGAAGCGCGACGTCCCCACGGTGATCTTCTGGTCCGGGGCCCTCATCGCGATCCTCTACTCCTTCGCCATCGGCGGAATCCTCTTCGCGGTCCCGGTCGAAAAGCTCTCGATCGTGACGGGCACCTGGGACGCGCTCGCCGTCCTCGGGAAGCAGTGGGGCCCCGCGGGCGACCTGGCGGTGTTCTGTCTCGGAATCGGGTTCCTCTACGCGTGCATCGCCAACGTGGTGACGTGGAGCCTCGGAGCCAACCGCGTCGCCGCCGTCGCGGCCGAGGAGGGCATGCTCCCGGCGGTGCTCGGCCGGCTGCACCCGCGCTTCAAGACGCCGCACCTCGCGTTCGTCGCGATGGGCGTCGTGTCGACCGGGCTCCTCGTCGGAGGCGCCCTCCTCTCGAACAGCCAGTCCAACATCTTCTGGATGACGTTCCGCCTCACGGCGCTCTGTCTGCTCCTCTGCTATCTGCTGGTGTTCCCGGCCTTTCTGGTCCTGCGCAAGCGCCGGCCCGACCAGCCGCGCCCCTACCGCGTGCCCGGCGGGCGCGTCGCGGCGGCCGCGGCGGCGTGGCTCTGCACGCTCTACATCTTCGGGGCGTGCGTGCTCTTCTTCGTGCCGTCGCCCACGAGCCAGGAGCCCTTGAAGGAGGGGATCCTCCTGGGCCTCCTGACGCTGATGACGGTCGTGGTCGGGTACCTCCTCATGCCGAAGGCGGTCCGGTCGCGGCCTTCGGTATGATGCGCGGCGGCCTCGCGGCAGCGGGGCCGACACCACGAGACGACAGGAGACGCATCCCATGGCCCAGAACCTGAGCGGCGCGCGCGCGGAATCCGCGTACGTGCTCGACCTGATCGGCAAGAAGACCCTTTCGCCGCCGGAGCAGCAGAAGGTCATCGCGGACTCGGTCCGCTACTGGACCGAGAACGTCAATCCCGCGTTCCTCGAGTACCGCAAGTCCGTCTCGACGGACTACACGGCCGTCGAGTGGCAGGACGAGGGCTCGGTTTTCCGCGACGTCCAGGGCAAGGAGTTCCTGGACATGCTCGGCGGCTTCGGCATCTACGTCACGGGCCACCGGCATCCGAAGGTCCTGAAGGCCGTCAAGGAGCAGCTCGACAAGCAGGCGATCCACTCCCAGGAGCTGATCGACCCGCTCCGCACCTACCTGGCGCACGTGGTCTCGATGATCACGCCGGGCGACCTCCAGTACTCGTTCTTCACCAACTCGGGCACGGAGTCGGTCGAGGCGTGCCTGAAGATGTCGATCCTGACGACCGGCCGGCACCACTTCGTCGGAACCATCGGCGCCTTTCACGGCAAGTCGCTCGGCTCGCTCGGCGGGACGTCGAAGGCGGTCTTTCGCGAGCCCTTCCTGCCCTTGAAGCGCTGGACGCACGTGCCGTTCGGCGACGTCGACGCGCTCCGGATGATCGTCGCGAGCGGGGATTTCTCGGGCGACCGCGTGGCGGCCGTCGTGATCGAGCCGATCCAGGGCGAGGGCGGGATCAACGTCGCGCCCCCGGGCTACCTGGCCGCGGCGCGCGAGATCTGCGACAAGTACGGCGCGATGCTGGTCTTCGACGAGGTCCAGAGCGGCATGGGGCGCAGCGGCAAGATGTTCTGCTGCGAGCACGACGGCGTGACGCCGGACCTCATGGCCCTCGGCAAGGGCTTCGGCGGCGGGCGTGATGCCGATCGGGGCCTGCGTCGGCACGCCGAAGACGTGGGAGAAGTACATCGACAATCCGTTCCTCCACACGACGACCTTCGGCGGCAACCCCGTCTGCTGCGCGGCGGCGATCGCCACGATCAACGTCCTCCTCGAGGAGGACCTGCCGAAGCAGGCCGGCGAGAAGGGCGAGTACCTGCTGCCGCGCATGAACGCGCTGGCGCAGAAGTACCCGAAGGTCATGGCGGGGGCGCGGGGCCGCGGCCTCATGCTCGGCATGGAGTTCCAGAACCACGACCTCGGCTACGCCGTCGCCAAGGCGCTCTTCGGACGGGGGATCCTGATCTCGGGCACCTACATCAACGCCCAGGTCCTCCGCGTCGAGCCGCCGCTGACGATCTCCTACCCGGAGCTCGACAAGTTCCTGGCGGCGCTCGAGGCTTCGCTCGTCCAGGTCCAGAAGGAGCACGGCCTGTAGAGGCGGGACTCGTCCCGCCCTGCGCCGGGGAATTGAGCGAGCCCGCCGGCCTCCCGATCGAGCAGTCCTGCTACTGGATGGCGCAGCGGCGCGCCCGAAAGGCCCCGAGCCGCTGAAGGGGTCGGAAGAGGCCGACGTCGCCATCATCGGCGGCGGCTACACGGGCCTCTGGACGGCGCTCTTCCTCAAGGAGCTCGAGCCGCGCCGCAGCGTGACGATCCTGGAGCAGGGCCTGGTGGGACACGGTGCGAGCGGCCGCAACGCGGGCATGGTCGGCGAGACGATCGACCACTCGCACGAGCTCGCGATCGCGCACTTCGGTCTCGAGGAGGCGAAACGGCTCGCCCGCATCGGCCGCGAGAACCTCGACGCGATGGAGACCTTTCTCCGAGAGCGGGGCATCAACGCCGGCTTCGAGCGCCCGGGCCAGCTCGTGATGGCGCTCACGCCCGCCCACCTCGAGGCGCTCGCGAAGGGACGCGAGGCCGCCGAGCGGGTCGGCTCGCCGGGCTGGCGGACCCTCTCCCGCGAAGAGGCGCAGGCCGAGCTCGCGAGTCCGTTGTATCTGGGGGCGCTGCTCGCGCCGCGCAACGGCCTGGTGGATCCCGGTGCGGCTCGCCGAGGGCCTGCGCGCGGTGGCCGCCAACCTTGGCGTTCGCATTCACGAGAACACGGGCGTCTCGTCGATCTCCTTCCGCGGCGAGCGGGTCGTCATCGCGGCCGCGCAGGGGCAGCGTGCGGTGCCGGAAGGTCGTGCTCGCGGCCAACGCTTATTCGCATCGCCTGCGCCCGTCGCTGTCGCGGCGGTTCCTGCCGCTCTACGACTACATCCTGGTGAGCGATCCGCTCACGCCCGCGCAGCGCAAGGCGATCGGCTGGCGGTCCGGGCGGGGCGTCGTGGACGCCCGGACGTTCTTCAACTACTACCGCCTCACGGCCGACGGCCGGATTCTCTGGGGCACGAGCGAGGCCGCCTACTACCCGCGCAACCGCGTGGACGCCGCGTGCGACCATTCCCCCCGGCATTACGCCGCCCTCGAGGCGAGCTTCCGCCGGCACTTCCCGCAGCTTCCGGGTCTCGCGTTCCCGTATCGCTGGGGAGGACCGATCGCGTCGACCACGCGCCTGACGCCCTTCTTCGGAACGGGTTCGGCCGGCCGGCTCTTCTACGGCCTCGGCTACACGGGGCACGGGATCGGCTCGACGCGCATCGCCGGCCGGATCCTGGCGCACCGGGCCCTCGAGCTCGAGAGCGCGCTGTTCGATCTCACGATCGTGCGCAAGAAGCCCTTTCCGTATCCCCCCGAGCCCTTCCGCCGCGCCGCCGTCGCGCTCGTGACCGGGGCGCTTCGGCGCGTCGATGCGGGCGGGAAGCCGGGGCTGCTGCTGAAGGCCCTCGACCGGCTCGGAATCAGCTTCTCGAGCTGACCTTCTACGGTCTCACCTACCGCACCGGCACGACCAGGATCTCGACCGGCCCCTGGGCGCCGCCGGTGAGCACGGGGATGCGCGTGTCGGTGACGAACTGGAGCTGTCCGCGATCGGTGATCCGCGCCGAGATGGCGTAGGCGCGGCCGCCGAGGATGCGCGTCGGGTCGTACTCCAGCGAGAACGAGATCGGCACCTGGCCGGGCGTCGAGATGACCTGCTTGGCGATGAGAACGGAGGCCGTGTCCGCGAGCGAGACGTCGCGCAGCTCGACCTGGACCTCGGCCTGGGGCGTGAGCGCGATGCGCTGCGCGTAGACGACGGTCCCGGTCAGGAAGGCGGTCGGCGGCGGAAGGACCGGCTCGGGCGGCGGCGCAGGCGTGCGTTCCGGGGCAGGCGCGGCGGTGGGCGGGGGCGCCGGGGCAGCCGCCGGGGCCGGGGCGGGAGACGGCGGCTTCGGTCCGGCACAGGCCTCCAGAGCCAGCACCAGAAGGATCGCCGCCGCTCCCCGCGACCTCATGCCGGGCGCTTGGCGAGCAGGTCGCGGATCTCCTTGAGGTAGAGCTCCGAGGGCGACGGCGGCGCCGGCGGAGGAGGGGCGGCGGCGAGCTTCTTCGCGAAGCGGCTGAAGGGAAGGACGATCAGGAAGTAGAGGCCCGCCGCCTTGATCAGGAACGCGATCACGGCGTTGAGGAAGTTGCCGATCGCAATCGGCCCGAGCTTCAACGCCGAGAAGTCCGGCGTTCCCCCGATCATGCCGATCAGCGGCGTGATGAGGTCCTTCACGAGCGAGTCGATGATCCCGCTGAAGGCGACGCCGATGATGACGCCGACGGCCAGATCGAGCACGTTGCCCCGGGCGATGAAGTCGCGAAAGCCTTTGAGCATGGAAGCCTCCCTTTCGAGTTGCGAAACGTCAGTCGGGTTTCTCGTCGACGTCGACCTGCCCGGTCATCCGCCGCCGCCAGATGGACCAGATGGAGCCGGTGGAGAGGACGGCCGCCAGGCCGATCATGATCAGGTAGGTGAGCCCCTTGGAGGTGGTCGGCTCGAGGTGCGCCCAGGACACGATCACCCAGATGAGCGTCCCGAAGAACGCCGCGGCGAGCAGGGTACCGAGCGCTCCGAGCGACTGGACCGTCGCGCGGAGCAGGAAGACCCAGCCCACGAGGAGGCAGACGCCGACGAAGGCCTTCAGCGGCGTGACCTCCCAGTTCCCCCGGGCCATCCAGTGGAAGTAGGAGCGGCCCTCCGGGTTGTAGGTCGCGAGCAGCAGCACCACGGCGGCAACGAGACGAAGCAGGAATCTCGTCACGGCGTTCCTCCTACGGCTTCTTCGGCGGAGGCGCCTGGCGCGACGAGGGCGCGGGGGCGCGCGGCGCCGCCGGCGGTTTCGACGTGGACGGCGGCTTCGGCTGCGGCGGCGGGCTCATCCGTGTGTCGGCCGCGCGGCGGCCCTGCTGGTCGCGGGAGAGCTGGTTGATCGTTCGCGGGTCGACGGTCGGCGAGCTCGGCGCCGCCGGACGCGTCGACGGCTGGGCGGGCCGGGTCGAGGGCTGCGAGGGCTGAGCCGGCCGCGTCGAGGGCTGCGACGGCTGCGCCGGGCGCGTCTCGGGGCGCGAAGGCTGAACCGGCTTCCAGGTTCCCCGGTCGTTGGTCTCCCAGCTTCCGGGCCGTCCGGGCTGCGGGCGATACACGTTTCCGTCCGGGCCGGCGTAGACGTTGTCCGGTCTTGACGGCGCGGGTCGCGTCGAAGGCCGCGCCGGCTGTACGGGCGCCGGCCCTGTTCCGGGTTGGCTCGGCCGCGTCGAGGGCTGCGACGGGGCGGGTCGTGTGCCTGGCCGCGGCGCGGGCTGAGCCCGGCACCGGGCGTCCCGGCGCGGGCCGCGCAGGCGGGGCGACCGGGCGAACCCCCGGCCGGGCGATGCCGGGGCGGTTGTAGACGTTCACGTTGGTGATGTTGATGCTCGCCGGCCGGTACGGCATCGGGCGCCCGTAGCCCGGACGGTAGTGCGGCGGATACGGACCCGGACGGGGGGGCCGCGGGCGCCAGCCGTAGTACGGGCCCCACCACGGCCGGTAGATCGGGTAGTAGCCGCCCCATCCGAATCCGACGTCCCAGCCCGTCCAGGGGCTCCAGCTCATGCCGACGCCGAATCCGAAGGTCCAGGGCGCCCCGTACCAGGAGTTGCCGATCCACGGGCGGTAGTACCAGCCCGTGCCGTACACCACCGTGCCCCAGGGCGAATAGCAGGTGCCCATGTAGCCGGGCGTGTAGCCGAACCAGACCGTCGTCGGCGAGTAGCGGTACACGCGCACGTACGTGACGTAGTGGATCGGGCTGGCGGTCGGGATCGTGTAGATGACCGGCGGAACGACCGTGGCCACGGCCCAGGGACCGTAGGGCGATCCGCCGGTGAACCAGACGCCACCCTGCACGGAGTAGTACGAGGTCGGGGAGACCCGCACGACCGGCGTCGGGGAGTTGACGGCGTACTGGATCGGCGTGTCGGGGACGTCGTCGAACTTCGGCTCGCCGTCGTACTTGGCCTCGTACGTCGCCTCCTCGCGGTTGACCTCCGCCGTCTGCGGGATGCTGTTGGCGATGTTGGCCTCCTGGGCCGCCGGCGTGCCGGGCACGGTCGCGAGAACGCTCGCCTTGGGGTCGTTCTCCGGGATCTTCGCGAAGTCCTTCGGCAGCTTGTCGCCTTCGACGAACTGCCAGGGGCCTTTCTCGAGAGACTTCGAGCGGAACCAGCGGCCGGTGAGCGTGACGTAGTAGCTCTGGTCCTTCAGGTCGAGGAAGATGTCGCCGGTCGTGTTCTCCACGTAGAGGAGCTGCGTTCCCGCGATCGGCTTCATCTGGGGCTTGCCGCTCGTCACGATCAGCTCGGCCGGCCCGGTGCTGACGATGATCTCCGGCGCCTTGCCCTCCGACAGGACGGCCTTGACCTCCTCGCCCGGGTCCTCCAGCAGGTCGACCTGCGTCTGGTTTTCGTCCTTCGCGATGGCGTCGCGCACGCCGGTGACTGGCGCGGGCGGCGATCCGCCGAGGATCTGCCAGGGCCCGGTCGCCGCGCCCGCCTGGAGCCACCGGTCGGCGAGCGACATGTAGTACGTCCCGCCCGCCTCGAGGATCAGGCTCTTCGTGTTGACGACGCGCTGGAGCCCGGAGACGCCTTCGACCGGGCGCAGCGCCGGGTCGCCGTCGATGAGGACGAGGAGCGCCGGGGTTTCGCGGTAGTAGATCGTGGGCGGATCGTTCTTGAGCGGCACCGCGTTGCCCCTGCGGTCGGCCTGGGTGATGGCGAGATTCGCCTCGATGCGTTCGAGCGAGATCGTCCGCGTCGGTTCCGCGTACTGGCGGAAGGTCTCGAGATACTCCTCGGTCTTCTCCGGCGCGGTCGGGAAGTTGGCCTTCGTGATCTGGATGTCGTCGAGCTCGACGAGCGCGTTCTCCTTGTCGATCTGTGTGCGGGCCGAGATCCAGACGACGCCATAGCTCGTCTGCGTCTTGTCGCCGACCTTCGTGTCGACCTTGACCGCGGCCCGGGCCTCCAGCATCGCGTCCTCGAACTTGTCGATCTGCGGCTGGTAGATCGTGAACGTCGTGTCGCCGGCCTCGACGACCCGCGGCCACTGGAGCTCCTCGACGGATGCCGCGTCCGCGTCCTGCGCCCGGAGCGCGACGAGGCCCGCCGCGCCGGCGGCGATGAGGAGCGAAAGCGCGAGTCGTGTCAGGGTTCGCGGCATGGGTCGATCCTCCGTGGCCGCGTGTTTATCACGGCCGGCGAAACTCCGGGTTTTCCTGTAGGCCGACCGTCCGTCGCGGCCTAGAATCCGCGGCCAGAGGGAACGCCCATGCGCCGCCCCTGGATCATCGCCGCCGCCGGACTCGCTCTCGCCGCCGGGCCAACCGAGAGGGCCGCTCCCGAGAAGCCGATCCACCGGATCGCCTTCGGCTCCTGTCTCGGCCAGGACCTTCCGCAGCCGATCTGGAAGCCGGTACTCGCCGCGAAGCCCGACGTCTTCGTCTTCCTCGGCGACAACGTGTACTCCGACACCGACGACGTGGCTCGGCTGCGCGCCGCGTACGCGAAGCTCGCGTCGCAGCCGGGCTTCCAGCAGCTGAAGAAGACGACCCGCATCATGGCCACCTGGGACGACCACGACTACGGCTTCAACGACTCGGGCGCGGACTTTCCGGCGAAGGCCGCGTCGGAGCAGGTCTTCCTCGACTTCTTCGGCGTGCCGAAGGACTCGCCGCGGCGGCAGCGCGACGGCGTCTACCACGCCGAGACCTTCGGCCCGCCGGGCAAGCGCGTCCAGGTGATCGTCCTCGACACGCGCTACAACCGCAGCCCGCTCGCGTTCGAGCGGGACGCCTCGGACCCGACCGACGGCGGCCGCTACGTGGCCAACACCGACCCGGGCGCGACGCTCCTCGGCGCGGCGCAGTGGGCCTGGCTCGAGGAGCGCCTGCACGAGCCGGCCCAGGTGCGGATCATCGGCTCGAGCATCCAGGTCGTCAACGAGGCCTCGGGCGGCGAGAAGTGGGCGAACTTTCCCGCGGAGCGCAAGAAGCTCTTCGAGCTTCTCTGGGCGAACCGCAACACGGGCGTTCTCTTCATCTCCGGGGACCGGCACTACGCCGAGCTCGAGATGATGGACGGCGAGATCGGATACCCGGTCTACGACCTCACGTCGAGCTCGCTCAACTGGGCCGAGCCGCGCTGGCGGAAGATCGCCGCGAGCAGGCACCGCATCGGCCTCGTCGACCGCGGGGACAACTTCGGCCTGATCGAGATCGACTGGGACCGGACGGATCCCCTGATCCGCCTGAAGATCATCGACGTCGACGGCGACCTCGTCCTGCACCGGAAGGTCGACCTTTCGACTCTGCGCGAGGGAAACCTGGAATGGTGGCTGGGGGAGAAGTAGGACGCGCCGCGGCGGCGATCCTCGCGGGCGTGCTCCTTGCGGCCGGAGGCGCCCGGAGCGCCACGCCCACTCGGGCCGTCCTGGTCCTGTTCCACGGCTGCCACGACGGAGCGTCGAGCCGCGACTGGCAGCCGCTTCTCGGTGCGCTGCCGCCGTCCGCGAAGGCGATCGCCGTCGACCTGCCCGGGCACGGCTCGGCGGGCGGAGCGAAGATCGAGGCCGACGGAGACAACACGGCCTGGATGGCGGCCTGGCGGGCCCGGGGGACCACGGTGGTCGACGAGGCCTTCGCCCGTGCCCGGAAAGAGGCGCCCGGCGCATTCGTCGTGGCCGTCGGCGCCGGTTGCGGTGGCTTCTTCGCGTTGATGGGCGCAGAGCGCCAGGACGTCGGCGCCGTCGTGACGCTCTCCGGCCTCTCCGACGAAAGGCAACGCGAGCGGCTGACCTCCCGGCAGACCCCGGTGCTCGGGATGGCCTCCAGGGACGACCGCGACGTGCCGGCGCGGGTCGAGGCGATCGTCGAGTCGGGCGGGCCGGGCAGCGCCCTGAAGCTCTATCCGGGCGCGGCCCACGGCACGGCCATCCTGGCAGGCGCGCCGGGGTCGGTCGGCGATATCGCTCGCTGGGTCGAGGAGAGGGCCCTGAAGCCCGCCGGCGGGGGCCCTGGATCGGGCCGGCCGCCCACGCCCTCGCCGCCCTCGCGCTGACGGAGGCCTCGGGACCCTGCCCGAATGGCCGGTGTTTCGGCTGGCCGAAAGCCCTACAATTTCAAGCACAACCGGAGGGAATTCATGAGACCTGGTGCGCGGCCCGGCCGCCTGGCGGCGGCATTCGTCCTTCTCGCGGCGATCGCCCCCGAACTCGTCTCGGCAGCCGTCGAGACGCGGTCGGGGACGATCGAAATCCTCACGGCCGACGACTTCGAGCGCGGACGCTCGGAGCGGATCGTGGCGCTCGTCTGGGATGGAGGCGCCCGGACCTCCCTCGAGCTGCCGGCGGGCTCGGACGATCTCGCCCCGGGAACGCGCGTCCGGGTGCGGGGCACCCCGGGCCCCGGCCGGTTCGCCGTCGAAGATCTCGAGGTCCTGGAGGCGCCCTCGCTCGCCGACCCTCCCGGGATCAGCGGCAACTCCCCGGTCATCACCATCCTCATCAAGTTCCTCGACACGACGACCGAGCCGTACACGGTGGCGCAGATCCAGAACCGGATGTTCGCCGCGGACGGGGTCGCCGACTACTTCGAGGAGGTCTCGTACGGCTCGCACACCCTTTCGGGAATCGTGACGACATGGCTGACGGCGACGATCAACACGCCGACGACCTGCGACCCGTACACCGTCTCCGCGCAGGCCGACGCGCGCGCCACGGACGCGGGGTACAACCCGTACTCGTACCAGAAGCGGGTCTACGTCTTCCCGCACATCCCGTGCGGCTGGGCAGGCCTCGGCGGCGGCTCGCAGGCCTGGATCAACCAGGCGGCGTCGAATCTGGTCGTCGGCCACGAGCTCGGCCATTGCTTCGGCGTGGGTCACTCGAGCTCTCTCGACTGCGGGGACGCCGTCCTCGGCAGCCCCTGCACGGTCAGCGAGTACGGCGATCCCTTCTCGATCATGGGCAACTCCCAGGCGCGGCACTTCCCGGCGTACATGAAGAACCAGCTCGGCTACTTTCCCGCCGGCACGAAGGCGACGCACGGCGGCGGCATGGCGATCTACACGCTCGCTCCGATCGAGCAGGCCGGCGGCGAGCCTCTACGCCGTGCAGATCCCGCTCGTCGACCCGCAACGGACGTACTGGATCGAGTACCGCCAGCCGATCGGCTTCGACGGGACCATGTCGGGCAATCCGGTCAGCGGCGCGTTGATGCGGCTCTCGCCCGGCTATCCCGCGTACAGCTGCAACACGTGCCTGCTCGACATGACCCCCGACGGACGGCGGCTTCGGCAACGCGGCCCTCGTCGTCGGCGAAACGTACGTCGACGCGGACGCGGGTCTTCGCGTCACGCCCATCTCGGCCGACGCGTCGTCGCTGGTGGTGCAGATCGAGCTCGGCCCGTCGCCCGAGCTCGGCGTCGACCGGCATCCGCTCGCGTCCAACCCGTATCCCAACGGGGTGCTCGAGAACGGCGAGACCGCGACCGTCGAGCCGTCGTACTTCAACGGCGGCGGCTCGCCGGCCGCCATGACCGGAACCGCCACGTCCTTCACGGGCCCGGGCGCCGGCGCGACGTACTCGATCGTCGACGCCGCGGCCGACTACGGCAGCGTGCCGGCCGGGCAGCTCGCTTCCTGCTTCGACGCGACCGCCGACTGCTACTCCGTGACGGCCTACGCCCCGTCGCGGCCGTCGCTCCACTGGGACGCGACCTTCCAGGAGACGCTCTCGGACACCTCCGTGCGCTCCTGGCCTCTCCACGTCGGCCGGAGCTTCTCGGACGTGCCGTCCACCCGCGGCGACTACCGGTACGTCGAGACCGTGCTGCACCGGGGCATCACGTCCGGGTGCGGCGGGACGGTGTTCTGTCCCGACGGCAACCTCTCGCGGGCGCAGATGGCCGTCTTCCTGCTGCGCGCCGAGCACGGGGCGGCCTACGTGCCGCCGCCGGCCACGGGATCGGTCTTCGGCGACGTCCCGGCCGGGGCCTTCGCGGCGGCCTGGATCGAGCAACTCGCGGCGGAGGGCATCACCGCAGGCTGCGGCAACGGCGCCGACTTCTGCCCGAACGCTCCCGTGACCCGGGCGCAGATGGCGGTCTTCCTCTTGAAGACGGAGCACGGCTCGTCCTGGGTGCCGCCGGCGGCGAGCGGCGATTTCTCCGACGTTCCCGTCGGCGAACCCGTTCGCGCCGTGGGTCGAGGCGCTCAAGGACGAGGGCGTGACGGCGGGGTGCGGGACCGGGCATCTACTGCCCCAGCGCCGCCACGCGCCGCGGCCAGATGGCGGTCTTCCTCACGAAGGGGTTCGGGCTCACCCTGTACGGGCCGTAGTCGCGGGCGGCCGACCGCCGCCTGTAGAATCCAGCCACGAACGTGGCAGTCCAATCCGGGCCGCGGCCGAGCCGGCGGACGGCGAGCGGCGGGGCCAGCCCGTGGGGCTCCGAGGAGAGCCGCGGCTTCCTGCAGGAGCGGATCGCCCGGTTCTCACGGCTGGTCTTCCTCCTGACCACGTTCTTCTTTCTCGCAGGCTGGGGGGTCGCCCTCGCATGGACGCCCGGCCAGCTCGTAGACGGTCTGCCTCTGGCGACCGCGCACATCTTCAACCTGGCATACGATGGCCGTCCTGCTGGGGATGTGGCTCTCGACCCGCGGCGAGCCACTCCCGCCGGCGGCCCTGCACGTCATCGACGGCGGGGGCGTCGTGCTCGTCTGCGTGGGGATTCTCGGGATGTGCTTCACGCTGCCGCTGATGCTCCGGCCCGACCTGCTCGCGGCCCTCGCCCTCTTCGGCGTTCTCCTCTACCGCGCGGCGATCGTTCCGAGCGACCCCCGGAGGACCGCCTGGATCGGCGCGCTTTCGGTCGCGGGCCTCCCGATTCTGACGTACTGGAGCTACTCGCGCGCCGCGCGCCCCGCCGAGCTGCCGGCTCCTGCGGCTTACGCCGTGTACGCGGCGCTCTTCGGCGGCCTCGGCGGTCCTGCTGTCGACCAAGGTCTCCGGCATCATTTACGGCCTTCGGCAGACGGTGCGGGAGGCGCGGCGCCTGGGCCCCTACACCCTCGTCGAGAAGATCGGCGAAGGCGGGAATGGGCACCGTCTACCGCGCGAGCCACGCGCTCCTGCGCCGGCCGACCGCGATCAAGATCCTGCCGCCGGAGCGGGCGGGCGAGATGGACCTCGCCCGGTTCGAGCGCGAGGTGCAGATGACCTCGCAGCTGACCTCGCCGCACACCGTCTCCGTCTACGACTACGGCCGGACGCCCGACGGGCTCTTCTACTACGCGATGGAGTATCTCGACGGAATCGACCTCGAGGAGCTCGTCCGGGCGCGACGGCCCGATGCCTCCCGGCCGCGTCGCCCACGTGCTCCGGCAGGTCTGCGAGGCGCTCGGCGAGGCCCACCGCGTGGGCCTGATCCACCGCGACATCAAGCCGGCCAACATCCTGCTGTGCGAACGCGGCGGCCGGCCGGACGTCGCCAAGGTCGTGGACTTCGGGCTCGTGAAGAGCGTCTCCGCCGTCGACGCCCGGCTCACGCTCGAGAACACCGCCCTCGGCACGCCGCACTACATGGCGCCGGAGGCCCTGCGCTCGCCGAACCGCATCGACGTCCGCTGCGACATCTACGCCCTCGGAGCGACGGCGTACTTCCTCCTGACGGGGTCGACCGTGTTCGAGGGCAGCCTCGGGGAAGTGATGACGAAGGTCCTCCGCGACGAGCCCGTTCCGCCCTCGGCCCGCGCCGGGAGCTCGCTGCCGCCTTCGATCGAGGCCCTCGTCCTCGCGGCGCTCGCGAAGGACCCGGAGGACCGCCCGGAGAGCGCCGAAGCGGTGCAGGCGGCGCTCGGGACCGCTTCGGACGTGGAACCCTGGCCGGCGGCGGAGGCGGCCCTCTGGTGGAAGACCCGGGGCGCGCGCATCCGTGCGGCGCGTTCGGGCAGGGGAGAGCCGGAAACGGCGCGTCCTCGGACTCTCGAGATCAAGCGCGAGAGCGCCGTCCTTTGATCGACCTGAAAGCGCTCTTCGGCGGGATCGACATCTACCTCTTCGACCAGCTCCTTCGGGGAAGGATCGTTCCCGGCATGACGGTTCTCGAGGCCGGCTGCGGACGGCGGGCGAAACCTCGTGTACTTCCTCGGCCAGGGCTACGACGTGTACGCCCTCGATCCCGAGCCCGGGGCGATCGGAAGGCGCGTGAAGGCTCTGCCGCGCGGCTCTCTCCCGGGCTGCCGGCCTCGAACTTCCGGGCGGAGACGGCCGAGGCGTCGAGCTTTCCCGACGCGTGCGCGGACGTCGTCATCAGCAGCGCCGTGCTCCACTTCGCCCGCGACGAGGCGCACTTCCGGGCGATGCTTCACGGCGCGTGGCGGCTGTTGAAGCCCGGCGGCCTCTTCTTCTGCCGCCTCGCGTCGTCCATCGGGATGGAGTCCCGCATGCGCCCGCTCGGCGGCCGCCGGTTTCTGCTCCCGGACGGCAGCGAACGGTTCCTGGTCGACGAGGCGTACCTGATGGCGCTCACGGCGGAGCTCGGCGGCTCGCTCCTCGATCCGCTGAAGACGACCGTCGTGCAGGACCAGCGGTGCATGACGACGTGGGTGGTGCGCCGGACGTTGAGGCGCCGTGAGACGCGAGCGCGGTCCTACGGTCCCGGCCAGGCCGTCATCGCGCGGCGTTCGACGCCCGCGGGCAGGACGTTGACGAGGCCCTGCATCATGACGCCGTGTTCTGGCAGAAGTACGTGAACGTTCCGACATCGTTGAACGTGCGGGTGTAGCTGAAAGGCGCAATGTGCTCCCCTGATGTCCACCCGAGGTCCAGAGGGGTGGGTCCGGAATGCAGTTCGTCGCGCTGCACGTCCCCGACGTCGTGGAGTGAAGGCCGCTCTGCCAGATCCACTCGACGGTCGTCCCCGCCGTGATCGTGGTCGAGGCTCGATCCGCTGATGAAGTCGAGGAACGTGTTCCCGCCGTCGGACCCGACGAACACGAGGTGGTTCGGGTTGACGGTCGGCGTGCGCGTCGCGGTGTGTCGTGCGCGTGGGCGTGCGCGTCGCGGTCGCGGTGCGGGTCGGGGTCAGGGAGGGAGTGCGCGACGGCGTGTTCGACGGCGTGGGCGTGCGCGTGAACGTCGCGGTGCGAGACGCCGTGAACGTGCTGGTGAACGTGGGCGTGCGGGTCGACCGTCGGAGTCCGGCTGAACGTCGGCGTCAGCGTCGAGGTGAACGTGGCCGTCGCGGTCGGCGTCCGCGTGACCGTGGGCGTCGGGGTCGGCGGGGGAGGGCCGGGGAGGTTCATGATCTTGACCAGGAACACGGCCATCTGTCCGCGGGAGTTCGGCGGCGTCGGGGCAGTAGTTGCCTCCGCCGCAGCCGCCGGTGATGCCCTCGTTGAAGAGCTGCTCGATCCAGGCCGCGAACTGGCTCGGGCAGGGGACGTCGCCGAAGAGACCCGTGCAGTCGGGCGGCAGGTACGCCGAGCCGTGCTCCGTCTTCAGGAGGAAGACGGCCATCTGAGCCCGCGTCACCAGGCCGTTCGGGCAGTAGTTGCCTCCGCCGCATCCGCCGGTGATCTGGAGCGCGGCGAGCTCCTCGATCCAGGCGGCGGCGAAGGCGTCGATGGGAACGTCGGCGAAGACCGTCCCGGTGGCCGGAGGCGGAATGTGGTCGGCGCCGAACTTGGCCTTGAGCAGGAAGACGGCCATCTGCGCGCGCGTGACCGGGGAGCTCGGGCAGTAGAGCTCCGTCCCGCACCCGCCGGTCACGCCGCTGTGCACGAGCGACTCGACGTAGAAGTAGAACGGGTTCGTGGTCGGGACGTCGGTGAACGTCCTGCCGATGTGGGTCGTCCAGGTGTTGGCGATCTTCGTGGGGCTCAGGGTCTCGAGGAACGTCGCGTCCCAGTGGGCGACGGGCCGCGCCCCGGAGACGGTCATGAGGTAGCAGTCGCCGGTGGCGCTGTTGCAGTCGACGGTCGCGCCGGCGCCCGCGGTGCCGTAGTCCGCCGTGGCGTCGTCGATCGCGTACGTCGGCCCCGCCGGGCCGGTCAGGTCCGAGGCGGTCCCGGTGGAGGGCAGTGGCCCGCCCGTCGTGTTCGTCCACGACGGCGCCACCTGGACGGTCTCACCCGGTTCGAGCACGCCGTTGATGTTGGAGTTGCTGCCGGCAACCGCGCGGAAGTCGACCTGCGCCGACTGCGGCACGAAGGCGGCCCCGAGGACCCGGGAGACCTGGCCTGCGGCGACTCCGAGGAACCCGAGGCTGCCGTCCGGGCCCAGGACCAGAGCCGAAAGACCGACGATTCCGAGCACGACTAGAGCCAGCGATCGGGGGCGCCGGTGCCGTGTCGGACGATTCATACCCACCTCGATTGCCGACGGATCGCTCCGTGCGGAGGATCGAACGATTGCCAGTCTACTGCGGGTCGTCCGCTCCGGAGGAACCTGGAGGAGAATCAGGCATGCCGCACCGGCGAGTCGGGTTCGTTCTCGCTGCTCGCGTTCGCCTTCGCCTGCCGGCGAGCCGAGATCGAGCGTCGACCGAGCGAGGCCTCTTCACTCGAACCGACGGTGATGGCGCCCGCCGCTGACGCCCCTGCGACGCGGCAGCGAGCCCACGTCGACACCCGAGCCCGCCCGCGGCGACTCCGATCTCCCACAGCGCGACGATCGACGTCCCCGTTCGAGCAGTCGCCGACGCCCATCGACGTCGGTGCCATCCCGAACTTCGATCGCCCCCGCGACCCGACCCCGAGCTCGCGAGTCGAGGAGCTGGCGCGGTGCCTGAGCTATCGGGCCTCACTCGATCCGACGTTTTCCTCGACCTCTCGCGTCCGGCTGAAGATCACGGCGACGAGCACGTGCGCCTTCTGGGTCCCGACGGAGGAATCCGGGTTCGAGGTCGTGTCGAAGCCCGTCGCCGGCGGCGGGATCGTCGCGCGCGAGGTGGGGCAGTTTCAGTCCGCGATCCCGCCGCGTTCCTCGCACGCCGAGACGGTCATCGAGATCGACTGCCCGGCGCCGGCCGGCGGGTGCCGCTACGAGGTTTCCGTCTATTCGCCGGGAGGCGGAACGAGCCCGCAGTAGTCGTCCTGGCGATGCCGCCGGGGTCAGACTCGACCAGCGGCCCTCGTCGCGTGGTCTGGCGTGTCAGCCTCGACCGTGACCCGATCAGTAGCCAGACCTGTTCGCTCCCCTCCACGACTGCCGCCGGGTCCAACGCGTCGGACCCCTGCTGGCTACCCCGGGAGCGACCTGGAAGCCGCAATTCTTGCTCGAGGAATCAACTGACGGCGTATGCTTCGGCTCCATCGACCAGCCCCCTTCACCGCGCTTCCTGGATCCGGGCAGCCCCCTGTGCCCGAACTGCACCCAGTCTCCAGACCGCAAGATCTTCATGAAGGGACCGGTGCCGGGTCCGGCGGGGTCCACGGATCAATTCTTCGTCTGCGAGCGGTGCAAGTCGACGATGAAGGATCGGAGAAGCGCAAGCGAGACGCCGGACGGCAGGTAGATTCGGCGTCGCAGGATTCCGTTTGGTCGGGATGCCGGGATTCGAACCCGGGACCCCCTGAACCCCATTCAGGTACGCTACCAGACTGCGCCACATCCCGACCGGGACGTGCATTTGAGCAGGGTCGGCGCACCCTGTCAACACGGGCCGCCGCGCTAGAATCGCGGCGATGAAGGTGCGGCTGCTCTCCTCCTCGCATTTCTCGGCCGCGCACCGGCTCCACCGGGAGGACTGGGACGAGGCGAGGAACCGGCTCGTTTTCGACAAGTGCAACAACGAGAACGGCCACGGGCACACGTACGGCCTCGAGGTGACGGTCGAGGGCGAAGTCGACCCGGAGACCGGCTACGTGATGGACTTCGGCCACCTGAAGCGCGCGGTCGAGGACGCCGTGATCCGGCGGGTCGACCGGCGGCACCTGAATTACGACGTGGACTTCCTCGCGGGGGTCAATCCGACGGCCGAGAACATCGCCGTGGGGATCTGGCGGCAGCTCGCCGGCAGGGTCGGCGCCGGCGAGGCTCGTGCGGGTGACGCTGCAGGAGACCGAGCGAAACCGCGTGGTCTACGAAGGAGACGAGCCATGACGAGCCCCGAGCGGAAGCTGACGCGGTCGAGCCGGCACAAGATGATCGCCGGGGTCTGCGGCGGGCTGGCGGAGTACTTCGGCCTCGACGTCACGGTCGTGCGCGTGGCCTACGTGCTGATCTCGGTCGTCTCGGTGGCGTTTCCCGGGATCCTCGCCTACATCATCCTGATGTTCGTCATGCCGCCGCCGGACGCGACGGCGCCGCCGGCCGCATGAGCCGGCCGCGGATCATCGTCACCAACGACGACGGCGTCTTTTCCGAAGGCATCGAGCGGCTGGCCGCCGCGCTCTCCGAGGTCGGCGACGTGTTCACGGTCGCGCCGGACCAGGAGCGCAGCGCCGCCGGCCACTCGCTGACGCTCCATCATCCGCTGCGCGCCAAGCTCATCGGGCCGCAGCGCTGGTCCGTTGACGGAACGCCGACGGACTGCGTCAACTGGGGGGTGCTCCACCTCCTGCGCGACGAGCGGCCGAAGCTCCTCTTCTCGGGGATCAACCTGGGACTGAACCTCGGCGACGACGTGACCTACTCGGGCACCGTGTCGGCGGCGTTCGAGGGGACGCTGATCGGAATCCCCTCGGTGGCGATCTCGCAGGAGATCGAGACGGGCTTCACCTTCGACGCGGCGGCGGCCTTCGCGACGCGACTCGCCCGGCTGCTCCTCGAGCAGCCGCTGACGCCCGGGAACGCTCATCAACGTGAACGTGCCCGCCGAGGCTCCCCGGGGCGTGCGCGTCGGCCGGCAGGGCCGCCGTCGCTACGGCGAGGCCGTGATCGAGAAGATGGACCCCCGGGGCCGGCCCTACTACTGGATCGGGTCCACGCCGCCGGCAGGCGAGCTCGAGCACGGAACGGACCTCTCGGCGGTCGAGGAGAACTACATCTCCGTCACGCCGCTCCACCTCGACCTGACGCACTACGAGTCGCTCTCCCTCCTCGAGGGCATCGCCTCCCGCCTGCAGGATCGGGACGCCGGCTAGGCCGCGCACTCGACCGTCCCGGCCGGGCCCGTCCCCGGCCAGTCCCGCGGGCCCGGGAATCCCGCGATCTGATGCAAACCGATCATTCGGCGGGGGTGCGCTCGAGCGGATTCTTTGTGCCATGACGCAGATCATGCAGCACGCGCCGGGTCCCGGGCGAGACTTCCGCCTGATGCGCGCGTTCCCGCCTCGCGAAGCCTCCTCGGTCTCCTTCAAGGAGATCCTGTACGACAAGAAGGACGGCATCGCCCGCATCACCATCAACCGGCCCGGCCGCTACAACGCCTATTCGACGGCCTGCCTCGAGGAGCTCGCGGCGGCGCTTCGCGAGGCCACCTTCGACGACGCGGTCGGCGTCATCGTCCTGACGGGGGCGGGGGACCGCGCCTTCTGCACGGGTGGCGACGTCAAGGAGTACGCCGAGACGTACATCGGGGCGCCCCGGGACTACTGGAAGTACATGGCGCTCTTCCGCGCCTACATCGACGCGATCCTCTCGACCGGAAAGCCCGTGGTCGCGCGCATCAACGGTGTCGCGGTCGGCGGCGGAAACGAGACGGTGCTGGCCTGCGACCTGGCGGTCATCGCGGAGCACGCCTACGTCGGACAGGTCGGGGTGCGCGTCGGATCGGTCGCCTGCGGCGGGGCCACGCAGTGGCTGCCGATCACGGCCGGCGACAAGCGCGCGCGCGAGATGCTCTTCACGAACCGCCCGGTCCCGGCGCGCCTGGCCCTCGAGTGGGGGCTCGTCAACCGCGTGGCGCCTTCGGTCCGGCAGGGCGGAACGCTCGTCGAGAATGCCTCGCCCGAGCAGATCGAAAAGGCGCAGAAGGGGACGCACGGCTACTCGATCGACCTCGGGCCCCTCGACGAGGAAGTCGGCCGCCTCGCGCAGGAGCTGCTCCGGACCTTCCCCGAGTGCGTCCGGTACACGAAGCAGCAGGTCAACTTCTGGAAGGACTTCTCCTGGGCGCTCACCGTGCGGCACGCGCAGGACTGGCTGGCCCTCCACTACACCGACTACGAGCCCTTCGAAGGCATGAGCGCGTTCGCCCACAAGCGGCCGGTCGACTTCGCCGCGGTGCGCCGCCGCGCCGTCGAGCCGGGCGGATCCCCCGAGACGCCGTGGGGCGCCCACGTGCGCGCGTGCGGAAGCTGCGGGGCGGAGGGTCTGCCGGCGAGCTTCGCCCACTGCGGCGTCTGCGGAGCAAAGCTCGCGTGAGCTCTCGCCGCGAGCTGGCCGGTCGGGTGGCGCTCGTGACCGGCGGCGCGAGCGGCATCGGCCTCGCCTGCGCTCGCCGGCTGAAGGCCGCGGGAGCGCGGGTCTCGATCGTGGACGCCGACTCGCGGCGCCTGGCGTCGCTCTCGCGTGTGTTCGGCGCCGCATCTCTCTACGAGGCCGACGTGGCCGACGCGGAGGCCGCGCGCCGGACGGTCGCGGATGTCGTGCGTCGGGGCAAGAGCCTCGACCTGCTGGTGGTCGCCGCCGGGATCTGCCGCGACGGCGTGCTCTGGAAGATGAGCGACGAGGCCTGGGAGCGCGTCATCGCGGTCGACCTCTCGGGCGCCGGGCACTACCTGCGCGCGGCGGCGTCGGCGCTCCGGCGGAGCCGTCAGGGGCGCGTCGTGCTCGTCTCCTCGATCAACGGGCGCCGGGGGAAGTTCGGCCAGGCCAACTACGCCGCGGCCAAGGCGGGCCTCCTCGGCCTCGCGCGCTCGGCCGCCCGGGAGCTCGCCGCGAAGCGGCGTCACGGTCAACGTCGTGGAGCCGGGCTTCACCGACACGCCGATGACGGCGGGGCTGTCGGCGGAGGTCCGGAAGAAGGCGCTCGCCGAGACTCCGCTCGGCCGGGCGGCCCGGCCGGAGGACATCGCCGAGGCCGTCGCGTTTCTCGCCGGCCCCGGCGCGGCGCACATCACGGGCCAGGCCCTGGCGGTCGACGGCGGACAGGCGCTGGGGGCGTGAGCGTGACGACGATCCGGGGTTTCGAGCTCGCGACGTCCGGCGGCGCTCTCGCGCCCGCGCGCCGCGAAGTCGCCGCTCTCGAGCCGGAGGACGTTCTCATCCGCGTGGCCGGGTGCGGGGTGTGTCACACGGACCTCGGCTTCCTGCACGACGGCGTGCGGACCCGCCATCCGCTGCCCTTGATCCTCGGCCACGAGATCAGCGGATACGTCGAGGACGCCGGGAGCCGCCACCGGGCGCTCGTCGGCCGGGCGGTCGTCGTTCCGGCGGTCCTGCCGTGCGGCGAGTGCGCGCTGTGCCGCGCGGGCCGGCCGACCATCTGCACCGCGCAGATCATGCCGGGCAACGATCGCGACGGCGGCTTCGCGACCCACGTCGTGCTTCCGGGGCGCTTCCTCTGCCCGGTGCCGGGCGCGGGCCCGGACCCCGACGCGCCGCTCGGGAGCGCTGCCCGGCCTCACGCTGCGGCACCTCGCGGTCGTGGCCGACGCCGTCTCGACGGCTTACCAGGCCGTCGAGCGGTCGGGCCTTCGCTCGGGCGAGCTGGCCGTGGTCGTGGGACTCGGCGGCGTGGGCACGTTCGCCGCGGAGGTCGCCGCCGAGCGCGGCGCGGCGGTGGTCGGTCTGGACGTCGACGCGCGCCGGCGGGAAGCCGCTTCGAAGATCGGCGTCGGCCTCGCGCTCGACCCGCGCGAGATCTCGGGCAAGGAGCTGCGCGGCCGGATCGCCTCCTTCGCGCCGCGAGCGCGGCGCGCCCGCGACGGGCTGGACCGATCCTCGAGTGCTCGGGCACGCCCGTCGGGGCAGCAGACGGCCTTCGGCCTGCTCGTCCACGGCGCGACGCTCATGGTCGTCGGCTTCACGCTCGAGACCGTCTCGTTGCGGCTCTCGAACCTCATGGCCTTCGACGCCCGGGCCCTCGGAAACTGGGGCTGCGCGCCCGAGCTCTACCCCGAGATCCTGGAAAAGGTGCTCGCGGGAAGGATCGAGGTCGCGTCGCACGCGGAATTCCGCCCGCTTTCGAAGATTGCCGAAGTGCTGGAAGACGTTCGGGCGCGCCGGGTCGAACGTCGGGTCGTCCTCGTTCCCGGACGCCGAGGAGGTTTCATGACGGAAGCCGTGGCCACGTCGCCCATCCGCTGCGGAGCGGAGCGCGAGGGCGAGATCCAGCGGATCGTGCTCGACCGGCCGAAGGCGAACGTCCTCGACCGGGAGATGATCGCCGCCATCCGCGCGCGCCTCGTCGAGCTCGCGAAGGACCCCGGACCGCTCAAGCTCCTCGTCTTCGAAGGGCGCGGGCGACCACTTCAGCTTCGGCGCCTCGGTGCAGGAGCACATGCCGGACCAGGTCGGCGAGCTCCTGCCCGCCTTCCACGGCCTCTTCCGCGACCTCGAGGGCCTCGGCACGCCCACGGCGGCGGTCGTGCGCGGGCAGTGCCTCGGAGGCGCGTTCGAGCTCGCCCTTTGGTGCGGAATGGTCTTCGGCGAGGCGTCCGCGCGCTTCGGCGTGCCGGAGACGCGCCTGGGCGTCTTTCCGCCGGTCGCCGCGATCGTGCTGCCCTGGCGCGTGACGGGGGCGAAGGCCACGCAGCTCATCGTCTCGGGCGACACGTTCGACGCGCAGGGCGCGGCGGCCTGGGGCCTCATCGACGGCTGCAACCACGACGCGGAGGCGGCCCTGCAGCGCTGGTACGGGGAGCGCCTGGCCGACAAGTCGGCCGTGGCCGTGCGGGCGGCCTGGCGGGCGTCGCGGCGGCTGCTCGCGGCCTCGCTCGACGACGACCTGCCGGTTCTCGAGGCGCAGTACCTGAACGAACTCATGTCCCACCGCGACCCCGTCGAGGGGCTGACCGCGTTCCTCGAGCGCCGGCCGCCGGTCTGGTCGCACACGTGAAACGGGCCGAGATCGTCGACTGGGCGGCCGACGTCTGCGAGGACCTGGAGTTCTCCGCGGCGCGCGGCTGGATCGCGGAGCGGCCGGGCCGGAAGGCCGCGGGATATCTGCCGGTGTACGCCCCGCGCGAGCTCGTGCGGGCGGCCGGCATGCTCCCGGTCGGCATCCACGGGGGCGGCGACCGTCTCGAGATCATCCGCGGGGACGCCTTCTACCAGTCCTACATCTGCCACCTGCCGCGCTCCGTCGTGGAGCTGGCGCAGTCCGGGCGCCTCGACTTTCTGTCGGCCGTCCTCTTCCCGGCCACCTGCGACGTCATCCGCAACCTCTCGGGGGTCTGGAAGCTGCTCTATCCGGAGCCTCTACGTGCGCTACCTCGATCTGCCGCAGGGAGGCGAGCCCGCCGATCGCCGGCGGAGTTCTGGCGCGAGGAGCTCGCCGTGCTCGCGCCGCGACCTCGGCGCAGGTGA
This sequence comes from uncultured Acidobacteriota bacterium, assembly GCA_963824165.1. Taxonomy (GTDB): domain Bacteria; phylum Acidobacteriota; class Thermoanaerobaculia; order UBA5066; family Gp7-AA6; genus DAHUXD01. Next base: position 358,077 of record CAWGOM010000007.1, read on the forward strand.
GCGGCGGCCCCCGCGACCGCCGGAGACCCTGCGCGAGTCGATCGACGCCTGCAACGCCGGCCGCGCCCTCATCCGGAGCCTCTACCAGGCGCGGCGGGACGCGCCCTGGAACGTGCCGACCGAGGAGCTGTACCTGCTGATGCGCGCGGGCGAGCTCGTGCCGCTCGAGGACTTCGTCGACCGGGTGCGCGCGTATCTCGCCGCCGTCGAGGCGGAGCCCGGCCGGGTGCGGGACCGCGCCCGGGTCGTCGTCGTCGGCGCCTTCTGCGAGCAGCCGCCGCTCGGCCTCGTCAAGACGATCGAGCGCGCGGGCTGCTTCATCGTGGACGACGACTTCGTCCTCGGCAACCGGATGATCGACGAGGACGTGTCGCTCGAGGGCGACCCGCTGCGAGAATCTCGCCGCAGGCCTTCGTGCGGCACTCGGTCCGCAACTCCACGCTCTACGAGCCCGACCCTGACGGAAAGCGGCGGCTCCTCTCCGACCGAGTGGCGGCCGCGCGGGCCGACGGCGTCATCTTCGCGTCGGCGAGCTTCTGCGATCCGGCGCTGCTCGACCGGCCGATGCTGCGCGCGGGCGCCGAGAGCCGCCGGGATCCCGTGCATCGCGTTCCAGTTCGCCGAGAACACCGGGCAGTTCCAGCAGTTCCGCGAGCAGGCCGGCACCTTCGCCGACGCGATCAAGCTCTGGGGAGGCGCCTGATGTCGGAGACCGACAAGGACCGCTCGATGGTGCTCCAGAAGGAGATGCTGGCGGAGCACTACCGCCGCCTGGAGGCGGCGCCCGAGACGGGCGAGCCCGTCGTCTACACCTTCGTGCCGGGGAACCTGACGGAGCTCATCCGCTCCTTCGACGCGCTGCCGGTCCTGCCCGAGATCAACGCCCTGCAGTCGGCCATGCGCGGAAAGAGCCAGGGCTACATCGCGGCGGCGGAGAAGGCCGGTCACTCCGAGGACGTCTGCTCCTACGTGAAGTGCGACGTCGGGATGCTGAAGGCCGGCAACATCAGCCCGACGGGAACGCGCCTGCCGAAGCCGGACCTGCTGCTCCTGTCCTACACGGGCTGCTACACGTTCATGAAGTGGTTCGAGCTCCTGCGCGAGGCTTACGACTGCCCGACCGTCTTCCTCCAGGTGCCCTACCAGGGCGACGGGACGCAGTCGCCCGCGATGCGCGACCTACGTGGCGCGCCAGATCCGCGAGAGCCTCGTCCCGGCCCTCGAGAAGGCCACGCGGCCGCCGCTACGACGAGGACCGCCTGCGCGAGAACCTGACCCGCAGCGCCGCCGCGGAGGACGACCTGGTCGCCGTGCTCGAGTCCGCGAAGAAGACGCCGAGCCCGATCGACGCCTACTTCGGCGCCGTCTACTACGTCGGGCCCATCTTCTCGGCGTTCCGCGGGACCGAGGAGGGCGGCGCGTACTACCGGACGCTCCGCCAGGAGGTCGAGGAGCGCGCCGCCCGCGGCGAGGGCCCGTCGACTCCGTCCGGACGCCTCGACCGCCAGAAGCACCGCCTCGTCGTCGAGGGGCCTCCCAACTGGACGCACTTCCGCGAGTTCTGGAAGCTCTTCGCGGACGAGGGCGCGGTCGTGGTGGCGTCCACCTACTCGAAGGTGGGCGGGACCTACGACTTCGGCTTCCGCCACGATCCGTCCGATCCGCTCGGCACGCTCGCCGACTACTGCAGCGGCTGCTACACGAACCGCAACCTGCCGTCGCGCGTCGACATGCTCGCGAAGTACGCCGAGGAGTACGGCGCGGACGGGTTCCTCATCCACTCCGTCAAGTCCTGCAACTCCTTTTCGGCCGGGCAGCTGACGATCCTGCGGGAGGTGGAGCGCCGCACGGGGCTGCCCGGGGCGTTCATCGAGTCGGACCTCGTGGACCCCCGGTACTTCTCGGCCGCCAACCTGAAGAACCGGATGGAGAGCTACTTCCAGATGCTCGACGCCCGCCGGGCCGGCGCGGCGGCGGGGGCCGGGGCGTGAAGGTCTTCGTCGGGATCGACCTCGGCTCGACGACGACCAAGGCGGTCGTCCTCGACGAGCGCGGGCGAGGTGCTCGGGCGCGGGCATCACGAACTCCCGCTCGAACTACGACCTCGCGGCGGAGCTCGCGCGGACCGAGGCCTTCGTCAGCGCGCGCTTCCGGCTCCTGCAGCGCGAGGTCGAGCAGGCGGCCGGGCCCGGGACGCTGCACGCGCCTGCTGCGCGCCTTCCGCCTCGAGCAGATGCTCGTGCAGCTCGCGAGCCTGCGCGCGCGGATCGAGGAGGAGATCGAGAAGGGCGTGCCCCGGCGCGGCGCGACGCGAGCGCTGCGGGCCGCCGTGGGCAGATCTTCGAGCGGCTCGCGCGCCGAGGAGGAGCAGCGCTTCGCCGAGGCGAATCCCTCCGAGCGCTCGGACTTCTTCCGCGACGCGGCCGGCTCGGCCTACGCGCGGCTCTCGCCGAGGAGGCGGCGCGGGAGAGCGGCGCGGGCGTCACGTTCGACGCTCCTGGTCGGGCTCTACGACAAGTGCATCGTGCGCGTCGAGAACGAGCCGCTCGAGCTCGGCTTCCGCGAGCACATCGGCAAGGCGCGTCGAGCGCGTGGGCGAGGCTCCGGGCGGTGCGCGCCGCCGTCGAGGCGGCCGTGACGGCGGAGCTCGCGGTCGCGGCGACGGTCGGCACCGGCTACGGCCGCGCGCGGCTGCCCGTTCCCCAAGGAGCAGATCCGGTCCGAGATCCTCTGCCACGGCCTCGGGCGCGCACGTCCTCTTCCCGGGCACGCGGACGGTGCTCGACATCGGCGGGCAGGACACCAAGGCCATCCAGGTGGACGGGGCCGGGATCGTGACGAGCTTCCAGATGAACGACCGCTGCGCCGCCGGGCTGCGGCCGGTACCTCGGGTACATCGCCGACGAGATGAACATGGGGCTGCACGAGCTCGGGCCCCTGGCCCTCGAGAGCCGCCGGCCCGGTCCGGATCAGCTCGACCTGCACGGTCTTCGCGGGGGCGGAGCTGCGGGAGCGGCTCTCGCTCGGCGAGAAGCGCGAGGACATCCTCGCCGGCCTCCACCGCGCCGTGATCCTGCGGGCGATGAGCCTGCTCGCGCGCTCGGGCGGCATCGAGGACGAGTTCACGTTCACGGGCGGCGTCGCGCGCAACCCGGCCGCCGTGCAGGCCCTCACGGGACTGGTCACCGAGAACTACGGCGAGCGGCGGATCAACATCTCCGCCGACAGCATCTACACGGGGGCGCTCGGCGCCGCGCACTTCGCCGCTTCGCGGGGCGGCGGCATGAGCGTCACGGCCGGGATCGACGTCGGCTCGAGCGCCGTGAAGGCGGCGATCATGCGGGTCGGCGAGGGCGAGGACCGGGTGCTCGGCCACGCCGTCGCGCGGGTGCGCCGGCGCAACGTCGCCGAGGTGGTCGAGGAGGCCTTCGACGCGGCGGTGGCGGCGGCGGGCGTCACGCGAGCTCGACTACGTCGCCTCGACCGGCGAGGGCGAGGACGACGCCGATCGCGACCGGCCACTTCTACGGCATGACGACGCACGCCCGCGGCGCGCTCTTCCTCGAGCCGCGGGCGCGGGCGGTGCTCGACATCGGCGCCCTCCACGCGCGGGCGGTCGCGATGGACGCGCGGGGCAAGGTGCTCGGCTACAAGATGACGAGCCAGTGCGCCTCCGGCTCCGGGCAGTTTCTCGAGAACATCGCGCCGCTATCTCGGCGTCGCGCAGTCGGACATCGGCGCCCTCTCGCTGACGGCGGAGAAGCCCGAGGCCGTCAGCTCGATCTGCGCCGTGCTCGCCGAGACCGACGTCATCAACATGGTCTCGCGGGGCCTCGGGGCCGCCAACATCCTGCGCGGGATCCACGACAGCATGGCGGGGCGCTTCGCGCGGCTGCTCCATTCGCTCGGCGTGGAGGGGACCGTCTTTCTGAGCGGTGGCCTGGCCGCCGACGACGGGCTCGCGGCCGCGCTCCGGACGCGCTCGCGCAGGGAGCGGCGCGGGGGGCGGCGCCGCTCGAGCTCGTGCGCCATCCGATGTCGGCCTACGCCGGCGCCATCGGGGCGGCGATCTGGGGAGCATTCCGCCGGCAGAGGGTCGGCATGGAGGGGGCCGCATGGACGGCGAACGCGACGATCTGAAGATCCGCACGCTCACGCTCGAGGACCTGCCGCGGCTGGTCCGCATGGACCACGCGCTCACCGGCCGCAACCGCACGGCCTGGTACGAGGGCAAGCTCAGGCGCGCGCTGGCGGACTCGGACGTGAAGATCTCGCTGGGCTGCGAGATGGAGGGCTTCCTCGTCGGGCGCGGTGCTCGGCTCGCTCCACTACGGCGAGTTCGGTCAGCCCGAGCCGATCGCCGTCCTCGACACGATCCTGGTGGATCCCGGCTACGCGCGGCGCGGCGTCGGCACGGCGCTCATCGACGACCTGACGCGCAACCTGCGGGCGCTCGGGATCGAGCGGCTGCGCACCGAGGTCGCCTGGGACGAGCACGACCTCGGCCGGTTCCTCGGGCACGCAGGGATTCGCGCCGGCGCCGCGGTTCGTTCTCGAGCGCCGGCTCGGGACCGAAGCGGGCTGAGCGGGCTCCGTCTCAGGCCGCGTGAGACCGGCGCCCGCGCGGCGGAGCGCATGAGCCGCGGAATCAGCAGGAGCGCTCCTCCGTAGAAGACGAAGGCGACGAAGAGCGTCATCGGCGTTCCGCCCGGAAGATCTTCGAAGAGCAGCTTGAGGCCGCCCGCGACGAGCGCGAAGTACGCCAGCGTGCGGAGCTCCGTTCGCCGCGTCGAGCGCCAGCGCCGGGCGAGGATGTACGCCGAGAGGGAGATGATCACGGTCCGCAGGGCGGGCAGCGGCGCGGCCAGGAGCGCCTCGGCCGGCCGGTCGAGAACCACCACGGCGATGCCCCCGATCCCGACCGCGCACAGGAGTGTGGCCACGAGGGCGGGGAAGGACCCGGCGGCCGGCCGCTCGACGAGCAGGAGCACGGCGGCGACGGTGATCGCCCCGAGAGTGACGAGCGCGGCCGGGGAGGGCAGCGCGAGGCGGGCGTGCTCGCCCGTGAAGGCCCGCATCTCGGCCCCGAGCAGGCCCGAGGCGATGGCCGCGGCGAGGGCGAAGACGGTTCCCTGCGGCTGGAGAATCGCCGGCTCGAACGTCCGGCCGAGGACGACGGCCGCGACGCAGAGGAACGCCCAGAGCAGGGCCGGCGCCGGCGCCGGCAGAAGAACGGCGCTTCCGATCACCGTCAGCGCGAGGCCGAGCCAGGCGAAGTAGATGCGGCTGGAGCGGACTTCGGGGGCGCGCTCGCGCAGGAAGGCGAAGAGGTAGCTCGCGGCCCCGCTCGCCAGGGCGGCCGCCGCCAGCGTCGTCGCCACCCTCGCACCGAGCAAGGCCCGCAAGCCGCAGGGCCCCGCCGAAACCCACGGAGAGGGCGATCAGCGTCTGGACGATCGCGAGGCCTCCGATGTGCACGCGCTGCGAAAGGACGTGCAGGAGAACGCTTCCCGGCCAGAGGATCGCGAGGCCCATCGCCAGGAGCATGGCGAGGGGGGCGCCGCCCGCGGCCGTGGCCGCGGGGGCAGCCAGAGCCTCGGCGGTCGCCCAGATCGAGAGGGCGGCGGCGCAGAACGTGGGGAGCCAGCCGAGCATCCTCCAGCTCCAGCGACTGACGCCGAACCAGGACGTCGCGGCCGCGAGCGCCAGGAGAAGGAGGCCGGAGAGCGCCGGGACGCCGGCCATCACGGCGACGAACACCCCGGTCGCACAGGCCGCGAGCGTCGCCGTCCAGTCGAGGGCGGGAAGGTCGTGGCGGCGCCCCACGGCCAGAACGATCGCGGTCGCGACGGCGAGAATCGCGAGGCCGGCGGCGGGAGAGAAAATGGCGAAACGCGTGGTCGTCTCGGCAACGATCGCGTTGGCGATGAATGCGGCCGTCGAGCCCAGAAACGCGGCGGTCAGCCGATTGCCCCGCGCGGCGGCGCGATCGGCGAGCACCATGATGACGAGCGCGTAGGCGAGACCGAAGGCGACGCCCGGCGTCGTCGCCACGGCGCCACGGTCGGTCAGCGCGCGGATCAGGAAGGCGCCGGCGAGCGTCAGGACGCTCCAGCCGACCTGCGCCAGGATGTCGAGGAAGACAGGCGCCGGGACGGCCGGAACGATCCGCAGCGGCTCGCCCGCCTCCTCCTCGTACGCGAGAGGTTCCGCGGAGGCGACGGGCAGCGCCTCGGAGCGGAGCACGGCCTCCTCGAGGCGCCGGATCCTGGCCTCGAGCGCATCCAGACGCGCGTCCGGAATGTACCGGATCGGTGGGGGTCACTGGGGTTAGCCTCGGGCAGCCCTCCGCCGCCCGGCGAGATGCAAACGCATCAGGTCCGCCGGGATGATCCCGATCATAGGCCCGCGACGCCGGCCCTGCGATCCTGTCCTTCGTCGGGGCGGCGGGCCGCTCCGGAGGGAGGCTTCATGACTCACCTGGTGACGGCCGAGCGCTCGCTCGACGTCCGCGGCCGCTCGGCCGAGGATGCCGCTGCGGAGGCGCTCGCGTGGTTCGACACGCTCGGACCCGCGGAGAGGTTCGTGCTGACGAGCGGCGATTCGGGCGGCGAGACGCTTCGCCGGCTGCAGGCCGAGCGGCCGGGGGCATTCGAGTGGTCGCCCCTGCAGTCGGGGCCGCCGGCCTGGCGCATCGAGATCGCGCGGCGCGACGCCGCGCGGGCCGCGGCCCGCGGGGTCAACGAGGCGCTGTCGTGGGACCACGACCGCCTCGATGCTCTCGAGGAGGCCGCCTTCCGGGCGCGGGCGGCGGGCGATCTCGCCGTCCGCCTTCGACCTCTACGCGGAGTTCGCCTTCGGATTGCGCCGCCACATCGGCTTCGAGGAGGACCTGCTCTTTCCGGCGTTCGAGGCCGACAGCGGGCATGCCCCCGACGGTCGGGCCCACGGCCGTGATGCGGGCCGAGCACCGGGAGATCCTCGGCTGCTCGAGGAGATCGAGCTCGGGATCGGCGACGCGGCCGCGCCGGTCGCGCCGCTGCGCGCGCGCTTCCACGCGGTTCTCGGAGAGCACAACGTCAAGGAGGAGCAGGTCCTCTATCCCGCCGTCGACGACGCTGCTCGGCGCCGAGGGCGCGGACGGCCTGGTGCGGCGGATCCAGCGCTACGGTTCGTAGCGGGCGGCGCGCGGTCTCGGCTAAGATGCCGGGAGGATGAGAAGCCGGCGCCCGTTCTGGATCGAAGCGGTGGCGTTCGTCGCCCTGGCGTTCGTCGCCGCGGCGATCGCCAACGCGGTCGCCGGCCCCGAGCGCAAGCTCAAGTGGATCGGCTCCTACCAGGCCGCCGGCGCCGCGGCGGCGGCGAAGCCCACGCCCGCCCCGTCGACGGCCCCCTCGCCCGCGATCGGCGTGCCGGCCTCCGGGACGGCCTTCCCGCCGCACCCGGACAAGGCGTGGGTGGAGATTTCCGGGGACGCCGCGGCCGAGCTGTACGCCCGCAAGACCGTGCCCTTTCTCGACGCCCGGCGCACGAGCGTCTACCGGGACGGCCACATCGCCGGGGCGCGGCCCTTCTCCGTCTGGGAGGCGGACATCGACGACAAGGTCAAGGCCTTCTTCGCGGAGGGCACGGACCAGAGCGCGCCGATCGTCGTCTACTGCAGCGGGGGCAACTGCGAGGACTCGCACATGCTCTCGGAGAAGCTCTACCTCGTGGGCTTCGACAACGTCCTCGTCTACAAGGACGGCTACCCGGACTGGGTCAACCGCGGCCTCCCGGTGACGAAGGGAGCGGAGCCTTGAGCGGCGGTCTCGCCTCGCCCTGGCTGACGATCCGCGTCCAGTTCGTCCTGGCCGCGTTCTTCGTCGTCGCCGGCTTCGCCAAGATCGCCGACCCGCCGGGCTTCGCCCACGAGATCCACAACTACGGCATCGTGCCCGGCGTGGCGGTCAACGCGATGGCCCTGGTGCTGCCGTGGCTCGAGGTCGTGACGGGGCTGGCGCTCTTCTTCGGGATCGCGAAGCGCACCGTCGACGCGCATCCTCGGGATCCTGCTCCTGGTCTTCATCGTCGCGCTGGGGATCAACCTCGTTCGCGGCAAGGCCGGTCGACTGCGGCTGCTTCGGCCTCTCCAAGGTCCAGAAGACGGACGCCGAGCGGCTCATCGACATGAAGGTCGTCATCCTGCGCGACCTCGGGCTTCTCCTGCTCGCGGGCCAGATCCTCTACGCGACGCGGCGGGAAGAGCGGGTCTAGCCTCTCTAGAGGTCGGCGCGTTCGAGGCGCCGCGCCGCCAGGGCCGCGGGGAGCACCAGCCACAGCACGCCGGACAGGCCGAGCAGCGACCGCGGCTCCGGCGGGCCCGCGCGTGAAACGCAGCAGGGCGAGCGAGGCCCCTCCGAAGGCGGTCGTGCCCTGGATCGCCAGCAGCGCGCCGGTCCGGAAGGCGTCGACGGGGTTGACGAGGACCGCGCCGATCAGGACGCGGGAGGCGGCCTTCGAGCCGAGGAGCGACGCGACGCCGAGGGCCGCGACGTCGAAGAGAACGACCGCTCCGAACCAGACGATGAGGGCGAGGGCGAGGGACCGGGCCCGGCGGCCGACGCCGCCGGAGACGAGCAGGGCGGCGATGCCGAGGAAGATCGCCGTCAGGACGAGCGCCCCCAGGAAGAGGATCCCGTAGCCCGCGATCCCCTCTCCGCCGGCGCGCGAGAAGACGACGAGCCCCGCGCCGCCGAGGCCGATCGCCTGCGCGGCGCCGAGCGCGGCGAAGAGCCCCAGCAGGCGGCCGAGGAGGATCGCGCGCCTCGAGACCGGCTGGGAAAAGAGCAGCTCCGCCGAGCCCCTTTCCGGGAGCGAGCGCGAGGACGCCGATGACGAGCGAGGTCAGGGGCGTCAGCAGGAGAACGAGCTGGACGAGGGAGGCGGCGGTTCTGGCGAAGTCCTGCATTCCGGCGCCGCCCGAGAGGACGTAGCCGGACCCGGCGACCGCGAGCGACAGCGCCGCGAAGACGGCCGCGAAGATCTGCGTCCACCGGGACCGCATCGCCAGCACGAGCTCCTGGTGCGCGCAGAGCCGAGACCACCGACGCCGGGCCCGGGAGCGGTCATGAGGTGCCGAACCTCGCCTTCAGCGTTTCGGCCACGAGGATGGCGGCGGGGTAGAGGATCTCCTCTTCTTCCTGCGCGTGGGCCACCATCATCTGGGCGAGCTTCGCGAAGCCGGGCAGGTTCTCCTCGGTCGCGGCCCGGATGAGATCGCGAAGCGCCTCGACGATTCGCGCGTGCTCGTCGAGCATTCGCGGCAGCTCGTCCTTCAGCGGCGCGACCCGCGAGAGCATCTCGGCCATCTCCCGGGTCAGCGTGCCGTCCGCGGCGGGCCGGAGGAGGGCGAGGCAGGGCGCCACGAGCTCTTCTTCGCGGGCCATGTGCGGCTGAAGGACCTTCATGACCGAGCGGGCCGCGTCGCCCGTCTTGCCGCCGGCCTTCATCGCCCGGGCGAGCTGTTCGTGGAGCTCCTCGTGCTCCATCTGGATCGACTGCGGGATTTTCGTTTCCATTCTCAACCGCCTCTCTTGCGGCCGTCGGGAGGCTCCGTTCCGAAGACCTCTCGTGCCGACTTCGCCGTACAGTCTTTCATGGCCGGCGTCCGCCCCGCGCGAGGAAGCGTCGGCGTGGGCCAGCAGGTGGGAGCCCATCGGGGTCTCGATCGAGGGGCAAAGGTCGTACGCGGCCCGCGCCGCACGAACCCAGTCTCCCGTGCGGTGATCGGCGACGTACGCGACGGCCGACGCTTCGGGAGCGCGGCTGGCGAGGTAGTCCCGCAGGCAGCCGATGTCGTCGAAGAAGAGCGCCTCCTCGCCGGGTGCGGCGAGCTGTGCCGCCAGGCGCGGATTCGATACCGGCATCCGGCAGAAGCGCGCAGGCGTCGTTTCGCGTGTCGAGGTCGGCCGGCGGGGCGTCGCCGGAAGCGCACGACAGGAGCAGCGCGGCCGCGAGAGCGGAAAGCACCGATCGGCCCGTCACGGCTGGCCCCGCACGAGCTCGCGGTAGAGGAGGTCGAGCCGGCCCTCCTCGGCGGTCAGGCCCAGGATCTGGCCGCCCGAGGCGCGCACGATGTCGAGCGCCCGGGGCCGGTCGGCGGCCGGCCCGGGGACGACGAGCTCGTCGGCGGCCCAGGTGGCCGAGGGCGAGATCGCCGCGCAGCTTCTCGAGCAGGCCCGGGACGCGCCGATCGAGGCGCAGCCGCAGGACGCCACGCTGCGAGAGTCGGTCGGCGAGCTCCCGCTGCGTCAGGGAGGCGGCCAGGCGCCCCTCCACCAGGAGGACGAACCGATCGGCGAGACGCTCGACGTCGCCGAGCTGGTGGGAGGTGAAGAGGAGCGTGTGCCCTTCGCGGCGCCGTCGCTCGACGAGGCCGTAGAAGGCGCAGAGACCGTCCGGATCGAGGGCCGCCGTCGGCTCGTCGAGGAGCAGGACGGGGGCATTCGGGAAGGACCGCCACGGCGAGGCCGAGCCGCTGGAGCATGCCGCCCGAGTAGGTCGAGATGGCCCGGCCCGACGCGCCGTTCAGGGACGCGAAGCGGAAGACCTCGTCGACCCGCGCGGGATCGACGTCCGCGCAGGCGCCGGTAGAACTCGACGATCTCGCGCCCGGTGACGGCCTCGGGGAAGGTGACCTTCTGGGGGAGGTAGGAGATCGCGCGGCGCGCCGCGGGCTCCTGCGGGCAGCGCCCGGGCTCGCCGACCAGGACCTCGCCGGAGGACGGGCGGATGAGCCCGGCCGCGGCCTTGAGCGTGGTCGTCTTGCCCGAGCCGTTGGGTCCGAGCAGCGCGACGGCTTCGCCGGCCTCGACGTCGAAAGTCAGCCCGTCGACGGCGCGGTGGCGTCCGAACGTCTTCGTGAAGGCGCGGAAGCGGATCATCGCCGGCCGCTCCAGATGACGGCGAAGCCCAGCGCGACCGCCGCGGCGCAGGCCGCCAGGGCCCCGGCGCTCCGGCCGCGGGCGGGCATCGGCGGCCGCGGAACGTCGGGCAGCGCCGGCGGGCGCGCCAGCGGCGAACGGTCCTCGACGGCGACCGCCTCGAGGACGGGGAAGGCCTGCTCGGCCGCGGAGAGCGCCGAGGCGGCCAGGCTCTCCGTGAAGAGGTCCGCCGCCGTCAGGTTCCCGCGAAAGTGGTCGAAGACCGACGAGAGGCGGTAGGGGCGGTCGCTGCGGCCGTCGCCGTCGAGATCGGGCTCGCCGTTGCCCGACCAGTAGTTGCCGTCGAAGTCGGTGTCGGTGCGCCGGCCGACGAGGGTCAGCGGCGTCATGTTGGCGAGAAAGAGATTGCCCGACGAACCGATTGTCGCCGCACGAGTCGTACAGCACGACCGCCACGTCGGACTCGGCGATCACGTTGTTGCGGAAGACGCATTGCGGTAGGAGCCTTCGAGGAAGATCCCGCGCGCGTTGTCGGCGATCAGGTTCGACTCGGCCGTGACGTCCTCGCAGGCCTTGAAGAGCAGGCCGACCGACGCGAAGCCCCGGTTGTGCAGGAAGCGGTTACGCCGGAACACGATGCGCTTCGAGTACATGATCGCCGTCCCGGCGGCGCCGTTCTCGAACGTGTTGTCCTCGAAGAGGTTGTCGTCCGTGAACATGTAGTGCAGGCCGTAGCGCAGGTCGCGCGCCGTGTTGCCGCGGATGACGCCGTGGGAGGAGGACTGGATGTAGAAGCCGTCGCGCACGTCGTCGATCGTGTTGTCGGTCAGGCGGAAGCCGTTCGTGTTCCAGACGTGGATGCCGGATCCCTTCTCGCCCGGGTCCTTGCCCGGGATCCCGCGGATCGACGTGCGCTCGACGCCGAGCCGTCGGCCTCGCGCAGGTACACGCCGAAGAGGGCGTTCGAGACGCGGCAGTTCCGGATCGTGACGTTCCTCGCGGCGACGTGGATGCCGGAGGAGTCGCGGCCGAGATCGCCGCCGCCGCCGCCGTCGATGTCGAAGCCCTCGAGAACGACGCCGGCGGCGCGGATGCGGACGACGCTGCCCGTGCCGGAGCCCTGGAGCCGCGGGCCGGCCGCGGCCGGTGAGCGTCACGCGGCGGTCGAGGTAGAGGTCGCCCCGATAGGCCCCGGGGCCGACGTCGACGACCGAGCCCTCGGGAGCGGCGTCGACTCCGCGCCTGGAGCGGCGAGAGCGTCGCCGGCGGACGGCCGTCCTTCGAGCTTCGCCGCGGCGACGGACGCCATCTCGTCGCCGGCGAGGGCGAGCAGCAGGGCGACGGCGGGGAGGATCATCCGGCCGACCGGGCTTCCTCGCTCTCCTCGCGGCGGCGCCTCGCGCCAGGCGAGCACGAGGGCGGCGAGCAGGACCACGCCGACGGCCGCCAGGGCGTAGGAGGCGGCGGCCGGGTACGAGTACACCTCGAAGTTGGCGAGCTTCTTGTGGCCGAAGAGCGGAGGCATGAACGGATCGACCTTGACGGATGCGGTCGGCGCGAGGTTGTGGCCGTAGGAGTAGAGCTTGTAGCCGAACGACCAGAGGGAGAAGAGGCCGAAGTAGATGTACAGCACGGCCACGTCGACCAGGTCGCCGATGCGTGCCGTGGACGAGAGCGCGCAGAAAGAGAAGCCCGAGCATGCCGATGATGAACGGCATCCACTTGAACTCGGTGAAGTCCTCGGTCGTCAGGTCTCTTCATCCCGATGTAGTGGTTGAGGATGTTGATCTCCTTGACGTCCTGGCCGCCGTTGCCGCCCTCGAGCTTGTAGCTGTGGATGTCCAGGTTGCAGCCCCTCCGGATACTGCGGGGCGAACATGGTCAGCTTCCAGAGGGGCATCAGGTAGGTCGGAACCAGAAGCAGCGCGGCCACCAGAAGCAGCAGCCGCGGGAGCATGTCCAGCGGGAGCTCGAGCGCCCGGTTGCTCCTTTCGAGGATGACCTTCATGGGGAACTCCTGTGAGGAAGACCGGGCGGCGGCGCGAGCCGCCACCCGGGTCTCGAGTGGACTCAGCCCTTCTTCGGCTTGACGATCAGATAGCCCTGCATCTCCTGGTGAAGCGCCGAGCAGAAGTTGGTGCAGTAGTACGGGAACACGCCCGGCTTGTCCGCCTTGAACGTGACGATCTTCGTCTCGCCGGGGTCCACGACGATGTTGATGTTGTAGTCGAGCAGGCCGAACCCGTGGAGCTCGTCGGTCGTCTGCTCGATGTTGGTCAGGGCCACCTTGACGGTGTCGCCCTGCTCGACCTCGATCGCCGTCGGCGAGATCGTGGAGCGGACGAGGATGACCTTGGCGAGGACCTCGTTGCCCTTGCGCGTCACGCCGGCGTCCTTGAGGTCCCAGATCGCGAGGGGGTTCTTGTTCTCGTCCTTCGGGATAGACCTCGATGGGCTTGACCTTGTCGGCCTTGATGATCTGGGCGTAGTGCGGCTCCGGCTCCGTGAAGGCGTCGTAGAGGATCTTCATCTTTTCTTCGGAGATGTCGACGAGCTGCGACGACTCGGGCTGCGAGGGGCCGACCGAGAGGTGACGGCCGTGCGAGAGCTTGTTGAGGCCGACGAGGTACTTGCCGTCGGGGGAGACCGTGTCGCCTTCGGCCGCCGTCAGGTGGCCGATCGAGTAGGACATGGGGACCTTGTCGATGACCTCCCAGGTGCCGAGCTTCCACTTCGCGATGGCGCTGTCGACGAAGAGCGAGGTGTAGCACTCGCCGTTCGGGCCGAACTGCGTGTGGAGCGGGCCGAGGCCGACCGCGACCTCGGCGTCCTTGATGGACTCGTACTTCAGGACCGGGATGCCGTCTTCGTCTCCGGTGAAGTCCTTGTTGCGGATGGCGGTCTGGATCTTCTCCCAGTTGAAGGCGGTCGTCACACCCTGGAGCTTGCCGGAGCCGATGATGTACTTGCCGTCGGGCGACACGTCGACGCCGTGGGGCGACTTCCCGCAGGGAAGCAGATAGACGAGGCCGGGGACCTTCCTGGGGTCGAGGACCTTGACTCCGCCGATCATGTCGCCCTTGCCCTCGCCGATCGCCTTCTCGGCGACCTTCCAGTCGACGGCGGCGATGTAGTCCCGGTCGCGCTGCGAGGCGGTGACCTCGAGCTTGCCGGTCGCCCGCTCCGCGTTGTACGCCGTGAAGAACAGCCATCCGTCCGAAGCGGCCTTGCCCGCGTCGCCGAGGTCGTAGTCGAAGGGAGGCATCAGGATCTGGAAGCCCTGCGTCATCTCGCCCGACTTCGGATCGATTCTCACGGCGGCGATCACGCCCTTGTAGTCCGTGGCGTACCTGTCGATCGGAGCGACCGTGCCCTTGGGGATCGGGATCGAGAACCGCGAGGCGAGGACCGAGTACTCGGTGTTGGGGGTGACGAAGGCCGAGCCGTGGTTGCCGGAGACGTTCGGCATGGGGCCGAAGATCTGCTTGGTCTTGAAGTCGCGCAGGTCGATCCGGGCGACCCGCCCGTTCATGTCGTTGACGAAGAGCCAGCGGCCGTCGTACTCGCCGCCGGTCTCGGACAGCGACGGATGGTGGACGTCGCCCCAGGTCAGGCCGCCGAGCATGGCCTTGGACTCGTCGTCGAATCCGTAGCCCGTGGCGGGGTAGGGCGTGTAGACCGGGATCGTCGAGATGTGCCGCATCGAGGGCAGCCCGTAGACGTAGACCTGGCCCGAGTGGCCGCCCGAGGCGAACATGTAGTACTCGTCGAGGTCCCCGGGCGGAACGTAGACCTTTTGCGCCGCGACGGCGAGGTCCGAGGCGCCGGCGGGGGCGCCTTTCTTCGATCCGGCCTTGGGCGCGCTCGGCGCGCAGCGGGCGGCGAGCGCGGCGGCGACCACGAAGGCCGCGAGCGCGCTCCAGGTAATCCAGCTCTTCTTTTCCCTGCTCATCGTCTTCTCCTTACGTCTCCGGATTTCCACTCGCGACTCCACTTCCTCAATGACCACCGGCCTCGGACTTGACTCCCGCGGCCTTCTGTTTCTGGTGTTCCGCGAACGCCTCGCGGAGCTTCTGGACGGCGATCTCCTTTTCCTGCGGCGTCAGGACGATCTGGCGAGACAGCACGACGGCCATGGTGCCCGTCGGCTCGCGCAGGAAGTCGTCGACCGTGCGCCCGAACCGCGACTGCGTGTCCTCGACCGCGGTCGAGAGGTCCGGCCCGATCTGCGCCGGGCTCTTGACGCCGAGCGACTGGATGGAATGACAGACGAAGCAGCCGGTCTTCACGAACCACGCCCCGGGCCCGGTCTTCATGCGCTGCTCCTCGGCGACTTCCTCCGGGGTCTGCGGGTCGGTGCGCGGAAGCCCGGGCCGGTAGTCCGCGGGGATGGGCGCGCGGCGCCACGAGAGGGCCAGCATCGCGAGGGCCTGGGCGTCGCGCGTGGTGAAGTGGAAATTCGGCATCACCGAGTCCGGGACGAGGGCCCGCGGGTCCTTGAAGTGGGCGACGTGCCAGGCATAGGCGCTCATCTGGCCCGAGAGGCGGCCGTACTCGTACTGCTCCGGCGCCTTGTCGCCGACCCAGGTCAGGTCCGGCCCGATCGTGCCGCCGCGGCTGTTGATCACGTGGCAGGCCCGGCAACCCTTCTCGAGGACGAGCTTCTTCGCGAGGTTGATCTCGTCGGCCCCCCTGGTCTCGCGGTCGAACCGGTGGCAGACGTTGCAGTTCATCTGCATGAGGGCCGTCTTGTTGGCGGTGAGCGTGTAGGCCTCGCCGAGCTGGGAGCCCAGCAGCGGCTCTTCCCAGTGCTCGACGGGCCCGTGCGCGGCCGCGGCGTCGATCGCCCAGCCCTGGCCCCCGTGGCAGGACGTGCAGCCGTACTTCTCGATCGGGTGAGTCTGGAGCGGTTCCACCGGATGCGACCTGAAGGGGTTCTCGGCCTTCTCGAAGCCCTTCCACAGCATCGCCTGGTGGCAGGTGATGCAGCGGTCGGCGCGCCGCATTTCGGAGACCCAGATCTGCTGGACGCCCGACGGCAGCGTCGCGGCCTTCTCGGCGCCGAGCTTCTCGGTGACCTGCGTGCGGAAGGCGTACTGGTAGTAGCGCCAGTCGTGCTTGCGGTCGCTCCAGGCGAAGAGCACCGTCGAGACGACGAGCAGCGACGCCGATGATCGGCGAGGACCGGCCGGTCGCTTCTTCGGATAGGGCGAATCGGTTCGTCTTTTCCATGTCAGATCCTCGACGGCAGCTCGGGCCACGGCTGCCAGGGCCAGTAGAAGTGCCAGTACGGGCCGCGCAGGAACGTTCCGATGACCGTCAGCGCGAGCACGGCGGCGACGAGCAGGAGGAACACGACGTTCTGCCGGCGGCGGCTGCCCGCGAACCAGACGGCCGGCCGCGCCGGCGGGGCTGCGGTCGAGCCAGGGCCAGAGGGTCAGCAGAGCGAGAAGCGCTCCCGGCAGCAGGACGCCGCCGAGAAATGCGCCGTTGATCGTGAACGAGCCGATGTGGACCGTCGTGTCGGTGACGATCTCCTGCAGCCAGAGGAAGTACCAGGGCGCCTTGGCGGGGTTCGGCGTGATGAGCGGGTTGGCCGGCTCCTCGAGGGGAGACCGGACGAAGACCGAGAGGATGCCCACGATGGCGATCGTGCCGAGGATGACGATCGCGATGCGGCGAGTCAGGTCCGGCACCGAGTTGACGGTCGTGCCCGGTGTCTCGAGGGTCGAGGCGTTGACGGACGGCGAGGTCCCGCGCGCGATCCCGAGCAGCGTGTAGGTCTTCGACTTCGACGGCGGGCTCGGCCGCCGTCTCCGCGGAGAGCCGCGCGCCGTCGGCGCGGGCGAGGCCGCCGTCCTTCCGGACCCGCCACATGTGGTAAGCGAAGAGGACGCCGATCAGCCATCGGAAGGAAGAGCACGTGCAGGACGTAGAAGCGGATGAGCGTCGCCTGCTCGATGGAGCGGCCGCCGATCAGGAGCTCGCGCGCCGCCGGCCCGACGAAGGGAACCGAGGACGCGATGTTGGTCCCGACGGTGACCGCCCAGTAGGCGAGCTGATCCCACGGCAGCAGGTAGCCCGTGAACGAGAGGAAGAGCGTCAGGAGAAGCATCGCGACGCCGATCACCCAGTTCCACTGCCGCTTCTGCCCCTGCCCGACGCCGTTCTTGTAGGCGCCCGTCAGGAAGACCCGGACGAGGTGCAGGAAGACTGCGCGACCATCAGGTGCGCCGAGATCCGGTGCACGGCCCGGATCCAGGAGCCGAACGTGATGACGTACTCGATGTCCTTGACCGAGGCGTACGCGCGCTCGACGGAGGGGATGTAGAGGAAGAGCAGCGGCAGGCCGGAGAGGACGAGCAGGAAGAGCAGCGCCGCTGAGATCGTGCCGAGCCAGAACGAGTAGCTCCACGCCAGCGAGGCCTTGAACGCTCTTGGCCGGAAACCAGTGGAGCAGGAAGTTCGAGACGATCGCGTCGCCGGCCTGGCGGTCGGAGGCCGGGCGGAAGCTCCACCAGCGGCTTCGGGTGCACGCCGGGGGCGGCGGGCGGCTGCGGCTTCTCGGGCTTGGCGCTCATGCTCGTCTCCTTCAGGCGACCGTCAGGCGGAAATCGCGGTCGACGGGTCGGGCGAGGTCGACGACGAGCTGCCCGTCTTCCGGGCGCGACCGAAAGGTGGAACCAGGTCAGGGGCTTCGGCGCGGGGCCGGAGACGTTCGTGCCGTCGCCGTTGTACTTCGAGCCGTGGCAGGGGCACAGGAAGCGGTGGGTGAGACGCAGCGGCGTTCCCTCGACCGCGGTCGTCTCGACCTTCGCCATGGCCTCCGCGCGGACCGTGCAGCCCAGGTGCGTGCAGACGGCCGAGATGGCGTGGAAGGTCCGGCCCTCGCGGAAGACGTAGAGCCGTTCGTCCGGCAGGAACTGGAGGCCGTCGGGAAAGTCGTTCGGCATCCCGATCTTGACGGTCGTGGGCGAGTCGTAGGACACGTTCGGAACGAGCGACCGCATCGAGGCCACGGTCTGCGCGCCGAGCGCCGCGATCCCGCTCCCGATTCCGAGCCTCACCAGGAACTCCCGCCGGTCCTTGCCCATGGCTCCCCTTTCCTTCGCTTGCCTACCGCGCCGCGGCGGCGAAACGCTCCGTGATCGAGAACTTCTCCATCGTCATGGCGTCCGTCGGGCAGCGCGTGGCGCAGAGCCCGCACCGGATGCAGCGCTCGTCGTCCTTGACCATGGCCGAGAGCGGAAGGCCGTTTCCCTCGGCCCGGGCCGCCAGCGCGGCGCGCTCCTCGTCCGGCAGGTCGAGGGCCTCGAACGGGACGATCGCCAGGCAGTACTCGGGGCAGACGTCGACGCAGCGATTGCAGAGGACGCACTTCTCCGGGTCGTAGATCGTCTGGACGTGGCAGACGAGACAGCGCGCGGCCTGCCGGCGGGCCTCGGTCTCGGCGTATCCCGTCTCGACCTCGGCGATGCCGGTGCGCCGGCCGATGTCGAGCGTCGAGGGTGCCTCGCGGTCGAAGATCTCGAAGCCCGCGATCATCCGGTAGCTCGCGGTCGAGATCTTCTCGATCTCCAGGTGCGCCTCGATGCGGGGCGCTTCGCGACGACAGGTGCTCGTGGATCGAGCGGGCGGCCCGCTTCCCGTTGGCGACGGCTTCGATGAGGTTGCGCGGGCCGAAGGCGACGTCGCCGCCCGCGAAGATGCCGGGGGCCGAGGTGGCCAGGGTGGCCGGTTCGACCTTGATCGTCCCGGAGGGCGTCAGCGCGATGGCGTCCTCGGGCCTGACGAACGCGAGATCGGGCTGCTGCCCGATCGCCAGGACGCAGGCATCCGCCGGAATGGAGATCAGGTCCCCTTCGTCGTAGCGCGGAGCGAAGCGGCCGTTCTCGTCGAAGACCGCGACGACGCGCTTGAGCTCCACGGCCTCGAGGCGGTTGCCGCCGAGGAACCGGTGAGGTCCGCGGCGCGGGACGAAGGCGACGCCTTCCTTCTTCGCCTCCTCGAACTCCTCGTGGCCCTGCGTCGTGCGGAGCACCGGCATCTCCTCGAAGCTCTCGAGCGAGACGATCGTGACCTCGGCCGCGCCGCCCCGCAGCGCCGCGCGCGCCGAGTCGAGCGCCTCCTTCATGCGGGCGCTCTCGTCGGCTTCCGCCTCGAGCCGGTCGACGTCCGCCTCGCGCCCCAGGCGCAGCGCCGTCCGGGCGGCGTCGAAGGCGACGAAGCCGCCGCCGATGACGACGACCCGGCGGCCGAGGTCCATGCGGAACCCGCGGTTCACGTTCAGGAGGTAGTCGACGGCCTTGACGACGCCGTCCTTCTCGACGCCCGGGACCTGGAGGTCGCGGCCGCGCGACACGCCGACGGAGAGGAAGACCGACTGGAACCCCTCGCGCTTCAAGGCCGCGAGGCCGAACTCGGCCGAAAGGGGTGTGCGCAGCTTCAGGGTGACGCCGAGCGAGAGGATCTTGTCGATCTCGGCGCGGATGAGGGTGCGGGGAAGCCGGTACTCCGGGATGCCGAAGCGCATCATTCCGCCCGGCTCCTCGGAGGCCTCGAAGACCGTGACCGCGTAACCGAGGAGCGCCAGGTCGTGCGCCGCGGAGAGGCCCGCCGGACCGGCGCCGATGACGGCGACCTTGGGCGGGTGGCGCCGGCCGTCGCCCGGGAGAGCGGGTGCACGGGAAGGTGGCCGGCGTAGCGGTTGCCCTCGGTGACGAGGGCGTCGCGCAGCACGTCCTGCGTCGCCGGACGGATGGACTCGACGCCGTACTTCTCGGTGACGAAGCGCTTCAGGGCGCGGATCGAGATCGGCGCGTCGATCGCGCCGCGGCGGCAGGCGTCCTCGCAGGGCGCGGCGCAGACACGGCCGCAGACCGAGGCGAACGGGTTGGGGGCGCGGGCGACGAGGAAGGCGTCCTCGTCCCGGCCGTCCGCGATCAGCTGGACGTACCGGCCGGCGTCGGTCGCGACGGGGCAGCCCGCCTGGCACTTGACCTGGGCTTTCCAGTGGGCGAGGTCGGGAAGGCGCGTGGCGATCGGCATGGCGTCAGTCCAGCCGCTGGAGCTCGTCCGGGAGTCGCGAGGGCGGCCCGGCGCATCGTCGCTGGCCCGGAATCGGTAGTGCCCGCCGGGCGTGCGGACCGCCTGGAGCACGCCCGTGCGCGCCCAGCGGGTCACGGCCGACGGCGAGACGCCGAAGATGCGCGCCACCTCGCCCGTCGAGAGGAACTCGGGTTCGCGGTGGCGCGGGCCGGCTCGGCCGTGGACGTCTGCGTCATCGCGCTACGACCGCAAGATCCCGCCGCCGGGCGGGCGCGCTTATGACGGCCGTCATGCCCCTGCTCGATTTCACCGATTTTCGCGGTTTCGGGCCGCCCCCGTGCCGAATTCGGTCTGGATGATTTGCATCATGTCGCCGGGTCCGGCCCCGGCGTACCGTGCTGACCCGGTGCTATCGCCCGTCGAACTCGAGATCGAGCTCTTCTGCCGCGGGATGCGGCTGCCGACGACAGTCGACCGTCGAGCGAGGATGGGCGCCGGATCTCGCGGACCCGCGCGGGCCTCGGCTCGGGGCTGGAGCTGGTGCATGCCGTCGCTCGCGCAAGCCGATCTGGGTCAACGTTCCGGTCGTGGAGGCCTTCGCGGGCCACTCCCCGTTCGAGCTCGTGAAGGGCGGCGACGGGCTACGTCGTCTACGACTCACGGACCGAAGACGCCTATCCGGTAGTGATTCCCGAGGAGCCGGCCTGGTACGGCCGGGCGACCTCCTCCGGAATCCCGATGAGCCGCATCGGCGTGCTGCAGGGCAACTACCTCGGCGTCTACGTCGCCAACTCCTGCCTCTACTGGGCGCGGAACCAGGCCTGCCAGTTCTGCACGACCGGCAAGAACGTCGGCGTCAACGAGCAGGCGCGCAAGAAGGTCGAGGACGTCGTCGAGGTCGCGCTGCGCCGCGCGCGACGAGTCGGGCTCGGTCTTCACGCACCTGAACACCGGCTACCACTACGAGGAGGTCGACCGCCTCGAGCCGATCCACGGCCTGCGCCAGTGCGAGCCGTTCGTGCGGGCCATCCGGGCGCAGGTCGGCGGGTTCATCGGCGTCCAGGCGCACCCGGTGCCGCGCCGGATGTTCTCCGAGTACGACGCATTGATCGAAGCCGGGACGGACCACTTCTCCTTCTGCTACGAGTTCGAGGACCCGAAGTGGTTCGAGCGAATCTGCCCGGGCAAGGCCGCGACCGTCGGCCAGGAGGGCTTCTTCGACGCGATGGAGTACACCGCCGGCAAGCTCGGCCGGGGAAGGGTCTCCGGCGAGATCATCGCCGGCCTCGAGCCGATCGAGGCGACGATGCGGGGCATCGACCGGATCGTCGCGGCGGGGGCCTTTCCGACCGTCTGCATCTTCCGGCCGACGATCGGCAGCGAGCTCGAGCACGCGCCGTCTCCCGACCCGGGCGCCATGCGGGAAGTCTTCGCCCATCTCTACGAGGCCTGCCGGGACGCCGGCCTGCCCATCGGCCTTCTGCCCATCGAGGTGTCCCTCGTCGTCCAGCCCGAGGAGGCCGCGGGGCTCGTCCGGCCCACCCTCGCGGGACGTCTCTACGAGGCGAAGCTCTCGGCGCTCCGGCTTCTCGCCCGGCCGTACGTCGCCTGGAAAGCCCGCCCTGCGGCCCCGGCCGGCGTCGTGTAAAGATTCGCCCATGAGCAAGCTCGATTCCGAGCAGCGGAGGCGGCCGGCTCCGCGGGCCTGGGTGAAACTGACGGCGCTCGGAGCGCTGTCCGCGCTGTGGTCTCTCTTCCTGTGGGCCGAGCTCGTCGTGTCGCGATCGGGCGGGGGCTCGTTCTGCGGCTTCGGCGGGAAGTTCGACTGCACCGGCGTCTGGAACGGAACGCTCGCGACCTCGGTGCCACCGGCTGACCGGGCTGCCGATCGCGGGTTGGGGCCTCGCCTGGAGCGTCGCCGCGTTCGTGCTGCCGCTCGCGGGCCTGGCGCGGCTGGCCTCGGGGGCAGGCCGTCCGCGATCCGTCTCGGCCGTCCGCCTGACGGCCGCGGCGGGACTCCTGTCCGTCGCCGTGCTCCTGGCCGTCGAGCGCGGCCGCCGGCGCCTTCTGCGTCGGCTGCTTCGGCACCTATCTGATCGTCGGCGCGTACGCGGCGATCGCGCTGCTCGGCTGGCGGAAGGCGGGGCTGCCCGAGGCCGGCCGCGGCTGGGCGCTCGCGCTCGGCTGCGTGGCCGCGGCCTTCGCGCTCCTGCTCTACCCGGGACTGCGCACACCGAAGACGAGCGGAGAAGCGGGGCGGCGCGCGGTGGCCGAGGCGGCCGACTGTCCGGCGGCGCGACCGCGTCCGCGGCGGCGCCGGCCGCGGCCGGCACGGGCGATCCGATCGAGGGACCGGAAGCTCGCGGACCTGGTCGCGACGCTCGACCCGGTCGGCCGGCAGATGCTCGCCGACTCGCTGGCGATCTACCGCAGCTCGCCGCCGGTGATGCTGCCCGCGCCGCGCGCGCTCGTGGGCTCGACCGTCGGCGCCCGTCCGGATCACGGAGTTCACCGACATCCTCTGCGAGCACTGCGCCGGGCTCCAGGAGACGCTCCAGACCCTGCGGCGAGCACACCGACCCGGGCAGCTTCAGCGTCGACGCCCGGCAGTTCCCGCTCGACGGGCGCTGCAACCCGGCGTTCACGGGCGGGAAGGGCGACGACGTGCGCTGCGTGGCGGCGTCTGCGCGGATCTGCATGGAGGCCTCCGGCCAGGAGCCCGAGCTCGCCAGCGCGCTCTTCGCCCGGCAGCAGGGCCTGACCCGCAACGCCGTGTTCGCGATCGCGACGCCCTTCATGCCGCCCGAGAAGCTCGCGGCCTGCCTCGCCTCGCCGGCGACGCGCGCGGCACTCGACCAGGACCTCGCGGCCGCGGCGCAGTTCGACTCGGACGGAACGCCGATCGTCGCCGTCAACGGCCGCCGCGGCACGAGCTTCGGGCCGTTCCTCTACGCGATGATCCTGACCCGCGGCAACGCCGAGCACCCGGCCTTCGCCGCGCTGCCGCCGGGAACCCGAGCGCCCACCTGCACTGACCGCGGCGGCGGGCGGCTACTCGGCGGGCGCCAGCTCGCGCAGGGCCGCGATGCTTCCGGATCAGGAACCCGTCCTTCTCGGTCTCGACGAGGCCGTCCTTGTGCCAGCGGCTCATGATGCGGATGGCCGTCTCGATCGTGGTCCCGGCGAGGTCCGCGATCTCCTGGCGGGAGAGGCGGATCGGCACGAAGACCCCGTCGCCCTGCCGCTTCTGCCCGGCGCGCTCGGCGAGCGTCGAGAAGAGGCGGGCCGCCCGGTACTCGACGGAGCCGGTCATGTCGGCGAGCCGGCGGTTCAGCGCCATCAGGCGCATCGTCAGCCCCGCGAGCAGCCGGCGGGTGATCTCGGGGCGCTTCTCGATGAGACTGGAAGAAGTCGCGCTCGGGAATCGAGATGGTGCCGCGAGGGCTCGAGGGCCACGGCCGTCGCGGGGTACGGGCGCTGCTCGAAGACGGCGACCGCGCCGACCGGCTCTCCGGGGCCGAGGATCTCGAGGATGAGGTCGCGGTCGGGCGCGGCCTTGACGATCTTGACGCGACCGACGAAGAGGAACTGGATGAAGAGCGCCGGTTGTCCCTCCTCGAAGAGGACGTTGCCCTTCTCGTAGGCGCGCAGCTCGCAGAACGGGTCGAGCGCGGCGCGGTCCTCGGCCGTGAGCGGAGCGAGGATCGGGATGGCGCTGAACGGGACGGGCGGCCGCGGCGGCACGCCGCGGATTATCGCACCGGCAGCGTCGAGGCGAAGGGAGCGGCGGATCGAGGCCGGTCGGGCAGCCGCGCCGGGGCGGGCCGGGCCCGCATCGTGCGCACGAGGTTGAAGACGTAGAGGACGAGCGCCAGCACGACCGGGATCCCCATGTACGAGCCGATTTCGTAGAAGACGGGCAGGAAGGCGGCCGGGTACTGGAGCAGGCGCATCGCCGTTCCCAGCGAGAAGCAGCGCGTACGTGGCGTGGGCGAGCCGCGGCGACCAGAGGGGCTTCCCGGAGAAGACCGGGAGGATCCGGAAGCTCATGCCGACGATCACGAGCGTCAGGAACCCGATCGTGAAGACGTGCCGCGCCGCGTCGGCCCACCAGAGGTTCTGGGCCGGCAGGGGCGTGAAGCGCGTGAGGAGGACGGCCGCGAGCTCGAGGATCGCCCAGAGCCCGAGGCAGGCGAATGCGCGCGCGGATCGCGAAGGTCGGATCCCCGGGCGTGCGGAGCATCGGGAAGATCGCTGCGGCGCCAGAGGAAGCCGTTGCCGCAGAGGAACACGAGCGCCGAGACGGCGGCGAGACCGAGCCCCGCGTCGCGCAGGGCGAGCGCGGCCGGATCCGCCAGGCCGGGAAGCCACCCCGCCGAATAGAGCAGCACGCCGGCCATCTGCGTCGAAAGGGTCACGGTCGCCGCTCCGCGCACGGGCCGGGCCGACGCCGAGGAAGAGCGAGACCAGCCGGTGCCCGAAGCCGTAGATCCAGGCGAGGAGGAACCCGTAGAGGGCGACGAAGTAGAAGGACTCGTTGAGCGACGCGGGAAGGACCGTGTCGATGTTGCCGGCGAGCCAGAAGCCCTGCGCCGCAACGACCGCCATGGCCGCGGCGAAGCAGACGGTTCCCGCGCGGACGAACCGGAGGAGCGGGTCCTTCCGGTCGTACTTGCCTTCCCGGACGCGCGCCGAGCAGCGAAAAGACGAACCGGACGAAAAGCACGGCCGACGCGAGCTCCATGCCGGCCGAGACGAGCGAGGTCAGCCGGCCCCAGGCGTGAAAGCCGAACAGCTGCCCGACGTTGCGGAGGATGACGCCGAAGAACATGAGCCAGAAGCTCGCGCGGATGGCGCGACGCGGGGCCGCGGCGGACGGGATCCCGAGGATCCGCGGCAGCGCGTGGTACGCGATGCCCATCAGGAAGAGAGCCGCGAAGCCCAGGACCTGCGTGTGCCCGTGGATCTGGCGGTGATCGATCGGCACCTCGCCCCCGGCGGCGATCCGCAGGAGGTTGATCATCCCGGTCGTCGCGCCGAGGGTCAGCGTCAGAAACATCGAGCCGGCGACGAAGTGGGGCGAGAAGAGGGCCGCGGGCTTCGCGGAGGGCTCCGGCGGCGCCGCCGCGACGTCGGTGACGGCGGCCGCGCGCACGTCGCGGAGAAAGTCGTCGAGCGGCAGCCGGTGAACGGTGGCGAACCACGCCAGCGGCTCCTCCGGCCCCTCGGCTCCGCCGCAGTCGCCGAGGCCGTACCGCTCGAGCACCGGCCGGGTTGCCGGGAAAGCGGCGGGTCATCTCCCGGATCGACATCGTCGGCGGAACGATGCTGTGCGCTTCGACCGCCTGCCAGGCGGATTCGAGGTCCTGGAGCACCTCGTCGAGCGGCACGCCCTTCGCGCGGCAGGCGTCCCGGAGCGGGTGCTCGCCGCCGCAGCAGGTGTCGAGACCGTGGGCGGCCAGAGCCGAGGAGAGCTGCGGGTAGCGCGCGAGGATGTCGCGGACGGGAGTCGCGGGGTCGAAGCGGGCTGTCGCGTTCATGGCCCGTATCCTGACGCGGCGGGCCGGGGGTCGGCCATGACGCCGGTCATAAGGAGCAGGAGGCGGGAGGCCGCGATGGCCGGCCCCACGGCGTAGGGGCGGGGCTTGTCCCCGCCCTCAGTACGCCAACACCCTCCGCGCCGCCTCCAGGACCTTGTCGCTCGAGGGCAGGATCGCCCGCTCCAGGACGCGCGAAAAGCCCACCGGGATGAACTCGGAACCGACCCGGCCGACCGGGGCGTCGAGGCACTCGAAGGCCCGCTCCTGGATCTGCGCCGCGATCTCGCCGCCGAACCCGCCGTGGACCTTGTCCTCGTGGGCGACGAGCACGCGGTTGGTCTTGCGCACCGACGCGAGCACGGTGTCCCAGTCGAGCGGCACGAGGGAGCGCAGGTCGATGACCTCCGCCGACTTGCCCTCCTGCTCGAGGACCTTCGCGGCCTCGAGGGCGAAGTGCACGGGCGTGCCGTAGGCGACGATCGTGAGGTCGGTCCCCGCGCGGCGCACGCGCGCCTTGCCGAACGGCACGGCGAACTCCTTCGGGACCTTCGCCTTCGCCATCGGGTTGTTGTAGAGGAACTTCGGCTCGAGGTAGAGGGTGAGTCCCCGGCGACCGGATGGCCGTGCGGAGCAGGCCCGCGGCGTCGTCGGCGAAGGCCGGAACGACGATGCGGATGCCGGGCAGCGTCGCGAGCCAGCCCTCGAGGTTCTGCGAGTGGTAGAGGCCGCCGCCGATGTATCCGCCCGAGGGCAGGCGCACGGTCACGTTGGGCACGAACTGGCCCTTCGTCCGCCAGTACTCGTGCGACATCTCGACCATCTGCTCGGCCGCCGGCCAGAAGTAGTCGGCGAACTCCGCGCCCTCGACGACGATGCGGATCCGGTCGTCCAGGCGCGAGAAGCCGTCGGCCGTGCCCATGATGTGGTCCTCGGCGATCGGCGCGTTGAAGACGCGGGACGGGCCGAACTCCGGCTGCATGCCCTTGGTGACGTTGAAGACGCCGCCCTTGTCCCGGTACGCGACGTCCTGGCCCCAGATGTAGGTGTCCGGGTTGTGCCGGAACTCCTCCTTGAGCGTCTCGTTGAGGGCGTGGACGAGCGTCATCTCCTCGCCGGAGCCGTCGGGCATCCCTTCCGGCCAGGCCGCCGGGACCCACGGCTCGGGCACCAGAAAGTCGTGGATCGTCGCGGGATCCGGCTCCGGCGCCGCTTCGCGGCGTCGGCGGCCTCCTCGTAGGTCCGCTCGTTCTGCGTCTCGATCGCGCCCGAGGTCCTCCTCGGACAGGAGCCCGGTCTCGAGCAGCAGGCGGCGGAAGCGGGGCAGGGGATCCGAGGCCTTCGCCTCGGCGAGCTCCTCGGGCGTGCGGTAGAGCTCGTGGCGGTCGGAGTTGGAGTGCGAGTGGATTCGCACGCAGGTCGCGTGCACGATCGCGGCACCGGCGCCGGAGCGCACGTACGCGGACGGCCTCGCGCATCGCGCGGAAGCGAGTCGAAGACGTCGAGACCGTCGCAGTGGATGATCTTGAGGTTCTTGAAGCCGGCGAAGTTGTCCGAGGCGTAGAGGTTGGCGGTCTGATCGCTCTTCGGCACCGAGATGCCGTAGGCGTTGTCCTGGACGACGAAGACGACCGGGAGCTTCTCGCGCGAGGCGCCGTTGACCGCCTCGTAGAAGTAGCCCTCCGAGGTCGACGACTCGCCGATCGAGCAGAAGACGATCGCGTCCTTTCGGTAGGTCTTGATCGCCCGCGCCAGGCCCGCGGCGTGCTGCGAGTGATTGGAGACGCAGGAGGAGACGTTCTGGATGCCGATCGAGGGCTTGGCGAAGTGGTTCGACATGTGCCGGCCGCCCGAGGCGACGTCGGTCGCCTTGGACATCCCGTTCAGCAGGATCTCCTCGGCGGTCATCCCCGCGGCGACACAGGTGGCGAGATCGCGGTAGTAGGGGAAGAGGTAGTCCCGGCCGGGCCGGAACGTCATGCCGAGGGCGAGCTGGATCGCGTCGTGCCCGGCGCAGGGCGCGTGGTAGCTCCAGCCGAGCCCCTGCTTGAGATAGTTGGGCGCCTTGTCGTCGAGCACCCGCGAGAGGTGCATCAACCCGTACCACTTGCGGACTTCCTCGCGGGAGACCCCGGCGATCCGGGTGTCCCGGCCGGCCTCGGCGACGTCCTGCGAGATTGCCAAACCCATCCTCCGGCGAATCCAATCGAATCAGCCGCACATTCTACCGGGAGACGACGGCGCGGGCCACGCGACCGGAATTCCGCGAGCGCGGCGGCCCTGCTATCATGCCCGCAATGCCTCCGCGCGACGCCCGCGACCCGGCCGCCGGCCGGGAGGAAACCCAGCGGCGCGAGATGGTCACCCGATACGTGGCGACGCGCGGAGTCGACGATCCGCGGGTGCTCGGAGCCATGCAGGAGGTCCCCCGGCACCTCTTCGTGCCCGGGCCCCTGCGCTCGCAGGCCTACGGCGACCACTCGCTGCCGATCGGCTTCGGCCAGACCATCTCGCAGCCCTACGTCGTCGGCGTCATGACGCAGCGGCTCGGCGTCTCTCCCGAACACAAGGTCCTCGAGATCGGCTCGGGCTCGGGCTACCAGACGGCGGTGCTCGCGCGCCTGGCGCGCAGCGTCTACTCCCTCGAGCGCATCGACGAGCTCGCCCGGAGCGCCTCGACACTGCTCGCCTCGCTCGGCTTCCACAACGTCTCGATCAAGGCCTTCGACGGCACGTACGGGTATCCCGCCGCCGCCCCGTACGACCGGATCCTCGTCACGGCCGGCACCGAAACGGTGCCGGAGCCGCTGCTGGCCCAGCTCGCCATGGGCGGGCGCCTCGTCGTGCCCATCGGCCCCGCGGGCAAGCAGCGCCTCCGCGTGATCCGCCGGCGCAAGACCGACTTCGCGCAGGAGGAGGGGGAGGACGTGACGTTCGTCCCGCTGCTCGGCCGGTTCGCCGGGACGCCGGCATGAGCGCTCGCCGGGCGGTCGTCCAGGGACGCGTGCAGGGAGTGGGGTTCCGGTTCTTCGCGGAACGCGCGGCGCGCGAGCTCGGAGTTCGCGGCTGGGTGCGCAATCTCCCGGACGGTTCGGTCGAAGCCGTGGCCGAGGGTGACGACGAGGCGCTGGCGACGTTCATCGAGCGGTTGCAGCGCGGCCCGCTCTCCTCCCGCGTCGACCGGGTCGACGTCGCGGAGGCCCCGGCCCAGGGATTCGAGAGGTTCGACATCACGCGATGACGGACTTCCGCGCGTTCATCCACGACGTTCCGGACTTTCCGTCGCCCGGGATCCTCTTTCGCGACGTCACGCCGCTGCTCGCCTCGCCCACGGCCTTCGGCGACGCCGCGAAGGCGATGGCCGAGCCGTTCCGGGCGAACCCGCCGGAGAAGATCCTGGGCATCGAGGCGCGCGGGTTTCTCTTCGGCACGGCCCTCGCCCGCGAGCTGCACGTCGGCATCGTCCCGGCGCGCAAGCCCGGCAAGCTCCCGCGGAAGGCCGAGCGCGTTTCGTACGGTCTGGAGTACGGGAAGGACAGCCTCGAGGTCCATTCCGACGCATTTCGGCCGGGGGAGCGGGTCCTCGTCGTCGACGACGTGCTCGCGACCGGCGGCACGGCGAAGGCCGCGGTGGACCTGGCGGAAAAGCTCGGCGCGCGCGTCATCGGCGTGTGCGTCTTCATCGAGCTGACCGCTCTCGAGGGCCGCGCGAAGCTCGGCAGGCGCCCGTTCCACGCCGTGCTGATGCTATAATCCGCGGACTTCCCCAATCATGGCCGCAGAGCGAATCCTCATCGTCGACGACGACGAAGACGTCCTTCTCATCGTCCAGACCATCCTCGACAACGCCGGCTACACCGCCGTCCTCGCGCGCAACGGCCGCGAAGGCGTCGAGAAGGCGATCGAGGGCAAGCCCGACCTGATCCTTCTCGACGTCATGATGCCGGAGCTCTCCGGCTGGGAAGTCTGCACGACGTTGAAGAGCGCGCCGGAGACCCGGCCGATCCCGATCGCGATGCTCACGGTCAAGAGCGAGATCCGCGACCTGATCACGGGCATGCAGGTCGGCGCGGACGACTACATCACGAAGCCCTTCACGCGGAAGAAGCTCCTCTCGACCGTCCGGCGGCTCCTGGACGAGAAGCGCGGCTCGCCGCCCGCCTTCCTCGGCTCGGAGAACGAGGAGGTCCGGTTCCAGAACCTGCTCTTCGATTCGGTGACCGAGCTGCCGACGGTGCCCGTCATCATCGACGCGCTGCGGGACCGCCTGCTCGACAACCGCGAGATGGGAGTCCTGTACATCGACGTCGAGCAGTACAGCCACATCGAGGAGGCTTACGGGTGGGAGGTCTTCGACGGCCTGCTGAAGCACACGGCCAAGACGCTGCGCCGCATGATCGGCACCGTCTTCGCGACCGAGGACTTCGTCGCCGTCAACCGCGCCGGCGGGTCGGACTTCTACGTGTTCGCGACGCTCGAGACCGGGGATGACGCCGGCGTCCGCCTGCAGCGCAAGGCGCGGCAGGTCGAGGAGTCGCTCCGCGGCTCCCTCGACGAGGCCTTTGGCGCAAGGATCCACAAGCGCATCGGCGTCTTCGTCGGCCACGCGATGCTCCGCCCCAACCCGCAGATGCGGATCGAGCGCCTCGTCTACAAGGGCCTGCGCCAGGCGATCGCCGTGGCGACGACGAAGGAAGAGGAGCGGCAGGCGCACCTGCGCGAGAGCTTCCGCGACATCCTGCGCAAGAGCCGGATCCGGTCGGTCTACCAGCCGATCTTTCACCTCGAGAAGCTCGAGGTCTTCGGCCACGAAGCCCTGACCCGCGGCCCGGCCGACACCGCGTTCGAGAGCCCGGAGCTCCTCTTCCAGTTCGCGGGGGAGAACGAGTCCGTCTGGGAGCTCGAGCAGCTTTGCCTCGCCTCGGCGGCCTCGCACTACTCGCCGGTCGACCCCGGCCGCCTCTTCATCAACATCGAGGCCGACACCGTCACGACCCTGTCCAAGAGCGGCCCCCAGGCCGTCCCGCCCCTCTTCGCGCAGAAGCACTCGATCGTCCTCGAGGTCACCGAGCGCTCCGCCATCAGCGACCTCGCCGTGTTCCGGAGCGCGCTGGCGAGTCTGCGCGAGCTCGGCTTCCGCATCGCGATCGACGACGCCGGCTCGGGTTACGCTTCCCTCCAGGCCATCGCGGAGCTCAGGCCCGACTACATCAAGGTGGCCAACACGCTCATCACCGGGATCCGGACCGACTCGATCAAGCGCGACGTCGTCGAGATGCTCGTCAACCTTTCCCGGCGCATCGACGCGGTCTGCGTGGCTGAGGGCATCGAGACCCCCGAGGACCTCGAGGAGTGCCGCGCCCTCGGGATTCCCTACGGCCAGGGCTTCTACCTCGGCGTCCCCTCCGAGAATCCCGCCGCCGCGCCCGCCCGCGAGTTCACCGGGCGGATCCGGACCGCGCGCTGATTGCGGGTGCCGGGGAAACCGGCTAGATTCACGGACCTCTGGGGCCGTAGCTCAGTTGGATAGAGCAAGAGTTTCCTAAACTCTAGGTCGCCGGTTCGACTCCGGCCGGTCCCACCAAGCCCTCGGCTGATTCACTCTGATGGTAGAATGCTATCGAAGTGAGGCTATGGCCAAGACTCTCACGGTGCGGATCGACGACGCGACCTACGACCTGATCGCCGAGGCGGCGGCGGCGGACAATCGCTCGGTGTCGAATTTCATCGAGACGGCGGCCCGGGAAAAGGCGATCGAGGACATCCTGGTGCCGGATGCCGAGATGGACGAGATCCGGTCGAATGCCGCGCTGGTGCGTCGCCTGAAGCGCGGCGCGAAGGACGTGGCGGCACGCCGCGGCCGGTTTGTCTGACGCCCTCTACCGGATCTTCGAGACCGCGGCCTTCCAGCGGGACCTGAAGAGGCTCGGGGAGGCTCCCGAGCGCCGGCTGCGGGAAGTCCTGCGACGCCGGCTCCTGCCCGTGTTGAGGGCGACACCGAGGCAGGCTCCGGCGGCGGCGAAACTCAGGGACTGGGAGCCGCCGACCTGGCGCGTGCGCATCGGTCAGTGGCGGGTCTTCTACCAGATCGACGACGCGGAACGGATCGTCTTCCTGACGGCGGCCGAGCATCGCAAGGACGCGTACCGCTGAGGCGTCAGCCCTTGACGCACACCACCTGCTTGAGCCGCGCGACGACCTCGACCAGGTCCGACGAGTTCTCGATCACCTCGCCGATCGGCTTGTAGGCGCCGGGGATCTCGTCGATCACGCCGGCGTCCTTGCGGCACTCGACGCCTTCCGTCTGGGCGGCGAGGTCTTCGCGGGTGAAGCGGCGGCGGGCCTCGCCGCGGGACATCCTCCGCCCCGCGCCGTGCGGGCGCGCTGTCGAAGGACTCGGGGTTGCCGAGGCCGCGCACGATGAAGGAGCCCGTGCCCATCGAGCCGGGGATGATGCCGAGGTCGCCCTGGCGCGCGCGGATGGCGCCCTTGCGGGTGACCATGACGTCCTCGCCGAAGTGCCGCTCCCAGGCGACGTAGTTGTGGTGACAGTTGATCGCGGGCTCGGTCTCGAAGGGACCGGCGGCGTGGCGCAGGTCCTTCAGGACCTCCTCGACCATGATGTCGCGGTTGGCCCGCGCGAAGTCCTGGCACCACTGGAGGTCGCGCACGTACGCGTCGAACTCGGCGGTGCCGGTCGAGAAGCACGCGAGGTCGGGATCCGGTAGGTCGACGGCGAGCCGCCTGAGCACGCCCTTGGCCTTCGCGATGTGTCGTTCGGCCGTGACCTTGCCGATGTTGCGCGAGCCCGAATGGAGCAGCACCCACACGCGCTCGTCGTCCTCGTCGACGCAGATCTCGATGAAGTGATTGCCGCCGCCGAGCGGTGCCGCACTGGTGGGCGGCCTTCGTTCTTCTCGGCCTCCGAGGCGACGGCCGGGAAGCCCCGAGTCCTCCGCCGCGCGGAGGAGCTTCGCGGCACGGGGATGCACCTCCTTGCGCTGGTGGAACCCGACCGGGATGCCGCGCTCGATCGAGGCACGCAGGCCCGGGAGCTTCCCGTCGAGAACCGAGACGTCGAGCGACGTCTTCACGGCGGCCATGCCGCAGCCGATGTCGACTCCGACGGCGGCCGGGCAGATGGCGCCCTTCGTGGCCATGACGCTCCCGACGGTCGCCCCCATGCCCCAGTGCGTGTCCGCCATGGCGGCGACGTGACGGAAGACGAAGGGCAGCGCCCCGGTGCGGACGAGCTGCGCCGCGGCCGAGGCCTCGACGTCGCGGGTCCAGACCTTGATCGGAACGCGGGAATCGAGGGTCCGAAAAACGGGCACGGACTGTCAGCCGGGCCCGGCCGGCAGCTTCAGGGAGATACCGCATCATGCGGTCGAGCCAGCGGTCGGGAAGGACCCACTTCAGCGCGATGAGCGCGCGGGCGAGCCAGGTCACCGTGTAGCGCGGTGCGGGGACGAGGCGACTCGATCGCGTCGACCACGACCCGGGCGACCGCCTCCGGCGGCAGGTGGCCGCGCCGGAAGTCGCCGTCCATGGCGCGCTCCGCGTTGGCGTAGAAGGCGCGGTAGGGCCCGGGCTTCGAGATGAGCGGACCGACGATCGAGCGCGCCCGGTCGGCGAAGCGCGTGTCGATGGGGCCGGGCTCGACCGTCACGACGCGCACGCCGAAGGGCGCGGTCTCGACGCGCAGGGCGTCGGCGACCGCTTCGAGGGCGTGCTTGGAGGCGCAGTAGGGCGAGGCGAACGGGACGCTGACCTTGCCGCCGAGGGAGGACATGAGGACGATCGTGCCGCGCCGCGCCGCGCGCATCGCCCGGAAGGACGGCCCGCGTCACGTCGAGCAGGCCGAAGAAGTTGACGTCGAAGACCGCCCGCCATTCCTCGGGCGAGACCTCTTCGACGGCGCCGTACTGCGCGTAGCCGGCGTTGTTGACGAGGGCGTCGATGCGCCCCGCTCGCGACAGGACGGCCTCGACCGCGGCGCGCGACCGAGGCCGGATCGGTCACGTCGAGCGCGAGGGTGGTCAGGTTCTCGCGTCCGCTCGAGCTCCGCCAGGTCGTTGCGGTTGCGGGCCGACGCAAAGACCCGGTGGCCCCGCCGGGCCGCCTCGAGCGCGGTGGCGCGCCCGATCCCGGAGGAGCAGCCGGTAACGAGGATCACCTGCGGGGCGGCCACGCGCGGATGTTACCCTTGCGCCGTCATGGCCGCAAACCGCGCCCCGAGAGCCGGTTGGGATCGCGCCGGCGGCCGCGCGGAGGCGTAAACCGGCGGGCGGCCCGCTCGTCCAATGCCCGTGCCAGCTCTCGCCATGATCCCGCACGAGACCGCGGCCCCGGTGGACGAAGGCCGGCTGATCCGGGAGATCCGGGCCGGCAAGACCGAGCTGTACGAGTATTTCGTCCGGCAGTACCAGAAGAAGATCACGCGGATCGCGTACCGGTTCCTGCGCGACGTCGGCGAGGCCGACTGCGCGGCGCAGGAGAGCTTCCTGCGCGCCTACGAGAGCCTCGACGGCTTTCGCGAGGGCTCGACGTTCGAGACGTGGCTCACGCGGATCTGCATCAACTGGTGCAAGGACCGGCTGAAGCGGCGGCGCCTGGTCCTCTACTTTCACCAGGGGCCGCGCCGCGAGGACGAGGACGAAGCCGAGGGGCCGCAGGAGCTGGCGGTCAGCCGGGAGCCCTCGGCCGAGCGGCGGACCGCGGGCCGGGAGATCCGCGAGAGAATGCGCGAGTCGCGATGGACGTCCCTCTCGCCGCGGCAACGGTCGATCTTCGTGATGAAGCACTTCGAGGAGATGTCGATCCCGGCCATCGCCGAGGTGACCGGCCTCGACGCGGGGACGATCAAGTCCCACCTGTTCCGGGCCGCCCAGAAGATGCGGGAGCGGCTCTCGGACTTTCGGGAGTAGGCAGACGATGGAGAAGAGGGGACCCGGGCCGCACCTGACCGACGCCGAGCTCTTCGCGCTCGCGGCGCCGGCCTCCGGCGAGCCGGAGCCGCTTCCGCAGCACCTCTCGCGCTGCGAGGCCTGCGCCCGGGCGTTGCAGGAGTGGCGCGGCGCGATGCGGGAGCTCGGGCGGGAGGACGTCGCGGCGCTCGAGCGCCGGTCCGAGGAGGACTGGGCGGCGGCGCGGGAGGCCACCATGTCGGCCGTGCGCCGCGCGCGCCCCCGGCGCCGCGCGTCGGCGCTGCGCTGGGTCGCGGGAATCGCAGCGGCGATCCTGGTCGTGGCGCTGGCGATGCCCGGGCGGCGGAGCGAGCCGGGGGAGCCCGCGGCGGCCGCGGTCGGGTCGCCGGCGGCGATGTCGCCGGCGGACCGCGACGACGACGCGCTCCTGCGCGACGCCGAGTACCTGGCCCAGGGGGGCGACGACAACTTCTACCTCGCGACGGAGGGCAGCCTGTGAAGCGGGCCGCCGTCCTCGCCGTCGCGCTGCTTGCGGCCTCGGTTCTGCCCGCGCAGAGCATCGCCGAGGGGAAGTGGTGGAAGCGGCCGCGGATCGCCCAGGAGCTGGCCCTCTCGCCGGACCAGACGGCCCGGCTCGAGAAGATCTTCGCGGCCTCGAAGCCCAGGCTCATCGACCTGCGCGCGGATTTCGAGAAAAAGCAGTTCGACTACGACCAGGCCATGCAGTCGGACGACGTCGACCGGAAGGCCCTGGAGGCGAAGATCGAGGCCCGGGAGCAGGCCCGTGCCGCGCTGCAGAAAGAGCTCGCGTTGATGGAGCTCGACATGAAGACCGTGCTGGAACCCGAGCAGCGGGAGAAGCTCGTTCGCATGCGCGAAAACGCACGCGCGCTCATGCAGAAGCGCCGGCGGCAGATGCGCGACGGCGTCGCGGCCGACTTCGACGACCTGCCGACCCCGCCGCCGCGCCGGCGGACGCCGGGGTAGAGGAGGGGCTCGTCCCCTCCCTACACGTCCTCCCGGAAGCGCTCTTCCTTCCACGGGTCGCCGCGCATGTGGTACCCGTTGACCTCCCAGAACCCGGCCTGGTCCTCGGCCGTCAGCTCCAGCCCGCTCGCCCACTTCGCGCCCTTCCAGAAGTAGAGGTGCGGGATGACGATGCGCATGGGGGCGCCGTGCTCGACGGTCAGGGGCTTGCCGCCGTGGTGTGTCGCGAGGAGGTTCTCCGTCGCGATCGAGGTCCGAGAGCGGCACGTTGGTCGTCCAGCCGCCGAAGGCGTGCTCGATGACGAAGCGGGCGGTCGGCTTTGGCCGCGCGAGCTTCAACACCTCGCCGACGGGAACGCCCTCCCAGTCGTTGTCGAGCCGCGTCCAGTGCGTCACGCAGTGCACGTCGTTCCGGCGAGAGGCGCGCGGGAGGTTCTGGAACTCCTCCCAGGTCCACGAGACGGGGTTCTCGACCTCGCCCCAGACGGAGAACTTCCACGTCGCCATGTCGACTTCCGGGATCGAGCCGAAGTGGAGGACCGGCCACTGCTGCGTCACGAACTGGCCGGGCGGCACGCGCGTGGGGTCCGGGTTGGGAAACCGGATGTTCGGGTTCTTCCGGATGATCATGGCCTGTCGCTCACACGTTGCAGACACTACCCCGTATCGAACTAGTATGCCGCGGATGGATGCCGCGGCGCGCAAATCGATACTCGATTACGTCAAGCCGCTCGCGGTGGGTCTCGACGGCGTGACGAACTACGGTGACGTCGGGCGAATGGTTTCCGCCTCGGAAGCCATCGCGGCGGGAAGGGAGGGCCTCGACGGCGACCTGCTCTTCCTGCTCTCCGTCTACTCGGGCCAGGAAAGGTGGGTCTCGCGCATGGGGCACAAGAGCCGCACCGAGATTCTTCTCGGCTCGCTGGGAGTGCCACCGAAGACCGTCCGCCGCCTCTTCGCGGGCCTCGCACGGCTCGAGACGGCGCCGGCCGGACCGGAGGAGGAGATCGTCCACGACGCGCTCAGGCTCGAGACGATGGGCGCCTACGGAATCGCCCACAGCCTCGCCGACGCCTATCGCGAGAGGCTCGACATCCTCGAGATGGCCGCCGCGGTCGACGAGGCGGCCGCGGCGCCGCTGAAGACGGAAGCCGGTCGCCGGCTGGCCGAGCCGCGCCGGGCGCTCATGCGGGACTTCGCGGCGAGGCTGCGCTCCGAGCATGGGGAGTTCGCCGCGCGGCGGGACTGAAAACGAAGCGGCCCCGGGTCGTCCCGAGGCCGTTCGAGAGAGTCCGACGGAGACGCGGCTAGGGCGCGTAGAGAAGCAGCCCGAACGTCTTCACCAGGAACGCCGCCATCTGGCCGCGCGTGATCGGATTCTCCGGGCAATAGGAGATCGGCGCCGGGGGCGGTCCTCCGGCGCACCCCCCGGTGATCGCCCGGTTGTAGAGGTCCTCGATCCAGGGGCGGAAGCCGTCCGCCGGTACGTCGACGAAGATCCCCGTGGGCGTCGGCGGGAGATAGAAGGACCCGAGCCGGGTCTTCAGCAGGAACACCGCCATCTGCTTGCGGGTGACCGGCTGCAACGGGCAGTAGAGACCCGGGCCGCAGCCCGTGGTGATGCCGCGGCCGGCGAGGTCCTCGATCCAGGAAGCGAAGGGGTTGGAGACCGGGACGTCGGTGAAGCCCCCGGTCGCGGGAGGCGGAACGTAGCAGGGCCCGAGGGACGCCTTGAGGAGAAACACCGCCATCTGCTGGCGCAGCGTCGTCGAGGCCGGGCAGTAGAACCCCGGCGTGGCGCACCCGCTGGTCACGCCGTTGTGGAGCACGTTCTCGATGAAAGCGTAGAACAGACTCTCGGTCGGCACGTCCCCGAAGCTGCCGCCGACGTGGAGGAGCCGCGTGCGCGGCTGAAACTCGGCGATTGCGCTGTGGAGCGCCACGGTCGTCTCGTCGAGGGTCGCGTCGCGGTGACCCGTGGTCGAGCCGGTGACCTGGAGGCTGTAGCAGTCGGCAGTCGCCTCGGCGCAGCCGGCCGTGGCGTCGGAGGCGAGCGTCCCGTAGTCCGCCGTGGCGTCGAGGAGGTCGTAGGTCAGGCCGGCCGGCCCGGTGAAGTTCGAGGCCGTGCCGGTCAACTGGATCGCGGAGCCGGAGTCGTTCTTCCACGAGGGGGCGATGACCACGACCTCCCCGGGGTCGATCACGCCGTCGGCCGCGCCGGGGACCGCGATGGCCGTCGGCTGCAGTTCGTCGAGGGTCCCCTGGATGGACATGATCACGTGGGACGCCGGGTCGCCGAGGTCCGCCAGGTCCACCGACGTCGTGCCGCCGCAGCCGGGCGCGTAGACGTACGTCGGACCCGACTGCGCCTGCGAGTTCGATCCCGGGTAAAAGACGTCCTGCGCGGCCGACCCATCCGGCACCGAGATCTCGACGATCATCTCGGCGCCGGCAGGAATCGACGCCGTAAGTGGCACGACGAGGCTGGTCATGGACTGGTCGGCGATGTCGAGGGTCACGGTGCCGACGAGCTGTCCTGAGAGGCAGCCGAAGTTGCCCGGGAACGGATGGTCCCGGTTGGCGTACACGTTCACGGTCAGCGGCTGGCCGCCCCCGTCGCCGCTCTGCGCGTTCTCGATCGCGAACTCGACCGAGCACACCTCGAACCGGGGGCCCGGGGAGGGAAAGGCGCGGTACCAGCTGTTGGCCAGGTGGAAGACCGATCCCACGAGCAGGCACGAATTTCCGGTATCCGGCGCGGGCACCAGGCTCGCATTCTGGGTCACGGCGACGGGGCCGCAGGCGGGCTGCCCGAACGCACTCGCGGCGCATCCCAGAGCCAGACCGATGACCAGCGCAGACCGCCGCGCGAGAGCCGGGGACATGGGGCCTCCGTGTCGTTGTGCCTCCATGGTAACCCCGGTCCGGAGCCCGTTTCAGGTCAGCGACTTGCCTCCATCGACTCGAAGAACCTGGCCGGTAACGAAGGAC
The DNA here is from genome assembly GCA_963824165.1 of uncultured Acidobacteriota bacterium. GTDB lineage: Bacteria > Acidobacteriota > Thermoanaerobaculia > UBA5066 > Gp7-AA6 > DAHUXD01. The sequence continues at coordinate 396,492 of CAWGOM010000007.1, forward strand.
GGCCCGGCGGACAGGAAGACGACCGCCGCTGCCACGTCGGCCGGATCGCCGTTGCGGCGCAGCAGCGCCTCCCGCGCCCAGCGCGCCGCCTGCTCTTCCGAGGTGCCCTCCGGCACGAGGACCGTTCCGGGGGCGACGCCGTTGACGGAGACCTCCGGGGCGAGCTCGACCGCGAGGGCCCGCACCAGGCCCTCGGCGGCCGCCTTCGAAACCGAGTGCGCGACGTAGCCCCGGATCGGCTGGAGGGCGAGAAAGTCCGACACCAGGACGATGCGCCCGTGCCGGACGCGGAGCGTCGGCGCCGCCGCCCGGGCGAGGAGCATGCCCGCCCGCGCGTTCAGGTCCATCGAAGCGTCCCACACCGCGGCGTCGGTCTCCTCGAGCGGGAGGCGCTGGAAGTTGGCCGCCGAATGGACGAGCAGGTCGAGCGTTCCGAGCGCATCGATCGAGCGGCGCACGAGGTCCGCGGGAGCCTCCGGGTCGGAGAGGTCGGCGGGCAGAGGCACCGCTCGCCGGCCGAGGGCGCGGATCGCGGCAGCCGTGTCCTCGGCGGGCCCGGCCGAAGCGTTGTAGTGGACGGCGACGTCGGCGCCCGCCTCCGCGAGAGCGAGGGCGATGGCGCGCCCCACGCGCACGCCGGCGCCGGTGACGAGGGCCGCCTTGCCGGAGAGCGGCGCGCCGGTCATCGGGCCCTTGCGGCGGGGACGTACCTGGCGGGATCGGCCATGAGGCGCCCGTTCTCGATGAAAGCCGTCCACTCGGCGGCCAGCGCCCAGACGTGCGTGCCGACGGCCACGACCGACGCCGCCGTGTGGACCCAGCCCGGGAGCGCGCGCGTGTGGGCGGCGCCGCCGAGGACGAAGACCGCAATCGCGGAAAGCAGCGCAAAGGTGGCAGGCGGCGAAGTCCGCCGCTTGAACCCGCGCAGGGCGTCGAGCACGGTGCGGCGTTGCGCCTCCGGGAAGCCGACGATCTCGTCCTTGACGAGGCGGCCGGTTCCGATGAAGAAGAAGATCACCATCGACTGGGAGAAGAGCGAAAGAAGCACGGTCGGGATGGCGTAGGCCACGTGCCTCGTCACGAGCAGCCGCGCCTCGGGGTGGGCGGCGGCCAGGTGGGTAGCGAGGGCGAAACCCTGGACGGAGGTCAGCAGGAAGCCGGCGAGGGCGAGGACCGTGCCGGCCAGGAGCGCGATCGCCATGGGCTGCCGAGCCTATAACGCGGTTGACCGGCCCGGAGGGGCGGGACAGAATCGGCTCGGGGGGGACAGCATGGCCAACGAGCCGCGGACCCTGTGCGACGTCTTTCAGATCGCTGCCTCGTGCGGGAAGCCGAATCTCCTGATCTCCAAGGTCAACGGCGAGTGGAAGCCGATCTCGGCGGCCGACTTCGGCTTCACCGTCCGGGCCCTGTCGCTGGGCCTGAACGGCCTGGGCGTCCAGCCCGGCGACCGGGTCGCGATCCTCTCCGAGAACCGGCCCGAGTGGGCGATGGCCGACTACGCGATCGCTCTGCGCGGGGGCCTGGTCGGTCCCGATCTACCCGACGCTGCCGGCCGGCCAGATCACGCCCCTGCTGAACGACTGCGGGGCGAAGGCGATTTTCGTGTCGACGCTGGAGCAGCTCGGCAAGATCCTCACGATCAAGGGGCAGTGCCCGACCCTCGACCACGTGATCCTCGTCGAGGGCAATCCGCCGGGCGAGCCGGGCTACACCACGTTTCACGGCGTCGTCGACCGCGGGCGCGCGACCCTCGAGATGAGCCCGGCCGTCTTCGCGCAGCGCGCGGGGCGCGTGAAGCCCGAAGACGTCGCGACGATCATCTACACCTCGGGCACGACGGGGGAGCCCAAGGGCGCGATGCTCACGCACTCCAACCTGGTGTCCAACGCCGTTACCGGCTGCGAGGTCATCCCGTTCACGGCGGACGCCGTGGCCCTCTCGTTCCTGCCGCTCTCGCACGTCTTCGAGCGGATGCTCGACTACGCTTACCTCTACAAGACGGCCTCGATCGCGTACGCCGAGTCGATCGACAAGCTCGCGGCGAACTTCACCGAAGTCAACCCGACCTGCTTCGGCGCCGTGCCCCGTGTCTACGAGAAGGTGCACGCCAAGATCATGGCCAAGGCCGACGCCGGCAGTCCGATCAAGAAGAAGATCTTCGCCTGGGCCGTCGCCGTCGGGCAAGGAACGCGTGCCCTTCGTGACGGAGGGCCGGCCGCTTCCGGGAGCGCTCGCCCGCAAGGCGAAGATCGCCGACGCCCTCGTCTTCAAGAAGATCCGTGCCGCGCTCGGCGCGAACTTCCGTTTCGCCGTCTCGGGCGGCGCGCCGCTTTCCAAGGACCTGGCGGAGTTCTTCGTCGGAGCCGGCGTCGCGATCTACGAGGGCTACGGACTCACGGAGACCTCGCCCGTCATCACCGTCAACGGCCCGGGGCGCTGGCGCCTCGGCACGGTCGGCAAGACGCTGAAGGGCATCGAGGTGAAGATCGCCGGCGACGGCGAGATCCTGACGCGCGGCCCGCACGTGATGAAGGGGTACTTCAACAAGCCCGAGGCGACGGCGGAGTGCCTCGATCCGGACGGCTGGTTCCACACGGGCGACATCGGGAACCTCACCGACGGCTTCCTCGCGATCACCGACCGCAAGAAGGACCTGATCGTGCTGGCCGGCGGCAAGAAGGCCGCCCCGCAGCCGATCGAGAACGAGCTCAAGAAGTCGCCGTACGTGGCCCTGCCGATCGTCGTCGGCGACCGGCAGAAGTTCCTGGCGGCGCTGATCGTCCCCAACTTCGACCGGTCTGAAGGAGTGGGCGGCCGCGGCCGCCCCGGACGTCCGCTGGGACGCGATCGACGCCCATCCGGGCGTGCGCGCCCTCTTCCAGCGCGAGATCGACACCTACAACGCCGAGAAGGCGCACCACGAGCAGATCCGCGCCTTCGCGATCCTGCCCTCGGACCTCACGATCGAGGACGGCTCCATCACGCCGACCCTGAAGGTGAAGCGGCGGATCCTCGAGAACCGGTACGCGGCCCTGATCGAGGGCATGTACGAGGCGGCCGGGCGAACGCATGTCGCGTGAGGTCGTCGTCGTCGACGGCCTCCGGACACCCTACTCGCGGGCGGGCACGGACCTCAAGGACGTTCCCGCGGACGAGCTCGGGCGAATCGTCGCCGGCGAGCTTCTCGCCCGGACGGACTTCGACCCGGAGGCCCTCGACGAGGTGATCTTCGGCAACATCGCGCAGCCGCCCGACGCCGTCAACGTCGCGCGCGTGGCGGCGCTGAAGGCGGGGATCCCGCGGCGCGTTCCCGCCTTCACGGTCAACCGCCTCTGCGGCTCCGGGCTCCAGTCGATCGTGGACGCGCACTACCGGATCGCCGCGGGCGACGCGGAGGCCATCCTCGCCGGCGGCGTCGAGTCGATGTCGAACATCCCGCTGCTGTACTCGCACGAGAGCCAGGAGGTCTTCACGGAGGTCTTCTCGGCGCGCGGACCTGACCGGCCGGATCTCGGCGGCGGCGAAGTTCCGCCCGCGGCACTTCAAGCCCGAGATCGGCCTGCTGATGGGCCTGACCGACGCCGTCTGCGGCCTGAACATGGGCGAGACGGCCGAGGTCCTCGCCAAGGAGCACGGCATCACGCGCGAGGAGCAGGACGCCTTCGCCCTGCGCTCGCACCAGCGGGTCACGATGGCGCGCAAGAAGCTCGCCGAGGAGATCGTCCCGGTCCCGATCCCGCCGAAGTTCCAGGCCATGGCCGTGCAGGACAACGGCGTGCGCGAGAACCAGACGATGGAGGCCCTCGCGAAGCTGAAGCCCTACTTCGACCGGAAGTTCGGGACCGTGACCGCGGGCAACTCCTCGCAGATCACCGACGGCGGGGCGGCGACGCTCGTGATGAGCGCTTCGGCGGCGCGCGCCCGCGGTTACGCGCCGCTCGGGAAAGATCCGCGGCTTCGCCTTCTGCGCCCTGGAGCCCGAGCGCATGGGCCTCGGGCCCGGCCGTCGCGACCCCGCTCGCGCTGAAGCGCGCCGGCATCTCCTGGAAGGACGTCGGCCTCTTCGAGATCAACGAGGCCTTCGCCGCCCAGGTGCTCGCCTGCGCCCGGGTGTTCCCGTCGGCGGCGTGGCACGCGAAGCACCACACGGACGGGCCGATCGGCGAGATCGACTGGGAGAAGACCAACGTCAACGGCGGCGCGATCGCGCTGGGGCACCCGGTCGGATCGTCCGGCAACCGCCTCGTCACGACGCTCCTGAAGGAGATGAAGCGGCGGGGCACGCAGTTCGGCCTCGCCACGATGTGCATCGGCGGCGGCCAGGGCGGCGCGGTCGTCGTGGAGCTGATGTGACCGCGTTGATCGGGCGGCCACGAGGGCGCCCTGCGGCCCGAGCGTCCCAGGACCGTCCTGCCCTCTCGTCGAGGGGCGGGGCTCGTCCGCCCGATTCGCCGGGAGGGTGCCCATGACCGCCTTCGACCTGAAGGTCGAGGACGACGGCCTCGCGGTCCTGACGTTCGACCTGCCCGGCGAGAAGGTCAACAAGTTCTCGACCGACGTCATCGCCGAGCTCGGCGAGGTGCTCGTGCGCCTGGCGCGCGAGGCGCGGATCCGGGGCCTGCTCGTCGCGCAGCGGCAAGCCCGACGTCTTCATCGCCGGCGCGGACGTCAAGGAGTTCACGCGCGTCAAGCCCGAGGACGCGCGCACCGCGGTCGAGCGGGTGCAGGCGCTCTTCGAGCAGCTCGCGAACCTGCCGTACCCGACCGTGGCGGCGATCGACGGCGCCTGCCTCGGGGGCGGCACCGAGCTGGCGCTGGCCTGCGACTACCGCCTCATGTCGGACTCGAAGAAGGCCCAGATCGGCCTGCCGGAAGTGCGCCTCGGCATCTTCCCGGCCTGGGGCGGCTGCACGCGGCTGCCGCGGGTGGTGGGCCTGGCCCGCCGCGCTCGACCTGATCCTCACGGGCAAGTCGCTCGACGGCCGGCGGGCGAAGAAGATCGGCCTGGCCGACGAGGTCGTGCCGGCGGCGATCTTCGAGGACTGGACGCGACGGTTCGCGCGGGAGAAGCTCGGCGGGAGGAAGCCCCCGTCCCGCCGCGGCCCGGCGGCCGTTTCGCCGAGCGCGTGCTCGAGGCCACGCCGATCGGTCGCAAGGTGATCTTCTCGAAGGCCCGCGAGGGCGTGATGAAGCAGACGGGCGGCCACTACCCGGCGCCGCTCGAGGCGCTCGAGGTGATCGAAGAGGGTTACGGGCGGCCGGTCGCCGCGGGGCTCGAGGCCGAGGCGCGTCACATCGGCTTCGTGTTCGGCGGCGAGGTCCAGCGCAACCTCCTCGGCATCTTCTTCCTGACCGAGGAGGTCAAGAAGGAGACGGGCGTTTCGGACCCGGCGGTGCGGCCGCGCGAGGTCTCCCGGGTCGGGGTGCTCGGCGCGGGCGTCATGGGCGGCGGCATCGCGCAGCTCGCGGCCGACAAGGGGCTGCCGGCCCGGATGAAGGACATCGAGCCGACCGCGCTCGGCCCACGGCTACGCCGCGGCGGCCGCGGTCTGGCGCGAGTCCGTCAAGAAGCGCCGGCTGACGCGGCGCGAGATGAATCTGAAGATGGGCCTGCTCTCGGGGACGCTCGACTACTCCGGCTTCCGGCGCTGCGACGTGACGATCGAGGCGGTCGTCGAGAAGCTCGCGGTCAAGCGCGCGGTCCTCAAGGACTGGGAGGCGGCCGTGCCGCCGAGCGCCATCTTCGCGTCGAACACGTCGACCCTCCCGATCACCGAGATCGCCGCGGGCTCGCTCGAGCCCGGCCGCGTGGTCGGGATGCACTTCTTCAACCCGGTGCACCGGATGCCGCTCGTCGAGGTCATCCGCGGAGAGCGCACGAGCGACGAGACCGTGGCGACGATCTTCGCCCTCGCGAAGACGCTCGGGAAGACGCCGGTCGTGGTCAAGGACGCGCCCGGGTTCCTCGTCAACCGCATCCTCGCGCCGTACCTGTCGGAGGCCGTGCGCCTGGTGCTCGAGGGGTGCCGCATCGAGGACGTGGACGCGACGATGACGGCCTTCGGGATGCCCGTGGGCCCGCTGGCGCTGCTCGACGACGTGGGCTCGACGTGGCCGCCAAGGCGCGGCGAGGTCATGCAGGCGGCCTTCCCGGAGCGGATGAAGCTCGGCGGCGAAGAGGCGCTCGTCGCGGCCGGCCGCCTCGGGCGCAAGAACGGGAAGGGCTTCTACTCCTACGAGGGCACCGACGCGCGTCGGGCCCGGCGCCGGAGGCCTACGCCGCGCTGCGGGCGCCGCGGCGCGACCGCTCGCCCGCTGCCGGCCGAGGTCATCGAGGCGCGCCTCGTCCTCCCGATGGTCAACGAGGCGGCCTTCTGCCTCGAGGACGGCATCGTGCGCGACCCCGGCAAGCTCGACCTCGCGATGATCTTCGGCACGGGCTTCCCGCCCTTCCGCGGCGGCCTGCTGCGGCATGCCGATTCCCTCGGGGCCCACCGCGTCTTCGCGCGGCTCGACGACCTCGCCGAGCGGCTCGGCCCGCGCTTTGCGCCCGCCGAGACGATCCGCAGTCTCGCCAACGCCCGGCAGGGCTTCTACTCCGACTCGTCGCAACCATTGGAGATCACGCCATGAGCAGCCGACTCTCCGGCACCGTCGCCATCGCCGCCGATCCCCGCCTGACGCCCGTCGTCAAGTCTCTCTTCGCCGGACAGATCCCGGAGGACACCGTCTTTCCGTTTCCCGAGATCGGCGAGGCGGAGCGGGAGGTGGTCTCGACCTTCCTCGAGTCGTTCCGCGGGTTCGCGAAGGACCACATCCGTCCCGCCGAGATCGAGCGCGACCACAGCGTCCCGGCGGCCGTCATCGAAGGGCCTCGCGGAGCTCGGCACCTTCGGCATGACGATCCCCGAGGAGTACGGCGGCTACGGGTTCTCCTCGTCGGCGTACTGCCGGGTCACCGAGGAGATCGGCACGATCGACGCCTCGCTCGGCATCCTCGTCGGAGGCCACCAGTCGATCGGCCTGAAGGGCCTGATCCTCTACGGCACCGACGAGCAGAAGAAGCGCTGGCTGCCGAAGCTCGCCTCCGGCGAGATGATCGCGGCCTTCGCCCTGACGGAGCCCGAGGCCGGCTCCGACGCCGCCTCGATCCGGACGACGGCCGTCTACGACGAGAAGACGAACACGTTCGTCCTGAACGGCTCCAAGCACTGGATCTCCAACGGCGGCTTCGCCGAGTTCTTCACCGTCTTCGCCAAGGACGTGAAGCTCCCGGCCAGAAGGACGAGCACCGCCGCATCACGGCCTTCGTCGTCACGAAGGACCTCGGCGGCGTGCTGCCGGGCAAGGAGGAGCACAAGCTCGGGCTCAAGGGCTCGTCCACGGTCCCGATCGAGCTCGAGAACGTCCGCGTGCCGGCCTCCCACGTCCTCGGCGAGCGCGGCCAGGGCTTCAAGATCGCCGTCGAGATCCTGAACACGGGCCGCACGTCGCTCGGCGCCGGGTGCATCGGCGGGTGCAAGGTGATGCTCCGGGAGGCCGCGCGCCACGCCACGCAGCGCAAGCAGTTCGGGACGCGGATCGCCGACTTCGAGATGATCCGGGCGAAGTTCGCGCGGATGGTCGTCTCGACGTACGCCCTCGAGTCGATGGTCTACCTGACGGCGGGCCTCGTCGACCGCGGCCTCCAGGACTATTCGCTCGAGGGCGCCTGCTGCAAGATCTTCGGCACCGAGACGGTCTGGTCGAACATCAACGACGCGCTCCAGATCGCGGGCGGCAACGGCTTCATGGAGGAGTACCCGTACGAGAAGGCCCTGCGCGACTCGCGGATCAACATGATCTTCGAGGGCACCAACGAGATCCTGCGGGTCCTCGTCGCGCTCTCGGGCATGCGCGACGTCGGCGAGGACCTGAAGGAGGTCGGCCGGGCGCTCAAGGCGCCGCTGTCCTCGCTCGGGATCCTGTCGGACTACGCGGTGCGCAAGATCCGCGGCGTCGTTCCGGGGAAGCTGACGAAGATCGCGCCGGAGCTCGCGGCCGGAGGGCGACGTCGTGGCCAAGTACTCGCGGGCGGCGGGCGGCGCGGCCGAGACGCTCCTGCGCAAGTACGGCAAGGGCGTGATCGAGAAGGAGTACCAGCAGGAGCGGCTCTCGAACGTCGCGATCGACCTCTACGCGTCGCTGGCGGTGCTCTCGCGCGCCACCGCGGCGATCGCGCGCTCGGGATCGGAGAAGGCCGCCGAGGAGGTGCGCGCTGGCGAAGGCGTTCGTCCAGGGCGCCAAGTACCGCATGGTCGGGCACCTGAAGGAGATGGACAAGAACCGGGACGCCCAGCAGACGGCGATCTCCGAGACGGCGTACGCGGCGCTCGGGTACGCGTTTCCGCTGTGGGAGTGAGGATGAAGACGGATTCTGGTCGTCGCTCGTCGCCGGCGTTCTCTCGCGGCCGGAAGCCCCGGCCGCCGAGGCTGAGGCCGAGAAGGCCGCGGTCTCGGCGGCGCAGGCGTGGCTCGCGATCGTCGACGCCGGCAAGTACGGCGAGAGCTGGGACGCGGCGGCCGCGCTGTTCCGGCAGGCCCTGACGAAGCCGCAGTGGGAGGCGGCGGTCGGGAAGGCCCGCGCGCCGCTCGGCAGGGTCGTTTCGCGCACGCTCGCGCGGCAGCCAGCTCACGCACGAAGCTCCCGGGCGCCCCGGCGGGGGAGTACGTCGTCATCCAGTACGCGACCGACTTCGAAAACCGAAAGGGCCTGACCGAAACGGTCACGCCCATGAAGGAACCCGGACGGGACCTGGAGGGTCTCGGGCTACTACGTCAAGTAGCCGTCGCCGGGGCGGGACTCAGGCCCAGGGCCGGGGCGGGAAGTGGTCGGGCACGCCGAACCCGCGGCCCGGGAAAGATCCCGCGCGCGAGCGCGGCCCGCAGGTACTGGATGGCGGAGAGGATCGCCTCCTCGAGCGGCTTCCCGAGCGCCAGGTTGGCGGCGATCGCGGAGGAGAGCGTGCAGCCGGTGCCGTGGGTCGCGCGCGTCCGGATGCGCGGCGCGACGAACTCGGTGAAGAAGCGGCCGTCGAAGTAGAGGTCGCGGACCTCGCCGCCCCGGCCGTGTCCGCCCTTGATGAGCACGGCGCGGGCACCGAGGTCGGCGATGGCGCCGGCGGCGACGCGGCGATCGCGCGGCGGTCGAGACGCGGAAGCCCCGACGAGCGCCGCCGCCTCCGGGAGGTTCGGCGTCACGAGGTCGCAGAGCGGGAGAAGGTCCCGCTTCAGGCTCGCGACCGCGGGGCGGGCGAGCAGGCGCGCGCCGCTCTTGGACGACCATGACGGGGTCGAGCGACGACGTTCGACGGCCCGGTGGCGGCGCAGGCCGCGGGCGACGGCGCGGATGCGCGGCGCGTCGAAGAGCATCCCGATCTTGACGGCGCGCGGGCCGCAGGTCCGAGAAGACCGCGTCGAGCTGCCGGGTCAGGAACCGGGTCGAGAAGGTCTCGATCGCCGGTGACCGCGCGGGTGTTCTGGGCGGTCCCGGCCGCGAGCACGGTCGCGCCGTAGACGCCGTGCGCGGCGAAGGTCAGGAGGTCCGCCTGGATGCCGGCGCCCGCCGCCGGAGTCGGACGTGGCGATCGAGACCGCGGTGGGCGGGCGCTTGCTCATAGAATCATCCTATGTCCGCCGGGACCGTTCCCCTCACGATCACGCCGGAGGCGGCCGAGCGCCTGCGCGCCGACGTCCGACTTCTCGCGCGTCGGTCCTCTGCGTCCGGCACATGCTCGGGTGCGGCGGCGCCGGGTTCCGCGATCTCGGTCGAGGAGAACGCTCCCGACGAGGGCCATCGCTTCGAGGCCTCCGGGATTCCCGTCGTCATGGACGAGCACGCCTTTCGCCGCCTCCGGGGCGCGGTCCTCGAGGTCGACCCGGATCCGGCGGGCGACGGCTTCCGGCTCGATCATCCCGACGCGGTGATGACCACCTTCTGCTGAGCGGCGTAACGCGCCGCGCGTCGCCAGAGCCCCAGCGCCTCGGAAACGAGGTAGGCGGGACCGACCAGCAGGTGGACCAGGTTGCGGAAGAAGGCGGGCTTGTTTCTCTCGTAGACCGCGTGCCCGATGGCCTGGAAGACCCAGCCGACGACGAACGCCGCCGCGCCCATCCGCCAGTCTCCGACCGCGCGCGCGGCCAGGTCGAGGACGGCCGTGTAGCCGAGAACGCCGAGCGCGAGCGAAACGTCGAGCGCGGCGTAGACGAGGAAGAGAGGGCGATGAGCGCTTCGCTCGCCGTCCAGCCGCCGGCGAGCGGCAGCGCCCGCGAGGACGGAGAAGACGCCGAAGAGGATCAGCGTGATCCCGGCGGCGTGACAGGCGAGGTTCCCGCGCGTCCGGTGGCTGGAGGCGTAATCGGCCAGAAGCCCGTCGATTCGCCTCATCCGGCGATTATAGTTTTTCGGATGAGGGCGATGCTGCTGCGCCGCCCGGCCCCGGCCGAGGAGAGGCCGCTCGCTGGCCGAGCTTCCGGTCCGGCTCCGGGCCCGGGAGAGGTCCTGATCGCGGTGGAGGCGTGCGGCGTCTGCCGCACCGACCTCCACATCCTGGAGGGCGAAGTTGCGGCCAGGCTTCCCGATCGTGCCCGGCCACCAGGCGGCGGGGCGGATCGCGGCCGTCGGCCCCGGCGTCGCGGGTTTCTCGCCTGGCGACGCGGTGGGCGTCGGCTGGATGGCCTCGACGTGCGGGCGGTGCGCTTTCTGCGCCTCCGGGCGCGAGAACCTCTGCGCGTCGGCGCGGTTCACGGGCTGCGACCGGGACGGCGGCTACGCCGAGCGCATGATCGCGGACGCGCGCTGGACGTATCGCTGCCCGACGGCTTCACGCCGCGGCAGGCGGCGCCGCTGCTGTGCGCCGGGGTCATCGGCTATCGGTCGCTGCGTCCTGTCGGGGATCGCTCCGGGCGGGCGCCTCGGCCTCTTCGGGTTCGGCGCCTCGGCCCACCTCGCGATCCAGGTGGCGCGGCACTGGGGCTGCGCCGTGTACGCGTTCACGCGGGAGGCCCACCACCGCGAGCTCGCCCTGCGGATGGGGGCCGCGTGGGCCGGCGAAGCGACGGAGGATCCCGGCGTGAGACTCGACGCCGCCGTGACGTTCGCGCCGGCGGGCGAGCTCGTGCCGCTCGCCCTCGAGCGCCTCGAGCGGGGCGGCGACGGTCGCCGTCAACGCGATCCACATGAGCCCGATTCCCGTCGCTGCCCTACGCGACGCTCTACGGCGAGCGCGGCGTCCGCAGCGTCATGAACTTCACGCGGCAGGGACGCCGAGGAGTTTCTCGAGCTCGCGGCGCGGATCCCGGTTCGCGCCGAGGTCGAGACCTTCCCGCTGGAGCAGGCCGGCGAGGCCCTCCTGCGGGTCAAGCGCGGCGAGGTTCGCGGAGCGGCGGTCCTGACGATCGGCTGACGCGCGGCCGTCAGTGCACCGCGACGGTCAGCCGGCGCGACCGGTCTCCGGGGTGGAACACGAGCTCGCGCAGGACGACCTCGGCGGCCTTCCGCGGTTGACGGCGCCGTCGCCGGCGGCGGCTTCGTCCTTGGCGAGCTTCTTGTCGGTTCGGCGCTTCTCGACCGCGCTCACCCGTCCGTCGCTTTCGACGACGAGCACGAACTCTTCGCCCCGAAACGCGGCCAGCCGCTCGTCGGACGGCGCACCGGCGAGGTCGGGCGCCGTTCCCTGCCCGTCGATCGCGCGGATCGTCAGGCGGACCGGGCGGGCCGCCTCGGCGGACGCTCCGCGAAGGCCTGCCCGGCTCCAGCGGGAGCCGAAGCGGCCTGCCGCCGGGAGCGCAGGCCCGGCCGGCGCCTTCGTCGACGGTTCTGCGGCAGCCTGCGACGGCGCGGGAGGCGCTGCCGGGGCGGCGACATCGGCCGCGTCGATCCGGACAGCCGGCGTCGTCGCTCTCGGCTTCGGGCGCGGCGTTGGCGCGGACGTCGCCTGCTCTTCGTTGCGCTCGGCCGCGCGCAGCGTGCGGGGCGGCCGGCGGCGCCGCGGCTTTCGGCGCCGCGCGCAGCTGCGCCGCCGGCGGGGCGAGCTTCGCGCGACCTCCGGCGAAGCGCTTCTTCCTTCGCATCGACCACGTAGGCGGGGATCGGGCCGGAGGAGGCCGGGACCGCTGGCGTCGGCGCCGCGTTGGGCGCGCGAGAACACGGGCGCGCCGATGATCACGACGAGGAGCGCCGCGGCGAAGACGCCCGCCCACCGGACGTCGATCCCGAACATGACGCCGAACGGGCGCCGCGACGGCGAGGTCGCGCGGATCTTCCGAAGGATCCGGACCGAGAGGTCCGAGGCCACCGGGGCGACGGGGGCCTCGCGATAGGCCGAGAGCGCGCGCTCGAACTCGGCCACGGCGGCCCGGCAGTCGGCGCAGCCGGCGCGGTGCCGGCTCGAAGGCGGCCGCCTCGCCCGGTTCGAGCTCGCCGTCGTGGAGACGCGACAGGAACTCGGGCGATTCGGCCGGATGGGTCGCGGTTTCGATCATGCGTGCCTTCCCGAGATCAGCGGCGTCAGGACTTCCCGGAGCTGTCCGCGCCCGCGAGCGATCCGCGACTTCACGGTTCCGACCGGCAGGGCGAGCGACACGGCGATCTCTTCGTAGCTCCACTCCTCCAGGTCGCGCAGGACGACCGGCATGCGAAACTCGGGCGCGAGGCTCTTCAACGCCTCCGAGACGAGCCGCCGGGACTCGCCGGCCCGCGCGTCGTCCTCGGGGCCGGCGCCGGTCTCCGGCGGATCGAGCTCCGGGCCGCGCGTCGGTCGACCCGGCGAAGATGCGGCGGAAGCGGCTCAGCGAGCGGTAGCGGTTCTTCACGGCGTTGTCGGCGATCGAGGCGAGCCACGCCCGCGGCGGGCGCCTCGCCCCGGAAACGCGGCAGGCCGCGATACGCCTTGAGGAACACGTCCTGGGTCATGTCGTCAGCGTCGCCCTCGCCGACGGCGCGGGCCATCCACCGGTGGACGGTCGCCGTGTGCCTGCGGACGAAGGCGCCGAACGCATCCTCGTCGCCCTCCCGGGCCGAGTCGAGAAGCTCTTCGTCGGTCCGTTCGGGCTGCGTCAAAGGCGACTGCCGCCGCAGGGGCGGCTGCGCCTCGATTCTACGGCGAATCCGCCGGGCGCCGTCAGCGCCGGTACGGATCGGGTGCGTATTCGTGCTCGAAGCCACGGGCGCGGTCGCGGGCGTAGAGGTCCTCCTCGCGGGGAAGCACCCCGAGCCGGACGAGCTCCGCGCGGAACTCGTACCGCAGGGCGATCCGGGCGGCCGGGGTCTTCTCCTCCTCGAAGGCGACCCACTCGACGGGAAAGTCGGTCTTCTCCCCGATGCCGGTCGCGGCGAAGCTGTCCGCCTGGCGCGGTCTTCTTCTCCGCCGGGCCGGACGACGGCGGCGGCGGTCGGCGCCTCCGGCGGTGTCGGACGCGGCGGATTCGCACTTCGGCTCGTCGAGGCGGCGTCCTTGGGGACGGTCGCCGGCCGCCGGCGCTTCTCGCGGTAGAAGACGGCCTCGATCGTGCCGACGTTGGCGGTGTCGCCGAGCCACTTCGCGTAGGACTTCGAGGTCTCGGTGAAGAAGAACTTGCGCGCCGTCGCGCCGGAGACCTGCCAGCCGGGGACGTCGAGCGTCTGGCCGGGGCCGAGGATCCACTTGACGGCCTCGAGCGAGCTCGTGCGCTTCGCGTCGATCACGTTGCGGCCGTCGACCGACAGGGCGACGGCGATCCGTTCCGAGGTCGGGTTCGACAGGCGGACGACGAAGTCCCTGCCCTTGAGGGCCTCGACGTAGATCCGGCCCCGGGCGGCGTACTCGGGCGCCGGGGCGCCGGCGACGAGGACCGCCAGAGCGTGAAGCCGTCGCGCTCGGCCGCGGCCAGGGGCCCGGCGAGGCGGCCAGAGAGGACGGGCGAGGAGAATCGACCGGGCGTATCGGGTCATGGCAATCCCTCCGTCGGAAGGGACACCGGGGCCGGGCCGAAGTTCCCGGCGGGGCAGGATCGAACCGTTCTAGGCGGGGATGCCGGTCTTCAGCGTCTGCTCCATCCGGGCGCAGAAGACGTCGATCTCGTCGGCGGTCGTGTAGACGTTCGGCGTGATCCGCAGTCCCTGGAACTCGTCGTGGACGATCGGCGTCGTCATGATGCGGTGCTTGTCCCAGAGGTACGCCTGCAGCTTGTTGGTGTCGAAGCCCTCGATCGAGATGAGCGCGATGCCGCACGAGTCGGTGTCGTTCAGGGGCGTCAGGATCTTCACCCGCGGGTCGGCCGCGGCCAGGCGCAGCGCCCAGCGGTCGCGCAGCCACCGCAGCCGCGCGGCCTTGCGCTCGGCGCCGATGCCCCGGTGGAACGCCATGGCCGCGGCGATGGCGTTGTGGTTGGCCGCCGGGTGGGTGCCGATCTCCTCGTACTTCCGGATGTCGTCGTCCATCTTCGCGGGCGCCGCCATCAGCGGCCAGATGCTCCTGATCTTGCTCTTGCGCACGTAGAGGAAGCCCGTGCCGATCGGCGCGAAGAGCCACTTGTGGAGGCTGGTGCGCGTAGTAGTCGCACTCGAGCTCGTCGCGCTTGAAGGGGAACTGGGCGAAGGCGTGGGCGCCGTCGACGAAGACCTCGATGCCGTGCTCCCGGCCGAGCCGCACGATGTCCCGCACCGGCAGGATCTGGCCGGTGAGGTTGGTGATGTGCGTGACCTCGATGACGCGGGTGCGCGGCGTGATCGCGGCGCGGAAGCGCGCGACGACGTCGGCGCGCGGACTTCGGCGGGACGGGGAACGTGATCGGCTTCAGCACGATGCCGTCGCGCCGGGCGCGCTGCTCCCAGGAGGTGATCATGCGGGGGTAGTTCTGCGTCGTGTAGATCACCTCGTCGCCGGCCTTCAGGTCGATGCCGAAGATCAGCGTCTCGAGCGACTCGGAGGCGTTGCGCGTGATCGCCATCTCCTCGGGGTCGCAGCCGAACTCCGCGGCCAGCTCCCGGCGGCAGGTCTCGATCCGCGGCTCGAGCACCGTCCACATGTGGTAGACGGGGATCTCGTTGGAGAAGCGCAGGTCCCGGATCATGGCGTTCAGGACGTGCGCGGGCGCCGGGCTGCAGCCGCCGTTGTTGAGGTTGACGAGCGTGCGGTCGACGTCGAACGCCTGCGAGATCTCGAACCAGTAGGCCTCGTCGGCGGCCACGGCGGCCGGCGTCTTTCCCGCCGCGGTCTTCGCGGCTTCTCCGACCCGGGCCATCGCGTCCGCACGAAAGGCGGCGAGCGCCGCTCCGGCCCCCAGGCCGCGGAGCAGGGTTCTCCGGTCGACGCGCATGAGCTACCTCCCGCGAGACGGGCCGCTTCGGATGCCGGGTCGTTCCGGGATCCTATCGCGGCCGGGGCTTCTCGAGGTTGCCGGTGATCAGCCGCGCCCCGCGCTGGTAGCTGACGAAGGACCAGGCCCACTCGAACATCACGACGAAGCGGTTCCGGAAGCCGATGAGATAGAAGATGTGGAGGAAGCACCACGCGAGCCACGCGGGCAGGCCCTTCAGGTTCCAGCCGAGCACCTCGGCGACCGCGGCGGAGCGGCCGACGACCGCCATGCTCCCCTTGTCGACGTAGCGAAACGGCGCCGCCGTGCCTCCCTCGAGCCGGCCGCGGATCGACCGGGCGACGTGACGGCCCTGCTGCATGGCCACGGGGCTGACGCCGGGCAGCGGCCGGCCGCCCTGGTGCGTGAAGAGGGCGAGGTCGCCGATGACGAAGATCTCCGGGCGTCCGGGCACCGTCAGGTCGGGCGCGACGACGCACGCGGCCGTTGCGGTCGAGCGGAACGCCGAGGAACGTCCCGATCCTGCGAGGCCGCCACGCCGGCGGCCCAGAGCACGGTCGCCGCCTCGATGCGTTCGCCGGCGCCGATGGCGATGCCGGCCTCGTCGACCGCGGTCACCGCGGCCCCGGTGCGGACCTCGACGCCGAGCCGGGAGAGCTCGGCGCGGGCGTTCTCCGACGAGACCTCCGAGTAGCCCGGCAGGATCCGCGGCCCCGCCTCCACGAGAACGATGCGCGCCTCGCGCGGATCGACGTGGCGAAAGTCGTCGACGAGGACGTGGCGGGCGATCTCGGCGATGGCGCCGGCGAGCTCGACGCCCGTCGGCCCGCCGCCCACGATCGCGAAGGTCAGCAGGGCGCGCCGGCGCCCGGCGTCGGTCGCCCGGTCCGCCTCCTCGAAGGCGAGGAGGATCCGCCGGCGGATCTCGAGGGCGTCCTCGAGGTTCTTGAGGCCGGGCGCCCGGGCTTCCCAGGCCTCGTGGCCGAAGTAGGAGTGCCGGGCCCCGGCGGCGATCACGAGCGTGTCGTAGGTCAGCACGCCGCCGTCGGCGAGCGTCACCTCCCGGCGCGCCGGGTCGACCGAGCGCGCCTCGGCCAGGACGACGTCGGCGTTCTTCTGGCGGCGCAGGATCGAGCGGATCGGGTAGGCGATGTCGGCGGGAGAGAGCGCCGCCGTCGCCACCTGGTAGAGGAGGGGCTGGAAGAGGTAGTGGTTGCGCCGGTCGACGACCGTGACGCGAACGGGCGCGCCGGCGAGGCCCCGCGACGGCCTCGAGGCCCCCGAAACCGGCTCCCACCACGACCACGTGCGGTCGGGAATCTAGGCTCATGCCGGGACGATCATCTCCCCGCCCGGGGGACAGGGTCACGCCCCCGTACGCAGGGCCGGAGCCCCCGCCGCCGTTCTGTGATCAAATGGGGCCGATTCGTTTTGGCTCGGAGCTCACGAGCCGTCGAAAGGAGATGAGGTTCCATGACGACTTCCATCACCCCCGTTCGCGTCCCGGAACGTTCGCAGCCCGCGACGCGGGACTCCGGCGCGTCCGCGCCCGGCCTCGTGGCGCCAGGAGAAGAAGCCGTCGCGGTTCGTCATCAAGATCGCCGGGAACGATCCCCTGCTAAAGCCTTCCCGCTAAGGACATTCGATTCGGACCTTCGCGGGCGCCGCCCCGCGGGCCGCGACGCCCATGGTGTAACTCTGAAGTGCAGAGCGTACGGGTGGAAGAACCGTCGATCCGATCATCGAGCGACATTCGGACCGTCTTCGAAGGGACGTTGAATGTCATCCATTCGGCCCTCGTTTCGTACTATCGACTGACGGAGAACGAGGCGAGCGGGGCCGAAGAAGACCTCCTGATGTGGTTCCAGAGGCTCGCTCGCCGCGGAGGGTCCGGACAGATGCCGGCCAAGCTGATGCGTCTCTCGCTGCTGTCGGCGGCGTGCCAGTACGGCCGCTCGTTCCAGCTCTGGAAGCTCGGCGGCGAGCAGTCGCCCGATCGCGGACCTGAACGATCTGCTCGCGCGCGAGCCCGACGACGTGGCGAGCGATCTCGACCGGCGGTTCGAGCGAGGAGAGATCGTGACCGGAAAGGTCATCCACTTCCCGCGACTGCCGCTCTCCTCGGAGGCGGGAGCGGCCGCCGCGACGAAGGTGCTGGCGACGCCGATCGCCGACCGCTACGCGCTCGCCGAGGCCCTGCAGCTCGAGGACCCGGAGACGCTGCTGTCCCTGTGCAGCCTGCTGCGCCACCGGCTGGAATCGGCGCCGGCCGTCGTGCGCGACGAGGCCGAGTTCCTGTACCGGTTCATCGAGAGCCCCCGGCGCGAGATCGGCCTCTTCGACGAACGGGAGTACTTCCTGGGCGAGACGGCGCTGCTCGCCGGCACGGCCTGCCGCCAGCTCTCCCGCCGCGAGGAAGCCCACGTCTGGTTCGACCGCGCCGAGGCGGGCTTCCGGCACACGGTCAACGCGGCCGGCGATCTCTCGCGCCTGGGCTACCAGCGCCTGGCCGAGACGCCTCGAGGAGCGCCAGATCGACGTGGTCCTCGAGATGCTCCCGCCGCTCGTCGAGAGCTTCCGCAGCCTCGAGATGCGCGACGACGCCCTCAAGTGCCGGACCCTCGAGGGGCTGGCGCTGATGGAGTCCGACGAGCTCTCGGAGGCGATGCGGGTCTTCGAGGAGAGCGCGGACGGAGGCGGAGCGACTCGGCAACGCGAAGCTGCTCGGCAGCGCCTACACGAACCTGACCCACATCCACGCGATGCTCGGCAACGCCGACGCCGCCCTGGCGTCCTCGGCGAAGGCGATCCCGGTCCTGCGCCGGCAGAACGACCTCGTCGCGCTCGCCAAGGTGCAGTGGGGGATCGCGACGCTGCTGCGCGAGACCGGACGGATCGACGCCTCGATCGAGGCCTATCGCCGCGCGCAGGAGGAGTTCGCGTCGATCGGCATGCGGGCCGACGTCGCCGCCTTGAACCTGGTCGTCGCGGACCTGCTGCTCGAGACCGGCCGCGACGCTCGAGGCGCAGCGCGAGATCGCCGCGGCGCTCCCGGTCATCTCGGAGCTGAAGATGGCGCCCGAGGGAATGGCGGCGCTCTCGCTGCTGCGGGAGTCCGCGCGCCGGCAGGAGATCAACCGGCAGGCTTTGCGCGACCTCCACGGCTACTTCGAGGACCTCCACTCTTAGGGGCGCGACGCGCCCTCCTTGGAGTGGCGCATGATCGGCTTCGACCGGCCGGCCTTCCTCTTCGCCGGCGCCTTCCGCTTCGACTTCCGCGAGCTCTTGCTCATGGCGTGATCGTATCGCCGCCGGCCCGCGCGGCGATCGCCCGGAGCATCCCGGCGAAGACGAAGCGGTGGAAGGGGTAGAGCGCGTACCAGTACGCGAGCCCCCGAGTCCGACGGCGTCGAAGATCGCCGTCTGGCGGATCCGGCAGCCCCGGCCCTCGGGCGTCGTCTCGAACTGCAGCCAGGCCCGTCCCGGCACCTTCATCTCGGCCCGCAGGCGCAGCAGTCGGCCGCGCTCGACTCGCTCGACGCGCCAGAAATCCAGCGGATCCCCCGGCGCCAGCCGCTCCGGATCGCGCCGGCCGCGGCGCAGCCCGATTCCGCCGCAGAGCAGGTCGAGGAACCCGCGCAGCCTCCAGAGCCAGTTGCCGTAGTACCAGCCGGTCGCGCCGCCGATCCGGCTCACGACCGCGAACGCCGCCTCCGGCGGAAGCGGCGACGTCCATCGCCCGCGAGTCGACCAGGCGTGTCCCGCGCCGCTCGCCCCCGTAGCGTTCGCGCAGCCCGGAGGCGGAAATGGCATCGGACCAGCGCGTCTCGGCGAACTCGCGGTCCTCGTGGACGAGCGCCCGCGCGATCGCCTCCGCCGTCGAGCGCGGGCGGATCGAGAAGGCCTGGAGCGCCGCGGGATCCCGAACGACCGTGGGGTTGCGAAGACTGTCGACGAGCTTGCGTCCGACGCGCGCGTAGAGCGGCGTCACGAGACCGAGCCAGAGGCTCGAGAGGCGGGGCGTCAGGACCGGGACGGGGATCAGCCAGCGCCGGAGTCCACGCTGGCGAGCGTACTCGCGCATGAGATCGCCGTAGGTGACGCGGTCCGGGCCGCCGATCTCGTAGATGCGCTCCGCGCCCTCGGGCAGGTCGAGCGCGACGGCGAGATAGGCGATCGCGTCCTCGACGGCGATCGGCTGCGTTTCGACGGCGACCCAGCGCGGGCAGATCATCACCGGAAGCCGCTCGACCAGGGCGCGGATCATCTCGAAGGAGAGGCTTCCCGAGCCGAGCACGACGGAGGCGCGAAACTCGACGACCGGGACGCCGGAGGCGCGGAGCAGGTCACCGGTTTCCTGGCGGCTGCGCAGGTGCTCGGAGAGCGGGGCGGCCGTCTCGCCGAGGCCGCCCAGGTAGACGATCCGGCGCACACCGGCCGCGGCCGCGGCGGCGCCGAAGATCCGCGCGGCTTCCCGGTCGCGCGCGGCGAAATCCTCGCCGGAGGCCATCGAGTGGACCAGGTAGTAGGCGGCGTCGATCCCGGCGAGCGCCCGCGCCACGGCCCCGGCGTCGAGCACGTCTCCGCCGACGACCTCGGTCGACGCCGCGACCCGCGGCCTCAGGGTCTCGGGGTCCCGGGCGAAGCAGCGGAGGGCCACGCCGCGCCGCTCGAGCTCCACGCGAAGGCGCCCGCCGATGTACCCGGTCGCGCCGGTCAGGAGGATGCGACGCATCCGCACACCGTACCAGTTCGGCCCGCCGCCGCGCGGCGTCGTCCAGATCCGGCTAGGATCGGGGGGTGCCCCGCGTTCTCCTGCTGCTGCCGACGACGACCTATCGCGCCTCCGACTTCCTGAGCGCCGCCGCGGCGCTCGGCGTCGAGGTCGCCGTCGCGACCGAGGAGCCGAGCGCGGTCGAGCATCTGAATCCGTCGGGGCTCCTGACGCTCGACTTCCGCGACCCGGAAGGATGCGCCCGGCTGGCGCGCGGAGTGGGCGCGGCGGACGCCCGTCGACGCGGTCGTCGGAGTCGACGAGGACACGGTGGTCGCGGCCGCCGCGATCGCAGAGGCGCTCGGTCTTGTCGCACAATCCCGTCGAGGCGGTCGCGGCCGCGCGACACAAGGGCCGCTTGCGCGAGCGGCTGGCCGGCGCCGGCGTTGCGTCGCCGGCGCACCGGGTGTTCTCGCTCGACGGGGACATCCGGGAATCGGCGCGGATCGCGCCCTATCCGTGCGTGCTCAAGCCGACCTTTCTCGCCGGCAGCCGCGGCGTGATCCGGGCCGACGATGCCGGCCAGTTCGAGGCAGCCTGGCGCCGCATCGCGGCGATCCTCGCGTCGCCGGAGGTGGCGCGCCGCGGGGGCGAAGCGGCCCGGGAGATCCTGGTCGAGGATTTCGTCCCCGGAGCCGAAGTGGCGCTGGAGGGGCTCCTGACGGGGGGAAGGCTCTCGACGCTGGCGCTCTTCGACAAGCCCGATCCGCTCGAGGGACCGTACTTCGAGGAGACCGATCTACGTGACCCCGTCGCGCCTTCCCGACGCCGCCGCAGTCGGCGATTCGCTCCGCAGTTGAGGCCGGAGCGAGCGCGCTCGGGCTGATCGACGGTCCCGTCCACGCGGAGCTGCGCTGGAACGAGCGGGGCCCGTGGGTCATCGAGCTCGCGGCCCGGTCGATCGGCGGCCTGTGCTCCCGGACCCTGCGCTTCGGAACGGGGATCTCGCTCGAGGAGCTGACGATCCGGCACGCGCTGCGGCTCGAGATGCCCGACGGACCGGCCGACGGGCGGGCGGCGGGCGTGATGATGATCCCGGTCCCGCGCGGCGGTGTGCTCGAGGCCGTGACGGGCCTCGAGGAGGCGCGGGCCGTTGCCGGTATCGAGGACATCGTCATCTCGGCGCACATCGGAGAGCGCCTGGTTCCGTGGCCCGAGGGCTCCCGCTATCCAGGGTTCATCTTCGCGCGCTGCGGGACGCCGGCGCAAGTCGAGGCCGCGCTGCGCGACGCGCACCGGCGGCTGCGGTTCCGGTTCCCGGACTGAGGGGGTGGGTCCCTACTTCGCGGGCGTGTAGTACGGGTTGCGGCCCGCGGCGTGGTCGGTTGTGTCGAGGATCTCGCCGATCGTCGGGGCGAGCGCACGGATCGCCTTTTCGATGCCCTGCTTGAGCGTGACGTCCGCGGCACCGCAGCCCTGGCAGCCGCCGCCGAGACGCAGGTAGACGTTGTTCCGCTGGACCTCGATGAGCTCGACGAACCCGCCGTGCTGGCCGACGGCCGGGTTGATCTCCCGGTCGAGAAGGTCCCGGATCGCCCACTGGAGGTCGCCCTCGGAGGGCAGGTCCTGGAAGTAGGCCGCCGCGACGACCGGCACGCCGGTCCGGATGTGCTTTCGGATGACGTTGCCGATGCCGAGTGCCGGCCAGTCCACGGCGTGGGCCGCCGAGACGGTGACCGTGTTCTCGGTGACGAGGACCGAGTCGAGCCCGGGCAGGGCCAGCAGCTCGGCCGCCAGCGGAGAGTGCCGGGATTCGGGCGAGCCGGAAAAGTGCGCGGACTCGCCCGGCAGGAGCGGGCGATCGACGACGAAGGCGCACCGGTCGCCCGAGCTCGAGGGCTCTCCGGTGATCTTGATCTCGTCCATGCCCGACCGAAGTATAGCGTCGCGATTGACGGGCCCCGCGGCCTCGGACATAATGCCCCGTTTTTCGGAGAGCAGGCCGACCATGACGCAGAGGATCACTCGCCGGGACATGAAGCGCAACGAGCTCGCCGAGACCGTCGGCAAGACGGTCGACTACGTCAGCGGGCACAAGAAGGGCGTCGCCGAAGCCGTGGCGATCGCCGCGGGCCTCGCGATCCTCGTGGCGGGGTTCTTCGCCTACCGCGCCTGGGCCGACCGCGCGGCCGGCCGGAACCTCTCGCAGGCCCTCGCGATCCTCTCGACGCCACTCGTCAACCGAGCAGCCGACCGCGACGAAGACCTACCCGAGCGCGACCGCGCGCCAGGCCGAGGCCGACCCCTTCCTGCGCAAGGCGGCCAAACACGGATCGACGCCCCCGGGCCGGGCGGCCCGGGTGATCCTCGCGGCCTCCGGCACCGAGAAGCCGGCCGAGGCCGTCCAGGCCTTCGAGAACGCGGCCCGGCGCGGGCGGTCCGAAAGCGCCGCGGCGGCCGAGATCGACGCGGCGAAAATGCTGGCCGCCGACGGAAAGGCCGCCGAGGCGATCGACCGGTTGAAGCGCGCGATCGAGTCCTCGTCGACGGCCGCCCCGAAGGACGCGCTTCTCTTCACGCTCGCGCAGATCTACGAATCGACCGGCGCGGCCGCCGACGCACGCGTCACCTACCAGCGCCTGATCACCGACTTTCCGAACTCGCCCGTACCGCGCCGACGCGCGGCAGAAGGTCCCGCTGTCCTAACTCTCCTCCACGGGGGCCTCGTCGCGTCGGCCGCGCTCGCGGCGATCTCCCTCGTCTGCCTCGCGATCAACGTCCGGACGATCCGGCGCCTCGCCCCGGTTCCGCCGGTCCCGGCCGGCGCGCCCCGTCCCCGCGTGTCCGTCGTCGTTCCGGCCCGCAACGAGGCCGGAGAGCATCGAGGCCTCGGTGCGCTCGCACTTCGCGCAGGACCATCCGGCCCTCGAGGTGATCGTGGTCGACGACCGCTCGTCCGACGGGACCGGGCGCCATCCTCGCCCGGCTCGCGGCGGAGGACCGGCGTCTGACGGTCGTGACGCGGCGAGGAGCCTCCGGAGGGATGGCTCGGCAAGCCTCACGCCCTCTTCCAGGGAGCGCAGAGGGCCACGGGAGAGCTGCTCCTCTTCGCCGACGCCGACGTGCGCTACGACCCGGCGGCGCTCTCCGAGGCCGTCGCGATGCTCGAAGGCGGGCGGATCGACCTCCTCGCGCTCTTCCCGCGCCTCGAGATGGAAGGGTTCTGGGAGAACGCGCTCATGCCGTATCTCGCGGTCTCCTACTTCTTCGGTCCGGCGTTCTGGGTCAACTCGGATTACCAGCGCCGCTATGCCGCGGGCGGCGGCGCGGGCATGCTGGTGCGGGCCACGGCCTACCGGGCCGCGGGCGGGCACGAGGCGCTCAAGACCTCGGTGATCGACGACATCGGCCTCGCCATCCGGGTCCGCCGCGCGGGCGGGCGGTGTCGCATGGCGATGGCCGACGAGCGCGTGCGGCTGCGCATGTACCGGGGATTCCGCGAGGTCTTCGACGGCTTCACCAAGAACATGGCGTACGTCTTCGAGGGCGCGATGGGCGTGTTCCTCGCGGCCTCGACCTTCTTCACGTTCCTGGCCTGGACGCTCCCGGCGATCGTGCTCGCCGCGGCGGCGCTCGGCGCCCGGGTCCCGGGCCGCGACGTGGCGCTCGCGGCCGTGGCGTTCGGCCTGACGGTCGTGGCGCGTTTCGCGATGGGCCTGTACCTCCGATACCCGGCCTGGACCGCGGTGACCCAGCCCCTGACCGCGGCCGTCTGGGCCGCGATCTCCGCCCGGTCGCTCGCCTGGCGCTTCCTGCACCGCGAAGTCCGCTGGCGCGGCCGGACGTACGACGCGGCGCGGGCGCGCTTCTGACACACCGGTAGAATCCCGCCGTGCTGTACCGTTTCGACCGCGTCCGCAAGAGCTATGGCCCGAAGGAGGTCCTTCGGGACGCGAGCTGGCAGCACAACCCCGGGCAGAAGGTGGGCCTGGTGGGACGAAACGGAGCGGGGAAGACGACGCTGCTCCGGATCGCGCTGGGGCGGGAGGAACCGGACGCCGGCGAGTTCGTCAAGGCCAACGCCGTTCGCATCGCGACGGTCGATCAGGCCCTCGAGTCGGACCTGTCGGAGCGGCTCCACGACTACGCCGCGGGCGCCTTCGCCCACCTCCACGAGATCGAGGCGGAGCTGCGAGCGATGGAGCACCGGATGGCGGAAGGCGACACCTCGGCCGCCCTGCACGACCGGTACGACGCGCTGACGCACCGCTTCGAGAACGAGGGCGGCTACGACATGGTCGCCGAAGTCGACAAGACGCTCTCGGGCCTCGGGTTCGACAAGACCGATTTCGAGCGACCCCTCGCCGAGCTTTCGGGCGGCCAGAAGAACCGCGCCATGCTCGCGCGGGCGATCCTCTCCTCGCCCGACGTGCTGCTGCTCGACGAACCGACGAACCACCTGGACTTCCAGGCCGTCGAGTTCCTGGAGGAGTACCTCGCGAAGTCGCGCCGCGCCTACCTCGTCGTGACGCACGACCGCCGCTTCCTCGACCGGGTCGCCGAGGAGATCATCGACCTCGAGAACGGCCGCCTGAGCGCCTACTCGGGCGGGTACACGTCCTACCGGATCCAGAAGGCCGAGCGAATTCTCACGGCGACGCGCGCGTTCGACAAGCAGCAGGAGTTCATCGACAAGGAGCAGGAGTACATCCGCCGCAACATCGCCGGCCAGAACTCCCGCCAGGCCAAGGGCCGCCGGACGAAGCTCGCGCGGGTCGAGCGGCTGGAGAGGCCCACCGAGGACACGACGACGGTGAGCTTCCGATTCGACGCGGCGCGCATCGGAGGCCGGACATTCCTGCGCGCCAACCACCTCGACGTCGGGTATGGGGCGGGGGCGCCGATCGTGCGGGACGTGGGCTTCGAGCTCCTCCGGGGGGAGAAGCTCGCGATCCTCGGCGAGAACGGAACGGGCAAGACGACGCTGCTGAAGACCCTCGCGGGCCGCCTCTCGGCCCTCGCGGGCTCGGTCGCGACGGGGCACGACGTGTCGATCGGCTACTACGACCAGGAGCTCTCGGACCTCGACCCGCGCGGCCGCGCCATCGATGCCGTCTGGGACGCGCACCCGGCCGAGACGGAGGGGGCGATGCGCTCGTACCTCGCCCGGTTCGCTTTCCGGGGGGACGACGTCTTCCTGCCGATCTCGGGCCTGTCCGGCGGAGAAAAGGGAAGGCTGACGCTCGCCGTCGTGATGCAGCAGCGGCACAACCTCCTGCTCCTCGACGAGCCGACCAACCACCTCGACCTCGACTCGCGCGAGGCCCTGGAGGAGTCCCTGGAGGATTTTCCCGGCTCGATCGTCTTCGTTTCCCACGACCGCGCCTTCATCGACCGCCTGGCGACGCGCGTGATCGACCTGCGCGACGGCCGCGCCCGGCTCTTCCCCGGCAACTACACGGAGACGGCCGAGGCGCGGGCCGAACGGCGCAAGCGGCCCGAGCCTCTCCCGGCCGCGTCCGGCGCCGCGGGCGTCGAGGAGCCGGCGGCGGCGCCCCCGGCTCCGGCACCGAAGGCCGCGCGACCGGGGCTCGCGCCGGCGCCGGGGCGCAAGACCGAGACGCCGGAAGACAGGGAGGCCGCCCGCCGCAGGCGGCGGATTCGCAGCCTGGAGGAGAAGATCGAGACGCTCGAGACAGAGATCGAATCGATCGAGACGCGCCTCTGGGAGGAGGGCCTGACGCTCGGCCCGGTCGCCGCTCACGAGCTCGCAACGCGGAAGGGGGCGCTCCGTGGAGAGCTCGACGGCCTCGTCGAGGAGTGGGCGCTCCTCTCGGAAGACTCCGAGAAAGCGGCCCCGAGAGAATCGTGACCCGGGACCGCCCTTCCTCCGCCGCGATCCTCGCCATCGGCAGCGAGATGCTGGGGCCGCTGCGCCAGGACACCAACTCGCTCTGGCTCTCGGCGCGGCTGGAGGAAATCGGCATCCCGGTCGTGCGCAAGTCGATCGTGGGCGACGATCCCGCTCTCATCGCCGAAGAGCTCGACAACGCCTCCCGCGCGGCGACCCTCGTGATCACCACCGGCGGCCTCGGCCCGACGGCGGACGACGTGACCGTGGCTTCGGTCGCGGCCTGGTTGCCGGCGGAGCTCGAGCGCAACGCGGATTTCGTCGAGAAGATGCGCCAGCGCTTCGAGCGCCGCGGGATCGCCATGCCGGCCTGCAACGAGAAGCAGGCGGACTTCATCGCCGGGGCGCGCGTCCTCGAGAACCCCAACGGCACGGCGCCCGGGTTCTGGGCCCGGCGTGGCGGCACGGAGGTCGTGATCCTGCCGGGCGTCCCGTCGGAGATGAAGGAGATCTTCGAGAACCGCGTTCTTCCCGCGCTGTCCGAAAGCGCGGGGGGCATCGTCGGACGGCGCCGGGTGCTGCGGATCGCGGGCATGGGCGAGTCGGCGGTCGAGGAGCTCGTCGCGCCCGTCTATGCGAAGTGGAAGGACGATCCCGTCACGATCCTGGCTTCGCCGGGGGAGGTGCAGCTCCACCTGGCCGTGCGCGGCGAGGCCGACATGGCCGAGGCGCGCCTGGCGGCGATGGAGAAGGACTTCCGGTCGGTCCTCGGCGACCGCATCTTCGGAGCCGACGGCGAGGACCTGGCGGCCGTCGTCGGGCGCCTCCTGCGGGAGGCCCGGGCCACGATCGCGCTGGCCGAGTCGTGCACGGGCGGCCTCGCGTCCTCCCTGCTCACCGACGTGCCGGGCTCGAGCGATTACTTTCTGGGCTCGGTCGTCTCGTACGCCAACGAAGCCAAGGCCAGCCTCCTCGGTGTTTCCGAGGGCACGCTCCGCGCTCACGGCGCCGTGTCCCCCGAGTCCGCCACGGAGATGGCGCGGGGCGCCCGGGAGCGGTTCGACGCGGACTACGCCGTCTCGATCACGGGTATCGCCGGCCCGGACGGCGGCTCGGCCGAGAAGCCGGTCGGCACGGTCTTCTTCGCCCTCGCGGGCCCGGACGGCCACGAGATCTCGAAGAAGCGGCTCTTCATCGGAGACCGAGGCGTGATTCGGCGCGCCGCCGCGATCCACGCGCTGGAGCTCGTCCGGCGCCGGCTGACGGGAGCGGACGCCGGCCCATGAGGGCGTTTCTCGCGATCCCGGCGGACCCGGCGTGGGTCGAGGGCGTTTCCCGCCTGGCTGCGCATCTGAGGGGCTCGCTGCCGCGGGCCTCCTGGACGCGGCCCGAGGCCTGGCACCTGACGCTGAAGTTCCTGGGCGAGATCCCGAAGACCGCGGCGGCCCGCATCGCGGACGCGCTCGCGCCGATCGCGGAGGCGGAAGCCCGCCATGACGCTCGAGCCCGGCGGCGCCGCCGTCTTCCCCGAACGCGGCCGGCCTCGCGTGCTGGGCCTCGGGTTTGCGCCGACCGCGGACCTCGAGGCCCTTCGAGCGCTGGCGGAGGCCGCCGAGACGGTCGTCCGGCTGGCCGGCCTTCCGCCCGAGGACCGCCCGTTTCATCCCCACGTGACGCTCGCGCGCCTGCGCGATCCGTGGCCGGCGCCGGCGGTCGAGACCTTCCGGCGTGAGGCCGGCGAGTGGGACCTGCCGCCGTGGAAGGTGCGCGCCTGCGTCCTCTTCGAGAGCCGGCTCGATCCCGGCGGAGCGGTGCACACGCCGCTGCGGACGCTGCCGTTCGCCGGGGCGCGACAGGAGGTCGGGGCATGAATGCCGCCGCCGCGGGCCTCGTCGGAGTCGCGTACCTCCTCGGTTCGGTGGCCTTCGCCGTGCTGCTGGTGCGCCTCTCGACCGGGAAGGACATTCGCACGGAGGGCTCGGGCAACGCGGGAGCCACCAACGTCCTGCGCGCTCACGGCAAGGGCCTCGGCCTCGCGGTCGCGGTCCTCGACGTGGCCAAGGGGGCACTCGCCGTCTGGCTCGTGCGCCTCGCCACGGCGGACCCGAGGTACGCGGCGGCGGCCGCGTTCGCGGCCGTCCTCGGCCACGTGTTCCCGCTCTACTACGGCTTCCGCGGCGGGAAGGGCGTCGCCACGGCCGTCGGCGCGTTCCTCGTCCTCGCGCCCTGGCCGACGCTCGTCTGCGTGGGCGTATTCGTGCTGGTCGTGGCGGTGACACGCTACGTCTCGCTCGGCTCGGTCGTCGCGATGGTCCTCCTGCCGCCGGTGGCCGGCCTTCTCTTCCATGCGCCGCGGCCGGTGGTGCTCGCGGCCGCGGCGACGGCGGTCCTGATCGTCGTGAAGCACCGCGACAACCTCAAGCGCCTCGCCGCGGGCACGGAGCGCAAGCTGGGGTCGAAGTGAAGGTCGGAATCCTCGGCGCGGGGTCCTGGGGAACCGCGCTGGCGATCGAGCTCGCGCGTTCCGGCCACGAGGTCCTGCTCTGGGGCCGCGACCCGGAGGTCGCCGCGCAGGATCGAGGCCGACGGCCGCCATCCCCGCCGCCTCACGGGATACCCGATCCCGGCTTCCACGAAGACGTCCTCCGACCTCGGCGAGGCCTTTGCCTTTGCCGAGACGCTGCTCGTTTCGGTCCCGTGCGCGTCGCTGCGCCCGCTCCTGTCGCTCGTTCCCGGCACGGACGGAACCGGCCTGCGCCTCGTCTCCACGGCCAAGGGCATCGAACCCGAGAGCCTCAAGCGGATGACGGAGATCATGCTCGAGCGCTTTCCGAACGCGGCCGTGGCCGCCCTCTCGGGGCCGACGTTCGCCGAGGGGGTCGCCCGCGGCGACCCGACGGCCGCGGTGATCGCCTCGCGCGACGCCGGCTTCGCCGAGATGCTCCAGTCGGCCCTGTCGAGCTCGGGCCTGCGCCTCTACCGCTCCGACGACGTGGTGGGCGTGGAGCTCGCGGGGGCGCTCAAGAACGTCGTGGCGATCGCCGCCGGGATCGTCGCGGGCCTCGGCTTCGGGCCGAACACGCTGGCGGCGCTGGTCACGCGGGGGCTCGCGGAGATCGGGCGGATCGTGCGCTCCGGCGGCGGCCAGGACCGCACGGTCTACGGATTGGCCGGGATCGGCGACCTCATGTTGACGTGCACCGGGCAGCAATCGCGCAACCGCTTCGTCGGTGAGCAGGTCGGCAAGGGCCGGAAGCTCTCGGAGGTCCTGATCGACATGCCCGAGGTCGCCGAAGGCGCCCGGACGTGTCTCGCGGTCCCGCGGCTGGCCGCGGCCGGCGGCGTCGACGCGCCGATCGCGGACGCGGTCATCCAGGTTCTCTACGAGGCCGTGCCGCCGCGCGAGGCCGTCGAGCGACTCATGACGCGGGCCCTGCGGCCCGAGTAACCCGTCCTCAGGAAGCCTTCCTCAGGACCTTTGTCTTCGGCTCCAGGACGCGGATCGGCAGCACCACGGCCTGGAGGCCGCCGAACTGGAGCCGTCGCTGGATGGCGAAGGCCGTCTCGTTGTGGAGGAAGCGGTAGTAGAACTTGTCGTTCTCGAACACCAGCTGGCCGAGGAAGAAGATCGAGCGCGGGTAGTCCTTGCGGACGGACTCGCAGAGATTCACGACCTCCTCGACCGCCTCGGTCCCGATGTCGTACCGGTAGTCGGCCCGGAAGCCCAGCCGTCGCGCGAAGGCGACGTACTTCTCGAGGTCGGCGACGGTCTGCGTCTTCAGCGCGTCGATCTCCGCGACGCCCTTGAAGGTCTCGGAGTCGATGACGCCGACGGAGAGGAAGAGGTAGTTCTTGAACTGGTGGGGGAAGAGATTCTGCACGGAAAGGACCGTGTGGACGCCCATCCCGGTGAAGCCGTTGACGAGCATCACGGCGACGGGCTGGTCCACCGGGATCGTCGTCTCGGCCTCGCCGTGCGGACGCACGGGGATGTCGAGGAGCGTCTCGTCGATGCCGGCGCATGGCGTCGCGCACGCGCGCGTAGTGGCGCCGGATCAAGAAGGCGAGCGTGACGAACGACGGTGGTGACGATCACCGTCAGCCATCCGCCCTCGTCGAACTTCTCGTAGACCGTCACGATCAGGATGACGACGCAGAGAACGAGGCCGACGAGATGGAGCGCGATGTTGCGCTTCCAGTCGGGCGTCCCCCGGTGGATCGCCCAGTGACGCACCATGCCGAGCAGCGTGAGGCTGAAGGTCAGGAAGACGTTGATCGAGTACATGACGACGCAGCTTGGCCACCGAGCCCGTGCGTGTAGACAGAGCGTCGCGATGGCGGCCAGGCCCATCAGCCAGATGCCGTTGTTGGTCACGAGACGGTCGGAGAGCTGGGCGAAGCGCCGCGGCACCCAGGAGTCGACGGCCATGTTCGCCAGGACCCGCGGGCCCGCCACGAAGCCCGTCTGGGCCGCGACGAAGAGCAGCGCGCCCGCCGAGACGAGCGTCAGGGCCACCAGCACGGGCCCGATCGCCGAGGCCTCCGATCCGCCACGACCCGAAGACGCTTTCGGCGAAGACGGCGTTCATCGTGCGGGACGGGACCGGCCGCGCGCCCACGAGGAGATACCCGAGGATGATGCCGCCGGCGGTGAAGGCGAGGGACACGGCCATGTAGAGCATCGTCCGCTTGGCGTTGGCCACCCGGGGCTCGCGCAGGACCTGGACGCTGTTGGAGACGGCCTCGATGCCCGTGTAGGTGCCGCCGCCGAGCGAGTAGGCCCGCATCATGATCAGGAGGAGGGCGAACCAGCCGAGCTCGCTCGAGGTGGCGCCGGCGTCCCGCGTGGCCGCCACGAAGATGTCGTCGAGCTGGGAGAGCCGGCAGAAGATCGTGGTTCCGATCAGCAGGACGTGCGTCCCGATGAAGAGCAGGAAGATCGGGACGAGGACCTGGATGCTCTCCTTGACGCCCCGGAGGTTCAGGACGATCAGGACCAGGCCGACCACGAACTCGCGTCCTGAACTTCCAGGGCTGCCACCCCGGCGGCAGGAGGCTGAAGATCTGGTCGCAGCCCGAGGCGATGGAGATGGAGATCGTCAGCACGTAGTCGACGACGAGGGCGCAGCCCGACACGACCCCGAGCTTCGGGCCCAGGAGCTTCGTCGCGACGAGGTAGCCGCCGCCGCCCGCCGGGAAGAGCTCGATGACCTTGCTGTAGGCGAGCGAGATGACGCAGACCGTGATGGCGGTGAGAATCGCCAGCCAGACCGCCAGGTAGGCGTGGGAGCCGAGGGCCTTGAACGCTTCCTCGGGGCCGTACGCCGAGGAGGACAATCCGTCGGCGCCCAGGCCCACCCAGGCGAGAAAGGCGGCGAGGGAGACGGCGTGGAAGACCCGCGGATCCATCGGATCCCGGGCCTTCCCGACGAGGATGGTCTTGATTGTGCTGGGCAAGGTGCGCCCTTCCGGGGCGGGGCGGATTATGTTTTTGGGGGTCCGGCAAGTCAAACACGATCCGCGCCGCGCGGCGGGCCAGGTCAGCAGCGATGTGGTGGTTGCGAGTTTGGTGGCCCCGACGGGAATCGAACCCGTGCTCCGGCCTCCGGGGGCACGGGGGCCGCAAGGCCCCCGCTCAAAGATGCCAGCCGTGTCCGACACGGCGGGCCAGCGAGACGATGTGGTGGTTGCGCGTTGGTGGCCCCAACGGGAATCGAACCCGTGCTCCGGCCTCCGGGGGCACGGGGGCCGCAAGGCCCCCGCTCAAAGATGCCAGCCGTGTCCGACACGGCGGGCCAGCGAGACGATGTGGTGGTTGCGGGTTGGTGGCCCCAACGGGAATCGAACCCGTGCTCCGGCCTCCGGGGGCACGGGGGCCGCAAGGCCCCCGCTCAAAGATGCCAGCCGTGTCCGACACGGCGGGCCAGCGAGACGATGTGGTGGTTGCGGTTTGGTGGCCCCAACGGGAATCGAACCCGTGCTCCGGCCTTGAAAGAGCCGTGTCCTAACCGTTAGACGATGGGGCCGTCGAACGCAAAAAATAGCACGCCCGGCCCCCACGAGAAAAAGCGGGCGCAGCTTTCGCCGCGCCCAATGCTCGCGAGAGCAACAACTCTACGGAACGGTCGGGGAGCCGCAAGCGCTCGCCCGGCCGGACCGGTCGTGGACTGTACGCGGCGGTGGCGGGCGGGTCGACTGGGGGAATTACGAGCGCGGATCGGTGCGATACTGACGGCATGAAGATGCGAACGGGGGCTGTGGGCCTGGCGGCGGTCCTGGTGATGGCTGGCTGCACGAACCTCAAGGAAGCCGACAAGGCCAAGGAAGAGGCCCAGACGAAGGGCAAGTACGCCGTTCGCCTGACCGAGGACGGCGAGAAGGTCCAGGGGACTCTGCAAGTTCGTCAAGAACATCGAGCCCCAGTACGACCCGGTCCAGATCCCGGCGCCGTCGCAGCTTCCGGACTACTTCCGGACGCAGGCGGTCCTGGTCGGCGCCGACACGGTGCTGGTGCGAGGAAACGGCAAGGTGGGCGAGGCGTACATCTGCGGACCGAGCCCCCTGAACCCGGACGGCACACGCCGCGAAGGCTTCGCGCCGCCGGGGGCCACCCCCGCGCCGGCGCCACCCCAGTAGAGCGACGTCCGGGGGCCGCGCCCCTCAGCGGGCGACGGCGGCGTACGTCGACGCCGAGCTTCGCGAAGAGGAACGCGTAGACGTCGACGGCCTGCGCGGTCTTCTCGTCGAGCGAGCTGCCGATGCCGTGGCCGGACGTCGGCGCTCGTGCGCAGGAGGACCGAGCCGCGCGGCGCGCCGCGCCGCCTGCAGCCGGGCCGTCATCTTGCGCGACTGCATCGGGTCGACGCGCGGGTCGTTCGCGCCGGTCATGAAGAGCACCGGCGGGATAGGCGACGCCGTCCTTCACGTGGTGGTACGGCGAGTAGGCGTAGAGCGCGCGGAACTGCGTCCGGGTCCTTCACGGTGCCGAACTCGGTGATGTTGAACGCGCCGTTGGCGGAGAGCTCGACGCGCAGCATGTCGTAGATGCCGACGTGCGAGACGACGGCGCCGAAGAGCTCGGGGTGCTGCGTGAACGCCGCGCCCATGAGCAGGCCGCCGTTGCGAGCCGCCCTCGATGCGCGAGGCGCGCGGGCTTCGTGTAGCCGGCTCGATCAGGTGCTCGCGCGCAGGCGGCGAAGTCGTCGAAGACGTTCTGCTTGTTCGTGCAGGTTGCCGGCCAGGTGCCAGTCCTCGCCGAACTCGCCGCCGCCGCGGAGGTTCGGCGACCGCGAAGACGCCGCCCTGCTCGAGCCAGACGCGGCGCATCGGCCGGAGTAGGTCGGCTTCTGGCTGATGCCGTAGCCGCCGTAGCCGTAGAGGAGCGTCGGGTTGTTGCCGTCGAGCTTCGTGCCCTTGCGCCGCAGGACGTCGATCGGCACCTTCGTGCCGTCCTTCGAGACGGCCCATTCGCGCACGACCTCGCAGTCGGCGAAGTCGACGGGCGAGCGCCGCGACGAGCGCCGTCTTCGAGACCGGCGCCGTCGGCGGACGCGCGGTACCAGGCCGGCGGAACGAGGGCGCTCTGGTTCTCGAACAGGATGGCGTCGCCTCCGAGCGGCGCGAGGCCGGAGACCGACGAGGTCGGGAGGGTGGGCAGCGTCCCGATCGCCTGGCCGTCGCGTCCCGACGACGCGGATCCGCGACGGTCCGCCGACGAGCTCGTGCGAGGTAGATCCGATTCTCGGTCAGACAGAAGTCCTCGATCGACCCTCGCCCTCGGGCACGACGACGCGGGCCGCGCGCGAGCGTCCGGCTCGCCCGGTTCGAGCCGCAGGATCCGGCCGCGGGAGGCGCCCAGGCGCGAGAGCAGGTACAGGGAGCCGTCGGACCCGAAGCGCCCTTCGACCACGCGGTCCGCGTCGCGCGGCGAGCGCGCGTCCACCGGCCGTCCGGGGTCCGCAGGTACTGGGACTCCTCGCCGCCGTCGCCGTTCTTGACGGAGGCGAGCACGAAGCGCCCGTCCTCCGAGGCCGTCGAGCGTCGTCTCCGCGATGCGCGGGAACTCCTTGCCGAGCGCGTAGACGTCGCTCTCGGTCGGCGTGCCGAGCCGGTGGAAGAAGACCTGCTGATAGAAGTCGAGGTCCTGCGGCGGGCCGCTCGCCCGCGCGCGGGTAGCGCGTGTAGAAGAACCCGGAGCCGTCGCCGTTCCAGGCCACGTCGCCGCCCGCCGTGCCGCCGTTGACGCGCGGGATGAGATCGGCGAGCGCGCGCCCGGTCGCCGTCTCGTAGACGTGGACGCTGCCCGCCTCGCTGCCGCCTTCCGAGAGCGACACGGCGACGAGCCGCCCGTCCCGCGAGGGAACGAACCAGTCGATCGCGGTCCCGCCCTTCGGGTCGAGGACGTTCGGGTCGACGATCGCGCGTTCCGCCGTCCGGGTCCTCGGGCGAGGGCAGGACCACGAGGAAGCTCTGCTGCTTCGGCGGCTGGTTCTTGATCGCGAAGAGCGTCCGCCCGCGGCGCGCGATCGACGAGTACCCGGCGGCGGGGAAGTCGGCAGATCCCCTGCACGCGCTCGCGCAGGCGCGGCGACGCCGGGCAGCCCGTCGAGCACGAACCGCGCAAACCCGTTCTGGGCCTCGCTCCAGGTCTGGACCGCCGGGTCGCTCCAGTCCTCGAGCCAGCGGTAGTCGTCGGTCGACCTCGACGTCGAAGTACCGGTCCGTCACGGGCCGGACGGGGGAGGCCGGGCGGGCCGGCCGGTCCTTCGGGGCGGGGCCCGGCGCCGAGGGAGACGAGCAACACGGGCACGAGCGCGACGGCGGCGAAGAGGAGGTCTCGGCGCATGCGGGCTCCTTGTCGATGTGGGGGGATTCGAACGGTGGCGAATTCTATCGTCGCGACGTTCTTTTTGCTACTCTCTGCGGGCCATGACGGCGGCGCGGGACGTTCACTCGTACTCCGAACCCGGGGCGGGTCCGCGTGCGCCACGTCGAGCTCGACCTCGACGTCCGCTTCGAGCGCCGGATCCTCGAGGGCTCGGCGACGCTCGACGTTCGAGCGCGTCGATCCCGCCGCGGCGAGCCTCGTCCTGGACACCCGGGGCCTCGACGTCGTCCGCGGTCGAGGCCGGCGAGGGCGAGCGGTTCGCCCCGACGCGCTTCGAGCTCGGCCCGGCCGACGCGATCCTCGGCGCCCCGCTCTCGATCGACCTCCCCGCGGGCGCCGACCGGGTGCGGGTCCACTACGCGACCCGCCCGGGCGCCTCGGGCCTGCAGTGGCTCGTCGCCGCCCCAGACCGCCGGCAAGAAGCACCCGTTCCTCTTCTCCCAGTCCCAGGCGATCCACGCCCGCAGCTGGATCCCGATCCAGGACACGCCGCAGGTGCGCATCACCTACGCCGCGACCGTGCGCACGCCGCCCGGGCTCGTCGCGGTGATGAGCGCCGCGGGCAATCCGACCACGGAGCGCGGCGGGACGTACCGGTTCTCGATGCCGCAGCGGATCCCCGCCGTACCTGCTCGCGATCGCCGCCGGCGACCTCGAGCTTCGCGGCGCTCGGCCCGCGCACCGGCGTGTACGCCGAGCCCGGCGCTCCTGGCGCGCGAGCGCCCACGAGTTCGCCGACACCGAGAAGATGATGCGAGTCGGCCGAGCGCCTGTACGGGCCCTATCGCTGGGACCGCTACGACATCCTCGTCCTCCCGCCGAGCTTCCCGTTCGGCGGCATGGAGAACCCGCGGCTGACCTTCGCGACGCCGACGGTGCTCGCCGGCGACCGCAGCCTCGTCTCGCTGATCGCCCACGAGCTCGCCCACTCCTGGTCGGGCAACCTGGTCACCAACGCCACCTGGAGCGACTTCTGGCTCAACGAGGGCTTCACGATCTACCTCGAGCGGCGCATCGACGAGGACGTCTACGGACCGCGACTTCGCCGCGATGGAGGCGGTGCTCGGCCGCGAGGACCTCGAGGACGAGATCGACCGGCTGCGAGGACCGCGACGAGATCCTCCACATCGACCTCTCCGGCCGCGACCCCGACGACGGCGCCACGCGCCTGCCGTACGAGAAGGGCTGCCTCTTCCTGCGCTCTCTCGAGGAGCTCTACGGCCGCGCGCGCTTCGACGAGTTCCTGCGCGGGTACTTCGACCACTTCGCCTTCCAGAGCATCACGACGGCGGACTTCGTCGCGTACCTGACCGAGAACCTGCTTCTCGAAGGACACGCGTTCTCGCCGCGAAGGTCCCGCTCGAAGAAGTGGATTCGAGTCCCCGGGCTCCCGGAGGAGGCGCCGCGCGCGGTCTCGACGCGGCTCCAGGAGGCCGGGAGGGTCGCGGGCGCCTGGAACGCCGGGACGGTCCGGGCGCGACGACGTGCCCGTTCGGCCGCTGGAGGACGCAGGAGCGCCTCGCTTTCCTGCGGAGCCTCCCGTCGCCGCTGCCCCTGGCTCGCATGGCGAGCTCGACGCGGCCTTCGGGCTGACGGCTGACCGGCAACAACGAGGTCGCCTTCCAGTGGTTGCTGATGGCGATCCGGAGCGGCTACGCCGCCGCCGACACGCGGCTCGAGGCGTTTCTCGTCTCGATCGGGCGGCGCAAGTACATCAAGCCGCTCTACGAGGAGCTCGCGAAGGCTCCCGGGCGGCCGCGAACGCAGCCTGGCGATCTACCGGAGGGCGCGGCCGGGTTACCATCCCATCTCGGTGGACACCATCGACCGCATCCTGGACTGGAAGGGATGAGCTCCCGGGGCGGCGCGTCCGCGCGGCACGTCGCGAGCGCCTGTCCGCTCGACTGCCCCGACGCCTGCAGCCTCGACGTCACGGTCGATGGCGACCGGGTCGTCGCGATCGGCGGGTCGCACGTCAATCCGGTCACCCAGGGCTACATCTGCGCCAAGGTGCGCGAGTACCCGCGCCACATGTACGGCGAGGCGCGGCTCCTCCACCCCGGGCGTTCGAACGGGCCGCAAGGGCGAGGGCAAGTTCGAGCGGGTCTCGTGGGACGAGGCCCTGGGCCTGGTGGCCGCGAAGCTGAAGGCGGTGCGCGGATGGCCGAGGCGGGGAGGCCATCCTGCCCTTCTCGTACGGCGGCTCGAACGGGTACCTGTCGCAGGACACGACCGACGCGCGGCTCTTCCGTCGCCTCGGCGCCTCGCGCCTGGCGCGCACGGTCTGCGCGGCGCCCTCCTCGGCGGCCAACGCCGGGCCTCTACGGGAAGATGACCGGCATCGCCTACCCGGACTACGCCCTCGCGAAGCCTGATCGTGCTCTGGGGCGTCAACCCGTCCGCGTCCGGGATCCACCTGTTGCCGTACGTCCAGGAGGCGCAGAAGCAGGGCGCCCGTCTCGTGGTCGTCGACCCGCGCCGCACCCGCCTCGCCGAGCGCGCGGACCTGCATCTTCGCGCTCCAGCCGGGCACGGACCTGCCGGTCGCGCTCGCGGTCATCCGGTGGCTCTTCGCCAACGGCAGGGCGGACCGCGAAGTTCCTCGAAGCGCACGCCACCGGGCGCCGCGGAGCTCGAGCGCCGGGCCGCCCCGTGGACGCTCGAACGCGCGGCGGCGGAGGCGCGGGTTCCGGCGAAGGACATCGAGCGGCTCGCGGTGTTGTACGCCGAGTCTTCGCCGGCGGCGCTGCGCTGCGGCTGGGGGCCCGGAGCGCAGCCGCAACGGCGGCTCTGCGACGGCGGCCATCCTGGCGCTGCCGGCGGTCGCCGGCAAGTTCGGCGTGCGCGGCGGCGGATACACGATGTCCAACTCCTCGGCCTGGCGGGACGCTGAACGGTTCGGCCGGGGCGGCGCGCGGCGGAGCCGGCGACGCGCGTCGTCAACATGAACCTCCTCGGCGACACCCTGACCGCGGCCGGGAAGGACTCGGTCGAGCTGCTCTTCGTTTACAACGCGAATCCGCTGATGACGATCCCGGCCCAGGAGAAGGTCCTCGCCGGGCTTGAGCGCGAGGACCTCTTCACCGTCGTCTTCGATCCGGTCCTGACGGACACGGCGCGCTATGCCGACGTCGTGCTGCCGGCCGCGACCTTCCTCGAGCGGCGGGAAGTCTCGAGGGGCTACGGAGCGCTCGTGCTCCAGGACGCCCCGGCCGCGGTTCCCCCCGCCGGCGAGGCCCGTCCGAACCACGAGGTGTTCGCAGAGCTCTGCCGTCTCACGGGTGTGGCGGAGCCGGGCGACCCGTCGAGCGCGGCCGAGCTCGCCGACGCGCTCTACGCGTCGAGCCCGCGGGGCGTGGAACTGCGCGCCTCGATGGCCCGCGGCGAGTCCGGAGCGCCCCCGGAGGGGCGGACGCCGGTTCAGCTCGTCGACGTTTTCCCGAACACCCCGGACGGCCGCGTTCACCTGGTGCCCGAGGCCCTCGACGCCGAAGCGCCGGGCGGGTTGTACGCCTATCGTCCGGACCCCGGCAGCGAGCGCTTTCCGCTGGCGCTCATATCGCCCGGAACCGACCGCACGATCAGCTCGACGCTCGGCGAGCTCCACCGCGGACAGGTCCCCCTCGAGCTCCATCCGGACGATGCCGCGGCACGGGGAATCGCCGACGGCGAGGCCGTGCGGGTCTTCAACGGCCACGGGCAGGTCCGCTGCCGTGCGCGGGTGAGCGCCGCGATGCGGCCGGGCGTCGTGCTGCTGCCGAAGGGACTCTGGGCGCACAACACCGAGAGCGGAACGACCGCGAACGCGCTGGCGCCCGGATACGCTCGACGGATCTCGCCGGCGGCGCCTGCTTCAACGACGCGCGGGTCGAGGTCGAGAAGGCGCCGCCGGCATGAGCGGCGCCGCGCCCGCGGCTGCCTCGACCGATCGGGCGTGGCGGCGCGGAAGGCTCCGCGCCGCGCTGATCCTCACCGTCTCCGTCCTGCTGATCGAGGTCGCGGGCGGGATCGCGACCGGGAGCCTGGCGCTCCTCGCCGACGCCGCTCACATGTTCACCGACGTCGCGGCGCTGACCCTGGCGTGGGCGGGGATGGCGCTCTCGGACCGCGCCCCGACCGGCCGGCACACGTTCGGTCTCGCGCGCGCGGAGGTGCTCGCGGCCTTCGTGAACGCGCAGCTGCTCCTGGTGGCGGGCGGCGGCATCCTCTGGGAGGCCTGGCGGCGCTTCCAGTCGCCCGCGCCGATCCGGACGGGCCTCATGCTCGGGATCGCGGCCGCGGGTCTCGTCGGCCAATCTCGTCGCCATCGCCCTGCTGCGCTCGGCACGGCGCGACAACCTCAACATGCGCGCCGCCTACCTGGAAGTCGTGGCCGACACCCTGGGGTCCCTGGGGGTGCTCGCCGGAGCGGCCGTGATGGCGCGGACGGGCTGGTACGCGCTGGACGCCGTCGTCTCGGCGGGAATCGCCCTGCTCGTTCTTCCGCGCGCCGTCGCGATCCTGCGCGAGGCGGCCCACATCCTGCTCGAGGGCGCTCCGGCGGAGATCGACGCCCCGCGGCTGCGCGCCGAGATCCTCGCCCTTCCCGGCGTCGAGGCCGTCCACGACCTCCACTTCTGGACGCTGACCTCGGGGCAGCACTCGGCGAGCGTCCACATCCGCGCCGCCCCTTCGAGCTCGCGCAGCGACGTCCTGCAACGCGTTCAGACCGTCCTGCGCGAGCGCGCGCGCGTGGACCACGCGACCGTCCAGGTCGAGCTCGACGACGACGCCGACTGCCGGTCCGCGGTGCGCCATGTCTGAGCCTCCCGACGGTCCGGCGCAATCTGCGGCAGCCGGCTAGTGGCCCGGGCGACCCCCGCCCGGCGGCGGCTTCCGCGACTTCGGCCAGGACCGGGCCGCCGCCTTCCCCGGGAGCTCGCGCCGCGCTCCGCGGCCGCCGCGGCCCTCGCGATTCCGGAAGGCGTGCGCGACCCGCAGTTTGCCGCGTTGATCGAGCGGATCGACGACGATCGGTTTCACGGGACTTGCGGGGTCGAGATCTTCTTCGAGGGGGAAAAGGCCTTCGACGCGATGCTCGCTGCGGTGAACGCCGCGCGCGAAGAGGTGCTGCTCGAGTCGTACATCTTCCGGGACGACCCCACCGGGCGCCGATTCCAGGCCGCGCTCATCCGCGCGGCGCGCCGGGGCGTATCGGTTCGGGTTCTGGCCGACGGGATCGGCTCGATCGAGACGCGCCGCAGCTTCTGGGAGGAGCTCGCGCGCGGAGGCGTCGAAGCGAGGATCTATCGCCCGCTCGGCTATCCGCTCCACCTGCTCAAGGTGCGGGACCACCGGAAGATCCTCGTCGCCGACCGGCGCCAGGCGTTCACCGGCGGCATGAACATCGGGGACGAGTACGGTTCCTCCCACCTGCCGCGGAACCGTGTCTGGCGCGACACCCATGCCCGGGTCCAGGGGAGCGCCGCCTGGGAAATGGCGATCGTCTTCGAGGAGGCCTGGCGAGAGGCCGGCGGAGGCCCCCTCGGTCTCGGGCCGCTGCCCGCGGTCGAGCCGGTCGACCCGCGCGTTCTGGTGCTCGACTCGCGCCCGGGCCGCGGCCAGCTCGAGGTGAGCTCCGTCTTCGCCGCGATCGCGGGCGCCGCGCGGCGGAGGCTCTGGATCACGGCGGCGTACTTCGCGCCCCGCAAGCGCGGCCTCGACATCCTCGGCGCCGCGGCCCGCCGGAGGGTCGACGTGCGCCTCCTCCTGCCCGGTCCCACCGACGTGCCGATCGTCCGCCACGCGGGCCACGGCTTCTTCTCCGGGCTCCTGCGGCGCGGCGTGCGGATCTTCGAATATCGGCCGGCGGTCCTTCACGCGAAGACCCTCGTGGCCGACGGGCACCTCTCCGTCGTCGGGTCGAGCAACCTGGACTTTCGCTCGTTCGAGCTCAACGCCGAGTGCAACTTCCTGATCCTCGACGAGGCTACCGGCCGGCTCATGGAAGAGCAGTTCGAGGACGACCTGACCCGCGCCGAAGAGATCCGGCTCGGCCCGTGGCGGAAGCGGGGGAGTCTGCACCGGTCCGGGGATCAGCTCGCCCGTCGCCTGGCGCCGCTTCTCTGAGGCGAGGCTAGCGTTCTTCCACCGACGTCCGGATGCGGCGTTGCGGCGTTTTACAGAGACCCGGGCCGTGGCCCCACCGGGTTCAAGTTGCCTTTCGAGCGGCTCGCCTGGTATCGGAACTTCTGGGACAGGGACACTAGCGCCGGCGCCCGGGAACGACCAGAACGGGAATCGTCGCGCGCGAAAGGACGCGCTCGGTCGTGCTGCCGAGGAAGCAGGGCGGAGACCGTGTTGCGCCCGCGGCGGCCCATGACGAGCAGGGCATAGCCGCGCCCGG
The DNA here is from genome assembly GCA_963824165.1 of uncultured Acidobacteriota bacterium. Classification (GTDB taxonomy): domain Bacteria; phylum Acidobacteriota; class Thermoanaerobaculia; order UBA5066; family Gp7-AA6; genus DAHUXD01. The sequence goes on from CAWGOM010000007.1 coordinate 437,668, forward strand.
CTTCGCGGTTCAGCGCGACCTCGGGAGACCCGCGCAGCAGCAGCGTCCGGTCGCCGTCCGACTCGCGCGCCCACGCGCCGAGGCGCCTCGCGTAGAGCCCGGCGATCTCGCGGGCGAGGACCTGCGGCCGCCGGCGCGAACCAGGTCGCCCCGCTCCTCGGCGACGGCGGCGCGGACGTCGGAGGACGGACGCACGTGGACGAGGGTCAGGGTCGACGTGGCTGCGGCGCGCGAGGGCGCGCGCCACCGCGAGAGCGCGGCGCGAGTCCGCCGAGAAGTCGATCGCCACCAGAAATCGCGTATGCGTCACGTCGCGAGCGTATCATCGGGCGCGCGCAGGGGAGGAGCCATGAAGTTCCTGTCAGGGCTGCTGACCGGCCTCGTCGGGCTCGCCGTCGGCGGGCGGGCTCGTGATCGCGAGCGGCGTCGTCTCGGTCGGCGCGACCTCGCCCCCGGGCGAGCTCGAGCGCCGGCTCGCGACCTTCGCCGTCGACCGGTCGGTCGGCGCGCCGCGCGCACCGCGGACCGCCAACCCGGTGGCGGCGACGCCCGAGACGCGGGCCGCGGGCCTCGGGCATTACCGCGTCGCTGTGCGTGACCTGCCATGGCGCTCCGGGCGTCGACGCGTCGGCGATCGGAGAGGGGCTGAACCCCCCGGCTCCGGACCTGACGCTGCCGAAGGTCCAGGGTCGCACCGACGGCGAGCTCTTCTGGCTCGTCCAGAACGGGCTGCGGATGACCGGGATGCCGGCCTTCGGGCCGACGCATCCCGAGGAAGAGATCTGGAAGATCGTGGCGTTCCTTCGCCACCTGCCCGAGCTGACGGACGGAGGAGGAAAGGCGCTCGCGGGCGCCTCGGCGACCGACTAGTGTGCTGTAACAGAAGTCTCGATATCAATCTCGGCGCTCGAGTGTCGCTGCAACTCTTGAAGTGCCAGGGCCACGGTGCCTGTATGGAGCCTGGCGGCACTATCGAATCTTCGGTTACAGAACACTAGACGGCCTGCGCCGAGGCGACGACGTCGCCGACGGAGATCCCGCCGCGGTAGTTCCCGACGAAGCGAAGGCCCGGAAACTCCGCCTCGGCGCGGGCGAGGGCCTCGATCCGCGACCCGTGGCCGCGCTCGTACTGCGGGATCGACCTCGGCCATCGCGTGAGCATGACCAGCCGCGGTTGCTCCCCTACGAGACCCTCGGCTTCGAGATCCCGGACGGCGGCCGCGAGCAGCGCGTCGTCCGGCAGCGCGAGGGCCTCGGGGTCGCGCGCGCCGCCGAGAAAGATCGTCATGAGGGCCTGGCCCTCCGGGAGCGCGGCCCGGAAAGAGGCTCGAGCTCCAGACCGGCGCCGAGGATGCGCCTCGAAGCGTCCGGGACGACGAGGTGGCCGAAGCCGCGAAAGGGGCGGACGAGCGCCGCGGTCGGCCAGGCCAGGTGGAGGACGGCGAGCGGAGGATGCGGAATGCCTTCGAGCGCTTCGGCGGCGACGGGAGCGAACGGGCGCACGAGGGTGGCCGCAGCGCCAGCCGGGGCCGCCAGGATGAGCTCCTCGGCCTCGACCTCGCCCGACTCGGTCGACGACGCGCCACCCGCCCGGTCGGCGAGCCACGGAAACGACGTTGCCGAGCCGCGGGCGAATCGAGGCGCCGAGGGCCTTCGCCATCGCTCGCGGCAGCGTTTCGAGGCCGGTGCGAAACGAGAGGAGACCGCGCACGCGGGGCTCGGGCTTCTTCTCGGCGGCCGTCCGGCCTCTCCCGCATCGCTCCGCGCAGGATGCTCCCGTGCAGTCTCTCCCAGCGGGCGAGCGAGGGGAAGGCGTCCGCGACCGCGAGGCGCGCTGGATCGCCGGCGAAGATCCCGCCGACGAACGGCGTGACGATGCGGTCCGCCACCTCCGGGCCGAGGCGCCGGGCGAAGAAGTCGTGCACGGTCTCGTCGTCGCGGCCTCCGCCCCGACGAACGGCTCGGCCAGGAGACGCAGCTTGCCCGAAGCGGACAGGCAGCCGCGGTCGACAGCAGGGCGCCGGGCGAGGCGGGCAGCGCGTGCAGCCGGCCGTCGAAGTCGACGTAGCGCGGCAGCTTCGGGTCGCTCAACAGCATGTCGGGTTCGAGGCCGAGCTCCCGCACCAGGCCGAGGACCGCGGGTGTCGGCCGGACCGTGTTGGGGCCGGCCTCGAGGAGAAAGCCGTCGCGCCGCTCGGTCCGCACGACGCCGCCCGGCCGGTCCTCGCGCTCCAGGAGAAGCGGTCTCGACGCCCGGCGCGCACGCGCTTCAGCGCCGCCGTCAGGCCCGAAAGACCGGCGCCGACGACGACCGTCGCGACTTTCGCTGCGCCATCAGTCGCTCCAGAAACCGTCGGACGAGCGGGCGATGTCCGCCAGGGCGCGCAGAAAGGTGGGCCGGTCGTTCAACCCCGGCGTCCGGAGGAAGCGGGCGATTCCGGCAGCCCGCGCGCCTCCTCGCCGAAGAGCTGATCGATCTCGTAGAGCGTCTCGACGTGGTCGGTGACGAACGCGATCGGCACGACGAGGACCTGCGCCGCCCCTGCCGGCCGAGCTCCCGGATCGCTTCGAGGTGGGCGGGCCCAGCCACTCGACGGGACCGAGCTTCGACTGGTAGCCGAGCGACGATGGCCCGCTCCAGCCGAGCCGCGCGAGGATGGCGCGCACGCTCGCCTCGATCTCCGAGGCATAGGGGTCGCCCTCGCGGGTGACGAGCTTCTTCGGGATCGAGTGGGCCGAGAAGAGCAGGTGGACGGCCTCCGGGCGCGGGTCGTCGAAGCCCGCGAGCATCTCCCGGATCGACTCGGCGTGGGCTTGCACGAAGAGGGGATGCGTTGGCCAGGAGCCCGTCTCGTGGAAGGACGCCCCCGGCGCGGAAGCGGCGACGGCGGCGCGGGACCGTTCGAGCGCGCCCTTCGTCGTCGTCAGCGAGTACTGCGGGTAGAGCGGCACGGCGAGGAAGCGGTCGACGCCCTGCCCGGCGAGCCCGCGGACGACGTCCTCGACGAGCGGGGCCGAGCAGTTCATCGCGGAGCGGACCAGGACGTCGCGGCCCTCGGCGCGGAGGAGCCGTTCGACGCCCGCGGCCTGCTCGCTCGGTGAGCCGCAGGATCGGCGACCCGCCCCCGATCGACGCGTAGAGCGCCCGCGAGGCCCGGGCGCGCCCGAGGGCGATGGCGCCGGCGATGGCCTTGCGAAGCAGGGCCGGACGGACGCGGATCACGTCGGGGTCGGAGAAGAGGCGGTACAGGAAGCGCGGCAGCTCCTCGAGCGTGGCCGGGCCTCCGAGCTGGAGAAAGAGGATCGCCCGGCGCGTCACAGCGTGCGGGAGAAGACCGGCTTCTCGGCGGTCCGGCCGAGGTAGGCGTCGAACGGCATCGCCAGATTGCGGAGGAACACGCGGCCGAGCGCCGTCGCGCGGATCTCGCCCGCGTCGAGCGTCGACGAGCCCGTCGCGCACGCAGGGCGCGAGGGCCTCGAGCGCGCCGGCGAACTCGCGATCGAAGCGGATGCCGAAGCGGGCCTCGACCTCGTCCTTCACCACGACGCCGTGGCAGAGGAGGCTCTGGATCACCTCGCGGCGCAGCTCGTCGTCGTCGGTCAGGCGCGCCCCGCGAAAAGTCGCCGCCCCGGTCGCGGCCACGGCGGCGCGGTACTCGGCGAGCTCGCGCCGGTTCTGGACGTACTGGCGGCCGACCGAGCCGATGGCGCTCATCCCGAAACCGAGCAGGTCGGTGCCGGCCTTGGTCGTGTAGCCCTGGAAGTTGCGGTGGAGCGTGCGCTCGCGGCGCGCCCGAGCGAGCTCGTCGTCGGGCCGGGCGAAGTGGTCCATCCCGATGTACACGTAGCCCGCCGACGTGAAGCGGTCGAGCGCCGTGCGGAAGATCTCGAACTTGGTGGCCTCGTCGGGCAGGTGCGGCTCGAGCAGGCTCTGGTGCTTCTTCATCCAGGGCACGTTGGCGTACGAGTAGACGGCGAGGCGGTCCGGGTCGATCTCGAGGACCCGGTCGATGGTGGCCGAGAAGCTCGCGGGCGTCTGGTGCGGCAGGCCGTAGATGAGGTCGACGTTGACGCTCGGAAAGCCGAGGGACCGCGCGGCGCGCACGAGGTCCCGCGTCGCCTCGAACGGCTGGATGCGGTTGATCGACTGCTGCACCCGCGGATCGAAATCCTGGACGCCCATGCTCAGGCGGTTGAAGCCGAGGCGGGCGAGCGTCTCGAGGTGAGCGGGTGTCGTGACCCGCGGGTCGACCTCGACGCCGAGCTCGGCGTCGGGCTCGACGTCGAACCGCTCGCGAATCGTCGTCCCGAGGCGCTCCAGAAGCGGCGGCGGGAAATAGGTCGGCGTGCCCCCGCCCCAGTGGACCTGGACGACCTTGCGGCCGCGGTCGGCGCCGGCCGCGCGGGCGACGAAGTCGATCTCCTTCTCGACGAGGTCGAGGTAGGAGCTCTCCGCGACGTGGTGAGTGCCGGTGATGACGACCGTGCAGCCGCAGAAGAAGCAGAGCTTCTCGCAGAAGGGGAGGTGGAAGTAGAGCGAGAGAGGCGCGGGACTCGGCGCCGCCGCGCTCTCGGCGAGGATCGCCTGGTAGGCGTCGGCGCCGAAGTTCTCGCCCCACATCGGGGCCGTCGGGTAGGAGGTGTACCGCGGGCCCTGGACGTTGTAGCGCCGCAGCAGGTCGAGGGAGACGTCGCGAACGCTGCTCATGCCGGCGCCGGGACCGGCGCCCCGCGGCGGGCCGCCTCGAAGAAGGCCTCGACGCACTCCAGGCGGGCGCCCGGGCAGGATCCCGTGGCCGAGGTTCACGACGTGCGCCTGCCCGCGCGGTTTCTTCGATCATCGCGCGCGTGCGCCGGGCGACCTCGGCCGGCTCGCCCAGGAGGAGCCCCGGATCGAGGTTGCCCTGGAGGGGCTTGCCGGGAAGCCGCCGCCGCGCCTCGGACAGCGGCAGGCGCCAGTCGATCGAGAGCACGTCGGCGCCCGACTCGGCCATCGCCTCGATCAGGTGCCCGCAGCCGTTCACGTAGAGGATGACCGGCGCCCCGGCGCGCCGGATGCCGGCGATGGCGCGCGCGGCGGCGGGGAGGGCCCATTCCCGGTAGTCCTCGCGCGCGAGCTCTCCGGCCCACGTGTCGAAGAGCTGCACGGCGTCGGCCCCCGAGGCGAGCTGGAAGGACAGGACGTCGGACGACGACGTCGGCGAGCAGGTCGAGCAGCCGCCGCAGCGTGGCGGGCTCGCGGCCCATCATCGTCTTGATGGCGGCGAAGCTCTTCGAGCCGCCGCCCTCGACGAGATAGGAGGCGAGGGTCCACGGGGCGCCGCAGAATCCGAGCACGGCGGCCCGGCCCGCGACCTCGCGGCGGATCCTCGAGAGGATCTCCCCGGTGAACGCGATTTCGGCGGCCGGGTCGAAGCGCGCAAGCCTCGCCACGTCCGCCGCGTCGCGCACGGGCTCCGGGAGGTCCGGCCCGGCGTCGCCGAACTCGACGCGCGCTCCCATCGCCGCGACCGGGACCAGGATGTCGGAGAAGAAGATCACGGCGTCGGGCGAGAACCGGCGGAAAGGCTGGAGCGAGACCTCCGTCGCGAGGTCCACCGACCGGCAGAGCTCCATGAACGAGACTCCCTGGCGCACTTCGCGGTACTCGGGCAGGTAGCGGCCGGCCTGCCGCATCATCCAGACGGGGGGCCGGTCGACCGGCCTGGCGCGGCAGGCGTCGAGGAAGCGCGTGGCCGGCGTCGGAGCATCCATACCCGGAGCCGAATATAGCGCGGAGGCCGGCATCGGGCCGCTATACTGCCCGCCACCGAACGGAGGACACATGCGGAAGAGCCTCGCCCTGGGACTTCTGGCGGCAGTCTCGGCGATCCCGGCGCTCTCCCAGCCCGCGATCACCGGCCCGGTCGACCCGCTCGCCTTCTCGCAGTTGAAGGACTTCAAGGCCTACCGGTCCTCCTCCAACTCCCGGTATCCGGACTGGAACGACGACAGCGCGCATCTCTACCCGGGGGAGACGCTGACGATCGCCGATCTGACCGGCCCCGGCATCGTCACCCACATCTGGACGACCTCCTCGGGCTCGCAGTACGGCTGGCCCCGGCTCCTGCGGATCCGCGCGTACTACGACGGCAGCGTACGTGCCGTCGGTCGACGCGCCGCTCGGCGACTTCTTCGCGGTCGGCCACGGGCTCGAGCGCCCGGTCGACTCGCTGATGATCCGCGACGGCTCGGACGGGCGGGCGCGCAACAGCTACTGGCCGATGCCGTTTCGGAAGGGCTGCCGCATCACGGTGACCAACGAGGGCTCGCGCTTCACCGGGCTCTACTACCACGTGGACTGGCAGAAGATGCCGTCGCTTCCTCCGGACACGGCCTACTTCCACGCGCGGTACCGCCAGCTCCTCCCGGCGCCGGCCGACGGCAAGCCGTTCGTTTTTCTCGAGACGAAGGGCCGCGGCTTCTACGCCGGCACCGTGCAGAACATCATCCAGGCCGAGCCCGGCTGGTACGGCGAAGGCGACGACATGTTCTACGTCGACGGCGAAAAACTCGCGTCGATCCAGGGCACCGGCTCCGAGGACTACTTCAACGACGCCTGGGGCCTCCACGTCAGCGACGGCGACTACGCTGGCGTCACTGTCGCCGACGGAACGGGGCTCGGCTCGCGCATGACCGCGTACCGCTGGCACCTGACCGACCCGGTGCCTTTCACGAGCTCGATCCGGGTCGAGATCGAGCACAAGGGCTGGACGTACAAGCCGGACGGGACCGTGCGGACCGCGTTCGGCGTCCGACAGGACCTGATGTCGAGCGTCGCCTACTGGTATCAGGAGGGCATCGCGACCGACCAGCCACCCGTTCCCTACGGGACCGCGCGCCTGCCGCAGGGCAACGCCCTGCAGATCGAGCTCGAGGAGGCCCTCGCGTCCGCGAAGCTCGAGGGAGGAAAGACCTCGGTCGTCGAGGACCTCTTCTGGGGAAAGGACGTGATCCTCTTCGACGCCGAGGGCCCGGGCTCGCGCATCGAGCTCCCGTTCGAGGTCCCCGAGGACGGCGACTACGAGCTCATCGCGCAGGTGGCGCAGGCCTCCGACTACGGGACGTACGAGGTCTGGCTCGACGGGAAGCCGCCGGCGCCGCCGGGGCTGGAGCACGAGCCGGGCGCGGACATCCGCACCGACGCGATGTACGACGGCTACGCCTGGGAGACCTACGTGGGCAAGACCGTGCAGCTCGGCTGGCCGCGCCTCACGAAGGGCCGCCACACGGTCACGTTCGTCTGCAAGGGGAAACGCTCCGAGTCCAACGGCTTCAAGGCGGGCATCGACAACCTGATCCTCGCGCGCGTCGGAGCGGCGGCGTGGGCGAAGGCCGCCGAGGCCCGGCCCTCGAGCTTCCGCCCGGGCGACGTGCCTTCCCTCGTGGCCCAGCTGACGAATCCCGACCCGGTCGTTCGCACGCTCGCGGCCTGCGCGCTGCGCGACCGAGGCGCCGGAGGCGTTGCCCGCGCTCGACGTGCTCATCGCGCGTCTGAAGGACCCCGACATCTACGTGCGCGCGGCCGCCGCCGAAGCGATCGGGGCCCTGGGCCCCAGGGCCGCGCCCGCGGTGCCGGCGCTCGTCGCCGCCTGCAAGGCGCCCGGCGAGACCTGGCCGGCGCTGCGAGCGTACGTCTATGCCCTCGGCGACATCGGTCCGGCTGCGAAGTCCGCCCTGCCGACGCTCGAGGCCATGAAGGCGGACCGCTCCGTGGAATGGATCGTCGTGAAGACGATCGGCGAGATCGAAGGGACGCGGCCGGGCCGGACGAACGGGGTCAGGCCTTGATTCTGTACTGTCTGGCCAGTATTCCCCCCGGTCGCCAAGGGCCCGATGTCCTGAAACCGGAGTACAGAATCAAGGCCTGACCCCAGCTCCGGCCAGCAGCTGCCGCAGCACGTACGGCAGGATCCCGCCGTGGCGGTAGTAGTCCACCTCGATCGGCGTGTCGATCCGCAGGCGCAGGGAAGCCTGCGTCTCGGTGCCGTCGGCGCGCCGCACGGTCGAGCGCGATCTCCTGACGCGGGCGCAGCGTCGCCTCCGAGGCCGACGAGGTCGAAGGTCTCCGTGCCGTCCAGCCCGAGCGACGCGGCGCTCACGCCTTCGGGGAACTGGAGCGGGAGGACGCCCATCCCGACGAGGTTCGAACGGTGGATGCGCTCGTAGCTCTGCGCGACGACCGCCCGGACGCCGAGCAGCCGCGTCCCCTTCGCCGCCCAGTCGCGCGAGCTGCCCGTGCCGTACTCCTGGCCGGCGAAGATCACGAGGGGAACGCCCTCGGCCTGGTAGCGCATCGCCGCGTCGTAGATCGGCATCGAATCGCCCGACGGCTGGTGAACGGTCACGCCGCCCTCGACACCCGGCACCATGAGGTTCTTGATCCGCACGTTGGCGAACGTGCCGCGCGTCATGACCCGGTCGTTGCCGCGGCGTGAGCCGTAGCTGTTGAAGTCCTCCGGGGCCACACCGAGCGATTGCAGGTAGAGGCCTGCGGGGAGGTCTTCTTGATCGCTCCGGCCGGGCTGATGTGGTCGGTCGTCACCGAGTCGCCGAAGATCGCCAGGGCGCGGGCGCGGCGGATGTCGTCGACCGGCGAGGGCGTGAGACCGAATCCCTCGAAGAACGGCGGCTCCTGGATGTACGTGGACTTCGCGTCCCAGTCGTAAACCCGGCCCGACGCGCTCGGGATTTCCTTCCAGAGCGGGTTGGCGGCGGCCAGGTCCGCGTAGAGACGGCGGTACGTCGCGGCGTCGACCGAGGCGAGGAGGGCATCCTGGACCTCCCTCGTCGACGGCCAGACGTCGCGCAGGTACACCGGCCGGCCCTGCGTGTCCTTCCCGAGCGGCCTCGGAGGACAGATCGATGTCCACGCGGCCGGCGAGGGCGAAGGCGACGACGAGCGGCGGGCTCATCAGGTAGTTGGCCCGGATGCTCTGGTGGACGCGCGCCTCGAAGTTGCGGTTGCCGGAGAGCACGCTCGCCGCGACGAGGTCGTTCTTCGTCACGGCCTCCTCGATGCCCGCGTCGAGCGGCCCGGAGTTGCCGATGCAGGTCGTGCAGCCGTAGCCGACGTGGTAGAAGCCGAGCCGGTCGAGGTAGGGCTGCAGCCCGGTCTTCTCGCAGGTACTCGGTGACGACGCGCGAGCCCGGGGCGAGCGAGGTCTTGACGCGGGGCGAGACCGTCAGGCCCCGCTCGACCGCCTTGCGCGCGAGGATCCCGGCGGCGAGCATCACGCTCGGATTCGAGGTGTTGGTGCAGGACGTGATCGCCGCGATCAGGACGTCGCCGTGCCCGACCTCGACGCGTCCGGGGTCCGTCGGGAGAGTCGCCAGGTCGGCCGTCGGGCGGTTGTTCGCCATCTCGGATTCGGTCCACACGTTCGTGTCGCGCGCGACCGCGCCGGTCACGCTCGACGGGCGCCTGGCTGCCGCCCCCGAGCCTCGCGGACCGGCCGAGGACGGCGGGGAAGCGCTCCCCGAGCGCCGAGGCCGGCTTGCCGTAGCCGTTCTCGGCGGCCGGCTTCGAGAAGAGGTCGCGGAACCGCGTCTTCATGTCCGCCAGCTCGATGCGGTCCTGCGGCCGCTTCGGGCCCGCGACGCTCGCGCGCACGGTCGCCGAGGTCGAGCTCGAGGGTCTCCGTGTAGTCGCAGTCGCCCGGGCGCGGGATCCCGAAGAGACCCTGCGCCTGGTAGTACGCCCGGAAGGCGTCGACCTGCTCGGTCGTGCGGCCGGTCGCCAGCAGGTACCGGCAGGATTCCTCGTCGACGGGAAAGAAGCCCATCGTCGCGCCGTACTCGGGGGCCATGTTGGCCATCGTCGCCCGATCGGTCACGGGCAGCGAGGCGGCACCCTCGCCGAAGAACTCGACGAACTTGCCGACGACCTTCGCCTTGCGCAGCATCTCGGTCACCACGAGCACGAGGTCGGTCGCCGTCACGCCCTCCGCGAGGCGTCCCGAGAGGTGCACGCCGACGACGTCCGGCGTCAGGAAATAGACCGGCTGGCCGAGCATCCCGGCCTCGGCCTCGATGCCGCCGACGCCCCAGCCCACGACGCCGAGCCCGTTGATCATCGTGGTGTGCGAATCGGTCCCGACGAGCGAGTCGGGATAGGTGACGCCGTCGCGCTCGAGGACGCCCTGCGCGAGGTACTCGAGGTTGACCTGGTGGACGATGCCGATTCCCGGCGGCACGACCGCGAACCCCTGGAACGCCTGCATGCCCCACTTGAGGAACTCGTAGCGGGCGCGGTTGCGGCGGAACTCGATCTCCATGTTGAGCTGCAGGGCATCCGGCGTCGACCACTCGTCGACCTGCACGGAGTGGTCGACGACGAGGGCGACCGGCACGAGCGGCTCGATGACCTTCGGGTCGCGCCGCAGGCGGTCGACGGCCGAGCGCATGGCCGCCAGGTCCACGAGGAGGGGCACTCCCGTGAAGTCCTGCAGGACGATGCGGGCGACGACGAACGGGATTTCCGCCGTGCGCTCCGCGCGGGGCTGCCAGGCGGCGAGCGCCCGCACGTCGTCCTCCTTGACCCGCTTGCCGTCGCAGTTGCGGACCAGGGACTCGAGGACGACCCTCAGGCTGGCCGGCAGGCGCGAGATGCGGCCCAGGCCGTCCTTCTCGAGCTGCGGCAGGGAGTACAGGGTGCCCGTCTTCCCGGGCGAGATCGTGAACGTCTGGCGTGCGCGCGCGAACTGGTTCATCGCCCCGTATCGTATTACGCGGCTTGCGGCGGTTGATAAACTCGGCGGGTTCCATGGGATCGCACTCGCTCGGCTGGCTCGCCGTCGCGTTTTACGCGGCGGCCGAGGTTTCGGCGATCGTCTGGCTCGCGCGGCCCCGGAGCCTCGCCGGACGCGCAGCGCCTTTCCTCGTCTCGGCGGGCCTCGCGCTCCACTTCGCCGACCTCCTCCACCGCGCGCGCGAGCTCTCCTCGGTTCCGTACCGGACCCTCGGCGGGTCGGTTTCCTTCTTCGGCTGGATGCTCGGGATCGCGTACCTCGCGCTGGCCCTCCGGCACAGCGAGCGGACGACGGGGCCGTTTCTCATTCCGATCGTCATCGCGGCGACGGCCGCCGGCCTCGCCCTGCCCGACCCGGCGTCGGCGCCTGCGCCCGGGACCTCGGGCACCATCTTCGCGTTTCACGTGACGCTGGCGATCCTGGCGTACGCGGCCTTCGCCCTGTCGTGCGTGATCTCGATCCTGTACCTCGTCCAGAGCCGTCAGATCCGCCGGGGGAGGACGGGCCTTCTCTTCTCCCGCCTCCCGCCCCTCGAGGTTCTCGGCCGCATGAACCGCACGAGCGTGTCGATCGGCCTGGCGGTCCTGACGCTCTCGCTCTGTTCTCGGCCTCGTGCGGGCCGAGCAGGTCTGGACGACGCTCGCCGACCCCAAGATCGAGTGGGCGGTTCTCACGCTCGCCGTGTACGGCCTGCTTCTGTGGATGGAGCGCCGAGGCTGGGAGGGCCCGCGGGTCGCGATGCTCTCGATCCTCGGGTTCTGCGTGGTGCTCTTCTCCTACACGGTCGTGAACATGGTCTTCAGCCAGACGCACCGGTTCCGATGAGCGCGAGCGAGGCGCGGCTGCTGTTGCTCGGATGGAACTTCCGCGGCGCCGACGCCTCGGTCCGGGAGCGCATCGCGCTTACGGCCGACGAGGTGCGCGAGGCGCTCCAGCGGATCCGGGGCCAGGGACTGGCGAGCGAGAGCGTCATCGTCGCGACGTGCCACCGGAGCGAGATCTATGCCCTCTCGGACGGGCTGCGGCCGCACGAGGAGATCGCGGGCCTGATCTCGCAGTGGCGGGGCCTCGATCCCGAGCAGGTCGTGCGCGCCAGTTTCTACCGCGAGGGGGCGGAGGCCGCCCGGCACCTCTTTCGCGTGGCGGGGGGCCTCGACTCGATGGCCCTGGGCGAGAGCGAGGTGCTCGGCCAGGTCCGCTCCGCGCTCGGACTCGCGCGCGAAGCCGGCTCGACGCGCGCCGTCTCCCACCGGATGTTCGAGAGCGCGCTCGCCGCGGGCAAACGCGTCCGAACCGAGACCGAGATCGCCCGGCATCCGCTCTCCGTCGCATCGATCGGGTACGAGCTGGCGGCCAAGGTCTTCGGGCGGATGTCCGAGAAGACCGTGCTCGTGATCGGCGCCGGCGACACGGGCACGCTCTTCGCCAGGCAGGCGGTCGAGGCGGGAGTCGTCGACGTGCGCGTCTGCAACCGGACCCCCGAGCGGGCCGTGGACCTGGCGGCGCAGATCGGCGGCCGCGCGGTCGGCTGGAGTGAGCTGGCCGAGTCGCTGCGGCACGCCGACGTCGTCGTCGGCACGACGGCGAGCCCGACGCCGGTCGTGGGCCGCGCGGAGGTGGAAGCGGCGATGCGCCACCGCCGGGGGCGGCCGATGATGTTCATCGACCTGGCGATGCCGCGCGACATCGCGCCCGACGTCGCCGAGATCTACAACGTCTACGCCTACGGCCTCGACGATCTCGAGGGCGTCGCGGAGGAGAACCGGCGGCGTCGCGCCCGGGAGGTCCCGCGCGCGGAGGCGATCCTCGAGGAGGAGCTGGCGCGCTTCACGGCGTGGTTCGGCAACCTCGCCGTCGTGCCGACCCTGACCGACCTGCAGCGGCGGCTGGCCGACCTGCGCGACCGGGAGCTCGAGCGCCTGCCTCCCGCCGACCGCGAGCGCTTCCGTGCCTTCGCCGATTCGATATCCGGTAAGCTCCTGCACGAGCCGCTCCGGCGCCTGAAGTCCGAGCCGGACGCCTCGCGCAAGCTCGACCGGGTGGAAGCCATCCGCCACCTCTTCGACCTCGACGAATGAAGCTGCGTCTCGGCGCTCGCGGCAGCGCGCTCTCGCTGGCCCAGGCCGCGCTCGTGTCTCGATCCCTCGAGGGCCGGGCCGAGATCGAGATCGTCGAAGTGCGGACGACGGGGGACCGCAAGTCGGCCGCGGGCGAGCCGATCTCCTGGAAGGGGGACTTCACGCGCGAGCTCGACGACGCCCTCCGGTCCGGCGCCGTCGACTTCGCCGTCCACAGCCTCAAGGACGTGCCGTCGACGCTCGCGGCGGGCCTCGTGCTCGCCGCCGTTCCCGTGCGCCAGGACCCGCGGGACGTGCTCGTCTCGCATCCGGCGCGGCCCTTCACCGAGCTTCCCCTCGGGGCGCGGGTCGGCACGTCGAGCCCGCGCAGGCGCGCCCAGCTGCTCGCCGCCCGGCCGGACCTCGAGGTCGTCGAGGCGCGGGGCAACGTGGACACCCGGATCCGGCGCCTGCGCGAGGGGAAGTGGGACGCGATCGTCCTCGCCCGGGCGGGGCTCGCGAGGCTCGGCCGCCTCGAGGAGATCGTCGAGATTTTCCCGGAAAGCGTTCTGCTTCCGGCCGTGGGGCAGGGCGCGCTCGCGCTCGCGGCGCGCGCGGACGACGCGCGCGTGCGGTCGGTCCTCGCCGGCATCGACGATCCCGCGTCGCACGCCGAGGTCGTGTGCGAACGGGCCCTGCTCGCGAAGCTCGAGGCCGGCTGTCGCGCCCCCGTGGCCGCCCGGGCCCGAGCCACGGCCGAATCCCTCACGATCGACGCGGCGGTGTTCTCGGCGAACGGCTCGCGCGTCCTGCGGGACCGCGCCGCGGGCGCGACCCGGGATGCGGAGCGCATGGGCCGCGACCTCGGCGAGCGGCTGCTCGAGGCGGGCGCGGCTGCGCTGATCGGCGAGGCCGGGGCTTGAGGCGGCCCCTCGTGCTGGTGGTGCGGTCGGGGGCCCGGCCGTTCGGGGCCATCCCCGGGGTCGACGTCGCCGAGTACGTCAGCCACGCGGTGGAACCGGTCGCGCCGGCGGCCTCGGAATGGACGCAGCCGTGGGACACGGTCATCGTCACGAGCCAGACGGCCGTCGAGCAGATCGCCCGCGACGCGCGGAATGCCGACGTTCTGCGTCGCGGCCTCGAGACGGGCACCCTGGTGGCGGTGGGCGAGGCCACGGCGGACGCCCTTCGGCAGCACGGCCTGCAGCCGGACCGCGTCGCGGCCGGGTCGGCCCGTTCGATGCTCGAGGGGCTCTCCTCGACCCTTTCCGGCCGGCGCGTGCTCTGGCCCTGCGGCGAGGATGCGTCGGTCGACCTCTCCGAGCTGCTGCAGGAGCGCGGCGCTCGAGTGAAGAAGCTGGTGCTCTACCGAAAGCGGCCCGCGCCCGCCAATCCGGCGCTCTCGGCCGAGGTCGTCGAACGCCCGCTCGCCGCCTTCTGCACGACCTCGCCGGCCGCCGCGCAGTGGCTCTTCGACTCCCTGACCGAGGCGGCCGCCGAACGCCTGCGCGGGATCCCGGCCGTGGCCCTCGGGCCGTCCACGCTCGAGAGGCTCGCCGCGCTCGGAGTGGAGCGGGTCGAAGTTTCGACGGCAGGCCCGCTTCGGAAGCGCCGCCGACCTGCTGGCGAGGCTTGCCAGCGAGACGCGCGGGACGTAGTCTGCGGACGCCCATGAGCGGTTTTCCCGCAGTCCGCCTCCGGCGGCTCCGCAGCTCTCCCGCGTCTCGCGCCCTGGTTCGGGAGACGCGCCTGACGCCGGACCGCTTCGTCGCCCCGCTCTTCGTACGAAAGGGCCGGGGCCTGCGCGAGCCGATCTCGTCGCTGCCGGGAGTCGACCGCCTGTCGCCCGACGAGGCCGTGGCCTTCGCCGAGGAGGCTCGGTCGCTGGGCATTCCCGCCGTGCTGCTCTTCGGCATTCCGGAGCGCAAGGACGAGACGGGCAGCGAGGCCTGGGACGAAAGCGGGGCCGTGCAGGAGACGGTGCGCGCATTGAAACGCTCGGTTCCCGGGCTCCTCGTGATGACCGACGTGTGTCTGGACGAGTACACGTCGCACGGGCACTGCGGCGTGATCCGGGACGGCCGCGTCGACAACGACGCCACGCTGCCGCTCCTGGCCCGGGCGGCGGTCTCGCACGCCCGCGCGGGTGTGGACGTCGTCGCGCCGTCGGACATGATGGACGGACGGGTGGCGGCCATCCGGCGGGAGCTCG
The DNA here is from genome assembly GCA_963824165.1 of uncultured Acidobacteriota bacterium. Classification (GTDB taxonomy): domain Bacteria; phylum Acidobacteriota; class Thermoanaerobaculia; order UBA5066; family Gp7-AA6; genus DAHUXD01. The sequence continues at coordinate 452,727 of CAWGOM010000007.1, forward strand.
ACGGGTCGGGCTTCGGCGAGACGGCGATTCTCGCGTACGCGGCCAAGGCCGCCTCGGCCTTCTACGGGCCGTTTCGGGAGGCCGCGGACTCGGCGCCGAAGTTCGGCGACCGCCGCGGCTACCAGATGGACGGCGCCAACCGCCGCGAGGCCATGCGCGAGATCGCGCTCGACCTCGAGGAAGGCGCCGACGCCGTCATGGTCAAGCCGGCCCTCGCCTATCTCGACTGGATCCGCGAGGCGCGGGGACGCTTCGACGCGCCGCTCGCGGCGTACAACGTCTCCGGCGAGTACGCGATGGTCAAGGCCGCGGCGGCCAACGGCTGGATCGACGAGAAGCGCATCACGCTCGAGATCCTGACCGCCATCGTGCGCTCCGGCGCCGACTTCGTCCTGACCTACCACGCGAAGGACGCCGCCCGCTGGATCCGCGAAGGCGGCCTGGACGCTTGAAGGACCCCCGCAAGGCCCGCTCGACCGCCCGGTCGGCGGCCCTGTATCGGCGGGCCCGGGCGCTGATGCCGGGCGGCGTGAGCTCGCCCGTGCGCTCCTTCGCCTCGGTCGGCGGGCGAGCCTTTCTTCGTCTCCTCGGGCCGCGGCTGCCGCGTTCGCGACGCGGACGGCCGGTCCTACCTCGACTACGTGATGTCCTACGGGCCCCATCTCTTCGGCCACGGCCCGACGTTCCTGCGCCGGGCCCTCGACCGGGCCGTGCGGCGGGGGACCTCCTTCGGCGCCCCGACGGAGCTCGAGGTGCGCCTGGCCGAGCGCGTCACGAAGCTCGTCCCTTCGATCGAGATGGTCCGATTCGTCAGCTCCGGCACCGAGGCGACGATGAGCGCGGTGCGCCTCGCCCGGGGCGCCACCGGACGAAAGCGGATCCTGAAGACCGACGGCGGGTATCACGGCCACGCGGACGGATTCCTCGTGGCCGCCGGCTCCGGCGTCGCAACCCTCGGAATCGCCGGCAGCCCGGGCGTGCCGGAGGAGATCGCCGCTCTGACCACGGTCGTCCCCTACAACGACGCCGGGGCGCTCGAGGCCGCGCTCGACAAGTTCAGGGGCGAGGTGGCGGCCTTCATCGTCGAGCCGGTCGCCGCCAACATGGGCCTCGTCGCCCCCCGGCCCGGCTACCTCGAGGCCGCGCGCGAGCTGACGCGGCGCCACGGGACGCTCCTGATCTTCGACGAAGTGATCTCGGGTTTCCGGCTCGCCGCCGGGGGCGCGCAGGAGATCTGCGGCGTCGCTCCCGACCTGACCACGCTCGGGAAGATCCTGGGCGGCGGGCTTCCGGTGGGCGCGTACGGAGGCTCGAGAGCGCTGATGGAGCACATGGCGCCGGCCGGCCCCGTCTACCAGGCCGGTACGCTCTCCGGGAACCCGCTCGCGATGTCCGCGGGCCTGGCGATGCTCGCGGAGATCGAGCGCCGGCCACCCTATGCGGAGCTCGAGCGCCTCGGGGCCCTTCTCGAGACGCTGCTCCGGGAGGAGATCGAAAAGCGCGGGCTCGGGGACCGGGTCAGCCTGCCGCGTGTCGGCTCGCTTCTCACGCTCTTCTTCGCGCCGGGCCCGATCCACGACTTCGCACAGGCCAAACGCGCGGACACGAAACGTTACGCCGCGTTCTTTCACGCGATGCGTGAGCGCGGGATCTTCCTCCCGCCTGCGCAGTTCGAGGCCTGGTTCGTGTCGACCGCCCATGGCGACGCCGAGATCCGGCGCACGGCCCGCATGGCGGGAGAGAGTCTCTCGGCTGCCTTCGCCTGAGAGGGAACGGCGGGGCGCTCCAGACACCGGGGCATAGAATGCCGGCAGTTTCATGACCATTCCGGCCGGCTCCAGGCTCGGCCTCTACGAGGTCCTCGCCCCTCTCGGTGCGGGCGGGATGGGGGAGGTCTACCGAGGGCGCGACACCCGCCTGGGTCGAGAGGTGGCGCTGAAGGTCCTCCCCGAAGCGCTGGCGAGCGATCGGGACCGGATCTCGCGCTTCGAGCAGGAGGCCCGCGCGGCCTCGGCATTGAACCATCCCAACATCGTGACGATCCACGAGATCGGGCGTGAGGGCGAGACGGCGTTCATCGCCATGGAGCTCGTGGACGGCAAGACGCTGCGCGAGCTGTCGGGCTCGGGTCCGATGCCGGTGCGCAAGATCCTGAACGTGGCCGCGCAGGTGGCCGAGGGGCTGGCCAAGGCCCACGCGGCGGGGATCGTCCATCGGGACTTGAAGCCCGAGAACGTCATGGTCTCCAAAGACGGGTTCGTCAAGATCCTCGACTTCGGCCTGGCGAAGCTGATCGAGCCGGAGTCGGGCGGGCTCTCGGCCATGCCGACGCTCGCTCAGCCCGAGACGCACCCGGGAACGGTCCTGGGCACGGTCGGCTACATGTCGCCCGAGCAGGCCTCGGGGGAGAAGCTCGACTTTCGGTCCGACCAGTTTTCGCTGGGCTCGATGCTCTACGAGATGACGGCCGGGAAGAAGGCCTTCCAGCGCAAGACCGCCGCGGAGACGCTTTCGGCGATCATCCGCGACGAGCCGGAGCCGATCGCGAAGCTGCGCCCCGACCTACCGCTGCCGGTGCGCTGGATCCTCGAGCGCTGCCTGGCCAAGGACCCGGAGGAGCGGTACGGCTCGACGCGGGATCTCGCCCGGGACCTCGCGAGCGTGCGGGATCACATCTCGGAAGTCTCCAGCGGCGCCGAAGCCCTGCTCGCCTCGCCCGGAAAGTCCCGGCGCCGCTCGATGTCGGTCCTGGCCCTCGTGGCGGCCCTCGCCGTGGGCATTTCCGCGGGATGGGCCCTGACGCGGGCCCTCTCGGAGGTGGGAACTGCCGCGCCGTCGTTTCAGCGATTGACCTTCCGGCGCGGCTTGATCGGCAACGCCCGCTTCGCCCCGGACGGCCAGACGATTATCTATGGAGCGACATGGCAGGAAGAGTCGCTCGGGGGGGCGCTCTACCAGACGCGGGTCGACAATCCGGAGTCCCGCCCCTTCGACTTTGGCCACGCCGACATTCTGTCGATCTCGCGGACCGCCGACCTGGCGGTCTATCAGTTCGACGACCTGACCGCCAATACCTCAGGCACGCTGGCCGTCGTGCCCATGGTTGGCGGTGTTCCCCGGAAACTGATGACAGGAATCCAATGGGCCGGTGCGGACTGGGCCCCGGACGGCAAGAATCTGGCGGTCGTGCGCGTCGTCAACGGCAAGGACCGGCTCGAGTTTCCGATGGGGACGGTGATCGTCGCCGATAACGTCCGTACGCCTCGGTTCTCGCCGCGGGGAGAGCAGATCGCGTTCGTCGGGGACGAGCCCGACGGCTCCCGCGCCGTGAGCCTCGTCGATCCCGAGGGTAGGTCGAAGCAAGTCCTGTCCGGCGGCTGGGACCAGGTGAGCGGAGTTCCGTGCTGGGCACGTGAAGGCCGGGAGGTGTGGTTCACCGCGTCGAAGACGGGAGAGACCGATGCTCTCTGGGCGGTCGACCGGTCGGGGAAGGCGCGGCTGGTCACGCGCGTGCCGGGCGATCTCGAGCTGTACGACATCTCCCCGGACGGGCGCGTACTGATGGCGCACCACACCATCGTTTACATCGTTCGGGGGCTCGGCGCCGGAGAGAAAGAGGAGCGGGAGCTCTCCTGGATGGATGGGTCGGCAGCCTCGGACCTGTCCGCCGACGGAGGGCGGCTGCTCCTGACGGAAGACCGCGAAGGGGCGGGCGCGACGCCCGCCGTGTATCTGCGGGGCACCGACGGCTCCCCGGCGGTCAGGTTGGGGGAGGGACGCGGGTTCGCCATTTCGCCGGACGGGCTGTGGGTGCTCGCCGTGGCCGGGCAAACCCCGGCTCTGGTCCTGTTGCCGACGGGAGCCGGCGAGGGCCGGACTCTCGATCGCGGGGACCTCCGCGACTTCCGCTGGGGAGCCTGGTTGCCCGACGGCCGGAGCGTCGTCTTCAGCGCCACGACCGCAAACGGTGCGTCGCGGATCTACGTCCAGGCGGTTCCGGACGGGAAGCCGCGGGCGATCACCCCCGAGCGGTTCACGTTGCCTCCCGCGACGAGCCCGGTTTCCCCCGATGGAAAGTCGGTTTTCGCCAGCAGCGGCGGAAAGTGGGTGGTCATTCCGGTCTCCGGCGCGTCTCAGGAGAGCGTGATTCCCGGAATCGAACGAGGGGAAGTGCCCATTCAGTGGAGCGCCGATTCCGGTTCCCTGTACCTCAGCCGCCGCGGAGAGCGGCCTCCGAAAGTGTGGCTGCTCGATCTTGCGACGGGACAGAGGCGTCTCTGGAAGCAGTTTCCGATGCCGGATGCCACCATGGCCATCCGGATCCGGATCTCGCCCGACGGCAGGGCTTACGCCTACAGCGGCCGAATGGTGGTCTCCGAGCTCTATCTCGTCGAAGGACTGCGCTAGACAGGCCGGGCCGTGCCCCTAGTCGGGGATCCGCGGGAGGCTGACGCTCTTGAATCCCTCCTCGCGGATGCGGCGGATCTCCTGGGTCTCCGACTCGACCCACGGAAGCGGGAGGCCCAGCCGCTTGACGGCGCGGCGGCCGATCTCGAGAGCGGTCTCGAACTCCTCCGCGATGACCTCGTCGGCGCCGGCGGCCGAGAGCGCCGGGATCTCGGCGACGTAACGCGTCCGGGCGAGGATGAAGAGCGCGGGCGCGAGGGTCCGGCAGTGGCGAATCGTCTGGCGCGTGGCGCGCAGGTCCGAGAGGAGGATGATCGCCGCGCGGGCCTTCAGGATTCCGTTGCGCCGGAGGACGACGTCGTTCGTCGAGTCTCCGTACTCGATCGGCACGAGCTTGGCGACTCCCTTCTTGACCCGCACGGGTCGAGGTCGACGACCCGGAACGGAGCCCTGGCACGCTGGAGCACGCGGGCGACGGTCTCGCCCATGTGTCCGAAGCCGACGACGAGGACGAGGCCCTCGGGCGGGGGAGGCGCAGCCGGGTCCCCGGCCGAAGCCTTGCGTCCCGTCAGCCGGAAGGCGACGCCGTGGCTGACCTCCGAGAGGAAGGGCGTCGCGATCATCGTCAGCAGCGCGGCGGCGAGAAACGCCTGGTACATGACGCTCGAGATCAACCCGGCCTCCTGGCCCTGGCGCAGCAGCACGAAGGAGAACTCGCCGATCTGCGCGAGCGAGAGACCGACGACGGTGGCCACCCGGAAACCGTAGCCCATCGCGAGGGTGGCGGCGCCGCCGGCGATCGTCTTCCAGACCAGGATCAGCCCCAGCAGCACCGCGACGAGCAGCGGCTGCTCGACGATCACGCGGGGGTTGAACAGCATTCCGATCGACACGAAGAACACGGCGTTGAAGGCGTCGCGAAACGACGTGACGTCCGCCAGGGCCTGGTGCCCGTACTCCGACTCCGAGAGCACCAGGCCCGCGAGGAAGGCCCCGAGCGCCGCCGACAGGCCGGCCCACGAGGTCGCCAGCGCCGAGCCCAGGACGAGAAAGAGGACGGCGACGACGAAGATCTCCTTCTGTCGCGTGCCCGCGAGGGCGCCGATGAAGCGGGGCACGAGGACCCGCGCGACGAGCAGCAGCGACGCCGGCGGTGAGCATCGTCTTGCCCGTGGCGAGGAGCACCGGCATCAGGCCGGCCGAGCCGCCGCGCGGAAAGCGTCGGCAGCGACAGCAACATCGGGACGACGGCGAGGTCCTGGAAGATCAGGATGCCGAGGAGCATCCGGCCGTGCGGGGCGTCGAGCTCGCGCCGGTCGAGCAGGAGCTTGAGCACGATCGCCGTCGAGGAGAGGGCGACGAGGTAGCCGAAGAAGAGGCCGCGGGAAAGCGGATACCCGCCGGCCGCGGCGACGGCCAGGACGAGGGCGATGGTGACGGCGACCTGGATCGACCCCGCCACCCACACGAGCTTGCCGAGCCGGCGCAGGTTGCCGAGCGAAAGCTCGAGGCCGACGGTGAAGAGGAGCAGAACGACGCCGAGATCCGCCAGGACCTCGACGACCTTGACGTCGGCGAGCACGCCGAGCCCGAACGGACCGAAGAGGGCGCCGGCCGCGAGGAAGCCGATGAGCGGAGGCTGACGCAACCGATGCAACAAGTACGCGGCGCCGAGGGCCGCGAGGAAGATCAGCGCGAGTGGGCCGAGAAATTCCGGCGCCTGCATCGCGGCTCATTATGCGCGTCCCGGGATCTCTGGTAGCCTCCCGCCACTCGCGATGAGCTCGACAAACACGGCCGCTCTCCGGGGAGGCAAGGCGTGGTTCGGCCACCCGCGCGGCCTCTCCACGCTCTTCTTCACCGAGATGTGGGAGCGCTTCAGCTACTACGGGATGCGGGCCCTGCTGATCCTGTTCCTCGTGGCCACGGTCCAGAACGGCGGCTTCGGGCTGACCGACAAGAAGGCGGCAGCGATCTACGGGCTCTACACGGCGGGCGTCTACCTCATGGCCCTGCCCGGCGGCTGGATCGCGGACCGGATCTTCGGGCAGCGGCGCGCCGTCTTCATCGGCGGCTGCGTGATCGCCGCGGGGCACTTCAGCATGGCCGTGCCGACGGTGCCGTCGTTCTACCTCGGCCTCTGCCTGATCGTGATCGGCACCGGGCTGCTGAAGCCGAACGTCAGCGCCATGGTCGGCGACCTCTATCCCGAGGGCGGCGCGCGACGCGACTCCGGGTTCTCGTTCTTCTACATGGGCATCAACACCGGGGCCTTCATCGGCGCCCTTCGTCTGCGGCTTTCTCGGCGAGACGGGTCAACTGGCACTTCGGGTTCGGCGCCGCCGGCATCGGCATGGTCCTCGGCCTCGTCCAGTACCGGCTGGGCGCGCGCCATCTCGGAACGGCCGGACTGCCGCGGCCCCAGGCCGAGGACCCCGTCGCCCGGGGGCGTGCCGTGCGCGGCGTCCTGATCGGGCTCGCGATCCTCGCGGCGGCGCTCGTGGCCGGTGCCCTGGCCGATCTGGGCCTCGAAACCGCCGCCCGGGGCACGGGCGTCGTGATCGTCGCGATCGTCGTTCTCTACTTCGGGACGGTCCTCGTCTCCGGCGGCCTGACCGTGCCCGGAGAAGAAGCGCGTCGTCGTGATCTTCCTGTTCTTCCTCGCCTCGTCGCTCTTCTGGGCGGGCTACGAGCAGGCGCGGATCCTCGTTCAACCTCTTCGCCTCGCGCCTGACCGATCGCATGGTCGGGAGCTGGGAGCTTCCCGCTTCGTGGTTCCAGGCCGTGCCGCCGACGTTCGTCATCCTCCTGTCGCCCGTCTTCAGCCTGGTCTGGCTCCGGCTGAAGGATGGCGGGCCCTCGATGCCCGCGAAGCTGGGCCTGGGCCTGGTGCTCCTGGCGATCGGCATGTTCGTCATGGCCGTCGCGGCGGCGAACACGAACGGCGGCGCCGACAAGGTCGGCCCCTGGTGGCTCGTCACGACGTACTTCATCCACACCGTGGGAGAGCTGTGCCTCTCACCCGTCGGCCTCTCGAGCGTCACGAAGCTCGCGCCGCGGCGGCTCGTCGGCCAGATGATGGGCACCTTCTTCATGGGCAACGCGCTCGGCAACCTCATCGCCGGCCTGACGGCGGGCTCCTTCTCCACCATGCCGCTGCCAGTCCTCTTCGGCACGATCGCGAAGGTGACGGGCGCCGGCGGGTTGGTGCTGCTGATCTTCTCGGGACCCATCCGCCGCCTGATCGGCGTCCTTCCCTCGCAGGACACGCGGACGGCGCCGGGGGAGTCCGAGGTCCCGGCCTAGGCTCCACCCTGCCGCCGGTCGCCGACCGGAAGGTCTTCACGCATGGGCGACGCTGGCGAGAACGTGATCGGTCGAGTCGACCGACTCGACACGGGTCTCTTCGACGCCATCCCTCCCAGACCTCGCAGAGGGACCGGCGATCGCTGCTCGCGGTCCAGCGGGCGCCGCTCGGCGCTTCGGCCGCTACGCGTATCTCGAGATCGGATCGCATCTGGGCGGGTCGATCCAGCCGTATCTGCTCGATCCCCGTTGCGAGGCGATCACTCGATCGACGCCAGGCCCGTCGCGCAGCCCGACGATCGCTCGCCCGGGTGCGTGGTGGCGTACGACGGCAACTCGACGGAGCGAATGCTCGGGCTCCTTCGGGCGTCTTGCCCCGGACGGTGTCGGACAAGGTCCGCTGCTTCGACTCCGACGCTTCCACGGTCGACCCGGCCCGGATCGACCCGCGGCCCCAGCTCGCCTTCATCGACGGCGAGCACACCCGGCGCGCCGTCCTGTCGGACTTCGCGTTCTGCCGGGCCGTGCTCGCACCCGGCGGGACGATCGTTTTCGACGACTTCCCGATCGTGTACCCGGCGGTTCTCGAGATCCGCCGGTCGCTGCGCCGGACGGGGGAGCGGTTCTCGACGGCCCGGCTGGAGGGGAAGGGCTTCGCAGTTTTCTTCGACGAGGAGCTCGTGAGGTCCGATCCGTTTCTCGCCCGTTGCCGCGTGCGGAGCCGGTTCACCCTCCTTCGGTACCGGGGGAAGCTCCTGGCAAGAGCCTGCTTCCCGGAGCGGCCGGCGCCCGCGCCCGGGCGGCCCGGAGGGGGTAGGACGGCCGCCCGCGGGACCCCGGGCCCCGAGTCTGCTATCCTTTACCCCTTCAACAGAGCAGGTAGGCATCGACGCTCCCCGCGGGAGGGGCCGTAGGTATCGCTGTTGCTCGGCCGGGAGCGAAGACGGTAGTTGCGGGAGGCAAACTGATGGAATCCATTCAATTCACACGGCGCGGCTCGTCTGTCCGAGCGGGCGCGCGGCGTCCCCGGTCGCTGCGCGGCGATCGTGCTGGTCCTGCTGGGCGGCCGGCCAGGTGACCCGGGGCCAGGTCATCCAGGAGTTTCCAGTGCTGCCGGGCTCCGGCAGGGCACCCGAGGGAATCGTCACCGGCCCGGACG
>CAWGOM010000008.1:0-150566 GCA_963824165.1 uncultured Acidobacteriota bacterium
GATCGGGAGTGCGTCCAGCTCATTGCAGGCGGATTGCAGAAACATCATCAGGTGCCGCGGATGACCACCGCTCATCTCGCAGAGACGGTTCAACGTTTCCTCGCTGTCGAACGCTTCTTTTATCGATGTCTCGGCAAAACTACAACGCTTCTCGACCATTTCACGCATCTTGGCCATGCCGGCGGACTCCGCCGTAACGGGCGTTTCGCGGCTCGGTCTCAGGCGGATCATCGATACCGGCGCATTGTGTTCGCCGATGCATTGCTCGAGCTGCCCGAAGCGGGGCGAGTAGATGAGAGATATGGGCACCGTATAGACTGTGTGCGCTTTCAACGAGGCCAGCTGTTCGCTTCGATCGATGAACAGACGGTCGTGAGTATTGTTGCCGTTGCCGAGATCGCGCCGCACCAGCTTGTCCAGGCCGTCGATGATCGCACTATTCCCGCATGGCCGGCAATGCGGGCAGCGGTCTGCGCCGAGGACAACAAATCGTTAACCGCGTTGAGGAGCGACGTGCTGTGCTTCTCCACGGCCTCGCGCAGCAGTCCGCGCGAGTTCGGACGGTTGCGCAGTTCGGTGGTCAGCTTCCCAAAACCCGCGTCTACCTCGATTTCTTTCAATTCCAGCCTGACTGCCTAGCATGCCGCGAATGTCGTCCCAGACACGTGTGAGGTAGGTCGCGACGGGGCTGAACCCCTGGAGTCCAACCGCGCGGAGCTGTTGCTGCAGTTGCGCAGCGACGAAGACCAACAGATCGGGGAAATCCAGATCGTTGACATCCAATTGGTCGCTGACGTCGCCAAACACGACAAGGAAGCCGCGCTTGCCGTCAGTCGACTTCTCGAGGAGGGCCTTTAGGCGGAACAGCTCGCTCGTCTTTCCAACGCCGCGATGGCCCGTGAAGAGCTTGAAGTCGGAACTGTCAGGTTTCGCTCGCCGCAGACTTCGCGCGTACAGCGTGACGACGTTCTCGTCTCCGCGGACTTCGTCGAAATTTACCCATCGCGGGTCCGTCGGCTGAAGGGACTCCAAGGGCTCGCAGCCCTGGTAGAGCCGTGTAATGGCGGGGAGATCGCGGGTATTGGGCAGGTCGATTGGTCCGAATCTGCTTCTTCGACGCATTGTAGACAAGTTGGTTGTAATGCGAATGCTCTGAAGGGCGCTAGGACCGAAACCCTCGGAAGCGAGAGACTGGGGCTAGGCCGGGAGAACCGTGAAAATGGGTACAAGGCCGTTCAGTTCTCGGGAAAGGAGGCGGCGACGAGCTGGGGCAACATCGCCGCGGCACTTCCCGCGAGGACGAAGCTCGCTCGCGGCGTAAGCGGCGTCGGATCCGGATTCACTTCGACGACGACAGCGCCCGCCCGCAGCGCGGAAAACGGCAGCGACGCCGCCGGCTCGACCACGGTCGAGGTGCCCACCGAAAGGAACACCTCGCAATCCGCGGTCGCCTGCATCGCCTCGCCGAGCGCTTCCGCCGGCAGCATTTCGCCGAACCACACGACGTCGGGTCGCAGCATCCCGCCGCGCTCCCGAGAACTCGCGGAGCACGACCTGGTCGTACTTGTCCCAGGGATACGGGTAGCCCATCTTCTGCGAGAAGTACTCGACCATGTCCGGCGTGTTGCCGAAGACGAACTTCGCGGCCGCCTCCGTTCCCGCCGGCGTCCAGGCGGAAAGCGGCACGGTCTTGACTCCTCGTTCCGCGCCGCGGAGCGGGACCTTCGCGTCGCGCAGCGGCACCTTCGTCAGCTCGGCCACGTCGACGGTGACGAGGTAGTTCGGGATCGGCCCTTCCTGGATCCAGTGGAAGGTCCGCGTGCCGTCCGCGTTCTCGCGCACCGAGTCGAGCCGTCCGTTGGCGACGACCGTCAGCGGCTTGGGCGCCGTGACGAGCCACTCCACCGCGAAGCGGTCGTTGGTGTCGTTGTAGAGCGGGAGCCACCCCCGGTGGAGCCCGCCCTCGCCGTAGTTCCAGGCCTGCGCGGTGCGCTTGCCGTCCTGCGGGAAGAAGTACAGGCCGCCGCGCGGCTTGCACGTGTACGCGATCGCGACCGTCGCCGACTCGCCGATTCCGACCGGCGGATCGAGGGCGACGTCGAGCTTGAAGGCCTCTGCGTCCGACGAGAACTTCTGCGGCCGGCCGCCGCGCTCGACCTTCGACACCACGATGTCGGCCGCGTCCAGGGAAAGCGTCGAAAGCGGCGCGCGAAGCGCCTCGAACCGGACCGTCGCGGTCCCCGCGATCGACTCCCTGGCCATGTCGAAGGCGAGCTCCGCCTTGTAGCTCTGGATGTGAAACGTCCGCTCGCGGACCGGCCGCTCGGGGCCCTCGGGAAGGCGGTGGCCGGGGACGACCTGGGCGGTGGCGGCCAGCGGCCACAGGGAAAGCGAGAGCGTCAGAGCAAGAGTCCGTTTCATCGAGTCCTCCTGAAGCGCGCCGGGATTCTATCGCCCGGCGTCGCCCGTATAATCCGGCCCGCATGAGACGCGCGACCCGACTCGCGTCGGCCCCCTTCGCCCTGGCCGCCCTCGCCTTTCTCGCCGCGCCGCTGTCGGCCGCCGACTACGCGATCGACGAGCCGGCCTCCAACGTCCACTTCTCGGTTCCGCTGCTCGCCGTGTCGAAGGTGACCGGGAAGTTCATGAAGTACGACGTGAGTATCGACGTGGGGAAAAGCCCCGACCTCTCGCAGGCGAAGGTCGCGGCCGTCATCGCGATGGGAAGCGTCGACACCGGCAACGACTCCTGGGACGCGAAGCTGAAGACGCCGGCCTTCTTCGACGCCGCGAAGTACCCCGAGATCCGCTTCGTCAGCCGCAGGGTCCGCAAGGCCGGCGCCGAGTGGCAAGTCGACGGCACGCTCTCGCTCCACGGCGTGCAGAAGGAGATCGCGCTCCCCTTCGCGATCCAGGGCAACTTCAACGGCCCGAACGCCGACGAGCACCTCGGCATCCACGCGAAGTTCACCTTCGACCGGCGGGAGTACGGAATGGCCTGGGCCGGCAACGCCGAGGCGAAGACCGTCGGCAACACCGTCACGGTCGAGATCACGTTGCTCGCCAGACGCGTCGCGTCGCCGACGCGCAGGAAATAGTCCGGGGCTGCCGGCTTAAAAGGTGACCCGCACGCCTCCGCGGAAGGTTCGGGGAAAGAGACGCTCTCCCACAACGTTGAACCCGTCGGTGTTGACCTTGAACGTCTGCGTCTCGGTCACGTATCTCCCGACAAGCCCGTCCCGACTCAATACGGTCTGGCTGTCGAGCACGTTCAGACAGGCGACCTGCGGAATCACCACGATGGTCGAACCGATTGGAAAGGCCTTCAGGAGCTGCAGGTCGAGCTGGTAGACGTTGGGAGTTCGATAGCGCGTCGCCGGCCCGATCAGAAGGTTGAAGTTGTAGTTGTAGAACAACGCCGCTGGCGTAACGACCTCGACCTCATAAAGGATCGGAAAGCCCTGGCGGCCAAAGAGATTTACGGCGGCGGCGATTCCGAAGGGAAGCTCCACCATGCCGCTGACGTTGAACTGCCAGGTCGCGTTGATTCTGCCGTCCACGACCGGTCCGCTCGCATTGGTCCCGGGCGGCTCGTTGTTCGGGTCCACGATCGCACCGGGACCGATACTCTGTTGCCAGTCGTTGTACGCGAAGCTCACGCGCGCCATCCAGCCGTGCGAGTAGGGCTTCATGAGCTGCAGCTCGACACCGCTGTAGGTCCGCTGGGCGTCCGGACGATTCTGGAGCAGAGTGCCGACGCACGGATCCGGGCACTCGATCAACCCGTAAGCGGGCTCGCTGAAATTCAACACGAACCCGTCCTCGGCCACGGCAGTCCCCGTCGCGTTTCCGAGGTATCGGTAGTTTTCGCGTGTCGTCCCGATCAGCGGCGCGAACTCCAGGTTGCGGAAGATGCGGTACGTGTACGCCAGAGAGCCCGAAAGGCCCGGGGCGATCTGCCGCTCGATGCCGACGACGAATTCGTCGGTCGTCGGCGGCTCGAGGCTCGCCGAGATCTGATTGATCGGAACGTCGGAGCCCGGGTTGTCCGGGTCGACACCGCCCCAGAAAACAGGGTACGCGGAGGTGTCGATTTCGTCCGGCTCGACGCGGCCGTTCCCGTTCGCGTCTTCCCAGGGATAGCCGAGCGCAGCGATACCCGGAAATGGGTTGATCGTGCGGACGGTGAAGCTGTTGAGCTCGTCGACAAATCGCGAATAGGAGGCGCGCATCAAAGTGCGGCTGTCGTTCAAGGCATACGTCGCCCCCACTCGCGGCTCGACCTGGTGCCAGGTCATGGAGTAACCCGAATCCCCGCCGTACTGCACGGCCGGAAGAAGCTCTGGAAAGACAGGATTGGCCGGAACCGCCGAGGGAAGGTTCCTCCCTTGTTGCGAATCGAATCGTGCGCTGAGACCGACCGTCAGGTTGCCGGCCCGGATCGTGTCTCCCAGGAAGAGGTCGTAGGAGTTGACCTCGGAGTTGGCGAGCTGCGGGCGCGTGATCGCGGCCTGGTGGTCGTACGCGTAACCAACGAGCAGGTCTCCGGGCCAGGTCGACACCTCGTCGAGCTGAGCATGCCTGTAGCCGAACCCGAACTTCAGCTCGTGCGCGAGGTCGCCCGTGTCGAAGAAGGTCGAGGCGTTCAACCCCGCCTGTTGCTGCGTATCCTCGAACCGCCAGTCCCAGTTGCTGTATCGCGAGATCCCGTCCACGTCCACGCCGGCCTGCTCGTCGAGACCCCCGAGGGGCGTGTGATGTGCCTTCGCCCGGACGGAGGAGAGCGAGAGTGACGCGAAGAGTCTTGACGAAAAAACCTGCGAGTCCGCCAGGCTGAACACCTGGCTGTCGAGGGTGTTGGTTTGGGTCGCTGGCAGGGCAACTTCCGGACTGGCGCCCAATCCGAGACTGACCCTGCCGAAGCCGGTGGCGGAAAAGGTGAGCGTGTTGGCCGGAAAGAGCGCTGCGTTCAGCTTTCCGTTCCAGTGTTTGAGGGTCTCGTGGTTGTCGACGGGCTCACCGTCGGCGGCAAAGAGTGTCCGGCCCAGGAAGGCGGTGCTCGCCACCGCGCCCCAGAACCACAGGCGGTCTTTCCAGACCGGGCCCCCGGCCTCGATTCCATAGTCCCACCCCGCGCCGCCGGTGTAGAGGCCGCGCGCCGAACCCAGGAGCTGGTTCGTGCCGCGCTTGGTCACGAGGTTGACGCTCACGCCCGCGGTCGCCAACGTCGGGTTGGAACCGCCGGTCGTGACCTCGATGCTCTCGAAAGAGTCGAAGTCGTAGTAAATCGGCGATACCCCTCCCTGGCTGATCGCGACGCCGTCGAGGTTGTACCGGTTCTGATCCGGGTTCGAACCCTTGCCGACGAAGGCGGTCTGCCGGGCGCGCCGGCCCCTTCCGGCATTCATGTTGTCGACCAGGACTCCGGGCACCTGGCGAACGAATGCCCACGGATCCCGTGTCGTGGGAGTGGTCTCGAGCTCCTCCTGACCGAACGTCGCGCCCGTCTCGACCGTGCGGGGATCCATCGGCGCGTCGCTGCGGATCGTGACCGCCTCCGTGGCTCCGGCCACCGGCATGGTGATCGAAAGGACGACGCTCCTGCCAACGACGATCGTCACGTCCCGACGCGCCGTCTCGAACCCCGCCCGCTCGAGCCTGAGTAAGTAGTCTCCGGGCGAAAGCTCCAGGAAGTGAAAGTCGCCTTTCGCGTCGCTGTCCGCGGTTTGTGCAGCGCCCGGACCGGTGAGCGTCACGGTGACAGCGGGTATGGCCCTTTCCTGGGAGTCCAGCGCGCTGCCGTACAGGTTCCCCGTGGGCGACGGAACCTGACCCGTCGCCGCATGAGTCACCAGCCACGACGCCAAAAGAACAACGGCGAGACCCCGCGCGGATCTCATTGTTTCTCCCGAAGGCTCAGGAAAGTCTATGTCAGGAAATCGAGCGACCGGCCCCCGAAGGGGCCGGTCCTCGGTGATTGGTCGAGCGCTATTCGGCCGCCGTCGTTGTCTTGTAGACCGACGCTGAGGTGCCCGCATAAAGGACTCTCGGATTGACGGGATCCATCGCGAGCCCTCCGACGTTCACGCCTTCGAGACCCATGCTGACCGGCGACCACGACTCCCCACCGTCGGTGCTCTTGAACACACCGTCGAACTGGGCTCCGACGTAGAGGACGTTGTGGTGGGCCGGGTTCACCTTCACACCGGCGGCGACAGGCATGAAGAGAGGGTCCGGCAGCCCGTTGCTCTTCGGGGTGAACGACGCGCCGCCATCGACGCTCTTGAGCACGCCGAGGAAGAAGGAGCCCACGTAGACGATGCTCGAGTCGGTCGGATCGACGGTCACGTTCTGCGCGGGGTTTCCGTCGACGTTGATCCAGCTCGCGCCGGCGTCCTGCGATCGCCAGGTTCCGCTGGCGCGGTCCGTGAAGTAGACAGTGGTGTGATTGTGCGGATCGACCGCGATCCCGCGGCCGCTCAGGTCCAGAAACTCGTCCGGAGGGGCGCCCGGGGCCCGGTCGATGCGGGTGAAGGTGTCGCCGTAGTCGGTGCTCTTCCAGATGCCATCGCCGAACACGGTCCCCACGTACAAAGAATGATCGACCGGGTCGACAGCCAGGGCGACGATGATCTGGTTTCCCAATCCGAACCGGCGGCGAACCCAGTGCTTCCCGTGGTCCACGGACTTGAAGATGCCCTCCCCGACCGAGCCCGCATAGACACGTCGAGGCTGCTGCGGGTCGAATGCAAACACGGTCGGCGAACCGAGTAAGAGGCCATGGCGGTTGCCGTCCTTCCAGTTCCGGCCGCCGTCCTCGCTCACGAGGAGTCCGCCCTCGGAGGCGAAGAAAATGCGCTCGCGGTTCGAGGGATCGATCGCGACAGCGCCGCCCTCCTGACAGGCGCAATTCTTGAGCTTGTTCCATCCGAGGCGTTTCCACCGCCGCTCGTTCCCCGTCTGCGCGCCGGCGACGTCCTCGAGGCGTTCCAGGCCGTGATCGGAGGCCGGGAGCACGAAGGCGCCCTCGAGGTTGGTGCTGAGATAGACCGCGCCTGCACTGTCGGTGCTGAGGGCAAGAGCCCGGCCTTCGGCCACGCCCGCGTCTCTCCAGCTCACCCCGCCGTCGCGGCTCACCGAGACGCCACCCACGTCGGTGGCAGCGTAGAGCTTGTCGCCGCTCCTGGCGAGGGAGAAGACGATCCCGCTCCTCGGTGAACCGACTCGCTCGAACGACGCGCCCCCGTCGATGCTCTTGTACACACCATTGCCGTCGGTGCCGGCGTAGACGACGTTGCCGTTGTCGGGATCGACCAGCAGCGACCACACGGTCGAGTCGATTTCGACCGCGCTCCAGACGACTCCACCGTCGACGGACTTGAACGCGCCTCCACCCCGAGTGCCGGCGTACAGCACGCTTGTGTCGAACGGGTTGATCGCGAGCGAGACCGCTGCCGAGACGCCGTCTCCCGCCGGAAACCAGGTTGCCCCGGCGTCGATCGTCTTCAGGATGTCACCGTCGACGCCATAGAGGACGTCCGGGTTGGTGGGATCCATGACGAGCGCCCGCCCGCCGCCGCCCCCCATGTCCGTCCAGTTCGCGCCGCCATCGATCGACTTGTAGAACCCGACGTAGACCACGTTGGAATCGCGCGGATCCAGGGCCAGCGACGAGTAGCCTCGAAGGCTCCCCTCGAGGGCGACGAAGCTGGAGCCCCCGTTCCTGCTCCGAAAGAGACCGCCTCCCAGCGTGTTGATGTAGATCGTGCGCGAAGCCGGGTCCGCCGCGACCGGAGCCGCGACCGTCGGCGGAGCCGGGCCAACCGACTTCCAGCCGCGGGCCTGGACGGAATCCGTGGCTTCGACTTCGGCAATCGCCGCCGTCGGCCCGATCAGCCCGGCCACCGCCAGCAGGAGACCGAGTCCTCGAAACGCCGCTTTGGACCAGTTTGAGAGCCGTTTGGAATTCATCGTCATCCTCCCTTTCGTTGATGGCCCGATGCTGTTCCGGCAGGCGCAGCAGCGTCTTTGTCGATTCCTCAGAAATGTCTCAAGAACGACGCGCTAGAATCCGCCGACGGTCAACCGATGACACTCCCGCCCGGGTCGAGGCTGGGCCCGTACGAAATCCTCGCCCCGCTCGGGGCGGGCGGTATGGGCGAGGTCTACCGGGCTCGGGATCCGAGGCTCAACCGCGAGCTGGCGATCAAGGTTCTGCCGGCGTCGATCGCCAGGGACCCCGATTTCCTGACCCGCTTCCATGCCGAGGCCCGCGCGGCGTCCGCTCTGAACCACCCGAACATCGTGACGATCCATGACATCGGCTCGACGGACGGCGTCTCCTACATCCTCATGGAGCTCGTCGACGGGAAGACCCTTCGCGAGCTTCTCGACGCGGGACCGCCGCCGCTGAAGAAGACCCTCCAGATCGCCGCCCAGGCGGCGGACGGTCTGGCCGCCGCCCACGCGCGCGGCATCGTGCACCGCGACCTGAAGCCCGAGAACCTGATGGTCACCCGGGACGGCGTGGTCAAGATCCTCGACTTCGGCCTGGCCAAGGCCTCGCCTTTGTATTCCGGAGCGGGAGAGACCACCGGCTCGTACCAGGTCGCCGTCACGCAGCCCGGAAGCGTTCTCGGCACCGTCGGATACATGTCCCCCGAGCAGGCATCCGGCCGGTCGCTGGATTTTCGCTCCGACCAGTTTTCCTTCGGAACGATCCTCTACGAGATGCTGACCGGCAAGCGGGCCTGGAAGCGAAGCACGACCGCCGAGACGCTGACGGCGATCATCCGCGAAGACCCTCAGCCGCCGATCGCCGCCGCGGCGCCGCAAACGCCGACGGCCCTGCGCTGGGTCGTGGAGCGCTGCCTCGCCAAGGATCCGCAGGACCGCTACGCCTCGACGCGCGACCTGGCCCGCGACGTCTCGACTGTGAAAGACCGCCTGAGCGAGATCAGCGGCGTGGAGGCGAGCCGTGCGGCCGCGCCGGCTCGGCGGAGAAGAGGCGCGATCCTGGCCGCTGCGATCGCGGCTGTGGCGCTCGGCGCCGGCGCGCTCCTCTCATCCCTGCTCCGCAACGCAGACGCGCCCCTCCCGACCTGGACCCAGGTCGGCTTTCGTCGCGGCACGGTCTGGTCCGGGCGCTTCGCTCCCGACGGGCAGACGATCGTGTACAGCGCGGCCTGGGACGGCGGCCCCGTGAGGATCTACTCGACCCGGCCGGGCTCGAACGAAACGCGCACCCTCGATCTGGCGCCGGGGAGGCTCGAGGCGATCGCACCGAACAACGAGATCGCCTTTCTTCGCGACCTTCGCCTCTCCACAATGTTCAATCAGCCGGGCACCCTCGTGCGGGCCGGGCTCGAGGGCGGCGTCGGGCGAGACATCCTCGAAAACGTGCAGGCCGCCGACTGGTCTCCCGATGGCTCCCAGCTCGCCGTCGCCCGCGAGATCGATGGAAAGGTTCGACTGGAGTACCCGATCGGAAAGAAGCTCTACGAGACCAACTCTCCAATCAACAGCCTGAAAGTCTCTCCGGACGGCGCGTGGATCGCCTTCATGGAGCATATGAGCAGGGTCGTGGCCGTCCGCGTTTCCGACGGAGAACGCCGGGTCCTGTCCGAAGGCTGGTTTCCCGGCTCGGGAGTGGCCTGGAGGCCGGATGGCTCCGAGGTCTGGTTCACGCCCCAGAAACAGGTGCGGGACAGCAGTCCGGCTCTCATGGCGGTCGACCTTTCGGGAAAGCAGAGGGAGGTCGTCGTCGGGCCCGGGCAGTTGCGTCTCTACGACATCGCTCCCGACGGGCGCCTGCTGATCGCGCGCTGGGACGTTCAGCTCGGCCTGCGTGGTTCGTCTTCACCGGCGGGCCCGGAGCGCGAGCTGGCCGCGACCGACGACAGCTTTCTTTCCGATCTCTCACGCGATGGACGCACGGTGCTCTTTGGCGACCGAAACGCGCTCTACCTCCGCGCCATGGATGGCTCGCCTCCCCTGCGCCTGGGCGACGGCTACGACCAGTACACTCCGCGGCTCTCGCCCGACGGGAAGTGGGTCCTGACCACGACGTCGGACGGCAAGGATGCTCCGTTGCTCGTTCCGGTCGGGGCGGGAGAGGAACGCCGCATCGAATCGCACGCGTGCGATTGGGTGGATTGGTTCCCGGACGGAGAGCGCTTCCTCTGCGAGCGCCGCAATCCCTCCGGCCGGACGAATCTGACCGTGCTCGAGCTGGCGTCGGGAAAGGCGACCGAGATCACGATCTCCGAGACGGCGCTGGACTTTGGCGGCGGGCTGATTTCTCCGGACGGAGCCTCCCTCGCCGGAATGGGCGAGAACCGGGACATCCTCATTCTGCCGCTCGCGGGCGGTGAGCCCCGACGCATCCACGCCGCGGCCCGACCTCCCGGTCTCGTCCCGGTCGGATGGGCTGCCGACGGACGGCACCTTTTTCTCCACCGTGTGGGCGACGTACCCGATCCGGTGTGGAGACTCGATCTCGCGACCGGAACGATCGAGCCCTTCAAGACGCTGACGCTGGAGGATCTGGCCGGCGTCGTCCGGATTCACCCCCTGAAGGTCGCGCCCGACGGCCGCTCCTGGGCCTACACCTACACCCGCGTGCTTTCCAACCTCTACGTCGTCGACGGGCTGAAATGAGTTCGGCGCAGGCCTAGAACGGAATCAGCGGCGAGTACCAGGAGTCGCCGGAGGCGTTGTCGACCGACGAGCTCCAGCCTGTCCAGGGAATGTTGGCGGCTTCGGCCTCGATCGTCACGGCGATCGGACCCGAAACGAGCGCCGGCAGCCCGACGATCGTGCTCGAAGCGGCCGGAACGGTGACCTCGAGATCGAAGGACGAGGCCGCATCGAGGGCCGTGTACCGGACGCGCCAGGTGCGTGCGATCGTGTCCGCATTGACGATTCCGGCGTTCGCCCGAAAACCGTCACCGAGCGTCAGCCCGATCGCCGTGCCCCTGTCCGCGCCCAGCCAACGCTGGACTCATAACCCAGAGATGTCTTGCCCGCGCAGCTCGAGGAGCTCCAGATGCGGACGTTCGCCCGGACGTCACCTTCCGCATCCAGCGCACCGCCGGAATCGACGGCGGCGATGACGAGCGCGCCGAACCCGGCATTGCCGAGCCCATTGGCATACATGATGAATCCGTAGTCGAACTCGCTCCCATGGACAATGAATTGGACAGGGTCCGCCGAGGCGTCCCGGTCGAGCGGCAGCCAGGCGATGGCCAGCCGCGCGTCATTGTAGAAGCCGTGGCTCCCTGTGACCGCGAGGTCCGTGTGGAACGTTCCGGCCTGGCCCGGCCCGCTCCCCGCGATCGGAACGACGATCCAGTTGTGTTTGTTCGCGGGCGGCGAGTTCAACGATGCGAGCAGTTCACCGACCGTGGCGTTCGCCGTCTGGGCGAGTGCCGGCGCACTGACACACAGCGCGATTGCGAAGAGCCCCTGTACGCGTTTCATGGAGAACCTCCACACGCGGGCAAAGCCGGAAAGGCTGGCCGCGGGATCGAGTGAGCCGTCCGGCGCGACCGCGGCGACGACGAGAGCACCGAGGCCCGACTTGCCGAGCGTGAGCGCGACCATGTCCGCGACGAAGGCCGGGGCCGCACCGACCTCGAAGACGTCCAGCGGCTAGGCCGAGTTGTCGATCCCCTGTGCGAGCCACGCGACGGCCACCCTCCGGGACTCCGGGCCCGCGGCGAGGATCGTGACGTCGGTGCGGAACTCGGTACCGTTCGCACCCTCGACATGGCCCGCCACGGGAATCACGAAGTAGTTCTCGGATGCCGCGGCTTGGACGCGGATACGGGAGAGCAGCTCGCCTACGGTCGCAATCGATTGCCCCGACACCGCGGCGCCAACGCCACAAACTCCAAGTCCGAAGAGCCAAGCCCGAACCGACCGCCGGCTTCGCAACCGTGAATTCATGACGGGTCCTCCTGCATGGCGAGATCCTGGCCCGGACGCCGCCTCGGTGTCCTTGTAGACTTCTCAGATATTCCTCATGCGACTCGATCTCGGAACCGTCACGCTCGACACGGATCGCCACCGGGTGTTCCGCGGCACTGAGCCCGCGCATCTGTCGACGAAGGCGTATCAACTTCTCGAGCTCCTCGTCGAGAATCGGCCGAAGGCGCTTTCCAAAGACGAGCTGCAGCATGCGCTCTGGCCCGACACCTTCGTTTCGGACACGAGCCTGACCACCCTCGTCAACGAGATCCGCACGCTGCTTTCGGAAACGGCTCGGGAGCCGAAATGGATTCGCACCATTCACGGCTACGGCTACGCATTCGAGGGCGCACCGGTCCCGGCGCTGCCTTCGGGCTGCCGCCTCGTCTGGGGCGAGCACGAAATTCTGCTCGAGGAGGGTGAGAACATCCTTGGCCGCGATCCGGGCACTCGGGGCTCGATTCCGGACGCGTCCATGTCCCGACGCCACGCTCGGATCACGGTTCGCGGCGGGGCCGCGACACTCGAGGACCTGGAGAGCAAGAACGGAACCTGGGTCGGCGAGACGCGAGTCACGGAGCCGACGCTCCTCGCCGACGGCGACCAGGTCCGGCTGGGGCTCGTCCGCGTCGTCTTCCGTGCGCCGCCCGGCAGCCTGTCGACCACGACACGGACGGTCCGCTAGAACCGGCCTCCCCTTAGCGGATCGTCAGCACGGCGCCCGCCGAGTACGCATGGAACTCGGGCGCGTACATCGACTGGACGGTCGCCGGCGACACCTTGAACGTGCCCGCCATGTTCGCGCGGATGCGGTGTTTGAAGGTGTACTCGCCCGACCGGGAGTTGCTCGAAGAAGAAATTCGCCCCCGAGTCGCGGGTCTCCTCGTACCAGAAGATCCCGAGATCCCACTTGTAGCGCGAGAGAACGCTCTGCGGCTCGGCGCCGGCCGGCCGCGGGTCGCGCAGGTGGACGTACTCGGCCGCGTGCTTGGCGCGCAGCGAGATCCGCACCTCGATCTCGTCGCCGGCCTGCACGCCGCGTTCCCTCCGCGAGAGCGGCTTCAGCACGAACCCCGACGGCGTCGACTCGCGGAGGAAATACTTTCGCGAGACCGCGAAGAAGTCGCCGCGGTCCTCCTCCGGGAGCTTCTCCGTCGAGAAGTGCCAGGTCGCCGAGGCAAACGCGAGGCCCTTGCCGGTCTTCGAGACGCCGATCGAGGCATCGGCCTTCGGATCGATCTTCTCGCCGGGCACGACGATCTGGTTGCGCTTGCCCGTGTAACGGTCGGGCTCGAAGGCAAACGTCGTTGTCTGGCTGGCGACGTCGACGACGACCTCCTCGCGGACCGCGAGAGCGCCCTCCTTGCGCAGGTAATAGACCAGGGCGTAGATCACCTCCGCCGTCGCACGCGTCGACTTCCACTGGTTCATCTTCTTGTTGAGGAAGAGCCACTGGACGAGGCCGTGGCGCCGGGAGTCGGACGGGTCGAGCTCCGCGAGGACGCGGAGCGCGAAGGCCTGAGTCTCGATCGTGTCGTTGTACCAGAGCCAGGAGCGGTCCTCGGGCGCGAAGTACGTGCCGAGGTCCTGGTCCGTCTTCGCCGCGTCCATGACCGAGTCCCAGACGAGCTTCGCGTCCTTCGGCCGCGCGGCGCGCTTCAACGTCAGCGCGAGCTGGCCCTTCAGATAGCGGCGAGTGCGCCTTCCAGTGCGCGAAGGAGTAGTCGAGAAGGGTCTTGCGGTATGCGGCGTCGAAGGCGGGCGCGTACCAGGACTCGTCGGGGTAGGACGACAGAACGTAGTTGACGAACGTCGACGTACTCGCAGGTCCCCTTGCGCGCCATGCAGGAGTCGAGGTCCCGCCGGATCTCCGCGCCCGCGTATCTCCAGGCCGAGCCTGCGCCATGTCCTTCGGGACCTCGACGCCGAACTCCAGGGCGTGGGCGAAGCCGTTCAGGATGTAGAGGGTCATGTACGTCGAGGGCGGCCCGCCCGGCCACCACGGGAAGCCTCCCGAGTCCGTCTGGGCCTGGCGGAGCTTCGCGAGCGCCGTGTCGCGGTCGGCCTTCGCGATCCGCGGGTCGAGGACGCGCGACAGGTCGGCGCCGGCCTTGCCGCCCCTGCGCCTCTTCGAGCCACGGCGTCTCCTCGAGCTGCCATGCTCCGGTTGGGGTCGTCGCCGTCCCACGGCTCGAGCCGAGTGTCGCGCTTCGAGAGTTCCTGCGCCATCGCGGCGACCGCCGGGTAGTCGCGGAAGACGGACGACACGATGCCCGGTCGAGAGGAAGCGGTTGAGCGTCTGCTCGGTGCACTCGTAGGGGTAGTTCACGAGGTACGGGCAGGGCCGAGAGCACGGAATAGAAGAGCTGCCCGTCGACGGTGACGACGAGCTGCTCGTCGATGCGCGAGGGGTCGTCGGTCTTCGCCATGTCGGCGAACGCGAGCGTCCGCCGCTCCCCGCCCTTGAGCGCGGCGAACCGCGACTGCGCGAGCTGCATCCGGCCGGGCAGGACCGGCACGGGCCGCCGCTCGCCGTCCGAGAGGTCGCCGGCGCTCGCGGTGGCCTGGATCGCGTATGAGCCGACCCGCCGGGGCGCCGTCAGGCGGAACGCGACGTCCGCTCCGGCACCCGCCGCGGCCGAGAACGGGAGCGTCGCACGGTCGGGCGAGAGGCCGAACTCGGCGAGAGCGCTCGCGTTGGAGACCGTGTCCAGGATCTCGAGCCGCACGTTGCCGGAGAAGCCGCGCTCCGAGGCGTTGTTGACGACGACCTTCAGCTCCGCGAGATCGCCCTCGCGGAGGAACCGCGGCACGTAGGGCCGGACCATCAGCTCCTTGACGCTTCGCGTTTCCTTTCGCACGGAGCCGGCCTGGAGGTCCTTCGTCACGGCGTGGACCCAGACGTTCCAGGACGTCACCGAGTCCGGCACGGTGAACTCGAACGACGCGGAGCCGTCGGGGCCGGTCAGGAGCTGCGGTTTCCAGAAGGCGGTTTCGGAGAAATCGGCGCGGATGGCGGCGGGCGCAGCCGCGCCGGCTGCGGCCTTCTCCTCGCGGGGCCGCACCCCGGCCTCGTTGATCTTCTGCGCGAGCCCGCCCACCACCTTCGAGTCCGCTTCCGGCGATGCGGGCGGCGCCGCCGCGTCCATCGACTTCGCCATCGCGTAAACGCCCCGCCGCCCGGGACCGCCGAAGGCATAGCCGCCGGGGAACTTGAGCCGATCCGGGCGAAGCGGCGGGTATCCCGGCGGCACCGGGAAGCTCCCGCGCACGTGCGCGAAGTCGGTCCCGCCGAGGTTGGAAGTGCCCGGCCAGACCTGCGT
Source organism: uncultured Acidobacteriota bacterium (assembly GCA_963824165.1). GTDB lineage: Bacteria > Acidobacteriota > Thermoanaerobaculia > UBA5066 > Gp7-AA6 > DAHUXD01. The sequence goes on from CAWGOM010000008.1 coordinate 15,294, forward strand.
GTGCGACGGGTACACCGACAACGGACTCGGCGGGGAGTACGGGGCGAAGGCGTCGAGGCTCCGGTCGTACATGTTGGCCAGAAGCTCGGCGGCCGCCGGCTCGACCGGCGCTCCGTCCGGGCGCTCGACCTTCACGGTCCAGGTTTCCTTCTGCCCCGGAGTCAACTTGTCGCGGAACGTGGAGAAGCTGACCTTGAGCGCCTTGTCGTCCCAGGGAACGAAGACGGACTGCGTCTGAACGACGAGCTGGTGGTCCCGGACCATCGTCAGCTTGACGCCGAACCCGCCGCGGTCCTTCTCCCGGATCGGAATCTCGATCAGGGCTCCGGAACCGCCCCCGACGAGCGTCCGGCGCTCGACCGGCGATCCGTCGCGGTCGATCTCGAAGTACAGCGGCTGCCCCGGCAACCCCGAGGTCGCGAGCAGGCGGGCCGTGCCTCCGACGGGCACCGAGGACGCCTCCGCCCTCAGCAGCGCGGGCAGGGCGAGGGGCGTCCGGTCCCCGGCCACGACGAGCTCGCGCGGCGCCTCGAACTCGGCCCCGAACTCGTCGCGGGTCCGGTAGAGGAGACGGTACGCGCCCGGGGACAGGTTCGCGATGGGGATGCGCGCGACGCCTGCGGCATCGTGGTTGACCTCGCCGAAAGCCACCTCGGCGCCGCCCTTCCACTGCGCCATGACCTGGTCGGGCGAGTACCCGGTCTGCCATCGCGGGCGGAGCGAATCGCCGGGAGTCCGGTAACCGCCCCCGGGGACCTCGCCCGGATCGATCGGGAGCTCCGCCGGCAGCAGCGGCGCCGGCGGCTGCTGAAGCCGGACCAGTCGCCAGGTGCCCTTCCCGGCGCGCGGGGCGCCGTCGAGGTTCGTCCGCACGACGGTCACGTCCTCCTTCGCGCCCGCGCGCAGGAACCCGCCCGTCAGCTCGATGCGCGCCTCGACCGCGACGAACCCGAGGCGGAACGTGCGTGCGGCGGACCGCGTCTCGCCGCCTTCGTCCGAGGCATCGGCGGAAATCGTGTAACTGTAAGTCGTCCCCTTCTGCTGGTCGGCGAGGCGTTCGTCGGCCTTCGGCGTGAATGCGACGGTGAACGAGCCGTCCGACTGGAGCCCGGAGGTGCCGACCGCGATCGTTTCGGTCCGAACGTCCGTCCGGAATCCGCGCCACCCGTACCACCAGGGGAAGTTCGGCGTTCGCGTCACGGACCAGCGCACGTTGCCCGCCGAGACCGGCAGGCCGAAGTAGTAGCGCGCCTCTCCGGAGAGCCGGGCCGGGCGATTGAGGCGAAGGGGCTCGACCGAGTCCTTGAGCGTCACCTCGAAGGTCGGCCGTTTGTATTCCTCGACCCGCACCATCGCGCCGCCGCCCTCGAGCGACGTCGCCACGCGCCAGGCCCCGAGGGCGCGCCCGGCGGGAATCGCGAACTCCCCCGCCGCCGTGCCGAAATCGTTCGTCGTGACGGAGCGGGTGTCGACGGACTGGCCGTTCGCATCGTAGAGCGTGACCGTCACGGCCGATTTCGGGAAGGCGCGGAAGCGGCCCTCGCGCGAATCGCCCCGGTACGCGAGCACCTTCCAGAGGATCTTCTGGAGGGGCCGATAGATGGCGCGGTCGGTGAAGACGAGCGACGAGGTCCTCTCTCCTTCCGCGGCCTCGGACCGCCATCCGTAGGGCGTTTCGGTCCCGACCGCGAGGTCTTCCCCGCGGCGCGCGAACACGAAGCGCTGCGACCACTCCCGATCGGCCGGGAAGTCGAGAACCGCGCGGCCGGCGCGGTCCGTCACGGCCTCCGCGATCCGATCCGTGCCCGTCGGGTTCCAGCGGCCCTTGAGCACCGTGACGGCGACGCCGTCGAGCGGCCGGCCCGATTCCCCGGACAACGCGAGGACGTCGAGGCGCTGCCGGACGTTTCGTCCCGGCGCGGCGCCCGGGGTCTCGACGAGGACGAGATCGGACACGAGGAAGCCCGACGCGACGACGGGCAGGCCCCCGGCGGCGGCGAAGTCCGCGTCGCCCGAGGCGGCGACGACGTAGTAGCCCTTCGCCTTCATGGGCGGGACGACGAAGGTCCGGTGGTCCAGGTAGTCCGGCGTCGCCGGCAACGCGACGGGCCACTGCGCCGCGGCACGGCCGGCGAGGATGCGCTCGAGCTCTTTTCCCTGGGGCAGGATGTTGCGGAGGTCCCTCTCGCTGGCGACCCGGGCCGGCAGGTCGATCGCGTAGGCCCGAAAGGTCAGCCGGGCGACGTTTCGGTGGGTCACGAGGATCGATCGCCGGTCGGGGCCGTCGCTCTTCATGGCCGCGAGCTGATAGCCCGGCGCCTCGATCCGCTTGACGATCGACAGGCAGCGCTTGCCTCCCGCGGACTCCGGGTACGCCTGCCGACCCTTCTGCGCCGCCTCGCGCGCCCGGACGAGACGGTCGGGACGCGGGCCGCCCTCGAGGAGCTCCGCGAGCTGCGCCTGGCCCATCGCGTACCAGGGCAGGCCGGCCATCGCGGGGAGGCGCCCCTCGAGATCGCGTTCGATCGCCTGGCGGTCTTCCGGCTCGCGGAAGGCGCTGCCCAGCTGCCGCTCCCGCTCGAGTCGCGCCTCGAAGGCCGCCTCGCGCTCGCCGCGGCCGGCATGCCAGCTCTCGAGGTCGGCCAGAACGGCCACGAGCCGCGTCACGGGGTGATTCGCCGGATCGTCGAGCTTCACCGCCGCCGTCGACGAGGCGTCGGCGCGGAGAAGCCCCTGCAGGTCGAGGGTGAAGACCGCGTTCGACTGAGCCGGGCTCCAACCGGAAGAGTCGGCGAGCAGTGACGACGAAGAAATAGCCGACGGCGTCGCGCAGGGTGTCTCGGATCCCCGGCGGGTAGTCGTTTGGCTCGACGAACTCCGCGAGCGCCCTGACCTTTTCGCCGCCCAGCGCCCCGCGGTCCTTCCAGAGGGCGACGTAGGCGCGGGCCGCCTCGTCGTAGATCTGCTCGCGCGTCCAGGCCTTGAGGTCCACCTTCCCCGTCGACTCGACGCGCTCGCGCTGCGAGACCTCCCACGAGTACATCTGCGCGTAATTCACGAGCGACTGGGCGTAGAAGAGCTCGAGTGTCGTGCGCGAGAGAAGGTCCGGCGGCCAGGGCTCGTCCTTGAGGAATCGCACGGCGGTCTCGTAGCCGTGGAGCCCCGTGCGGAGCTGGACCGAACGGATCAGCGCCTTCGTCCAGTCGGCGGAGTCGCGGCGGGCCTTCGCCGACTGCAGGAGCGCGTCGACCTGCCCCGGAGGCCTCCTCGAACTTCTGCTCCGAGACGAGCCGGTCGACCTCCTTCCAGGAGGCCGGCGACGACGGGGCCGGAGTCGGCGTTCGGGCTGCGGCGGGCGCGACTGCCGCCTTCTTCTGCGGAGGCCCGGGCGCCGCCGTGCCTGCCAGCGCGGCCAGTGCCGCCGCGATCGCGACCCCGACCCATCTTCCCGACGCGCGCATGTTCGCCATTCTGCCAAACAGGAACCCGCCCCGCCCGGAAAAGTTCCTGGGGTCAGCCCTGCATTAATGACTCTTTCCGAACAAGTCAGAAACGCAGGGCAGGCCCCAATAGTCAGGAATGCTGGGCTGACCCTATTTCTGGACCAGGGTCACTTCTGAAAGGCGTAGGAAAGCTTGAGGAGGAACTGGCGGTTCTGGGGTTGGAGGGTGACGTTGGTGGTTTCGAAGAGGGCACGGTTGTCGCCGTAGCCGAGGTAGAGGACGGTCTGCCAGTTGAGCTTGTACGAGAACAGCGCCGACCCCGAGAACTCGGATTCCTTCGCCAGGACCGGGAAACGACCACAGGAAGGGATCGCGGGTCGTCTCGATGTACTGCCCGATGATGCGGAAGAGCATCCTCGAGTTGAAGACGTAGATCGCCCTGGCCCGCGCGACGGTGGCGGTGAAGAGGCGGCCGGAGCGACCGTCGACCGTCTCGTCGATCCACTGCCGCTCGCCGACGAGGTCGAGGCCGAGGTGATCGGTCGGGCGGATCGTCGCGGTCATCGACAGCGTCCCGCCGCTTCCCACGCGCACGTTGGAGACGTCGGGCTGCTCGCCGTAGTTGCCGGCGAACGTCAGCCGCGGAACCAGGCGCGACGGCGAGGCCTGGAGGCTCCAGACGAGCTGGTTGAACTCCAGCGTCTGCCCGTCGATGCGAACGGCCTCGAAGTTGTAGTCGATCTCTCCGCGCAGGCTCCACTGCGCCTGGAAGGACACGCCCGGGAAGTAGCGCCGCGAGATCAGGTCCCCGTTGCGGTCCGTCGTGTAGCTCGCCGCCCGCGAGCGGCCGCAGGCGCGAGAAGAAGCCGGTCGGAAAGAAGCGGTAGCCGACCCACCCGACCCTTCGCGGTAACCGACCTGCGGGACGAAGCCGTCGTCGGCCACGAAGCCCGGCGGCGAAGTCCTCGTATCTCCAGGTTCCAGTCCCAGTGCCGCGTCGAGTGGGTCCACTCCGCCGTCCCGCCGAAGCCCGACGACTTCTGGCCCGTCCAGCCGTGGTAGAGGTCGGGCCGGTCGGGGTTCTCCGAGAAGCTGTACAGGTACTGCGCGTTGACGACGTCGTTCGCGCCCGCCTGCCAGTGGACGTCGCCGCCGACGACGTAGTTGTAGCCCCCGCCGTCCGCGCCGTCGATCGAGCGCGCGGTCCCGAGAAAGCCCGCGAACGAGTCGCCGAGGTCCTGGCGGACGCGCAGGATCGCGACGGTCGACTCGTAGTCCTGGGGCGCGGCCTCCGAGAAGATCGGCCCCGGGATGATGACCGTGCCGCCTCCGCGGTCGTTGCCCACGAGCGCGATGAAGTTCGTGCCGCCCGTCTTCCCGGTGACCCGCGCGCCCCAGAGCGGCGAGGTGATCGTCCGCGTGTAGACGGCCTGGATCGGCGTCTGCAGCAGGTCCACGTGCTCGAGGAAGAACGGCCGCTTCTCCGGGTAGAAGAGGGCGAACCGCTCGTTGACGGAGATCTGGGCCGTGTCGGACTCGATCTGGGAAAAGTCGGGATTGATGGTCGCATCGACGATCGTGTCGGCGTCGGGGAGCCACTTTGCGTCGAGCCCCACCTTGCCCAGGGTCGTCGTGTCGTCGTCGGGCAACCCGTTGGCTCCGGCGTATGTCTTCGTGCTCGTCACCGCGCCGTAGGGCGCGAGGACCCAGTGCGAGCCCTTGGGCAGGCCGGTGATCCCTTCGACCGTCGCGGACTGGCACAGGAAGCAGCTCGAGCCGCGCGGCACCCGCACGTTGTAGAACTGGTAGTTCCGGTCGCGCGGCCAGACGCGGTAGAGCATGAGCGCCCAGTCCTGCGGGTCCTTCTCCGGGTAGCGCAGCGAGGACAGCGGGATGGCGACCTCGGCGACCCAGGAGTCCGTCCCGATCTTGCCGGCCGACTGCCAGAAGTAGTCCGGGCCGAAGTCCTCGTTGAAGGTCCCCTCGTTGAAGACCGAGTCCGCCTGGATGCCGCGCGGCCCGATCCAGAAGTCGATCGCGGAGTGGTTCTGGTTCTCGACGTCGAGCAGGATCCCGACGTAGTCCTGGTCGTCGTTGATCCCGTCGCGGTCGACGAACGGGGCCCGGATCTTCGAGACGTCCGGTTCCTCGGCACCAGAACGAGACGTAGAAGAACTTGTCGTCGTAGCCGATCCGGACGAGGGTCTTGACCGGCGGCGTGATGTTGTCGCCGGGGTTGATCTCGTAGGCGAGCGGCACCTCGGTGGCCTCCGCCCAGCCCGGATCCGAGAGGTCGCCGTCGACCGTGATCGGGCGAGGTGATCCGCCCGAGCTTGAGCTTCGGCTTTTCGGGCTCCTCGCCGAGGAGAAGAAACGGGCGGAGCGCACACCACGGCCATGGCGGCAAGCGCTCGGAGCCTCATTGCCTCCATCCTACGGGTCCGGGGCCGGAAGGTTGCGCTTGACCGGCGGTCACAGGAATCCGAAAAACGCGTGGGGTCAGGTCTGGATTTTTCGGGTCCCGGGACGCTCAGGTCCGGACGAGGAGCCCGCGGAACCGAAAAATCGAGACCTGACCCCCTGCTTTTTCGGTTTTCTAGCGAAAGTCGTGGCTCGGCAGGCGGGCGAACTCCGGGATCGTCCAGAACCGCTCCGCCCGCACCGACAGGGAGCCGTCCTGGCGCTGGAGCCGGCCCTCCACGACGAGCGCCCCCGACCCGACGACGACGGCGCGCTGCTCGCGGAAGAGGTCCGGCCGGACGATCGCCTGGAGCATCCCGGTCTCGTCCTCGAGCGTCAGGAAGACGAACCCCTTCGCCGTCCCCGGCCGCTGGCGCACGATGACGGCGCCGGCCGCCGTGACGCGGTCGCCGTCGCGCCGCCGCGTCAGCTCCGAGGCCGACAGCACGCCCCGCCGCGCGAGCGACTTGCGCAGGTGCGACAGCATGTGCGGCCCCGTCGTGATCTCCGTCGAGGCGTAGTCGGCGCGCGTCTCCTCGATCGCGGACATCTCCGGCAGCGGGGACGGATCGTCCGTCGGGATCTCCGTAAAGAGCGGCCCGGCCTCGCGCGCGACCTTCGCCACCTGCCAGAGCGCGGCCCGGCGCGTCCTCCCGAAGGCCGCCAGCGCCCCCGCGTGGGCGAGAAGCTCCAGCTCCCCGTCGCGCAGTCGGCACCGCCGCGCGAGATCGTCGATCGACACGAAGGGCGACGCCGCCTGCGCCCGCTCGATCGCCAGGCCCGTCTCCTCCTTCAGGCCCTTGACGAAGCGCATCCCCAGCCGGACTCCGCGCCGCTCCCACCGGCACATCCAGCCCGAGCGCGTCACGTCGACCGGCCACACTCCCGTCCCGTGGAGCTGCGCGTCCTTCACGAGCGTCGCCGGGTGGTAGAAGCCCATCGGCCACGCGTTCAAGAGCGCCGCCAGAAACGCCGCCGGATGGTGCGCCTTCAGGTACGCGCTCGCGTACGCGATCAGCGCGAAGCTCGCCGCGTGCGACTCCGGGAAGCCGTAGAGCGCGAAGGACGTGATGCACTTGACGATCTGGTCCTGCGCCGCCGGCCCGATGCCGCGCGCGGCCATGCCCTTGCGCAGCCGCGCCTCGATCGAGTCCATCCGCTCGACCGAGCGCTTGAAGCCCATCGCCCGACGCAGCTCCTCCGCCTCGCCTCCCGTGAAGCCCGCCGCGACCATCGCCATCTTCAGGATCTGCTCCTGGAAGAGCGGGACGCCGAGCGTCCTCTTCAGGATCGGCTCGAGGCAGGGGTCCGCGTACTCGACCGGGGCCCTCCCCTGCCGCCGCTCGAAGAAGGGGCGCACCATGCCGCCGACGATCGGCCCGGGCCGGATGATCGCGACCTGGACGACGATGTCGTAGAAGCACTTCGGGGCGTTGCGCGGGAGCGACGCCATCTGCGCGCGGCTCTCGACCTGGAAGAGGCCGACCGTGTCGGCCGCGTTCAGCATCGCGTAGACCGCCGGATCGTCCTGCGGCAGGTGCGCCAGGTCCACCTCGACGCTTCTCGTGCGTCGAGATCATCGGGATCGCCTCCTCGATCGCGGCGAGCATCCCGAGGCCGAGGAGGTCCACCTTCACGATCCCCAGGTCCGCGCAGTCGTCCTTGTCCCACTGCACGACGACGCGCCCCGGCATCGAGGCCGGCTCGAGCGGCACGACCTCGTCCAGGCGCCCGGCCGCGACGACGATCCCGCCCGAGTGCTGGCCGAGGTGGCGCGGGAGGTTCTGGATCTGGAGAAAGAGGCGCAGGAAGTGCCGCGCGCGCCGCTCCTCCGGATCGAGCCCGGCCGCGCGGATCTCCCCCGCGAGCTCCTCCGGCGGGTCGCGGATCTCGCCGAAGTTCCAGCCGCCGAGCTGCTTGGAGAGCGCGTCCACCTGCTCCGGCGAGTAGCCGAGCGCCTTGCCGACCTCGCGCGCCGAGGAGCGGTCGCGGTACGTGATGACGTTGGCCGTCATGCCGGCGCCGTGCGGCCCGTACTTCTCGTAGACGTGCTGGATGACCTTCTCGCGCTGGTCGCCCGAGGGCAGGTCGAGGTCGATGTCCGGCCACTCGCCGCGCTCCTCGGAGAGGAAGCGCTCGAAGAGGAGCTCCATCTTCACCGGGTCGACCGCCGTGATCGAGAGCGCGTAGCAGACGGCGCTGTTGGCGGCCGAGCCGCGGCCCTGCGCGAGGATGCGGTTCTCCATGCAGAAGCGCACGATGTCCCAGACGATCAGGAAGTAGCCGGCCAGATCGAGCTTCTCGATCATCGCCAGCTCCTTCTCGATCTGCGCCTGGGCCTTCGCCGTCAGCGGGCGGAAGCGCGCGCGGGCGCCGTTCCAGGTGACCTGGCGCAGGAACGAGGATGGCGTCTCGCCCGGGCGGCAGCGGATAGTCCGGGAACCGGTAGCCGAGGTCCGCGAGCGTGAAGTCGAGCCGGCGCGAAAGCTCGAGCGCCGCGTCGAGCGCTTCGGGCAGGTCCGCGAAGAGCTCGCGCCATCTCGGCGGCGCTCCGGAAGTGCCGCTCGCGCTGCGACGCGAGAAGCCGGCCCGCGCCGTCGAGCGTGGTGTGGTGGCGGATGCACGTGAAGACGTCGTGGAGCTCCTTGTCCTTCTGGCGCGCGTAGCGCACGCCGTTGGAGGCGAAGAGCGGGAGCCGGAGCCGCCGCGCGAGATCGACGAGCGCCTGGTTGCGCCGCTCCTCCTCGCGGAGGCGATGCCGCTGGAGCTCGACGTGGAGCCGGCCCGGGAAGATCGCGCCGAGCCGCTCGAGCAGCGCCCGCGCCGCATCGGGCCCGCCCTCCGCGAGCGCGCGCGCCACCGGCGACTCGTCGCCGCCCGTCGCGACGTGCAGCCCCTCCGCGTGCGCGGCGACCTGCTCGAGCGTGACGGCGGCCTCGCCCTTCGGCTTGCCCGAGCGCCCCGGCGGTGATGAGACGGCAGAGGTTCCGGTAGCCGGCGCGGTTCTCGACGAGAAGCGTGAGACGGGGTAATTCAGCGCTCTCGTCGTAGGGGCGGGTTGCCGCCGTCCTTCGGACGGCGTCTCCTACGGCCGGGGGTCGCCCGCTGGTGGACGGACCGTGGCCGCCCGCCTTTCGGGCGGGGACAAGCCCCGCCCCTACACGATCCTGGCAGATCGTCACCTCCGCCCCGACCAGCGCCCTGACCCCCGCCGCCTTCGCCGCCTTCCAGAACCGCGGCGCGCCGTAGACGCCGTTGCGGTCGACGAGCGCGACGGCCGGGATCTCGAGGCGCGCGGCCTCCTCCACGAGGTCTTCCGGCAGCGACGCGCCGTCCAGGAACGAGAAGGCCGACGCCGCGCGCATCTCGACGTAGGGGCGCGGCGCCGGCCGCGGGGCGAGCTTCAACGCGCGCGGGAAGTCGCGCTGCCGGAGCTTCTCCTTGCGCGCTCCTGGCGCGACGATCAGCGCGGCGACGGGATCGGCGTCGCCGTGGCGCCCGCAGCTCGCGTTGCCCACCCCGAGATTGCGGGACGGCGGCATCTCCGGCGGGCTCCCCGAGGGGCGCGTGCGCTTGTCGGCCACCCCGGAACGATAGGCGGTAAACGGGCGTAAGTCAACGCGCGGACCGGGGCGGCGGACGCAGGAGAACTAGACCTCCATGTACTCCGGGACGTAGCCGGACATCAGGCTGCCCTTCGGCAGGATGGTCCGGGGGGAGCCGCCGGCTGAATCGTCGCCGGTCCTGACCCAGTGCCACGCATGGAGGATGTCGGGCCCGTGGTAGTAGCGCGTCTCCGCCTGGATCAGGACGGTGCCGCCGAGGATCTCGGCCTTCAGCTCCTCCCACTTGTGGGCCCCGACGACGGCCACGCGCTCGATGTGCTCCGCGTACTTCGAGATGAACTTGATCTCCTCCCAGCGCGCGCCCCACTCGGTCTTGTCCATCTCGGAGAGGTCCGCCAGGATCCCGATCGTGCGCTTGCCGCGATCCTTGATCGCGAACTCGAGCTGCGGCAGGAAGGCCTGGACCTCTTCGGCCGTGACTTTCCCCTTCGCCCGAAACCCGAAGGCCCGGCCCTCGCTCTCTTTCAGTCTCTCGATCATGCGGTGCAATCCCCCTTTTGAGCCGTCCGGCGCACGATATCGCAGCCGCGGCTACCGCTCCCCCGCCGGCGGAGGCAGCTGCCGCCGGTGGTGCCTCGCGTGCGCGGTCAGGAGCCCCAGCGCGTCGCGCGCCGCCAGCTTTCCGAGGTAGGCGTGCGTGAGCCGCACCGGCCGCTCGCGACAGGAGACCTCGAGGCGCTCGAGGAACTTCTCCGCCTGCTCGGCCAGCCTTCGCGCCGCCAGCTCCGGATCCGCGGAACCCGCGGCGGGACGGCTCTCCCGCGGCGCAGGCACGTCGGAGGGGAATCGGCCGCGCCGGATCCTCGGCAGGACGGTCCAACGAAGCAGGCGGCGCTTCCACCACGGGACCACGACCCGGTATCCCGGCCCCCCGGCGAGCTCGGACAGCGGCGGCTCGTAGGTGATCGCCAGATGCTCCGCGATCTCGGCCGGGGACCACTTCCGCTCGCCCGGCCGCCGATCCCAGTCCGCCCGGGCGACGGCCCGGATCGTTGCGGCGCATTCCGCGATCGCCTGCCGGTGCTCGGCCGCCGCGCGCGCGAGGGCCTGCGCCTCGCTCACGCCGGCAGCGGCTCCTCCGACTCGCGCGCGGCCTGGCGCTCGAACGCGTTGTCGGCGTAGATCCGGCGCCCGCGCGCGAGCGCCGCGAGGCTCGAGCCGAGATACAGCAGCGGGAAGAGGAGGCCCCACCGCTCGTACTGCCGGACGTGGACCCGCTCGTGGGCGCGGCATTCGCGAAGGTCGCGCTCGCCCGCGCCGAGGACGACGTGGCCGAGCGTGATCGCGCGGATCGGGAACCCGGGAACGGCCTTCGAGAGCAGCGGCCGCAGGACCCCGCCGCCGGCCTCGAGCACGCCGCCGACGGCCCGCATGCGGCCCCCGGTCGCGGCGCCCGCGGCGGCGAGCGGCAGGGCCAGGAGCGACACCGGACCGGCCCAGAGATAGGCCGGAAGGCGCCTCACGGCGCTCCGGCCATTCCCGCCTCTCCGCCCTCCGGGCCGTAGAACATCACCCACACGACGAGGTCGTCGGTGAAGCTCTCGAAGCGGTGCTCGGAAAACGCCGGGACGAAGAGCACGTCCCCCGGACCGAAGCGATCGAGCGTCGAGCCGTTGCGGAACTCGCCGCGGCCGGTCACGACGACGTACAGCTCGTCGCGCGTGTGGGGCTTCTGGGGATCCGTTCCCCGCGGAGCGTAGATCTCGACGTCCAGCGTTCCGTGCTCCAGGACTTTCGCAAACCGGTCCCCGTTCGGGGCCGGAAGCAACGCCATCGCATCGGCGACACGGACCCGCCATTTGTCGCGGTACATCGCGGATTCCCTCCCCGGCGCAAGGAACGCCGGCACTCGATTCTTACATCTCTTCCAGGGTGAGTCCCTTCGTCTCCTTCACGAACTTCAGGACGAGAACGAACGAGAGCACCGCGGCCGCCGTGTAGAGCCCGTACGCGAAGCCGAGGCCCATCCTCGACAGCCCGGGAAACGTCAGCGTCACGAGCCAGTTGGCCACCCACTGCGAGGCCGCCGCCAGGGCCAGCGCGGCCCCGCGGATGCGGTTGTTGAACATCTCGCCGAGCAGCACCCAGACGATCGGTCCCCACGAGAAGCCGAACGCGAAGACGTAGAGGTTCGCGGCGACGAGGGCCCCGGTCCCGTGGGCTCCCGTGAGGACCGGCGAGCCGCCGGGATCGAGCGGCGCGCTCGCGAATAGCACGGCCATCGTGCCGAGCGTCAACGCCATGCCGATGGAGCCGGCCAGCAGGAGGGGCCGTCGGCCGAACCGGTCCACGAACGCGATCGCGATGAGCGTCGTGACGATGTTGATCACGCCCGTGATCGTGCTGATCCGCATCGAGTCGGCCTCCGTGAAGCCCACGGAGTGCCACAGCGCGGTGCTGTAGTAGAAGATGACGTTGATCCCGACGAACTGCTGGAAGACCGACAGGCCGATGCCGACCCAGACGATCGGCAGCAGAAGCCCCTTCGCGGTCCGCAGATCCGCCAGCCGCGAGGGCCGGTCTTCGACGACCGTCTTCTGGATGTCGGCGATCCGCTCGCTCACGTCGGGGTCGCCGATCTTCGTCAGCACCGCGGCCGCCTCGGACGAGCGCCCCGACGCCACGAGAAACCGCGGCGACTCCGGGATGAAGAAAGCGCCGAGCCCGTAGACGAGCGACGGCGCCACCTCGACCCAGAACATCCAGCGCCAGGCCGGCACGCCGAACCAGAACGGCGCGTCGGGCGATCCGGCGGTGTGCGCGATGAGGTCGTTGACGGCGAGCGCGAGAAAGATCCCGACCACGATCGCCAGCTGCTGGAGCGAGCCGAGGCGGCCCCGGATGCGCGCCGGCGCGACCTCGGCGATGTAGGCGGGCGCGATGACGCTCGCGGCGCCGACCGCGATGCCTCCGAGGAAGCGCCAGGTCGAAAAGGCCCAGAGGCTCTGCGGCGATGCCCGACCCCAGCGAGCTGACCGCGAAGAGCAGCGCCGTCATGCGCATCGCCTGGACGCGGCCCGCCCGGTCCGCCACCCGGCCGCCGAGGAGCGCCCCGACCGCCGAGCCGAGGAGCGCCGAGGCGATCGCGAACCCGAGCCGGCTCGGGTCGGCCTGGAAGTGCCGCTCGAGCGCGCCGACCGTCCCGTTGACGACGGCCGTGTCGTACCCGAACAGGAAGCCGCCCAGCGCCGCGACGCCCGAGATGAAGAGGACGTAGCCGGAGCCCGTCTCACGGCTCATCGAGAAACACCTCCGCGATCGCCGGCGCCCTTCCCGTGAACGACTCGTCGCTGTTGACGAGCAGGGCGACCACGAGACGCTCGTCCGGATAGATGACGAGGTTGGCGGTCCCGCCCTGGGCGCCGCCGGAGTGCCGCACCCGGCGCCGTCCCTTCGAGTCGCGGTCGACCGTCCATCCGATGCCGTAGTCGGTGTCCTTGCCGTCCGACGTCTTCTGCGAGGTCCACAGGAGCCGCACGGTCTCGGGCTTGAGCAACCGTCCCTCGAGGAGAGCGTTCGCGAAGGCGATGAGGTCCTCCGCCGTCGAGAGGAAACCGCCGCCCGCCCACTTGTAACTGTTGTCGACGTAGGCGGCGTTGATCACGACCCCGGTCTTCTCGTCGCGCGTGTAGGGGCGGGCCCGTCCGGGGATGATCGGGGTCGGCTCGTCCGCCGCGGTGTGCGTCATTCCCGCCGGAGCGAAGACCCGCTTCTCCATGAAGGAGAGAAACGGCTCGCCGCTCGCGCCCTCGATGACGGCGGAGATCAGGTTCCAGCCGTACGACGAGTAGGCGAACCGCGTCCCGGGCTCGAAGAGGAGGGCGTCTTTCTCGAAGATCGCGAGCCCCGCGCGCACGGTCGCGTAGTGATCGCGGATGAGGAACTCGCCGCCCTCGTAGTGGCGAATGCCGGCCAGGTGTCCCGCGAGCTGACGTGTCGTCACGGGCCAGGCCTTTTTCGGGAAGTCCGGCACGTACGCCTGCACCGGCCGGTCGAGGTCGAGCCGGCCCTCCTCGACGAGGAGCCCGATGGCCGCCGCGGTCAGCGGCTTCGAGACGCTCCCGATCCGGATTCGGGTCGCGGGTCCGACCGGAACGTCGAGCTCGACATCGGCGCTGCCGAAGCTCTCGCTCCACACGATCCGCCCGGCCCGCGACACGGCGATCTGGGCGCCCGGCGCCAGGGTGCGGAACATGGCGAGCTCGACGATCGCGCACGCGCGAGCGACCGCGCCGACCGGAACCGTCGCCGGCGCGGCGGCCGGAGCCGCCTGCGCGAGCAGGAGGCCCGACCAGAGCGCGAGGAGGGCCCCGAGGCCCGCCCGCCTCATCGCCATGCCGCCAGGATCGCGCCCATGAGAATCAGGTACGCGACCTGATACGCCCCGTCGATCACCCAGGCCGAGAGCTTCCGGTCGGAGTACATGTTGGACGTCAAGCCGATCGTCGCCGCGAAACCGAACCCGATGAGGGCGCCGAGCTTCACGCCGGTCAGCCAGGACACGACGCCAATCCGGTCGAGCAGGACGCACAGCGCCGTCGCCATGACGAGGTTGCAGAGAAGGGACACCGCGTAGGCGCGCGGTGCCGAGGCCCGCATCGCCTCGATCTTCTCCTCCGTCAGGCCGTTGGCCGTCACCCAGGCCTTCCCGAAGAGCGCCGGCGAGTACCAGAGCGCGCCGAGGACGAAGGCCGCCACGGCGGCGGCCGGAATCGAGAGGATGCCGCAGGAGCCGAACATCGAGACCTCCTCTTCCTCAGGAAGCGCGTCGATCGGCCGCGATCGTACGGTCGAGCAGCGCCTCGTAAATCGGCCGCGCCCCGAGGGCGCGGGCCGTCAGATCCGCGACGACCGCGGCGTAGACGAGCGGCAGCGTGAGGGACAGCGCCCCGGTCATCTCCAGGATGATCAGCACTCCCGTCGCCGGAGCACGCACCGAAGCGGCGAAGAGGGCGCCCATGCCGACGACCACGAACGCCGGCAGGCCCGCGGGTGGCGGGGTCATCAGGGCTTCACCCGCCCGGCCGGCCATGACGCCGAGCTCGGCTCCGAGAACGAGCAGTGGCGCGAAGAGGCCGCCGGCCACGCCGGTCGCATAGCTCAGCGAGGTCAGGGCGAGGCGCGAAACGAAAGTCGCCGCCGCACCCGACGCCTCGCTCGGGGCGTGGAGCGCGCGCTCCACGAGGCCGTCTCCCGGGCCGAGCAGCTCCGGCGCGAAGAAGCCCGCTAGCCCCACCACCGCGCCCCCGGCGAGCGCGATCGCGGCGGCGTGACGGCCGCCCGCGCCGCGCAACCGGTCGGCGAACGCCAGCGTCCCGAGCACGCAGCGATTGAACACGGCGCCGACGAGGCCCGCCGCGACCCCGAGAACCAGGAAGAACGGCACCGCCGACAGCGGCGGCCCCGCGACGCCCGCGAGCGCGAGCTGCGGGGCGCTCCCGAGAAGCAGGCGGCAGACCTGGTCCGCCGTGACCGCGGCGATCAGGGCCGCCAGCGCGTGGCGAGGCGTGCGGAGGACGCGCATCTCCTCGAGCACGAAGACCGTCCCCGCCAGCGGCGCGTTGAACGCCGCCGCGAGCCCGGCCCCCGCTCCGGCGGCGATGAGCGTGCGTCCGCGTTCGTCGGGCCCCGGCGGCCCGTCCAATCGCGCGGCCCACGGCCGCCCCCATCTGCACCGTCGGCCCCTCGCGCCCGAGCGTCAGGCCGCCCCCGATCGCGAGGAGCCCTCCGACGAACTTCACCCAGAGCACGCGGCCCCAGGACATGTCGCCGCCGCGATGGAGCAGCGTCTCGACCTGCGGGATGCCGCTGCCCTGCGCGCTCGGCGCGAACCTCCGCACCAGCTCCGCTCCTCCCGCGACCGCGAGCGCCGAGAGCAGGATGGAGAGCGGCAGCCCCCAGCCCGTGCGGCCCCGCGCGCCGCACGGCCGCCTCGCGCAGCGAGGCCGGCCCCGCCAGCGCCTGCTGGAACGCCACGCCGATCGTCCCGCGACAGCACCCCCACCACGAGCGCGAGCCCGAAGAGCGAGGCGTGCTCGGCGAGGTGCGCGAACCGGGTGTCGTTCGTGGCCATGGGGCCCGAGCCCTGACGGCCGGCGTCTACTTCTGGCGGCCGGACCGGAGGCGGCGGCTCGACCGACGCCAGGTCGGCGACGTACTGCCACTTCCCGCCCGCCTTCTTCGCGACCGCGGTGAACCGGCCCTTCATCACCACCGTGTCGCCGCCCTTCCTGGGCTTGAGCGTGAGCGAGAAATTGCCCCACGCGGTCGAGAGGTCGCCCGAGGTCTGGTAGACCGCGTTCGTGATCGTCGCGTCGGCGACGGTGTTGGCTTCGAGAAGCCCGGCGTAGGCGTCCCGGATCGCCTTCGTGCCCCGCGCTTCCGGCGCGTCCGGCAGCCACATGACGGCATCCGGGGCGTAGCAGGCGACGAGCGCCTCGACGTCGTTCGCCTTGACGGCCTTCAGCCACGCCGCGTCCACCGACTTCGCTCCGCCCTCCTCCGCCAGCGCCGCCGCCGACAGGGCGAGCCCGCAGGCCAGAACCACCGAAGCGGCAAACCTCGTTCTCATCGCTCTTCCTCCTCGTTTGTTGCGGCGGATCATAGCGTGAGGCAACCGATCCGACGGGTCCGACGTTTCCGGGCCTCGCCCGGACCTCAACCGCGCCGGGCCTCGATCGCGACGCGGACCGCGACCGGCGCGAGCACGCGCTCGAGGTCCGCCGGGACGGATCTCGACGAGGAAGCCGCGCTTGCCGCCGTTGATCAGAAACTTCTCGAGCGGCGAGGATCGAGGCCTCGACGTAGACGGGCAGGCGCGACCGCGTCCCGAACGGGCTCACGCCCCCCGGCACGTAGCCGGTGTGCTTCTCGACCGCCGCGGGCGCTCGCCGGCGCCACTTCCCGCGCGCCGATCCGCCGCGCGAGCTCCTTCGTCGACACCTCGCGGTCGCCGTGCATCAGCACGAGGAGCGGCTGCGCCCGGCCCTCGCGGCCCCGGGCCTCCATGACGAGCGTCTTGACGACCGCGTGCTCGTCGACGCCGAGCGCCTCGGCGGAGTGTCGCGTCCCGCCGCGCTCGACGTAGGCGTAGACCCGAGGCTCGAACGCCACGCCGGCCGCGCGCAGGGCCCGGACGGCGGCCGTGACCGGCACGTCGATCTTCAGCGGCACCCCTGGCAGAAGAGCGCCCAGGCGACCACCGCGAGCCATCCGAAGACGAGCAACCCCGCCGCGCCGAGGATGATCGGGCGCTGGAACAGCGAGAACGTTTTCTCGAGCGGCGCGCCGCAGCGCACGCACGTCTGCCGCTCCTCGAGGCGGTTCTCGGCCTGGCAGCTCCAGCAGGTCATCCCTTCTAGCCGCCGTCCAGGTCGCCGAGCTGGGTCAGCATCCCCAGTTCGTCGACGTTGTCCCAGTGCTCCACGATCCGGTTCTCCGCGAAGCCGGTAGAAGTCCATGCCGCGAACGAGGATGGTCTTTCCCGTCGGCGGGACGCCGAGGAACTGGCCCCGGTGCGTGCCCCGCCAGTGATACCGCGCGGCCACGATCTCGTCTTCGCCGACGAGCTCCTCGAGTTTGAAGCGCAGGTCCGGAAACGCCTGCCCGCAGGGCCGCGACCTTCGCCTTCACGCCCGCCGCTCCCGCCGCCTGCCCGGCCGCCGGGTTGTGATCGACGTACGCCGCGCCGATGAGCGTATCGAGCAGGCCGAGCTTTCCGGCGTTCAGCACGTCGTCGAAGAGCCGGCGGACGAGCGCCTTGTTGGCCTCGCTCACGCGTCGCCCCCGGGCTCGGCGATCCGCGCGGCGATCTCCTTGACCAGCTTGGCGGCGACCATCGCGGTCATGCCCGACGAGTCCATCCGCGGGTTGAACTCGACGACGTCGGCGCCCACGACCATCCCGCGCAGCCGGCGGATCACGTCGACGGCCTGGCGCGTCGTCAGGCCGCCCGGCTCCCGGTGCGAGACGCCCGGCGCGCAGGACGGATCGAGCCCGTCGAGGTCGAACGTCACGTAGACCGGCCCGTCGAACTCGAGCGCGAGATCGTCGCGGAAGTCCTTCATCTCGATCATCTCGACGCCGAACCGCTGCCACCTGGGCGCGCTGATGGCGGGTTGGCGGTCCGGATGCCGACCTGGACGAGGCGCTGCGCCAGGCCGTTCTCCATGATCCGGGCGAACGGGCAGGCGTGCGAGAGACGGTTGCCCTCGAACTCGTCGTAGAGGTCGGGATGCGCGTCGAAGTGGAGGACCGAGAGCCGCGGGTACTTCTTCGCGAACGCGCGCAGGATCGGGTACGTGACCGCGTGATCGCCGCCGAGCGAGATCGGCGCGTGTCCTCGCTCGAGCAGGTGCGCGACCGCCGCCTCGATGCGCGCGAACGTGTCCGCGCCGTCCTCCTCGCCGAGATCGCCGGCGTCGTAGAAGGCCTCGCGCGGCAGGTTCACGCCGCTCTCGGTCCACGTGTTCGAGGACTCGCAGAACATCGCCTCGCGGATCAACGGCGGCGCCTCGGCCGCGCCCCGCAGATACGAGGAGTTCGCGTCGCTGCGGAAGCCCACGAGGGCGAGCCGGGTCACGAGGCCTTGGCGCCGACGCAGCCGGGATAGAACGGGCGAAATTCCCAGGCGTCGAAGACGAACGTCTGGTTGGCGATCGCGGGGTCCGCCTCGAAGAGCTTGCGAACCTCCTCCTCGGAGCCGCCCGAGACGCACCAGGAATCCCCGATCCGAGTAGCGCCCGCCGAGCAGGATCCGCCCCTCCTGGCGCAGCGCGCTTCAGGTTCTGCGGAGTGGTCCTGGAAGTAGGCCTGCTCGTTCGGCGGCTTCGCGGCGTCCCACTTCGGGCCGGTGCGAAACTCGACGGCGAAGAAGCGCGCCGCCGGGGCCGGCCGGCGGCTCGGCGGCGAGGGCGGCGTCCTGCGAGAGCCCGGACAGAGCGAAAGCGGCGAGGACCGTGGCGGCGAGCATCATCGACGTACCTCCCCTGGTCCGCGGATCATAAGTCGGCGGGCGGCAGATCTCTCTCCATCCGAAGCACGGGCAATGCGAGGCCGCCCGGCATCGGCGCCTCGAGCGGCTCGCGGTCCTCGAACCCGAAGGCGCGGTAGAACGGCACGCCGGGCAGCGTCGCGGCGAGCTCGACGCGCCGGAATCCGGCCGCGCGGGCGGCGTCGAGGCAGGCCTCGAGGATCGCGCGGCCGACGCCGCGGCGCGCGAAGCCCGGGTGGACGAAGAACGCGCGGATGCGTGCCGCCTCGGTCCGCGGATCGAGCAGCGGGTCTTCCGGCGCCCTCATCTGGTCGCCGCCGTAGAGGGTGCGCCGCCGGCTCCAGCCGCCGCAGCCGGCGAGCACGCCCGTCGTCCTCGGCCACGAAGTACGTCCGGTCGGCGATCAGGCGCGTGTCGGGGCCGAAGATGTGGCGGATCGCAGCCTCGGTCTGCTCCTCCGTGTAGAACCCGCGCGAGAGCTCGCGCGCCGAGAGCGGGATCAGCTCGGTCAGCGCCGGCACGTCGCCGATCGTCGCAAGGCGAAGCGTTCACGCCGCTCTCCGGGGTCAGTCCTGAAAGATTGACACTTTGGCCGAAACGTCAGACCTTCAGGTCAGGCCCCAAACGTCAGTTATTCAGGGCTGACCCCGGAACGTGGCCAGGGGCGTGCCGGCGGCGTCGGAGAGCTCGAGGGCGCCGGCGACGATCTTCCAGCGGGCGGTCGCGTCGAGGGCCTCGAGAAATCGGCGCTCGAGGTCCATCGCCGGGCATGCCATCCGCGTGACCGCCAGCGGGCCGAACTTCAGCGCGGCGCCCGCGACGGTGTAGGCGCCCGTCAGGCGGTTGCAGCCCGCGGAGCCCTGAACCTTGCCGTCGTCGCCGAAACGAAGCTCGATCGGACGGCCGCCGGTCTGCGCCGGGAATCGGTTCGCCGCGCGAGCGAGTCGAGCCTCCAGTCCCGGCCGGTGAGCTTCGGCTCCGCCGCCTCGGGCGATTCGGCTCCCGACATCACGACGGGCGGCAGGCCCGCCGCCTTGCGCCACTCGACGAGAATCGCCTCGAAGCGCTGCGGGCGGTCGCCCGTCGGGATCGAACCGGCCGCCCGGCATCAGGTACTCGAGCTCGGCCGGCTTCTCCTTCCGCGCCCACGCCTTGAATTCGTCGAAGCGATCGCCCGGGACGACGGCTCCCCGCGGCTCGAAGAGAAAGCCCGAGATCTTCCCGGCGGAATCGAGCCACCACGTCGCGCGGAACCTCTGCGGCGAGCGCTCGATCAACCGGTAAAAGTCGTTCATCTCGACACCGGAGGCCGTGACCGAGTCGCGGCCCTCGCGCCAGTCGGAGTACTCGCTCTTCGAGTGGAAGTGCGCGTCCCAGCCGCTCCACTTCCCTCCGAGCGTCCACGGATCGCCCGGGCCCCTTCTGCTCCTCCCACCAGATCCTCGCGTCCGGCGCCATGAGAGCGCGCGCGGCCGCCTCGTCGCCCCGCTTTCGCGCCGCGAGGAACTCCTGCACCTTCGCGATTCCGAGCGCGTCCTTGTACACGACGCCGCCCTTCATGACCCACGCGACGCGCTCGAGCGTCGCGACGTCCTGGAGCGGGTTGCCCCGCACGGCGATGATGTCGGCGTACTTCGCCCGGCGCGATCGAGCCGACGCGGTCCGACCAGCCCAGCAGCTCCGCCGCGTTGACCGTCGCCGCCCGGATCGCCTCGAGCGGCGTCATCCCGTGCGAGGCCATCCAGACGATCTCCTTCGCGTTCTCGCCCTGCGGCAGCACCGAGGAATCGGAGCCCATCGCGATCTTCACGCCCGCGGCGGCGGCCTTCCGGAAGCCCTCGCGGCTCCCGCGGACGAACCCCTCCTCGCGCTCCCGGCGCCAGGCCGGGGTGTCGGCCTTCTCCGCGCTCCTCCTCCATCTCCCACATCGCGCCCGTGGGAACGAGGAAGACGCCCTTCTCCTTCAGCATCCGGACGCCCTCGTCGTCGAGCAGCGTCCCGTGCTCGACCGAGTCGACGCCGGCGCGGATCGCCGTCTTGATCCCGTCGGCGCCGTGAGCGTGCGCCGCGACCTTCTTCCCGTAGCGGTGCGCCTCGTCCACGATCGCCTTCATCTCGTCGAGCGTGAACTGCGTCTCGCTGGCGACGTTCTTCCCCTCGCTCCCGCCCTCGGTCGCCATGATCTTGACGACGTCGGCGCCGTGCTTGATCTCGTACCGCGTCAGCTTGCGCACGCCGTCGACGCCGTCCGCGATCCCCGACTCGCCGCCGACCGTGACCGTCGGCGAGAGGCCCTCGACGTCCTCGTTGTGCCCGCCGGTCGAACCGATCGCGAGCGTCGCCACGAGCATCCGCGGCCCGACGACGTCTCCGCGGTTGATCGCGTCGCGCAGCGCGACGTCGGTGAAGTCCTTCGCCCAGAGATCGCGCACCGTCGTCACGCCGGCGTCGAGGGTCACTCTCGCCCGGGCGTACGACGTCACCGCGTCCTGCATCGGCCCGCCCTCGAGGAGGAACCGGTACGTCGTCGTGATGTGGGTGTGGCAGTCGATCAGGCCCGGCAGGATCGTGACGTCGCCGAGGTCGAAGACCTCGGAGCCCGCCGGGATCGCGAGACCCGGTCCGACCGCCGTGATCCGCTCCCCTTCGATCAGGACGACCGGGTTCTCGACGATGCGTCCGGCCACGACGTCGAGCATCGCCTTCGCGCGGACCGCCTTGCGGGCGGGAGGGGCGGATGCGGCGCCGCGCCGAGAAGGAGGACGGCCAGGGCAGCCAGCGCGAGTCGACCCTCTCACTGCGCGCATCCTACTTCGCCAGGGACTCCTGCACGTTCTCCTTCGTGATCATCGCCGTCGGCAGCACGATCGTCTTCGGCACCTTCTCGCCCTTGAAGATCTTCTCGGCGACGTCGATCGCCTCCTTGCCGCCCGTCGGATAGATGAACGTCGCCGACAGCTTCCCGTCGGCCACGGCCTGGCGCCCGCCGTCGAGGCCCGGGCAGCGCGTCGATGCCGACGAACATCATCTGCCCGTCGCGCCCCTTGGCCTTGGCGGCGAGGAACGCGCCCATCGCCATCGGGATCGTTGTGCGCGTAGACGAGATCGATCTTCTCGTGCGCCGAGAGCGCCGACTCCATCTGCGCCATCGCCTCCTCGCGCAGCCAGTTGGCGACCGGGTCGTGGACGATCGTGGATGCCCGGGGACCCCGCGATCGCCTCGCGGAAGCCCTCGCTGCGGTCGCGCGCCGGCGGCGAGCCCGGGAGGCCCTTGATCTCGACGATCTCGCCCTGGCCCTTCGAGGATCTTCACGATGAACTCGCCGGCGGCCTTGCCGATCTCGCGGTTGTCGGCGCCGATGAAGGTCGTGTACGTGTCGCCCTCGATCGCGCGGTCGAGCACGATCACCGGGATGCCCTGCTCGTAGACCCGGCGCACGATCGGCGTCAGCGGCTTCGCCTCGTTCGGCGAGATGATCAGGAGGTCGATCTTCTGGCGCAGGAAGTTCTCGACGTCGGCGACCTGCTTGGCGTTGTCCTGCTGCGCGTCGGCGTAGGCGACCTCGATGTCGGGGAAGCCCTTCGCCGCCGCCGCCACGTCCGCGTTCATCGACACGCGCCACGGCTCGCCCAGGTTGCACTGCGAGAAGCCGATCAGGTGCTTGCCGGTCTTCGCCTTGCCGCAACCGGTCGACCGGGACGATCGCGAAGGCCAAGAGGGCGGCCACAAGGGCCGCCCCTACGACCTTCGGGCCCCGGAACCCGCGCCGAACCGGTCGGCCCTCGTCGTAGGGGCGGGGCCTTGCCCCCGCCCCGATCTGGCCACGCTATCTCTTCCGCCGCTGGAGCCAGACCGCGCCGAGGATGATGACGCCCTTGAGGATGAGCTGCAGATTCGCATCGACATTGTTCAACCCCATGATGTTGTTGATGACTCCGATGATCAGCACGCCGACGAGCGTGCCGCCGACCGATCCGGTTCCGCCCGAGAGACTCGTTCCGCCGATGACGACCGCGGCGATCGCGTCGAGCTCGTACGCGACGCCGTCGTTGGGGTTGCCCTGCTCGAGCTGCGCGCAGTGGACGACCCCGGCCAGTGCCGCCAGCCCCGACGCGATGACGTACACGCCGGCCTTGTGCCACGCCACCCGGATGCCCGAGAGCCGCGCCGCCGTCTCGTTGTCGCCGATCGCGTAGAGGTAACGGCCGGCGCTCGTCCGCGTGAGGTAGACGTGCATCGCGACGACCGTCAGCAGGAAGAGCACCGCCGGCGCCGGCACGAAGGGCAGCAGGGTCCCCGCGATCCGGTGCACCGACTCGGGTGCGCCGCCCTCGCCGAAACCGAGCGGGATGGCCATGCCTCCGCTGACGTACCGCGCCACGCCCCGGGCGGCGCTCATCGTGGCGAGGGTCGCGATGAACGGCTGCAGCTTCCAGCGCGCGACGACGAAGCCGTTGACGGCGCCCCACAGCGCGCCCACGGCGAGGACCACGAGGATCGTCGCGCCCAGGGACCCAGGCCCGCCTTCATGAGAAGCCAGGCCGTGAGCGTCGCCGCGAGCGCGAGGACCGAGCCGACCGACAGGTCGATGCCGCCCGGAGATCACGACCGCCGTCATTCCGACGGCGAGGATCCCCTTCTCGGCGACCTGCCGCAGGATGTCCGTGAGGTTTCCGATGTCGAGAAAGACCGGCCGCCCGCCGCGCACGGGCGAGAAGACGACCGACAGGACGAGCACCGCGGCGAGACCGAAGAGGCCCGTGTAGCGGGCGAGCCGGCGGCGGAGGCCTCGGCGCCGGCGGCCCGCCCGACGGCGGCCCGCCCGAGTCCTCGCGGCGCTCCGGCGCGGCCGTTCCCGCCGCCGCCGCGAGCACCCGCTCCTCCGTCGCGTCGGCATGCGGCAGCTCGGCCGTCACCCGGCCCTCGCGGAAGACGAGGACCCGGTGGCACTGCGTCAGGATCTCCGACATCTCGGAGGAGCAGAGCACGATCCCGAACCCCTCCGCCGCGAGCTTGCGCAGCAGCGCATACACGTCGGCCTTCGCCGCCAGGTCGATGCCCCGCGTCGGCTCGTCGAGGAGAAGCACCGAGGGCGACGCGAAGAGGCAGCGCGCCAGGATCGCCTTCTGCTGGTTGCCGCCGGAGAGCGTCGCGATCGGCACGTCGGGCGAGGCCGCGCGCACCCCCGTGTCGCGCATGACGCGACTCGCCGGCCTCCCTCGCGCGCGCCCGGTCGATCCAGCCGAAGCGCGAGACTTTCGGGAGCGACGCGACCGTCACGTTCTCCGAGACCGTCGAGGTCCGGGAAGATCGCCTGCGACTTGCGCTCCTCGGGCAGCAGCACGACTGCCGGCGTCGCGCGCCTGCGCCGGCGTGGAGGGCCGGTACTCGACGCCGTCCACGAGGATGCGCCCGGACACCGGGCGCTCGAGGGCGCCCGTCAGCGCAAGCAGCAGCTCCGTGCGCCCCGCGCCGATCAGGCCCGCGAGGCCCAGGATCTCCCCGCGCCGCAAGCGTCAGCGACACGTTCGACAGCGGCCGCCCGGCCGGTCCGGATCTCGACCGACAGGTTTTCGACGCGGAGGATCTCCGGCGCGCCGTCCGGCAGCCGGCGGGAGCTCCACCCGCTCGATGTTGCGGCCGACCATGAGGCGCACCATCTCGTCCTCGCCGACGCCCTCGGCCTCGCGCGTGACGATGCGCCGGCCGTCGCGAAGCACCGTGATCCGGTCCGCGAGCCGCCGCACCTCGTCGAGCTTGTGGGAGATGTAGACGATCGCGACGCCGCGCTCCGCCAGCCGCCGGATCAGGCGCTCGAGCCGCGCGGCCTCCGAGGACGAGAGCGAGGTCGTCGGCTCGTCCATGATGATGAGGCGCGCGTCGAGCGACAGCGCACGCGCGATCGCGACGAGCTGGCGCTGCCCGGCCTCGAGCCGTCCGACCGTTTCGCCGGGCGGGACGTGCGTTTCGCCCAGGGCCTCGAGCGCCTTGCGCCGCGCCGGGCAGCAGCGACCGCGGCCGGCCGAGGAAGATGTTCTCCGCGACCGAGAGCGACGAGACGAGCTGCAGCTCCTGCGGGATCACGGCGATCCCCGCCTCGATGGCCTCGCGCGGGCTCTCCATCCGCCGCGCTGCGCCGTCGACGAGCACCTCGCCGCCGTACCCCGAAACTCTCGCCCGAGAGAATCTTGATGAGCGTCGACTTCCCGGCGCCGTTCTCGCCGATCAGCGCGTGCACCTCCCCCGGCCGCACGTCGAAGTCGACCCCGTCGAGCGCCCGCACGCCCGGAAACTCCATCGACACCCCGCGCGCCTCGACCACCGCCCGAAAATTCATGGGGTCAGGTCTCGATTTTTCGGTTTCCCGTCGGGTTGGCCCGAACCGAAATTTTCAGACCTGACCCCACGGTTTTTCGGATGATCCTTCACGGACGCCCCTTCAGCCGCCGCATCAGGTCCGTTGCCCGCCCGAAGTGGTCGTGCAGCTCGAGCCAGTCCCCGTACAGCGCGTCGTATGCATCGGCCGCCTCGGGGCGCGGCGACACGCGCTCCGGCTTCAATCGCGCCATCGCGCGCGCCGCGTCGGCGAAGCTCGCGTGGCCGCCCTGCCCCGGCCCGGCCGCGACGGCGCCGAGCATGGCGGCTCCCAGGGCGGAGGCGTTGACCGCCGCCGCGAGGCCGATCGGGCGTCGCGTGACGTCGGCGTAGATCTGGACGAGCAGCGGGCTGCGTTCCGCGAGGCCGCCGACCGCGATCAGCTCCTCGACCGGGATCCGCTTCTCCTCGAAGGCGTCGAGGATCCGGCGCGTCGAGAAGGCCGTCGCCTCGATGAGCGCCCGGTAGATGTCGCCGGCCGTCGTCGCGAGGGTCATCCCGACGAGAAGGCCCGTCAGGTTCGCGTCGACCAGGACCGAGCGGTTGCCGTTCCACCAGTCGAGCGCGAGCAGTCCGTGGCCGCCCGGCGGCGACTGCGCGGCCTCCCGCTCGAGCGCGGCGAACGACTCGCCGGCGTCCGCCCCCGCGACGAGTGTCGCGAACCAGCCGAAGATGTCGCCCACGGCGGGCTGCCCCGCTTCGTACCCGGAGAAGCCCTCGACGATCCCGTCGCGCACGACGCCGCCGACCCCCTCGACGAGCTCGTGCCGGTCGGACAGCAGCATGTGGCAGGTCGACGTGCCCATGACCATGACCATGCGCCCGGCCTCGACGACCGTCGCCGCGGGCACGGCGCTGTGCGCGTCGATGATTGCGGCCGCGACCGCCGTGCCGGCGCGGAGGCCGAGCCGCGCCGCCATCGCCTCGGTCAGGCCGCCGACCCGCCGGCCCGGCGGCACGATCTCGCCCGCCGAGCTTCGAGGCCGAGCCCGGCAAAACGCGGGTCCAGCGCCGCGAAGAACGCTTCCGGCGGAAAGCCGCTCTCGCGGCTCCAGAACCCCTTGTAGCCCGCGCCGCAGGAGTTGCGGACCCGCGCGCCCGACAGCTCCCCCACGATCCAGTCCCCGCCCTCGACGATCGCCGCGGCCGCGGCGTAGACCTCGGGGTCCTCCTCGAGGATCTGCAGGGCCTTGGCCGCGAGCCACTCCGACGACGTCTTGCCGCCGTAGTCGGCGAGGAACGCCTCGCCGCGCTTCTCGGCGAGCGCGTTGATGCGGTCCGCCTGCGGCTGCGCCGCGTGGTGCTTCCACAGCTTCACCCAGGCGTGCGGCCGCGCCGCCCACTGCGGCAGGAGACACAGCGGCCGCCCCGCCGCGTCGACCGGCAGCACCGTGCAGGAGGTGAAGTCGACGCCGATCCCGACGATCGACTCCTTCGCGACGCCGGCGGCCGCGAGCGCCTGCGGCACCGCCTTCTCGATCGAGGCGACCCAGTCGCCCGGGTGCTGCAGCGCCCAGTCGGACCGAGCTGTCACGCCCGAATCCGGCAGCGCCGCGTCGATCACGCCGTGCGGGTACTCCACGACCGCCGACCCGCGCTCTTTCCCGGTGCGCGTCTCGACGACGACGGCGCGAACCGAGGCCGTGCCGAAGTCGAGCCCCAGCGCGCAGGGCGCCTGCGGGTCCGTCACGCCCGGTACTTCGCCGCCTGGTGCCGGTCGAGCGTCTGCTCGGGGTCGCCGCACAGGTTGACCTGCATGCCGAGCGCGCGCGCCATCGAGGCCTTCGCGCACGAGCGCCCGGTTGGCCGTCGCGGCGTCCGGCGCGTAGGCCACCTGGATGTGGTTGGCCATGTGCTTGGCCATCATCTGGTCGCGCGTGATCCCGTAGAGCACCGCGTGCATGATCGGCCACTGGGGCGTCGTCGCGTTCCACCGCCGCTGCGTCTCGGCGTCCGAGAGCTTCACGACGCCGCCGCGCCCGATGTCCATGTGGAGCGCCGTGGTTCTTGACGTAGACGCGCGAGAACACGATCTCGCCCGGCTTCGACACGCCCTTCAGCGTCGAGCCGCCCTTCGGGAAGTACATCGGCGGCTGCCGTTCGCCCGTCGCCCCGCCGTAGCCGCCGATGAAGTGCGAGGCCGGCGCCGCGCCCGAGATCTCGAACACCCACACGAACCCGTCGACGCCGCTCTCCGCGACCGGCGCGCCCCAGCGCACGTCGTGGAGCGTCGTCGAGGGATCGATGCCGAGGTCCATCCACACGCGGTTCGTGAGCAGGGCGTCGACGCCCGGCGCACTCGTCGACCTCGTTGAAGTGCGGCACGGCGAGCCCGTCGAAGAGCGATCTTCCCGTCGGCGCCGGCGACCGGCGGCCGGTCCGGGTTGTTCAGGAGCCCCTCGGCCAGGTCCGACGCGACGCAGATGTCCTTCAGGCCCTGCTGGTACTGGATGCCGATCGCGGCGCAGCCGAAGTCGTCGGCCATCCGCACCGCCGCGTCGTACATCTTGAGGCCCTCGAGGACCTGCCACTCGGTCAGCTCCGTCGCCTCGTCTCTGCCGAGCGCGAACTTCATGCCGCGCGTCGTGCAGCCACGCGTAGTGCTCGCCGCGCCGTCTCGTCCGGCACCTCGCGCATCGCGGCGTAGAGCATCGACTGGCGAGAGCCGCTCCTTGAAGAGGCCCATCCCGTGCATGAGGTCGTCGGGGACGATCGCGTTGTACATCCCCATGCAGCCCTCGTCGAAGACGCCCAGGATCGCCTGGTCGCGCTTCAGCGACTCGCCGAGCGCGGCGCCGCGGGCGCGGTCCTCGGCGTAGTTGCCGTTGAACGTCCGGTCCTCGATCGCCTGCGCGTGGCTCGTGTCGTGGCGGATCGTCCCCTCCGCGAGCCACTGCCGCAGCGCCCCGCGCGCGAAACCGTCCTCGAAGTCCTCGCTCCAGATCGAGCTGTACGGGATCCCGGCCTTCGTCAGCGAGGCGTTGACGTTCAGCATCCCGACCAGGCCCGGCCACTCGCCGCTCCAGTTGGCGAGCGTGAGGATCGGGCCGCGGTGCTTCGTCAGGCCCGCGAGGACGTGGCTCGTGTACTCCCACACGGCCTCGGCCACGACGAGCGGGGCCTCCGGGTCGATCTTGCGGAAGATCTGGATGCCCCGCGCCTGGCCGTCGATGAAGCCGTGCTTCTTCTCGGCGTCGTATGCGTGACCCCGCGTGATCCGCGCGCCGAGCTCGCCGAAGGCCTTGTCCACGGCCTTCTCGAGCGTCTGCTGCGCGGGCCAGCACCTCTGGTTGGCGGCGATGCGCGAGTCCCCGCTCGCGACGAGGATGACTTCCTTCGCTCCGGGCTTGACGGTGGCGGTGCTCATGCGCGTCTACTTCTCCTCGGTCGGAAAGATCGGTTTCTCCATGGGCGTGCCGCCGATGTAGCGGGCCAGCCACTGCTGCACTTCGTAGTTCCAGTAGATCCCGTTCTGCGGCGTCAGGATCCAGTGGTTCTCGTTGGGGTACAGGAGCAGGCGCGACGGCACGCCCATCGCCTGCAGCACGCCGTAGAGCGACAGGCTGTTGCCGTACGGCACGCGGTAGTCGAGCTCGCCGGCGACGAGCAGCATCGGCGTCTTGAAGTCCTTCGCGTACGTCATCGGGTTGTTCTTCTGCATCGCCTCGGTGTCCTTCCAGGGCGTGCCGCCCCACACCGACTTGTCGAAGGCGTAGTTGGTCGAGTCGCTGCCGTACTCGGTGATGAAGTCGTTGACGCCGGCGTGATTGACGAGGCAGCGGAACCGGTCCGTGTGGCCGAGGAGCCACGCCGCGAGGTAGCCGCCGTAGCTCGCGCCGGCCGCCGCCACGCGCGTGCCGTCGATCGCCGGGATGTCCTTCACCAGGACCTCGGTCGCGGCGAGGATGTCCTCCGTCGGCTTCTCGCCCCAGGCGCCGTCGATCGAGCCCGCGAACGCCTCGCCGAATCCGGTCGAGCCGTGCCGGTTGACGCGCGCGATGACGTAACCCGGCGACGCGAAGACGTGCTGGTTCCAGCGATAGCCGAAGTCGTTGCGGAACATCGTGTGCGGCCCGCCGTGCAGGAGCTGCACCAGAGGGTACTTGCCGGTTCGGGTCGAACCCCGACGGATATGTGACGAACATCTGGACGCGGTCGCCGCCGCGCTCCCGGAACTCGCGCGACTCCGTCTTGCCGAGGTCGAGGGTCGCGAGCAGCGCGTCGTTGAACCGCGTGAGGCGTCGGCTCGTCCGCGCGCGGCGTCGAAGCGCGTGGATCTCGGCGGAGCGGTTCGCGGTCTCGTTCAGGAAGAGCGATCGGCCCCTCCCCGCACCGACAGGCCGCTCGAGCTTCCGTCGGCGTAGAGGCGCGTCAGCCCCGACCCGTCCGCGGCGAGGCGGAAGATCGCGACGACGCCCCGATCCTCGGAGAGTCGCGTAGAGCGTCCGGCCGTCGGCGCCGAAACGCGATGGCGTCGAAGGAACGGTCGTATGCGTCCGTCAGCGTGGCGCTCGCGCCCGACGCGAGGTCGATCCGCGCGATGCGCCGGTTGCCCGCGTTGTGCCTTGCGTCGCGCAGGTAGTAGAGCGACCGGCCGTCCGGCGAGAAGCGCGGGCGCGTCGTCGTGAAGGGGTTGCACGCGGTCAGGTCGCGCATCGCGCCGGAACCGTCGGTCGCGATGACGTAGACGTCGAGGTTGGTGCGCTCGCGGTAGGGCGGCGGCATCGCGTTGATCGCCATCGCGATCGACCGGCCGTCCGGCGAGACGTCGAACCCCGGCTCCATGACCGTCGAGAAGAGCCGGTTCCAGCCGGGCGTGAGATCCGTGGAGCGCCCCGGTCTCGGCGTCGACCGCCACGAGCTTGTCCGCGACGCCCTCGGCGAGCGTGCGGTCCCAGAAGCGGTACTGCCGGTCCTCGGTGGCGCGGCCCGTCATCGGCGAGTCCTTGCGCCGCTTCATCTCCTTGCGCATGGCCTCGAGGTCGCTCTTCTCGAGCTTGCCCGAGAGCTCCCACGAGGACCTGCGTGAGCGCGGCGATGCGGCCGTTCGACAGCCACTTCGGCGCGCGGAAGCCGTACGGAACGCTCGCCACCCGCCGCGCCTCGCCGCCGCCGACGCGGATCACGTAGAGCGCGGCCGTGTCGTCGTCGCCGCGCTTCGAGACGAACGCGATCCGCGAGCCGTCGGGGCTCCACGCGGGCGCGCCGTCGGTGCCGCCCTGCGTGAGCCGGCGGGGCTCGCCGCTCGCGACGTCGACGAGCCAGAGGCTCGACGTGCTCTTGCTCTTCGGGATCGACCACTCGGTGACGGCGAAGACCGCCGTCTTTCCGTCGGGCGCGAGCACGGGAGCCCCGACGCGCTGGAAGGCCCAGAGGTCCTGCGCCGTGATCGGGCGGCGCGTCGTCTGCGCGGCGAGCGCGCAGGCCGCGAGGAAGGCGAGCGATGCGGCGATCGCGCGCTTCATGACTGGAGGTCGAAGTACATGTTGTAGGGCATGTCGGGTCCCACCTTGTAGAACGGCATGAAGACTCCCTCCGGCTGGCCGGGCGCGGCGAACTCGAGGCCGGGGCGGCCGACCATCCACTCGGTCGGTCCGCCCTTCAACGCGAGCCGCGGCGTCTCGTCGCGCACGAGGACGACCGGGCCGAACGTCACGGCGGCGCGCTTCGGGTGCTGCGCGTCGATCGGCGAAAGCGCCAGGCGCATCGGCAGGCGGATCGTGACGCGGTCCCCGGCGCTCCAGGTCCGCCGCAGGACCGCCCAGCTCCCGGGCTCCGCGGCGACCGGGAACGGCTTCCCGTTGACCGCGACCTCGACGCCCTGCGTCCACGCCGGCACGCGGAACTTCACGTCGAAGGCCGCGCTCTTGCCGGGCCGCACGGTCAGCGTCGTCGTGTCGGAGTCGGGGAACGCCGTCTCCTGCTCGACCGAGACGAGCGTGCCGCCCTGGTTCCACGCCGCGCGCGACGGGACGAACAGGTTGACGTAGAGCCCGCCCGCGTCGCGGAAGTAGACGACGTTGTGGTAGTCGGCGAGCACCTGCGGGTACGTGCCCGAGCAGCACGGCCAGTTGCCGTCGGGGTGGTAGAACTTGCGCCCGCCGCCCATGCGGTAGTCCGAGTAGTAGAACGTCGCGCCCTTCGGCCCCATCGGCAGCGCCCCGAGGATTCCGTTGTAGAGGAGCTTCTCGATCCAGTCGCCGTAGCGCGCCTGCCCCGGTGTACGTGAGCAGGTACCGCGCGAGCTTGAACCCGCCCCACGTCCCGCAGGTCGTCTCGAAGGAGTAGGACGTCGTCTCGAGCCGGCGGCCGAGCTCGCCGTCCTCCGGCACGAGGTCCTCCTCCGGGCCCGTAGCCGCCGGTGGCGTAGCACTGCGTCTTCTGGAGCCAGTCGTACTCGTTGACGATCGCGTCGAGATACGGCTTCTCCCCCGTCACGGCGTACGCCATCGCGCAGGAGGACATCGTGTTGACGTGGCTGTAGGCGTGGTGGCCGTGGCGCTTGACCGTCGTCGGCGCCGCGCCCGGAGAAGGCGTTCCAGTAGTCGGTGAAGCGCCACAGGTCGCCGAAGCGCCGGTACTTCTCGTCGCCCGTGACCTGCCAGGCCCGGTAGAGGTTCTCCGAGAGCGTGTACCACTCGGTGTCGGAGTCGACCTTGCGGCTGCGGTCGAGGTTCTCGATCGCCCAGTCCGTGATCTTCGAGAGGTGCGTCAGCGCGTCCTTGCGCCCGCCGTACACGGCCATGTCCACGAGGCCGCCGACCTGCTTGTCGTAGATGTAGTGCGGCTGCCACGGCCGGCGCGAGTAGAAGAACCAGCCGTCGGGCTCGATCGTCGAGGCCCACTCGCCCATCAGGAAGATCGCCTTGGAGCGCATCTCGGCGTCGCCGGTCGCCTTCGACATCCGGGCCATCCCCGAGAGCCACTGGCCGAACGTGTTGAAGGTGTCGCCGTTGGACCACCAGAAGCGCCGGTTCGGCTCGCCGC
This sequence comes from uncultured Acidobacteriota bacterium, assembly GCA_963824165.1. Lineage (GTDB taxonomy): Bacteria > Acidobacteriota > Thermoanaerobaculia > UBA5066 > Gp7-AA6 > DAHUXD01. Next base: position 47,178 of record CAWGOM010000008.1, read on the forward strand.
TGTACCAGCCGCCGAGGTCCTGGCCGCGGGCGCGCTGGCCCGCCCGCAGGCGGAAGCCCTTGAGGATGTCGTCGTCGGGGATCGCGTAGTAGTAGGCGCGCATCGCGTCGTACTGCGCCTTCATCGGCCCGTTCGAGCAGCGCGACGCCCTCGTAGTCGAAGGGCTCGAGGAAGGTCCTCGGCCCGGCCGCGGAGGCCGCCGGCGCCGCGAGACCCAGCGCCGCCAGCCGGCCCGCGAGCGGCATGGCCGTCGCGCCCAGGAGAGTCTTCGTCACGAACTCCCGCCGGCTCGTCCCCAGGGTGGCCTCCGATTTTTCGGTTTCGCCGGATTCTCATGATAACGCTGAAATCCGAAAATCGAGACCGACCCTATCTTCGTTCGCCTCGATCTTCCGGATCGCCTGCTCGGCCGCGTACGACGGCGACCGGTCGATCACCCCGCCGACGTTCGAGATCTTCCTGGCCGCGATCTGCCGGAGCACCGGGAGCGCCGGCTTTGCGGCCGGTCCGATCGCCCCGAGCGCCTCCGCGCACGCCCGCACGACGTTCACGTTTTCGTCCGCCACACCCGCCGCCGCCGACGAGGGCCGGGACCGCCGGCGCCGCCTTCGGCCCGATCGACGGCCAGGGCCTCGGCCGCCGCCATCCGGACGACCCGGTCGGGGTCCTTCAGCCGCGCGGCGAGCGCGTCGACGGCCGGCGCCGCGCCGGCGCCCATGCTCCGGAGCTCGCGCGCCGCGAGCCCCCGCACGACCGGGTCGGGGTCCGAGAGCGCGCGCGTCGCGCCGGCGAGGTCGTTCGGGACCTGCGGGGCCTTCACGGCCGCCGCCTTCGCCCAGCCCTTCGCGCCGACCTCCGCGAGCACGATGTTGTCGACGCCGAGCACGTAGCCCGTCGACGCCGCGTTCTTGCCGAGGCAGACGTACGTCAGCGTGTGCCGCCCCTTCGTCAGCCGCGGCCAGCCCACCTGGTAGTCCATGCCGACGTAGATCTCGTACGCGTACCCGTCGAAGGAGAGCGCCGGCCGCACGTCGGCGCCCGGCTCGTGCTCGAGGACCGGCGCGACCGGGGGCTTCCCGTCGAGGAGCACCGTGTAGATGCCGTAGTCCGAGCCCATCGCGACCTGCGTGTAGAGCTCGTAGTCGCCCGACTCGGGAACCTCGAAGGGAATCTCGAGCTTCGAGCCCGGGCCCTCGGCCTTGAAGATCAGCGACGTCCTTGGACCAGAAGAGGTCCGGGAAGAGCGAGACCTCGCCCTTCTCCGCCTTCACCTCGCCGATTCCCTTCTCGACCTCGATCTGGCTGGCGTTGCCCTGCGGCAGCCGCGCCGACCCGTACGGCACCGGCCAGAGCCCCGTCGCGACGCCCTCCTGGTACCAGAACGCGACCGAGGACATCAGGTCGTCGCGCGTGCCGTAGGGCGACTTGAGAGACCCGTCGTTGTTGAAGGTCCAGCCCAGGTGCTCGAGGTCGAACCGGAAGGACGTCTTGAAGGGAATCGGGTCCTTGATGTGCCAGCGATAGCCCGTCATCCGGGAGCCGAGGCCCGTGCCGTCGGCCACGGTGACGCCGGTGTACGGCCCGTCGACCACGTGCAGCCCCCAGGCGTCGTTGAAGTAGTCCTCCGAGCCCGTCCCGCTGATCGAGGGCTCCTTCTCGCCGTCGACGTAGATGCGCTCGTCGCCCTCGCCGAACCAGCCGGCCTCGGGCTGGATGACGTTCAGGACCGTGCCGGCGTAGAAGCCCCGGCCCTTCACGTCGAGGAACGTGTAGACCTTCTTCTCCGCCGGCGCCGGCAGCTCCTGCTTGTAGCGCGCGTGGAAGTAGAGCGTGTCCGGCGGGAGCGCCGGGACCTTCGACCAGTCCACGTGGTAGTAGACGTGGTCGACGGGCCGCCGCCCCTCGTTCGTCAGCGTGATCCGGCAGGACTTCGCGAACGGCATCGGCCAGTAGGCGTTGCGCGCGCGGCCCTCGGAGCTCGCACGCACCATCTCGGACTTGACCCACCGCTCGAACCCGTGGCCGACGGCGAAGAAGTCGCCGACCGGCGCGTCGACGGAGGGCTCGGCGTTCCCGTCGTAGTACACGCGCAGCCGCATCAGGCGCGGCCACGCGTACTCGTTGTCGGCGATCGTCAGCCAGATGTGCGTGACGACGCCGGGGCCCTGCAGGTCCGCGAGCGTGATCGTCTCGCCCGGGATCGGCTGCTTGCTGTCGTTGTTCGAGGCGGGATTGGGGCTCGAGGACGACACGCGCTCGGCCTTGGCGTCCTTCATCTGCGCGAACCGCAGCGCGTCGAGCGGCGGCAGCGGCGCCTGCTGGGCGAGTCCGGCCGCGGACGCGAGCGCGAGACCGAGAACGAGGACCGAGGGCCCTGCTCTTCATCGAGTCCCCCCTTCCGACGCGAAGCGCCCGAAACGGGGGGATTCTACGCGGGGTCAGGTCTTCATTTGGCGGATTTCGATCCGCCCTTCGCGCTCCCGGCGCCCTTCGGCGCTGACGCCTTCGCGGACTCGAAGACGGCCGGCCCGGCCTTCGCGTACCACTGACGCGCGAGGAACGGACGCACGATCGTCTTGCCGCCCTCGAGCTCGACGCCCAGGATGAGGATGCCGGACTCGATCAGAAAGGCGCCGCGGATCGTCTCGCCGCGCCGGTCGAGCTCGCCCTGGACCGTGAAGTTGCCGCCCGCGGCCTCGAGCCCGCGGACCGTCGTGCGCGGCTCGGAGAGGACCAGGTCCGCCGCCGACACCGTGAGGCCCTCGAGGTCGATCAACCCCTTCGTCCACTTCGGCAGCGCCTCGCCGAGGAAGGCGAGGAGCGGCCGGCCGTCGCTGCACTTCAGCGCGACCCGGCCGGTCAGCCCCTTCGACAGCCGGCCCGACGGAATCTGGAACTCGCCCCACCATCCCTTCGTGCCCTTCGCCGCGCCGGCCGCGAAGACGTCCGTGACCTTCAGCGCGGTTCCGCCGATCTCCGGCGCCCCGCCGTCGAGCACGAAGTTCGAGATCGCGACCCGGGCGTCGGCGCTGCCGACGAGCGTGAGTCCCGGCCGCACGTACTTGCCCTGCTTCGCGGTGAGCTCGACCTTCCCCGCGGCCGTTCCGTGATCGATGGAGCCCGAGATCGCCAGGCGCCCCGGGCCGCCCGAGATGTGCACGCTCCGGCCGAGTTGCAGCATCCCGTCGAGGAAGTCGACGCCCGGGGTCGGGCCGGAGAGCTCGGCCTTCGCGGTCACGACCTTCCACACCTTCGCGTCCAGGAGCTCCTGGACGTTCCAGTCCTCGAAGGTGGCCTCGACCTTGCCTTCGAGCTTCGTGACGGCGGGCGTATCGCCGAGCGTCAGCTCGCCGCCGGAGAGCGTCAGCGACGCCGGCCCGATCTGCGCGCGATACCCGGGCTTCAGCCGGAAGCTCCCGCGCAGGGCCCCGGGCCCGCGGTAGCGAAAGCCGTCGAACCAGATGTCGTCGAAGGCGTCGGTCGCGACGTCCTCGACCTCGATCGTGAAGGGGTTGGGCTCGGGGGCCGGCAGCTTCTCGCCCTCGACCTTCAGGGGAACGTCGCCGAAGCCCGGAATCGGCGGAAGGAACTTGAGGCGCGCCTCGGACACCTCGCCGGCAGGCAGCTTCTGGCGGATGCGGAACTGGATCGACTTCGGGCGGAGCTCCGTGACGACGAACATCGCGCGACAGGAGGGCCGGAAGCGAGTACTTCAGGCTCGCCTCGGGGAGGATCACGATCCACTGCACGTTCGGGTCGCTGCCCCGGATGCTCAGGTTCTTGACCGTGACGCGGCCCGGCCAGGTCGAGACGGCCTCGTCCCACTCGATCAGCAGGTCCTCAGGCTTGCGGTTGATCTCTGCGCGCAGCAACGGGCCCGAGAGGGCCTTCTTCGCCGCGAACCGGTAGAGCCCGAGGAACGCCAGCGGCGACAGGACGAACGAGGATCGCGAGCGCGATCAGGATGCGCCGGCGCGTCCGGCCTCCGCCCGCCCTAGCCATCGAGCTCGACCGATCGGGCGACCCGGATCCGCCACCCGCCTTCCGACGCGACGAAGACGTCCGTGAACGCGCCGCGCGACACGAGCCGCTCGCCCGTGCCGAGGGCGACTTCGGCCCGCTGCACGCCGTTGACCACCGCGAACTCGCCGACGACGTCGACCGACAGGTTCTCGAAGCCCGCGTGGACGACCGAGTACGTCGAGCCGAGGACCTGCGCGATGAAATCGGCGCGCGCCGTCTTGCCGCCCGAGCCGTCGAAGTGCGCGAACTCCGGGTCGAGGAGCTCCTCGAGGACGGCCGCGTCCCGCCCGACGATCGCCGAGAGCAGCCGCTCGCTCACCCGCACGAGCTCCTCCGGCCTGCCGGGGCGCGCCTCCGCCGAGAGTCTCACCGCGGGGGCCGGTTCCCGTTGTCCATGTCGGACATGATCAGCCACTTCCCGTCGGGGCCCTTCTTCAGCGTCAGCGTGAACTTGCCGTCGTCCGGCTCGCCCGCGCGGGCCGCGTAGCCGCCGATGATGTAGCCGACCGAGCCCTCCACCGCGAAGGCGAAGGCGCGCAGGGCGAGCGGCCCTCCCGCCCCGGCGTAAGCCTTCTCGATCGCCGCCCGGCCGCGCACGGGCGGCTTGTCGCGGGACAGCACGAACCCGTCCTCGGCAAAGAGGCGGGCGAGCGCCGCGGCGTCCTTCGCGCGCCAGGCGGCCTCGTAGTCCGTGAGGACCCGGGCGAGCTCCGGCGGCAGGGCGACGCTCGGCAGCCGCGCGGGCGCCGGCGCCTGCGCGCCCTCGAGCGTCGCGCACCCGAGCAGCAACATCCCCGCGAACCGGCGGGCGGACAGCCCGCTCATGAACGCTTTGCCCCGGCCAGGCGCGCGTCCGACCAGTTCCACCACTTCAGCAGGTCCGGCTGCCTCCGCGGGGCGCTCGCGAAATACACGGCGCACCGGAAGACGTACAGCAGGCACCGGTCCTGGCGCACTCCCGTCTTCCGGTTGAGCTCGGCGTAGAGACGATCGGGGCTGCGACCCTTCAGCTGCGCCACGCGCTCGATTCCGAGCGAGCGCAGGTCCCGGGCGATGCTCGGCCCGACGCCGGGGATGGTCTGGAGCTCGTCCGCGCTTCGGCGCGACATGGTCTTCATCGCGACAGGATATCCGGAGGCCGGTCCTACCGAACCTCGAACGTGGCCTCGACCTCCACCGCGACGTCGTAGGGCAGCACGGCGACGCCGACCGACGCCCGCGCGTGCCGGCCCGCCTCCCCGAAGGCCTCGACGAAGAGGTCCGAGGCGCCGTTGACGACCTGGGGCTGGTTCACGAAATCCGGCGTCGAGTTGACGAACCCGCCGACCCGAACGCAGCGCACGGCGCGGTCGAGGTCCCCGCCGAGGCCGTCCTGCAGGTGGGCGATCAGGTTCAGGGCGCAGAGACGCGCGGCCTGCCTCCCCTCCTCGACGCCGAACTCGCGGCCGAGTTTCCCGATGAAGCGCCGTTCGCCGTTCCACTGCGAGAGCTGACCGCCGAGGACGATCAGGTTACCGGTGCGGACCCACGGCACGTAGTTCGCGCCCGGCTCGCTCGGCTTCGGCAGCTCGATCGACAGCGCGCGGAGACGGTCGGCGATGCGGCCCATGAAAGTCCTCCCGAGGACCGCGATCGTATCCCGCGGCCCTCCCCGATCCGGTCGGCCTACGCGCCGTCTTGGGCCTTGCGCTTTTTGGCGAGGTCCGCCGCGCGGCGGACGATCTTCTCGAGCACCTTCCCGTCCACGTCCTCGAGCCGCCGGATGTACAGGCAGCCCATCGAGGTCTTGTGTTTCCCGAGCCTGGCGAGCAGCGGGGCGATGCCCGAGAGGCCCCCCATCAGGTACAGCGTCAGGCCGGACTTGCGCGGCGAGAAGCCCATCACGAACCAGTCGCCCTCGCGGCCGCTCGCGTACTTGTAGCGCCAGTCGCCGAAGCCGACGATCGAGGAGCCCCACATCCTCGGCTTGGCCCCGGTCGCGGCCTTCATCAGGCGGACGAGAAACTTCACATCCCTGCGCGCCTGCGGGTCGCCGAGCCCGTCGAGAAACGCCGCAGGGCTCGCATCGGTTTTCTTCGTCTTGAGCTCGGCCACTCGATCCTCCTTGCGCCGGGCGCTCACGCCGCCCGGGGCTTGTACTCCGTGATGCCGCCAAATCGCTCGAACCCGAGTCTTGCATAAACGCCCGCGCCGTCCGCCGAAGCCTGGAGCACGGCCGTCTCGAAACCCTCGTCCCTCGCCTGGAGCAGCGGCCGCGCCGTCATGGCCGATCCGTAGCCGTGCTTGCGGTGCGCGAGGAGGGTGGAAATGCCGTAGAGACCGGCGACCCCGCCGGCGACCGTCATCTCCGCCGCCGCGACCGCCTCGCCGCCCCTGTATCCGACGTAGAGCCGCAACGGGCAGCCGGGAGAAAGCAACGCCGGCGCCGCGAGCTCGTAGAAGCGGATCACGTAGGGATCCGGCGGCGACCAGTTGGCCGCGTTGATGCGCGCGAAGTCCGCGAGCCGCTCCGGTGTCGCGACCCGGCGGATCTCGAGGCCGTCCGGCTCCGTGTCGACCGGGCGCAGCCGCGAGAGCTCCGCCGCCATCGCGACCTCCGTCTCCGACGCGGCGAGCCCCGCGGCCTCGAGGAGCGCGCCGAGGTCGCCGGGCTCGTCGGCCGGCCCGACCCACCACGAGAACGGCCGCCCTTCGAACCACGCGATCGCTTCCCGGATTCTCGCCGGCGCCGCCGCCGGCGACAGCCGCGCCCGGCAAACCGCGCTGAACGTGTCGCAAGGCATCCCGCACTCGGTCAGCACCAGGTCCTCGCGCAGGCGCGCCCGCATCCCCGCCGTCCGCCGCTGGACCCACGTGAAGTGCGCCGCGAGGTTCTCGTCGGCCGCGGCGGCGAGCTCCGCCGGCGTCACGGGCCCGCCAGGCACGGCCCGAGATACGCGATCTTCGGCTTCATTTCGGTCTCCGCTTTTCCGGGGCGCGCGGGAGCGCCGGGATCGGCTCCTCCCGCTCGGAGCACGCGATCAGCACCTCGAGACGCTTGTCGCGCGTCTCCTCCCTCTTCGCGCTGACGACCCACCAGCTCGCCGTGCGCCGATATGCGTCGGATCGCGAGCGGAAGAATTTCCAGGCCTTCGCGTTGGCCCGAAGCCGCCGCTCCTGGCCGGCGGAAAGCTTCGGGCCGCCCTGCTCGTAGGAGTAGACGCGCGCGCGATCCTCGCGGCGGGCCCGGAACGCATCGAGTCCCCGCGGCCGCATTTTCCCATCCGCGATGAGCTGCTCGGCACGGCGGATGTTGATGGCGCTCCAGATGCTGCCGGGCTTGCGGGGCGTGAACCGGATCGTGTACCGCGCCTCGTCGACGCGCTTGCGGATCCCGTCGATCCACCCGTGGCAGAGCGCCTCGTCCACGGATTCCGGCCACGTCAGGCTCGGCCGGGCCGTGTGCTTCTTGTGGAAGCCGACCCAGAGCTCCGTCTTCGCCGCGTGGCGCTTCTCGAGCCACCGTCCGAATTCGGCCGCGCTCGCGAAGTACCGGGTGCCGGTCGCGCGCATCCGTTTACCGGAAGAGCGGAGCGCACGCGCGGGCCATCTGCTCCACGTGCCGGTCGTCGGTCCCGCAGCAGCCGCCCAGGACGTTGATCCGCGGGAACCTCGCCTTGAGGCGCGCGTGGTCCGCGCCGAGCGCGACCGGGTCGCCCGCGTCGAGCTCGGCGGACTCGTTCAACTCCGCGTGGCTCCTGGCCGAGGCGTTTGTCCGCAGGCCCCGGATCCGCTCGACCCAGGGCTCGCCCGGCGCGAGCACGCCCTCGAAGTGCGAGGGATGCGCGCAGTTGATCATGTAGTACGCGGGGTACGCGTCGGTCGCGGCGTCGACCCGCTCGATCGCGGCGGAAAGCGGCTGTCCGGTCGGCAGCCTCCCGTCCGTTTCGACCGTGAAGGAGATCGCGGCCGGCATTCCCGCCCGCCGCGCGGCCCGCGCGACGCCGATCCCTTCCTCGGCGGTCGTCATCGTGATCGCCGTGACCATGTCCGCGGCCGTGCCCGCGAAGGTCCCGATCTGCTCGGCGTGATAGCTCTCGGCTTCGTTCTCGGACATGGTCTTCCCGGGGTCGTATCCGTCGCCGCGCGGCCCGACGCATCCGCTGATGACGGCCCGTGTCCTCTCGTTCTCGACCTCCTCCCGGATCTCTTCCAGAAGCCGGATCGCCTTGCGGTTCGCCTCCGCGAGCGCCTCGCGCGAGTAGCCGAGCCGCGCACCCCAGTCCGGGTTGGAGCGCCAGGTCGCGCTCTCGAGAATGATCCCCGCCCCCATGCGGCGCGCGAGCGCGGCGTAAGTCCGGAAGTACCTGCGCAGGGCCGTCTCGCCCTCCCCGCTCTTCAGGAGATCAAAGGCCGCGAAGGACGGGAGCTCGAGGCCCTCCTGGAAGATGAGCGTCGTTTCGATTCCGCCGTCGCTCACGAACAGGCTGCCGTCCAGCTGCGGCAACGCGCCCCGATACCTCGCCATGCGTCACCTCCCGAAACTGCCGCGGGATTATTTCGCAGACGGGGCGCTACGGGGTCAACGCCCGCAGCGGCACCGGTCCGCTCGACCGGGGGTCCCCCGTCACGGCCCTCCGCACATAGCCGGCCTGCCCGAGGTGAAACGCCGCGTGCGCGGACAGGTGCATGAGGAAGCGGTCCGTGGAGAGCCGCAGGCCGTCGAGGGCCTCGGGATACTCGGCTTCGAAGCGTTTGGCCGGCAACCCGCGCAGGACCGAGTCGACGACCCCCGATGCCCGGCGAAGCTCGGCCAGGACGTCGCCGCGCGGCCCGGACCGCCGGGCGAACTCGAGCTCGCGGTTGCGGACGTACCCCGTGCCGCCCAGCACGGCCCCGACATAGTGCTGGAGGTTGCCCGCCACGTGGAGCGCCAGGTTGCCCGCCGAGTTCGGCAGCCCGGGCGCCGTCTTCCACACGGCTTCGTCGTCCGGAAAGAGACCGAGCTCCCTCTCGAAGCCCCCGAGCTCCCGGACCAGGAGGATCGCGAGATTGCCGCCGAGGTCGATCAGGGCGTCCCCTCCGGGAGCTGGATGTCACGGACCACGTAACCCACGATCCGCCAGCGGCCACCGCTCGAGCCGAGCAGCCACGCCGACTCCTCGTTGCGCCACCGTCGGACGCGGTTGCTCCCGGTGTCGCGCGTCAGGACCACCGCGGCGTCGCCCCGCACGCTCACCGAGATCGTCTCGAACGCGTTGCGATAGGGCCCGGCCTGCTCGAGAAAATTCTTCGGCCAGCGCTGGAGCTTGTCGCCCGTGAGGAACATGTGGGCTCTCAGACGCTCGCCGCCCGTCGTCCTCTCGTCCGCCATGAAGTAGGTCGGGCCGAGCACCTCGAGCACCCGGGAGGTGTCGCCCGCTTCGAGGCCCGCGTGGTACTGGCCGAGCGCGCGGATGATCTCCTCCTCCGGCGAGCCGGCCGCGGCGGCGGAGACGAGCGTGAACAGAATCGCCAGGCTCATGGTCCCTCCTATCCCGGCGTTCAGGGGTTCGCGATGCGGCTGTCGTGAAACGCGGCGCGCCGCCAGCCCGACGGACCGCGGACCCAGACCTGCGTGAACCGCAGCCGGCTCTGGAACGGCTGGCCGTTGCGCACGCCGCTCGATTCGTTGATCCCCGTGACGATCGCCGCGTCGCCGTGGACCCGGATCTCGACCTCGATGTTGCGGTACCGGTTCCACCGGAACTGTCCGGCCGCGATCTCGGCCTTGCGCGAGGCGAGCCAGGTCAGCCAGGCCTCGCGCCCGAGCTTCGAGCCGTCCGAGTTGCAATGAACGTAGTCCTCGGTGAGGATCGAATCGAGGGCCACGGTGTCCGCGGCCTCGAACGCCGTTGCGAAGGCGTCCACGCGCGCGAGGACCTCTGCCTCGGCGCCCGCAGGTTCGGCGGCGCCGAGAAGCACCGACAGCGTCGCGATTTTCGCGAAGGCGAGCGTCATCACCGCCCGCGATCCTAACGCCGCGAAGGGCGCGCCCTCAGGAGAGCGCGCCTCGGCGGCACACCGGGACTTTCTGGCACTCCGATGGCGTCGGGTGCGACCCGGACACCCGGCGCCCCACTCACGCCCTCGCGGGCGCCGACCGATAGACGAACGCCGCGACGGCGCCGACGATCAGGAGCAGGATCCCGTCGCCGACCATCTGCTTGACCGCCAGCATTCCCGGCATCGGCTGCACGACGTAGTAGATCGTGTACACGGGAATGGCCGCCATCAGCGCGACGGCGATCCCGAAGCGAATCCCCTGGGCGAGCCACGGCTTCGGCTCGATGCCGCGGGAGTAGATCCAGACGAAGGCGCCCGCCATCACGACGTGCGCCAGGATCATCAGCGGGAAGTACTTCTGCGCCTCGGCCTCCGGCCGGAAGAGGTTCGGCAGGCTCAGGTAGTCGTCGCGCAGGAGCATGCCGTGCACTACGACGCTGCCCGCCATCCACACCACGAACACGGCGATCCACCCGAGGAAGAACTTGTTCTTCATGCGCCCTCCTTCCTGATCCGAAATCGACTACTTCTTCGGGTCGTCGCCGCCGGCCCACCCGATGAACATCCAGCGTCCGCCTTCCTTGATCAGGACGTCCGTCCAGCGGCCCGTCGCGGCTTCGCGGTCCTTCTTGTAGTTCTCGCGCACGGTCATGTACGTGTACTGGGCGACGGCGACGTTGCCGGTGACCGTGATGGAGATCGGAAAGATCTCCTGCTCCAGGATCGTTCCGCTGGCGTCGGTGAAGCGGGCCCACCGCGTCAGGCTGGCCTTGTTCTGCGGCGCCGGGCGGCCGACCTCCCAGGCGCTGATGTTCGGGTGGACGAGCTTCTCGATCCAGGTGATGTCCTTGTCCTTGCTCATCTGCCACTGCTGCTGCTCGACCCGCCAGATCTCCTGCTGGTCCGCGCTCCAGGTCTGGGCCGAGGCGACTCCTGCGATCGCGATCAGGGAAAGGATGAGAAGACCCGTGGAAAAACGCCGGGTGGGCATCGCGTACCTCCTGCGTCCGCGTTCGGACGCATCAACGAGAGCGGCGTCGGGAGACGCCGAAGTGCCCGCGAGTCTGTCACAGGCCGTCGGGAACGACCAACGCCGGGCAGGCTCTCAGCCGGCGGACGAGGCTCCGGGCACGGGCTCGCGGAGGGCCACCAGCAGCACCCGCGCGGACAGGATCACGTACCAGAGCCCCACGAACGGCCCGGCGTCGAAGAAGCCGGCCTCGGCCGGCGGGACCGGGAAGGTCGCGATGTTGAGGACGAGCAGAAGGAGCCCGACCAGGATCCCGCCTCCCGCCGTCAGCGGACGGAACCGGGGATGCCGCCAGAGCGCCAGGCCGAAGAGCACCGTCCCGGCGCCGACGAAGAGGTCCCACGCCACGTCGAGGCCGAGCCAGATCGCCGTGAAGGCCGCATCGGGCCTCGGGACGGCCGCCTTGACCGCCATCTGCACGAGGAGCATCGCCGCGAGCTCTCCGGCGGCGACCGTGTTGGCGACCGCCGCGACGAGCCCGATCCGCGGAGCGACGGCGTGGGTCACCCCGAGATGGAGGCCGATGCTCGCGATCGTCAGGCCGAAGGCGAAACCGAAGACGAGGAGGGCCTGGATCGGCGGCGGCGCCGGCAGCGCCATCAGCGATATGTAGCTTGCGAGCGCCACGAGGCCCGCGCCGCCGGACCACCTCGCCCAGCGAACGTCGGGCAGCGAGCCGCCCGGCCGCCGTCACTGGAAATCCCGCGGGATCGTCTGCTCCCAGCTCTTCTCGCGCACGAGCACGCCGTCCTTCTTGAGCTTCCGCACGCCCGAATAGTAGAAGTTCTCGCGGTCGCTCCGAAAGGACGACGACGCACTCCCACCGGAGCGTGCGGTCCGGGAGCCTGACCTCGGTCATGTACTCGCCGCGGACCGACGTCTTCGCCGGGTCGCCGTCCTCGGCCTCGTGCGTGATCGACTCGGTGTTGTGCTCCTCGCCCCAGGGCATGCGGCTGGCGCTCGTCGACGTCGCGACGACCTTCGCCTTGCCCGTGCGCGGGTTGCGATCGACCGATTCGATCTCGCCGTAGCCGGAGGGCGTGCCGGTGTCGAGCGTCTCGTAGCCCGGCCACCGGGAATCGCGCGGCTCGATCGGCCGGTAGTCGGGCCGCGGCCGCTCGGCCGGGGGCACGACCGGCAGGACCAGGCGCGTGCCCTCGGGCCCCATGAAGAGCTTCGTCGTCATCGCGTAGGGTGTCGGCCAGATCATCGGCCACTGCGCGTTCGAGACGGCGAAGCGGATGCGGTGGCCCTTCGGGAACACCCAGGAGGTGAAGTGGAGCTCGATCTCGAGCGGGAACCGCTTGCCCGGCTCCAGCGCCTTCGGCTCCCGCGCGGACTCGCGGTGCGCCCCGTTCTGCCCGGCGTTGGCGACCAGCGTCACCGTGCCGTCGGGGGCCACGTCGTTGACGCGCGCGAACCAGTGGGCGAGCGGCGCGTCGGCGGACACCTGCGAGGAGCGCCTTCGGAAGCCCGAGAATCTCGACCTCCTCCTCGAGCGGAGGCGTCTCGTAGACGAGGCTGAAGGCATCGGTCGGCCGCTGGTCGGGCGCGACGTCGCCGAACCACATGACCGGGCCGCCGGCCTCGACCCCCGTCGTCGGCACGTAACGGAGCTCCGCCGACGCCGCGGCGGGCGCCTCCTCGGAGAGCGAGCGGTCCGGCCGCGGATAGAGGACGCGATCCCGGATCCGCGCGACCGGCCAGCCCTCCTCGTAGCGCCACTGCCCCGGAGCGAAGTCGAGGTAGGGACCCGGCGGATGCCATTGCCGCACGTACACCGCCAGGCGCGGCTCCTCCATGATCCCCGTGTCCTTCCCCTTCAGCCACTGGTCGTACCAGCGCAGCGCCTCGCGCCGCCAGTCGAAGCCGGGCTTCGGGTACGGCTGGTCCGGGTACGTGTGGTTCCACGCGCCGACGATCGCCTTGACCGGCGCCTTCATGTGCTCGAGCATCCGCGGCACGCTGTCGCGGTAGCCGTCGTACCAGCCGCCGATGACGAAGGTCGGGATCCGGATCGCGTCGTAGCGGGTCTTCAGGCCCGTGCGGTCCCAGAACGGCCCGTCGCGCTGCTGGCGCTTGTACGTCAGCATCCAGGGCGGCTGGTCGAAGCGGTCCCGGAAGTAGGCTTCGTCGATCCGGTACTCCGGGGCGCCGGGCATGGCGTTGGCGAGGTCCTGGCTCATCTCCCACGAGTCCACGTGGATCATGCCGTCCATGAAGTGGACGTCGTCCTGGTAGAGGTCGTCGGTCGCGTCGACCGCGATGATCGCCTTCAGGGCCGGCGGCCGCCGCATCGCCATGTGGATCGAGTTGAACCCGCCCCACGAGATGCCGAACATCCCGACGTTGCCGCTGGAGAAGCGCTGCCGCGCGAGCCACGCGATGACCTCTTCTCCGTCGCGCTGTTCGATCTCGCTGTACTCGTAGGGAATGAGCGTGCCTTCGCTGTTGCCCGTGCCGCGGATGTCGACGCGCGCGACGACGTAGCCGCGCTTGACGAAGTACGCGTAGAACGCATGGTTCCCGCCGCGCGCCTCGGTCTTGCGGTAGGGCAGGTACTCGAGGAGCACGGGGAACCGCTCGCCGGACCCGGCCCCCTTCGGACGCCAGATGTCGGCCGCCAGGCGCACGCCGTCCTTCATCGGGATCCAGGCTTCCTCGAGCGCGACCTCGAAGCGCGGCGGAGACGGCGGCTCGGGCGCCGGCTTCGCGGCGCCGACGAGCGTCGCCAGCGCGCACGCGATCGAGAAGAGTCACGGCCCGGGCGGCGCCGCGCGAAGTCATGCCGCTACTCCATCACCGACAGCACCGCGGCCGTCAGGAAGCCGAGCGTCGCGAGCAGTCCCACGATCTTCCCGCCGTGCTCGAAGGCCTCCGGCATCATGACGTCCGACAGCATCGTCAGGACGGCGCCCGCCGCGAACGCCTTGGCGTACCGCCCGTCGGCCGCCGGGACCGACTGCACGATCCCGTAGCCGAGCGCCGCCGCGGCCGCCGACGCGACCACGAGCGACGCCCACATCCCGACGACCCGGCGGGGCGAGTGCCCCGAGGCCACGAGCGACCGGGTTCCCGCGACACCTTCCGGCACGTTCGACACGAAGACCGCCGTCAGGAACGCGACGCTGATCGCGCCGCCCGTGGCGAGGCCCATGCCCAGGATGAGCGACTCGGGCACGCCGTCGAGCAGCGTCCCGAGGAAGATCGCGGTGCCCGATCCCTCGCCCGGCTTCGCCTTGATTTTCTTGCGCTCGGCGCCGCCCTTCCGGTCGATCGCCCAGTCGGCCAGAAAGAAGACCAGGGCTCCCGCGGCAAACGCCAGGCCCATTCCCCGCGCGACGCCGTGCATCTGCGACTCCGGCACGAGCTCGTAGGCGATGCTCGAGATGAGCGCTCCGGACCCGAACCCCATCACGGCGCCCGTCAGGCGCTCCGAGAGGTCCCACCGCAGGGCCAGCGCGGCTCCCAGCAGAAGCGAGGCGGCGGCGAGCCCGCCCCACATCGCGGCGGCGAGCGCGCTCACGGACGGCGATCCGGCACGGGGCCCGGCAGCGTCACGGGCAGATGATACCGGCCTGCCGCGCGATCAGGACCCATCGGCCGCCCTGCTGCCGCCAAAGGTCGGTGAAGCGCCGCCGCTGCGTCTGCCCCGCGTTCGGGGACGGCGTGACGTACGTGACGGTGTCGCCGCCCATCACCGCGACGACGTCGCCGTACCGGCGGACGAGATCGATCTGCTGTTCGTACGACGACAACGCCAGCGCGCCGCCGCGGACGAGCTCGAGCAGCGGCTTCTTCTGTATCACCGTGTTCCGGGGGCTGTTGACGGCAAAGTCGTCGGAGAGCATTGCCTCGAGCGCGGCCAGGTCGCGGGCCAGGAAGGCCGCGCGGTGCCGCTCCTCGGCGGAGCGGACTTCCCGTTCGTCGTCCGCGGCCGCCTGCGCCACGCTCGCGCCCGGGAGCGAGAGCAGCCCGATCAGAACCATGCCGAATGCGGTCTTCACGTTGGTCCTCCCCGCCCGGCCGCCAGGCGGTTGATGTCCTCGGGGCCGAGAATCGTCTTCGCGTCGCCGGACTCCGCCAGTCGGATCATCGCGCGGCCGACGGCGACGGTCGTCGTCATCTGGCGCGGGAACAGCCGCCGGGCGAGGGGAAGCAGCGGCCCGAACGCGACGTAGAACGCCCGGTAGAGCCGGGTGCCCGAGCGCACGCCCCGCATCGGCTCGATGAAGCCCGGGCGCAACATGTACGCGCCGGCGAACGGCAGGGCGAGCAGCGCGTTCTCCGTCCGGCCCTTCACGCGCGCCCACATCACGCGCCCCCGCCCGGTCGAATCGGTTCCGGCGCCCGAGACGTAGACGAACGTCAGCCGCGGGGCGACCTCGACCATCGACCTCGCGGCGGCGAGCGTGAGATCGAAGGTCTGTCGCGTGTACTCCGCCTCGGAGAGGCCCGCCGCCGAAGCGCCGAGGCAGAAGAAGCAGGCATCGAGACCGGAAAAGCGCGCCTGGATGGGTGCGAAGTCGAAGAAGTCCGGGTGGAGGACCTCGGTCAGCTTCGCGTGGCGGACGCCGCAGCTTCTCCGGCCCACGACGAGCACCGACTCGACGCGCGGGTCGTCGAGGCACTCGAGCAGGACGCCGCCGCCGACCATCCCGCTCGCCCCGAAGATCGCGACTCGCACGCCGTCAAGCTACCACCGCGACCCGCGCGGGCTTGGCGCTGCACTCCCGCGCCTACAAGCCCCGGAGGAGACAAGGGGGGCGACCGCCAGCCGGGCAAGGATTCCCTGGAGATCCAGTAGCGAAGCCCGGGGATGCTCGGTCGTAGGGGCGGCCCTTGTGGCCGCCCGCTCTCGTGTCTTTGTGGCGAAGCGGGGCGGGGACAAGCCCCGCCCCTACGACGGGGGTGCCCGATTCCGGGCGAGCCGCCGCAGCAAGGACTACTATCCGCCTCAGGGAGGAAGCCAAGATGTCGCCAAGAACTCGGGTCTACCTCGGGGTCGCGCTCTTGGGTCTGATTCTGATCGCTTCGGGTCTCTCCGCTCAGGAGATCAAGGGCTCGGGAAGCAACATGTTCGTCCCGAAGATCGAGGAGACCTTCACGCTGGCGGACGGAACGACCGTGAATCGCATGACCTTCAACGGCTTCATCACGGCGGACGATCCGTCGAACCCGCTCCGGCTGGCCAGCATGGTGTGCAAGGGAACCGCGGTCGTCGCCAAGGACGGCAAGCCCGTCCGCTCGGGCGGCAGCTGTGACTCCGTCGACAACGACGGCGACGTCGCCTTCTTCTGGTGGCGCTCCGAGGGCAACGCGGGTCGCTGGGGCTTCATGGGCGGGACCGGGAAGTGGGTCACCGTCGAGGGCGGCGGCACCTACGAGCCGAGCGCGGCCTGGAAGGACGGGCGCCAGGCGAACAAGTGGAAGGGGTCCTGGAAGTACACGAAATAGCGGCTCGCTCGCGTGGCGGAGGCGGGACGGTCCCGCTTCCGCCTACTGCGGCGGCGCGAGGACGAGCTTCGGCAGGTACGCGAGGCCCGACGGCGTCACCTTCGCGTCGAGCGGCGACGGCGTCGTGTAGCCGGCGAACGTGCTGAGGACCTGGTAGCTCCCCACCGGCACCGCCGGGAAGTTGTAGGAGCCGTCCACCCCCGTCGTCACCGTCTGGACGAGCTTGCCGTCCGGTGCCCGCAGCGAGACCGTGATCCCCGGCAGGGCGTTGCCGTCGGTGTCGACCGCGACGCCGCGCACGACGCCGAGCTGCGCGGGAGGAGCGCTCGAGCAGGCGCACGCGAGCGCGATGCACGCGGCCGCGAGCCACGCCGGGAAGGTCTTCGCCGCGCCGATTTTCATCCGGCGCATCGTATCAGCGCCCCTCCGCCGGCAGCGTGTAGTCGAGCTCGTAGAAGTGCCTGCCGCCTTCGATCGTGATCGTCATGGAGCCGGCGATGCCCTCGAGCTGCCCCGTTCCGGAATCCGGCACCACGCCGACCTTCAGCGAGGGTCTCCCGCGGTCCATCGTCCCCGAGTGCTGCAGCGCGAAGGTGCCCTTGCGGCCGGCGAGCGTTCCGTCGACCCGCTCGAGCGCGACGTAGCCGGCCGAGTCCTTGACCGCGGTCATGGCGGCGAGCATCTCGCCCCGGCTCGTTGCCTCGAGGTCGCCGCGGTACAGCTTGTCGAGTGCCATCCGGCCGATCGTCGGGTCGCCGAATTTCTCGTCCGGTGCCTGCGGGACGATCTTCACCTCGAAGACGCCCCTGGCGTGAGGCGTCATCGCGTCGCCGGCGCCGGCACCCGCCCGTACTTGCGCAGCGCCGCCATGACGCGATCGCCCGGGAGCCCGTAGACGCGGAGCCCGTCGGCGCCGGTCATCGTGTCGGCCGCGAGCATGGCGTTGACGACCGCCTCTTCCGTGGCGTCGATCGTGGCGCGGAAGAACGGATTGAGGCTGTCGTTCGGCAACATCCGCACGGACTTCTCGCCCTTGTCCTCCGCGGTCGAGCGGTTCGCGGTCGAGAACGCCAGGAAGAGGTCGCCGGACTGGTTCCCCGCCCAGCTTCCCAGCCTTCCCAGGCCCATGCCGACACGCTTGGCGAGCCGCTCGAGCTGCGTGGGCAGCAGCGGCGCGTCCGTCGCCACGATGACGACGATCGAGCCGCGCCCGAGCTCCTCCGCCGCCTCCGCCGCGTCGATGCCGCGGGCTCCCGACTTCGCCGGCGCCCCGCAGCGGGGAAGGTCTCCGAGCCAGCTCCGCGTGGGCGGCCCCTCGATCGCCAGGCACGCCTTCAGGTCCGTGATCTCCCGGCCGACCGGCGCGCCCAGGATCTGCAGATCGCCGCCGTAGTTGCACTGCACGAGCACGCCCACCACGTAGGACGGGCCGTCCTTCTCGGCGACGACCCGGGACGACGTTCCGATCCCGCCCTTGAACCCGTTGCAGATCATGCCGGTGCCGCCGCCCACGGCGCCTTCGGCCACGCGGCCGGGCTTTGCGCCGTCCAGCGCCGCCCACGCATGGTCGGGCTTGACGTGCTGGCCGGTGGAATCACTCAGCGAGTCGAAGGTCTCCGAGACGATCGGGTACGTGAACTCGAACTCCCGCCCGCGCGCGATCTCCCACTGGATCGCCGCGTCGCGCACGGTGCCGACGCTGTGCGTTCCCGTGAGCAGGATCGGCCCCTCGAGAAAGCCCGACTCCTCGATCCAGTTGACGCCCGCCATGTCGCCGTTGCCGTTCTGGTTGAACGTCGCCGCCATGACGAAGTCCCAGTCGCCCTTCGGCCGCGTGAGGATGGCCGTGACGCCCGTGCGCACGGGGCCCTCGCCCGGCACGACCTTCCCTTCGCCCGAGATGAGCGTCACGTGGCCGACGGCCACACCCGGCACGTCCGTGATCGCGTTGTTCGCGCCCGTCTTGCCGGAAAATGGAATGCCGAGCTCCCGGCCTCGCGGCTTCTCCTGTCCCGCGAGAACGGCGGGCAACATCAACGCGACAACGAGGGTCCAAACGTTCGGTCTCATGCTTCCTCCTCGGGATCCGACCCGAATCGCAGCACGTTGCCGTCGGGGTCCTCGACCTGCATCTCGAGGGCCCACGGGAAGTTCTTCGGCTCGAGGCGGATGACCGCGCCCCGCTCCCGGTACGCCTGGTGCAGCGCCCGCACGTTCTCGACGCCGACCCAGACCCACGCGCCGCCGTTGCCCTGGCCGCCTCGGCAGAGATAGAGGCCTCGATCGTCCCGGCCGACGTACGTGAAGTCGCCGTCGCCCCAGGGCGCCTTCTCGAACCCGAGGACGTTCACGTAGTACGCCAGGCTCCTCGCCATGTCCTCGACACGGAGGATCGGGTCGATGTTCTCGACGTGGGTCGGAAAAGGATTCGGCACGCTCGCCTCCTCGCCCCGGCGATCCTATTGCGAAAGCGCCCGGGTGGGCGCGGCCTACTCCGCCGCGCTCTCCGCGAACAGCCGCTCGAGCGACGCCTCGTCCTCGAGCCCCGCGCTGCCGTAGACCTCGACCTCCACGTGCCCGTCCGGGAAGAACTCCACCTCCCAGTGCTCTCCGGGAACCATGACCTCGACCATGACGGCCTCGCGGACGCTGTCGAGCCGGAACGCGATGTCGGCGGCCCGAAGCCTCTCGATGAAGTCGATCACCTTCTGAAGCGGGTTCATCGTCCATCCTCCCTCGCCGGCGCGCCGGCGGGGGAACGATAACGCGAACCCGGGGCCCCTCCTCAGGTCAGGGGAAGGGCCCGGAACCAGGCGGCGAAGGGCACCCACGCGGGGCTCTGCGCGAGCGTGAACCAGCCCAGGTGCACGAGCGGGAACGCCGCCGCCCCGACGGCGAAGAGGCGGCGCTGCCGGGGCGGCATGCGCGGCCGCCACAGGAGAGCGAGGAGGATCGTGTCCGTCAAGCCGTACGTGATCGCCTGGTTGACGAGCGGATGCGGGAGCGGCGGCCCGTAGAAGCCGATCAGCCGGCCCACGACGGGATCGATCAGCACGAGACCCGTCGCGATCATGAAGCGCGCGTGGAGCGCGGGTGTCTTGCGCCAGACCATCGCGAGGGCGTAGCCG
Source organism: uncultured Acidobacteriota bacterium (assembly GCA_963824165.1). GTDB lineage: Bacteria > Acidobacteriota > Thermoanaerobaculia > UBA5066 > Gp7-AA6 > DAHUXD01. The sequence goes on from CAWGOM010000008.1 coordinate 66,840, forward strand.
AGGCCGAAGAGAACGATGGCCTGCAGAGGCAGGTAGAGGTTCGCGGCCTCCGCTGCGAATTTCGTCTCGTCCATCGCGCGAAAGCGCTGGCTGGCCAGCAGCGTCGAAGCGACGAGGACGAGCGGAGCGATGAGGGAGAGGCGCCGACCTTCCGGTGAAGGTCCCGTCGCCCCGCGCGGATCAGAAACGGCTGGACGATCAGCAGCACGCACCAGGCCGTGGCGACGACGGCGTGGAAGTGCGTGTACGGGTCGATGTCCTCGTTCAGCCGCGACAGGTAGAGCGGCCAGAACGCGAAGCCGGCCGCGACGAGAAGCGCGGCGAACCAGTAGCCGCTAGACCGGAACATCGGCGTTCCACAGGGGCGGGCGGCGCAGGTGCCACGGCGTCGCCCGCTCGTACGCCAGCGCGAGGGCGAGGACGCGCGGCTCCGAGAACGGCGGCCCCCCGATGAGAAGCCCGATCGGCAGGCCCGAGCGGGAGAAGCCGCACGGCACCGAGATCGCCGGCAAGCCGCCGAGGCTGAACCCGAACGTGCAGGCCGGCAGCCCGAAGGGGTCGATCGCCTCCCGAATCGGCATCGGCAGGCCCGGCAGCGTCGGCAGGATCACGAGGTCGACGAGCGCGAACGCTTCGTGGACCGAGGAGCGATGCAATTCGAGGCGGCGGCGCAACTCCGCCGCGGCGGCCTCCGGGACCTCGCGCGCGGAGGCGGCGTCGTCGCGGGTCCGCCGATCGTACTTCTCCGGCGAAGCCTCGAGGTGCGGCCGGTGAAACGCGTACGCCTCCGCGTCGATCAGGCCCCCGAGGTCGGGCATCGGCAGCGCCGACTCGCGAATCTCGCCGACGAGCGGCCGGAGGACCTCGATCGCAACAGCCACGGCGGCCGCGACCTCGGGCTCGACGTGCGAGTCGCAGACGCCGCCGGTCGTGTGGAGCACGCCGAGGCGCAGGCCGGCGATCGCCGGAAGAACCGCCGGGTCGCACTGCGCCGCCACCGGATGGCTCGTCATCGCCCGGAACATCAGCGCCGCGTCCTCGACGGTGCGGCACAGCGGTCCGACGTGGTCGAAGGACTGCGACACCGGGACGGTGCCGCGCGCGCTCACGACGCCGAAGGTGGGCTTCAAGCCGACGATCCCGCAGCAGGCCGCGGGGATGCGGATCGACCCGCCCGTGTCGGTGCCGACCGACCCGAAGCACAGGCCCGCCGCCACGGCGGCACCCGAGCCGCCCGAGGAGCCGCCGGCCACGCGGTCGAGGTCCCACGGGTTGTGCACCGCGCCGTAGTGACTGATCGCCGAGGTCGTCCCCATCGCGAACTCGTGCATGTTGAGCTTGCCGAGCGAGACCGCGCCCGCGGCCTCGAGGCGCCGGACCACCTCCGCGTCCTCGGCCGGGACGCGGTCCGCGAAGACCTCGCTGGCGGCCGTGGTGCGCACGCCGGCCGTGTCGACGTTGTCTTTGTACGCGATCGGGATGCCGTGAAGCGGCCCGCGCCAGTGCCCGCCCGTCACCTCCGCCTCGGCGCGCCGCGCTGCGGCCAACGCGCGCTCCGGCGTCACCGTGATGAAGGCGTTGAGCTGCGGGTCGAGCCGCTCGATCCGCTCGAGGCACGCGCGCGTCAGGTCGACCGGGGAGAGCGTGCGCCCCCGCACCGCGCGCGCCGCCTCGGCGAGGTCGAGCAGCGCCGGATCGCCCGCCGGCGCGGGCCCGGCGCTCCGCCGCCCGCAGTCGAGCGTGCCGAGCAGCACGGCGCCCGAGCCTGCGGCGAGGCCGGCGAGGACCGTGCGGCGGGAGAGCGGGCGCTCGCTTACGGCGTCCCCGCGCTTCGGTCCCTTGTGCTGCTCACCGCGGCGCCTGCGCTCCGGCGAGCGCCCACGCATTCAGGAGCGCCACGTCGCCGGCCGACAGAACGGCATCCCGATGGTTGATCACGTAGAACCAGGGAGGCATCTCGCCCTCGGCGACCTCCTCCCGGGTTTCCTTCAGCTTCTTCGACTGCCTTTTCGTCTCGTACCGATTCCAGGTCGAGAAGTTCAGCTCCTTGCGCCCCTCGCGCACGTCACGCGCGACGAGCCACGACACGGGCGCCACCCGGCTGTACCAGGGCCAGAAGGTCTCGTTGGAATGGCAGTCGTAGCAGGCCCGCCGCAGGACAGCGCGCACGTCCGCAGGCGCCGGGATCTCGGTCTCGACCGGCGGGTTCGACCGATTCACGGGCACGAACTGAATGGCCGCGAGAACGAGCACCGCGCCGAGCAGCACCCGGCGCACGAAACTCCAGCGGATGAATCCCTTCATCAGTCACCCCTTGATCTCGTTTCGAGGACGCCCCTCAGCGAGGCGCCTTCGCGGCGTCGACGAATTTCTGGATCCGGGCGCCGATGATGTCGCCGACGTAGACGGAGCCGTCGCCCGCGACCGCGACGTCGTGCGCCAGCGCGAACTGCCCGTCGTAATTGCCCCACCGTCCGAATCGCTCGCTCACGGACCCGTCGGGACGAACCACGGCGACGCCCGACCGGTTCGGCGGCTCGCTCGGCTGGTCGCCTCCGTCCGCCACGAAGGCCGTGCCGTCCTTCCCGACCGCGACGTCGTACGGCCGGCCCAGGGCCTCCCCCTTCCACTCGCGCAGGTACCGGCCCTGACCGTCGAACACCTGCACCCGCGCGTTGCTCCGGTCCGCAACGTACACGAGGCCGGCGCGGTCGAGCGCGATCCCGTGCGGCAGGTCGAACTGGCCCGGACCGCTCCCTTTCGTTCCCCACTGAAAGAGGAGCGTCCCGTCCGCGGCGAACTTCAGGACACGTGTGTTGAGATATCCGTCGCTGACGTAGAACGTGCCGTCGGGCGCCACGGCCACGTCGGTCGGCCGGTTGAAATGGGCGTCGTCGCTGCCGGGCACGCCGCGTTCGCCGAGCGCCAGAAGCGGTTTCCCCTGCCTCGAGAACTTGAAGACCTGGTGCAGAGCCACGTCCGTCACCCAGACGTTGTCGCCGTCGTCGACGGTCAGCCCGTGCGGCATCGCGAAGCGGTCTGCCCCCCACCGGTCGAGCAACGCTCCCGACCGCCCGTCGAAGACGGCGACCGTGGGCCTCGCGATCGGCGTCGGGTCGAGGATGTCGTCGGCCGGCCACTTGCGCCCGGCGCGGTGGAAGACGACCACGTTGCCGCGCGAATCGACCCCGACCCCCGTCACCTCGCCCAGAAGCTCGCCCGGCGGCAGGACCGGCCAGCCGTGCACGACCTTGTAACGCGCTCCGGCGCCGTCCGGAGCCGGGGCCTGTGCCGCCGCGATCCCGACCGCCGTCAGGACGCAGGAAAGGCAAGCGATCACGAGGCAGGCGACCGGTTTTCGAAGCATCGAGGTCGCCATTGTCTCCCATCGCGGCATTCGCCGACGTCCGGGCCGGACTCGAGATCCGTCGTTATGCCTTCCCTCGGGCCCGCCGCGCCGCGAACCGACGCGCCACCGGGCCCGTGAGCTCCCGCAGCGCATCCTTGCCCACCCACCTCGCCGTCGCGTCCGTCGAGTCCGCCAGGCGCCGGGACGTCGCCACCGCGGCGACGTGGAGCGCCGGGTTCCGCTTGCCGACGGCGCGCAGGGCCATGTTCACGGCCTTCTTCACGAAGTTCCGGTCGTCGGCGGCGCCTCGCTCGATCAGGGCGAGGCCTCGCAGGAACGGCGCGTCGCCGGATTCCTTGTCGTGCACCGTCAGGCTCCACAGCAGCGCGAACGCCGTGCGCTTGACGAACTCCTCGCGGCGGCCGGCCCACGCGGCGACCTTGCCCCACGCGTGCGGCGTGCGGTCGAAGAGGGCGAAGCACGCGGTGTCGCAGATCGCCCAGTTGTCGAAGTCGAGGCACCAGCGCTCCATCTGGGCCGCCGTGACGCGCTCCGGCTCGTCGACGAAAGTCGCCAGCATCCGCGCCTCGTACCAGCCCGGACTCCCAGAGGGCGGCGGCGAGCTCGTGGCTGCGGCCGAGGCGCTTCGCTTCTTTCTTCAGCGCGCCCACCGCCGACGCCGAACGCCTTGTCCGACGGGATGGCGTACCGCGCCATGGCGTCCCGCCCGCTCTTGCTGCCGTGCTTCTCGAGCCACGCGACGACCGCCCGCGCCTCGTCCTTCGGCTTGCGGCGGGATGGGGCGATCTTGGCGGCCATCCGGTCCCTCCTCGATCTACGTGTGGGTCACCATGACGACCCGGCCGTCCGGGTCCTCGATGCGAAACTCGCCTCGCGGAGCATAGAACGGGTACTCGATCGGCCCGGCTTCGATCCCGTCCTCGATCAGCCGCGCCCGGAAGCCTGGAACGTCGTCGCAGTAGACATAGAAGAGGACCGACGTCGCACTCGCCGTGACGGGCCCGTCCGCCCGCGCGACCATGAGTTGAGCTCGATCCGACGAAAGGTTGGCCCACGTGGGCTCTTGCTCCCCCGGCGGCGTGAACGTGTTCTCGATCTCGAAGCCGAGGCGCCGGTAGAACGCGACGGACGCCGAGACGCTCCGGACCGGGGCCATCGGCACGAGCGCGCGGACGCGGCTGGAGGTCCCCGCCTCCTTCGTCACTTTCCCGTTTCCCGGGAAAGCCGCGTCCACTGCCAGATTCCGCCCGTCGTCGAGACCGGCAGGCGCTGCCCGAGCTGCCGGGCGATCAGCACGATCTGCCCGCGGTGATGCCCCTCGTGCGCGACGAAGTACGCCAGGATGTGCCCGGCGTCGAGCGGCAGGTTGCGCCAGACGTAGGCCGAAGGGGTCGGAATCCGGCCGCCGTGGTCGAACGCGACCTCGAGCAGTCCCTGGATGCCGCGGCTGCTCTTCCCCAGGGCCGACACGAGATCCTTTCGACCGACGCTGCGGCGATCGACGGCCGCCGGCACCCGGACGCCGTGCTCCTTTCCGAGCGTCCGGATCCACGCGCGCCGGGCGTTGTGCACGTGGGCCGCGATCGCGCGGACGGTCCGGCGCGGCACTCCGGGAACGCCCGCCCCCCAGAGCGCGAGAGGCAGTTTCTCGACGAGAAAGGCCATGGCGCGGTCGTTGGTCCTCCACGCCGCGAGGATCGAGTCCCGGAGCTCAGCCGCCATCGACGCCTCCTCTGAGCTGCCGCTCGTAGTCCGCGGCGTCGAAGTGGCCCTGCGATTCGGCCACCAGCCCGTCGCCGCCGATCCGCCATTCCTCGAAGCCGCTCAGCCGGATCCGCCGGCCGGTCCCGCCCGGACCCGTGTTGGCGCCCGAGAGCGTCCATCGGTAGACGGCCTTCTCGCCCTCGACGAGGAGATCGTTCATCGTGACCTCGAGGTCCGGGAAGGCCGTCATGAAGCCCTGCGCCGCTTCCGCGATCGCGCTTCGTCCCACCGACGGGACGCCGCCGTTGATGGTCAGCGAGCCGTTCGGCGAGAAGAACGCGGCCACGCGGCCGGCGTCCTGGCTGCACCATGCCGCCGTGTAGCGCGCGGCGAAATCGCGAAGCCTGTCTTCATCCATCGGCGACTCCCTTCGGGCCTTCGACTCCCGGACTCGAGTCGTGTGCGCCTTCGAGCCCGGAGCGAACTTCACGGCGAGGAGCCCGCCGCGACGACTTCGTATTCGCTCTGAACCAGGCCGCTCGGATACTGCCGGGTCGCGACGTGGTGCAGCCTCACGTCGCGAGGCAGCGCTCCGAAGAGTGGCACGCCGTCCCCGATGAGCACGGGAACGCGGGTGATGATGAGCCGCTCGATCAAGCCCGCGCGCAGAAACTCCTGGATCGTGATCCCGCCGTCGACGTACAGGTTTCGGGCGCCGGTGGCCGCCAGACGCGAGACGATCTGCGCCGGAGGCCCGGCCATCTGCTCGACGACGCCTCCAACCGCGGCGGACAGGTCGAGGGGGCGGTGACTCAGGACCACGACGCGCTTGTCGCCGTACGGCCAGGTACCGAAGCTCAGGACCTTGTCGAAGGTCTTGCGCCCGATCACGAGCGCATCGACGCTCGCCATGAACTCGTCGTAGCCATGCGGCTCGCCGCCTCCCGGAGGGAGGAAGTCGAGATCATCGTTGCGTCGCGCGATGAAGCCGTCGACGCTCGCTCCGACGAAGACCGATACCGTCATCGCAGTCTCCAGGCCTCACGGCATTCGGAAGGCACCGGACTCCAGAAGGCTCGCCACCCAACCGGCGTGCGGGAGGCCGCAACCCGTCAGGGTCCGGATCTCCGCGTCGACGTCGTACTCCACCCGGCGAACCTCCGCCACGGTCCCGTCCAGCAGAAGATACGCCGCCCTCCGATCGCCGTCGTAGGGCAGGCTGACGCTGCCGCTGTTGGCGACGACGAGGCCAGGGAGCATGCGCACGAACGGGCGATGGATGTGCGCGTAGACGGCGACTGGCCGGCCGAGCGCCCGGTACACGGACTCGAGCTCGGCGTCCCCGGCGTCCGCCCCAGGCGCGCGCCACGGCGTCTCGGGACTGCCGTGCACGAGGGCCATGGGACCGTTCGCCTGGATCCGCGGCAACCCTTCCAGCCATGCGAGTCGCTCCGGTCCCAGCGCCTCCCGGGTCCAGGCCGCCATCTCCTCGATCGTCTCGAACATGCGCTCGAGGCCCGGGCGCTGCGCCGCAAAGGTCCGCAGCGACTCGGGCCGGCAGAGCATCTCGTCCGTGTTGCCGAGCACCCCCGGCCAGCCGAGCTCGCGGATGCGATCCACGATTTCGACGGGGCTCGCCCCGCTGTCGGCCAGGTCGCCGCCGTGCAGGACGAGGTCCGGAGACGTCTCGCGCAGATCGGCCAGGACGGCCTCGAAGGCCGTCTGATTGCCGTGAAGGTCGGACACGACGGCGATGCGGGTCACTCGCCCGCCAGCGAGACGCTCAACCCGCCGATCGCACCCGGCGCGATCGCCACGCCCGTTCCCGCCGCACCTCCCAGCATCTGCCGTCGGGCGAGGAATTCCCGGGCGCGTTCCAGGGAGTCCACCCGAAGGACGATCTCGCGAATGCCGGGCCGCTCCGCCCGGACGATGCGAACGGAAGGTCCGCCGCCAAACCGAAAAACGTCGGCGGACTCCTGCCCGGGATCGTCGATCAGCATCCGCCAATCCCTGCGGGCGGCATCGAGGTCCTTCACTCCGATCACGATCTCCTTCAGCCCGTGCACACCCAGGGGTCCCCCCTTCCGGCGCACGAGCTCTTCACTCTTGGCCTTCCGTGAGGCGGCGACCTCCTGACGTTCCTCGTAGTCGCAGATGAAGACGGCCTCCGACAGGCCCGCGGCCGTCAGGCCGGTATTGGTCCAGCCGACGAGCACCTTGCCGCTCGCGTCCCGGTAGGTGTTCACGTCCGGCTCGGAGTGCGGGATGCCCCGGCGGTCGAGCTCGGCCACGGCGGCCTCCGTGTCGCCGGCGGGCTCGAACGCGAGCATGCTCCATTCCGTCTTCAGGACCTCGCCTGCCGGAACTTCCCACGTCGCGAACTCGAGCGCCGTGTTGCCGACCGACACCGCGCCGCTCGCGAAGTCGCCGTACCGCCGGAAGGGCCACGCAACCGGGAGCTCCAACGTGCCGCGGAAGAGCTCGAAGAGCGCCTCGGCGTCGGGAGAAGTCGCGAAGAAGTGATCGACCGTGACGAGCAGCGGCGCTCGCCGCGCCTCGGCCCGGGGCGGCTCGGCAACGGGCTTCTGGCCGCCGGGGGCCCGCGCATCGCACGCGCTCGCCGCGACGGCGAGCGTCAGGAGGTGGAGCCACGCCGCCGGCCGGCTCGAGCTCACGGCACGGGCTCCCACGGCACCAGGGAAACCGGAATGCCGGAGCGAACCGTGTTCTGCACTTCCGCGACGGCGTCGGTCTGTCGTAGAAGTGCGGCGAGGTCGGCCTCCGGGGCCGGCGACGAGATCCGGGCGCGGTAGGTGATGTTCGAAGCGGCGAGACCGATGCCGGAAAACTCCGCCCTGGCCTCGACTTCGACGGCCTCGACGAGAATCTTCAGGCGGCCCGCCTCGCGGTAGATGTCGTTGCAGAAGCAGGTCGCCAGCGCGAGCATCAGGAACTCGCCGCCGTTGACGGCCGAGCCCCGGCCGGCGTCCCTGGCCGGGACCTGGACCGCCCGCCTCGTGCCGTCGCTGCTGACCGACGCTTCGTGGAAAGTGCCGGTGTTCCTGACGTAGGCGACGATCTCCACCAAACCTCCGGGCCTCTCAGCCCTTGCGTTTCGTCACGCGGCGGCGCGTGGCCTGGCGCGCGGCGCCCGGCCGTCGGGTGGTGCCGTACTCCGCGATCCGGGCCTTGACCAGCTTGCGCACCAGCGTGGCCGGCAGGGGACGGTCCACCGGAAAGCGGATGGTTCCCTTGCTCGTGTCGTAGCCCTCGAGCTCGTCCTCGAGGGCCTCGATGGGATGGGAACCGGGGTAGAAGGCGCAGTGCTTCGTGGCCGCCCCGAAGGCGACGAGCATCCTCCCGTCGAGGCGGAAGGCGGGGATGTTGTAGCTGATGCACTCCTGCGCCGCGGGCGCCGCGGACCGGATGTCCCTGCGGAGCTTCTCGAGCGCGGCTCGCTTTTCCTTGCTGAGGGGCGCGAGGTATTCGTCGATGCTGCGGGTCTTGGCCTGCATGGCTCGTGCTCCTTTCGAGAGGTCACTCCGGCCGGAACTCGCGATGGCGCTCGGGAGCGTATCGCGTGGCGAGCAGACCGGTCGCCTGCCCGACGTCGATCGGCTGCACCAGCACGCCCTCCTGCCCGTAGGGCAGGTACGCCTGGCACTCGCCCGACGGGGCGATGAGACTGGTCGCCGACTCCTGGAAGCGCATCGCATAGTTCACGCTGGCGAAGTAGATCGTGTTCTCCCGGCTGCGGCACATCATCGCCTTCTCGTAGTAAGGCCCGCCGGCCGCGCCCCACTGCGTCGGAAGGACGCCGTTGCGATCGCTCCCCGTGTGCTGCGGATGAAAGACGATCTTGGCGCCCCGCACCGCCGCCCATCGCACCGTCTCGGGGTAGCGCCAGCCCTCGTGGCAGATCGCGACGCCGAACTTCACCCCGTCGATCTCGAACAGCCGCCGCGTGTCCCCGGGCACGTAGAACCGCTCTTCGGTCGGGTCGAGCTGGTTCTTCGTCTGCCAGCCCCGGACCTCTCCCCGGGCGTCGATCACGTAGGCGGCGATCTGCCGACCCGCCTCGGTGGGCCTCTCCATCCCGAGGATCGTCGCCACCGCATGCGCCCGCGCCCGCTGAGCCACGGCCTCGAGCGCCCGTTCCTGGTCCGCCCGATCGAAGGCCGGGACCTCGAAGTCCTGTCCCCGCAGGCCCGGCAGATAGGCCTCCGGGAAGCACACGATCTCCGCGCCCCGGGCCGAGGCCTCGGCCATCAGCCGCTCGATCCGGTTCAGGCCCTCATCGAGGGTCGAGGCGATGCGCGGGGACGCCAGGGCGACGATCATCGGTCCCGGGCGCTGAGGTCACCGGCCCAGGGTCGCGCGGATGCGCGCCAGATGGTGCCAGGTGTGTCGCACCGCGTGGTCCTCGAGGACGAACTGGGCGCTGACCGGCGCGCCGTAGCTCAGTCCGAAGGGCGCCGCCCGGTCGAGCTCGTCGTCGGTGAACGCGCGGGTCGCGGCGGCCGCCTCGCGGCTGTTCCGACGCAGCAGCTCGAGCGTGGCGGCCTTCGTCACGCCCGCATGCTCGCTGGCATGCTTGGCGTTCATCTCGGCGATCGCGTCCCACGTGACGTCCATGACGGCCTTGCCGCTGGCGACGGCGCGCGCGACGTCGATCTCGACGGGGTAGACGCTCGCGACGTGGTGCACGATGACGCCGACGGACCGCCGGTCCTTTCCGCCGCCCGCAATCGGTGTTCGCCATTCCGCGTCCGACAGCCCTTCGGCGAAGGCGGCGAGTCCGGTGGCTCCTTCCTCGATGCGGTCCGCCAGCAATTCAGCGCGACGACCCATGATGGCCTCCCAATCTGTGCGTATGGGCTTACCGTGGAGCCGCCAGCATAACTCCCGGATCAGGCGACCGGCGGCCAGACACGCTGAAGATCTCCATCTACGAATCCGACGACGACCGCGGCGGCGCCGCGAAGGATCCGGCTGCCCCGCTCCTCCCGTTCCAGGTAACCCATGACCAGCTCCAGGGCAAGATCGAGCGACACCTGCCAGTGCGTTCCCGCGCGACTCACCGAGATCTCGAACGCGGGATCCCGTGCCGTGAACACCTCGCTCTGGGCCCACGCCAGGTCGTCCTCGGAATACGCGTCGCACCCGACCAGCTCCAGCTCCGCGCCGACCGTCGTCTCGTAGAGATTGAAGCTGAAAGCGGCGATTCCCTCCGGCACCGGGCCGCCGAGCGCCTCATCCGCCCACTCGTGGAATCGATCGCGGAGCTCGGGTGTGACCATGTCGGGCTACACCGGCCCCAGGATCTGCGCGACGTGGTGACGGAGATGCCCGACGTAGTCGCGCATGAAGTCCTCGAGCGTCGCGGGCCGGTCCGGCGGCACGGCCTGCCACGCGATCTCGTGGAGGTTGTGACGGGACCGCGGCTGCTGCCGGACGGACGCGGGGATTGCCTCGGCGACGCGCGCGAGATGAAGGTTGTAGAGGCGCCAGAGCTCGACGAGGTCCTTCCACGGCGCGTCCCGGTAGCGCTGTGAGGCCACCCACGCCCCCTGCTCGTAACCCGGGAACACGAGGTCGTCCGTGAACTGCGCGCGGACGAAGCGCTGATGGTTGTTCGCGGCGGAATCGATGAGGTGCCCGATGACTTCCTTCGGGGACCACTTGCCCGGAGCCGGCGGCCGGGAGGATTCCGCCTCCGAAAGCGCGAGCAGACGGGGCGTGACGGCCGCGACGACCCCGCGAAGCTCGGTCTCGACCGCATCCATGCTCACGACCTTCGGTACACGTCGGTGCTCAGGTACTTCAGGCCGGAGTCGGCCATCAGCGTGACCACCCGTGGCATCCGGCCCCAGCCGCTCGGCCACCTCGAATCGCGGCGACGACGTTGGCTCCGGAGGACGTCCCCGCGAAGAGGGCCTCCTCCCGCGCGAGGCGCCTCGCCATCTCCTTCGCGTCGTCGGTCCTGACCGGCAGGATGTCGTCCACGAGAGTCGGGTCCCAGAGCGGCGGAGTGTAGCCGATCCCGACTCCTTCGATCTTGTGGGGCCCCGCCGCGCCTCCCCGCAACACCGAGGATTCGGCGGGCTCGACGGCGACGATCCGGACGCCCGGCTTGTGCCGCTTCAGCACGGTGGCGACCCCGCGCGAGGACGCCGCCGTGCCCACGCAGTGGACGAAGGCGTCGATCTTCCCCTCCGTCTGGCTCCAGATCTCCTCGCCCAGCGGGTGGTAGCCCGGCGATGCTGTCGTGGTTGTTGAGCTGGTCGGTCCAGTAGGTGCGCGGCTCCCGGCTCAACTCGCGGGCGGCCTCGATCATGTCCAGGATCAGCTTCCTGGTGGTGAGGCCTCCCTCGCTCGGCACGAGCGTCAGCTCCGCGCCGAGCGCCGCCATGTGATCCCGCTTCTCCTGGCTGAACGCATCGGAGCTGACGATCCGGATACGGTAGCCCCTGGCGGCGCAGACCAGCGCGAGCGACGTCCCCGTGCTGCCGCCGGTGTACTCGACGACGGTGTCTCCGGGCTTCAGCCGGCCGTCCTCCTCCGCCCGCGAGATCACGGCCTGCGCCATCCGGTCCTTGACGCTGCCGGTGGGGTTCTCCCACTCGAGCTTCACGAAGATCTCCGCGCAGCCGGGTGGAACGACCTTGCGCAGTCGGACCATCGACGTGTTTCCGATGGCGTCGAGGATGTCCATGGCGTCGGGCCCCGTCACATCATCAGTGCCGCGTTCTCCGGCAGGAGCGCGCCGCCGTCGACGATGATGGTCTGGCCGGTGACGTAGCTCGCCCCGTCGCTCGCGAGATAGAGCATCGCGTGGGCGATGTCCATCGGCGTGCCCCAGCGCTTGAGGGGCACGAAGCGGGCCATCGAATCGCGTTCTTCCGGCGTCGTCACCGCCTCCGCGCCGGGCGTGAGCACCAGCCCCGGCTCCACCCCGTTGACGGTGATCCCGTACGGCGCCAGCTCCATCGCGACCGAACGGATGAAGCCGTTGATCCCGGCCTTGGACGCGGCGTAGTGAGCGAGACCGGCCACACCGGTGCGGTTCCCCGTCACCGACGAGGTGAACAACACGCGCCCGTTGCGCCGTCCCTTCATGTGCGGCAGGCAGGCCTTCGTGAGGCGAAAGGCGCTCGTCAGGTTCACCTCGATCACCCGGCTCCACTCCTGCTCTTCCATCGTCTCGAGCGGCTGGAAGGGAAATATCCCGGCGTTGTGCACCAGCACGTCGACCGCCCCGAATCGCTCGACCGTTCCCTGGACCAGGGTGTGCACGCCGTCCGCGCTGCCGATGTCCGCGACGATCCCGTGGGCCGTGCCCCCCGATCCCGTGATGTCGGCCACCACCCGCTGGAGGTGGGCGCCGGTTCGGGCGTTGACGGCGACGAGGGCCCCCTCGGCTGCAAAGAGCCCGGCGACGGCCTCGCCGATTCCCGACCCGGCGCCGGTCACCAGGACGGCCTTGCCCGCCAGTGAGGATGAGTGTTGTCCCGTCATGCGATCCCTTCCGCGCCGCGCTACTCGACCCTTGCCCCGTTCTCGACGAGAAGCCGCTTCAGGAGAGATCGGTGGCAGCGGTTCTCATTCTCGCAGTAGCAGCCCACCGAGAAGTTGGCCGTGTGGGACAGCGCGGCCAGGAGCTCCAGGTCGCGCCTCGGCCCGGGCTCGGCCATCTCCGCCGAGTATTTCCTCGCGAACGCCGACCACTGCGCCGGCGACGCGGCCGCCTGCCCGAGCTTCATGGTTTCGAGGCTCGGAGCGAGGTTCGGGAACCACACGTCGTACCAGTTCTGCGCCGCGAACTGAGTCTTCGGCACGCCCCGGGGAGGGCGGCGCACCGTCCCGATCCGCGGTCCTTCTCCCCGAAGGCGCGGGGTGCCGAGGCGGAGAACTCGCACGCTCATGGCCGGCTCCCCCGCGAGGCGCCGGCCGCCAGGATGCCCAACACCCGCCACGCCGGTCGGCACATGACAGACGACGGTGACTCCACGGCCGTCGAGTCTACGCGAGGGATCGGTCGGACCGACCCCGGCGGCACCGGGGCCATCGCCGTGGTGATGGATTCCGCCGGCCACCCGGCCGGCCTGTACTTCGAGGACCCCGCTCCCTCCCGCGCCGCCCCCGGCCCGGCGAGACGATCGGCGGCTCAATTGCTCGGATCGGCCGCCGTCCGTGGCTGCACGAAGAACCTGAACCCGAAGGCGAGCGCGAGCGACCCGTACAGAACCAGGACCGCCGTCAGCGGAATCGAGAACGAAGCACGGCTGGCGACGTTGCCCAACAGCAGCGTCGCCGTGCCGGCATGCGCGAGGTTGCCCGCCACGAGCGGCCGCCCGAAGATGCCGCCGACCCGCGCGTAGCGACTCGACCAGTTCAGCATCGCAAAGCCGAAGAGGGCGCTCCCGATGACCTGCAGCAGCGTCCTGTCCAGGATCGAAGGCGAAACGCCGGAGAAGGTCAGCATCTCCACCGGCGCGAACAGGAGCGGCAGCGCCGCGGCGAAGTAGATGACGGCGCTGACGACCAGCAAGGGGCTGGTCCGATTCATCGGGGACGTCGGCGGCGGGTCGCGGTCAACGCATGACCTTGCCGGCCATCCGCAGGATGTCGTCCAGGGAATTGCCGTCGCCGTTCATGTCGAGTATCGAGGCGAGCCCCGGCGCGGCCGCGGCCTGCGTCGCGCTGCCGCCGCCGGGTTGGCCGCCCAGCAGGCCTCCCAGCAGTCCGCCGAGCCCGCCGGCGGAGGAGGGCTGCGCCGCGGCGCCGGCGCCGCCGCTGCTTCGCCATGTAGCCTGCGACCAGCATCGCCAGCATCGGCAGCATCTTCTTGAGCAGGGACGAGTCGAGCCCCGACTGCGACGCCGCGTTCTGCGCGACCGCGCGGCTCACGTCCTTGGAGCCGAAGATCTGTCCGAGGACGTCGTTGCCGCGGCTCACGTTCGTCGGCTGAGGCGCCAGCACCTCGTCGAGAAGTCCGCCGCCGCCGAGCTGACCGAGCAGGCCGCCGAGCCCGTCGAGGCCCGCGGGCTGTGACTGCGCCTGTTTCTTGAATCCGCCGAGAATCGCCGGAATGAGCGCCTCGGCGCCGGTCGCCGCCTGGGTCTCGCTGACGCCCAGTTCCCGCGCCATCGACTGAAGGCCGCCCATCTGCGCGAGGATGTCGGTGATCTGCATGTGCGTTACTCCTTGGGCGGGTTTAGCGCCGCGATCGGTGCGGCTTGCCCGAGCGGCAGTATATCCACCGCTGCCGGGCTAACTCGCCAGCGAGCCCCGTATCGGCGATGCCGGTTCGTGAACCTCGCGCGCGAGAAAGTCGGACTCGGGCTCACCGGCACGAAGCCGGGCGAGCCAGTCCTCCGGGTCGTACTCGACGCCGACGGGGTTGGCCCCGAAGTGCGGACCGTACATGAACGCGTTGGCTTCCTCCGCCGAGCCGAAGCACTCGACCTGGAACTCCATCTGATTGCCGTCCGGATCGGCGTAGTACATGGACAGGGTGATTCCGTGATGGACGCACCAGTACGGCCGGATTCCCTTCTCCCTGAGCTGCGCGTAGTTCTCGAACAGGTCGTTGAGGGACGCGTACGTGTACGCCACGTGGTCGACGCCGATCTTGTCGTGACGATCGGTCTCGGTGCCCTCCGGTTGGAGGACCGCCAGATTCGCCAGCGCGAACCGATGGTGCTCGTCGTCATAGGTCAGGAATGCGAGCGCCGGGTTCTGGTACTGGACCCTGGCGTCGAAGACGGTCTGATACCAGTTCAGCATCTGGTCGAAGCGCCGGGTGCGGTAGACGACGTGAACGAACTTTGCGGGGCGGACGCGCGGCATGGTGCCTCCTTTGCCGTGAGCAGGGTGAAGCATATCGACGGCGCGCCCGGATCACCGCGTCAACGGGCGCTCCATGAGCATGGGGCCGCCATGCTCGGCGATCGACGCGAACACGGCGCGGCCGCCGAAACGATGGGTTTTGTAGGACCGCTGCGCGCGCTCGACGAAGCCCTGCTTGTGGAAGATGCGCTGCGACACCTTGTTCGTGGCTTCCGTGACCGCCAGCCGATAGCCCCTTCCCGCGCCGTGCTCGAGGCAGGCCGCGACGAGCTGCTGGCCAACCCCCCTGCCGGCGACCCGGTCGGAAACCCCCAGGAGGAACAGGTGGAGCGAGTCGCCCGGCCGCACGACCCGGTCGCCGCGGTACTCGGCATCGAGCTGGCCCAGGATGTCGAAGATCGGATCGAACTTCGGGCTCAGCCGGTCCATGCCCTCGGGCGGCGCCGATGCGGAATCCTCCGTCAGCAACGCCCCCACCAGCTCCCCCGTGTCGGCGATGCGGGCCACGATCGTCAGGCGCTCGGCCGCCGCTTTCGGACAGAACAGCCGGACGAACGCCTCGAACTCCGAAGCCGTCAGCCCGGCGGCCACGGCCGGCGGATCGCGACGGCTGAACACCTCGCCCAGAAGCGTCGCCATGGCGTCGGCGTCGGCGTCGGAATAGACGCCGAAGTCGATCGGGGGTATCTCGATCGAAGCGGCCATCGATCGCCTCTTCTCCTCGGGCAGCCGGCTACCGCGTTGCTCCGCCGTTGCGCAACTCCTCGAGCACCAGGTCTCCCTCGAGCTTGCTCGCCACTCGGAGGGGGATTCCGCCTCCGACCGCGCTCTGGATCCGGGGCGCCGCGACCAGCCGCCCCTTCAGGAAGACGCCCAGAAAATCCCCCGAGTGCCGTTCCGACCAGGCCGTCAGACGACGACTCCCTTCCGGCGTCAACGGAAGCCAGATCGTCGCCTCGCCGGCGATGCTCGTCCTTCCGCCGGCAAAAGCGGCGGCTCCGAGCTCGAACGCGTTCAGGTCGAGGAGTTCCGAGGAGGATGCAAATCCATATCCCGCCCCGGAGGAGGGAAGCTCGACGCGAACCGTGTGCTCGGCGTCCGCTTCCCTCTTGATCGGCCTCACCACGAGGTAGTCCGGGTTCCGGACGATGATCCGAGCCCGCTGCGCGCCGTCATCGGAACAGGCGCAAACGAGCAGCGCCGATGCCACCACGGCCGTGGCGACTCCGCAAACAACCGACGCGCCTCGGGCCGGCGGCGACGTCACGGGCAACCCGTTTTCAGCAGGACGTTCTCCCCGGCCGACGCCACGGCGACATTCCAACGCTCGTTCACGAGCTCGAGGGTGAGCTTTTCGGCCTTCCCGCGCAGGCTGCAGTTCCAGGCGAGCGCATCCCAGCGCCATGCGGTCATGGTCGCCCGCCCGCCCCTGACCTTCGGAATGGAGACTTCGAGGATCGTGGTCTTGCCGGGGAAATCCGTTTCGAAGACCCGCGCGCGATAGGTCGGCGAACCCAGATCGATCGGCCCGAGGAGGCCGTTGAAGTCGACGGCCACCGGCACCTGACGGTTCAGTGACGCCAGGTCGAGTCGCTCATAGACGTCGCCCGCGTATCTTGCGAGGACCACGGACCTGGCGTCCGCTGCCGTCAGGGCCTTGATGGCGGCCACCAGCACCGAGCGCTCCGGCTCTCGCACCGGCGAGATCGGTCCCCAGGGCCCGAAGTGCGTCGGCGGCGCTTCTTTGGACGCGCAGGCGGCGATCGTCAGCGCCAGGGCCGCGAGCCACGAGGCACGCCTGAGGTCGCCCGGACGGCGGCGGTCCGGCGGCATGCCGCTATCCGCCATGACCGAAGAATCGCTTGATCGACGTCGTCATCGAAAGTTCTCCACCAGCATCAGGTCGTCGACCGAGGAGTCCATCCGGGCATAGAGAATCGTGCGGCCGTCCCGGGAGGCGGTCAGGCGGGAGATCGACGGTGTTGCCGAGGTCGGCGGCCACCGTCGTCGCCTTGCCGGTCGCGAAGTCGAAGTACTGAAGTCGCGTGACCCCCGAGGGCCTGTCGAGATAGTGGACGCCTCCCTGACCGGAGGTCCGATCGACATAGTAGATGCCTCCCTCGAGCACCGCGAAGTTGGCGAGAACGACCCCCTCCAGCACCTTGACCGGAACGCCGCCGGAGGTCGGCAGGCGCCACAACGGGCTCGGCTCGTCGATGGTCTGCACGTAGTAGAGCTGAGCGCCGTCCGGCGATTCCGGGGCCAGAACCCGACGTCGTTCGTGACCTGGACGGCCTCCCCGCCGGATGCCCGGATCTTCCATATCCGAGGCTCGCCCGTTCGGTTCGAGTTGAAGTAGATCCATTCGCCGTCGCGCGAGAAGCTCGGTGCCGAATCGGTGGCCGGGTGAGAGGTGAGATTTCGAGGCTTGCCGCCCGCGGCGGGGATCACATAGACCTCCCACTGGCCTTCGGGGTTGGAGTGGAACGCAATCCGTTTGCCGTCGGGAGACCAACGCGGGCCGCCCGTGGCTGCGCCGCCCATGGAGGTGAGCTGGACGGCGTTGGAACCGTCGAGATCGGCCAGCCAGATGTCCCACTCTCCGGAGCGATCCGACGCGAAGGCCACCCGGCGGCCGTCGGGAGAAAGCTGCGCCATGCTGTCGTCTTCGAGTGGATGAGATCGCGACGGCCGGAGGCGAGGAAGCCGGCGCTCCGGGAGCCGAGGTCTCGACGCGCCAGACGTTGAAGTCCTCGAAGCTGCGAACGTAGACGAGACGCGAAGGCCTCCCGGGCCGGGGACGCGAAACCACCGGCATCAGACCGTCTTCGCCGACGAAAGGCAGGCGCGCCGGCGTGCTTCGCCGGGGACGACCATCCTCCAGAGACCTCCCTTGGCGGAAAAGAGGATCTCCCTGCCGTCGGGCATCCACGCGGGGTAGGCCGCATCGAGCGCGGCCGGCGTGAGGCGCCGCGGTTCGCCCGCGGCGGTCAGGCCGCTTCCCAGCGGAAGCCCGTAGAGCTCGCCCGTGTACAGCGTGGCCGCTCCGGCGGAAGACCAGCCAACCGCCGTCGGGGGAAACCGCCGGGTTGGTGTCGCCCGACGCCGGGGGCTGCGGGTGGGTCAACTGCCTCTTCTCCCCGGACTCGAGCGAGATCACGAACAAGGCGTCCGGCTTGCCCTCGCCCGGCGAGTCCGTGACGACCAGGCAGCTGCTGTCCGGACACCAGGCGAGGTACGGCGGAGTGACGAAGGTCCCGCCGCCGACGCGGATCTCGGAGAGCCTCCGCTCCGGCCCGCCCAGTGGCGGGATCAGCCGCAATTCACTCCTGCCGGCCTCCGGATGGCTGCGCAGGAACGCGATCCAGCGCCCGTCGGGCGACCAGACCGGGTTGTAGTCGTTGCCCGGGTCGGTCGGTCAGCCGCAAGGGCGAGCCGGAGCCGATCTGTTGCACGTAGATATCGGGGTTGTCCTGCTTCGGCCCGGTCCAGGTGAATGCCACGTGGTTGCCGTCCGGGGAGAACGACGGGTAGCGCTCGACTCCGGTCAGCGTCGTGAGCGAGACGGCTCGCAGCGGCGCCGAGCTCTTCGGTTCGCGCCGGGCGAGCCAAACGAGGAGCCCGGCAATCAGCGCGATCGCCGGTAGCGCGACCCACATCCAGCGCCGCGGCGATGGCGCGCGTGCCTCGCTATCCGAAACCGACTCCTCGCGAGAATCCTCCAGCGCCACCTTCAGGTCCGCCATGCTCTGGTAACGCCGCGCCCGATCCTTTCGCAGGCAACGCAGGATCACCTTCGCCAGCTCGGGAGGGACTCTCGGCGGCAGCGGCTCCGGTTCCCGGCTGAGCACCGCCGCGACCGTCGCTACCTGCGAGTCGCCCCGGAAGGCCCGGCGCCCCGTGACCATCTCGTACAGCACCGCGCCGAAGGAGAAGATGTCGCTTCGCGCGTCCACCGTTTCGCCGGCGGCCTGCTCCGGCGACATGAACGCGGGCGTGCCCAGGATGGTCCCCTGCAACGTCTGCGGTCCCATGGACACGGTCGTGTCGTCTCGAAGGTCTCCGGTCTCGGTCAGTTTCGCCAGACCGAAGTCGAGCACCTTGACCAGACCGTCCTCCCGGACCATGAGGTTGCCGGGCTTCAGATCGCGGTGCACGATGCCCGCCGCGTGCGCCCGGGCGAAGGCATCGGCGATCTGAATCGCGTACTTCAGGGCTTCCGGCACGCCCATCCCGTCGCCCGGGATCAGCTCCTCCATGGTCTTGCCGGCGACGTGCTCCATGGCGATGAACAACGTCCCATCCGTCTCGCCGATGTCGTAGACCGTGACGATGCCGGGATGGTTGAGCGCCGAAGCCGCCTGCGCCTCCTGCTTGAAGCGCCGGCGACGCTCCGCGTCCTCCACCAGGCCGGGAGGGAGGATCTTGAGCGCCACCGCCCGGTTCAGGCGCGTATCGTGCGCCTTGTAGACGACACCCATGCCGCCCTCGCCGAGCTTCTCGACGATGCGGTAATGGGAGATCGTCTTTTCGAACACGAGCGAGATTCCTCGAGAGGTCTCGGATGGAATGATGACAGACATTCGACCTGCCGACCTGCCACGGGACCTCGAAGTCGTTCGCGCACTCTTCGCGGAGTATGCCGGCAGCCTGGGCATCGACCTCGCGTTTCAGGGGTTCGTACGCGAGCTGGCGGAATTGCCGGGCAAGTACCAGCCGCCGGCCGGCCGACTCCTGCTCGCATGGAACGGCGCGCAGGCCGTCGGCTGCGTCGCGCTGCGTCCCCTGGATGCCGCCACCTGCGAGATGAAGCGCCTCTACGTCCGACCCGAGGCGCGCGGCGGGCGACTTGGACGCCGACTCGTCGAACGCGTCTGCCGGGAGGCCCGGGATGCCGGCTATGCCCGCATCTGCCTCGACACGCTTCCCATGATGGTCTCGGCCCAGGCGTTGTACGAGTCCCTCGGGTTCGTTCCCACCGAGCCCTACGTCTTCAATCCCATTCCCGGCACGAAGTTCCTCGCGCTCGACTTGAGGAGCGGGCCCGCGGCAACCTCGGGCTAGGAGGGATCAGCTCCGAGGCCGGCTCGTGATCAGGCTCCGCTCGGTCCCGGCGCATCGACAACCGCGGGCCGCGCTCGCGCACCCACGATGAGAAGCCACAGGATGAGCGCAATCTCTCCGAACAGGATGGGGGTGGCGACCGTGGAGAGCGTTTCCACGTATTGCGGCCACAGCAGGCCCGTCACGCTGATGGTCACGTAGGCCAGGCCGTTCACGATCAGCCAGCCGCCCAGGAAGCGCGGAAGAAACCCCGACCGATAGACGAGCAGCCCGAGGGGAAGGAGCCACAGCCCCCAGAAGATCTCGCGGACGAGAATGGCCTTCTTGTCCAGGTTGATGAACAGCATCGCCAGGGCGTTGCGTTGCGGTTCGTCGAATGCCGCCAGGAAATCGGCGCCGCGCACCACCGTGAGCGTGGCGACGTGGTTCGCGATGCTCAGGAAGGCGATCGGGGCATCGATCAGAATCAGGATCACCATGACCGCGGCGACCTGCGCGTTGACGCCCTTGAGCAGGCGGTAGAGAGCCAGGACGGTGAAGACGAAGAGCAGCGCGCCAACGACCTCGACCACGGTGTACACCCGGAACAACGACTCGTGCGCCAGGATGTTCCTGGCCGTCGCCGTCGCGTCGTCGGGCACGATCAGCTTGCGGGGAACGTAAATGAGGACGAACGGACCGATGATCGCGACGAGCAGGTACAGCACCCCTGCGACCCGCGCGTTCCTCTTGAGTTGATCCATCGCCGGGTCTCCTTATCCGTCGCCGAAGGGTCGGCGGTAAGGAACGTCGCTCCCGTCGCCGAACGCGTGGCGGGTCACTGCGAGCGCTCGTGATCTCGCAGGATGCTCTCGATCTCCTCGATCGTGAACGAGTTGAGTTGCACCACCAGCGCCTGCGTGCGGAATGCCGGCGGGACGATGCCGCGGGCCTCGTCCTTGCTGTCGACCTCCACAATGATCCAGGCCTTGTGCACCCCGTCCCTGCATCCCCAGTCCGCGGTGCTCAGGAAATGGGACCCGGTCTTCAGGAAGACGTCGACGACCCGTGCACAGGCCACCGTCGACGACTCGTGAGGAACCTCGATGAGAAATCTTGCCATCGCTTGGGATCTCCTCCGTCACGCGAAAATACCATCGCCTCGGCGAGCGCGTTCGCTGCACCCGCGGATCAGGCCGCGCCGCGATCGTCCGTCGGCTTGGGTCCGGGCCACCGATACGACCAGCACTCGAACGCACTCCAGAGCAATCCGATCAGGTCACCGGAGATCCAGGACCACTCGCGGGAAACCGACGCGTCCATTCGACCGACCCCGATCCGCCGAACTGCACCTGCCGGGCCACCGCGGGAACGGATTGGCGACCCGTCCTAGGACTTCGCTTTCTTCGAGGGTTTCGACCTGCCGGAACTGTTGAGGGCGACCGCCTGGCGAACGAGCGCCTTGAAGGCGGACTCGTCGACCTTTTCTCCTTCGTGGATGTCGATCGCGCGGCGCGTGTTTCCGTCGAGGCTCGAGTTGAAGAGACCCGCCGGATCCTTCAGAGACGCCCCCCTGGCGAAGGTGAGTTTCACGTGATTCTTGTAGGACTCGCCGGTGCAGATGATGCCGTCGCGCGACCAGATCGGATTCATCCACTTCCACTCCTCGACGACGTCCGGGGCTGCTTTCGTGATGAGCCTGCGCATTCTGCTGAGGGTTTCCCCGCGCCAGTCCCCGAGGTCGGCGATTCGTTTCGAGATGAGCTCCGATGCCGGCTGGCCCTGGCTCGCGTCCGACTTTTTCAT
This sequence comes from uncultured Acidobacteriota bacterium, assembly GCA_963824165.1. Taxonomy (GTDB): domain Bacteria; phylum Acidobacteriota; class Thermoanaerobaculia; order UBA5066; family Gp7-AA6; genus DAHUXD01. The sequence goes on from CAWGOM010000008.1 coordinate 88,618, forward strand.
GTCCTCATCCTGGAGCGAGATTCCGACGGCTCGTCACGCTGGCGAGCGCTCCGTCCTCCAACGGCCCTTCCAGCGACTCTGCGATCGTACTTTCCGGGCGACGGCGCCATCTACCGCTGTCCGATCGCTACCGTCATCAGCTGAGTCGCGACTGACGCCTCGCGGCAACCGGAGCGCTGATCGCACGCAGCCGGATCGACGAGCTTCACCCATCCTGTGACTTTCGCCGTGCCGGTGCCGGCGCGCAGAGTCCTGAGCGGAACCGTCTTCGACCAGACGATCTTCTGGCCAGGCAGGAGCGTAAACCTCTCGTCGCAACTCGGATGGTCGGCGCGAACGAGGTGGCCTGCATCATGCCCGTCCACAATCACGCTGACGCCCCACGACGGCCCAAAGCACCCCTCGAATGACGTCGACCCCTTGTTCGTGAGAGCGAACTGCGCCGTCACCGACGTGTCGCCCACCGCCAGGTCGCTTCCCAATGACATTGCGAGGCTCAGGCTCTGGCCAAAGCTCGACCCCGGCCGCGCCACCGCCGGTGTCGCCGAGGCCGCAGGGGTCGGGGAGGTGCACGCCGCAGCCGCAATCGCGACAAGGACGAGGCCGCCGAACCACTTCCGCGACTTTCCGGCGCCCATCCCGCCACTCTAGCGCTTTGACGTAACGACGTCACGACTCCTCGGCGAGCTCCGAGCCGAAGGCGAGGAGCGAGTCCGCTGCACCCGCGGGTTAGGCCGCATCCGGGACCTGCCCCGCGCGCAGCGCGAGCCACGCGATAATTCCAGAGTTGAGATCGACAAGGACGTGGAGCACGATCGCTGGCCAGAGGGAGCCGAAAATCGCCACCACCAGCGTGAGGAACGTGCCGACGATTCCCGTGCGGAGGGCGCCATTCCATCCCTGGTAAGCATGCGAGCTCGCGAAGATCAGAACTGACAGCGCCGCCGCGCCCCACCAACCGAGCCACGGGGCCAGGGCCCAGATGAAGTACCCCCGGAACAGGAACTCCTCGCAGAACCCCGCGGTCAGCGACACCCCTCCGAACCAGTACAGTTCGGTTCGCGTGTGCGGCCCCGTGACGTCGGCGAGCTTCCCCATCTGCTGCCGCACGCTCGCCCTGAGCTGGGAGTCGCGGGCAACCGCCGCGGCCGATTGGACGTTATAGACCACGAGCAGCAGCACCAGGCCAACCGCCACCCACAACCGCCAGCCATCAGGCACGGAAAAGCCGAGTGAGGTCCAGGATCTGTCGTTGGCTACCCACAGCGCCGCCCCGACGGCGACCAGGGCCCACAGGCCACCCATGGCGCCGCTCCAGAGCCGCTTCCGAGCCCGCGCCGGATCGGCTTGCAACTGCCGATGAAATGCCGGCCAAAAGACGAGGTAGTCCCACAGCGGCATGGCGACCGCAAACAGCGAGACGTAGAGCAGGTCGGGAAACGTGGTCATCAGCACTCCGCTGGCAGTCTGGAACCACACATCCGGCTCCGGAGAGCCACGTCGCCGGCGCCGCCTGACGGGTGGCGGGTCAGCGGCGACCTCCGAGCCGAAGGCGAGGAGCGAGTCCGCGCGCGTGTTAGGCGGTCGGCCGCTTCTTGCCACGACGTGACTTCGGTGCCTTGCGAGGCCGAGGCGCTCTGGGCCGGACGTGTCGAGGCTGGTAGACGCCCAGCTTGCCACCGCCGGGGAGCGTCACGTGGGTAAGCTCGCCCCAACCCACGCTCTGAATCGGGCCGCAAGCAACTCGTCGCCTCTCCATTTCCGCAACAAATGCGCGGATATCCCCGCACATGAAGTAGAACTCGTGAACGTCGTTCCTCCGCGACGGATGAACGGCAAGCTCGGCCGGCGGGAGGCCGAAGATGAGCCAGCCGCCCCCGGCGTCGACGTGCGGGAGCCCAAGGATGTCGCGGAGAAACGTCCGGTCCAACTCCGGTTTCCGGCTGTAGATTATCGAATGAGCGCCGATGATCATGTGCGTCTCCCATGCAGAACGACGTGCGCGTGGGCGGATCTTCGGCCGCCTACCGGGTGGCGGGTCAGCGGCGAGTGACCAGCCGAAGGCGAGGAGCGAGTCCGCCGCACCCGCGGGTTAGGCGGCCTGGCGATGCGTGCACCAGCGGGAGCGATTCGCATCTCTTTCATGCAGTTCCTTCTTCGAAGAAGAGCGCCATCGTATCGGCCGGCCAGTCCATCGCCCGATTCGTCCCCTTGTCCACGCACGCGACGATCATGAGGCAGCGCGACAGGCTCTTGCCAGCCTCATCGACCATAGTGCACTCGATGTGCGCATCGGGTCCGCGGAACTCGCGCACGAACGACGTGATCGTGATCTCCTGGTCTCCGACGGCAGGCTGTACAAAGTCGACTTCCATCTTTCGGACCCAGGCCATGAATGGCAGCTTCGCAAGAGTCTTCAAATCCCAGCCGACATACTCACGTAGGCCATTCATCCGATGATCGACGTAGTAGCCCGAATACACTGCCGTCCGGAGATGATTATAAGGATCGAGCTCGGAGAACTTGATCCTGTGCGTGCTCTTGAAAACTACCGGCATTGTCGGCATTCGGCTCCTTTATGTCTCGCGGAAGCCGCCGCTGGCGGGGCGACGCGCTGCGAGCCCCGGACACGCAACTTCCACGCATTGCGGCTGCCGTATCGAAGGTTGGAGACGATGGACTCTGCGACCTAAGCCGCCTACCGGGTGGCGGGTCAGCGGCGCGGATTCGCCGGCAGGCCGACCGCCGTCTTCCGTCAACGCAACCCCATCAGTCCGTCAAATCGCCAGTCCAACGTCGCCTTCGAGCACCGATGTCTTCAGCTGCGGGCGCTCTCCGCTCTTCCACAGTGCAGCAGTGTGTAATACCCGATACCTGATGGGCCCCCCGTCCGGTCTTTCGCTGCGCGCAATGGGGCGCGGGATGCAGACATACTCGGTGCGCATCTCATCGGCCGACAATTGGACCTTCGCATAACCGTGTCCTCCAAGATCGACGAACTCGAGGTGCGGAGCGAGATCCGGGTTGGACAGCGACCGTGCGCGCTTGAGGTCGAAGCTCTTTGCATATTCGAGGCACGCACGGACGCCGTGCTTCAGCAGCATGTTGAAGGTCCAGTCCGGCTTCGCCCCCGCCTCCCTGTCAGCAAGAAACAGCGGTCGTAGCGGAGCGTCCTTCGGAAGTTTGTGCTCATAGGCCTCCATGGCGCCGGGACTGACGAGTGACGCGCCAACGAAACTCAAGCCTACCGGCTCGAACTTGCCGGGGGGAAGTTCCGCAGTCGCATATCCGGCCCAGAAGCTGTGGCGATCGCCCGAGACGATGGCGAAGCCCGTAATCTTCGCGTCGCGCACGAGATGGTAGATTTCCGCGCGCTCTGCGTACGCTGTGCCGTAATCACCCCCGCCCAGGGCTGCGAACGTGTTCTGGGGCCAGGACTCCTTGGTGAGACCCGCGCGGCAGGTTCTGCGGGTCGGCGCGCCAATCCAGCGCGCCCAGCGAGTTGCGCCCAGATTTTCCACGCCGCGGTCGAGCTCTTGAGCTTGTCCTTGAACCATGCCTTCTGCTCCGCCCCGAGAATCGTTTGCGGCGGCGCGCTCCGTTGCGGGTTGGGGACATGCGCATCGTTGAACCGGATTTCCGGAGGAGGATTGCCGCCGTTGAAGCCGCGCCCGCCGTCGAGAACCTGCATCTCAGACTCAGGAAACATCCCGATGAACTCGTCGCCGCCGAGCTTTCCGAGAGACGGATCGCTGAAGGGATCCGCGCTCCGATAGCTGTGCTGGTCGGTGATGATCAGGTCCAGGTGCTGACCGTACCGCAGCGCCCGGTAGGCCTTGAGGCTGTTGATCGCCGTCAGGTTGTTCGGTTCCATCCCCAGCCCATCGCTATCGAACTCCTTGATGGGAACGTCTTTTACAGCGGGTGGATCGAAACGCTCGAGCAACCCGCTCGGCGGAGCGACACGTGCGGGGAGGTATTCGAACCAGGCCTGATTCGCCGCGACCTTGACGCTCTGGCCGGGCTGCTCGAACGACCCCGCCTTGACGATGCTTTGCCAACCTTGCCACGAGAATTCGTGGTTGTCCCAGATGGCGACGAACGGCCAGCGCGCGCGAGCGTCCTGGAGGTCGGGATCGGCGAGATAGCCTTTGTAGATGGCCCGGTAGCCGTCGACGGTCAGCGGTATGTGGAAGTTGCCGACCTTTGGGCCGTCCGGGAGGCGCGCAACCTCATAGATCGTGCGGTCGTAGCGTGTCTTCACCTCGTCGGGATACTCGACCACCTCGTAGATGAAATCGCCCAGGTGCAGAACGAAGTCGAGCTGTTGGGCGGCGGGAGCGCGTTCATCTTCGTAAATCATCCGGCGATAGGCGTTGAGCTTGCCCTCATTGACATCCTGACAGCTCACGAATGCGAAGTTCACCGTGCGCGGATCGTTTGGCAACGGCGCGGTGATCGTGCGGCCGACCCGGCTGCCGTTTCCGTCGGTGTCGGTAAACCGATACCAGTAAGTGCGCGCCGGCTTGAGTCCGCCAATCAGAACGCGCGCGGTCCAGTCCGCGGCGCTCGAGACCGGTGCCTGCGCGTGCGCAATGACTCGGCGGAATGCCTCATCCTCGGCGACCTCGACGGTCAGGAGCTGGCGTGTGCCCTGGGCAAACGGACGCCTCGTCCACAGGATGACGCTGTGCGGATCGGGATCGCCCGAGGCGACCCCCTGGGGATAGAGATCACGCCGCTCATGCCAGTGGACACGCGAACCTCGAGCCGGTCCGACCCATGCGAGCGAAGCACCGATTGCTGCTGCAGCTTTGAGAAAGGATCGGCGGCTAATCTTCATCGTCTCACTCCGTCCGGGCTGCAGTTGGCGTCACCTCAGGGTTCGGACGCGAACGCCCGCTGAGACAAGTACGTACTCTCTGCCCGTAGGTTGCTGTGGCGTGTAACGCTTCGATCAAATGCGACGATCCGGCAATCTGAACGCCGGACGTCGTCGCCGGCCTTCCACTTCGTTCGGCCCATGGCCGGACGGGACTCGCTGAGCCGGTTGATACTTCCAGGGCCGCCTGTTTCAGCTGGAGGGCATTGCTGTCCGACTCCTGAGATGACGCCTGGCTAACCTTCCGACTGTCGCCTAACGCTCCGGTTCAGCGGCCGCAACGCAGCGCCGTCCGCTGCAACCGGTTGTTAGGCGGGGCAAGCCCACACGCCGCCTTGCAGCCAAGGACTCCGAACGAGACAGTGTTGCAGGTTGATTCCCCATCGGCCGAGGGGTTTCGGCGCCTTGGTCTGCTATGCGTCATCGTACGCTCTCTCCAGTGCCGCCACGTCCAGCTTCACCATCGTCATCATCGCTTCCATCACAGCCTGTACCTTCTTTGGGTTCTTGTCGCTGATGAGCTCCATGAAACGCCTCGGGACGATCTGCCAAGTAATGCCGAACGGATCGGTGATCCAGCCACACTGCAATGGGGTTGCGCCGGCGCTGACGAGCTTGTTCCAGTACTCGTCAACTTCTTCCTGGTCTTCGCAGTCGACAAAGAGCGAGAAACCTTGGGAGAATGTGAAGTACGGGCCGCCGTTGTAACCCATGAAGGACTGACCACCGATGACGAATTCGGCGGAAGTGACTGGGCCGTCCTTACCAGTGCGCGCGACGCTCTTGATCTCCGAGTCCGGGAATGTCGCAGTGTAGAACGCCATTGCAGCGTCGAGTTGGTCGTTGAACATCAGGAAAGGTGTCACTTTGCGCATCTGCGTGTCTCCTCTTCTCGGGTCTCCGCCTAACGGGTGGCGGGTCAGCGGCGAGCTCCGAGGCGAAGCCGAGGAGCGAGTCCGCTGCACCCGCGGGTTAGGGCGGCCACGTGAAGCTTGTCGTACAAAAGCTCCGGTGCGAAGTCCGCGCCGTTGGGCCATGAGACCGTTCCAAGGTCGCGCGAAACCGCAAAGCGACGAAAGTAGTCTCGGTCCCGAAGCGGTTCGAAAGCCGGTCCGGGGAGGTCTCCATCGACCGCGCCGTCCGCAATTCGCACGGTCACTTTGTGCCCCGAGTATCGAGCGTGAAATGAGCGGGCTCGTGCTCCCGGTGGTACATCGTGATCACGATTCCGAGAAACCGGCAAATTTCCGGCACCTGCGAATCGTAACCCGATGCACCCGGGCCGCCCAAGGGGCGGAGAGGCGGCGACTCCCATCCAACCGTGGTCAGGCGCTCTGTTCCTTGCCAGCCGTGTCACCTGCGGCCCGGTGAATCCGCCGAACCTCTGATGCCTTGCGAGCGCCCAGCCGATCCATCTTGCTGGTCGAGTTCCCAACGACCTTCTGAGGCTTGCACATGCCGTGGCGAGCTCCGCCCGCACGCTGCCTCTTCGCCCTTCCGCGCTTGTGGTGCACGTTGAGACTCTACGCCCACATCGGTGTCTTACGACCGCCTAACGGGTGGCGGGTCAGCGGCGAGCCCCGAGGCGAAGCCGAGGAGCGAGTCCGCTGCACCCGCGGGTTAGGCCACGGCGACCGATCCCCGTTTACCGAATGATGCGTTCGTACTCCGCGTGGGTACCGATCCAGAACCAAACGACTCTGTCTGCGGCGTCGACTCCAAGAGCTCGGTACGACCGCCCCACACGAACCGACCAGAACTGCCCAAGCCGCTTGAAGTGCAGAGAGGGGTGGTACGGATTCGACTGGAGCAGGCCGTAATTCTTGCGCGCCAACTCCTGAACGTCGGCTGGCAGCCTCTCCAGACTGGCCCAGAACCGAGACGTTGCGAGGTGCTTCAAATCTCCCTGGTCTCGCCCCGCTTGTGTTCGGCCAGAGCCTCCGCCGCAAGACGATCAAGCTTTCCCGCCTTCACATCGGCTTCCATCTGCCGATCCCAAGCGTCGGCATCGTACTTCGCAAACCAGTCACGAAATGCCGCAAGCTCCTCAGCCGACAGCTTCTCGATCTCACGTTCGAGAGTCTCAACCTTGCTCATGGCCAAATGATACCAAGCAGCCAATCTCTCTGCCCATCAAGAGGTTCAGGTTGCTTCCGTGGCCTAACGCTCCGGTTCATCGGCGGCCCGCGCAGCGAGCCGTCCGCTGCAACCGGTTGTTAGACCGCATCTCCTCTGGCCAGAAGGTAGACACCAACGCAAACGAACCAGAGCAGCCCTGCTACGGACGCCACCTCAAGAGGGATCGCGACACCACTCTCGGACAGAGCGGACGAAATGGACACCCCGGCGATCATGCTCGCCGCCACCTGAACGAACCCGAGGCCCGACATCCACCTGGGAAGTGTTGCCGACCGCCAGCCAGCGACACTGAAGCCCAGGATCAGCATCGACCAGGTGACGACCTCCGCAGTAAAGAGGACGCGCGTGAGGCCGAACAAAGCAAAGAAAAGGTCCTGGCTCTGATTGACTGGGGGGGTATTGAGGAACGCGAGGATCTCAACGCCAGTCGTGACGATTCCGTTCGTCACGAAGACGGCCGCTCCCAGCAGGCCCACAGCGCCCCACCCCATCTCGCTCGCCGGGCGCGTACGGCACGTTCTCGCAAACAAGGCCGCGGCAAAGAGAACGATGCACATGAAGGCCAAGTACCGACAACCGTGGATGATCGCCCAGGTGCCCGCCTCGCGAGCGAGGTACTCCTGTAGCTCGGAGGACGTCGGATTGTCCGGAGGAAACTCCTTCAGGACCATATTGAGCACGATGTGGACCATCATGCCAACGATGATCGCGAGGCCACCAATACGGATGAGGCTTGACTCGCCCGCGCGCGAAGTGCTTGTGCCGCGACTCACCATGGGACCCCTTGTCGGTCTAACGGGTGGCGGGTCAGCGGCGAGCCCCGAAGCGAAGCGCAGGGGCGAGTCCGCTGCACACGCGGGTTAGGCGGCCGCACCGACCACTCCCTGCTTCTACTGCCGCCCTGTCTGTCGTCCTTCATTCTTCAATGCCTCGGCGTGCTTCCAGAGCTCACGGAAGATGTCGACGTGGTGACGTTCTTCCTCGCCAGACAGCGAGGTGTTCGTGAACAGAATCACGCCGATATCCTTCGAGAGGTTTGTAAGCATCCAAGTCCTCAACCCGGGATCGGATCCGTTGTGTCCCATTCGAGTGACATTGAATCTGCTTTGCCAGAAGAGTCCGGAGTTGACTTCCTGAAGGCTCACATTTGCCGGCTTGCTCGACTCAGTGTACTGAAAACGGGTCATCTCCTCTACCCAGCGCCTATCCAGGATCCTTGTCCCCCCGTACACGCCGTCGTTGATAATCGCGATGAAGAACTTCGAGAGGTCAGACACGGACGTACGGACACCGCCATCCGGATAGGTCGTTAGCTCATAGAGCTGTATCGGAATGCTAGAGCCGTTCTGCGTCACGTACAGCGTCGTGTGCTTAACCGGATCAACCTCGGACAGACGCCAACCTGAATTGCTCATTCCCAGAGGAACAAAGATGCGCTGCTTCGCATATGCGTTTAGCTTCATACCTACGGCGAGCTCGACAACATAGCCGGCCAGCCCGGCCGCGATGTTCGAATACTCGCGGTGCGTCCCCGGCTTGACGTTCAGGAAGTTGTCTTTCGAGTAGTGCGTCCCGCTCGGCACGACGTAGCTCTTTAGAAAGTCGCCCAAGGGCTCCGGGGCGTCGCCGCCGTAATGGTACGTCTCCTCGTAAACCGACGGTCGGTCGGTGATGCTTGAGGTATGCGTCGCCAACTGCCGCAGGGTGATCTTCTCATTCGGATAGTACGGATTGCTTACCCTGAATGGCAGGTAGGAATTGATGTCCTCATCGACGGAGAGTTTGCCCTCCTGGACCGCACGCATCAGCGCCACGCCCGTGAACGTCTTGCTAATCGAGCCGATGTTCATGACCGTATCGGGTGTAAAGGCCACGGCGCGTCCTTTGTCGGCAAATCCGTAGCCCTTCATCCATACGACTTTCTTGTTTACGATAATGGCCGCACCAAGACCCACGATTCCGGCCGCCTCCATCCGCTGGCCAATGAGGCTGTCAATCGTATGGTCTGCGCTTGAGGTTGGTGGTTGGGACTGGTCTCCATCCTTAACCTGTCCTGTTACCTGTCCGGTAAGCAGGTAGATGGCGGCAGTCGCGATCGCTGAAATTATTACTGCGTTGCGTTGCACAGTGAGTCCCTTTTGCGGACACGCTGATCATCTCATCGGTTCCGAAACTCCGATGGAGCCAGGCTGACTCGGCACCCTGCTGAGAGCGCCTTCGGGCCGCCTAACGGGTGGCGGGTCAGCGGCGAGTGACGAGCCGAAGGCGAGGCACGAGTCCGCTGCACCCGCGGGTTAGGCGGCTCAACCATTAGCTGACTCCACGGTTACCGACGTGGCCAGGCGGAAGGGTTGGACCTTGCCGTAAGTGAGACTCCGCCAGCACCACTCTGCTGGTCCAAAGCGGTATCGCGTCATCCAGGCTCGCGCCAGCACAACCTGCACCACGTAGCCTACGACGGCGACGGCAGCGAGTCCCGCCGGTCCCACTTTTCCCATGAGCGCAGGCCCGTGTGCGAAGCCGTAGAACATCCAGATGCCGAAGAGCGTCTGGAGCAGATACCACGTCAGGGCCATACGGCCCATCGGGGCGAGCAGGCTCACCACCCGTCTCCAGCGCGCGACGAGAAACGCCAGAGCAACGGCGGACGCGTAGGCCAATGTCAGCCCGAGCTGACCTCCCTCGACGAGCAGCCGTCGACTGAACGCCAGCCACGGATTGTCAGGAGCGCCCGTCAGAACTCTCCCGGCGAAGATGCTGCTTCCGACTACGCCAACGAGTCCTCCGACGAGAAGGACCTTTCGAAGCAACGTGCGATGCCCGCCAAGGTTCCCCAGGTTGAGCGTGCGGGCAACGTAGAGCCCGAGAATGAGGCGCCCGAAGACGGCCACTTGGTATCCGATCTGATCGATGGAGAGGGTCAGATACCAGTCGTACCGCCAGTTCGCCTTCAGGACCTCGCTGTAGCTCCCACCGCTGAATGCGGCGAGAGCCATCGCGTCGTAGTCGGTCGTTGCCGTGACCGGGTGGGTCAGTCCGGCCTCCGCGGCCGGCGACGAGCGCTGGGAGCAGCACGCCGGTCGCCAGTGCGATTCCGAGTAGGCGCCTGGGCGCGGTTCGCACGAAGAGCGGGAGCAGTACGGCCCAGAGGGCGTAAAAACGCAGAATGTCGAAGCACCACAGGAGCCAACCATGGATTGCCCCGATCGCGAACAGCCAGAAGATCCTCCGATAGAACGGCGCGGTCACCGACGTAGCTCTGCCGCCCACTCGACTTAGGAACAGCCAGAAGCTGATGCCGAAAAGAAGCGAGAAGAGACCCATGAACTTGTTCTCGATGAAGAATCGCTCGAAGAAATAGGCGATGGTATCGAGCCGACCGCGGAATAACGACGCCCGTTGCTCCTCGGTCAGGTACTCGATACCCGAGAAGATCAGCAGGTTCGCCCAGAACACGCCAAAGAGGGCAAACCCTCGGAGTGAATCCACGAACTCCACGCGCCCGGCTGCGGGTATCGCGTCGCCGACATCTCTCATCCGTCGCCCCAAACGCCGGAGACGCCCATGTGATCGGTCAGGACCGCTGGAGCGTAAGCCAAGCTGTTCCCGGATGACATGAGTGGTTTCAACGAGCGAAGCGTTCCCCTCACACTGCTGCCGCGCCGCCTAGCCGTGGTCGTATTCAGCCGAGAAACCTGAGTGCCTTCTGCGGCACGACTGGATAGTGGTACAACCCGCGTTCACGATTGCTCATTGTGCGGGTCACGTTGGCGAACTCGCTGTAGAACTGGCGCTTCGTCATCCTGAACGTTCCCAAGGGCGTGACGATCTCGAACACGTCACCGTCCGCAAGCGGCTCGATTACCGATGCCCTGAACCCAAGACGGTGAAACTTGTAGCGAGCTGCTTTTCTACCTGTACTCATAGGTTTCTCACAACCTGGAGCCGCCTAACGGGTGGCGGGTCAGCGGCGAGCCCCGAAGCGAAGCGCAGGGGCGAGTCCGCTGCACCCGCGGGTTAGGCGCCGGCGACGAGGGGAAAGCGCTCGGGATGCTCGATGGATTCCACCGAGAGATCCACGTCGAGATCCGGCCAGTAGAGATGATCTGCATGTGGCCACTCGACATTGAGAATCTTCGAAACCGGCGCGCTGGCAAACCAGGGGAACTTCTCGAACGAGACGAACAACTCCCGGCCCCCAAGGAAGAGCCAGAACCCTTGCCTCGATATGTTGGCAACTTCAACCTGCGAAGTGCCTGCGCCAAGCTTGTCGGATCTCATCTTGCCGCCTCTCCAAAAGCTCTTGAATTCTAGCAATCTCGCGCTCAGGAAAGCCGTAATTTGCGTGCAACTCGACCTGCGGCTCCATCCAAAACTTCGCTTCTGCCTCAGCGGATTGGACATGAACGTGCATCCGCGCCTCTTCCCTGGAGAAGAAGAACACTCGGATGCCGCCCTCCCGAAAGACAGTTGCTGCTTCGGCGCCTAACGGGTGGCGGGTCAGCGGCGAGCCGGGGCGAGCGCAGCGAGCCACGCGAGTCCGCTGCACCCGCGGGTTAGGCGGCCGGACGCCTAGGCCACTTTGGCACCACGAATGCACGGACAGGCTCTCCGATCTCACGGAAGGATTAGCGCGCGGACAGGGTATCCAAATGCGAGCGCCACGGTCGCGACGACAGGTGCTTGAGCGAGGGTCCAGCCGGTAGCAACCGCGGCCGTCTGCCGCCACGCGCTTGGGTTGTCACGGCGGGCCACTGTCGACCTCACTTTCATGGCGTCGCCCAGCATAGCCCGACAGGCGACGGGTACGAGGCGGTGACACGGCGGCCTAACGCTCGGCATCAGCGGCACGCGTAGCGCCGTCCGCTCCATGCCGTTGTTAGACGGCGCCCTCAGTGGTGACGCCAACGGTCGCAGGCCTTCCCATCTTGAGCAGCTTCCGGCCGACGAGCGCGGTCCAGATCGGCAGTGGCGCGACGCCCAGGAACCCCCCGATGGCTGAGGATGTTGTGGAGGATTTCGTTCGCCCGCTCCGTCCCCGCCGGGGGATCGCGGTTGAAGGGAAGCGGGCCGAAAGTCGGGTCAACGAAGAGGAAGTTCCCGACGGGGAAGACGGCAGCGATCATCAGACCGACACCGACCACCGTCCCGAACCACCTGAGGCCCCGGGGGAAGGCGCCAGCCACGAGCCGGTTGACGACGATGAGCCAGAGCCCGAGCAAGCCCTGCCAGAGCATGAAGAAGGGGCCTGCGAGGACGTTGGCGATGATGAGTAGCAGAGTCAAAGTGGTGAGCACGAGAGCCGCGATGCCTGTCGCGACAATCGATCGGCGCGCGCCCGGAGAACGCTGGCCGACAATGCCGCCGAAGGAGAGCACGAGCGGGATCATGAAGAGAGATTGGACAAGGACTCCGACGTCGTGGGTCGTGATCAGAGGCCTGCAGGTCTGCTCGTCGCTCCCCGAGATCATCGTGATCAGGAACGCCCACAGGAACCCGTAGGCGACGAGGCCGATCACGCCGCTCGTGATCGCCGCTCGGCCTGCGGAGCGATACGATGCCGCGGTCGTCTTTGCGGAAGTTGATGTCGACATCGTCGCGATTCCCTCTAGATCTGCCGCCTAACGGACGGCGGAGCTCTTTTCGATCTCAGCCATCGCCACCGGCTGAGCAATGCTGGCCGCGAACGTTACGGCACAGAGCCCGATGAAGCGGCCTAACGGGTGGCGGGTCAGCGGCGAGCCCCGAGCCGAAGGCGAGGACCGAGTCCGCTGCACCCGCGGGTTAGGCGGCTGCACTGGGTACCTCAACCGCTTTCCGACGCCTTTCGATCGCCCAGCACATTGCGAAAGCTACTCCTGCGGCCACGAGCGCTTTCGCCAGTTGGGGCAGGAGGTCCATCAATGTTGGTGTGACGTACCAACGCGTCGCTGACCAAGTGCATACGCCCACGAAGACGCCCACCCCTGCCGCCCAGGCCAGCGGCCTCGCCGTCTCGAGACAAAACCCGGCCGCTACGCCGGCCAACGCCGCTCCCAGCGCGACAGGGATCGTGTTGAGCGCGTGCATCACCAACGTCTGCCAACCGCCCTGATACGTGCGACCCTCCGTGAGCTTCGAAATCAAAAGCCAGAATGGGATGATCAGCCACGATGCTAGGTAGTAAGCACCGATCATGACCAACGCGTTCCGAAGCCACAACTGCTTCCCCATGCTTTTCAGCCGCCTAACGGGTGGCGGGTCAGCGGCGAGCCCCGTAGCGAAGCGTAGGGGCGAGTCCGCTGCACCCGCGGGTTAGGCGGCCGCACAATGGACACCCGCGATGAAGCGTAGGCCGACTCATTTGTACCTCGTGTGCCCGCGCGTCGGCGTCACAGGCTTCGCCGCGTCAGACGCACGCCGCACGTCGTCGTCTGTGAAGACTGCGAAAAGGAACGGCAGCGATTCGAGGAAGTGCAGCCAGCCTCGCAACGTCAGACCAAGATCCGACAGCCGGTCTTCATCAACGAAGATTTGGCAGTTCTCCGGCATCGAAGGACGTAATCAGCTGCTTCGCCTCAGGATCGAACTTCTCGTGCAACAGATCAACGATCGACGGCGCATAGTGACGGCGGTCCGGCGACGGCGGTTCCGACGGCATGCCATGGTCGGCGGTCACCGCGAGAAGATAGTTGTTCCCAACCTTTGCCTCCAGCGCACGTCAGCATCCGCGCCAGCTGACGGTCCATTTCGCCGAGTGTGACGCGGAGCTCGTTCGAATCCGGACCGTACTTGTGGCCCACGAAATCCGCGCCCTTGAAGTTCAGCAGAACGAGATCGGCGACGTTGTCTTCGCCCAGCGGGCTCGCGCTCGATCATCGCGGTCATCGCATCGGCCTCGAATGCCGGAAACAGGGCCGAATAGCGGACCGCGACGGGCGAATCGACTCTGTGACTGCATCCACTCACCGTCCGCCGGCGGCAGTGTCCTCGCGTTTCGATCCTTCAGGTACTCGGGCAGCCGGTAACAATTGGGATTCGTGGTCCAGCCGCCCGTCTGCTGGTCGTAGCTTGCGAGCACGACCGGCGCTCCATTCAGCTGACACGCTCCATGCCCCGCGAGCGGCGTCGCCGCTCGGTCGATGCTGCCCTGCGCCAGAATGATCGCGCGACCAGCTGTCGCGAGCTGCCAGACGTCTGCCAGCGTCAATGCCATCAGATCTTGCGGCGTCGCTCCTGCGAATAGGTTGTGGCGCCGGCGGTTGATGCGATCGTACACGCTGACGCCGGTGATTCCGTGCACGCGAGGATCGGTGCCCGTCGAGATCGTCGAGTGCCCAACGGCGGTGTTCGACGGGAAGGATGTTGACTCGCGCCTGAGTGAACCAGGCGCTGCGCTGGCGCAGGGCGGTCGAGCGTCGGCATGGAGCCGGCGTACCGATCGAAGTAATCCCGACGCATGCCATCCAGGACGAGCAGCATGACCACTCGCGGTCGAGCAAACGACGTCCGCAAGACCGGCAATACACGGCCTGTCGCGGTCGGGGGCATCTGCACGCCAAGCGCACGCCGCAAGCGTAGGCGCAACGTCCTGCTGCGCCGCCGGCATCGAGTACACCCCCGTTTTCACTGCAGGGCCCGCAAACATCAGCGGAATCGAGACGTCATACGACCCACGGCGAACCGTGCATGTACGCCACGTCCGGGTCAGGCCGGGTGATGAAGTCGCCTTCACGCGGCACGATCAGGAGTTGGCCAGTTCGTCCGGGAAAGTATGCCCGAGCGAACATTTCGAGGAAGCGCTGTCGCGCCGCAAGGGTCGGCGGCATCGGCTGACGCCACACGCGGCGTTGCGCCGCCCCCAGAAGATCGCTTGACCTGCTGGCCGGAAATCGTCCAAGCCATCGCGACCAGGGTCAGGGCGAGGAGGACGGCACTGCAAGCGGTCAGCCTCGAGCAGATGACAGAGGTTCGCCGCGTCGTCACCGCACCTGCCTCAAAGAGGAGATCAGCGACCCGCCGTCGGCTTTCGCTGGGACTATCGACGCCTGACATCGGCCGCCTAACGGGTGGCGGGTCAGCGGCGAGCCCCGTAGCGAAGCGCAGGGGCGAGTCCGCTGCACCCGCGGGTTAGGCGGCTCCTTGTCACAGCCGTCCCGTCCCACCGAGTGGCGATACTGGCTTGCTTTTCTTCCCGCGATACTTGGCTTCGAGATCGCGCCACCCCTTTTCCTCAAGAAGCCGGAATATGCCGGCCACCACCAATGCCAGCACGACAGCGCCAAGAAGCGATCAGCATGCCAAAGTAACTGAATTCCACCATCCAGAACGGTGCGATACGTTTCACGCGCCCTCTCCCGCCGACACTTTCGCGACAGCGCGCGAGACAACACTGTGCAGCGCAACGGCCGATCCGAGGCCGGCCAGGATGAGGCCAGCCGCGAATAGCCGGCGACGGGATGCTAGTGCATATCGACCGTCCATCGTACCTAGAGCCGCCTAACGGGTGGCGGGTCAGCGGCGAGCCCCGAAGCGAAGCGCAGGGGCGAGTCCGCTGCACCCGCGGGTTAGGCGCCTCAATTATTCGTCGGGTTGACGTACACGTTAACGGTGGCCGGCACATTAGTCGTGTTGAAGAGATACAAATGATATGCGGGAAATCCCGCGACCGCATGCGTCGACTGCGACATGAAATAGCTGGAGTCGCCAGCCGCCACCGGAGCCGTGAACTCTGCGGCTGCCAGAACCAGCTTCCGGCTTCGATAAAGCGAGTCGAAAAAGGGCCGGTCTGGAACAAGAAGAACGCCAACAACACCGTCTCGATCCGCCCGACCTTTGAGTTCACCTGCAATCGTGACGACGAATCCACCGGCCCTCGCGACCGTCACGATACCGGCGTCGGTAAACCGTGATGCGTCAGAGCGGTCTGCGGTCGTTACGCTGAGCCCCTCAAAGGAGCTCAAGCCGGCAACCTGCGCACACAGAACCGAGGTGCCTAAGGCTATCGAGAGCAGCGAGAGAAAAGAGATACGACCCCAAACTGAGGCGCTAGGGTTCATGAGCCCTCCTGATGTCTTTGGATCGGCACGACTGTATACGGGCATCAACCTTGAGCCGTTGGCGCCTAACGGGTGGCGGGTCAGCGGCGAGCTCCGAGGCGAAGCCGAGGAGCGAGTCCGCTGCACCCGCGGGTTAGGCGGCGGCGCCGTGCGTTCGTGACGACCATCAGGCAGTCGAGCAATCACCAGCAGTCTCCGAGAATGCCTCGTCATGGTCGCCCAAGCGCTGGTAGATCCAAGCGAACGGCCCACATCGATTGCTATCCAGCCCTTGTCACAGCACACGCTTGTTAGGTCGCTGCCGGCGAGCGGAACGGCTGCCTCCGGCCGTATGTGAGCGACCGCCATGCCCACTCGGCTGGCCCGAAACGGAACCGCCGGAGCCACCATGCGCTGGCGATTGCCTGGGCTACGAACACCGCGAGGGTCACCCCAAGGGCGGCCGTGGGGCCCACCTTGCCGTACCACCCGAGGCCCAGTCCGTAGAAGAGGAAGACGCAAATGACGCTCTGCCCGACGTAGTTCGTGAGGGCCATCCGGCCCACCGGAGCGAAGAGATACAACCGTGGACGCCACACCGGGCGCCGGAACAGGAGGACAATCCCACAGACGTAGGACGCCGCGAGGGCCACCACGCCGAGGTTCCAGAGCACCGTCCGCGCAACTCTCGCCGGCCACGACTCCCCAGCCAGCACGGGGAGATACTCGTCCGCCAGGAGGATGCCCTGACAGGTCAAGCCGAGCGCGAGCCCGCGCACGAGCCCGCGCCGTACGAATGCCACGGCTGAACTTTCCTCACGATTACTCTCATGACCTGCGCTCGCACGGACGAGGATACCGGTACGGCCGGCCCACAATCCGAGAAGGAACTTCCCGAAGCTCGCGACCCCGGTCTTCAGGGCGTCGTCCGTCGACAGCCACGCCCACACATCCGCCGCGTTGGCGCGGACCACGTCCGCGTAGGAGCCGTGGGCGAAGGCCGCGTGGAGCGCGGTTGCGGTCGCCAACCGTGCCTCGAACCCGCCGCCAAGATCGACTGCTCCGCCCGTGACGACAGGGAGGCTCAACAGCAACGCTTGGACGGCGGCCGGGACGAGGACGGCGAAGGCGAGCCCCCACCCGACGAGTGTCCGGTCGCTCGCGGAAACCCAACCGATCAGCAGCAATCCGAGCACGGCGTAGAGGTGAAGGATGTCGCCGTAGTAGATCAGCAACGCATGAGCCACGCCGAAGAGGAAGAGCCACAGCATCCTCCGGACGTAGAGGGGCTTCACGGCGCCCCCGCGCCCGCTCGCTCGCTGCATCTGGAGCGCGAAGCCGAGGCCGAAGAGAAAGGAGAAAATCGAGATGAACTTGTTGACGACGAAGAAGTTCTCGAACTCGAGCACGAAAGGATCAAAGGCAGCGGTCGGCAGGCGTGCTGCGGCGTCTGGTTCGAGGTCCCCGTAACCGCTGAAGAACCACAGGACGTTGGCCCAGAGCACGCCGAACAGGGCGAAGCCGCGGAGGACGTCGAGGACATCGATCCGCTCCCCGGTTGCGACCGGCGTCAGTGAGCTCGTACCTACCTCAGTTGTCAGCGGACCCCCAAGCGCGTAACCACATGCGCGACTCGGGCAAGAAGGAAGAACTCGGGGACCCCATTCGTCACACCGCCGCCTAACGGGTGGCGGGTCAGCGGCGAGCCCCGTAGCGAAGCGTAGGGGCGAGTCCGCTGCACCCGCGGGTTAGGCCGCGCTTGCCTAGTTCGCATGTTCACGCTCGCGCCGCGCCGCCACCGAAAACGTCCACGCCTGAAGGCCGAGCAATGGAGCGATCACGCCCAGGACCATCGCGACCATGACAAGCCGGTCACTCCAACTCCACTCAGCGCTAGCGAATATCGCATACACGATGACGAGCGCAACGACCGCCAAGCTCACGAGCAAGAAAGCGCCGATCACGAAGAGACTCCACCGATACGCAAGTGCCGCCATCAGGCCGCTGATTGCGGCGACGACGGCAGCCACACTAGACACACCCCGGGAATCCTCCATCCGCAATCGCGGCAACCAAGTACAGCACGCACACGGCCGAGGACACGAGGAGGATCCGCCGCGCGACAGGGTTCAGCATGCTCGGTCTACGCGGCCTAACGGGTGGCGGGTCAGCGGCGAGCTCCGAGCCGAAGGCGAGGAGCGAGTCCGCTGCACCCGCGGGTTAGGCCGCACCTAGACCTCATGCTGCAAGGTCAAGACAATTCTCCCCGGACTCGATCCGCGCTCGACGGCCTCGTGCGCTGAAGAGATGTCGTCAAGTGGGACGCGCGCTTCGATGTCGAAACCAAGCCAGCCGTTCCGCAGCGTATTGTTCAAGGCAGAGGCGGCCTCAATCTTTGCCGCCGTGGGGAAGTCGTCGCTGCCCAGGAAGAACATCGCAACGTTCTTGAACACCAGAGGCCAGAACGGGATCGTCGGTGTTGGGTTTCCGGTCGCGTACGTCGCGATCGAGCCACCTTGCAACAGGATGTGCTCGTCAGTCGCAATGTTCGCGTGAAAGGCCACCTCGACAATATGGTCTACGCCTTCGGATGCGTGAGCGAGGATGCTTTCGGCCGCCGCTTGGGTCGAGAGGTCGCCGGTGACGATGACATGGTGTGCGCCAGCCCGTTCCGCGACTACCCTGTCCTGTTCGGAGCGAACCGTTGCGAGCACGGTGGCACCGGAATGCCGCGCCAGCGCGACAGCACACTGTCCGACAGCGCCAGCACCTCCCTGGACAAGAACCGTTCGCCCATCGACCGGGCCGGCGACATGGACGGCTCGGTGGGCAGTGATGCCGGGAATACCCAGGCAGGCACCTTGCTCGAAGCTCACATTGACCGGCAGCGGCACGGCTCGATCGGCCGGTACGACAACAAACTCGGCGGCTGTCCCGAATGGCCGGTAACTCTGCGCTCCGAAGCACCACACCCGTTCGCCGAGTCGAGACACCGACACCACGTCGCCAACCTTGTCGATGACGCCAGCGCCGTCGCTGTGGGGGACGACCCGCGGATACGGCATGCCGACACCGAACATGCCCTGACGCTTCTTGACGTCGCCGGGGTTGATGCCGGAGACGGCGATGCGGATGCGAACCTCGTTCGGGCCCGGTTCAGGAGTAGGCATCGCGCCTACAAGGAGAACCTCGTTGGCGGCGCCCTGGCGTTCGTACCAAGCTGCTCTCATGGTGCCCTCCGTCGGTGTGGCGTTCTTGGTGCGGCCTAACGGGTGGCGGGTCAGCGGCGAGCGCCGTAGCGAAGCGTAGGCGCGAGTCCGCTGCACCCGCGGGTTAGGCGACGCTTGTTCGCCACAGCGCCACGCTGCGATCACCCGCTTTAGCTCTGCGCCACAGACTCGATTCTCCGGGTGCCACCACTGCCTCTAGCTCTGACGTCAGACACCCTGCAACCCACGACTCGCGACTATCGTTGCCGACCCGGCTGCGCCGCCACGCTGGAAAAGCCCCGGGCAGGAAGGAGCAACTCGGGGACCTCATTCCTCCCACGTCGCCTAACGGGTGGCGGGTCAGCTGCGGGCGCCCCGCAGCGATGAAACCCCTGACTCGCGACAACTTCCCTGCGCGGCAATCCCAGGGCGACCGTCAGCTGCACCCGCGGGTTAGGCGCCCCTTCCCTGTCGGGTTTACACGCCACGCGACACCTCGCTCGCACCAGGCCTCGACCACGGGATGCGCCGGCTGGCGCGCGCTACGGATTGTCCTCCCTCTCGCCACTCGCGCGCCAGAGCGGCGCGGATTACGACGGGGGGCGGGCCGACTGATGAGTCGTCTGATGCCAGCGCCGAATCCTCGAGCCACACTGCGCCCTGCTCCTGGAGCCGAGATAGTCGGCCCGCATCCCGCAGGCGGACGGCGCGCAGAACTTCTACCGATTACGCCAACCTCTCCCCTCCGGACACAATCGCGAGCCTCGCGATCGTCGACGCGACTATTCAGCCCGCGCGACGGCCGCCGTCTTGAGTCCGAAGCGCCTAACGGGTGGCGGGTCAGCGGCGAGCGCCGAGGCGAAGCGCGAGGAGCGAGTCCGCTGCACCCGCGGGTTAGGCGGCGGCTTCATCGGGCCTCGTCTGGAACTGCGTCGAAGCGCGCAGACCAGCGATGTACAAGGCGCCAACGAATCGCCCGACGAAGATCGAAGCCGACGATCGCAACGCTGCGGATCGACTCCGCGTCCGACTGCTTCTCGCCAGACGATGCACGGATCGCGACCTCAGCAAGTAGCATCGCAACTGCTGCAACACCGTCGGCCGTCAGCGGCGAGCCAGCATCGTCTGCCAGCCACGGCAGATCAGTTGCCCGTCTGCCACGCTACGCGCCCTGCAGAACGACCGACGGTCAGCCAGGCGATGCACCGCAGACAGTCGGCCCATGCTGCGACTGACGAACGAAGCGTCATGCGAACGAGTCTCATGCGTTCACCCTGCTCCAACCGCCGCCTAACGGGTGGCGGGTCAGCGGCGAGCTCCGAGCCGAAGGCGAGGAGCGAGTCCGCTGCACCCGCGGGTTAGGCGGCGCCACACTCATCGGACCTCATAGTTTGGGTAATTGTCAGAGTCACGCGAACCGGGCGCCCGTTCTGTCGGCCGGCTCGTACTTCCATCGCGATAGTGCCCGATGGGACTCGTCTCCAGCTCTGGGCACGCTGCGAGACAAGCGGAGCCTCGAAGTACGGAGGTTCTCCACGTCACCTTTCACCGTAACTGTTGCCTCGAATACGAAAAGGCCTTCGACCCGTGACTTCCGGCAGCGCTCGGGGATCACGGCTCAACCCTAGCTTACAAGGCGCGGCGGGCTGACGTCGCCACCGATACCGACGACCCCGGGTGCGACTGTCGAGGCCGGGCTGGCAGAGGTCACAACTTCTTTGGTCCGACAGTGCTCGACCACTCCTGCCGACAGCCGCCGACAAACACTACGGCGACGGCCCAGGTGATCGAGCGAGAGCTACCAGCGCCATGATGTGGATCAGCGCCGCCTAACGGGTGGCGGGTCAGCGGCGAGCTCCGAGCCGAAGGCGAGGAGCGAGTCCGCTGCACCCGCGGGTTAGGCGCCCTTTGATAGCTCACGCTGGAGCCGCTCGGCTAGAAACTGTTTCAGCAACGACTGATATGGGATGTCACGCTTGTTGGCCAGTACCTTGAGGTGACCGATCATCGACTCAGGCAACCTCAGAGAGATTGTGCGAAGGGTCGGACGCAGATTCGGGAAGGCTCGCCGCTGAGCACCGGTCCAGTCCACGAAGTCAGCCGAATCGTGTTCAGCCCAGAAGCTGCGCTCCTGCTCTTCAGATTCGAACTTTGGAATCTGCTTACGCTTTGCTTTGCTCATAGGTTTGTAGTTCCCTTCGGGTCATGTCGCGTACCGAGATCACTCGGATGAGAGACCTTCGAACGGTAAAGCTGATGAAGAGCCGGCGCCCGGAGTCCGCATGGCCGAGCGCGAAGTAGCGAGACTCGGAAGCAGAATGCTCGCGATCGGGCGAGACAACCAGTGGCTCGTTGAAGAAGACCTCCTCAGCCTCCCAAAACGGCACCCGGTGACGGTCCCAGTTCTTCTCGAGGTTGCCGTCATCCCAATCAAAGCCGGTACAGCCTGCCAGGGGGTCATCTGCCGCCACGCCGAGAGTATATGGCAGACATATACGCGGCGCAAGACCCTCAGGGCGCCTAACGGGTGGCGGGTCAGCGGCGAGCGCCGTAGCGAAGCGTAGGCGCGAGTCCGCTGCACCCGCGGGTTAGGCGGCGCCATCTTGATTCCCTGGCAGCCGCGTCCAGCACGCTCTGCTGAGATGTCTGGCCGGTCATCGTTCTGGTACACCGTGCTTCAAGCAGATCCGAAGACGCTGATCTCGAGCTGCTTCAATCTCGATCCAGCCAATGACCAGCGGCCCGTGCTCGATCAGCAGCTCCGTGAGTGCGTCGAGACTCGAACCGCCAATTCGCTGTCGGTCGGCGCCCGCTCTACGAGGACGCAGGATCGAACGCCAGGCCTCTTCCGGCTCGAGCTGGCACGAACTCGATAGGCCGTTCCAGGACCAGAACGTACCGGCATGCGTCGAGCCAGCGCCGCCACGAATGCGTCGCGATCGCGAAACCGTCGGCGATCAGTAACCGTCAGGTACTTCCGCTCGCGAGTGGTCACGCCAACCTCAGCCACCTGCGCGCCGCCTAACGGGTGGCGGGTCAGCGGCGAGCTCCGAGCCGAAGGCGAGGAGCGAGTCCGCTGCACCCGCGGGTTAGGCGGCCTCGACGGGAGTCTCCAGTCGAGGCTTGCCAAAGTGCGTTCGTAAATCGGCAAAGTAAACAATGCCCAGGATCAGGCCTGCAGCGAGTGTGGAGAGCAGCGCCGCAGCTCCTGGCGGGCCGGGATACGACACGAGCGGCCTTCGAAGAGGGTGCCCACGACTCCCAGTAACCAGCCAGCCGTGTAAATGGCTCGAGCCCTCGCACCACTGCCGCCAGAGCCCAATCCAGCCGACGATAAGGACAAGCGAAACTACCGCCCTCCCACCAGAAAGCGACGCCCTCCTGCCTGCTCTTCTGTTGCTCTACGAAACTCCGAAATTCTGGAGGAAGCGAACCTCTCGACAGCAATGACGCCACCACCCAGATAAGACCAAACGTGATCTCGCTCGAGAATCAGGATCCTGAGCACGCGATGAAGTTTCATTCGTCTTAGGCCGCCTAACGGGTGGCGGGTCAGCGGCGAGCGCCGAGGCGAAGCCGAGGCGCGAGTCCGCTGCACCCGCGGGTTAGGCGGCGGCACGATCAGAGCCCTCCGAGAAGCCGAGTCATGACGAGGATTACCAGACACCCGACAATGATGAACGAACCCAAGAACGAGCCGCGGAGGAAACTCCTGTCGGGATGCCGGATTCCAAGCCAGATTCCACCAACAACGACAACCAGCCAGACTAGCAACACGGAGTAGGCCGCGACTGGGGTGACAAGAAGCTCAAGCAATGTGCCTGGTGCTTCTTCGGCTGCGAATGCAGGCGGCAAGAAGCGATCACAGGGACACAGACGCCGACAGCGAGAGTGACGAGGAAGCCGCTGGTCGCGAGGAGGCTCCTTTTCACTGCTATTGCGGCCACGGTCTAGTTCCGTCCGCCTAACGCTCGCATAGGCTGTAACTTCGACTTCCTAAGCGTTCCTGTCAATCGCTGCATCGTCCACCGCCCCTCGTCTCTCTATTCATCTACGTCCTCGGATTCCGAATCATCGGGAAGTTCCTCACCGGTCAGAAGTAAACGCTCCGGGGGCACGAGCGACGTCAGGTAGTTAGGCTGCGAAGAAAGCTGTCTAGTGTCAGGACCGCCGGCGACGCCGGCCCACAGGATGTCGGCAGGGCTGCGGACGCCGCGTCCACCACGGTTCAAAACGTGGGTGTAGATCATGGTCGTCTTCACGTCTCTGTGGCCGAGGAGCTCCTGGATCGTGCGGATATCGTACCCCTCTTCGAGCAGGTGGGTGGCGAAGGAGTGGCGGAAGGTGTGGCAGCTGATCCGCCTGGAGATGCCGACGTCGAGGACGGCGCGACGAAGGGCGCGCTGGATGACGGTCTCGTGCAAGTGGTGGCGGCGCTCGGGTTGGAGGTCGCCGGGCGCGGTGGGGTTTCGGACGGGCGGTGCGGCGCCAGGCTGGCCGGGGCGCCTCTCTCCCCCGCGGGGGTCGTGGCTGCGGTGTTCGCCGGGGAAGACGTACTGCCAGCCCCACTCGCGGTCGGAGCCGGGGAACTTCCTCGCGATGGCGTCGGGCAGGTAGACGGTCCCGAATCCGTCGGCGAGGTCCTTCTCGTGGATGCGCTTGACGCGGGAGAGCCAGGTGGGCATCTCGGCGCGGGCGACGAGGGGGAAGGGGACGACGCGGTCTTCGCCGCCCTTGGTGTCGCGGACGACGATGCGGTTGTTGCCGAACTCGAGGTCCTTGACGCGCAGGCGCAGGCATTCGAGGAGTCGCATTCCCGTGCCGTAGAGAAGTGTCGACACGAGGCGGGGCGTCCCGTTCATGCGGCCGAGGATGCGGCGGACTTCCGCGCGGGTGAGCACGCTCGGGAGGCGGCCGGGGCGCTTGGCGCGGATGACGGTGTCGAGGTCGGGCAGGGGTTTCTGGAGGACGTGGCGGTAGAGGAACATCAGGGCCGAGAGGGCCTGGGTCTGGGTCGACGCGCTGACGGGACCTTCGACGGCGAGATGCGTGACGAAGGCATTGATCTCGGGCTCGGCCATCTCGAGGGGATGGCGTTTGTTGTGAAACAGGATGTAGCGGCGGATCCAGCCGACGTAGGCCTCCTCGGTGCGCAGGCTGTAGTGGCGGGCGCGGATGGCCTGGCGCACGCGGTCGAGCAGGCGCGGCTGGCCGGGAGGGGGAACGACGGTGGAGGACGCCACTGTCTAATGCCGCCGAGACGAGCGCTGGGGCCGCCGACTGTCATGCATGAGGGCGAGCACACGAATCGCTCCCGTCCTCACCGAGAAGAGAATGCTGTACGGAAACTGGCGAAGCCGTCTTCGGCGAAGGCGGCCGCGCACGATCGGAGCCGACTCCGGGTACTCCGAGATGCGATCGAGGGCAGCTGCGACGTCGCGGAGGAAACGGCTTCCGAGGTCGATCCGTCGCGTCTCGTAGAAGTGAAAAGCCTCGGCGACGTCCTCGACGGCCTGGCGGAGAAATGCGATCCGGTCTAACCGGTGCGGGTTTTCCTCGCCGTCCCGGACTTCAGACGCCGGAGCACCTCGCGGGCTGGAACCGTATGCGCGCCGCCCTCGTCCAACTCTCGCTCCCGACGCTCGGCTTCGTCGAACCACAGGCGCTCGATGGTCGTTTCGCCCTCGAGAGGGAGGCTTTCCAGGAGCGTTCGGGCGAGGGCGGCTCGGGCCCGCGCTCCGAGCTTCAATGCTTCGGCTTCGATCTCTCCGAGTTTCCGAGGCATGCAGGTGCCCTCCAGCGCTCATTCAGTCTACGCCGCCTTTCGTCTACTTACTGATTGTCGCGAGAGCGCGACGGGCGGCGGCTAGGCGAAGGGATTCCGGACGGTCACGCCCTCGTAGGTCTGGCCATGATTGAGGTCCTCGGTCCAGAGGATCCGGCAGCCGAGCGAGCGGGCGCTCTGGAGGATCATGGCGTCCCAGAACGAGATGTGGAGGCGCTCCCGGAGGTCGATGGCGGAGAGGACGTCGCTCGGCCAGGGGCGGTGGACGCGCCAGCGCGAGAGGTACGCGATCTCGCGCCTGGCCTCGGGGGGCGAAAGGGGCTTCGAGATCTTCGCCGTGACGGAAACGAAGAACTCCTGGAGAACCTGGATGCTCAGGCAGCCGCTGCCCTTCTGCCAGAGATCGACGACGTGTCTTCGAGCCAGCGCGCTCTTGTCACCTGCGGCGTGGTCGAATGCGTAGACGAGGACGTTGCTGTCGAGAAACTGCGGCGGCTCAGCGGCGCTCATGCAGTTCGTCGCGCGTCCAGGTGATCTTGCCGCCGGTGCCGAGATCTCTCGGCTGGTGGAGCGACTCGAGGGCCCGCACGCGGGCCTCCTCGTACGCGTCGTCCTGGCGGACGAGCTCCTCGAGGGCTTCGACGAGAAGGCGGGAGATGGATGTCTCCTTCTCGACGGCGAGGTGCTTGACCTTCCGGAGCAGGGCCCTGGGCAGCGCGAGGGTCACGTTCTGGGTTTCCACCGGTCTACCTATATGGGTGTTGTCGCGAGAGTCGCTCTTCACGTGAACGAGTGTAGCACGTGAATACGTGGCAGCCAGATAGCTTGCCTGCTTAAGTATTGATGGAGATCGACTTGTCTAACTACGGCTTCGGCAGTGTCGCCCAGGGCGGGATCGCGAGAGCGTCCATGACGAGCTCGACGGAGAGGGCGGCGAGGAGGATGCCCATGACGCGGACGAGGATCGACGCGCCCTGGCGCCCGATGACGCGGAGGATGGCGTCGGAGGCGAGGAAGAGTCCGTAGGTCAGGAGGAGAACGAAGAGGAGGACGGCGGCGGTCTCCATCTGCTGGGGCACGGTGTAGACGTCGTTGTCGGTCAGGACGATGACGGCCATGATCGTCCCGGGGCCGGCGATGGAGGGAACGGCGAGGGGAAAGATGGCGATGTCGCGGTCGGGGTCGTCGGAGGCGGCGGCGCTCTCGAGTTTGCCGAAGAGCATCTGGAGGGAGAAGAGAAACAGGATGATGCCGCCGGCGAGCTTCAACGAGAGCAGGTGGACGCCCATGGCGTCGAGGATGAACTGGCCGGTGACGACGGCGCCGACGAGGATGATCGCGGCGTAGGTCGTGGCGCGGCGGGCGACGCGGCGGCGCTCGTCGCGGGTCAACGTCGCCGTCAGGCCGGCGAAGAGGGCGAGGCTGCCGATCGGATCGACGGTCGCCCAGATGAACATGAAGTCGCGGACGATCTTGGCGAGCATGGAGCGCTGGCCAGGGACTATATGCCGGCGCGGGTGTCTCTCAGTCGTACACGCCGTCGGCGAACCACGCGCTTCCGGCGCGGTCGCGGTAGATCCGGTAGAGCCCGCCGTCGGAGAGCTCGACGTCCCAGTAGTCGCGGTCGGCGGGGGCCTCGGTCCACCAGCCGTCCTCGAGGGACCAGGGTCCGGAGGCCACGCGCACGGAGCCGGAGATCGGCGGCGCCGCGTCGGGCGGGGACTGGATCGACACGGGCGACGGTTGTCGGCCGCCGCTCTGGCCGGCTGGTCGACGATGACCTCCACCGCCACCGGCGGCCGCAGCACGCGCACCGAGAGGAGGCCGCGCCCGTTCTTCGCCGGCGAGCGCAGCTTCGGCGGAGGCGGCGGCGCGTAGCCGCGTGACGCATCGCGAAGCGCTCGGGGCGGTGGCCGTCGACCGAGCGCGGAGAGCCGACGCGGTCGGCGCCGAGAAGGGCGGCCAGGCGCGCGATCGTCGTGGCGAGGCGGTCGGGCGAGAGGGCCGCGGGGCCGAAGAGGGAAAGCTGCGCGCGGCGCGGCGAGTCCGGGTGCGCGGAGAGGACGAAGCCGGCGACGGGCGCGCCGGGCGGACGGGCCTCGAGCTCGAGACGGACGAGGGTCAGGAGCGTCTTGGCGTCGCGGGTGGGCGCGGGCAGCGCGATCGCGCGCGCGTCGTGGCCGTCGGGGTCGAGCTTCAGCGTGACCTCGAGGCGCGTGCAGGAGAGGGCGCGGGACTCGAGCCTCGCGAGCAGGCGCTCGAGCGCGGCGTGCGCGAGAAAGAGGAAGGGCTCGAGGGTCGCGACCGGCCACTCGAGGTCCATGCCCTCGGTGAAGGAGGGCGGCGGGACCCAGGGCTCGAGCGGCGCGGGATCGAGGCCGCGCGCGGAGAGGTGGAGGGCGCGGCCGAGCTCGCCGAGGCGGCTGGCGACTTCGCCTTCGGGCAGCTTCGCGAGCTCGCCGATCGTCGAGAGGCCCCAGCGGTCGAGGGTCGCGGCGATCTCGAGCTGCGGGGCGAGCCTCTCGAGCGGGAGCGGCGCGAGGAAGGCCGCCTCCTCGCCTTGCGGCGACGACGGTCGGCGAATCGGGCAGCCCCGCGGCGACGCGCGCCGCGAGCTTCGACGCCGCCACGCCGACGCGCGCCGGCAGCCCCGCCTTCTCCGCCGCGCGGATCATGTCCCCCGCGAGGTCGCGCAGGGCGTCTCCCGTCTGTTCCTGACGGGGGCCGGGCCGTCAACCGCGCGTGCCCCTCCAGGTCCACGTACGTCACGCCCTCCCCCGCGTCCTCGACGCGCGGCGAGAAGGACTCCGCGACCTCGAGCAGCGCCTCCGCCGCGGCGCGCTCGCACTCGGCGTCGCGTCCGCGCGCGACGAGGCCGGGCATGCGCCCGCGCGCCTGGGGCAGCGTCATGCCGGGCGCGATGCCGGCCCTGCGCGCCTTGCGCGTCGCGGCGACGACGCGCGCGGCGTTGCCGTTGCCCTCGAAGATCGCGACGGCCTCGCCCTTCAGCTCCGGCTCGCTGCGCAGCCGCGCCGCGAGCGGGAAGAGCGGGACGAAGAGGCAGGCGATCATGGACGTATGCGTAACGGGGCGGGGATGAACCCCGCCCCCACGACCGGGGCCCGAACCTTCGCGCTCTCGTCGTAGGGGCGGGGCTTGCCCCCGCCCTCATCCGCCACCGACAACGCGAACGACTCCCCCACTCCTCCCCTGCGCCCGCCCGTCCTTCTCGAGCGTCAGCCGCACGCCCATGCCCTCGAGCAGGCGCGGCGACTTCCCCGCCCCGCGCCAGACCGCGCGCGCGGCGCCGGCGGAGACGACCGCCTCGGCGGCGATGCCGCTGACGCGATAGGGCGCGAGCACGAGCAGCGCCGCGCGGCGGTCGCGGGCGGCGCGCGTCAGGCGCACCCACGCGGCGTCGGGCACGGAGCGGCCGCGCACGGGCGGCAGGCCCAGGTCGACGACGACGAGCGGGAACCCGGTCGCAAGCAGCATCTCGGCGCTCGCGACGGCCTCCTTCAGCTTCGACGGCCGCACCCAGAGCAGGCGCGAGAGATCGACGCCGGCATCCTCGGCCGACTGCGGATCGAGGTGCCCACCGAGATCCACGAGCGCGGCCGCCTCGCCGGCGGAGGTCGCCGCGGCGAGCGAGGCGATGCCGATCGAGAAGCGCCCGCACGAGCGGCGGCCCGAGATCTCCGTCAGCGCGCCGCGCGGGAGTCCTCCCGAGAGGAGCCGGTCGAGCGCGGCGACTTTCGTCGCGAGCGGATTGCGCGCGGCCGCGGGCGACGGCAGGTCGGAGGCGCGCGTGAGCAGGGAGCCCGATCCTTCCAGCAGCCGCTCGATCGCCAGAGCGCCCATGTCTCCCCCTTCAGGTGTAGAGAGGCACGATAGGCGTAAATAAGGCGTAACTCAAGAGGCAACTGAATATGTAAGCCTCACTTGACTTACTGTAAAGCAAACATTACATTCCCTGCGCCGGAGATCAAGAATCAGGAGGGAAACGCATGGAAAACGCCACGGAATCGATCGACCGCCTTCCCCGCGCGCGCGGCCGCGGGTGGCTGACCCTCGCCGCCGGCATCGCCGCGCTCGCCGTCTACTTCGCCAGCCGCGTCCTCCTCGAGCGGTCGGACCTTCCGGCGCGCCTGCCGGTCGCGCTCGCACCCCTGCCCTTCTTCGTTCTCTTTCTCATCGCCTTCATCCGGCTCGTGCGCGGCATGGACGAGCTCGAGCGCCGCATCCAGCTCGAGGCCCTCGCGTTCGCGTACCCCGCGGTCCTCGTCCTCCTCATGACGCTCGGCCTTCTGCAGCTCGCCGGCGTCGCGCTCTCGCCGGCGGACTGGAGCTTTCGCCACGTGTGGCAGATCGGCGTCGTCCTCTACGTCGGCGGCATGGCTCTGGCCTCGCGGCGCTACGGGTTCAAGTGAGAAACCGCCTGCGCGTCCTGCGCGCCGAGCGGGACTGGTCCCAGGCGGACCTGGCCGAGCGCCTCGCCGTCTCGCGCCAGACCGTCAACGCCATCGAGACCGGCCGCTACGACCCCAGCCTGCCTCTCGCCTTCCGGATCGCGAAAGTCTTCGGGGCCCTGATCGAGGAGATCTTCGTTCCCGAGGGCCAGCCGCTGCCCCAGTCGTTCGGGACCTAGGGACGGGGCTCGTCTCGATCCCGGGATTCCGGCTCGGTCGTAGGGGCGGGGCTCGTCCCCGCCCTCCGGCTTCCGGCCCGGTCGTAGGGGCGGGGCTCGTCCCCGCCCTCCGGCTTCGCGCATAGAATTCCGCCATTACCAAGCGGCCGGACTCCCCCGCGGCGCACGCGGTCTTCATCAGCTACTCCAACCGGGACAAACCGGTTGCGGAGGCGGTGCGCGCGGGGCTGGAGGATCGGGGGATCCGCTGCTGGATCGCGCCGCGGGACATCCTTCCCGGCGCCGACTGGGGCGCGGCGATCGTGGACGCGATCACGGCCTCGCGGGTGATGGTGCTGATCTACTCGGGCCACGCCAACGCGTCGCCGCAGATCAAGCGCGAGGTCGAGCGGGCGGTCGCCAAGGGCGTGAAGCTCGTCCCCTTCCGGATCGAGGACGTGCCGCTCTCGAAGAACCTCGAGTACTTCATCTCGACGGCGCACTGGCAGGACGCGCTGACCGAGCCGCTCGAGGGACACGTCGGGAAGCTCGCGGAGACCGTGCGGTTCCTGACGGCCTCGCGCGATTCGACGCAGGTGCCGCCGCCGCTCCACCGGCACAGCGGGGCGCGGCTGGGCGATCCGTCGCCGCTCGTGCCGGCGACCAACGTCTGGAAGAAGCCGGCCGCCGGAGTCCTCGGCGTCGTGGCCGTCGCCGCCGCGCTCTACCTCTTCGTCCTGCGCAAGGAGCCGCCGCAGATCGCGGCCGTGAACTTCCCGCCCGTGATCGTGGCCGGCAGCCGCGAGGCCATCGGCACGGTGCAGTTCCAGGCGGGCGACGACGACCTCGCGGAGGCCGACTTTTCGGTCGTTTCGGCGACGAAGTTCGAGCCGTTTACGCTGCGGCCGGCGGTGGCTGGCGAGAAACAGGGCAGTTTTCCCTTTCTGGTCCGGTCGAGCGTGCCCCAGGTCGTGACACTCCGGGCCACCCTGATCGACGCTCGCGGCCGGCGCTCGCGACCGGTATCCTTCTCCTTCGAGGTGAAGAAGCCGCCCGCACCCCCGCCGTCCTCCGCCGGAACCCGCCGCACGATCGAGATCCCGCTGCCGCCGAACCTGAAGTTGAAGATCCCTCGCTGACGGACGCGCGACGCCGACGACCATGAGCCTCTTCGTCAAGGGAATGATCGTGGGGTTCTGCCTCGCGGCTCCGGTCGGCCCGATCGCCGCGATCTGCGTGCAGCGCACCATCGCCAAGCGCTTGATCTCGGGCATCGTCTCGGGGCTCGGCGCCGCCGCGGCGGATGCGGTCTACGGCGCGGTCGCCGCCTTCGGCGCGACGATCGTCTCCGAGTTCCTCATCACCGAGCACGAGTGGCTCCAGCGGGTCGGCGGCGTGATCCTGCTCGTCCTCGGCCTGCGGCTCTTCCTGATCAAGCCGATCGAGCGCGAGGCCTCCAACGGAAACGGCGGCCGCGGCCTCGTCGGCGACTTCCTGTCGACCTTCGTGCTCACGCTGACCAACCCGATGACCTTCGTGGCGTTCGCCGCCATCTTCGCGACGATGGGCATCGGCGCCGTGCGCGGGGAGCCGATCCTGACGCTCGAGCTCGTCGGCGGCGTCTTCGCCGGATCGGGCGCCTGGTGGATCATCCTCTGCGCCGGCGCCTGGGCCATGCGGCGCCACTTCGACTTCAAGCGCCTCGCGTTCGTGAACCGCGCCACGGGGGTCTTCGTCATCGGCGTCGGCCTCGTCTATCTCTTCCTCAAGACCTCGGCCGACCACGGTCCGACGATCCCCATCCCCGAGCGCCTGCGCGCCCCCACCCCCGCCGCGGCCCCGTCGTAGGGGCGGGGCTTGTCCCCGCCCCAAGCGGTCGTTGGCTACCCCCGGAATCCCACCTTGTGGTGCGTGCCGTCGCAATACGGCTTGTTGCCCGACGCGCCGCAGCGGCAGAGGGCGTAGCGGTGGCCGGCGTCGGCCCAGCGCTCGCCGGCGGGATCGACGAGGGGCATGGGCCCGCGGACATGGATGGGGCCGTCCTTCTCGAAGGTGATCGCGACCTCCGTCGGGACGGGCTCCGGCGCTCCGCCGTCGCGCCGTACGTAGAGGAGCGCCCCGGTCGGGCAGCGCGCGACGACCTCCGCGACCTTCTCCGCGCCGGCCGCTTCGGGCCGGATCCACGGCCTCGCGTTCGGATCGAAGACCTCGGGCGCGCCCTCGACGCAGCGCGCGGCGTGGATGCAGCGCCTCGCGTCGTAGCTGACCTCGATGTCCTTCGACGCGTACGTCTTCCTCACGGGCGGCCTCCGTGCACCGCGGGCGCGAGCATCATCCGCGCCTTCTCGAGCGCGCGCGTGAGCGACACGTCGACGCCGGAGGACAGCGCGGCCTCGAAGCTGCGCCATTCCATCGGCCGCGCCCCGTCCTCCGCGGCCGCCCGGTCGATCTCGCTTCCCGTCGTGAAGAGGTAGCGCACGTCGAAGTGAGAGTGCGCGGGCTCGCCCGGCCGCTCCGGGATCGCGTGAACGTCGACGTCGAAGATCGCGCCTCCGAACGGCGCGTCGAAGGACTCGATCCCGGTCTCCTCCCGCGCCTCGCGCAGCGCGGCGTCGAAGGCCGACGCGTCCGTTCGCTCCGCGTGCCCGCCCGGCTGGAGCCAGCGGCCGAGCTTGCGGTGATGGAGCAGCAGGAACGCCGAGCCGTCCGGCCGCGCCACGATGGCGCTCGCCGTGATGTGGCCCTCGGGGTTCTCGCGCGCGAAGGGGTCGGCGGGCGCGGAGAGGAAGCGGCGCATCCACGCCAGCGACTCGCTCTCCTTCGCGTCCGCGGGACCGTAGTCCGAGAGATCGGAAAGCAGCTCTTCGCGGTTCATGCCGTCCTTTCGAGAACCAGGACCGTCCAGTCGTCGGCGAGCGTGGGCCCCGTCGCCGCGCGCACGGACTCGAGGAGCTTGTCGACGGTCCGAGCGCCCGAAAGCAGCGCCTCGAAGCGTTCGTAGCCGAGCGGGTCGCCCTGCGCGGTCGGCGCTTCGGGTAGCCCGTCGGACAGGAGCATCAGCCGCTCTCCCGGCGCGAGCACGCCGCCGATCTTCTCGTACGCGACCTCGTTGCGCACGCCGAGAGGAAACCGCGGCCCGGGCGTCGAGATCGCGCGCGGCTCGCCGTTGCGGTCGAGCACGTACGGGTCCGGCAGCCCGGCGTTCGAAAGCTCCCAGGCGCCGGTCTTCGGGTCGTAGCGCGCGTAGGTCAGCGCGACGAACTCCCGCGCATCGAGGCGCGGCTTCAGACGGCGGTTCGCTTCGCGCAGCGCCTCGTCGACCGGACGCTCGGCCGCGAGAAACGGGAGCGCCGCCTTCACCGTCGCCATGATGAGGCTCGCGCCCATGCCCTTGCCCGCGACGTCCGCGACGACGATCCCGACCGCGCCGTCCGGCAGCCGGAAGACGTCGTAGAAGTCGCCGGCCACGTAGCGCGCCGGGAGGTTGCGCGCGGAGATGCGGTAGCCCTCGCCCGAGAGCTCCTGCGGCGGGAGGATGCGCTGCTGGATCGAGCGCGCGAGCTCGATCTCCTTCTCGGCGAACTCGGCTTCCTTGAGGCGCTCGACGGACTTCTCGAGCCGGCCCTGCATGACACCGAAGCCGTAGAACAGAATGCCCACGAGGGCGCCGATCGCGCCCGCGACCGGAAAATAGCCGCGCAGCTCCTCGAAGCCGATCTTGAAGTGGACGAGGCCGAGCGCCAGGCCGAGGCGGCTCGCGAGCAGCCACCCCACGACGCCGCCGACGAAGTAGACCGCCGTCCGCGCGAGCCAGGACGGGAGACGCGTGCGCTCCAGCCAGCCGCGCAGGATCCACGCCAGCCCCGCGCAGAAGACGTACCCGAAGACGCCGATGAGCACGCCGTAGGCCGCGGCGCCCCAGGTGAACCGCTGCGCGTCGTCGGCCGTGACGAGGTAGACCACGCCGAGGCCGATCGCGGCGGAGATCGCGAGGTCGCGCAGTTGGGCGAGGACGTGCGACCGGCCGGCGTTGCTCACGCGCCGATCGTACAGCGGGCGGATTCGGGTATCGGCAATAATGCCGCCCGCGAGGTGAACGAACGATGACCAACCCCGACTTTGCAACGATCGACGGAATCATCACGGCCATGTACGAATCGATCTCCGGCAGGGCCGGGCAGCCGCGGCAGTGGGACCGCGACCGGGCGCTGCATCACCCGAAGGCGCTCCTGATCCCGGCGCGGCAGGCTTCCGGGGGACCGGCGGCGGGCGTCTTCGACTTCGACGAGTTCGTCGCGTCGCGCGGGCCGTACCTCGACTCGACCGACTTCTACGAGGTCGAGATCGGCCGGCGCGAGTTCCGCTTCGGTGTGATCGCGAACGTGCTGTCCTCCTACGAGGCGCGCACCGCGCCGGCGCCCGATGGAAAGGTCCTGCGCAAGGGCGTCAACAGCATCCAGCTCATGCACGACGGGGAACGCTGGTGGATCATGTCGACGCTCTGGGACAACGAGCGCGACGGCGTCGCGCTGCCGAAGGACCTGGCGGGCTAGAGCCCGACGAGAGGGGGCGGGGACGAGCCCGCCTACGACCGGAGTCGGATCGTTTGCCAAGGCCCGTCGTAGGCGGCGGCCCCGCCCCTACGCCCGCGCCGCGCGCAGCTTCTCGCGCCCGATCGCCAGCGCGACCACCGCGAGCCCCCCGGCGAGATAGAGCCCGCTGACCGTCAGCGACGGCGCCTTGCCGAGAGCGCCGGTGAAATCCGCTCCCGGGCCGCCCGACATCGCCATGTACCAGGCGACGACGTAGAGGCCCGTGAAGAGCTTTCCGCCCGACGTCAGCGACCCCAGGCCCACGCACGCGGCGGCGACGGCGAGAAGCCCCGCGACGCACGCGAGGCCCTTCGCCGGCGACTCGACGAGGCCGTGGATCGTCAGCGGCATCCCGAGCATCAGGACGACGAGGGCGAGCGCGGCGGATTTCCAGAGGACCGGCGAGGACGGCACGCCCGGCTGCGAGAAGACGAGCGCGCGCGTCCCGGCCATGTCCTCGCGCGCCGCGGCCTCGGAGATCACCGGCACGAGCAGCACCAGGAAGGCCCCCGCCGCGAGGTTGCCCGGCAGCAGCCCCGCGAGAATCGCCGCGAGCGCCAGCGGCCACTTGATCCACGACGCGCTCTCCCAGATCAGCCGCGCCTCCGCCAGCACCGCCCCCACCGCCGTCGGCTTCGCCGTCACAGGCGTCAGCCCCCGCCTCCCCGTCCCCTCCAAACCGAAATCCACCGGGGTCAGGTCTCGTTTTTTCGGTTTCCGGGACGAATCCGAAAATTCGAGACCTGACCCCCTGCTTTTTCGGTGGGAGCGGGAGGGGTCGAAGCGGTCGAAGAGGAGGACGGCGAGGGCGAGGGGAACGAGGGCGAAGGCGAGGTTGAGGGCGCGCGAGGCGACGAGCGTCGGCGTGACCTCGATGCCGGGCCAGGGCACGCGCTCGAAGGGCTTGCTGTGCCTGACGTGTCCGGAGGAGACGCCCTTGACGGCCTCGGGCAGCGACTTGCGGACGAGGTACTGGTCCGTCGCGAGGCCGGTCGGATCGAAGATCGGCTGCCGGACCATCTGCATCGGCCGGGGCGTCGGATCGTCGACCTCCTCGCCCGCCAGGTCCAACGGGAGCTTGACGAGGCCGAACAGAAACACGAAGAACCAGATGACGAGGCCGCCGCGGCCGCGCAGCCCCGGCGTGACGTCGAAGAGGACGGCGAAGGCGGCGACGACGGCGATCGCGGGGATCGTCGCGAGAAAGTACGGCAGCGCGAAGGCGACGGGCGAGAACGGTCCCGCTCCGAACCGAATGAACGCGACGAGCCCCGCGGCGAGGCCGAAGGCCGCCAGCACCAGCAGGTACACGAAGTGGGCGGCCCACTTGCCGCCGAGGTACGCCGTCTTCGACAGCGGCGTCGCGGCGAGGATCGCCCCGACGCCCCGCTCGCGGTCGCGCCGCACGGAGCCCGCGACGAGGTAGAAGCCGCTCATCGCGAGGATGATCCCCGACAGCACCGAGACCGCGAAGCCCACGTACGCGGCGCTGTAGACCGGCGCCTGGACGCGGCCGTCCGGCAGCTCCCACGACAGCGACGTCGCCTTGCCCGCCGGGTCCGGGATCCAGAAGAACGCCGCCGCCACGAACGCGGCGACCGCGATCGGCGTCGCGACGGAGCGCAGCCGCATCCGAACCTCGGCGCCGATCTGCGCGAGAAGCGGATTCATGCCGCCGCCGTGTCGAGGTTGAGCATCAGGTAGGCGTCCTCGAGCGTCGGCTCGATCGCGCGCGAGTCTGGCAGCGCCGCTCCGGTTCCGTTCGCCACGTAACGCACGTGCACGCCGTCGGCGCGGCGGATGAGGTTGGAGACGTGGACGCGCTTCTGCGCCTCGGCCAGGCGCTCGGACGAGACGACGGCCGTGAACACGCGGCCCGTCGCCTTCCGGAGGAGATCCTCCGGCGTCGATTGCGCGACGAGGCGGCCGCCGCGGATGACGGCGATCTGCGAGGCCACCGCCTCGACGTCCGAGACGATGTGCGTCGAGAGGATGACGATGCGGCCCTGCGCGATCTCGGAGAGCAGGTTGCGGAAGCGCACCCGTTCCTCCGGGTCGAGGCCGACGGTCGGCTCGTCGACGATGACGAGCTTCGGGTCGCCGAGCAGCGCCTGCGCGATGCCGACGCGCTGCCGCATGCCGCCCGAGTAGCCGCCCAGGCGCCGGTCCGCCGCGCCGTGGAGGTTCGTCAGCTCGAGCAGCTCCTGGACGCGGCGCGAGAGGTCGGCGCCCGAGAGGCCCTTCAGCCGCCCGAGGTAGAGGAGGAACTCGCGCGCCGTCAGCCGCTCGTAGACGCCGAAGTCCTGCGGCAGGTAGCCGAGCCGGCGCCGCAGCGGCAGCGGATCCGCAACGGCGTCCCGGCCCTCCCAGAAGAAGGTGCCGGAGGTGGGTTTGGTGACCGTGGCGAGGATCGACATGAGAGTGGTCTTCCCGGCGCCGTTCGGCCCCAGCAGCCCGAGCACGCCCTCGCCCGCCTCGAGCGAGAAGTCCGAAAGCCCCACCGTCCCGCCCGGATACCGCTTGCCCAGGGACCGTATCGACAGCATTCGCGTCTTCCCCCGGGGTCAGAAACGCAGACTCTGACCGGGGGTTCCATCGAACATTCTCGAGGCGGGGTGCGTATTAAGAGGACGTGGCCCGAGTTTTCGCCGGTTTAGGGGGGTTTCTCGTGAAAAAGAAGAAGTGGATCGCCATCGTGACGGTCGCCCTGGCGCTGGGCGCCGTGGCCATCGTGGCCGCCAAGGGCAAGGAGAAGGACCCCAAGGCCGAGAGTTCGCCCTTCCGACTCGGCAAGGTGCAGGCCGAGGACCTCCAGGTCTCGGTCCGCGAAGTCGGCGTCGTGGACCCGGTGACCAAGGTGGAGGTCAAGTCCGTCGTGTCGGGGCGCGTGCTGTCGCTGACGGTGCGCGAGGGCGCGGTCGTCAAGTCGGGCGACGTGCTGGCGACGATCGAGCCGGATGTCAACCAGGCGCAGTCGCTCTCCGACGTGCAGGCGAGCGTGCGCGAGTTCGATCTCAAGCTCCAGGACGCCGAGCGCGAGTACACGATGCAGAAGGCGCTCTTCGACCAGGGGCTCGTCGGCCGCGACCCGTTCCGCGCGGCCGAGATCAAGCGCGACCAGGCCGCCGACAACCTGCGCGCCGCGAAGATGCGCTACCAGATCGTCGAGGACCGGGGCATCCCGATCTCGGGCAACGCTTCGTCGCAGAACGCGCGGGTGACCTCGCCGATGTCGGGTGTGGTCATCAAGAAGGGCGTCGAGCTCGGCGAGACGGTGACCTCGGGCGTCTCCTCGTTCAACGCCGGAACGGTGCTCTTCACCGTGGCCGATCTCAAGTCGCTCATCATCCGCGTCAACCTCAACGAGGTCGACATCGCGAAGGTCCACGTCGGCCAGCCCGTGCGCGTCACGCTCGACGCGTACCCGCAGAAGGTCTTCACCGGCAAGGTCAGCTTCGTCGCCCCGTCGGCGGAGCTCGTCGAGAAGATCAAGGTGTTCAAGGTCGAGGTCGAGCTCGACGAGCTCGGCGACTCGTTCCGCACCGGCATGAGCGCCAACGTCGAGATCCTCGGCGAAAAGCGCGACAAGGCGACGTCGATCCCGCTCGAGGCGCTGCAGAAGCGCGACGGCCAGACGGTCGCCTTCCGCCTCAAGGCGAACCTCGATCCCAAGAAGATCTCCGCCGCGAAGGACGGCCTCTCGGGCCGCAACAAGTTCATCTGGCTCTCCGACAACTGGAAGGACTACTTCGACGTCGTCCCGGTCCAGGCCGGCATCGCAACGCTCGAGCGCGTCGAGATCATCGCGGGCCTGAAGTCGGGCGAAGAGGTCGCCCTCGAGGACCCGACGAAGAAGCGGGTCGAAAAGGACGAAGAGGACAACTAGCCGTCATGCATCCGATCATCCACACATCCGGCCTGACGAAGGTCTTCGGCTCCAACGGCGCCGCGGTCCACGCCCTGCGGGGCGTCGACCTGACGGTCGAGCGCGGCGAGTTCGTCGCGTTGATCGGCCCGTCGGGCTCCGGCAAGTCGACGCTCATGGCGATCCTCGGCTGCCTCGACACGCCGACGGCTGGAACCTATGCCCTGGACGGCGAGCGGGTCGAGGGGCTCTCGGGGCGCGAGCTCGCCGGGATCCGCAACGACAAGATCGGCTTCGTCTTCCAGCAGTACAACCTGCTGCCCAAGGCCTCCGTCGTCCGCAACGTCGAGCTCCCGATGCTCTACGCCGGCGTCGCGCGCAAGGAGAGGCGCCAGCGCGCCCTGGAGCTCCTCGAGAAAGTCGGCATCCCCGACAAGGCGAAGGTCCTGCCGGCCGCGCTCTCCGGCGGCCAGCGGCAGCGCGTCGCCGTCGCGCGTTCGCTCGCCAACCGCCCGGCCCTGCTTCTCGCCGACGAACCGACGGGCGCGCTGGATTCGAAGACCGGACACGAGGTCCTCGAGCTCTTCGCGGACCTCCATCGCCAGGGCAACACCATCATCATCGTCACGCACGATCTCCAGATCGCCTCGATGGCGAGTCGCCAGGTCGAGATCCACGACGGATTGATCAAGGTGTCGGAGGCGGCTTGAAGCCGTCGTGCTGCCGGAACGGCCGGCCCACGGTCGTAGGGGCGGGGCTTGTCCCCGCCCTTCCCCCGGAGCGGGCGGCCGCGAGGGCCGCCCCTACGTACCAGGGCCGATAACGCCCATGACCTTCAACGGCGCGTTTCGCGAGAGGCTCCGCAACTCGTGGGTCGAGATGCGGGAGAACCTCACGCGCTCGGTCCTCCAGTCGCTCGGCGTCGTCCTCGGGGTTGCCGCGGTGCTCGGCGGGATGTCGATCTCCGACAGCATGCGCAAGCGCTCGATGGAGCTCTACGTGAAGATGGGCGGCCTCGACAAGCTGAACGTCCGCCAGTCCGCCGTCGTCAACGAGGGAGCGCCGACGGCCCTGCAGACGGCGAACCTCGGCCTTCGCTCCGCCGACGCCGAGGACGGCGAAGACCTCGACGTGTCGGCGGTCCACGGCATCTCGCTCCGCAAGGACGCGCGGGCCCGCGTGCGCTCGCCCTACGCGGACCAGGAGCGGGGCATTCGCGGCATCGGCGGCGACTTCCTGGCCCTCGAGGGCTACGAGATCGCCGAGGGCCGCAACTTCACCATGCACGACATCGACACCGCGGCGCCCGTCGCGATCCTCGGCACGGAGGCCGTGTCCGTGTTCTTCCCCAACGGCGACGCGCTCGGGAAGACCATCCGCGTCGGCGACACGCCGGTCCAGGTGGTCGGCGTGCTCGAGGAGCGCGTCTTCCGGTACCGCAAGTCCAATCAGAACATGTTCCGCTGGAGGAACCGGATCATCGCGCTTCCGACGACACTCGTCGCGCGGCGCTTCGAGGGCGACCAGTACCACCGGGTCGACCGCGTGACCTTCCGAATCCCGAACCTCGCGGCGATGGCCGAGTTCTCGAAAAACCTCTCCTCGGTCCTCAAGGCGAACCACCGCCAGCAGGAGGACTTCCGCCTCGACGACGTCGGGGCGCGTGTGCGCAAGGAGCAGTCGCAGGGCGACGTCTACGACATCATCTTCATGCTCTCGGGGTTCCTGTCGCTGATCGGCGGCGGCATCGTCAACGTCAACATCCAGATGGCGACGCTGAAGGAGCGCATCCGCGAGGTCGGCGTCAAGATGGCGATCGGCGCGCCGGGCCGCGAGGTCTTCAAGGAGTTCATGACGGAGGCGCTGCTGCTGACGTCCGTCGGCTCGATCGCCGGCCTCGTGATCGGCGTCGGCTTCTCGAAGATCATCACGTCCTCGATCGGCGTCCCGCTCCACATCGACCCCAAGAGCTTCGTGTCGGCGTACCTCCTCGCCGGCGTGTTCGGCTTCGTGTTCGCGCTCTACCCGGCCTGGAAGGCCTCGCGCCTCTCGCCGATGGAGGCGCTGCGGTATGAGTAGCAACGCCCTGCCGCTGCCGGCCGCGCCGGAACGCGCCGCGCGGGCTCCGCGGCCCGGGCTGTCGTTCTCCGCCAAGCTCTCCCTCGGCTGGGAGATCGTCAAGGGCGGCTTCGTCGAGCTCTGGGCGCACAAGCTGCGCTCGACGCTGACGCTGACGCTCCTCATGCTCGGCGTCTTCGCCCTCGTCGTCATGTCGTCGGTCATGGACGGCGTCATGGACAAGGTCACCACGGGATTCTCGGGGATGAGCTGGGACGGCACGGTCATGCTCGCGCCCAAGTCGCCCGAGACGACCGAGGAGCAGAAGCGCTTCGCGATGAGCCCGGGCCTGCGCGCCGAGGACCTGCCGCGCCTGACCGCGCCCGATCCGATGGTGCTGGCCTACCTGCCGCGCGCGACGAAGGAGTCCGCGGTGAAGGTCGCGGGCGGCACCGAGCGCTGCTGGATCAACGGCGTGTGGCCCGACTACGGCCGCTGGATGAACCGGAACATCGCGATGGGCCGCGGGCTGACCGACAACGACGAGCGGCGGCGCTCGACGGTCGCCGTCGTCGGCGGCACGCTCGGATCCAAGCTCTTCGGCGGCGCCGACCCCGTCGGCCGCGACATCACGGTCGAAGGCGTGCGCTTCCGGATCGTCGGCGTCCAGGCGCCCAGCCAGATCTTCACCGAGGAGCTCTGGTACGACGCCAACGGCATCTCGATCCCGCTCCAGACCTACATGGACCGCATCGATCCCGAGCACAAGCTCGCCAACATCGGCGTCAAGCTCGCCCGCAAGCGCGACATGGCCGAGGTCTCGGCGACGATGATCGGGCGAGCCAAGCAGGCCCACCACGGGATCGAGGACGTCGAGATCACGGACCTCGACGCCGAGGCCGCGCGCGCGTGGGGCCAGTTCCTCGAGCAGATCTTCGGCTGGCGGGTCGTGCTGACGAGCCTCGCGGCGACGGTCCTCCTCGTCGGCGGCGTCGGCGTGCTGTCGGTGATGCTGATCTCCTTCTCGGACCGGCGCTACGAGATCGGACTGCGCAAGGCGATGGGCGCCTCCGACGGCGAGATCCTCGTCCAGTTCCTCCTCGAGGCGTGCGTGCTCGCCGCGGTCGGCGCGACGTTCGGGACCTTTCTCGGCACCGTCGTCTGCAAGGCGCTGTCGGCGAACTTCCCCTACGGCCTGGTGGTCAACCCGATGGGGCTGCTGATCGCCGTGGGTCACCGCACTGGTGCTCGCCGTGGTCTTCGGCCTCTACCCGGCGGTGCGAGCCTCGCGGCTCTCGCCGATGGAAGCGATGAGGTAGGGGTCAGGTCTCGTTTTTTCGAAGGCCCCAGGCACACCCCGACTCGAGCCACAGAAGAACCGGGGCCCGAAAAAACGAGACCTGACCCCCTCGTTTTTTCGAAGGCCCCAGGGACACCTCGACCAAAGCCGCGGACAGAACCGGGGCCCGAAAAAACGAGCCTCAGCCGAGCCGGAACTCCAAACCGAAAAAACGAGACCTGACCCCCGGGTTTTTCGCCCCCCTCACCTCTCGTCGAGGCCCGCCGCGCCGAACGCCGGCTTTCCGCCGAGCGAGAGGCGGAAGGCGTACACCGCGAGCGCGACGACGACGCCGGCG
Organism: uncultured Acidobacteriota bacterium; assembly: GCA_963824165.1. GTDB lineage: Bacteria > Acidobacteriota > Thermoanaerobaculia > UBA5066 > Gp7-AA6 > DAHUXD01. The sequence continues at coordinate 130,429 of CAWGOM010000008.1, forward strand.
AGAAAGAGACCGCGTCCCGCGTACCAGCGCGAGAAGTCGAGCGTCAGCGGCGCCCCGCTGAGAATGAGGTGGGCGAGGTAGGAGAAGCACAGCGCGAGGATCCCGTACCGCGCGGCGACGAAGATGGTCAGCGCGGCGATGAGGATGCCGGTCGGCAGCTCCACCGCGTAGTTCTCCCCCGAGAGGGCGAGCGCGACGAGAAGGAGGCCGCCGAAGGCGGCGGCAAGCCACTTCCGGCGCAGGAGAACCTGCGCCAGGACGAGCATCGTCATGATCGCCAGGCCCCGCTGCGTGGCCTCCTGGAGGAGCTCGGCGAAGTGGCCGGCGGTCTGCGGAAGGCCCAGCAGGAACCTGCGCGACGGCGGCGCCGGGGTCATGCCGGGCAGGTTGATCCAGTTGGGCAGCGCATTGGACACCGAAAGGCACAGCGAGATCGCCGCGCCCACGAGGATCCCGACGAGGGCGTCGCCGCCGACGAGCGGGTCGCGGAACCGTCCTGCGAGCGCCCGGCTCCAGGAGAAGAGAAGGTCGGGCCAGCGGCGGCGCACGATGGGCTCGATCGCGACGTAGAGGACCCAGGCGAGGGCGGCGGCGAAGAGGCCGTTGCCGAGCGCGTCGAAGAAGAGGCCGGACTCCGCGCTCGGTCCCGGAACGTGGTGCGACTGGAGGAGCCACGCGAGCAGGACGAGCGCGAACAGGAACGCCGATACCCGGAACGTCCCGCGGCGGTCGCCGCGTCCCATGCGCAGGTTCCGGCGCGCGACGAACGCGCCCGCCACCATGATGGAGAGGAACAGGAAGAGGATCGTTCCCTCGCGCGCCAGGCTCCCGGCCGAGCGCCGGGTCTGCTGCATTCGGCCGGGCCGGCTCCAGGGTCCGATGATCTCGAAGGACACGGGCCGGCCGCGCCAGGCGGCCGCGCTCACGTGGATCGGGACCTCCGGGTTGGCGGCATAGGCGCCGTCCCAGTCCTCGCGGGCGTCGAAGGGCTCGTCGGGCAGCCAGCGCGGCATCGACGGCGTGAAGCGGGCCGGGTCGAGTCCTGCGGCGGCAAAGAGCGGCTTCCAGTCGGGGGCGGGAGGCTTCTCGGTCGAGATCTCGACCTGCGGCGGTTCCGCGCGCAGGCGCATGAGGTTTCCGCGCGCGTCGAGCTCGACCATGACCATCCCCGAGACCTCGAAGGGGGGATCGTTCTCGTTGACGCGCGCGCCGAAGGCGACCGGAACGAGGTCGCGCGGGCTCTGCCGGTACGAGAACCACCAGGGATGCGGCTGCGCGGCGGCGAGCTCGCGCAGGTTCCGGGTCGAGGGGATGCTCGCGGCGCGATAGATCAGGTACTCGTACTGGCGCACCCACCAGGTCGCGCTGTCGGCGGGCGGCGCGGTGTACCCGAGCGACTGGACGATCTCGCGCGCCCGGTCCTCGAGGGCATCCGGGCTCTTCGGGAAAGGCGCCACGCCCTGGTCGGTCGCCCAGCGGGAAACAACGAGAACCGCGGCGATGACGGCGAGCGTCGCCCCGAGAAGCGTCCACGCCTTCGCCGGCGCGAGGGCGCCCTGCTCGCCGGCGGCGGCGATCATCTCGGGCGAGGGCGTCTCGCCCGCCGCGAGCGCGGCCGCGAGCGGATCGCCGCCCGGAAGCGCCGCGGCGATCTGCGCGGCCGAGGCGGGACGCGCGGCCGGGTCCTTCTCGAGGCAGCGCAGGATCACCCGCTCGACGACGGGGTCGAAGCCCGGCGAGATCGTCGACGGCGAGGCCGGCGACTCCTCGGAGTGCTTTCGCTTCAACTCCTGGAAGCGTCGCGCCCTCGAAGGCCTTCCTCCCGGTGTAGAGCTCGTACAGGACGAGGCCGAGCGAATAGACGTCGCTCCGGACCGACGCGCCCTTGCCCGCGAGCTGCTCGGGCGCCATGTAGGCCGGCGTGCCGGAGACTTCCCCCTCGACGACCTCGCCCGCAGCGACCGCGAGGCCGAAGTCCGTGATGCGGGCGCGGCCCCGGCCGTCGATCATGATGTTGGCGGGCTTCAGGTCCCGGTGCAGGACGCCCTTGTCGTGCGCCGCGGCCAGCCCCGCGCAGAGCTCCCGCGCGATGTCGAGCGCCTTGTCCGGCGGGAGACGCCCGATGCGCTTCAGGAGCGAGGCGAGATCCTCGCCGTCCACGTACTCCATCGACAGGTACTGCTGGCCGTCGATCTCGCCGACGTCGTAGACGCGGCAGACGTTGGGGTGCGAGACCTGGCGCGCGATGCGCACCTCGGCGTAGAAGCGCTCGAGGCGCTCGGGGTCCGTCGGCGAGGTGACGCGGAAGGAACTTCAGCGCGACCGGCTGGCCGAGCTTCAGGTCGTCGGCGCGGTAGACCTCGCCCATCCCGCCGCGGCCGAGCAGCCCGATGATCCGGTAGCGCTCGGCGAGAATCGCGCCGGGCGTGAAGCCGCCCGCGTCGATCGAGTCGGAGGAAGCGAGCCGCCCGACCTTCGAGGACGAGCCCGGGCGCCGCGCCGCCTCCGCCACCGACGGCGACGCGAGGTTTGTCGGCAGCTGGGAGACGGAGGAGACCGACTCGCCGCACGCCGGGCAGAAGCGAGCCGAGCCCGGGATCTCGGCGGAACACTTCGGGCAACGGGTCAAGGTGGAGGGATTCTACCGATACGACAGGGGCGGCCCGGCGGCCGCCCCGAAACCCGAAAAAACGAGACCTGACCCCCTATTTTTTCGTCGACTTGCCCTGGGCCATCGTCGCCCAGGTCTTGCCGTCTTCGGAGGTCTCCCACTTGAAGGTCTGCGTGGTGGGCGAGGTCAGGACGACCGTGTACTTCGACTTGATGAGCTTCCCGCCCATCTTCTCTTCGCCGCTCCAGTTCCAGGTGTTCCCCGTGGCGGTTCCGGTCGCCGAGCCCATCATGCCGGTGCTGTCGAAGCCCATGTACTTGTAGACCTTGTCCTCGGCGCTCCAGCCCAGGATGGCCTCGCCCTTCATCTTGCCCATCGCGCCGGAAGACGTCTCGCGGCAGACGAGCGCGAATCCGCCCTCGTACCAGGTGCAGTCCGACTCGCTCGTCATCTTGCCGCCGGGACCCCAGGGGCCGGCCTTGATCTCCGACTCGCCCATCCACTTGCCGGCGAAGGCGTCGAGCTTCTTCGTCTCCGGACCGGGCTTGGGAGCCTCCTGGGCCAGGGCGATTCCGGCCGACACGATCACCGCCGCGCTCAGGGCGCCGATTGAAGTCCTCCGCATGACCCCTCCTTTCGGATGCTGTCTATAAACCGAAAAAACGAGACCTGACCCCCATTCTATTCACCGCCGGAGGGGTTTCCTTTAGGTATCCTGCCGGCATGAAGCACATTCCTGTCCGCCTCGCCGCCCTCTCCCTCTTCGCCGCCGCGGTCCTGGCCGCTGCCGACGGCTCCGTCGGAGGCGTCCGCTGGGCCGTTCCCGCGAGCTGGCAGGCCGCGAAGGAGCGGCCGATGCGGGTCGCGACCTACGCGATCCCGGCCGCCGCCGGGCAGGAAGCCGGTGAGTGCGGCGTCTTCTTCTTCGGGCAGGGCCAGGGAGGCTCGGTCGAGGAGAACTTCTCGCGCTGGGCGGGCCAGTTCGAGGGGGCCTCGACGCCGAAGAAGAGCGTGACGACGATCAACGGCCTGAAGGTCCACCAGATCGACCTGACGGGGACCTATCTCGCGCCGGGCGGGCCGATGATGCAGTCGCAGGGCAAGAAGGCCGGCTGGCGCCTGCTCGGCGCCATCGTCGAGGCGCCGGAGGGGCTCGTCTTCTTCAAGTGCACCGGGCCGGCCGCGACGATCGCGAAGGCCGAGAAGGATTTCGCGGCGCTGCTGAAGTCGGTGACGAAAGCCGCCAAGGCCTAGTACCGCGCCAGCTCCTCGCGCATGCTCCCCTCCTGCGCGCCGCGCAGGGCGATGCAGAGCTCCATGCCCTCGAGCACCTGGGCGAGGTTGCGGGAGCCGCCGGGCAGCTTCTCGACGCGGCCGGCGAAGAACTCGGCGACCTCCTGGCGGTGCGCGACGTCGCAGAAGCCGTCGGCGAAGAACGGCATGATGCCCGTCGCCTCGCGCGGCGTGCGCGCCACCGTCGCGTCGTAGTTCGCCTTCAGGAACTGCCACGAGGCCTCGCGCCCCGGAGGCGTCTGGAGGGCCGTGTAGAGAATGCCGCCCGCCTCGCGCGAATCGAAGCTGCCCGCCAGGGCGAAGTTCATCGCGTCCTTCAGGATCGCGGGGTCGCGGAAGGCCCCGAGCGCGCGGAAGAGCCGGACCCGGTCCCGGCGCTCCTTCGCCGACTTGATGCCCGCGCGGTACGCGTCGAAGAGGGCGCGGTCCCCGTGGCTCGCGGCGCTTTCGAGCACGCCGCCGACCATCTCGGCCTCGACGGCGGAGGAGTTCTTCAGCCAGGCGAGCGCGAGCCGCCGCGCTTCCTTCTGGAGCCCGGGCTCGTCGCCCTCCTTCGTCACGAACGGCACGAAGGTGGACCGCAGGAGCCGGGTGTCCTCGCTCTCGCCGGGCTTGCTCGCGAAGCCGAGCGCCCGGCCGCGCGCGCCGTAGGTCTTCGAGATGTAGCGCCGGTAGGCCGGCCGCAGGTCCTCGGGCAGGACCTTCTCGCCGGGATCGCTGGAGATGCGCATCGCGGCCAGGACGATCTGCCGCTCCGGGTCGTCGGCGAAGCGCGGCGCGAGCGCCATCGCGCGCGCCGAGCGGGATGGCGCCCGCCCATGGCGAGCGCGTCGAGGTCGCGCAGGAGCCCGACCCGCTCGGCCACGGTGAGCTTCTCGTCGGCGACGGCCATGAGCTTCTCGAGCAGATCGCCGCCGTAGAGCGCCCGGTAGTAGCCGACCTCGCCGTCGTTGGCGAGCAACCAGGCCGGGCAGCCGCCGCCCGACGGCGCCGGCGCGGCCATCGATCCCGAGGCTCGGTCAGGAGCGTGCAGTGCCTCGCCGCCGGCGCCGTCGCCGACGCGGGCGCACACGGGAATCTGCCAGATCTGCGCCGTCGAGCCGGTCGTGCCGACCGGGCAGGAAGCGCTTCTGCGACAGCGCGAGCTTCGCGCCGTCGCCGCCGCAGGAAAGCGACGCCTCGACGATCGGCACGCCCGCCTGGTCGAGGAAGCTCGAGAACGCGGCCGCCACTCCCGGGCGGCTCTCCGCTTCGATCGCGGCGAGGAAGTCCTTCGACGTGCCGGTGCCGTACGGGTGCGCGCTTCATGTAGCGCCGCACGCCCGCGCGGAACTTGTCGGCGCCGATCCACGCCTCGAACATCGAGATGACGGCGCCGCCCTTCTGGTACGAGATGCTGTCGAAGGCGTCGTAGATGTCGTCTTCCGTCGCGACCTCCTGGCGGATCTTGCGCGCGGAGACGAGCGTGTCGTCGCCCATGACGTTCGAGCGGTCGACGATGCGGTCGATCGCGACACCCCAGCCGGGCTGCCACTCCTCGATCGTGCGGTCGGCCATCCAGGTGGCGAAGGACTCGTTCAGCCACACGTCGTCCCACCAGGCGAGCGTCACGTAGTCGCCGAACCACTGGTGCGCGATCTCGTGGGCGTTGATCGAGGCCTGGATGCGCCGCCACCGGATCGTCTCCTCCTGCGGCGGCGCGAGCAGCGCCGACTCCGCCCAGGTGACGAGCCCCGCGTTCTCCATGGCGCTGAAGGTCACGGCCTGCGGAATGACGAGCTGGTCGAGCTTGGAGAACGGGAACGGCATGCCGAAGTAGGCCTCGATCCGCTCGAGCAGCGGGCCCGTCGTCTCGGCGGCATAGCGGGCGCGCGAGGCCTTGCCCTTCGGGACGACGATGCGGATCGGCGTCTTCTTCATCCCGGCCGTGCCGGCGTCGACGTAGTCGAACGGGCCCACGCCGAAGGCGATCAGGTACGCCGGCAGGGGCTCGGTCTTCGCGAAGCGCACCACGCGGCCGCCGCCAGGGCGCGGCCGTCTCCGAGACGATCGGCGTGTTCGAGAGGGCGTTCGAGCCGGCGGGAATCGTCAGCGTCAGCTCCCAGGGCGACTTGTACGACGGCTCGTCGAAGCAGGGAAAGGCCCGGCGGCCGTCGGTCGTCTCGAGCTGCGTGTAGACGTACCAGGCGTCGCCGTCCTTCTGGCGGAAGACCCCCTGCGTCGAGGTCTCGTCGATCGAGCCCGTGTACTCGACGTGGAGCGCGAGCTCGCCCGCGGCGACCGGCTTCTCGAAGGCGAAACCGAGGAAGTCCGCGCCTCCCGGGACCAGGCGCACCGCGACCGGCGATCCGCCGGCCGAGGCCGTGGCCTTCTCGACCTCGAGCTCCGTCGCGTTCAGCCACAGGAGCTCGGTCGGCTCCGAGAGCCGGATCGCCGATGTCGACCGACCCCCGGAAGGTCGTCTTGTCGGGGTCGACCGTCAGCGCCACCCGGTAGCCCGTCGGCGCGGCATTCCCGGGAAGCCGGAACTTCGGGGGCTCCGGGTCCGGGGCGGCCAGGACCGACGCGGCGACAGGGCGAGCGAGCAGGCGAAAGCCGAAGCGAAAGCAGTTCTATGGCTCATGCCGACAGTTCGCCGTTTATCCGCGACAACCGAAAAGTTTCGGGGTCAGGTCTCGATTTTTCGGTTTTCGGGGTGCCGAGGACCTCCCAAGACCTGAAGAATGACGACCTGACCCTCTGTAGACTGCCCCGCCGGAGGGGTCGCATGCCATTGATCGCCATCGCCATTCTCGCGGGAACTGCTCGCCGGGGCCGTCCCGGAGGGAGGTCCGACCGAAGCCATGAAGCAGACGATGACGCGCGTCGAGAACGAGCTCGCGGCGAAGTACGGGGAATCCGAGCGGCCCCGCATCCAGCGCGGGAATCGAGCAGGCCGCCGGCTTCTGGCGGCCCGAGGACGGGGACGAGAAGGCCTTCGCGGCGGATCGTGACGACCTACGTCGCCTCCGACTCGACCGTCCGCAACGCCCTCTTCTCCCGGATGGAGAAGTCGCTCGAGTCGCTCGACGGCCACATGAACGAGATCGCGCGCGACTTCAAGTGGCAGTCGGACCTCGATCTGGGCGAGATCTACCCGTTCGACGAGGTCCTCGCCGGCTACGACCCCTCGGCGCACTTCGTCGACGACTCGTTCCGGAACCGGCTCGCCTTCGCGGTCCTGCTGAACTTCCCGCGTCACGACGCTGAAGGAGCGCCTCGAGCACGGGACCGGGCTGGACGCGGCGGCAGTGGGCGGAGGCGCGCCTGGCCGAGCGCTTCTCCAAGCGCGTCCCGGCCTCGGTCAACCTCGCGATCACCGAGGCCGCCGCCGAGGCCGACCGCTACATCGCCCAGTACAACATCTGGATGCACCACCTCGTCGACGTCAAGGGGACGCGCCTCTTCCCGCCGAAGATGCGCCTGCTCTCGCACTGGAACCTGCGCGACCAGATCCGGGCCGACTACTCGGACGGGAAGAACGGCCTCGCCGAAGCAGCGCCTGATCGCCCAGGTGATGGACCGCATCGTCACGCAGACGATCCCCGCCGCCGTCGTCGACAACCCGTACCTCGACTGGGACCCGTTCACGAACGCGGTCAAGCTCTCGCTCGAGCGCGACTCCGACAAGGCCGCGCCGCCGGGCCTGAAGGCGTCGAACGCGCCCGAGCCCGACACGCGCTACGCCGTGCTCTTGAAGACCTTCCAGGCCGCGCGCCTGGCCGACCCGTACTCGCCGACGGCGCCGACGCTCATCGCGCGCCGCTTCGACGAGAACCGCCAGATCCCCGAGGAGCGGGTCAAGGCGATGCTCGTCGAGGTCCTCTCCTCGCCGCTCGTCCCGAAGGTCGCCGCGATCGTCGAGAGCCGCCTCGGCCGCCCGCTCGAGCCCTTCGACGTCTGGTACAACGGCTTCCGCCCGCGCGGCAAGTACACCGAGGAAGAGCTCGACGCGATCGTCCGCAAGAAGTACCCCAACGCCGAGGCCTTCCAGGACGACATCCCGGGCATCCTCGTGCACCTCGGCTTCTCGCCGGAGCGCGCCCGCTACCTCGCCGCCCGCATCGTGGTCGATCCCGCCCGCGGCTCGGGCCACGCGCTCGGCGCTCAGCGCCGCGCCGACAAGGCGCACCTGCGCACGCGCGTCGAGAAGGAGGGCATGAACTACAAGGGCTACAACATCGCCGTCCACGAGCTCGGCCACAACGTCGAGCAGACCTTCTCGCTGAACGACGTCGACTCGACGCTCCTCCAGGGCGTGCCCAACACCGCCTTCACCGAGGCGCTCGCGTTCGTGTTCCAGGCGCACGACCTGGAGCTGCTCGGCCTCGCCAAACCCGACCCGCAGGCCGCGGCGCTGCAGGACGTTGAACGACTTCTGGGCGACCTACGAGATCGCCGGCGTCGCCCTCGTCGACATGGCCGTCTGGCACTGGATGTACGACCACCCGAACGCCACGCCGGCGGAGCTGAAGGCGGCGACCCTCGCAGATCTGCAAGGACGTCTGGAACCAGTACTACGCGCCCGTCTTCAAGAAGAAGGACGTCGTCACGACGCTCGGCATCTACTCGCACATGATCCACTCGTTCCTCTACCTGCCGGACTACCCGATCGGGCACCTGATCGCCTTCCAGATCGAGCAGCAGATGGAGAAGGCCGGCAACCTGGGCAGCGAGTTCGAGCGGATGGCGAAGGCCGGCAACATCGCGCCGGACATCTGGATGACGCAGGCGACCGGCGCGCCCGTCGGCGCCGGGGCGCTGCTGACCGCGACCGAAAAAGCGCTGGCGCGCTTCAAGTAGAGCGACCGGCAGGCCGCGCAGCGTGACCGGCGCTCGGAAGGAGGACCGCGGCCTCTGGAAGCTGATCTTCGCTTCCAGCCTCGGCACCCTCTTCGAGTGGTACGACTTCTACCTCTACGGGTCGCTCGCGGTCTTCTTCGGCGATCTCTTCTTCCCGCCGGGCAACGCGCGGGCGGCGCTGCTGGCGAGCCTCGCGACCTTCGGCGCGGGCTTCGGCGTGCGCCCGCTCGGCGCGCTCGTCTTCGGCCGCATCGGCGACCTCGTCGGCCGCAAGTACACGTTCCTCGTCACGATGGTGACGATGGGCCTGGCGACCGCGCTCGTCGGGTTCCTGCCGACCTACGCGAGCGCCGGGATCCTGGCGCCCATCCTCCTCGTGCTCCTGCGCCTGGTGCAGGGCCTCGCGCTCGGCGGCGAGTACGGCGGCGCCGCGACCTACGTCGCCGAGCACGTGCCCGACGAGCGGCGCGGCTTCTACACGAGCTTCATCCAGACGACCGCGACGCTCGGCTTCTTCCTCTCGCTCGGGGTCATCGGCGGCGTGCCGCATCGGCTTCGGGCCCGAGGCCTTCCGCGCCTGGGGCTGGCGCGTGCCGTTTCTCGTCTCGTTCCCGCTGCTCGGGGTCTCGCTCTACATCCGCCTGAAGATGCGCGAGTCGCCGCTCTTCGCGAAGCTCAAGACCGAGGGCCGCGTCTCGAAGAACCCGCTCACGGAGAGCTTCGTCCACCGCAAGAACCGGAAGTACGTCCTGCTCGCGCTCTTCGGCGCGACCGCGGGCCAGGGCGTCGTCTGGTACACGGGCCAGTTCTACGCGCTGACCTTCCTGCAGAAGCCGCTGAACCTCGACTGGCGCCTCGCCTACCCGCTCGTCGCCGCGGCGCTTCGTCCTCGGGACGCCGTTCTTCGTCGTGTTCGGGCGCCTCTCGGACCGCATCGGAAGGAAGCGCATCATGCTCGCCGGCTGCCTCCTCGCGGCGCTGACCTACGTGCCGATCTACGCCGCGACGAAGGCCCTCGCCAACCCGTCGATGGCGGCGGCGGTGACGGAGCTGCCGTTGGCGAACCAGGCCGGGCTCGTCGGGCTCCTCTTCGTGCAGATGCTCTACGTCACCATGGTGTACGGGCCGATCGCGGCGTTTCTCGTGGAGCTCTTCCCGACCTCGATCCGCTACACGTCGATGTCGCTGCCCGTATCACCTCGGCAACGGCTGGTTCGGCGGCTTCCTGCCCCTGATCGCCACGGCGGTCACGACCTCGGCCTGGGCGAAAGCGCGTTTCGGCGAGGCGGCCATCTACGCGGGCCTCGCCTATCCGATCGCGATCTGCCTGATGACGCTCCTGGTGGGCGGCCTCTTCCTCCACGAGACGAAGGACCACCGCATCGACACGCCGATCCACTAGCGACGGGGCCGGCGCGCGCCGGCCAAATGATGCAAAAGCATCACCCCGGCGGTCGCCCCTCCCGCTAGCTTCGTGACATGGGAAACCCCGGTCCGCGGGTCGTCGTCGACGCCACCGAAGCCGTCGCCTCCGTGGCCCACCGCGCGAGCGAGGTCATCGCGATCTATCCGATCACGCCCTCGTCCGGCATGGGCGAGTTCGCGGACGCCTGGTCGGCGAAGGGCCGGCCGAACCTCTGGGGGCAGGTGCCGCAGGTCATCGAGATGCAGTCGGAGGCGGGAGCCGCCGGAGCGGTCCACGGGGCCCTCCAGACCGGCGCGCTCGCGACGACCTTCACGGCCTCGCAGGGCCTGCTGCTCATGATCCCCAACATGTACAAGATCGCGGGCGAGCTGACGGCCTTCACGATGCACGTGGCCGCGCGCTCGATCGCCACCCACGCCCTCTCGATCTTCGGCGACCACTCGGACGTCATGGCCTGCCGGCAGACCGGTTTCGCCATGCTCGGCTCGGGCTCGGTCCAGGAGGCCCAGGACTTCGCGGCGATCGCCCACGCCTCGACGCTGGCCTCGCGGGTCCCGTTCCTCCACTTCTTCGACGGCTTCCGCACGTCGCACGAGATCGCCAAGATCGAGGCGCTGCCCGACGAGGACCTCTCCGCACTGATCGATCCCGAGGACGTCCGCCTGCACCGCGAGCGCGGGCTGACGCCGGACCGGCCGGTGCTGCGCGGCACCGCGCAGAACCCGGACACGTTCTTCCAGGCGCGCGAGGCGGGCAACCGCTTCACCCTCGCCTGCCCCGACATCGTCGAGGCGACGATGCGGCGGTTCGCCGAGCGGACCGGCCGCTCCTACGGCCTTTTCGACTACGCCGGCCACCCGGAGGCCGAGCGGGTCGTCATCCTGATGGGCTCGGGCGCCGAGACGGCGCACGAGACCGTCGAATGGCTGGTCGCGCGCGGCGAGAAGGTCGGCGTCCTCAAGGTCCGCCTCTTCCGGCCCTTCGACGTCGGACGCTTCGTCGCCGCGCTGCCGAAGACCGTGCGGGCGATCGCGGTGCTCGACCGCACCAAGGAGCCGGGCTCGGTCGGCGAGCCGCTCTACCAGGACGTCGTCACGGCGCTGTACGAGGCGGGCGACGCGGCCCCGCGGCCGAAGGTCGTCGGCGGCCGGTACGGGCTTTCCTCGAAGGAGTTCACGCCCGCGATGATCGCCGGCGTCTTCGAGAATCTCGCCCGACCGGAGCCCCGCAACCACTTCACCGTCGGCATCGTCGACGACGTGACGCACACCTCGCTGCCCTGGGACGCCGAGCTCGACATCGAGCCCGACGACGTGGCGCGCGCGGTCTTCTTCGGCCTCGGCTCCGACGGCACCGTCGGGGCGAACAAGAACTCGGTGAAGATCCTCGGCGAGGAGACCGACGCCTTCGCCCAGGCCTACTTCGTCTACGACTCGAAGAAGTCGGGCGCGGTCACGGTCTCGCACCTGCGCCTCTCGCCCCGCCCGATCCGCTCGGCGTACCTCGTGCGCCGGGCCGGCTTCGTCGCCTGCCACCAGTTCGAGCTCCTGAACCGGCAGGACATCCTCGGCCTCGCGCGCGAGGGCGCGACCGTCCTGCTGAACGCGCCGTACGGCCCCGACCGAGCTCTGGGACCGCCTGCCGCGCGAGGTCCAGGAGCAGGCGATCGCCCGCCGGGTGCGGCTCTTCGCCGTCGACGCCGTACCGCGATCGCGCGCGAGGTCGGCCTGAAGGGCCGGATCAACACGATCATGCAGACCTGCCACTTCGCGCTCGCCGGGGACCTGCCGCGCGAGGACGCGATCGCGAAGATCAAGAAGGCGATCCAGGACACCTACGCCAAGCGCGGCCCCGAGATCCTGAAGCGCAACTTCGCCGCGGTCGACCGCGCGCTCGACGGCCTCTTCGAGGTGGAGGTGCCCGCGACGGCGACCTCCCCGCACGGGCCGCCCGCCGGCCGTCCCCGCGGCCGCGCCGGAGTTCGTGCAGCGCGTGACGGCCATGATCATCGCGGGCCACGGCGACTCGCTCCCCGTCTCGGCCTTCCCCGTCGACGGGACGTGGCCGACCGCCACGACGCAGTGGGAGAAGCGCAACATCGCCGCCGAGATCCCGGTCTGGGAGCCCTCGCTCTGCATCCAGTGCAACAAGTGCGCCCTCGTCTGCCCGCACGCCGCGATCCGCGCGAAGGTGTTCGAGCCGGCGCTCGCCGAGAAGGCCCCGGCGACGTTCAAGTCCGACACGTTCCGCGCCGCGGACTACGAGGGCTTCCGCTACTCGATCCAGGTGGCCCCGGAGGACTGCACGGGCTGCTCGCTCTGCGTCGCCTTCTGCCCCGCCCGGGACAAGGCCAACCCGAAGCGCAAGGCGATCGGCATGGCGCCGCAGCCGCCGCTGCGCGAGGCCGAGCGCGAGAACTACGCGTTCTTCCTCGACCTGCCCGACCCCGACCTCTCGCGCCTGCGCCAGGTGGACGTCAAGGGCTCGCAGTTCGCGCGGCCGCTCTTCGAGTACTCGGGCGCCTGCTCGGGCTGCGGCGAGACCCCCTACATCAAGCTCGTCACGCAGCTCTTCGGCGACCGCACGCTCATCGCCAACGCCACGGGCTGCACCTCGATCTACGGCGGCAACCTGCCGACGACGCCGTAGGCCGTCGACCGCGACGGCCGCGGGCCCGCCTGGTCCAACTCGCTCTTCGAGGACAACGCGGAGTTCGGCCTCGGGATGCGCCTCGCGCTCGACAGCCGGTCCGCGCGGGCGCGGCGCCTGCTCGAGGCGCAGGCCGTCTTCGCCGGAGGCGAGCTCGCGAGGGAGATCCTCGAGGCCGACCAGTCGACCGACGCCGGCATCCGCGACGCAGCGCGAGCGCGTCGCGACGCTGAAGGCCCGGCTCGCGCGCTCGCGCGGCGACGAGCGCCCGGCGAGCTTCTCGACGCGGCCGACGACCTCGTGAAGAAGAGCGTCTGGATCGTCGGCGGCGACGGGTGGGCCTACGACATCGGGTTCGGCGGGCTCGACCACGTGCTCTCGCTGCCCTACGACGTCAACGTCCTCGTGCTCGACACGGAGGTCTACTCGAACACCGGAGGCCAGCAGTCGAAGGCGACGCCGCTCGGCGCGGCCGCGAAGTTCGCCGTCCGCGGCAAGGAGACCGGCAAGAAGGACCTCGGGCTCATGGCGATGACCTACGGGCACGTCTACGTGGCGCGGATCGCGATGGGCGCGAAGGACTTCCAGACCCTCAAGGCGATCCAGGAGGCCGAGGCGCACCCGGGCCCGTCGCTCGTCATCGCCTACAGCCACTGCATCGCCCACGGCTACGACATGGCGCAGGGCTGCGAGCAGCAGAAGCTCGTCGTCGACTCGGGCCTCTGGCCCCTCTACCGGTTCGACCCGAGCGCGGCTCGCGCAGGGGCTCCCGCCGCTGCAGCTGGACTCGGGGGCGGCCGAAGTCGCCGCCGGAGAAGTTCATGATGAACGAGAGCCGCTTCCGGATGATCGAAGCGGCCGACCCGGCACGCTACAAGCGCCTGGCCGCGCAGGCGGGCGAGGAAGCCTCGCGCCGCCTCGCGTTCTACAAGCACCTGTCCGAATGGAAGGCGTCGACGTCGACGCCCTCGACCGGCGTCCCGGCGCCGGCCGACGCGGCGGCCGCGGAGGCGAAGTGACCATGGACCTCTCGACGACGTATCTCGGCCTGCACCTGCCGCACCCGCTCATGCCGGGCTCCTCGCCTCTGGCCGACGACCTCGACATGGTCCGGCGCCTCGAGGACGCGGGGGCCGCGGCGATCGTCATGCGCTCGCTCTTCGAGGAGCAGATCGTGGGCGACGAGATGGCGACCTACCACGCCCACGAGGCGCCGAGCGAGTCCTACGCCGAGGCGCTCTCGTACCTGCCCGAGCCGGCGATCTTCTCGCTCGGCACCCACGAGTACCTCGAGCAGCTCCAGCGGATCAAGGCCGCCGTCTCGATCCCCGTGATCGCCTCGTTGAACGGCACGACGCCCGACAACTGGATCGAGTACGCGCGCCTGATCGCCCAGGGCGGCGCCGACGCCCTCGAGCTGAACGTCTACGACCTGCCGACCGATCCGCGGGAGTCGGGCGAGGACGTCGAGCGCCGGGTCCTCGACGTCGTGACGACGCTGCGCGAGGCGGTCAGCCTGCCGCTCGCCGTGAAGCTCTCGCCGTTCTACTCCTCGCTCTGCGAACCTCGCGCGCCGGCTCGAGCTCGCGAAGGCCGACGGCCTCGTGATCTTCAACCGCTTCTACCAGCCCGACTTCGACGTCGAGGACCTCGAGGTCGTGCCGCGCGTGCGCCTGTCGAACCCGACGGAGCTGCTCCTGCGCCTGCGGTGGCTCTCGATCCTCTCGGGACAGCTGTCGGCATGTCGCTCGCGGTCACGGGCGGCGTCCACAACGCCGTCGACGCCGTCAAGGCGATCATGGCCGGCGCGCACGCCGTGCAGATGGTCTCGGTCCTGCTGCGTCGCGGGCCCGAGGCGCTGTCCCGAAGATGCGCGGCGAGCTTTCGCGGTGGCTCGAGGAGCACGGCTACGAGTCGCTCCGGCAGATGCAGGGCTCGATGAGCGCCGCCCGCGGCGCGAGCCTGGCCGCGCATCGAGCGTGTCCACTACATGCGGGTCCTGCAGAGCTGGCGCCCGGACGACGAGGCGCCGGAGGGGAGGGAACAATGATGACGATCGAGGTCTTCACGGCGCTGCCCGAGGGACGGACCTTCCCGGACGAGGGCACGATCGTCCGCTGCCCGCGCTGCGGGCGAAACGGCATCCTCCAGGAGCACGCGCTCTGCGGCCCGCGCTGCCTCCACGCCGAGACGACCACGGTGCGAGGGCGACGGGATGCTCGTCGAGCCCACGGACTGCTGCGAGCTGCCTCGCCCTGCGATAGCATCGCGGTCGCAGTGACCAACGATCCGGACGACACGGCCGAGTTGCCGGCATGGCAGGAGCCGGGCACGCCGGAGCCCGCCGGAGCCTCCTCGCTCGTCGAGGTCGACCTCGCGGGCCTGTCCGACCCGGGCAAGCTGCGCAAGAACAACGAGGACCACTTCTTCGCCGCGCGCTTCGACCGCTCGATGCGCACGCTCCTGACGAACCTGCCCGAGGGCGAGATCCCGCGGACGTACTCCGAGACCGTCTACGGCATGCTCGTGGCCGACGGCGTCGGCGGCGCGGCGGCGGGCGAGATCGCCAGCCGCACGGCGATCCAGGCCCTCGTCGACCTCGTGATCGAGACGCCCGACTGGATCATGCGGATGGACGAGCCGCTCGCCCGGGAGGTCCTTCAGCGCATGGAGCGCCGCTTCCAGCAGGTCAAGGAGATCCTCGTCGAGCGCGCGAAGGCCGACCCCGCGCTCAAGGGCATGGGGACGACGATGACCGTCGCCTGCAGTCTCGGGCCGGTGCTGTTGACGGCGCACGTCGGAGACTCGCGCGCCTACGTGCTCCGGAAGGGCGGCCGGCTCGAGCGAATGACGCGGGACCAGACGATGGCCCAGTCGCTCGCCGATTCCGGCGCGATCACCCAGGCCGAGGTGGCGACGAATCCCTACCGCCACGTGCTGACGAGCGCGCTCGCGACGCGGGGGGCCTTCGTCCAGGTCGAGCTCAGGCGCTCGACCCTGTCGGACGGCGATCAGCTCCTGCTCTGCTCCGACGGCCTGACCGAGATGGTCGGGGACGACGCGATCGCCCGCGAGCTCGCGCTTGCCGGGCCGGCGGCCGGCGTCTGCCGGCGCCTCGTCGACCTCGCGCTCGAAGCCGGCGGAAAGGACAACGTGACCGTCGTCCTCGGGCGCTACCGGATTCCGGACCCCGACGCGCACTGATCGCGGCGGGAGAGGGCCTGCGATCGGAACCATCCGGCGAACCGTTCTCCCGTTCGCCCTCGCCGTGAACCTCGCGGCGGCCGAGGAGCCCGCGACACCCTCGGTACCCGGCGACCTGATTCTCATCGACAGCTTCGGGCGCGCGGTCGTCGTGCCCGCCGCAAAGGTCCCCCCGGGGCTGCGGCCTCCTTCCGACCTCCCGATCGAGCAGCAGGTACCCGAGGTTCCGGCGGGCTCGAAGATGCATCCCGACCTTCTCCGGCGCATGGACTCCGGCCGCAACACCGCCTTCACGCTCTTTCCCGCCACGCCGCCCGGGCTCGCGTCGTACCTCGCGGGACTCGACGAGCTCGGCAACACGGCGATCCAGCCCGGCGCGGCGGCCGACGTCGCCCCGCTCGAGCCCCTCGTCCAGGGCGCGAAGTACTGGCTCGGCGCGCGGGGCCTGCGCTACAGCATGTCGCACGCCTTCACCTACACCGGAGTCCCCGACACGCCCTCGGGCTCCTCCAGCATGGGCTACTACTCCCTCAAGCTCTACGCGAAGTGGGCGGTGTACGAGTCGCCCGCCTCCGGCACTGCGGGCTGGCTGAGCGCGGAAGTGTCCGCGAAGGAGGGGCTCGGCGGTGCCGGAGCGAACCAGAGCGCCCAGGCCAACATCGGGAGCCTCACGAGCCCGACCGGCGTTCTCTCGGGCAGGAACGGGATTCGCGTCCCAGAGCTGGCGTGGCAGCAGTCGCTCTCGAAAGGCCGGGTCGTCGCCCTCGCGGGCGTCGTCGACCAGAGCAACTATCTCGACACCAACACCTACGCGAACACGGGGCGTGGCCAGTTCATGAACTCCGCGCTCGTCAACAGCATGGTGTTGCCGCTGCCCGAGTTCAACTTCGGCGTGAGCATCCAGTGGCAGCCCGCCGACGATTGGTACGCCGTCCTCGGCGCCTCGGCCGGCAACGCGACCGCCGGCGAGACGCCGTGGACGGATTTCGACTGGGAACACTGGTCCGTCGTCTCCGAGATCGGCTTCGCGCCCGAAGACGCCTTCGGCCTCGGCCCAGGCACCTATCGCCTCCAGCCCTTTCTCGCGCAGGCCGGCGGGCCGACCCAGGCAGGAGCGGGCTTCAACTTCCAGCAGCAGCTCGGCCACGAGTCTCGGTTCGCGGCGTTCGGACGCTTCGGCGTCGGCGGCTCCCAGGTTTCGGCCGCGGCCTCGACCCAGGTCGGGACCGGCCTCGTCGTGAAAGCGCCCTTTCAGGGGTTCGACGTCCTGCAGAGCCTGACGAACGACCTGGCCGGGGTCGGGTTCGTCTGGAGCCGGCCCGCGGCGACCACCCGGACGGTGTACCACCGCGACGAGTACGTCGCCGAGGCCTTCTTCACGTTCCAGCTGTCGCCCATGTCCCGCTTCGAGCCCGACGTCCAGCTCGTCTGGAACCCGGTTTTCAACGCCGACCCCGGCCCGTACGTCGTCGTCCAGGCCCAGTTCCTCCTCGGGTGGTGAGGTCCTGAAGTAGCATCCCCGCCAGGTTTTCGAGGCTCATTCATGCGTTGCCCTTCGTGCTCGAGCGAGCTGCCGGAAGCGAGCCGCTTCTGTCCGGCCTGCGGCGCGCCCACGGGATCCCAGTCGCAGCTGCCCACGGGTCTGGCGACGCCGTCGGTTGCGGAGGCGGCGCTGAGGCGGGGCAAGTCGGATAGCCCGGTTGGCCGTCTCGTATCCTCGCCGTCGCTCGACGGGGGCGGCTTTTCGCCCGGGACGATCCTCGGCGAGCGATACCGCATCGTCGGCCTCGTCGGCCGCGGCGGCATGGGCGAGGTCTACCGCGCCGACGACCTGAAGCTCGGCCAGCCGGTCGCGCTGAAGTTCCTGCCGCCAAAACTCGCGTCGGAGCCCGCCTGGATCGAGCGTTTCTATGCCGAAGTGCGCCACGCGCGCGGCGTTTCTCACCCGAACGTCTGCCGCGTCTACGACGTGGGCGAGATCGAAGGGCGCCACTTTCTGTCGATGGAGTACGTCGACGGCGAGGACCTGGCGTCGTTGCTGCGGCGGATCGGCCGACTTCCTCCCGACAAGGCGATCGAGATCGCGCGAGAGCTGTGCGCGGGGTTGGCCGCGGCGCACGACAAGGGCGTGCTGCACCGCGACCTGAAGCCCGGCAACGTCATGATCGACGGCCGCGGCCGGGCGAAAATCACCGACTTCGGCCTCGCCGTGGGTGTCGACGACGACAAGGGCGGAGCCGAGGTCTCCGGCACACCCGCCTACATGGCGCCCGAGCAGCTCGCCGGCCGGGGCGCGTCGATCCAGAGCGACATCTACGCGCTCGGCCTCGTTCTCTACGAGCTCTTCACCGGACGGAAGGCCTTCGAAGCGGCAACGCTCGCCGAGTGGAGGCGCAAGCACGCCGAAGAGCAACCCACGTCGCCTTCGACGGTGACGCCCGGCTTCGATCCGGTCGTCGAGCGCGTCATCCTGCGCTGTCTCGAGAAGGATCCGAAGGCGAGGCCTCGCTCGGTCGCGGCCGTTGCCGCGGCGCTTCCGGGAGGCGACCCGCTCGCCGCCGCGATCGCCGCGGGAGAGACGCCGTCTCCCGAGATGGTCGCGGCTGCGGGAAGCGACGAGGGCATGAAGCCCGCCGCGGCGTGGGCGTGCCTGGTCTCGATCCTCGCGGGGCTGGCGCTCGCCGCCTGGCTCTCGCCGCGCGCGTACCGCCACGGGCACGTGCCGCTCGAAAAGCCGCCCGAGGTCCTCGCCGAACGGTCGAAGGAGATCATCCGAAGGCTGGGCTACGCCGACAAGCCGGTCGACACCGCATGGGGCTTTTCCGGAAACGGCCAGTACCGGCGCTGGATCGAGGAGCACGACCAGTCGAAGACCCGCTGGAAGGACATCGAGGACGGGCGTCCCGCGGCGACCTACTTCTGGTACCGGCAGAGCCCCGCTCCGCTCGCCCCCGAGCGGTTCCGCGGGGAAGACTACGGGTGGATCACCGTGACCGAGACCGACCCGACGCCAACGACGGCCGGCATGGTCGGCGTCGAGCTCGACACCCTGGGCCGCCTGATCCGTTTCGAGGCGGTCCCCTCCTCCTTTACCCCGGCCTCGTCCAACGCCCTCGATTGGTCGGTTCTCTTCGCCGAAGCCGGTCTCGACGCTTCCGCCTACTCGCCGGCCGAGCCGCGGTGGCTTCCTCCCTCGTACGCGGACGCTCGGATGTCGTGGGTCGAAACCCAGCCCGAACGACCGGACCGGCCGTTTCGAGTCGAAGCGGCGGCCGTCGGCGGGCGGCCGGTCTTCTTCGAGCTCGCCGGGCCGTGGAGCCGTCCGCCCCGGTCGACGCCTCCGGCCGAGCTGGCGGGAGTACGCCAGGATGTTCAGTACCTGGGTCTGCCCCCTCTCATCGCCGTCCTCGTTGGCGCGGCGTTCGTCGCCCGCCGGAACCTGCGGCTGGGCCGCAGCGACCGCCGCGGGGCGGCGCGCCTGGCCGCCTTCGTGTTCGTCTGCTCGATGCTCAGCTGGGCGCTCGGAGCGAGCCACGTCGCGAATGCTTCCGAGCTCGCCCTGCTGTTCTTCGGCGCGAGCCTCGCGCTTTTCTTCGCCGGGGTGTGCTGGCTCTTCTACGTCGCGCTCGAGCCGCTCATCCGGCGCCGCTGGCCCGACTCTCTGATCGCCTGGACGCGTCTGCTCTCCGGCCGCATCTCCGATCCGCTCGTCGGGCGCGTGCTGCTGGCCGGTGCCCTGCTCGGCGTCATCGAGGCCGTTCTGAAGGAAGCCCGGGACCTGGCGCGGAGCGCCTTCGAGGCGACGCCGCCGATCCCGGCGCTCGAGTGGGACCTGACGCTGCGCGGCGCGCGGGACGTGGCGGCTCATCTCTTCAACCCCTCAGTCGCCATGTTCTTCACGCTCGCTGCGGCGATGCTCTTCTTCCTGCTGCGCGCCCTCCTGCGGAAAGAGTGGCTCGCGGCCGCCGCGTTCGTTCTGCTCCAGGCCCTGCCCGCGTTTTTCGACGGTGGCTGGATCTCGGGGGCTTTCGCCCTCGTCACGGCCGCGGCCGACATCCTGCTCTTTCTGCGTTTCGGCCTGCTCTCCTGGGTCTTTGCCAATCTCTTCGGCCA
>CAWGOM010000009.1:0-179188 GCA_963824165.1 uncultured Acidobacteriota bacterium
AGGTTTTCGAGGCTCATTCATGCGTTGCTCTTCGTGCTCGAGCGAGCTGCCGGAAGCGAGCCGCTTCTGTCCGGCCTGCGGCGCGCCCACGGGATCCCAGTCGCAGCTGCCCACGGGTCTGGCGACGCCGTCGGTTGCGGAGGCGGCGCTGAGGCGGGGCAAGTCGGATAGCCCGGTCGGCCGTCTCGTATCCTCGCCGTCGCTCGACGGGGGCGGCTTTTCGCCCGGGACGATCCTCGGCGAGCGCTACCGCATCGTCGGCCTCGTCGGCCGCGGCGGCATGGGCGAGGTCTACCGCGCCGACGACCTGAAGCTCGGCCAGCCGGTCGCGCTGAAGTTCCTGCCGCCAAAACTCGCGTCGGAGCCCGCCTGGATCGAGCGTTTCTACGCCGAGGTGCGCCACGCGCGCGGCGTCTCTCACCCGAACGTCTGCCGCGTCTACGACGTCGGCGAGATCGAAGGGCGCCACTTCCTCTCGATGGAGTACGTCGACGGCGAGGACCTGGCGTCGCTGCTGCGGCGCATCGGCCGGCTTCCTCCCGACAAGGCGATCGAGATCGCGCGAGAGCTCTGCGCGGGGCTCGCCGCCGCGCACGACAACGGCGTGCTCCACCGCGACCTGAAGCCCGCCAACGTCATGATCGACGGCCGCGGCCGGGCGAAAATCACCGACTTCGGCCTCGCCGTGGGTGTCGACGACGACAAGGGCGGAGCCGAGGTCTCCGGCACACCCGCCTACATGGCGCCCGAGCAGCTCGCCGGCCGGGGCGCGTCGATCCAGAGCGACATCTACGCGCTCGGCCTCGTTCTCTACGAGCTCTTCACCGGACGGAAGGCCTTCGAAGCGGCAACGCTCGCCGAGTGGAGGCGCAAGCACGCCGAAGAGCAACCCACGTCGCCTTCGACGGTGACGCCCGGCTTCGATCCGGTCGTCGAGCGCGTCATCCTGCGCTGCCTCGAGAAGGATCCGAAGGCGAGGCCTCGCTCGGTCGCGGCCGTTGCCGCGGCGCTGCCGGGAGGCGACCCGCTCGCCGCCGCGATCGCCGCGGGAGAGACGCCGTCTCCCGAGATGGTCGCGGCTGCGGGAAGCGACGAGGGCATGAAGCCCGCCGCGGCGTGGGCGTGCCTGGTCTCGATCCTCGCGGGGCTGGCGCTCGCCGCCTGGCTCTCGCCGCGCGCGTACCGCCACGGGCACGTGCCGCTCGAAAAGCCGCCCGAGGTCCTCGCCGAACGGTCGAAGGAGATCATCCGAAGGCTGGGCTACGCCGACAAGCCGGTCGACACCGCATGGGGCTTTTCCGGAAACGGCCAGTACCGGCGCTGGATCGAGGAGCACGACCAGTCGAAGACCCGCTGGAAGGACATCGAGGACGGGCGTCCCGCGGCGACCTACTTCTGGTACCGGCAGAGCCCCGCTCCGCTCGCCCCCGAGCGGTTCCGCGGGGAAGACTACGGGTGGATCACCGTGACCGAGACCGACCCGACGCCAACGACGGCCGGCATGGTCGGCGTCGAGCTCGACACCCTGGGCCGCCTGATCCGTTTCGAGGCGGTCCCCTCCTCCTTTACCCCGGCCTCGTCCAACGCCCTCGATTGGTCGGTTCTCTTCGCCGAAGCCGGTCTCGACGCTTCCGCCTACTCGCCGGCCGAGCCGCGGTGGCTTCCTCCCTCGTACGCGGACGCTCGGATGTCGTGGGTCGAAACCCAGCCCGAACGACCGGACCGGCCGTTTCGAGTCGAAGCGGCGGCCGTCGGCGGGCGGCCGGTCTTCTTCGAGCTCGCCGGGCCGTGGAGCCGTCCGCCCCGGTCGACGCCTCCGGCCGAGCTGGCGGGAGTACGCCAGGATGTTCAGTACCTGGGTCTGCCCCCTCTCATCGCCGTCCTCGTTGGCGCGGCGTTCGTCGCCCGCCGGAACCTGCGGCTGGGCCGCAGCGACCGCCGCGGGGCGGCGCGCCTGGCCGCCTTCGTGTTCGTCTGCTCGATGCTCAGCTGGGCGCTCGGAGCGAGCCACGTCGCGAATGCTTCCGAGCTCGCCCTGCTGTTCTTCGGCGCGAGCCTCGCGCTTTTCTTCGCCGGGGTGTGCTGGCTCTTCTACGTCGCGCTCGAGCCGCTCATCCGGCGCCGCTGGCCCGACTCTCTGATCGCCTGGACGCGTCTGCTCTCCGGCCGCATCTCCGATCCGCTCGTCGGGCGCGTGCTGCTGGCCGGTGCCCTGCTCGGCGTCATCGAGGCCGTTCTGAAGGAAGCCCGGGACCTGGCGCGGAGCGCCTTCGAGGCGACGCCGCCGATCCCGGCGCTCGAGTGGGACCTGACGCTGCGCGGCGCGCGGGACGTGGCGGCTCATCTCTTCAACCCCGCAGTCGCCATGTTCTTCACGCTCGCTGCGGCGATGCTCTTCTTCCTGCTGCGCGCCCTCCTGCGGAAAGAGTGGCTCGCGGCCGCCGCGTTCGTTCTGCTCCAGGCCCTGCCCGCGTTTTTCGACGGTGGCTGGATCTCGGGGGCTTTCGCCCTCGTCACGGCCGCGGCCGACATCCTGCTCTTTCTGCGTTTCGGCCTGCTCTCCTGGGTCTTCGGCAGCTACTACTTTCACTTCCTGGAGTTCCCGCTCACGACCGACTCCTCCGCGTGGTACGCGGGGACCTCGCTCTTTCTCCTGGTCGTTCTCGCCTTGATCGCGATATATGGTTTCCGCATCGCGCTCGCCGGCCGGCCGGTGTTCTCGCAAGCGCGTCTGGAAGATTAGGAGGAGGCCCTCATGGCGTTTCGCCGTCGGTTGATCGGTGCCGCGTGGATCCTGACCCTCGCGCTCCCGCTTCTCGCCCAGGAGGGCTATCCGCTCTTCACGACGGACTTTCCGTCCGAGGAATTCGCCGCGCGGCGCGCGAAAGTCTACGAAGCCATCGGCACCGACGCCTTCGCTGTCGTCCAGGGCGCCCCCAACCCGCCGGGCTACACGCGCTTCCGGCAGTCGAACGAGTTCTACTACCTCTGCGGGATCGAGACGCCGCACGCCTACATCGTCATGGACGGGAAGACGAAGAAAGCGACGCTCTACCTGCCGAACCGCAACGAGAAGCGCGAGTCCGGAGAGGGGCGGCTGCTCTCGGCCGAGGACGCCGAGGAGGTCAAGAAGCTCTCCGGAGTCGACGCCGTGGCTTCGACCGACGTTTTCGCCGAGCAGCTCGAGAACCGGTACATCCGCCAGGGCAAGCGCATCCTCTACACGCCGCTGGCGCCGGCCGAGGGCGGCTCGATGAGCCGCGACCTGGCGCTGCGGTTCGTCGCCGACGCGGCCGCCGACCCGTTCGACGGGCGTCCGTCGCGCGAGGGGAACTTCACGGGGCTGATCCGCGAGCGCTTCCCGTTCTTCGAGATCAAAGACCTCTCGCCGACCCTGGACGCCCTGCGCCTCATCAAGAGCGAGCGGGAGCTGACCGTGATCCGCAAGGCCACGAAACTCTCGGGCCTCGCTCTGGTGGAGAGCATGCGCTCGGTCAGGCCCGGGCAGTACGAGCGGGAGCTCGACGCCGTCGGTAAGTTCGTCTTCTACAGGAACGGCGCGCAGGGCGACGCGTACTACTCGCTCATCGGCAGCGGCAGGAACGCGTACTGGCCGCACTACAACGCCGGCAAGCGCAAGATGCTCGACGGCGACTTTCTCCTCATGGACTACGCACCGGACTACGGCTACTACATGGCCGACGTGACGCGCATGTTCCCCGTCAACGGCAGGTTCTCCCAGTGGCAGCGCGAGCTCTACGGCTTCTACCTCGCCTGCTACCGCGAGATCCTGAAGGCGCTCGGGCCCGGGAAGACCGGCGCCGACGTCATCCGGCAGGCCGGCGCGGCGATGGACCCGATCCTGGCCGCCGCGAAGTTCTCGAAGCCCTCGCACCGCAAGGCCGCCGAGGACTTCGTGTCGAGCTACAAGAAGAGCGGCGAGAGCGAGTACCCCTACATCGGCCACTGGGTCGGCATGGCGACGCACGACGTCGGCTCGCACGAGGGGCCGCTGAAGCCCGGCATGGTCTTCACGATCGAGCCGGCGCTGACCGTGCCCGACGAGAAGATCTACGTCCGGCTCGAGGACATGGTCTTCATCACCGCGACCGGCGCCGAGGTCGTTTCCAACGATGCCCCCTGGGACATCGACGCGATCGAGAAGGTGATGAAGGAAGAGGGGATGCTGGAGAAGTACCCTCGCGTCTACCCGCCGCCCGGACAGTAGGGGCGGGGCTCGTCCCCGCCCCCTCCATGAAATCTCCAGCGGCCGCCTGAGCCAAATCAAGCGGGGCGGCCGCGACCCGGCCACCGAAGGCAGACCCCAGGCAGTAGGGAACGCCGTGCGCCGCACGGCGTTAACGCCGCCCCTACGACCCTGGGGCGCGTCAGGTGCCCGGAGGGACGACGACGGGCTGCGGCTCCGGAGGCACCTCCGGCTTCGGCTCCCCCGCCTCCCAGTCGATCGAGCCGCCGATCTCGACGAGCTTCGCCCCGCCGCGCACCGAGTCGATCGTCAGAGGCAGGCCGGGCGGCATCTGGAAGAGCTTCATCTCGGTGTAGCTCTTCGTCAGGAACGGTGCGAGGAAGTTGACGACGAACCCGACGACCCCCTTGCAGTGCGTCTCGATCTTGACGTCCCGAAGGACGAAGGCGCGCGCCGGCTTGTCGACGAAAAGGTTGGCCGTGCCGATGGGAGCGCAGTACTGGGAGAAGACTTTCTTAAGGCCCGTCTTCGCCTTCTTCTCGGCCGTAACCTCGATCGCCAGCGTGAAGCAGGACTCCCCGCACGGGCGGAACGTCTTCGGCACGATCGCGAAGTCGATGTCCTTGACCGCGAAGTCCTGCTGCCACTTCGCCTCGAGGGCGAGGAGCGCCGCCTGCTCGATCGGCTCCCAGGGCGCCTTGAAGACGTAGGTCCCGGTCACCTCGCCCTCGTCGCCCCCCGCGTCCTTCAGCTGAAGGGAGGCCGCGAACGGACCGTGGAAGTCGAGCATCAGCTTCTTCTCGGGGATCTCGTCGATCGGGTACTTGACGACGAACGGGTATTCGAGCTGGTAGTCGAAGTCGATCTCGAGGGGGCCCGTCGCGCGGCCGTCGACGACCGCGAGCCCCGGCGTTCGTACGTGAATGTCGGAAGCCGAGACCGTCGCGCCCTTCCTCGAGAGCTCTCCGGTCTTGCCGGCGAGATCGAGCCTGGCGAGCCCCGAGAAACGCCCCGCCGAGGTCACCTTCAGGTCCGCGACCTCGAACGTCGAGCCCGCGTCGACCTCGACGCCCATGCCCCCCGGCACGACGAACTTGCCCGAGGAGAGCTCGAAGAAGAGGCTCTCGGCCTGGAGCGCCGAGGCGATCTTGCCGTCCTCGCCCGTCGTCAGCTGGAAGGCCGCCCGGCTCAAACGGCCCCGCGAGATCGTGGTGCGGTTCTCCTGGAACTCCATCACTCCGTTCTGGATCTCCCCGTCGAGGTGCCCGGAGAACTCCAGGAAGGTCGGAACGCCTTCGCGCGCGGGGCGGTAGATGCCGCTCTCGATCGTCAGCGTCATCGGTTCGCCCGAAGCGGGGCTCGCGGCGGTCTCGAACTCGATGAACGGTCGCAGGCGGAAAGCGCGCCCCGCAAAGGCCGTGACTTTCACGTCGCGCACTCGGACTTCCCGGACGAGCTCCAGAAACGACGGCGTCGGCGTGGGCGGCGGGCCCGTCGCCGGCGCGGCCGCGGCCACCGTCGGAGCCGCATCCTTCTTCCCGCCCATGACCTCGCCCTTCAGGATCGACGGGATGTCCGTGCGGAACTGCATCTTCCCGACGGCCGAGCGGGCGATGCCGCCGAAGATCGCGACGATCGGCTTCCAGATGCCGATGCCGTGGAACTTCAGCGCGGTCACGCCCTTCGGCGACGTGAACTCAAGGCCCTCGATCGCGACCTTCGGGCGCAGGCCCTGCCCGCGGACGACGAGCCGGCCACGTTCGACCGAGAACCGCATCTTCGTGACGACGCCCTCCGCGGCCTCGGCCTCGATCGTCGTCGTCGGCGAGCCCTCGACCACGAGCGAGTACTTGGGGATCGCGGGAATGCTGCCGGTCAGCAGGTCGGCTTCGACGGTCAGGTGGCCGTCCTTCACGAGCGCGCCGAGCACGTCGATCGGCGACGGCGTGGGTGTGGCAGCCGGAGCCGCCGCGGAGTCGGGCACGGGCGTCGGCACGGGCTCGGGGGCGTCCTGCGCGCTCGCGAAGACGGCCGTCACGAAGACCGCGAGAGCCCACACGATCCGGCGCATGCCCGGATTCTTACACCGAGACGGCCGTGACAGGACGTCTATGATGTCAGCGCTTCCGGAGCGCAAGATGCCAGAAACCGTTCAGGCCGCTTTCATGACGGCGCCCGGCCGTCCTCTCGAGACGCGGCGAATGCCCGTCCCCCGCCCGCGCCCCGGCGGCGCGATCCTCGAGACGGTCGCGAGCGAGGTCTGCGGGACGGACGTTCATCTCCACCACGGCAAGCTCTCGGGCGTGCCCTATCCGATCATCCCGGGGCACGTGAGCGTCGGCCGCCTCGCCGAGACGAACGGGCCGCTGTCCGACGTCGAGGGCCGGCCGATCGCGCCGGGAGCGCTCGTCACGTTCTACGACGTCTACGGGACCTGCGGCGCGTGCTGGCACTGCCTCGTCGCGCGCGCGGCGACGCGCTGCCCGCACCGCAGGGTCTACGGCATCACGGCGGCCGCTTCGGACGGCCTGCTCGGCGGATGGTCGGAGCGGATCGAGATCCTTCCCGGCGTCCGGCTCGTCCCGCTGCCCGACGGCATCGGCGCGGAGGACTTCCTCGGCGGCGGCTGCGGCCTGCCCACGGGCTTCCACGCGGTCGAGCGCGCCGGCATCGCGATGGGCGACACGGTGGTGGTCCAGGGCTCGGGGCCGGTCGGACTGAACGCCGCCATCTTCGCGCAGCTCTCGGGCGCGCTCGCGGTCTACGTCGTCGGCGCGCCGGAAGCCCGCCTCGCCGCGGCGCGAAGGCTCGGCGCCGAAGGCACGCTCGACATCACGCAGGTCCAGGCCGCCGCCGACCGCGTCGCCTGGGTCCGCGAGCGCACGCGCGGCCGCGGCGCCGACGTCGTCATCGAGGCCTCGGGCAACCCGAAAGCCGTGCCGGAAGGGCTCGAGATGCTCCGCGACGGCGGCCGCTACGTCGTCGTCGGCCAGTACACCGACTCGGGCGACGCCACGCTCAACCCGCACCGCCAGATCAACCGCAAGCACGCCACGGTGCTCGGTTGCTGGGGCTACGAGTTCTCGCACCTCCACCGCTCGCTCGCGATGATGGCGAGGCACGACGCGCGCTTCCGCTGGCGCGAGCTCGTCACGCGCGAGTACCCGCTCGAGAAGGCGAACGAGGCGCTGGCGGACATGGAGAAGCTGGAAGTCGTCAAGGCCCTCATCCGGCCCCGGTCGTAGGGGCGGGGCTTGCCCCCGCCCTGGCGGACAGCACTCCCGGCCACCCAGTCGCGTCAAGAGAGGGCGGCCACAAGGGCCGCCCCTACGTCCCGGGGGGCGGCTTCTCGATCCACAGAGGGTCCGGCACCTTGACCCCGAAGCGCACCGAGACCATCCGCAGGGCGACGATCGTGACGAAGGCCAGGCCCGCGCCGAGGACGGGCGCGGCTCCGAGCCAGGTCGACCCGAGATACACCCACGCCCCCGCAAACGAGGAGACCGCGTAGAGCTCGCCCGGCCGGAAGAGCATCGGGATCTCCGTCGACACGACGTCCCGCAGCACGCCGCCGAAGGTCCCGGTGATGACCCCGATCAGCGACGCGACGAAGGGCGGCATGTTCTCGTGCAGCGCAAACCCGACGCCCGTCAGCGTGAAGAGGGCCAGCCCCATCGCGTCGACGAAGACGGCCTGCCGGTGCCACCGGCTGACGCGCTCGTAGACCGCCTTGCTGTAGACGAACGCGACGCACAGGACGACGATGACGAGCAGGTACTCCTCGTGGCTGACCCAGAAGAACGGGCGCCGGTCGATCAGGAGATCGCGCAGCGTGCCGCCTCCCAGCGCCGTCACGACGGCGAGGCAGTACGTTCCGACGATGTCCATGCGCTTGCGCGCGGCCGTGATCATTCCCGAAACCGCGCAGACGATGACGGCCGCCGCCTCCAGGGCGCTCGCGAGCGAGACCGTGTGCAACTAGCGTCTTCGCGGAGCGGCCTGGGGCGGCGGCGCGAGGATGGGATATCCGTTCGGCGCGATCCGCGGCGGCGCGGACCCGGGAGACCCGGGCGGGGCGAGGATCGGGAAGCCGTTCGGCCCGATGCGCGAGGGCGGAGGCGGTCCCGGCGGGCGCGTCGGCGGGAAGTAGCCACCTCCCCCTCCCCAGTAGCCGCCTCCTCCTCCCCAGTAGTACCCGCTGTATCCGTACCCGGGGTCCGCGTACGCCGGATATTCGACGGCCTGCGGCGGTGCCGGCGGCATCTCGTACCCGGGCCCCTCGACCGGGTTGCCGACATAGAGGGTCTGTCCCGGCGCGAGCTTCTCGGAGCTCGGCGGTTCGGCCTCGAGGGCGGTGACTTTCTCCACCTCGGCGGCCTCGAGGCTCATGTAAGTGCCGTCCGGGTAGCTGTGGAAAACCAGGACGCGGCCCTTCCGGAGGGGCACGTCCATCGAAAAAACCCGGGAACCCCCCTTCAGCTCGAGGGCGTAGTACTTAGCCGGGGCCGCGGGGGAGGCGGACGCCGCCAGAACCCCGGCCAGAAAGCAGCCCAACATGCGGTTCACGACCGGTACCCCCCTGTTCTTTGGGTCAGGAACGCTATGGTATAGACTCAGAGGTCTGGGCGAAACAGGGCCGATTCCGGCACGGGTGGTGGGGATCCCGCCCAGCTCACAGAACCGTAAGACATCGAGGATCGACGAATAATGTCCGTCCGAAAAGATTCGGGCTTGGGGCCCGAGAGCGTCCCGAGCCAGGCGCAGCGCGCGTCCGTCCGAAACGCCGTCGAAGCCGCACAGCGGTATCTCCTTTCGATTCAAGCGGAGGACGGCCACTGGTGCGGCGAGCTCGAGGGGGACACGATCCTCGAGTCCGAGTACGTCCTGACGATGCATTTTCTCGGACGGGTCCAGGAAGATCGATGCCGCAAGGCCGCCGAGTATCTCCGGCGCAAGCAGCTTCCCGGCGGCGGCTGGGCGATCTACGAAGGCGGCCCCGCCGAGGTCTCCTCTTCGGTCAAGGCTTACTTCGTCCTGAAGCTGATGGGCGACGATCCGAACGCGCCGCACATGGTCAAGGCGCGCGAGACCATCCTGACGCTCGGCGGGATCGAGGCCTGCAATTCCTTCACGCGGATTTATCTCGCGATCTTCGGGCAGTGCTCGTGGGACGACTGCCCCGCCGTCCCGCCGGAGATCGTGCTGCTGCCGGATTCCTTCGTCTTCAACATCTACAAGATGTCCGCGTGGTCGCGCGGCATCGTCGTCCCGCTCTCGGTCATCTGGGCCTCGAAGCCCTCCTGCCCGGTGCCGGACTTCGCGGCGATCCCGGAGCTCCACATCAAGCATCCGAAGGTCCCGCACGTTTCGCGCTCGGCCAAGGAGCGCTACTGGCGGGCCTTCTTCGTCAAGATCGACCACGCGTTCAAGCGGCTCGAGTCGGCGGGGTTGACGCCGCTCCGCAAGAAGGCGCTCGCCGCCTGCGAGCAGTGGATCCACGAGCGCCTGGTCCAGTCCGACGGCCTCGGCGCGATCTTCCCGCCGATCATCAACACGATCATCGCCTTCCGCTGCCTCGGCTACCCGATGGACGACCCGCGGCTCGTCAAACAGATCAAAGAGCTCGAGCGGCTCGAGCTCGAGGACGAGGAAACGCTCCACGTCCAGCCCTGCTTCTCCCCCGTCTGGGACACGGCGCTCGTGATGGAGGCCCTCTCCGACGGCGGGACGCCGGCGGACGATCCGGCGATGTTGAAGGCCGCGCGCTGGCTGCTGGACAAGGAAGTCAAGAAGATCGGCGACTGCAAGAAGGCCTGCCCCGAGGCCGAGCCCGGCGGCTGGTACTTCGAGTACGCCAACGAGTGGTACCCCGACACCGACGACACGGCCGAGGTCCTGACCGCCCTCTCGCGCGCGAAGTTCCCGGGCGAGGCGGACGACCTGGCCCGCCAGGGCTCGATCGCGCGCGGCCAGGCGTGGCTGCTGGCGATGCAGAACCGGGACGGCGGCTGGGGCGCCTTCGACAAGGACTGCGACAACGAGGTCCTGACCTACATCCCCTTCGCCGACCACAACGCGATGATCGACCCGAGCTGCGAGGACGTCACCGGCCGCGCGCTCGAGGCCTTCCACGCGATCGGCGTGCCGGCCGACCACCCGGCCGTCCGCCGCGCGGCCGAGTTCATCCTGAACACGCAGTATCCCGACGGGACCTGGTACGGACGCTGGGGCTGCAACTACATCTACGGGTCCTTCCTCGCGCTGCGCGGGCTGCTGCATGCCGGGGCGGACCTGCGCGAGCCGCGCTTCCAGAAGACCGCAACCTGGATCCGCTCCTGCCAGAACGCCGACGGCGGCTGGGGCGAGCTGCCCCTGTCCTACGACGACCCGTCGACCAAGGGCCAGGGCCCCTCGACGCCCTCCCAGACGGCGTGGGCTCTGGTGGCGCTCTTCTCGACCGGCGACCGGGACTCCGAGTCGGTGCGCCGCGGCGTCGAGTACCTGCTGTCGCACCAGCTCTACGACGGCTCCTGGAAGGACGACCACTGGACGGCGACCGGGTTCCCCAAGGTCTTCTATCTCCGCTACCACCTCTATGCGACCTACTTCCCGCTCCGGGCGCTCGCGCTCTACGCGCGCGAGGGTACGACCGGGGTCTCCCGCAGGGCCGAGTACGGCGAGAACGTCCACGCGACGCGACGCAAGGACCACGGAGTGAACTGATGCGTTTCCCCACCCACATCATGACGGACACGATCCACAACTCGGTCAAGAACGTGCTCCGCGGCAACAAGCGGTACCCGTTCGTCCTCATGCTCGAGCCGCTCTACACCTGCAACCTCGCCTGCCTCGGCTGCGCCGTCGAGCGCCACACCGGCAAGCTCAAGGACCGGCTGACGCTCGACCAGTGCATCGAGGCCGTCGAGCGCTCCGAGGCGCCGGTCGTGTCGATCTGCGGCGGCGAGCCCACGATCTACCCGGAGCTGCCGCAGCTGGTCGAGGAGATCATCAAGAGGAAACGCCACATCTACCTCTGCACCAACGGCCTGCTCCTCGACGAGAACGTCTACGGTGAGATCAAGCCCCACAAGCGGCTGATGATCAACGTGCACCTCGACGGGATGCGCGAGACGCACGACTACGTCTGCGCGCGCGAGGGCGTCTTCGACAAGGCGATCGCCATGATCGAGAAGGGCGTCTCGCTCGGCCACCACATGATGGCCAACACGACGGTCTTCAAGGAGACCAACGTCGACGAGGTCGAGGAGCTCTGCGAGCTGCTGACGAACATGGGCGTCGAGGGCATGCTCGTCTCCCCCGGCTACCACTACGACTCGGTCGGCGCCGACATCTTCCTGACCAAGTCCGAGATCCACAAGAAGTTCCAGCGCGTGCTCGACATCTCCAAGAAGTACAAGCTGACCTCGACCCCGATGTTCCTCGAGTTCGCCGCGGGCCTGCGCGAGTACAAGTGCTCCCCCTGGTCGACCGTGACCTACACGCCCAACGGCTGGAAGGGCCCCTGCTATTTGATCGGCAAGACCTGGTCGCCGACCTTCGAGGAGTTCTGGAACGGGACCGACTGGGCCTACTGGGAGTCCCGCAAGGACCCGATGTGCCAGAACTGCCTGATGCACTCGGGGTTCGAGGCCTCGGTCGTGATGGAGCTCCCGAAGCACCCGGGCGACATGGTCCGGATGATCGCCTGGAACCTCGCGGCCTGAACTAACCTCACATTTCCATGGACCTGGTGACCGGCGGAACGGGGTTCGTCGGAACGCACGTGGTCCGCGCGCTGGTCGCGCGGGGAGGCTCGGTGCGCGCGCTGGCGCGGCCCGCCAGCCGTCGCGAGAACCTCGCCGACCTTTCTGTCGAGATCGTCCCGGGCGACCTCACCGATCCGGCCTCGCTCGCGCGGGCGATGAAGGGGGTCACGACCCTCTACCACGTGGCCGCCGACTATCGGCTCTGGGCGAAAGACCCGCTGGAGCTCTACCGCGCCAACGCGGGCGGGACGGACAACATCCTGCGCGCCGCGGCGGAGGCGGGCGTCTCGCGGGTGGTCTACACGAGCTCCGTAGCGGCCCTGGGGCTCACCGACGACGGCTCGCCCGGAACGGAAGAGACGCCGGTCTCCCGCGAGAAGATCATCGGCCATTACAAGAAGTCGAAGTTCGACGCCGAGCGCGTGGCCCTCGACTGGGCGAAGAAGGGCCTGCCGGTCGTGATCGTCAACCCGTCGACGCCGATCGGCGAGCGCGACATCAAGCCGACGCCGACGGGGCAGATGATCGTCGACTTCCTGAACCGGAAGATGCCCGCCTACGTCGACACCGGCCTGAATCTGATCGACGTGCGGGACGTCGCGGCCGGCCACCTCGCGGCGGCCGCGAAGGGAAGGCCCGGCGAGCGATACATCCTCGGGCATCGCGACATGACGCTGAAGGAGATCCTCGACGCGCTCGCGCGCCTGACGAATCTCCCCGCGCCGACGGTCCGCCTGCCGCACTGGATCCCGCTCACGGCCGCCGCCGTGGCGACGGGCATCGCCCGCGTCACGGGCCGGCCCCCCGCCGTCTCGCTCGAGAGCGTGCGCATGTCGACGCACCGGATGTTCTTCCAGGCCTCCAAGGCGGTGCGGGAGCTCGGCCTGCCGCAGACGCCGGTCGAGGAGTCCCTCGCGCGCGCGGTCGAGTGGTTTCGCGCCAACGGCTATGTCCGCGGCTGACGACGCTCCCGTCCTCATCCTGACGGCGATTCCCGAGGAGAGCTCCGCGATCGCGGGACGCCTCTCCGGCGGGAACGCCGTCGTCGTCGCGACGGGCGACGGTCCCCGCAACGCGGCCCGCGGAGCCGCGGAGGCGATCGCGCTCCACCGGCCGCAGGTCGTCTTCGGCGCCGGCGTCGGCGGGGCCCTGACCCCCGGGCTTTCGGTCGGGGACATCGTCGCATCGGCGCGCATCCTGGACGCGGAAGGCGAGGCCCCTCCCCCGTCCCGCAAGCTGCTGGAGACCGTCCACGCCGCGACGGGGATTCGCGCCGGCACCCTTCTGACCCTCGACCGGCCGGCCGTTTCGGCCGCCGAGAAGGCGAAGCTCGCCGCCTCGACCGGCGCTCCGGCGGTCTGCGACATGGAGTCGGCCGCGTGGGCCCGCGCCGCCGCCGCCGCGGGCGTTCCCTACCTCGTGCTGCGCGCCGTCAGCGACACCGCCGAGGAAGACCTGCCGCGATATCTTGCGCGGTGCATGAACGCCGGAGGGGGAATCAGCCGCGCAGCCGTGACGCTCCAGGCCCTCCTCCACCCGACGACCATTCCGGACCTGCTCCGCATGCGCCGCCGCGTCGCCGCGTGCGCCGAAGGGCTCGCCGAGCTGCTCGCGACTCTCGCCGCCCCGAAGAACCCATGACCTCCCTCGAGCACCTCCTGGAGAAGACCAGCCGCACCTTCGCGCTGTCGATCCCGGTCCTGCCGGAGCCGACGCGGCGCGAGGTGATGATCGCGTACCTGCTCTTCCGCATCGCCGACACGTTCGAGGACGCCTCGCACTGGACGCCCGAGGCGCGCACCGCCGCGATCGCCGACTTCAATGCGCTGCTGACGACCTACGACCGTCCGCGGGCCGAGCGACTCGCGAAGGACTGGGTCGCGCGCCAGGTGGCGCACCACGCCGGCTACCAGGAGCTGATGGCACAGACGCCCTTCGTGCTCGACGCGTTCTTCGCCCTTTCGCCCCGCGCCATCCCGCCCATCCGCGAGCACGTCGTCCGCTCCGCCGAGGGCATGGCCTCGATCGTCGCCCGGACGCAAGGCGGGCAGCTCACGCTCCACTCCGTCCGGGAGCTCCAGGACTACTGCTACATCGTCGCCGGCATCGTCGGGGAGATGCTCTCCGAGCTCTTCCTCCTCGACCGGCCGGCGCTCTCCGGGATCGCCGCGTACCTGCGCGAGCGCGCCGCGACCTTCGGCGAGGCCCTGCAGCTCGTCAACATCCTCAAGGACTCCGCCGACGATGCCGAGGAGGGGCGGCGTTACCTCCCGGCCAAGGTGCCGACGGCGGAGGTCTTCGCGCTCGCGCGCCGGGACCTCGGTGTCGCCGGCGAGTACATTCGCGCCCTGCAGAAGGCCGAGGCGCCCCGCGGCCTCGTCGAGTTCACGGCGCTGCCCGTCCAGCTCGCCTGGGCCGCGCTCGAGCAGGTCGAGAAGCGCGGGCCCGGCTCGAAGGTCTCGCGGCCCGAGGTCTTTCTCATCACACAGCGGCTGAAGCGGGCGCTCGACAAGGGAGAGCCGGCCGTCGCGCGCTGAACGCTCCGGGCCCGGTTGACCGCTGCCCGGATGGTCACTAAAATGACCACATGACCACTCTCACGGCCACCCAGGCCAAGCACTCGCTGCTGGAGATTCTCCGGGCCGCCGAGGAGCGCGGCGAGGAGTTCCAGATCACCCGCAACGGCCTTCCCGCGGGCGTGCTGGTCTCCGCCGAGGAGTGGCAGAGCCTGCTCGAAACGCTGTCGATCCTGTCCGACTCCGACGCGATGCGAAAGTTGGCCCGTGCCCGCCGGGAGATCCGAGCCGGCCGGGTCCGAACCCACGAGGAAGTCTGGAGCGCTCATGGCCTATCGGCTGCTCTACCTGCCCGGGGCGGAAAGGGACATTCGCGGACTTCCCGGACTCGTGGCGCGGCGGGTGCGAAACGGGCTCGAGCGGCTCGCCGAAAACCCCCGGCTCGGTAAGCCCCTCCAGGGCAGCCTCGCGCCGTTCTGGTCGTACCGTGTCGGCGACTACCGAATCCTCTATGAGATCCGCGACGCCGAGCTCTACGTTCTCGTCGTGATGCTGGGCCACCGGCGGGAGATCTACGAGCGGGCCCGCCGCAGACGTTGAATCCCTTGCGCCGGTCCTCGATTCGGAGATAATGCCGCCGCCCCCAGGACCAACGCATGATCCGAATCACGACCGGGACCACGATCAAGGTGCGCCTTCCGCCGGCGATTCTGCTCGCTGCCGCGGCGCTCCTCGCGGCCCCGCGCGCCCGGGCGGAGGAGTTCCACCTCTTTCCCGATCCGCCCGCCGCGCCCCGCGAGGCCGTGGACTTCCAGAGCGTGGCCGAGCCGGAGTTTCACATCGTGGACATCGCGCACGCCTACCCGTGGAACGCCGGCCAGGGCATGGAGCTCGCGGCGCTGACGGGAGCTTTCGACTTCCAGGACGCTCCCCCGCCGGCTGACTCGCAGGAGCCACCCCCGCCATCGGTCACGGTCCCTCCACCGAAGCTCTTCACGACGTCGACGACGCTCGTGACGGCCGGAACGCTCGTCGGAGGATTCCTGCAGGGGCTCGGGGCGCCGCTGCAGTACGGCTGGGTCCCCTTCAACGTCACCGACGAAGGCTGGTTCGGACGCGACACCTATGTCGGCGGGGCAGACAAGGTCTCGCACTTCATCATCTCGAGCGGAGTCTCGCGGGCGATCTATGAGGCGTACATCGCCCAGGGACACACGGTCGACCAGTCCTTCAACCTGGCCCTCGCCACCTCGTTCATGGCCGGCGCGTTCGTGGAGATCATGGACGGCGTCTCGGTGTACGGCTTCTCGTTCCAGGACCTCACGGTGGACGCTCTCGGCGCGGCGGCCGGCCTGCTGATCCAGCGCAATCACCTCGAGGACATGCTCGGGCTGCGCCTGGGCCTCGCCGAGACGCCGATCCCCCCGAAGCCGTCGGCTCGAGCGTGGCCACCCTCGGCCGCAGCTACAACAACGAGATCTACGCGGCGGACTTCAAGCCCGCGGGCCTCGTCCGGCGCCTCGGCGGCAAGCCCGGTTTCGAGCGGTTCTTCCTGACCTCGTTCGTCTTCTTCACCCGGGGCTTCGGCTACGATCCGCCGCTCCCGACGCGCTACCAGGAGATCGGCTTCGAGGTGGGGCTGAACTTCCCGGAGATCCTGCGGGCGTTCGGGGTCGACGAGAAGACGTGGTGGGGCACGGGACTCCACGCGATCTTCCAGTTCTTCCGCTTCCCGTTCACCCAGGTCGGGGTCTACTACAACCTCTTCGACAACAAGTGGTACGGCCCGGGCTCCCCGTACAGCTACTACTGACCGGCGCGGCGGCTCCTACCGGGCGGACCCGCGGCCGCCGAGAGCCATGACGAGAAGCGCCAGGAAAAACCCCGGCGTCCCCACCGAGACCGGCGCCAGGAACCAGTAGGCCTTTCCGAAGAGCGCGAGGACCATCACGAAGTAGATGAAGTCGCGGCGAGCGAGAGCGTCGAGGACCTGCGTCAGCTTCGACCGGCGCGAGGGCGAGACCGTCGTCAGGAGCGGTCCGCCGCCGGGACGAGGCCGCATCGCGTAGGAATAGATGAAGCCGGCGCAGAGGACCGTCCCGGCCACCGCCAGCCCGGCGAGGTAGAGCGGCCACGGCCGTCCGATCGCCGTGCTCCAGGCGATTCCGAACGCGGAAAAGACGGCGACGTGCACGAGGTTGTCGCCCCAGAAGTCGAGAATGCCGCCGAGGCGCGACTCCTGGAACTTCAGCCGCGCGAGCTCGCCGTCGCAGCCGTCCAGGATCGAGTGCAGGAGGAAGAGCAGGCCGCCCGCGATCTGGCGCGGCAGCGCCGGGGAGAGGAAGGACCAGGCGCCCGCGAGGCCCAGCGTGACGCTCACCACCGTCATCGCGTTGGGCGTGACGCGCGTTCCGGCCAGCCGTCGGGTCACGGCGAGCGAGATCTTCCGGCTGACGAGCTTCGTGAGGATGCCGTCTTCCTTCTTGATGAGACCCCGGAGGAGCCGGCTCTCCGCTTCGGCCAGGTCCGCCGGCGTCGCGACCTCGAAGGGCGGGTCGATGTCGGCGGCGCCGGTGGAACCCGCCGGCAGCACCGCCGCCCACTCCGACAGCACGGTCGGCAGCGGCGCATGGCGCGAGAGAGCGCGCGCGAGCGGCGCGGGTGCGTTCGACTGAACGATCGCCCCGGAGCCGAGGCGATGGAGCCGCCCGGGCTCGACCGGAATCTCGCGAAGGCGCCGAAGCCACGGGACGGTCGCGACCACCCGGTCCGGAAGCAGCACGATGCGTCCCGCCGGCAGCGCCGCCTCGCCGGCCTCGGGAGGGAAGGCGCGAGCGTCCGTTCCTTCGAGCACGGGGCTGCCGGCCTCGACGCCGAGCACGTAGACCCGGTCGAACCCGGCGCGCCGGGCTGCCAGCGCCGTGCGGCGCACGAGGGGCAGTCCCAGGAGGACGGTCGCGGACGACGGGGTTCCGGGGTCCGGCGCATCGGGGCCGGCGAGCACGAGCGTCGAGGCCTCCGTCATACGGCGACGCGGGCCCGCCGGCGCATGCGCGCCGCCAGGTGCGCGGCGATGTGGTCGGCCGCCTCGTCTCGATAGAGCGCGAAGCTCGGCCACGCGTTGATGTCGATCACGAAGATCGAGCCTTCCGGCGTGACGATGGCGTCGCCGCCCCAGACGTCGAGCTCGAGCGCCTGCGCGGCGCGACACGCGATCTCGCCGAGGGCCCCCGCGTCGAAGGCATGCCCCGAAACGGGCTTCTCCTTCGGGTGGAACCACCGGAACCAGGACGCGGCGGGAGCGGCGTCGCGGGAACCGGCCGCCGTGGCCCCGGCGACGCCGTAGAACTTGACGAGGTCGCCCTCCACGTGGCGCTGCACGACGGCGCGCGGGAGCCCCCGGCCGCGCAGCCGATCGAGCGCGTCGCGGGCCGAAACGGGGTCCGTCGCGAAGATGACGTCTCCCTCGCGCGTCTTGTGCTCGGTGGCCTGCTTGATCCAGCACGCCGAGAAGAGCCGGTCTTCCTCCTCGCCCCGGGGAATCGGGCGATCGCAGTCGA
The DNA here is from genome assembly GCA_963824165.1 of uncultured Acidobacteriota bacterium. GTDB lineage: Bacteria > Acidobacteriota > Thermoanaerobaculia > UBA5066 > Gp7-AA6 > DAHUXD01. The sequence continues at coordinate 18,050 of CAWGOM010000009.1, forward strand.
GCAGCCGGCTCTCGGGCACCGGGACGCGCCGGCCCTCGAGGAGGGGGGTCATCCGCTCGCGATGCGTGTTGGCGACCGAGCGCGCGCTGTTGACGACGCACACGCCCCGGCTCTCCCACGCGCTCAGGCGCTCGAGCGCGGCGAGGCCCTCGCACATCGAGAAAGCCAGCGACGGCAGGCCTTCCTCGCCGGCCGTCAGCGCCCCCGGGGCGCGGTAGTCGACCACGAATCCCTCGCCCGCCTCCCCGAGCCGGCGGCCCGTGGCTTCGAGGATCCCGGCGTCGTCGGCCTCGCGGCCCGGCGAGTGCTCGACCTCCCGGAAGATCCCCCAGCAGGTCGCGGTCTCCGCGGTCCGGCGCGTCATAGGTCGAGCCGCAGGAGCTCCGCCAGGCGCGCGATCACGCGGTCCTCCGGACAGCAGGGGGCCCCGTTGCCGGCGGCGCTCTCGGGGCGCAGCCAGACGTGGCGCATTCCCATCGCGCGCGCTCCGGCCATGTCGCGCCGGAGCGAGTCGCCCACGAAGATCGCCTCCGCCGGCGCCACCTCGAGGACGTCGAGCGCCGCCTGGAAGATCCGGGGGTCCGGCTTCTTGACGCCCGCGAGGGTCGAATCGACCGCGACGGAGACCGCGGGAGACAGGCCCGTTTCGTCCAGGACCGACTGCAGGTTCCCGTAGAAGTTCGACACGATCCCGATCCGGTAGCGGCCGGAAAGGCGCGCGAGGAGCGCGGCGCTCTCGGCGAGCTGACGCAGGGAGTCGTTCGTGAATCGTTCGCCCACTCGCCGCAGGAGAACGCTCTCGCGCCGGAGGCGGGAGGCCAGGCCGTCGGCGATCCGCTCGACGGTTTCGCGAAGGCCGAGACCGGGGATCTTTCCCTCGAGGCAGTCCGTCGCTCCGTAAAACGCCGGGTCGAACTCGGCCTGGGCAACGTCGAGCCCTTCCCGCCGGGCCGCCTCGAAGAAGCGGTCCTTCCAGGGCACGCCCTCGGCGTCGAGCGTGCCGCCGAAGTCGAAGAGAAGGGCGCGGGTCGCCGGCGCCGTCATCGCGCCTGCTCGGACCCGGCGAGCTTCGGGTCCGGGACGACCGGGACGAGCCCCGCCTTCGCGATGGGGCGGTGCGCGAGAAAGACGAGGCCCGGCACGACCCACAGGAGCTCGCGGGCGCGGCGGACGAGCCCGTAGGCGACGCCCGTCGAGGCCGGAAGTCCGAGCAGGACGAACACGCCCGTGCGCACGCTCTCCGCCGTTCCCGCGCGGCCGGGGACGAAGAGGAACATGTTGTTCAGGAGCATGGCGAGGGACTCGGCCGCAAACGCGGTCGCCCACCCGTGGCCGGGAGCCATCAGGCGGAGCACGATGTAGGTCTCGAGCAGCCCGCCGCACCAGCCGAGCAGACACCAGCCGGAAGCCGAGAAGAAGTGATGGGGGCGGTTGGCGTAGAAGCGGCGGATCAGGTCGTCGAGGGCCCTCGCGCCGTCCCGGTAGCGCGCGAACCGGCGGGCGAGCGGCTTGAACCGGGAGGCGCCGATGAGCAGGGGTTCGAAGGTGCCCTTCTGGAGCGCCCATGTCATGAGAACGAGGAGCACGGTCAGGACCCCGAGGCTCGCGAGGGCCGACCAGCGCACGGCAACGGGAAGGTCGAAGTAGACGACCGCCACACCGAGGCCGACGGCGACGAAGAACGACTGCGAGAGCATGTGGGCGTGCTTGAAGATCGTCACCGAGGCGATCGCGCTGGATGTGTTCATACGATCGCGCAGCATGCTGGCGCGGACGGGCTCCCCCGCCACGCTGCCGGGCGCGAGGTAGTTCAACGTGTTGCCCGCCAGATAGATACGCATCAGGTCCGGAATGCTCGAGAGGGGGGGCCGAGGCTCCATCACGGCCCGCCAGCCCAGCACGAACGCGATTTCGGCCAGGAGATACAGGGCCACCAGCCCCAGAAACCTCCAGCCGATCAGTGCGAGGTTCGCCTCGACCGCCGGCCAGCCCGTCCGCCAGACCAGGACGAAGGCAATGGCGATGCCGACCAGAAGGAGGATGGCTCGAGCATGTCTGGCGCCGAATCCGCGCCCGTCTTTGGGAGGCATCTGAACCCGCGAAGAATACCAGCAGGAAACGTCCGTTCCCGGGGTCCCGCCTCCGGTCTCCCGCCTCCCGCTTACTGCTTACTGCTTACTGCTCACCGCTTACTGGTCACGGCCCGATCGCCAACGGCACCCGGAACGGATTGGCCGGGTACCGCGAGGTGTCGTAAACCGCGTCCGCCGGCGAGGTCCCGTCCCATGCCTTCTTGTCGGGGTAAGAGGGCCGCGGCTGGCCGTCGACGAAGGCCGCGATCTCCTGGGCGTCCCGGTCGTCGAGCGTTCCGGGCTCGTCGCGCGGCATCCCGTGCCGGAGGAACCCGGCCAGCGTGTACACGCGCGCGAGGCCCGCGACCTCGTCGTAGGAACGCGGCCCCCAGACGGGAGGCACGTAGTCGTACGGAAGCGGCTCGCGGCGCTCGCGATAGCCCTGCCCGTCGAGGCCGTGGCAGCCGGAGCACAGATCGCCGTAGCGGGCCCGGCCGCGCTCGGCGTCGAGCGCCTCGAGCGGAATGAACGCCGACGGCTCCACGAGGCTTCGGTCCGACGCGGCGGATTCCCCGGCCTTCGCGATCGAGTCGACGTAGGCGGCGAGCGCCCGGACAGTCTCGCTCGAGTTTTCCGGCGCGCGCCCGGCGAGGCTGTGCGTGAAGCAGCGGACGATGCGGTCCTCGAGGGTGACTTCGGCGCCCGAGGCGTCCCGGCGCGGATACCCCGCCGACGCCCCCGTCAGCGCCAGGACGCCCTCCATCTTCCCGCCTTCGAGGTGGCAGTTGGTGCACGCGAGGGCATTGGCTCCCAGCGCGGGCGCGAGCGTCTGGGTGCGCAGGAAGATCCGCTCGCCGAGAGCCGCGTCGCGGCGGGCGACCGCCGTCGAACCCTCTTCGCGGCTGCAGGCGGAAGCGATCAGGCCGAGCGAGGAGGCGAGGACGGCCGCGCGGACCGCAGGGCCGGGAATCAAGCCTAGGCCGCTTTCTCCTCGGGGCTCGGAGGCGGGGACGAGGCGTGGCGCGGAAGCACCTTGACGAACTGCCGGACGACCGACGGCACGAGGTTGGGCCGCAGGAGGCGCGGGTCGTAGGGCGCCAGTCGCTTTTCGTTCTCCTCGAGACAGGTCTCCAGGAACGAGCGGAGCGAAAAGTCGCCGAAGACCGAGTGGGCCTTGAGCGCGAAGCCGGCCTGCGCCGCGTCGCGTCCGGTCGTGGGGTCCGTCTTCGTTTCCTTCTTCTTTCCGTCGCCGCCGGCCATCTTGAGCGCGCCCTTCAGGCGATCGAAGGCCTGCGCGACGATGTTCCAGCCGCGCCAGGCGTCGAAGCCCGGGCGCAGGAGCACCGGGCGCTGGGCACGCAGGTACGCCGCCCAGTTGACGATGAAGAGGATGTGCCGCGCCTCTTCCTGCATGATCGTCTCGAAGATCGAGATGAAGGCCTTGGGGAAGACCTTCGCGTCCGTCCCGAGCCGGAAGAGGCCGAACGCGAAGAAGGAATCCAGGCACTCGCCGTAACCGGTCCGCAGAAACGCCAGGGTCGGGTCCTTCGGGACCTCGGGAGGCGGAAACGGCTTGACCTCGATCCCGTAGTGCTTCGTCAGGAGCAGCAGGGTTTCGGAGTGCCGGGCCTCCTCATACCCCTGAAGGCTGATGGCCTCCGCGAGGAGCGGGTCCTTCTCGGTGTCACCCAGAGACTGCACCTTGACGGCCGTGGCCGCCTCGGTCCGGGTGGCCTCGTTCCAGATCGGCATGGCCTTCAACCGGGCGAGGCTCTCGGCGTCGAGATCCGGCCACCGGATTTCGGCCGGTTTGAAGGGATCGTGGGTGTCGATGAACGTGCGGCAGAGCAGCTCTTTGTGCTCCAGACTGCCGATCTTGAGCTTATTTGCCATACGAAGTTGTAGAGTATCATCCGCGTTTCTTGTCGGTGGGGGGTAGGAAATCGTATGCCCATTCTGAGCCGGATCGAGGGTCCGAAGGACCTCAAGGCCCTCTCCTACGGAGAGTTAGCCGAGCTGTCCCAGGACTGTCGCGACATCATCATCCAGACGATCACGAAGACCGGAGGCCACCTGGCCTCCAACCTCGGAGTCGTCGAGCTGACGATCGCGATGCACCGCGCCTTCGACAGCCCGAAGGACCGGTTCGTATGGGACACCTCCAACCAGTGCTACACCCACAAGCTCGTCACCGGCCGGCGGGACCAGTTCCCCTCGATCCGGACCCCGGGCGGCCTTTCGGGCTTCGCCGAGCCGTCCGAGAGCGACCACGACACCCTCGCCGCCGGCCACGCCGGGACGGGGCTCTCCTACGGGCTCGGCGTCTCGATGGCGCTCCAGGGAGCCCCGAAGGAGCCGTACGTCGTGGTCATCGTCGGCGATGGCGCGCTGACCTCCGGCCCCTCGTACGAGGCGATGAACAACATCGTCCACGTCAAGCCCAAGCGCCTCATCGTCATCCTGAACGACAACGGCTGGTCGATCTCGGAGAACGTCGGCTGGCTCGCCCACTGGCGCAACCGCTTCGAGCTCCACCCGACCTACCAGAAGTTCGTCGACGCGGGGCACAGCTTCTTCAAGCGCCTGCCCAAGGGCGACAAGGCCTGGGAGCTGGCGAGGAAGCTGAAGAGCTCGGTCGAGGGCCTCTTCTTCCCCAACCTGATCTGGGACGAGCTGGGGTTCCACTACGTCGGGCCGGTCAACGGCCACGACTTCAAGGAGCTCGAGGAGGCGCTCGCGCGCGCCAAAGACGTCTCCGCCGACGGAACGCCGGTCGTCATCCACGCGCTGACGCACAAGGGCCGCGGGTTCCAGCAGGCCGAGCAGAACCCCTCCAAGTTCCACCAGCCGGGCACGCCGACGGGTCTCCCGGGAGCCGGCGTCCGCTTCACCTATTCGCAGGTCTTCGCGAAGACCCTCATCTCCATGATGGAGAAGGACCCGAAGATCGTGGCCTTCTCGGCCGCGATGCTCGAGGGCACGGGGCTGATCGAGGTGCAGAAGAAGTTCCCGGACCGCGTCTTCGACGTCGGCATCGCCGAGGAGCACGCCGTGATCTGCGCCGGCGGCATGGCCAAGGAAGGCTTCAAGCCGGTCGTCTCGATCTACTCGACCTTCCTGCAGCGGTCCTTCGACCAGCTGATCCACGACGTCGCCCTCCAGAAGCTGCCCGTGACGATCTGCGTCGACCGCGCCGGCCTCGTCGGCGACGACGGCAAAACGCACCAGGGCGTCTTCGACATCTCCTACACGCGGATGATCCCGAACATGACGATCGCCGCGCCGAAGGACGAGAACGAGCTGCAGCACGTGCTCTACACGGCGATCAACTCGGGGCAGCCGTTCGTCGTGCGCTACCCGCGCGGCGTGGCGCTCGGCGTCGAGCTCGACGCGCAGCTGAAGACCGTGCCGATCGGCAAGGGCGAGCTCCTCCGCGAGGGCCGCGACCTGACCTTCGTCGCCTATGGCTCGATGGTCTCCGTCGCCTCCGCTGCCGCCGAGGAGCTCGAGAAGCGCGGCCTCTCGGTCGGCGTCGTCAACGCCCGATTCGCCAAGCCGCTCGACATGGAGCTGCTCGCGAAGGTCGCCGTCTCCTGCCCGCGCCTGATGACGCTCGAGGAGCACCTGGCGGCCGGCGGCTTCGGCGCCGGCGTGCTCGAGGCGTTCCACGCGGCGAACCTGCCGACCGCGGGACTGAAGGTCCACGCGATCGCCGACCACTTCATCGACCACAGCCCGCAGCTCCAGCAGCGCCACAGCCTGAAGCTCGACGTCGAAGGCGTCGTCGAAACGGCGTTCGTCCTCTTCCCCGATCTCGGCCGCTCGGCCGCCGCGGTCTCGGGCCCCGGCAGCGACCCGCGGAGCAAGAAGGAAAAGTTCGCGGAGACGGTGAACTGGTGAGCCCGACCGGCGATTTCTCGGGCATCCGCGTCGAGAAGCTCCTCGTCGCCGGCCTGCGGGGCTTCTGCGCCGGCGTCGTGCGGGCGATCGACGTCGTCGAGAAGGCCCTCGAGGCGATCGACGGGCCCGTCTACGTCCGCAAGGAGATCATCCACAACCGCTACGTCGTCGACGAGCTGCGCGACAAGGGCGCCCGCTTCGTCGAGGAGGTCGACGAGGTCCCCGACAACGCCTCGCTCATCTTCTCGGCCCACGGCATCGCGCCCCAGGTCCGCACGCTCGCCCAGCAGAAGAAGCTGCAGACGATCGACGCGACCTGCCCGCTCGTGACGAAGGTGCACCTCGAGGCGATTCACTACGCCAAGCAGGGCTACACGATCATCCTCGTCGGGCACCACGACCACGACGAGACCGTGGGAACGCTGGGCGAGGCGCCGGACGCGATCCGCCTCGTGGAGACGCGCGAGGACGCCGAGAAGGTCACGGTGCCCGACCCGGACCGCGTGGCCTACCTGACGCAGACCACGCTCTCGATCGACGACACGCGCGACATCCTCGCCGTCCTGATGCGCCGCTTCCCGAACCTGAGGGCCCCCTCCAAGCAGGACATCTGTTACGCGACGCAGAACCGGCAGGACGCCGTCAAGGCGATGGCGCCGCACGTGGACATGCTGCTCGTGCTCGGGGCGCCGAACTCGTCCAACTCGCTGCGCATGTGCGAGGTCGCGCGGGCCAACGGCGTGGCGTCGCACCTGATCGAGCGCGCGGGCGACATCCGCCCGGAGTGGCTCCAGGGCGTCCGGGTGCTGGGGCTGACCGCCTCGGCCTCCGCCCCCGAGATCCTCGTCCAGGAGGTCGTGACGTTCGCGCGCGAGCGGCTGGGCGTCGAGATCGTCGAGGAGTTCGAGACGGTCAAGGAAGACGTCCACTTCCCGCTGCCCCAGGAGTTGAAAGCCCTTCTGCCCGTCCGAGTCTGATTCGTCGGCATCCCGCATGACCCTTCCCACCGCGCCCGCCGCGGCCCCTCGCGGCATTCCGAACCGCACGCGGGCGTGGCGCATCGCCCTCTTCGCCGCGGGCCTGGCGGTCGTGGGCGCGGGCCTCGCCCTGGTGGGCTGGAGGCCGATCGCCGAGAACCTCGCCCGCATCGGCCCGTACTTCTTCCTCCTCGTGGCCCTCTACGCGGGGGCCCAGATCGCTTTCGTCCTCGGGTGGTGGGTCATTGCCGGCCGGCGCGGGCCCGCGTCCTTCCGCGAGCTCTTCGCGGCCTACCTCGCCGGCGACTCGATCAACTACTTCACGAGCGTGGCCGGGGAGCCGGTCAAGGCGCACCTGCTGCGCGGCACGATGGGCTTCGGCCCGGCGTTCGCGACGATCTGGGTCAACCGCAACGCCGACGTGCTCGCGCAGTGGCTCTTCCTCGTGGCGGGCGCGGCCGTGGCCCTGACGCACTACGCGCTGCCGCCCCTGCCCCGCTATCTCGTGATCGCCGGCCTGACCGTGCTCGGGGCGCTCGCGCTCGGCTTCACCGGGATGCAGCGGCGCGGGTTCTTCGGGCCGATCCTACGGCTCCTGAAGAAGGTCCCCCTGCTCGAGAAGCGGCTGGCGGGGCTCGAGACCCACGCCGAGCAGGTCGATGCGAGGATCCGGGTCTACTACCGCACCGAGGAGCACGGCGGCCAGTTCGCGATCGCCGTCGCCTGGGGCTTTCTCGGGTGGTGCGGCGGCCTCGTCGAGACGTGGATCGTCCTGAAGCTCCTCTCCCCGTCGCATACGTTCGCGTCCGCCTTCGCGGTCGAGTCGCTGGCGATGATCCTGAACGGCATCCTCCTCTTCATTCCCGCGCGGATCGGCAGCGCCGAGGGCATTCGCCTCGGCGTCGCGGCGCTGGTGGGCATGACGCCCGCGCAGGGCGCGGCCTACGCCCTCGTGCGTCGGGCCCGCGAGCTTCTGTGGCTCGCGCCGGGCTTCGTCGTGCTCCTGAAGCACCACCTGATCGACGTGGCGCACTTGAAGCTCGAACGGCTCGAGCTCTCCGAGGGGGAGGCGCAGCCGTGACCTTCGACTCCGGCTTCTACGGTAACCTTCCTGCCGTGTGCGCCGAAACCGGGTTCGCACGGGGCCTGACGGCCGCCGCGGTCGAGCCGGTCGCGAAGCGGCTGGAGATCTCTCCGTGAGCGCGATCGTCTCGGGCGCCGTCATCGCGGCCGGAGAGGGCTCGCGCCTGAAGCAGCTGGGCGTCCCCAAGCCCCTCATCGAGGTCGCGGGGGTGCCGCTGATCGAGCACGTGCTCGCGAACTTCGAGGCCGCCGGCATCGTTTCGGCCGCCGTCATCTTCAACGAGTCCGAGCGCGACTGCGAGGCCTTCGTGCGCGAGCGCTTCGGGCGACTCGTCCGGACGATCCTCGTCAGGACGACGCGCTCCTCGCTCGAGAGCTTCCGCGCCATTCTCGAGGCCGCCCCGAAGGGCCGCCTGCTCGTCTCGACGGTCGACGCCTTCTGTCCCCGCAAGGACTTCGTCCGCTTCGTGGAGCGCGCCTCGGAGCTGCCGTCCCACTCCACGGTCCTCGCCGTGACCCGTTTCGTCGACGACGAGAAGCCCCTCTGGGTCAACATCGCCGGCCACGGCCGCGTCTCGGCGGTGGGCGGCTCGACGGGGGACGCCGTCACCGCCGGGATCTACGTCTTCCCGGAGAAGGTGCGGCAGATGGGCATCCCGAACGAGCTCGGGCGCCTGCGGGACTTTCTCGCCTGGCTCGCCAAGTCCGGCGAGCCGATTCAGGCCCTCGAGATCGCGAAGGTCGTCGACGTCGACCGCGCCGAAGATCTCGCGGTGGCCGAACGGCTGGCGGCGGCGCGATGAGCAACGCCGTGCCGCGCTGCTGGGGCGTCTATCGCGAGCTCGCCCACTCGCCGGGCCGCGAGACCGACGACGCCGAGATCCTGCGCGCGACCGGCGAAGAGCTCGGCGCCCGCGGGTTCGACGTGACGCTCAAGTCCCCGGACGAGCTGCCCGACGTCGACGACTTTGCGTCCGTCCCGCCGTATCTCTTCGTCATGTGCGAGCGGGTCCCGGTCGTCGAGAAGCTCGCCGCCTGGGAGCGCCGCGGCGCGAAGATCGTCAACCGCCCCGCCGGCATCCGCAACACCGATCGCGAGAGGACGCTCGCGCTCTTCGGGCAGCACGCCGTGCCGTTCCCGAAGAGCGTCGTGGTCGAGACCGCCGCCCCCGGCGCCGCCTTCCCCGGACCGTGCTGGATCAAGCGCGGCGACGTCCACGCCACGGACGCCGGCGACGTGGCTTTCGCCGCGGACGCGCCTTCGTTTGCCGCCCACCTGGCCCGGCTCTCGGGCCGCGGGATCGCCCACGCCGTCGTCCAGGACCACGTTCCGGGCGACCTCGTCAAGTTCTACGGCGTCGCCGGACCCGAGGACGCGCCGGACCGGCCCTCCTGGTTCCAGTGGTTCCACCACCGCGACCAGAAGCTCGCGAATTATCCCTTCGACGCCGCCGGGCTCGCCGCGGCGACGGCCCGGGCCGCCTCGGCGCTCTCGCTCGAGGTCTACGGCGGCGACGCGATCGTTTCGGCGGACGGCCGGATCCACGTCATCGACCTGAACGCCTGGCCGAGCTTCGCCCTCTTTCGTCCCATGGCCGCGGCGTCGATCGCCGCCCTGCTGGCCGGCCGCTTCTCGCGCGCCGGGGCCCCGATCGGAGCGGCCCGATGAACGGGGTCAAGAACCGCACCGAGGTCGGCCCGCGCTCGAAGGCGATCGTCGAGCTCGAGCAGCGCCACATGGCGCCGGGCCTCCAGTCCTTCGCCCTGTACTCCGGCCTCGCCATGGCGCGCGGCCAGGGCAGCCGCATCATCGACGAAGACGGCAACAGCTACGTCGACTTCATCGCCGGGATCGCCGTCGGCTCGGTCGGGCACTGCCACCCGCACTACGTGAAGACGCTCCAGGAACAGGCCGCGAAGCTGACCTTCGGCAGCTTCACGACCGAGGTCCGCGCCAAGTTCCTGAACCTCCTCGGCAGCGTGACGCCGCCGGGCCTGACGCGCATTCAGCTCTTCTCCGGCGGCGCGGAGGCCGTCGAGGCCGCGTTCCGTCTCGCCAAGGCCGCTACCAAGAAGTTCGAGTTCGTCGGCTACTCCGGCGGTTTCCACGGCAAGACCGGCGGCGTGCTGCCGCTGCTCTGGGGCGACTTCAAGGAGGGCCTCGGCCCCTTCGTGCCGGGCACGTACTCCGCGCCCTACGCCTATTGCTACCGCTGTCCCTTGAACCTGAAGTACCCCGACTGCGGGATCGCCTGCGCGGAGGAGACGCGCGCGGTCATCAAGAACCAGTCGGGGCAGCAGGTCGCCGCGATCATCGTCGAGCCGATGCAGGGCACCGCGGGCAACGTCATTCCGCCGCCCGGGTTCCTGTCCGCCGTCCAGGCGATCGCGAAGGAGAACGGCGCCCTCTTCATCGCCGACGAGATGATCACCGGTTTCGGGCGCACGGGAACGTTCTGGGGCGTCGAGCACGACGGCGTCGTGCCGGACGTCCTGACGTGCGGCAAAGGCATCGGGGGCGGCTTCCCGCTCGCCGCGGTCGTTTCGACGGACACGCTCACGGCCGCTAAGCCCTGGTCGAACCCGTCCGGCAGCTCATCCTCCTACGGCGGCAACCCGCTCGGCTCGGCCGCGGGGCTCGCGGCGCTCGAGATCATCACCCGCGAGAACCTCGTCGAGAACTCGCGCCGCGTCGGCGCCGCGATGCTGGCGCGCCTCCGCGCGATGCAGGAGAAGCACCGCGTCGTCGGCGACGTCCGCGGAAAGGGGCTTCTCCTCGGCGTCGAGCTCGTGAAGGACCGGAAGTCGAAGGAGCTCGTCTCGAGGGATTTCACCAAGGCGCTCTTCCAGGAGTGTCTGCGGCGCGGCCTCGTCGCCATGTCCTACGCGCCCGTCATCCGCATCAACCCGCCGCTCTCGATCGACGAGGCGACCGCGCTCGAGGGCCTCGAGATCCTCGACGAGGCGATCGGCGCCATGGCGCGGGAATGGAAACTGGCGTGACGCGCCGCGCATGCTGAAGGGCGCGCTTCTCGGCTACGGCCACGTCGCCGCGGAGGGCCACGTCCCCGGGTGGCGCGCGCGCCCGGACGTCGAGATCGTCGCCGCGGCGGACGCCCGCCCGGAACGGCGCACCGAGTTCTTCGCGGCCTTCCCGCAGGGCCGCTGGTACTCGACGGCCGAGGACCTCCTCGCGAAAGAGGAGCTCGACTTCGTCGACGTCTGCACGCCCCCCGGCTCGCACGCGATGCTCGTGCGCCAGGCGCTCACGCGCTCGCTTCACGTGCTCTGTGAGAAGCCGCTCGTCGTTTCGCCCGTCGAGCTGCGGGGACTTCCCGCGCTCTCGGCCGAAAAGGAGCGCGCGGTCGTGACGGTGCACAACTGGCGCTTCGCGCCCGCCGTCATCCGGGTCGCCGAGCTGATCGCCTCCGACGCGCTCGGGCAGCTCCGGCGGGTCCGCTGGCAGACCCTCCGCACCCGGCCGGCCGCGGCCGCCGGCGACGCCGGCAACTGGCGCGTCGACCCGGCGCAGTCCGGCGGCGGCATCCTCGTCGACCACGGCTGGCACGCCTTCTACGTCGTGTCCGGCTGGATGGGCGCGGCGCCCCGGACCGTCGCCGCGCGCCTCGAGACGCGCAAGTACCACGAGTGGCCGATCGAGGACACCGCCGACCTCTTCCTCGTCTACCCGACGGCGTCGGCCGAGATCCTGCTGACGTGGGCGGGCCCCGAGCGGGCCAACCGCGCCGAGGTGACCGGCACGAAGGGCGTCCTGCGCCTCGACGGGGACAAGCTCACGCTCTTCGACGCCGACGGCCGGCGCCCGACGGAGGAGTGGAGCGTCCCGTCGCTCGCGGAGGGATCGCATCATCCCGACTGGTTCGCCGGCGTCATCGAGGGCTTTCTCGACGAGGTCGCGGACGCGAAGTGGCGCGGCCGAAGCCTCGCCGAGGCGACTCTCTGCGCCAACGTGCTCGCCCTCGCGCGCGAGTCGAGCCGGCAGGGCGGCGTGCCCCTGCCGCTCGATCGCCTGGCGGCGGGCGCGCGCCGGTGAGCCGCGCCCTCGTCCTCGGGCCTCCGGAGGGGCCGCCCGGGGTCCCGCCCGAAACGGTCCTGCTCGGCCTTCCGCTCATCCGGCGGACCGCGCTCGCGGCGCGGCGGGCGGGGTTCGAGCAGGTCGCCGTCCTCGAGGCGCCGCTCGCAGTTCGCGCCGCGCTCGTCGGCACGGAAGCGGAGCTGCCCGAGACGCCGCCTTCCGACGGAGTGCGGATGGATTGGAACCGCGTCGTCGCCGTGAAGGACCTCGAGGCGATTCACGCGGGAGCGCCGCCTTCCGGCGTCGGCGTCGCCGCCGGTTGCGCCGCCGATCTCCCGCGCGCCGAGAAGCACCTGCTGACGAGCCTGGTCAAGGACACCGAGGGCTTCATGTCGCGGCACTTCGAGCGGAAGATCTCGCTCGCCGTCAGCCGCCGCCTCGCCGCCACCCGCATCACCCCCAACGCGATGACCCTCGTCTCCATCGGGATCGGGATCTTCGGCGCGTCTTTCTTCCTCGAGTCGAGCGCGGCGAGCCAGACCGTCGGCGCGCTGCTCTTCCTTCTCCACTCGATCCTCGACGGCTGCGACGGCGAGCTCGCTCGCCTCAAGTTCCAGGAGTCCCGCTCCGGGGGTGCCCTCGACTTCTGGGGCGACAACGTCGTCCACATCGCGGTGTTCTCGGCGATGGCGGCCGGCTGGAGCCGCTCCGCCGGAGCCGCCTGGCCCCTCGGCCTCGGCGCTCTCGCGGTCGGCGGGACGCTCGCCTCCGCGCTTCTCGTCTACTTCCGGACGATGGCGGCGGCGCCCCTCGAGGGACCGCTCTACACGTCGGTGGCGGCCGGCCGAGAGACCCGCCTCTCGCGCGTCGCCGACGCGCTGTCCCGCAGGGACTTCATCTACCTCGTTCTGATACTGTCCGCCTTCGGCAAGGCCGCCTGGTTCCTCGTTCTGACGGCCGTCGGCGCCCCGATCTACTTCCTGGTGCTGACGGCGATCGCCCTCGCCGAAAGACGCCCTCCAAGGAGTGCTTCATGACGGACCGGACCTCGTTCTACCCCGAGCTCGCGAAGAAGATCGCCCCCGCCGACGGCAAGCTCGCCGTTCTCCTGCCGGGCCTCGGCGCGGTCTCGACCACGCTGATCGCCGGCGTGCACCTCATCCGCAAAGGCCTCGCCCGGCCGTTCGGCTCGGTGACGCAGATGCAGAAGCTGCGCCTCGGCAAGCGCTCGCAGCCGAAGTTCACGCCGGTCAAGGAGCTCGTCCCGCTCTCGGACCTCTCCGACCTCGTCTTCGGCGGCTGGGACATCTTCACCGACAATGCGTACGAAGCGGCCGTGAAGGCCGGCGTCCTGTCGGCCGAGATGCTCTCGGCGGTCCGGCCGGAGCTCGAGGCGGTCAAGCCGATGCCGGCCGTCTTCGAGCGCGCGTGGGTCAAGAACCTCGACGGGCCCAACGTCAAGAAGGGCGCGACGAAGATGGACCTGGCGGAGGCGCTCGTGAACGACATCGAGTCCTTCCGCAAGTCGTCCGGGGCCTCGCGCGCCGTCATGGTCTGGTGCGGATCGACCGAGGTCTATGCCCAGCAGAAGCCGGTCCACGAGACGCTGGCCGCCTTCGAGAAGGGTTTGAAGGAGAACTCACCCGACATTCCGCCTTCGATGATCTACGCCTACGCGGCGATCCTGAGCGGCACGCCCTACGCCAACGGCGCCCCGAACCTCTCGGTCGACGTGCCGGCGCTGTGGGAGATGGCGAGGGCGAAGGGCGTTCCGGTCGCCGGCAAGGACTTCAAGACCGGCCAGACGCTCATGAAGACGATCATCGCGCCGGGCCTGAAGGCCCGCATGCTCGGGCTGAAGGGCTGGTTCTCGACCAACATCCTCGGCAACCGCGACGGCGAGGTCCTCGACGATCCGGGCTCCTTCCGCTCGAAGGAGGTCTCGAAGGCGTCGGTGCTCGACGACATCCTCCAGCCCGAGCTCTATCCCGAGCTCTACGGCGACTACTTCCACAAGGTCCGCATCGAGTACTACCCGCCGCGCGGCGACGCCAAGGAGGGCTGGGACAACATCGACATCGTCGGGTGGCTCGGCCAGCCGATGCAGATCAAGATCGACTTCCTCTGCCGCGACTCGATCCTCGCGGCGCCGGTCGTCCTCGATCTGCTGCTCTTCCTCGACCTCGCCCGCCGCGCGGGGCTCTCGGGCATCCAGGAGTGGCTGTCGTTCTACTTCAAGTCGCCCATGGCCCGCCCGGACCTGCGTCCGGAGCACGACCTCTTCGTGCAGCACATGAAGCTCGCGAACACCCTGCGGATCCTGGTCGGCGAAGAGGTCATCGACCACTCGGGGCTGGACTACTACGAGGGTGCCGGAGCCTAGTTTCGATCAGCGTCATCCCGAGGAGCAGAGCGACGAGGGATCCCGTGCCAGAGAACCGACGCGACAGGTCGAGTCCGGGATCCCTCGCTGCGCTCGGGATGACGGGGACCGCGTGACCGTCCGCCGGATCCTCCACGTCGACATGGACGCGTTCTATGCGTCCGTCGAGCAGCGGGACGATCCCTCCCTTCAGGGCAGGCCGGTCGCGGTCGGCGGGCCGCCGGAGAGCCGCGGCGTCGTCGCCGCCGCGAGCTACGAGGCGCGCAAGTTCGGCGTGCGCTCCGCGATCCCGATGGCGCGCGCGGTGCGCCTGTGCCCGGAGCTGACGATCCTGCGGCCGGACTTCCGGAAGTACGCGGCCGTCTCGGAGCAGGTCTTCGGCATCTTCCGCAGCGTCACGCCGCTCGTCGAGCCGCTGTCGCTCGACGAGGCGTACCTCGACGTCACCGAGAACGCCCTCGGCCTCGCCCTCGGCGTCGAGGTGGCCCGGCACCTGAAGACGCGCATCCGCGAGGAGACCCGGCTGACCGCCTCCGCCGGCGTCGCCCCGAACAAGTTCCTCGCCAAGATCGCCTCGGGCTGGAAGAAGCCGGACGGGTTGACGGTCATCGCGCCCGAACGCGTCGAGCGCTTCCTCCACGAGCTTCCCGTCGACGCGCTCTGGGGCGTCGGGCCGGTGACGGCCGGGAAGCTGCGCGCGGCCGGTATCCACCGGCTCGTCGACGTGCGCGCGGCGCCGGCCGACGTCCTCCAGCGCGCCGTCGGGAGCTGGGCTGAATCGCTCAGGCGCCTCTCCTTCGGAGACGACGACCGGAAGGTCGAGCCCAACCGCGAGCGCAAGTCGATCGGCTGCGAGGAGACCTACGCGAAGGACCTCCGGGACCTCCCGGCGATCGCGGGCGAAGTCGAGCGCCTCGCCCGGCGGACCGTTGCCATCCTCGAGCGCAAGGACCTCTACGCCCGGACCGTGACGCTCAAGCTGCGCTACGCGGACTTCACCACGATCACCCGCAGCGGCACGCAGGATCCCGCCACGCGGGACTCCGACGGCATCGCGGCCCGGGCAGCGGCGCTCCTCGAGAAAACCGAGGCCGACCGCCGCCCGGTGCGCCTCCTGGGGGTCTCCGTGCACGGGCTATCGGCAACACCCGATCCTTCGGCGGACGACGACTCAGACGACCTGCTGCCGCTGGCCTGAGGCTCAGTGAGGAGCGGGCCCCAGTGCAGCTCGCCGCTCGAACATCTGCCAGATGTGGTGCGCCTCGTGGTGGCCCATGTATTCCATGCAGAAGTGGACGTCGTACGCGGGGTAGTCGGGATGCTTGCCCGGCCGGTGCCACTCGGCCGGCGAGAGGGTGACGAGCCGGGCGAGGATCCGCGCGCGCGTGTCGTCGAATCCCTTCAGCAGCTCCGCCGAGGGCCGGGCCGCAAACGCAGCGAACTCGGCGTCGGTCTCCGGCGAGTAGGACACGATCGGCGGCTGCTCCTTCGTCAGGAGCGCTTCCAGTCGCGTCTCGAAGATGTCCTGCAGGCGGGCGACGTGCGCCAGGACCTCCTTGACGGACCACGTCTCGGCCTTCGGCCGGCGCGCGATCGCGTCTTCCTCGAGCCCCGAGCACAGCCGGCGGATGTCCGCGGCCTGGACCTCGAGCTTTTCGACGATGCGCCGATGGGCCTCGTGCTTGTCGGCCATGGGCTCAATCCTAACGCGCGGCCGGACCCGTCGTGATGCCGCGCCGTATCGCGGCCAGCGGCGCCGCGTCGTCGTAGACGATGCGCCTGCCGGAGGACGAGACACCGAGCCTCTTCCACATCTCCGGCAGATCGACCTTCATCGGCTTCTGGCCCATTCTCGCGTAGAGCTCGGCGAGGACCGGCACGCCCGTCGCTCGGTCGCCCGCTTCGAGCGCGCGCTGGATCGGCCAGGCGGCCGTGACGGTGCCGCCGGCCTTGACGATGCCCCGGAGCGCGTCGTCGAGCGACTTCCGGTTCCCGGTGCGCTCGCGGATCTCGACGTCGGCGACGAAGCAGAACACCGCGCCGCCCCAGTACGTCGCCCCCCAGCTCCCGGCCTCGTCGAGACCGCGGCCGCCCATCCCGTCGACCCCCTTCGGCAGGCCCCACAGGAGCCAGCGCCAGATCTCGTCGGGCTCGATCAAACCCGCGCGGGCGCGCGCGAGCGGCTCCACGTACGTCGCCAGGCCCTCTTCGATCCACTCGTGCCCGGTCATCGAGGGGAACGCGAGGTGCACCATCTCGTGGACGAGGACCCAGCTCGAGGCGAGGTCCGCGGCCGTCGTATCCTCGCCGGCCGTGATGACGATCGCCGCCCGGCCGCGATGGCCGAAGGTCCGGCCTCCCGCGATCCCGCCGGGTCGCCCGGTCCGGACCGTGAGGTCCACGCTCCCGACCGGAAAGCCTCCGTAGTAGCCGGCGACGGCGCGCCCCGCCTCCCCGACCCAAGCGAGCAGGGCCGCGCGCGGGGGCGCTGCGCTTTCCCCGGCGAACGACACCTCGATCGATCCGCCGGGAACGTCGATTCGGGAATCCGCCGGGGCCGCGAAAAGCGCCGCCGCGAGCACCAGGAGAAGGATCGCCGAAGGCCCTTAACGCTTGTCCATCGGCGTGAACGGCCGTTCGCCCGGACCGAGATACACCTGCCGCGGCCGGGCGATCTTCTCCTCCGGGTCCTCGAGGAGCTCCCCCCACTGGGCGAGCCAGCCGGAGGTGCGCGGGATGGCGAAGAGGACCGTGAAGGCCGCCGTCGGGAGACCGATCGCCTGGTAGATGAGGCCCGAGTAGAAATCGACGTTGGGATACAGCTTGCGCTTGACGAAGTAGTCGTCCTGGAGGGCGATGCGCTCGAGCTCCAGCGCGATGTCGAGGAGCGGGTTGCGGCCGGTGACCTCGAAGACCTCCTCGGCCATGCGCTTGATGATCTTGGCCCGCGGGTCGAAGTTCTTGTAGACGCGGTGGCCGAAACCCATGAGCCGCTTCTCGCCCTTGCCTTCCTTGACCTCCTTGATGAACTCGGGCACCCGGGAGATCGAGCCGATCTCCGCGAGCATCTTCAGGACCTCCTCGTTGGCGCCTCCGTGGAGCGGCCCGTACAGGGCGGCCGCCGCGCCGGCGAGCGACGAGTAGGGGTCCGTGTGCGCCGAGCCGATCCCGCGCATGGCGCTGGTGCCGCAGTTCTGCTCGTGATCCGCGTGAAGGATGAAGAGGATGTCGAGGGCGCGCACCAGCGTCGGGTTCGGCTTGTAGTTCTCGGCCGGCGTCTTGAAGAGCATCGTCAGGAAATTCGACGTGTAGTCCAGGTCGTTCGACGGATAGACGTAGGGCATTCCCATCGAGTGCTTGTAGGCGAACGCCGCGATCGTCGGCATCTTGGCGATGAGGCGGTGAACCTGCTTGGTCCGCACCGCCGGGTCGTGGACGTCGCGCCCTTCGGGGTAGAAGGTCGACATCGCGGCAACCGTCGCGATGAGCATCCCCATCGGGTGGGCGTCGTAGTTGAAGGCATCCATGACCTTCTTGAGGCTCTCGTGGATCATCGTGTGGTACGTGATCGCGTGGACCCACTCGTCGTACTGCTTGCGGTTCGGCAGCTCGCCGTACAGCAGCAGGTACGCGACCTCGAGATACGTGCAATGCTCCGCCAGCACGTCGATCGGGTAGCCGCGGTACTGCAGGATCCCCTTGTCGCCGTCGATGAAGGTGATGCGGCTCGTACACGAGGCCGTGTTGAGGAACGCCGGGTCGTAGGCCATGAGGCCGAAGTCCTCGGGCCCGGTCTTGATCTGCCGCAAGTCCATCGCCTTGATCGTGCCGTTCTTGATCGGCACCTCGTAGACGCGCCCGGTGCGCTCGTCCTTGATCGTCAACGCGTCCTTGCGGCTCTCGGCGGCCGACATCATCTCTTCGCCTTTCGCCGTTTCCACGATGGCCATGGGGAACCTCCGCGTCTATTCTCTACCGAAAGCCCCGAACGGCGCGCCTATGTCCGGCAAAGGCCGCGATCGAGGTGCTCCATCAGGACGTCGGGCCCTTCGAGCCCGACGGAAAGCCGGATCAGCCCGGGGGTGATGCCGCGAGCGAGGCGGTCCGCTTCCGGCACCGCGGCGTGCGTCATGGAGGCCGGATGCTGGATGTAGGAGATCGCCGACCCCAGACTCACGGCGAGCTCCATCGGCGTGTCCCGACGCGCGAAATAGTTCATGAGCGTCTCTCCGGCCTCCACTCCCCCGACGAGGTCGAAGCTGATGAGCCCGCCTCCGCGGCGCATCTGCCGGCGGGCGAGCTCGGCCTGCGGAAAGTCCGGGAATCCCGGGTAGTGCACGTGCGCGACGGCCGGGTGCCCGCGCAGGAATCCGGCGATCAGAGCCGCGCTCCGGCACTGTTCCTTCTGGCGGACGGCGAGGCTCTGCACGGTCATGGAGTTGAGCCACGAGTCGAAGGGCGAGGGCGTCGCGCCCAGGTCCTTGTACCAGGGGAAGAGGTCGTCCTTCATGAACCGGAAGGGGCCGAGGACCGCGCCGCCGACCGACGTGGAATGGCCGTTCACGTACTTCGTCAGCGAGTGGACGACCAGGTCCGCCCCGAGGCGGAAGGGCTGCTGGAGATAGGGCGAGCAGAACGTGTTGTCGACCGCGAGCAGGATCCCGCGCGCCTCGGTCAAGCGGGAGATCCGCTCGATGTCGGCCAGCCGCAGCGTCGGGTTCTCCGGCGTCTCGAGGAACACGAGCGCGATGTTGGGGTTCGCGTCCAGGGCCTCCTCCACCGCCTTCAGGTTGCCCATGTCGCAGAAGACGGCGCCCACGCCGAACTTCGCCATGTTGCGCAGGAGGCTGTCGGTGCAGCCGTAGATGTTGCCTGCGAGCACCGCGTCTCCCGCGGCGAGGACCGAGGTGAAGAGCGCCGCGAGCCCGCCCATCCCGGACGAGAAGATGAGCGAGCCGATCGTCGGCTCGAGCTCGTCGGCCTCGAGGGCCTTCTCGATCACGTGATGGGCCTCGAGCTGGAAGAGCACGCGCTCGAGGTACTCCGTGGTCGGATTGCCGAGGCGCGTGTAGATCCGGGCGTAGGGCCGCTCCCCGCCCCGGGTCATCCCCAGGAAGCGGTCGGCGCCGTCGCGCACGCTGCGGAAGGCGAAGTTGGACCGCTGGTAGATCGCCGGGAGCCCCGTGCCGGCCGCGAGCGCGCGGAAGATGCCTTCGTTCGAGCTGCGGGTCGGCATCGCGCGCCCACCGTGTCTTCCGGTCGATCCACCAGTCCCACCAGGACCAGCGGGCCGCCCCCAGGGCGACTTCGGGGCCCGGGCGCAGAATTTCAGTATCCATGGGAATCAAATACCTCAGGACGAAGGCGGCGGGGGGATGCATTTGCATCAACTTCCCGCGGAACGGCACGGCCAGGATGTCTCGCTCCGGGGCCGGGAGGAAGGCTTTTCCAAGATGTTCACCCTCGCGCCGGCCCTCGACCGGGAGGATTGCGGGACGGCGAAGGCCGCGAGAGGATAGCGGCATGACCGACACACGGAGCCTCCAGGACACCTACGCGCCGCAGAACCGCTGCTTCGGCTGCGGGCCCGCCAACGAGAAAGGGCTTCGGATCAAGAGCTTCGTCGAGGGCGACGCGGTCGTGGCCGAGTGGAGGCCGCAGTCCCACCACCTCGCCTTCGAGGGCGTCCTGAACGGAGGCATCTGCGGAGCGCTCCTCGATTGCCACAGCAACTGGGCGGCGACTCATCACCTGATGAAGCAGTCCGGAAGCCCCACGCCACCCTCCACGGTGACCGCGGATTTTCACGTGACGCTGAAGCGGCCGACGCCGATGGACGTTCCCCTGAAGCTGTCCGCGCGCGTGGTCGACTCGAAGGAAAACACCGCCGTCGTCGAGGCGACCATCGAGGCCAACGGCAAGGTCACGGCCACCTGCCGCGGGACCTTCGTGGCCGTCCAGCCGGGCCACCCCGCGTATCACCGGTGGTGAGGCTTCGTCGGCGCCTCGCGGCGCTCCTCCTCCTGGCGGCGCTGCCCGCCGTGGAGCTCCGGGGCGCGGGCATCGAGCAGCGCACCGTGGTCTCGCGCGGCAGGAAGCGCACGTACGCCTTGTTCGTGCCCGACAGCGTGACGCCGGACAAGAAGGCGCCGCTGCTCGTGACGGTCCACGGCTCGACGGCCAACGGCCGCTCGCTCGTCGAGGTCTGGAAGGACACGGCCGCGGCCGAGGGGTTCATCCTCGCCGGCCCCGACGCGACGGACAACTCGCGCTGGGCCTCGCCCCAGGACGGGCCGCTCTTCCTGAAGGACGTCGTCGACGACGTCGCCGGCAGGCACGCGATCGACGGCCGGCGCGTCTACCTCTTCGGCCAGTCCGCGGGCGCCGTCTTCGCGCTGCAGATGGCCGTCCTCGAGTCCGAGTACTTCGCCGCCGCCGCCATCCACGCCGGCGCCATCAGCTCGGACTACTTCTCGATCTTCGACGCCGCCACCCGCAAGATCCCGCTCGCGATCTACATCGGCACCCGCGACCAGTTCTTTCCGCTCGAGGTCGTCCGCGCCACGAGCGAGGCCCTGAAGACCCGCGGCTTCCCGCTCGTCTACAAGGAGATCCCGGAGCACCGGCACAGCTACCGGGACGTCTCCGGTCAGCTCAACCCGGAGATCTGGAAGTTCTTCTCGGCCAACCCCCTCCCCGCCGAGCCCCGCTACACGAACTACAAGGACCCCTGAACGCCGCGGCTGAGCCGGGCGGCGGGGCGAGCGGCCAGTACTAGCCCGGTCTACTTCGCCTTGAGAATTTCGATCGACCCGTTCGAGTCGGCCAGCGTCAGGAGGCACTTGCCGTCGCCGATGCGGCCGCTCAGGCTCTCGCTCGACAGCGAGCCCGAGACGGAGAGCGGCAGCTCGGTCTTGATCTTGCCGAACGAGGTTCGCGCCTCGACCGTGTAGCCCTCGCCCTCGGGCAGCCGGACCGTGATCGGGCCGAACGACGTTCTCAGGGAGACGGGCTCGCACTTGCCGGAGGCCGCGCGGACCTCGATCGAGCCGTTGGAGTTGTCGACCTCGATCCGTCCGGCCACGTCCTGGAGCCAGACCGAGCCGAACGAGGTGCGCACCTGCGCGCCGCCCTTGAGCGCCTGCGCTTTCACCGCGCCGTTGGCGTTCTCGACCGTCAGGTCGCCGCCGATCCGCGTCGCCTCCGCCGGGCCGAAGCTCGTCTTGAGGAAGGCGGAGCCACCGACGTCCGTCGCCGAGATCGGGGCGTTCTCGGCCACGATCTTCACGCCCTTCTGCACCTTCGACGCCGAGATCCGGGCGAACGAGCCCCGCAGGTCCGCCGCGCCGGCGACGTCTTTGACCGAGATCGCGCCGTTCGAGCAGGTGACGGCGACGTCCGCGCCGAGGGCGGCCAGCACGACGCTCCCGAAGGAGGAGCGGACGGTGACGGCGCCCTGGATCGTGTCGCCGGCGACGGCCCCGTTCGAGTTCTCGACCTCGAGCGTCGACGCCAGGTTCCGGGCCTCGACGCTGCCGAAGGAGTTCGTCACGGACACCGGGCCCTTCGCGTCGTTGACCTGGACCGCGCCGTTGGAGCCCGAGATCGTGAGCCGGCCCTGCATCCGCGAGGCCGCGATCGGGCCGAACCGGTTCCGGATCTGCGCCGTACCCGCCACGTCGGCGACCGAGATGCCGCCGTTGGAGCCGCTCACGTCGACGTTGCCGGCGTTGGTCGTGAGCTCGATCGCGCCGAAGGCGTTCTCGATCCGCTGGTCGCCCCGCCCGTTGCGAAAGACGACCTTGCCGTTGGCGTTGGAGACCGAGCCGTCGGCCTTGAGGCCCTCGACCGAGACGTCGCCGAACCTGTTGCGGGCGGACAGGGGCATCGACTCCGGCAGGACGATGTCGAAGTCGACGGAGTAGGACACGGACCCGGAGCCGGGGAACTTCCACTTCTTCTCGGGATACCGCGTCCGCACCGTGATGACCGAGGCGCTCTCGTCGACGGAGATCGCGATCGCGTCGCCGAACGCCTTTGCCTCGCCGCTCGCGGAGGTCGAGACCGAGACGTGCGCGCGGATCCGCACCTCGGGGAGGGCGTGCGTCGTGACGCGCAGGGCCCCCTGGCTGTGATCGATCTCGAACCGCTGGCCGGGCTTGAACGCCAGCGTCTTCGAGAAGTCGCGCTCGTAGTCCTCGCGGGCCTCGGCCGACATGGCGGGGACGCAGGCGGCCAGAGCGAGCAGCGCGGCTCCGGCGAATCGGGAAAGACGACGGTTCATGACTTGACCTCTTTCATCAGGTCCTGCAGGGCCTCCTGCTTCGCCCGATAGACGGTGAGCAGCTCCCGGCGCAGGTGCGTGTTGTAGCGGTTCTCTTCGATCGAAGACTTCAGGTCGGCGATCGCCGAGTCGAGGACCGCGAGCTTCTCGCGGTAGTTGAGCGCGATGGGCGAGCTCGCCGCCTGGAGCCGCGGCGCCGCCAGGCGGGACAGCTTCTCGATCGACTCGACGTAGCCCTTCTCGGCCGCCTCGACCTCGTCGACGGCCGCGTCGGCGAGGATCGGGTCGCGGGTCGTCTCCCATCGGCTCGCGAGCGGGTCGCGGCCCCCGCTGTTGCGAAAGACCCAGAGCCCCGCGGTCGCGATCGCAAAGAGCGCGACGAGGGCTCCGGCGGGCAGAAAACGAAGCCACGCGGCGGCGGGCCGCGGGGAGGGCCCGGCGCCGGGCGACTGGGAGGCCTCGGCGAGACGCTGTCGGATCGCGGGCCAGAGCTCCGGCGAGCTCCAGGCGACCTTGAGCGACGGCGCCACCGCGGAGAGCCGACGCCACTCGGCGAGCTCCCCGGCGCACGCCGCGCAGGAGCGCGCGTGCTCGTCGAGCGCGGCAAGAAGGTCCGGCTCCTCGGTGGAGAGCGCGCGCTCGAGGTCGCGGCAGGAGGCTTTCACGGAGCCTCCGCCGGCAGAAATGCCCCCGCGGCCGAGAGGGACTTCTGCAGCCGCCGCCGGGCGCGGAAGAGGAGCCCGCGGGAAGCCGCCTCGGGCACGTCGAGGATCTCGGCGGCCTCCCGGTGCGAGAAACCTTCGACCTCGCACAGGAGGAACGCCGTCCGCTCGCGCTCGTCCAGGCGCGCGAGCGCCGCTTCGATCGCGAGGCGAAGGGAGTGGTCGGCGCCGCCCGCCGGCTCGATCGCGATCGAGGCCGGCATCGGGCCCTCCGCCCGGCGGCGGTTCCTGCGCAGGAAGTCGTAGCAGGTGTTGACGAGGATCCGGTGGAGCCAGGTCGACAGGCTCGCTCCGCCGCGAAAGCGCGGCGCCGCGCGGTAGGCCTTCAACATCGCCTCCTGCACCGCGTCCTCGGCGTCGGCGACGTTGCCCAGAAGATTGGCGGCGATCGACTTCATCCGGTCTCCGTGCTGCGTGAAGAGCCGCTCGAAGGCCGGCAGGCTACCGGCCTGAAGACCCTCGTGAAGCTCCCCTTCGCCGGACCGGGCCTCGGTGCCTGACAGGACGAACTCCTTTGCCGTCTGTACGATGCGAACGATACACCTGCCTCCCGGCCAGTCGAAGGACCCATTCCCGGCTCCTTAGACGTCCCCCCCGCCCGAAACGTTTGGGGGTCAGGTCTCGTTTTTTCGGATTCCCCGTCCCGCCGTCAACAACCGCTCGAGACCTGACCCCGTTATAAAGGGCCATGCGCCGAATCATTCTCGTTGCGAGTGTCGTCGCATTTCTGGTCGCCGCCGAGGCGGCGGCCCAGCAGGCTGTCTTCGTCGTCCGCCACGGGGAGAAAATCTCGGACGAGGACGAGAGGCTGACCGAGGCCGGCCGGGCGCGAGCTGCGCGCCTCTCGGAGATGCTCAAGCGCTCGGGGATCACGGCCGTTTATTCGACGGACACCGAGCGCACGCTCGGCACCGCGAGGCCGCTGGCCGACGCGCTGGGGCTGAAGATCGGAATCTATGACACCCCCAAGGGGGCCGACGGCCGGATCGATGCGACGCCGCTCGCCGAGCGCCTGCGCCGCGATGTCCCGCTCGGCGTCGTTCTCGTCGTCGGCCACAGCAACACGGTCGGGCCGATCCTGGCGGCCCTGGGCTGCGCCGAGGAGGTCACGATCGCCAACGACGAGTACGACAACCTGTTCGTCGTCGTGCCGAAGGAAGGCGGGAAGGCGTCGCTCGTGCGCCTGCGCTACTGAAGAGGGCGGGGACGAGCCCCGCCCCTACGACCGAGGACTACCAGCCGACCGGCTTGCCCTTGTTCTGCTCGTCGAGCCACTTCTGGAGCGGCGCGAAGTAGTCGAGAATCGCGGTCGCGTCCATCTGCCGCTGCGCCGGTCAGCGCCTCGAGCGCGTCCGGCCAGGGGCGCGACTGCGCCCATGGCGAGCAGTCGTCGCGAAGCCGCTTGCCCGCGGCCTCGTTGCCGTAGATCGAGCAGCGGTTGAGCGGCCCCGTGCAGCCGGCCGTCTTGCGCCAGCGCGCGGTGGAACTGGAACTGCAGGATGTCGGCGAGGAAGTAGCGGGTGTAGGGGACGTTCGCCGGCACGTGGTACTTGGCGCCCGGGTCGAACGTCGTCCTCGCGCGCGACCGCCGGGGCGCGACGCCCTGGTACTTCAGCCGCAGCTCCCACCACGCCTTGTTGTAGTCCGCGGGCGTGATCTCGCCCGAGAAGACCTTCCAGCGCCACTGGTCGATCAGGAGGCCGAACGGCAGGAACGCGACCTTCTCGAGCGCCTTCTGCAGCAGCAGGCCGATGTCCTTCGACGTGTCCGGGCGCGGCGTCGAGCAGGCCGAGCTTGACGAGGTACTCGGGCGTCATCGACAGCGCGATGGTGTCGCCGATCGCCTCGTGGAAGCCGTCGTTGGCGCTGTCGCGGAAGAGGACGGGCTGCTTGTTGTAGGCGCGCTGGTAGAAGTTGTGGCCGAGCTCGTGGTGGACGGTGACGAAGTCCTCGGCGGTGATGTCGATGCACATCTTGATGCGGAGGTCGTCGACGTTGTCGACGTCCCAGGCGCTCGCGTGGCAGACCACTTCGCGGTCCTGCGGGCTTCGTGAACAGCGAGCGCTCCCAGAAGGTCTTCGGGCAGCGGCGTCGAAGCCGAGCGAGCGTGAAGAAGCCCTCGCCGTAGCGGACCATCTGCGCGGGCGTCCGTCTTCCGCGCCTTGAGGATCTGCGGTCAGGTCGAAGCCGGGATCGGCGCCCTGCGGGGCGACGAGCGGGTAGACGTTGTCCCAGGTCTGCGCCCACATGTTGCCGAGCAGATGGGCCGGGATCGGGCCCGCTCGCGGGGCACCGGCGTCGCCGTACTTCTCGCGCGAGCTTCCAGCGCACGTAGGCGTGGAGCGAGACGTAGAGCGGCCTCACCTGCTCCCAGAGCCGGTCGACCTCGGCCGCGAACTGCGTCCGGCGGCATGTCGTACTTCGAGCGCCACATCGCGCCGGTGTCGGCGAAGCCGAGCTCGCGCGCGCCCTTGTTGGCGAGCTCGACGTAGCGGACGAAGTTCGCCTTCGATCGGCGGCGCGATCGAGTGCCAGCCGGCCCAGACGTCGAGCAGCTGCTTCGGATCTCGCGACTCGTCGGCCATGATCTTCGTGATGTCCTCGAGGTCGAGGCACTTGCCCTCGGGCGGGCAGTACTTGCCCTTGCCGTACATGCCCTCCATCGCCGCCCCGAGGCGCGTCAGCTCCGCCGCCTCGGCCGGGTCGTCGGGCGCGGCGACGCGTGAGCGACAGCTTGAGGAGCCGGAGCTTGCGCGCCGTCTCGGCGTCGACCTTCACGGCGTCGAAGCGCGTCGCCTCTTGGCGTACCGCACGCCTGGCCGAGATCGCCTTCGCGTTGGCCTGGGCCGCGAGGACCTCGGTGTCGTCGGTGATGTACGTCGACTTGACCCAGTCGGCCCGGCCCGCGTCGATCCAGAGCTTCAGAAGGTCCTGCTCGGCCGAGTCGACGAACGCCTTCGCTTCTTCGGCGGTGGGGGGTTTCTGCGCCGTCCCCTGCGCGACCGTCTCAGCGGCCACGGCGAACCCCAGCAACGTCGCGAAAACGGCCGTCAGGCCGGAGATCCGTCTCGCCATTGTGTTCCCCCACATCTTGGATCGCTTGCGACACCGGGGGGAATCTACAACAGGTCGACCGCGCGCGAATGATGCAGGGGTCGTGATTCAAATGACCCAGTGCAGGCCGCTCTTACCCGATCCGCACGAAGTCGATGAACCCGCGCTCGACGTCCGTCGAGACGAGCTTGACGCGCAGGCGGTCGCCGACCTCCAGGTCCTCCCAGCCGTGGACGAGCTTGCCCTCGACGGGCGGCTGGAAGATGCGGACCCAGGTCCCCTTCTCGGAAGCGCCGGTGACCAGGGCGTCGAAGCTCTGCCCGACGCGCTGCTCGAGGAGCAGCGCTGCGGCGGACTTGCGCACCTGCCTCTCGACCTTGTCGGCGTCGTCCTCCTGTTCGGTGCAGTGGCTGGCGAGCGAGGACAGCTCCGCGGCGTCGTAGGCCGGCGGCTCGCCCGCGAGCGCCGCCTTCACGAGGCGCTGGGTGACAAGGTCCGGATAGCGGCGGTTGGGCGCGGTCGAGTGCGTGTAGTCCCGCACGGCGAGGCCGAAGTGACCGATCGGCGCCTGACCGGGGCGCTCGACGACATACTCGCCGGCGCCCATCAACTTGATGATCACGAGCGAGAGATCCGGAAACCTCAGAGGATCGGCCTTCCGGCGCTTGTCGAGAAAGACCTCGAGTGAACAGCAGTCGGGCTCCGGCGGCAGCCGCTCGCCGTATTGCGCCGCGACCGAGACGATCTTGCTCCAGCGCTCCGGCGAGCGCACCACGCGGCGCAGCGACGGAATCCCCTTGCCCGCGAGATACCGCGCCGTCACGCCGTTGGCCGCGATCATGAAGTCCTCGATGAGCTCGCGGGCGCGGTTCTTCGGCTGGACCGCGAGGTCCGTGACCGCGTCGCCGTCGAAGACCGCGCGCGGTTCGATCGTCTCGAGATCGAGCGCTCCCTCCTCGTGCCGCCGGGTGCGCAGCGTCTGCGCGACGGCGTCCTGGGCGCGGAGCTGCTCGGCGGCGCCGGCCGTCTTCTCCACTTTCTCCGGCATCCCCCCGCCCTCGAGACCCGTGGAGACGCTGTCGTAGGCGAGCTTCGACTTGTTGCGCACGGCCGCGCGGTAGAGCTCGGAACGGGCGAGCGTGCCGTCCGCCTCGAAGTCCATCTCGGCGACGACCGCGAGCCGGTCCTCGCCCTCGTTCAACGAGGTCAGGTCCGTCGAGAGCTTCTCCGGCAGCATCGGGAAGATCTCCGCCGCCGTGTAGACGGAGGTCGTGTTCGTGCGCGCGTGCAGATCGATGGCCGTGCCCTTCGTCACGAGGGCGTCGACGTCGGCGACCGCCACGAAGATGCGCGTCCGGCCGCCGGGCAGGCCCTCGGAGAGCGTGAGCTGGTCCAGGTCGCGCGAGTCGTCGTTGTCGATCGAGACCCACAGGCGGTCGCGGAGGTCGCGAATCCCGTCGCCGGCGGCGGGCGCCGCGTTCCGGATCGCCTCGAGCTCCGAGAGGACGTCGCGCGAGAAGGCGGGCGCGAGCCCCCGATCGATCATCGCGCGCCGCGCGATTGCCTTCAGATCCGCGCGGTCGTGACTGCGCCCTTTGCGCCGATCGATTCGACTGCGCCCGTCGCGATCCACGGCGGGGAGTCTACGCGAGGTCCGCGGCCCCCAACCGGGAACTATGATTTCCGGGTGAGCTCCACCGCCGCGCCCGCTCCCGTCCGTTCGGCGCGCTTCTACGCGAAGCTCTCGATCGGCGCGGCCCTCGTCACGATCGCGCTGAAGGTCGCCGCCTGGAAGCTGACGGGGTCGGTGGGCCTCCTCTCGGACGCCGCCGAATCGGTGGTCAATCTCGTGGCCGCCCTGATCGCCCTCTGGGCGCTGACGGTGGCCGCGCGCCCGGCGGACCAGAAGCACGCCTTCGGCTACACGAAGGCCGAGTACTTCTCGAGCGGCGTCGAGGGGTTCCTCATCATCGCCGCCGCCGCCGGCATCGCGATCGCCGCGTGGGAGCGCTGGCAATCGCCCCGGCCGATCACGGATGCGTGGGTCGGCGTCGGCATTTCCGTGGCGGCCTCGGCGATCAACGGCGCCGTCGCCGCCATCCTCCTCTCCGCGGGCAAGCGCCTGCGCTCGATCACGCTGACCGCCGACGCGCACCATCTCCTGACCGACGTGTGGACCTCCGCGGGCGTGATCGTCGGGATCGCTCTCGTCGCGCTGACGGGGTGGCTGCGCCTGGACCCGTTGATCGCCGCCGCCGTCGCCGCGAACATCGTCTGGACCGGCTGGAGGCTCGTGCGCGAGACGGGCCTCGGCCTCATGGATTCTTCCCTCCCGGAGGACGACCGCAAGGCGGTCACCGAGGCCCTCGCGCCCTTCCAGGAGCAGGGCATCCTCTTCCACGCGATCCTCTCGCGCGTGGCCGGCCGCCGCCGCTTCGTCACGATGCACGTGCTCGTGCCGGGGACCTGGACGGTCCAGAAGGGGCACGACCTCTGCGAGTCGATCGAGGCGGCCGTGCGCGCGGCCCTTCCCGGCGCGCACGCGATCACGCACCTCGAGCCGCGAGAGGACCCGGTGTCCTGGGACGACCGGAGCCTCGACCGGCCGTCGCCCTAGGACGGCGGGAGCTTCGCGAGGCGCTGTGCGGCCTCGCGGACCCGCGGGTTGTCGGGGCCGAGCTTCTCCTTCATGGCCGCGTAGCTTTCGGAGAGCAACGGCCGCGCCTCATCGATCCGGCCCTGCCGCGCGAGACTCTCGCCGAGGATGCTTCGGCTGGCGGCCAACAGCCAGTGGTCGGGCGGAAGGGTCCGCTGGCGCAGGGCGAGGCTCTCTCGCAGGTACGGCTCGGCCCCGGACGGGTCGTTGCGGCCGAGCCGGCAGCGCCCCACGACCTGGAGAGCGGCCGCGACCATGGGGTGCTCATCCGGAAGCGTCGTTCCCCGGTGCGCCAGCGCTTCCCGCGCCAGGTCCTCGGCGCGTGCGAGGTCGCCCTTCTCCATCACCATGTAGGCGTAGTTGTAGAGCGTCCACGAGACGTCGGGGTGATCGGAGCCGAGAAGCTCGCGCCGCATCGCCAGCGTGTCGCGGTAAAGGGCGTCGGCCTCGGCGAAGTTGCCGCTGCCCTCCCAGACCGTCGAGGCCAGGGCGCTCATCGCCGAGGCCACGTCCGGATGCGTCCCGGGGTGGGCCCGCCGGATCGTGGCCAGGGCCTCGCGCTGGAGCGGCTCGGCCGCGGCGAGATCTCCCTTGGTGCCGAGCGTCACGGCGAGGTTGTTGAGCGCCTCGGCGAGGCTCGCATCCGGGCCGCGCCGGCGGAGGATCGCGATCGCGCGGCGCTCGGCCTCCTCGGCCAAGTCGAGCTCGCCCGCGGCCTGGAGCACGCCGCCGAGCGCGGTCAGGGCCTCCCCGACCGAGGCGTCGTCGGCCCCGTGCAGGCGCTCCCGGATCGCGAGCGCCTCGCGCACTGGCGGTTCGGCCGCCTTCGGCGCTCCTCGCGACACGAGCACGGTCGAGAGCGCGAGCAGGGCGTTCGCCACGTCGTCGCCGGCTTCGCCGCGCGCCGCGCGCAGCAGCTCGACGGCGCGGCGCAGCTCGCGTTCCGCCTTGTCGTACATGCCGAGGCCCGAGTACGTCTCGCCCACGGTCCGCCGGACGCCCGCCTCGACCTCGGGCTGGCCAGCGAGGTCCGTCGCGATCCGGCCCGAGGCCCGGTCGAGCACCTCGGCCACGGTGATCTCGCCGCCGTCCTTCCAGGGATTCGCGGCGCCAAGGACCTCCTGGACGAACAGGTTGATCTGCTCGGCCTTGCGCGCCTCGCGCCGCGCGGCCGCCGCGGAGGCGAGGGCGACCGCGAGGCCGGCCGCCAGGGCCGCGATGACGGCGAGCGTCGCCGCGGCGCCGGCGCGGTGGCGGCGGAGGAACTTCGACGCCCGGTAGCCGAGCGTGTCGGGCCGCGCGGCGACCGGCTCGTTCGCGAGGAAGCGGCGCAGGTCCTCCGAGAGCTCGAAGACGGAGGCGTACCGCCGCTCCGGCTCCTTGGCGAGGGCCTTGCGAACGATCGTGTCGAGGTCGCCGCCGAGCGCGGAAGGCTCGGGCTCCCGCTCGACGACGACCCGCTCGATGTCGCTCGACCGGCCGCTCGGGAAGGCGTACGGTGCGCGGCCGGTGAGTAGCCGATAGAGCACGACGCCGAGCGAGTAGACGTCGGTGGCGGTCGAGACCGGCTCGCCGCGGATCTGCTCGGGGCTCGCGTAGTCGGGCGTGAGAACGCGCTCGCCGGCGCGCGTCACGCCGGCCTCGTCCTCGCCGAGAAACTTCGCGATCCCGAAATCGAGAAGCTTCGCCTCGCCGGAGGCCGTCACGAGGATGTTCGCCGGCTTCAGGTCCCGGTGAACGATCAGGTTGGCGTGGGCGAACTGAACGGCGGCGCAGACCGAACGGAAGAGCCGGATGCGCGCCTCGCGCCCGAGGCCGTTCGCCTCGGCCCAGGCGTCGATCGGAAGGCCCTCGACGTGCTCCATGACGAAGTACGGCACGCCGTCCCCGGTCGTCCCCCCGTCGAGCAGCCGCGCGATCCCGGGGTGCGCCAGGCTCGCGAGCGCCTGCCGCTCGGCGCGGAAGCGGCGCAGAGCCTCCTGCGAGAAGAGGCCCGGCCGCACGATCTTCAGCGCGACCTCGGCCTCGTAGACGGCATCCGCCCGCCGCGCGAGAAAGACGGTTCCCATTCCGCCCGAGCCGATTTCGCGCAGGACCTCGTAGGCCCCGATGCGCCGTCCCGCGAAGGCCGACGCGCCCGCGACGAGCTCCCGCGCCTCGCCCGCCACGATCCTCTCGACGAAGTCCGCGTCCCGGGCATGGGCCGCGAGGAGCTCGCGGACCTCGGCGGCGAGCGCCGCGTCCCCTCCGCAGGCGCGCTCGACGAGCTCGTCCCTCTCGGAGGGGGGCGCCTCGGCGGCCGCGGCGAAGGCGTCCTTCAGCCGCCGCCAGCGCTCAGACGGCGCCGGCTGCACCGGAGAGCTCGCGCAGGAGCCACGCACGCGCCATCGCCGAATCCCGCTTGACGGTCGTCGGCGAGATCGCCAGCGCCTCGCCCGTCTCCTCGACGCTCATCCCAGCGAGAAATCGCATCTCGACGATCCGCACCGCCTGTCCGTCGTGCGCGGCCAGCCGGGTCAGCGCCTCGTCGAGCGCCAGCAGGTCGAAGGGCGTATCGCCCGATCCCGCCACTCCCTCCGAGAGCGTCACGCGCACCGCGCCGCCTCCCCGCTTTCCGGCGCCGCGGGCCCGCGCGTGGTCCACGAGGATGCGGCGCATCACCTGCGCCGCGAGGGCGAGGAATTGCGGCCGGCTGTCCACGGTCAGCCCGTGGATGCGCGCGAGCTCGAGGTACGCCTCGTGCACGAGCGCCGTCGTTTGCAGCGTGTGGTCGGAGCGCTCCCCGCTCATGACCCGGCCGGCCAGCCGCCGAAGCTCCTGGTAGATCTCCGGGATCAGACTGTCGAGCTCCGACCGGGGTTCCGCCATGATCGGGAAATCCTACCCGTCGGGGTGGTCCCTCCCGGGGCTTCTTTCCGCTCTCACTACTGACGGTTCTGGAGGAACGGCTCATGAACCCACGAATCCGGCTTTCATTGGCGCTCGGCGCGGCCCTGTCCGCGGCAGTCCCGCAAATCCTTGCGGGACAGGAGCTTCGACCGCTCTCCCTGGCCTCGGCGGACTTCGACGGCGACGGCGTCGCAGACCTTGCGGCCGGATTCGCCGCGCCCGAGGGGGGCGGGGTCGCTGTCCTCTACCGCGGCAACGTCGACGCCCTCTACCCCAACAGCTCGGAAGCGCGGCGGCGCCGGACCGAAGGAAGGTTCGTCGGCTCGCCGTTCCTGTCGACGGATCGCATGCGGACGCTCGTCGCGCCTCCGGACTTTCTCCTCGCCGGCGACTTCGACGCCGACGGGAAGGCGGACCTCGCCTGCGCGACGGCGGGCGCGAGCTTCATCGACGTCCATCCCGGCGACGGCGCGGGAGGCTTCCGCGAGGCGACGCGGCTTGCTCTCGCCGGGCGGCTGACGGCGCTCGCCGCCGGAGACGTCGGCCGCCGCGACGGCCTCCCGGACCTCGTCGCCGCCGTCGAGGGCGCCGCGGGCGGATTCCGGGCCCTGCTGTTCCAGGGGCCCGAGGGGGCGCTGGACGCCTTCCCGCTCTCGCTCGCCCTGACGGAGAAGGCGCTCGAGATCGCGATCGAGGCGGGCGAAAGCGGCAACGCGATCCGGTTGAGCTCGGCGGAGGGAGGGGCTGTCCGCATCGAGCGCGCCGCGCGTGTGTGGAGCGTCGTGGCCGAATCGGAGGCCGGCGCCAAATCCTCTCCGGTCCCCCGTGGCGCGGACGAGGTCGCCGCGCTCGCGCTTCGCGTCGACAGCCGCGCGCGGGGACGGGTCGTGCTGCGCCGCGACGGCACCCTGGCGATCGCCGCTCCAGCGCTTGCGGCGACCTTCGTCGTCGACGTGACGACGAACCTCTCCGACGCCGCGGCGGGCAACGGCGCCTGCGCCGACGTCAACGGCGCCTGCTCGCTACGCGCCGCGATCGAGGAGGCGAACGCGCTGCCGGGCGCGGACACCATCACTTTTGCGATCCCGGGCTCGGGCATTCCGGCGATCCCTCTCGGCAGTCTGCCGACCGTCACCGACACCGTGACGATCGACGGCACCACCCAGTCCGCCGGCCGCGTCGCGGTGACCGGCACGAGCAACGGTTTCCTGCTGACGATCGCGGCGAACGACTGCGTCGTGCGCGGAATGGTCTTCAACGGCACCGGTAACGTGGGCCTGCGGCTGCAGTCCGACGGAAACGTGATCGAGGGCAACTTCTTCGGGACGACCGACGACGGCACGGCGGCTCAGGGCAGTCTCGTCGTCCTCGCGATCCAGGTCCAGGGCGGCAGCGACGACCGGATCGGCGGCGCCGCGCTCGCCGCGCGCAACGTCGTGACCGGTCCGTCCGGCGCCATCCGCGTCGACGCCGGCTCGGGCCACGTGATCGAGGGCAACCTCATCGGCGTGGACGTCACGGGCACGTCCGGCATCGGAGGAACGGCCGCGGGCGTGCGCGTCTTCGGAGGCTCGGCGACGGTGGGCGGGACCGCGCCCGGCGCCGGCAACGTCATCTCGGGATTCGGCCAGTCGGGCGTCCAGCTCGACACGCCGGGCAGCCTCGTGCAGGGCAACCGCATCGGCACCGACGCCGACGGCCTCGCACCCATTCCCAACGGCATCGGCCTCCTCTGCAACTTCTGCGGCGATGTCACGCTCGGCGGAACGGCCGCGGGAGCCGGCAACCTCGTGTCCGGAAACGGCGACGACGGCATCCAGATCACCCAGAACGCCGCCGCCGACATGGCGGTCCAAGGCAACCGCGTCGGGACGGACGCCGCCGGCTCCTTCGCGATCCCGAACGAGGGTTACGGCCTCCGGATCACGGGCGCCTCGGAGGCGCAGATCGGCGGAGCATCCGCGGGCGCGCGCAACCTCATCTCCGGCAACCTGCTGGACGGGATCTTCATCACCAAGTTCGTGACGGTCGCCGCCACCGGCAACGTGATCCATGGCAACTTCATCGGTACCGATGCGACGGGAACGGCGGCGCTGCAGAACCTCGGGAACGGAATCCGGCTCGAGTGGGCCGAGGGCACTTTCATCGGCGGCACGGCGCCGGGCGAAGGCAACGTCATCTCCGGCAACTTCCTCCACGGCATCGCGCTCGACCTGATCGGCAACATCACGAAGAACCTCATTTACGGCAATCGCATCGGCACCAACGCGTCCGGGATCGGGCCCCTCGGCAACGGCCTCTCCGGCCTGCGCAACATCGGCAACACCTACGGTGCCATCATCGGCGGCACCGGCGCGGGCCAGGCGAACACGATCGCGTTCAACGGAGGCGCCGGCGTGGCCTCGGATGCCGGGCGGATCCTGCGCGTCCGGCCCAACGTCACCTTCGGCAACGGCGGCCTGGGCCACGACCTCCACGAGGACGGCGTCACGGCGAACCGACCCGGCGCGGAGGACAACTTTCCGGTCGTCACGCTGGCCGAGGACATCGGCGGCGGGACGAACGTCGCCGGCTATCTCGACGCCAAGGGGTCGACGACGTTCGACGTGCACATCTTTTCGTCCCTCGCCTGCGATCCCTCGGGCCACGGCGAGGGCCGCGAATACCGCAAGACCGTTCCCGTCGTCACGGACGCTTCCGGCCACGGCGTCTTCACGACGCTGATCACGCCGCCCATTCCGGGCGGCCGCTACGTCAGCGCCTATGCCGTGGCCCCCGGCGACGACTCGTCGGAGTTCTCCTTCTGCCGGCAGCTCGCGGGTAGCCCTGCGCCCGAGGACGTGCCCCTCGAGCTCTTCGCGGTCACTCCGCCGCAGGGCGGCGACACCGGTTCCGTGACGATCCAGATCGCAGGCCAGGGAATGGTCCCGGGAGCCACCGCGCGGCTCGAACGCGCCGGCTCGCCCGACCGCGTCGCGACCGATGTCGCGATCTCCGAGGACGGTTACGCGCTGACCGCCACGTTCGACCTCGCCGGCGCGGCCGTCGGGGCGTGGGATGTGACCGTCGCGATCCCCGGCGACACGGCGACGCTCGCCTCGGCGTTCACCGTCGTCACGGGCACCGAGCCGGAGCTCTGGCTGGACATCCTGGGCCGCGGAACGCTCGCTGTCCGCGCCGGACGCGAACAGACGTTCTTTCTCGTCTACGGAAACCGCGGCAACACCGACGCGCCCGCCGCCATCCTGCGCGTCTCGATCCCCTGGCAGCTGCGGGTGACCTCGGTGGATCCCGTCTTCGGCTCGCCGCGCGTCGTCGCGCTGGACTCTCCGATGACCACGGGTGGCACCGGCCGCTCGGACATCCTGGTCTACCTCGAGTCGGTCCCGGCCGGCTCGAGCGCCAGCGTGGCGTTTCGCGTCCTGACGATCGCGTCGCAGCCCGGCGAGTTCGGCGAAGAAATCGAGGCCGAGGCGTCCTGGGTCAGCTCCGCCGAGCTCGCGGCCATCCTCGATGTCCCGGTCGACGGCGGCATCTCGGCCACCCCGAACGTCATCGTCGACACGCCCGCGCACTTCGAGGCCACCGTCCACTTCTCCAACGGCGTCGCCAACGGCGACCTGCACTTCGACCTCGTCGTCGGCGACGTGCCGTACGAATCGGGCCCCGTCCTGACCTCCACGTCCGCGGGAGGCAGCACGACCTACCGCTTCCTGGTCGCCTTCGCCGACCGTCCCGACGAGTCGCCGCGGGCGTACGCCGCCACGCTCGAGGGGCCGGATGCCGTCTTCGCCCTCGCGCGCGACGGGATCACGGCCGCGCAGGCGCGCCGCAAGGAAGTGCAGGAGAACCTCGCGACGCAGGGCTTCCAGGACGCCGACGTCATCGACGCCGCGAAGGCGGCGGCGTTCAACGACGTCAGCCGGTTCGCGACGGCTCTCCAGCCCGTGATCCGCGCCGTTTCGGCCGCGCCGCTGACCGCCCTCGCCTCTCGGACCTCCGCCGAGATCGACTTCGGAGCGTTCGAACAGATCGCGCACGGCGCCTGGACGGATGCCCTGTACGCCGACTACATCCAGAATCCGGCGAACTGGAACTCCCAGGTCTTCGGCGACAACTCGAAGGCGGACCTCGAGCACCTCCGGACCAAGGACGAGGTCGTCAAGAAAATCATCGACGACCTCGGCGGCGACGAGGCCGACCGGGGCCGCGTCAGGCACATCTTCCGCGTTTATCTCGCCATCGACCCCAACGCGAAGGCGGGGCCGAGCGGCGCCGGAGACGCGCACTTCGTGACGGGCCAGCCTCCGCTTCCCTACACGGTCACGTTCGAGAACCTGGAGACCGCCACGGCCGCCGCGCAGGAGGTCGTCGTCACGGACCAGCTCGACGGGTCGAAGCTCGATCTCTCGACCTTCGAGCTCGGGCCGATCGCGTTCGGCACGCGGGTCGTCACCGTGCCGCCGGGCCTGAAGTCCTTCACCGACGACGTGGACCTGCGCCCGGGCATCGCGCTCGTGGCCCGCGTTTCCGCCGAGTTCAACCCGGCGACGGGCCTGGCGACCTGGCACTTCTTCTCGCTCGATCCGGCGACCGGCCTGCCGACGGAGGACCCGATCCTCGGCTTCCTGCCCCCCAACGTCGCGACCCCCGAGGGCGAGGGACACGTCTCCTTCACGGTCCAGGCGAAGCCGGGCCTCGCGAGCGGCACCGAGATCCACAACCAGGCCTCCATCGTCTTCGACGCGAATGCGCCGATCGTCACCGCCGACTGGTTCAACACGATCGACGTCACCCCGCCGGCGAGTGAGGTCGCGCCGCTGTCCTCCACGTGCTCGGGGATCGAGGTCCAGTGGTCCGGCGCGGACGCGCACTCGGGTGTGGCGAGCTACGACGTTCTCGTCTCGGTGGACGGCGGATCGTTCGCACCGTGGTTGACGGCGACGACCGCCACGTCGGCCGTCTACTACGGAGAGATCGGATCGACGTACGCCTTTGCGAGCGTCGCCCGCGACGCCGCCGGCAACGAAGAAGCGCCCGGCGGCGCCGACGCGTCGATCACGCTCGCCAACCCGACGCCGCTCGTCGATCTGCTCGAGCCGGACTCCGGCCCGGCCACGGGCGCGGCCGTGACCCTCACGGGCTCGGGATTCGAGGCCGGCGCGACGGTGCTCGTCGGGGACCAGCCCGCCGGCGGGGTCACGGTCAACGACCCGACGTCGATCGCAGCCGTGTTTCCAGCCCTCGCTCCCGGGACCCTGAACGACGTCGCGGCCGCGAACGCGTCGACCTGCACCGACACGCTGGCCAGGGGCTGGCTCGCCGACTTCTCGGACGTTCCGCAGGCCCACGCATTTCACGATTTCGTCGAGAAGATCGTCCGCCGTTCCGTCACCGCCGGCTGCAGCGGCGGCAACTACTGTCCCGACAACCCGGTGACGCGGGCGCAGATGGCCGTCTTCCTGACCAAGGCGAAGTACAACCTGTCGCTCGTTCCCCCGGCGGCCACCGGCACGCTCTTCGGGGACGTCCCCGCCGGCTCCTTCGCCGCCGACTGGATCGAGCAGATCGCCCGGGAGGGGGTCACCGGGGGCTGCGGAAGCGGCAACTACTGCCCGGGAAGCGCCGTCACGCGCAAGCAGATGGCGGTGTTTCTCCTCAAGTCGCGAAACGGCGCGCTCTATGTGCCGCCGGCGGCCACCGGGATCTTCGCGGACGTGCCGCCCGCCGACCCGTTCGCGCCCTGGATCGAGCAGCTCGCGGCCGAGGGAATCACGGGAGGCTGCGGCGGAGGCAACTACTGCCCGAACAACCCGGTCACCCGCGGGCAGATGGCCGTCTTCATCGCGAAGACGTTCGGCTACTGAGTCAACGCGACGGGATCAGGATCAGCTCTTCCTGGGGCGGATTGAGGTACTCCGCTCCCTTTTCCGTCACGACGGCCATCTCCTCGACGGAGATGCCCTTGGTCGTCTTCGCCGCCGGATCGAGCTCCCAGCAGAAGAACCCGTCGAACGCGAACGTCTGGCCCGGCACGAGGCGCCGCAAGGCGCGGGCGCCAGGCGGCGCGTCGGTCTGTGCGCCGGAAAGCGCGGGCCCGGGATCGTGCGCCCAGTACCCGACGGGGTGCCCGGTGCCCCAGGGCATCGGCTGCGAGCCGGCGGCTTTCATCCAGTCGCGCTGGGCCTTATCGACGTCGTAGCCCCGCGCGCCGGGTTTCATCGCGGAAAGCGCGACGCGGCTGCCCTTCTTCCCCTTCTCCCACTTCTCGAGCGCCGACGGCGGTGCGGCGGTCTCGCCCGGAGCCAGCACGTAGGCGAAGCGCTGGATGTCGGTCACCCAGCGGCCGTGCACCTTCACGCCGAAGTCCGTCTGGATGAAGTCGCCCGGCCGGATGATCTTGTCGGTGGCATGGGAGTGACCACGATCGGCTCCCGAGTTGACGTTGGGGTTCTGGTCCGGCGCCCAGCCGTCCTCGTAGCCGAGCTCGAGCATCCGTTTCTTCAGGTATCGCGCGAGGTCGGAGTCCCGCGTCTTGCCCGGCACCACGGTCTTGTAGGCCTCGATCTGCAGGTCCGAGGTGACCGCCGCGGCCCTGCGCATGATCTCGACTTCCTCCGGCAGCTTCACCGAGAGCCACTCGGCGACGAGGTCTTCCGCGGAGGTCAGGCGCGGCGTCCACTCCGCGCCGAGCGCCGTCTCGAGCGCGTTGCGCTGCGTCCAGGACAGTCCGTCGGACACCGGGTCGCCGCCCGAGTTCACGGCGATCTTCTTCGGCGCCGCTTCGCGGACCTCGGCGGCGGCGGCGTCCCAGACGCTCTGGCCGCGCTCGAGCACGACGACACGGTCGACGACGCCGACCTCCTTCAACGCCGTCGCTTCGCCGGCGGGTGAGATCGCGA
Organism: uncultured Acidobacteriota bacterium; assembly: GCA_963824165.1. Taxonomy (GTDB): domain Bacteria; phylum Acidobacteriota; class Thermoanaerobaculia; order UBA5066; family Gp7-AA6; genus DAHUXD01. The sequence continues at coordinate 57,008 of CAWGOM010000009.1, forward strand.
CCGACGAGACGCGGCCGTCCCGGCGGAAGAAGAGAAACGCCGCGGTCCCGCCGGCGTTCTCGCCGCCCACGTGCGCGGCCAGAGGATCGTTGTCGTTCTCGCGGCAGACGACGATCCAGGCGTCGACGCCGGCGCGCTCCATCGCGGCGGGCAGGAGCTTCGCGATGCGCTCCTTGCGGATTCTCGGCCAGGGATTCTCCGCGGCGGGCACGACCGCGAACGTCAGGACGAGCAAAGCGCAGGCGGCGGTGAGTTTCGAGCGCATCGCGGGATGCTATCCGAGGCGGGTCAGCCCCTCTCGACCGCCTGCCTCAGGGTGACGATGTCGACGAGCCCCGCGCAGCCGTAGAGCGCGGGCAGGACTTTCGCGGGCGGGTGTCGGCGGCGCAGCTCCGCGACGACCTCGGTGCCGGCGCGGTACGCCGGCAGGTTCATGCGGCCGAAGAGCGGGTGCCCGCCCCAGGCCCCCGCGAACTTGCCGGCACGCTCCTCGGAGACGAGGCAGTCGCGCCGGAGCGACGCGGCGACCTCCGCCCGGGGCGCGCCTTCGCCCCAGATCCGATACGACGCCTGGTTCTTGGCGTCGTCCTGGAGGTGCGCGAGCCAGAGGCCGATCTGCAGGTCCTCGTCCAGCACCTGCTCGACCTCGGTCAGCCCCATCGCCATGAGCACCGCGTTGTTGCCGATGCCCTCGGCGAGCGTGCCCCAGCGCGTGTTCATCGCGAGGATCGTGGCCTCGAAGCCGACCCGGCCCCTCACGTAGAGGCCCTGCATCAGGGCCGCCGTGGTGACGTGGCCCGGAACGACCTCGTGGCCCACGAGCTGCTCGAACTCGGGGACGGAGATCTGGAGCGACGCGTTGATCTCGTAGAGAGCCTCGTACTGCGGCGAGCCGTCCGTATTGCGGGCGCGGCCGACGTAGCTCATGAAGCCCGAGAAGAAGGCGTCCCGGATCGGGACGAACGTCATGTTCGATCGCGGCACCGACCGGAGATCCGCGGGCAGGTGCGGCGCGACGTGCTTCGTCGTCCCGGCGTCGAAGCGGGCGATGAAGGCGTTGGCGAGGGTCGAAATCGTCTTCGGCGGGACCATCCGCTCCCGCCGCCAGGCGTCGACGGCGGCGAGCAGCTCCTCGCCCGTCTTCGCGGGATACCCGGCGCGGCCGAGCAGCTCCGTCAGGCGTCGGCGCTTCTCCTCGGGGCGGGAGGGCTCGGGGTCGCGGCCGGTCGACGCGACGACGCAGCGCTCGTACGGCACGGCGGGACCGCGGCCGAGAAGCTCCATCGAGAGGTCCCACATGGCCGAGAGGCACTGCGAGAGCCCGCCGAAGAACGCGCCGCGCAGGCCCTCGAGCTTCGCCCCCTCGGCCGCGAGCTCGTCGATCGCGCCCTTCACGTCGACGGCCGAAAGGAACGCATCGACCGCGGCGACCTCCGGCGCCTTCGCCGCCACGCCGCCGCTCGCCCGCAGCGCCGCCGCGGTCACGTGGGTGTAGGCCTCCGGCAGCGGCTCGTCCGAGAACCAGGAGTCCACGACGGCGCGGCCCACGCCGGACGGGTTCATGACGTCCCCGCCCCAGAGGGTGTCGATCCCGAGCAGGGCCGTCGCGGTCAGCGAGCCGAGGCGGTCGGTCAGGCGAGCTTCTCCTTCTTCATGGCGCCGAACCAGAGATAGAGACAGAGCAGGACGAAGCCCACCGCGCTCACGGTCTGGGAAACCGGATCGAAGTCGTAGAAGGGCAGCTTGATCAGGTCCTCGCGGAACCCGGGCACGACGCGCAGCCCCGCGCCGAAGACGCCCCCGAGCGCGCCGCCGGCCATCAGGCCCGACGCGATGATGATGGCCCGCTCGCGCATCGAGCGGCCGTGGGCTCCTCCGACCTTCTCGGAGCGCTTGTCGACGAAATGCGCGATCGCTCCCCCGACGAGCGCCGGCGTATTCAGCTCGAGCGGCAGATACATCCCGAGGGCGAAGATCAGGGGCGGCACGCGGAGCATCTCCATGATGACGGCGATCATGGCGCCGGCGCCGAAGAGGATGTACGCGACCGGCTGGCGGCTCATGAAGCCCTCGACGAGCGCCTTCATGATCGAGGCCTGCGGCGACGCCAGAACCGGCCGCAGGTCCCCGGGCGCGGCTTCGCCGAACTGGAACGTCCTCGCGAGAAGCACGATCACGAGGCCGACGACGACCGACGAGACCAGCACGCCGTAAAACTTGACGCGCTCCTGGACGGCGGGCGTCGACCCCAGCCAGTAGCCGGTCTTCAGGTCCGTGATCGTCTGGCCCGACACCGAGAGCGCCGTGCAGACCATCCCCGCGATCGCCATGACGAAGAACATGCCCGTCCGGCCCGAGACGCCGAACTCGAGCAGGATGATCGACGAGATGATGATGGTCAGCATCGTCATCCCGGATACCGGGTTGCGGGCGGTCGTGGCGATGGCGTTCGCCGCGACCGACGTGAAGAAGAACGAGAAGACGAGCGTCAGGCCGAGCCCGATGAGGACGACGACCGCCGTCGTGTCGAGGTTGCCCAGGAAGATCGCGACGGCCACCGCCGTCACGACGACACCGAGCAGGATCTTCATGATGGCCATGTCCCGGTCGGTCCGTTCCTGGCCCGTGGCCTCGCCGTGCCGGAACGCCTTCGCGGCGATGGAAAACGAGCCGATGACGATCTTGAGCGACTTGATGATGCCGAAGATGCCGGCGGTCGCGATGGCCCCGACGCCCATGAACCGGACGTACGAGCGATAGATGTCCGTTCCGGTCATCTCGGCGATCGAAACGGTTCCGGGATAGACGACCGCGTCCGGGAAGTTCCGGCCGATGAACCAGATCAGCGGCACGAGCACGAAGTTCGCCAGCGCGCCGCCCGCGCAGAGCAGCATCGAGGACCGAAGTCCCATCACGTAGCCCAGGCCGAGAATGAACGCGATCGCGTCGAAGCGCACGACCATGCGCGCCTTGACGGCCAGGTCGTCGAAGAGCTTCACGAACCGGAAATCGACGAACTCCTTCCAGACCTGGAAGGTCGTCACGAAGAAGTCGTAAACGGCGGAGATGCCCGTCGCCTGGAGGAGGAGCTTCGCCTGCGACCCGCCCTTCTCGCCCGTGACGAGGACTTCGGTGATCGCCGTGGCCTCGGGGAACGGGAACTGCCCGTGCATGTCCCGAACGAAGTAGCGGCGAAGCGGAATGATGAACAGGACGCCCAGAGCGCCGCCGGCGAGGCAGATGAAGATCGTCTGCCAGGGATGGGGGTCGAGCTTCAGGATGTAGAGGGCCGGCAGCGTGAAGATCGCGCCCGCGACGACCGACGCCGACACGCCCCCGATCCCGGTGATGATGACGTTCTCGAGGATCGACGAGCGCCGGCCGTACACCCGCGCGAGGCCGATCGCGAGGATCGAGATCGGGATCGCGGCCTCCATGACCTGGCCGACCTTCAGACCCGAATACGCCGATGCCGCGGTGAAGATCGCGCAGAGAAAGAGCCCCCAGAGCACCGAGCGCCAGGTCGCCTCGGGCAGACTGGCGGATGCGGGAACGACGGGCTGGTAGACCTCGCCGGGGTTCAGGGGCCGGTAGGCGTTCTCCGGCAGGGACTTCGTCTCGGACGCGTCCATCGGCCCTCCGGCGGCGGGGATCCATCGTTTCCGGGGCGCCCGCCGCGCCTGGCGCGGATCTTACCGGACTCGCGCCGAAGATCCCGCCGACCGCTGCGACGTATAGTCCTTCGAAAAGGAGATCCCGTGAAAAAGCCGATCCTCGCCGGCGCGTTCCTGCTCGTCCTCGCCTCGATCGCCGCCGCCCAGGTCACGCCGTACCGCCCGGCGCCCCCGCTGCGCCGCGACCCCAACGCCATGATCGAGCCGCCGACGACGATGCCGCCTCCGGGCGAACCGCTCGCGCGCCGGACGCCGACCCCCCTGGCGCCGGGGCGACCCGCGGTTGCGGGCGAGGCCGACGGGGCCTCCGTGGACGCGATCCTCGCGGCGCTCTACGCCTCCGTCAGCCACCCGGACGGCACGGAGCCCGACTGGGCGCGGATGCGCGCCATCTTCCTTCCGGTCGGCATGCTGATCCCGCCCAAGCCTGCCCGCGACGAGATCTTCACGGTGGTCGACGTCGACGGGTTCCGCGACCGTGTGCGCAAGGGCGCGGCCGCCGCGAAGGAGAGGGGCGAGTCCTCCGCGTTCTTCGAAAAGGAGGTCGCGCGCCGGCTCGACTGCTTCGGCAACGTCTGCCAGGCCTTCTCGACCTACGAGGCGCGCCGCGCGCCTTCCGACGAGAAGCCCTTCACGAGCGGGATCAACAGCATCCAGATCGTGAACGACGGCCGCCGCTGGTGGATCGCCTCGATCGTCTGGGACGTCGAACGGCCGGGCAACCCGATCCCGGAGCAATACAAACCCCGGTCGTAGGGGCGCCCTTGCGGCCGCCCTCACCTGTTTCGCGCGAATACCCTCACGCGCCGCGGCCGAGCTCCTTCGAACGGGCCGTCGCCGCCTCGACCGCGTCCATGAGGATCGCGCGCAGTCGGTTGCGCTCGAGGCTGTGGAGCGCCGCGATCGCGGTGCCGCCGGGCGAGGTGACCATGTCCTTCATCATGGCGGGGTGGATCTTGAGGACCTCGGCCATCTTCGCGGCGCCGAGGACCGTCTGGACGGTCAACGCCGTCGCGACGTCGCGCGAGAGGCCGACGCGCACGCCCGCGTCCGAGAGGCCCTCGATGATCTGGAACACGTACATCGGCCCGCTGCCCGAGAGCCCCGTCACGGCGTCGAGCTGATACTCCGGCAGCTCGACGACGAGGCCGATCGACTCGAAGATCTTCCGCGCCTGCGCCATCCGCGCGGCCCGGGCATGGCGCCCCGCGCAGAGCACCGTCGCGGAGAGACCCACGACGGCGGCGACGTTGGGCATCGCGCGGACGACCGGAACGCGCTCGCCCACGATGGCCTCGATGCGCGCGGTCGGAAACCCCGCCGCGATCGAGACGACGAGGCGGTCCCGCGAGAGGACCGGCGCGATCTCCTCGAGCACCCCTTCGAGGATCTGGGGCTTGACCGCGAGGATCACGATGTCGGCCGCGCGGGCCGCGTCGAGGTTCGAGGCCGCGACGCGAATGCCGAGCTCGCGGGCGAGCGCCGCCGCCTTGGCGGCCTTGGGATGCGAGGCCGTCAGCCGCCCCTTTCGCCCCCACCCCGAGCCCAGGATTCCCCGAAGGAGGGCCCTTCCCATGTTCCCGGCGCCGAGCACGGCGATGCGCTTCTTCTCCATGCCCGGAGAATAGCGCGGCAGAATGCTGCTACTGTTTTGAGGCGGATGTCGCTCGCACCCGAAGTGTCGTAGGGGCGGGGCTTGTCCCCGCCCGAGGGCGGCCGCGAGGGCCGCGACTATGCACGGGGGCCGCAGCGGCGCAAGGAGGGCACGATGGGCAGGCTCAACTTCTCGCGCGTCGTCCTCGGCGGGGTCCTGGCCGGCATCCTCATCAACATCTCGGAGTACCTGCGCTACGACGTCGTGATGCGCGGCGAGTTCGAAGCCGGCATGCGCGCCCTCGGCAAGGGCCTGCCCCAGGGCGGCGCCGTCACGGCGATCTGGACGCTCTGGGGGTTCGCGCTCGGGATCGCCGCCGTCTGGCTCTATGCCGCGATCCGTCCCCGCTACGGCCCGGGCGCCGGCACGGCGGTGCGCGCCGGCGTCGCGGTGTGGTTCTTCACGTCGCTGCTGGCGATCATCGCGATGCGGGCGATGGGCCTCTTCGAGATCTCCCCGCTCGCCCTCGTGTGGACGTTCCTCGAGTGCGTGCTCGCGACGCTCGCCGGGGCCTGGCTCTACCGCGAAACGGAAGCCTGAGCCGGGACCGTCAGGCGAGGGCCTGACGGAAGTCGTCGATCAGGTCGTCGGCGTGCTCGAGGCCGACGGAGACGCGGAGCAGGTTCTCCGGCGTCCGCGAGCCGGGGCCCTCGCTCGAGGCGCGGTGCTCGAGGAGGCTCTCCGTCCCGCCGAGGCTCGTCGCGTTGACGAAGAGCTTCATGCGCGAGGCGCAGCGCAGGGCCGCGGCGCGGCCGCCCTGGACCCGCACCGACAGCATCCCGCCGAAGGCGCGCATCTGCCGCCGCGCGATCGCGTGGCCAGGCTGCGAGGGCAGCCCCGGGTAGTGCACCGCCTCGACACCCGCGTGCGCCTCGAGCGCGCGGGCGAGAGCGAGCGCGTTCTCCGAGTGGCGGTCCATCCGGCAGGCGAGCGTCCGCAGGCCCCGCAGGACGAGCCACGAGTTGAACGGCGCGGCCACGCCGCCGAGGATGTACCGGACGTGCTCGGCCCTCTCGAAGGACTCGTCTTTGCGGCGAAAGACGAGCGCGCCGCCCTGGACGTCGCTGTGCCCCCCGAGGTACTTCGTCGTGGAGTGGAGAACGGCGTCGGCGCCGAGCTCGAGCGGGCGCTGGAGGGCCGGCGTCGCGAAGGTGCCGTCGACCACGAGCCTCGCCCCCGGCTTGCGCGCGATCGCCGAAAGGGCCGCGAGGTCCGCGATCTTCATCAGGGGATTCGACGGCGTCTCGGCCCAGATCAGGCGCGTCGCGGGCGTCATCGCCGCCTCGACCGCCGGCAGGTCGGCCATGTCGACGGCCGACGCGGTCATGCCCCAGCGCGGCAGGAACTCCTCGGCCATGTGCCGGAACCCGTAGTAGACGTCGTCGGGGAAGAGCACGTGCGACCCGGCCGGCATCGCCTGCAGGTACGCGGCCCCGGCCGCCAGGCCCGACGCGAAGACGAGCGCGCCTTCGCCTCCCTCGACCGCCGCGAGGGCCGCGGCGAGCCGGGTCTGGTTCGGGTTGGACTCGCGGATGTAGATATGGCCGCCCGGGCGCTCCGCCGCGGGGCCGTGCTCGAAGGTGGTCGACAGGTGGATCGGCGGCGCGACGTCCAAGGTCCCCCGGTCGCGGTCTCCGCCGGCGTGAATGGCGAGCGTTTCGAACTTCATCCGGGAGCCCCCCTTCCGCGTTGAGCCGCGCGATCCGGTTGGGATGAGAACCCGCCGGGGCCTGCGCCGTCAAGGTTGTCCGCCACGGAATCCGCGCGCCCCGCATCCGCGTACTCCGGGTGAAACCGGACGGCCCCGCCGGAATCAAAGGTTCTCCGGCGGGGTTGTCGCCGGAGGAGGTCCCATTCCCGTGAAAGCCCGGTTGCTTCGGACTCTAGCTCTCGGACTCGCGGCGTCCACATTCGCGGCGGCGGCCTTCGGGGCCCCGACCGAGAAAGCCATCTTCGCGGGCGGCTGTTTCTGGTGCGAAGAAAGCGCCTTCGAGGACCTGCCCGGCGTCGTCTCCGCCGTTTCCGGCTACACGGGCGGAAAGACGGCCGACCCCACGTACGAGCAGGTCTCGACCGGCATGACCGGCCACGCCGAGGCGGCGGAGATCACGTACGACCCGTCGAAGATCTCCTACGAGCAGCTTCTCCAGGTCTACTGGCACAACATCGACCCGACCCAGGCCGACGGCCAGTTCTGCGACCACGGGTCGCAGTACCGCTCGGCGATCTTCTATCTCAACGACGCGCAGAAGCGCGCAGCCGAGGCGTCGAAAGCGAAGCTCGAGGAGGACCCGCGGTTCCGGGGAAAGATCGCGACGCAGATCGCGGCCGCGGCGAAGTTCTATCCCGCCGAGGAGTACCACCAGAACTACTGCAAGGTGAATCCGCTCCGCTACAAGATGTACGCCGCGAGCTGCGGCCGCGCCGCACGCCTGAAGGCCATCTGGGGCGACGCGGCCGGAGGGCACCCATGACGCGCGCGGTGCTCGCCGCCGGAGCCGGCGTGCTCGTGCTCGGCGCGGCCCTCGCCGCGACCCTCGCGCCTTCTCCCGCGCCCGCCCCGACGCCCGCGCCCGGCGCCGCTCCGGCGCCCCGCTGGACCGGCAAGTTCGAGAAGCCGGCGGCCGAGGAGCTCAAGAAGCGCCTGACGCCCCTCCAGTACGCCGTCACGCAGCAGGACGGGACCGAGCGCGCGTTCGCCAACGCGTACTGGGACAACAAGCGCGCGGGCATCTACGTCGACGTCGTCTCCGGCGAGCCGCTCTTCTCGTCGCTCGAGAAGTACGACTCCGGGACCGGCTGGCCGAGCTTCTGGAAGGCCCTGGAGTCGGCCAACGTCAGGACCGGGACGGAGATCGCCTTCATCATGCCGTACGCGGAAGTGCGGTCGGCGCACGCGGACTCGCACCTGGGCCACGTGTTCCACGACGGGCCGAAGCCCACCGGGTTGCGCTACTGCATGAACTCCGCCGCGATGCGCTTCATCCCGGTCGAGGACCTCGAGAAGGAAGGGTACGGGCAGTACCTCGTCCTCTTCGAGAAGAAGTAGAGGCCCGATACCTGCGCCCCCGGTCGTAGGGGCAGGGCTTGTCCCCGCCCTTTCTGACACGGGCGGCCGCAAGGGCCGCCCCTACGACCTGAGCCGGACGGCGGTTGGAAACCGCGCTACGGCGCGAGCCCCGGCTCGTAGTGCGTGAGGAACTCGAGGAACCGGATCGTCTCGAGCATGTCCTTGCCGCGAAACCGGATCGAGTGGGCGTCGGTGCGCTCGACGATCGGCAGGTACGCGAGCACTTCCGACGGCCGGTAGTTCTTGAAGCGCACGTCGAGCGTGACCGGGGCCTTCACGTCGTAGACCTTGAGCGCCGACAGGCGGCCGAGGGACTTCTTCGCGGCTTCCCGGATCCGGTCGCAGCTCGCCTCGGGCGTGAGGGTCCGCGCGGAGTGGAAGCCCGCGTTCCACTTCACGACCGCCCCCTCGACGGGCCCGAGCAGCGCCTGCGCCTCCTTCACGGCCGCGTCGTCGCCCGAGATCATCGCCACGGGGACGCGGAAGTGCCCGGCGATCGCCGCGTTCAGGCCCGCCTCGGGGACCGAGACCCCGTTCAACCGGACGTCGGCGAGGGTGGCCGAGGACATCGTGTGCGCGCGCACGCCCTCCGGGTACGTGGTCGAGGAGTGGTAGCCGACGAAGAGGACCGCCGCGAAGCTGGCGTCGATGCCCTCCATCATCGCGAGCGGCCGCGGCCACGCGCGCACGATCTGCACGTCCTTCGGGAAACGCTCGATCAGGAGGTTCTCGCCGTTGCCGTGCGAATCGGAGACGAGGATCTCGGTCGCGCCGGCGGCCCGCGCGCCGTCGATCGCCGCGAGGACCTCGTTGGTCATGAAGCCGCGGAACCTCTCGTACTCGAAGCCCTGCGGGCCGAGCTGATCGCCGGTCACCACACCCGCGACGCCCTCCATGTCCGCCGAGATGTAGACCTTGAGCTTCGGCTGCGCCGCCGCGGGCAGGGCCGCGAGCGCCGCCAGGGCCGCGAACAGAAGCGTCCGACGCGTCATCGCCTGCCTCACCCGCCGATCGCCGGCGCTTCCGGCTTCTTCGGCATGGAAAAGCGGGAGTCGTCGATCGGCACGTTCAGCTCGATCTTGTCGAACTTCAGCGACTGCGACTCGGGAACGTCGACTGCCGACGCCTCGAAGGAATGCGGAAGCATCAGGCCGGAGACCTCGCGGTAGTCGCCGATCCGGCTGCGAATCTCGACGTCGCGGCCGTCGACCGACCGCCGCGTCACGGCCAGGATCTGGAGGTACGTGTTCGCGTCCAGGTAGAGCTCGCGCGTGTCGCCGCCCTTGCGCTTGATCTTGAGGTGCCAGGCGTCGGCGCCGCCCTCGATCTTCTCGCGGCCGACGAGCTCGATCGTGATCCCCTTCGACGCGGCGTCGACGAGCGGCCCGTCGATGTCGGCCTGCAGCTCGATGTCCGCCGTTTCCGAGGCCGACATCACCTGCGGCTCCGTGATGCCCGCAAACGGCATCGTCATCCACGCCGTCTTCCCGTCGTAGGCCTGGACGGCCGTCTGGCCTTCGAGGCTGAACTCCCATCGCGATTTCGCGGGCCGCTTGATCTCGAGACTCGTCGGCAGGCTGTCCTGCCCGAGACGCATCGTGCCCGTCATGCGCATCGACTGCACCGCCTTGATCTTCTCGAGGCCGCCGCGCGCCTGGATGTTCTTCGCGACGAGCTCGTCGGCCGTCGGGGTCTGTCCCGAGAGGGCCACCGCGAGTCCGAGGCCCGCGAGCAGGAATCCGAACCGCATCTTCCGCATGGGAACCCCCGTTCGCGGGGACTCTACCCCACCGACCCGGGGGCCGCCGGGTGTATAAGAGGCCCCATTCGGCCCCGGCCAGGGAGGCGTGCGTGGACTACAAGCCGGCCCCCCGCGACACCTCCGGCGTCCGCCTGCCGAGCGCCATGGCGGCGCTGACGGAGCTGCTCGCCAGGAACACGCACGAGAACTGGGCCCGCCAGCGAATGGCCGACGGCTGGCGCCACGGCCCGCGGCGCGACGACGCGAAGAAGGAGCACCCGTCGCTCGTCCCGTACGACGCGCTGCCCGAGGCCGAGAAGGAATACGACCGCACGACGGCGATCGAGACGGTCAAGACGATCCTCTCGCTCGGGTACCGGATCGAGAAGGCGTGAGCACGATCGACAAACCCGGCTCTCCCGAGCCGGACGACGACATGCACGATCCGAAGGATCGGCAAGCGCCCTTTCCGCTCGGCCCGTTCCTCCGGGTCTGCGATCCGTACGACGGGAAGCCGGGAGCCGAGCCCTGCCTCCGCTCGGACTTCGACGATGCCGATCGACGCGCCGACAGGGGTCAGGCCCGGCACGGCGTTCTCGTGGTCTCGTCGGTGCTCTGCGGTTTCGTCGCGCTGTTCTGGGGTCTGAAGGCCCAGCTCTTCGGCCGGCACGGAGGAGCCGCGTACTGGCTGGAGGCCGGGTTCACGTTCCTGGCCTTGATTCTCGTCCTCGTGACGCTCATTCGCGCGACGCAGAAGACCTGGCTCATCGAGCGCTACAAGGCGGAGCACCTCCGCCTCATCAAGTTCCGCATGCTCATCGAGCCGGCCCTCTGGAACGGGGACGCGAAGGACATGACGGCGCTGAAGAACGAGATCGAGGCGCGCCGGGCGAAGGTCGCCCATGCGCCCCACGAGCTGCTCGAGGCTCTCGCCCACAGCGACGCGCTGCCCGACCTGCCCGCGACGGATTCCTGCCGCAGGGTGGACCCCGGGCAGGTCCGGAGGCTCCTCGAGTACTACCGGCGCAAGCGCCTCGACTTCCAGCTCCGCTACTTCGAAAGGAAGATGGGCGAGAAGCTGTCGTGGCTCGAGAACAGCCTCTGGCAGCCCGTCTTCTTCTTTTTCGGCCTCGGCCTCAGCGCGGTCAACCTGATCCTCGAGCGCCCGTGGATCCAATCCTCCGACGAAACCCTGACGCATACCCTCGTCTTCGGGTCTCTCCTGCTGCCCTTCGGCTGGGGCGCCATGCGCACGCTCCGCGGCGCGCACGAGCGCGTCAGAAATCAGGCGCGTTCGCACGCGCGATACGACTCCCTGGCGGAGATCCGAAAGAGCCTCGATGCGGAAGTCGGCCGCGACCCCGAGCACTTCGATCCCACGAAGATCTTCGGATACCTCTACCTGTGCGAGGGTCTTCTCGCGGCCGACCAGCACGAGTGGCTGCGGCTCATGACCGAGGCCGAGGCCTATGGCTGACGTCTTCATCTCCTACGCGCACCAGGACGGCGACGCCCGGGCGAGGATCGCGGACCCGGCGGTTCACTCGCGCCTCGTCGGGGCCACGATCACGGCGGGAATGATGGCGCTCGTCCCGTCGGCGCTCGTCTTCGCCTTCTTCCGCAACGCCGGCCGGAGGAAGTGACGGCGCCGGGCCCGGCCGGACGATAGGCTCTCGCCCCATGCAGACGATCGAAGACCTTCCGACGCCCTCGGTCCTCGTCGACCTCGACGTCCTGGAGTCCAACGTGCGCGGCATGCAGGAGCGGGCGCGCGCGGCGGGACTGAAGCTGCGCCCTCACGCCAAGACGCACAAGTCGCCGGAGGTCGGGAGACTTCAGCTCTCGGCGGGCGCGTCGGGCCTGACGCTCGCGAAGACCTCGGAGGCGGAGGTTTTCGCGTCGCTCGGCTTCGAGGACATCTTCCTCGGGTACCCGATCTTCGGCGCGGACAAGGCGCGCCGCCTGCTCGCCCTCTCGGACCGGATTCGCCTGTCCGTCGGCGTCGACAGCGAGGCGGGCGCGAAGAGCCTCGGCGACGTTTTCCACGCGGCCGGTAGGCGGCTGCCGGTGCGCCTGAAGATCGACTGCGGCTATCACCGGGTCGGCGTGGATCCGGCGGCGGCCGTCGCGGTCGCGCAGCGGATCGCGGCGCTGCCGGGGATCGCGTTCGCCGGCGTGTTCACGCACGGCGGCCAGGGCTACGCGGGCCGCACGCCGGAGGAAGTCGCCGAGGCGGGCCACCTCGAGGGCCGCGTCGTCGCTGAGGCGGCCGACGCGATCCGGGCGGCGGGGCTGCCCGTCGAGGAGGTTTCGCTCGGTTCGACGCCGACGGCGCGCGCCGGCATGTCGCAGCGCGGCGTCACGGAGACGCGGCCGGGGACCTACGTCTACAACGACTTTTCGCAGGTGCAGCTCGGCAGCTGCCGGCTCGAAGACTGCGCCATGACCGTCGTGGCGACCGTGGTCAGCTCGCCGGCGCCGGACCGGGCGGTCGTCGACGCCGGATCGAAGACCCTCTCGAACGATCCCCTCCGGCCCGAAGGCCCCGGCCACGGCATGATCCTCGGCCGCCGAAGCCGCCTCGCCCGCCTCTCCGAAGAGCATGGCGTGATCGCGGTCGAGCCGGGCGAGGCCTTCGCCGTCGGCGAGCGCGTGCGGATCCTCCCCAACCACGCCTGCATCGTGTCGAACCTGCACGACCGGCTCGTCGCCGTCCGCAAGGGCCGGGTCGAGGGCCAGATCACCGTCGCCGCGAGAGGCTGCGTGCAATAGACTGGCGACCCGAAAAATCGAGACCTGACCCCCGGAAATTTCGGAAGGAGAACATGATGTCCCGTACCCGGCTCCTCGCCCTGCTTCTCGCCGCCTCGGCGACGCCGATGTTCGCGGCCGACACCTACACCGTCGACAAGAACCATTCCGATGCGAGCTTCCGAGTCCGGCACTTCGCGTCGAAGGTCCGGGGCAGCTTCGGCGACTTCGAGGGAACGATCCAGGCCGATCCCGCCAAGCCCGAGATGTCCTCGGTGGTCTTCACGATCAAGACGGCGTCGATCAACACGAACAGCCCCGACCGGGACAAGCACCTCCAGTCTCCCGACTTCTTCGACGCCGCCAAATGTACCGAGCTCTCCTTCAAGAGCTCGAAGATCGTCCCGGCCGGCAAGGACAAGTACACAGTGACGGGGATGCTCACGATGCACTGCGTCTCGAAGGAAGTGACCCTCCCCGTGGAATTCCTCGGGATGACCAAGGACCCCTGGGGCAACGAGCGCGCGAGCTTCGAGGTGACGACGAAGCTGAACCGCAAGGACTGGGGGATCAACTGGAACAAAGCGCTCGATGCGGGCGGGTTCATGCTTTCCGACGAGGTCGAGGTGACGGTCAGCCTCGAGACGGTCAAGAAGAAGCCGGAGGCGGCGGCCCCCGCCAAGTAACATCTTCTCCGCCAGCCGGTCCGAGGGCGGCCCGCGCGGCCGCCCTTGCCTTTTTCTGGACAACTTTTCCGCCCCCGGAAGGTCCCGCCTAGCATCCACAGCCCGCGCCGGACCGTACTCCGGCGGACGGAGCCAGCGGTAGAGTTCCCCTCATGAAGACCACAGTCGCAATCGCGCAGCGTCCGCCGGGCCCGGACCGTTCGGGCCTCCGCCGTGGCGGGCTTCGCGCTCGTCCACGCCGCGGCACTGGGTGTGGTGGCCGTCGGTTTCTCCTGGCGGGGCGTGGCCCTGTGTCTCGCCTCCTACTACCTTCGGATGTTCGCGATCACCGCGGGCTTTCACCGCTACTTCAGCCACCGGGCGTTCCGGCTCGCGCGCCTCCCGCAATTCCTGCTCGCCTTCCTCGGGCAGACGGCGGCGCAGAAGGGCGTTCTCTGGTGGGCCTCCAACCACCGCCACCACCACAAGTACTCGGACCGGCCGGAGGACATCCACAGCCCGATCCAGGGCGGCCTCTGGTGGAGCCACATGGGCTGGATCCTCTCGCCCAGGTACGTCGAGACCGACCTTTCGCGGGTCCCGGACCTGGCAAAGTATCCGGAGCTCCGGTGGCTCGACCGGCACGCCTACGTGCCCACGGCCGTCTACGGGGTCGCGCTCGCGCTCGTCTTCGGCCCGGTCGGGCTCTTCTACGGCTACTTCCTCTCGACCGTCCTCCTCTGGCACGGGACGTTCTCGATCAACAGCGTGATGCACGTCTTCGGCCGCCGCGTCTTCGCAACGACCGACGACTCGCGCAACAGCTTCCTCCTCGCCCTCGTGACGATGGGCGAGGGCTGGCACAACAATCACCACTGGGCGCCGGGCTCGGCCGCGCAGGGTTTCCGCTGGTGGCAGGTCGACGCGAGCTACTACCTCCTGTGGCTCGGCGAGAAGCTCGGGCTCCTGCGCGAGCTCCACCGGCCGCCGCAGCACTGGCGCGAGGCGGCGCTCGAGGCCGCCCGGACCGGGCGCGCCTTCTCGTCGGCGCGGCTCCACGTCGAGGTGAAGACCCTGACGGAGCGCTGGGCGCAGATGCGCGCCTCCGCGCGCGTCACGGCGCACGACGCGCTCGTCGAGCTCGAGGCGGCCCGGGTGCGGGCCGCGGCGCGGCTCGAGCAGCTGCACGCCGACGCGGCCGCCGCCGGCGCGCGCGCGGGCCGGCGCCTCGAGGAGATCCACCGCGAGATCGAGAAGGCGCGCGCGCAGCTCGTCGAGATCCTGCGGCGCCTGGTCGAGACCGCCGAATCGCTCGGCCTGCCGGACCCCCAGACGGGATAGCCATGTCTCCCGGAGCCGCTTGAGCCGCATCGCCGTCATCGGTTCCGGGATTTCCGGTCTCTCCGCCGCGTACTTCCTCTCGCGGCGGCACTCCGTCACGCTCTTCGAACGGGAGGCGCGGCTGGGCGGCCACACGCACACGCACCGCGTCGAGGCGCCCGAGGGGACCCTTCCCGTCGACTCGGGGTTCATCGTCCACAACCCGCGCAATTACCCGAAGCTCTCGCGGCTCCTGCGCGAGCTCTCCGTCGAGACCCAGGCGAGCGACATGTCGTTCTCGGTCTCCTCGGGAGGCGCCGGTCCCGACTGGTCGAGCCGCGAGCCCCTCCGCCTGGCGCTGCGGTCGGTCAACTTCCTCGATCGCGCCTGGCGGGGCTTTCTTCCGGAGATCGCGCGGTTCAACCGCCGGGCTCCATGTCTGCTCGACGAGCCCTCGCCCGACCGCCTGACGCTGTCCGAGTACCTGACCCGCGAGCGCTTCGGGCCGCGGTTCCGCGATCATTACCTCTACCCCCTGGCCGCCTCGGTCTGGTCCACCTCCGCCGACCGGGTGGACGACTTCCCGGCGGCGACCGTCGTCCGCTTCTTCAAGAACCACGGCTTCCTCGGTTTCTTCACGCAGAGCCCGTGGCGGTCGATCCGCGGCGGGAGCAGCTCCTACATCCCGCCGCTGAGCGCCCCGTACCGGGAGCGGATCCGCCTCTCGGCGCCGATCGAGCGCGTGTCGCGGGACGCCGGGGGCGTCACGGTTCGCGCCCGCGGCCGCGCGGACGAGCGCTTCGACGAGGTCGTGTTCGCCTGCCACGGCGACCAGGTCCTCCCGATGCTCGCCGACCCCACGCCCGAAGAGACGAGCACTTTCTCCGCGTTCCGGACGAGCGTCAACGAGGCCAAACTCCACACGGACACCTCCGTGCTGCCCCGCCGCCGGCGCGCCTGGGCGTCGTGGAACTTCCGCCGCAGCGAGGCGGAGCGCCGTCTGTCGGTCACGTACCACATGAACCGGCTCCAGACGCTGCCGACCCGGACCGACTACTGCGTCAGCCTGAACGCGAACGGCGAGGTCGATCCCGCGCGCCTGCTCGCCCGGATGGAGTACCGCCACCCGCTCTTCACGCGCGAGTCGGCCGCGGCGCAGCGCCGCTGGGCCGAGGTCTCCGGCCCGTTCCGCACCCACTACTGCGGGGCGTACTGGGGGTACGGCTTTCACGAGGACGGGCTCGTCTCGGCCCTCGCCGTGGCCGAACGGCTCGGGGTGACCTGGTGAGCGCGGCCCTTCGCCCCGGGCCCGCGGTGTACCGGGGGACGCTCCCGCACCGGCGCTTCGCGCCGAAACCCCACGCCTTCACCTATCCCCTCTTCATGGTCTTCCTGGACGTGGACCGCATCGCGGAGCTTTCCCGCGTATCGCCGTTTCTCTCGGTCAACCGCTGGAACTGGGCGAGCTTCGACGACCGCGACCACGTGGGCGACCCCGGGCGCCGCCTGCGCGACCGGCTCGCCGAAAGCGCGGCCGCGCGCGGCCTGACGCTTCCCGCCGGGCCCATCTTCCTTCTCACCAACCTGCGGTATCTCGGATACTGTTTCAATCCGGTCTCGTACTTCTATTGCTACGACGAGGCCGGGGAGCTTTCGCTCGTGACTGGCGGAAGTCAGCAACACGTTCGGGGAGATGCACCCGTACTGGCTCGACGGTTCGATCGAGACGCGCACGGGCGGTGGCCGGCACTACGACTTCGACAAGGCCTTCCACGTCTCCCCGTTCATGCCCATGGACTGCCGCTACCGTTTCGGGTTCACCGACCCGGGCGACTCGCTCGTCGTGCAGGTCACGGAGTGGCTGAAGAGCGAGTTCAGCAGCGCCGGCCCGACCAACTCGAGCTCGGTGAGTCCCGACGACCGGGCCGGCGTCGGCTGCAACTCGCGACCCGTCTTCGACGCGACGCTCCGGCTCGAGCGCGAGCCGTGGAGCGCCGCGGCGCTCCATCGGGCACTGTTCCGGCACCCGTGGATGACGCTGAAGGTCATCGCCGCGATCCACTGGCAGGCGCTGCGGCTCTGGGTCAAGCGGGTCCCGGTCTTCACGCACCCGAAGAAGCTCGCCGGCAAGGAGGCCGCTCCATGAGCGTTTCGCGCAGGCTCTTCCTCCGCGTCCTCGAGCGGATCACCGACGGCCGCCTGGAGCTGCGGCTCCCGGACGGGAGCGTCCGCGCGTTCGGCAACCCGGCCTCCGCGCTCCACGCGATCGCCGAGATCCGCGGCGAGGCGGCATTCACGCGGTTCGTCTTCGGCGGCGACATCGCGTTCGGAGAGGCGTACACCGAGGGGCTCTGGACCTCGCCCGACCTTCCCGCGGTCGTGCGCCTGGCGGTCCGCAACATGGAAGCCTTCGACGCCGGCGGCCGCGCGACCGCCGCGGTCTCGCGCTGGACGGCGCGGCTGCGGCACGCGCTGCGCCGAAACTCGATTTCGGGCAGCCGACTCAACATCCACTACCACTACGACCTCGGCACCGACTTCTACGCGCTCTTCCTCGACCCGACGCTGACGTACTCCTGCGGCCTCTTCGAGACGCCCGGGCTCTCGCTCGAGGAGGCCCAGGTCGCCAAGTTCGACCGCATCGCGCGGATGCTGGAGCTTTCGCCGGGCGACCGGCTGCTCGAGATCGGCTCGGGCTGGGGCTCCTTCGCGCTTCACGCGGCCCGCCGGTACGGCTGCCGCGTCACGACGACGACGATCAGCCGCTCCCAGCACGAGCACGTCCGGCAGAGGCTCGCGCGGGAGGACGGGGGCGAGCGGGTGGAGCTGCTCTTCGAGGACTACCGGAAGCTCTCCGGGCGGTACGACAAGGTCGTCTCGATCGAGATGTTCGAGGCGGTCGGCCTCGCCTACTACGACGACTACTTCTCCGCCGTGGATCGCCTGCTCGTTCGCGGCGGAAGGATGCTGCTGCAGACGATCTGGATGAACGAGGCGCGGTTCCCCCGTTACCACGCTCAGCCCGACTTCATCCAGCGCCACGTCTTTCCCGGCAGCGAGCTCGCGTCGATCGGGCAGATCCGCAAATCCCTCGCGCGCGCGACCGGGCTCACGGTCGCGGCCCTCGAGGAGATCGGCCACCACTACGTCGCGACGCTCGGCGCGTGGCGGCGGGCCTTCCTCGCCTCGCGCGAGAAGGTGCGAGCCCTCGGCTTCCCCGAGACCTTCATCCGCATGTGGGACTACTACCTCGGCTACTGCCAGGGCGCCTTCGCGGAGAAGTACATCGGCGACGCGCAGCTGTTGCTCGCGAAGGTCGCGGCGCCGGCCGGCCGGACCGCCAGCCGCTCCGCCGCGATGCGGGAGAAGGCATGAAGGCCGCGCTCGCCGCCCTCTTCGCCGGCATCCTCGCGGTCATGCTCGGCGTGACGACGTGGGCGAGCCTCCGCATCCCGATCTGGAGAGCGGGCCCGGACATCGCGGACCCGTGGTCGATCGCCACGCTCGTCGACGCCTACGCCGGCTTCCTGACCTTCTTCGTCTGGGTGGCGTACCGCGAAACGAGGCTCTCGGTGAAGGTCCTCTGGTTTGTCCTCATCATGGCCCTCGGCAACATCGCGATGTCGATCTACGTTCTCCGCGAGC
Source organism: uncultured Acidobacteriota bacterium (assembly GCA_963824165.1). Lineage (GTDB taxonomy): Bacteria > Acidobacteriota > Thermoanaerobaculia > UBA5066 > Gp7-AA6 > DAHUXD01. The sequence continues at coordinate 75,528 of CAWGOM010000009.1, forward strand.
TCGCGCGCCTGCCGCCCGGCGCCCCCGTTTCCCGGCTCCTGGAGAAACGCCGCGCATGACGCCCCGGGAGTTCTTTCGGGCGAGGGTCGCCGCGCCGGTCCTCGAACAGCTCACCCAGGGACTGTCGCCCGAGAAGATGGCGCTGACGATCGGCGTGGGCCTCGCGATCGCCGTGATCCCGGTCGTCGGCGTCACGACGATGATGAGCTTCCTGGCGGCCTGGGCGCTCAAGCTCAACCAGCCCGTCATCCAGGCGATCAACTGGTCCTCGTACGCCCTGCAGCTCCTGATGATCTTCCCGTTCATCCGCCTGGGCGAGGCGATCTTCCGTGCGCCGCGGCTCCATCTCTCCCTCGACGAGCTCGTCGTCATGGGCAAGGGGGACCCGCTCGGGACGCTGTCCCAATTGGGCGCCACTCTCGGGCACGCGGTCGTCGCCTGGGCGATCGTCGCGCCCCTGATCGTCGCCGCCGCGTACTACGGCAGCCGCCCGGCGCTGCGCGCGCTCTCCCGCCGGCTCGCGCCGCCGGCCGCGGCGCCGGACCCCGCCGGGGGGATCGACGATGTGGCGTGAGGCCGGCGCTCTCGCCCTCTGGGGCGCCGTCCTCGTGACGGCGGTCATGCTCGCGGCGTGGGCGGCGCACCTGAAGACCGGGAACGCCGGCGTCGTCGACGTCGCCTGGTCGGCCAACATCGCGCTTCTCGCGCTGATGTACGCGGCGCTCGGTCCGGGCCTGCCGCTGCGCCGCGTCCTCGTGGCGCTCATGGGCGGCGTGTCCGGAATGCGCCTCGCGTGGCACATCCACGCGCGCGGCCATGGAAAGCCCGAGGACGGCCGTTACGCGACGCTTCGACGGGAGTGGGGCGGCAACATCGCGGTGAAGTTCCTCTTCTTCTTCCTCTTCCAGGGACTGCTCGACCTCGTCCTCGGAATCCCGTTTCTCCTCGCGTCGCTCAATCCGGCGGCGCCGGTTTCGCCTCTGGAGTGGGCCGCCGTCGCGCTCTGGGCCGTCGCCGTCATCGGCGAAGCGGCCGCCGACCGTCAGCTCGAACGCTTCAAGGCGGACCCGGCCAACCGGGGCCGGACCTGCCGCGCCGGCCTCTGGCGCCTCTCGCGCCACCCGAACTACTTCTTCGAGTGGCTGGTGTGGATCGCGTACGCCCTCTTCGCGCTCGCGTCGCCCGGCGGGTGGCTCGCGCTCGCCTGCCCCGCGCTGATGCTCTTCTTCCTTCTGCGCGTGACGGGCATCCCCGCGACCGAGGCCCAGGCCCTCAAGTCGCGCGGCGACGACTATCGCGACTACCAGCGGACGACGTCGGCCTTCGTGCCGTGGTTTCCGAGGGCATGAGCGCGCGCGCGAAGCTCGAGCTCCCGGCGGCGGGCCTGCTCGAGCGGGGCCTTGTCCCGGACGCGGTCGTCCGGATGGCGATCCGGCGCCTTCTCGCCGCGCGGCTTGGCGAGGAAGAGGCCGGCGACCCCGAGGCCGCCCGCCGGCGGACCGACGCCTTCGCCGCGCGCATGCGGGAAAGCCCGATCGCGATCGCGACGTCGGACGCCAACGCTCAGCACTACGAGGTCCCGCCGCGCCTCTTCGAGCTCGTTCTCGGGAAGCGCCTCAAGTACAGCTGCTGCCTGTACGAGGCCGCGTCCACGACCCTCGACGAAGCCGAGGAGGCGATGCTCGCGCTCGTCGGCGAGCGCGCCCGGCTTCAGGACGGCCAGGAGGTCCTCGAGCTCGGCTGCGGCTGGGGCTCGTTGACCCTCTGGATGGCCGAACGGTTCCCGCGTTCCCGGATCACGGCCGTCTCCAACTCCCGCGACCAGCGCGGCTTCATCGAGGCGCGCGCGCGGGAGCGCGGCCTCTCGAACGTCACGATCGTGACGGCGGACATGAACGCGTTCGATCCCGGACGGACGTTCGATCGGATCGTGTCCGTCGAGATGTTCGAGCACATGCGCAACTGGCCGAAGCTGCTCGAGCGGGTCGCCTCCTGGATGCGCCCCGCCGCGCGTCTGTTCATCCACGTCTTCTCCCACCGCCGGGTCGCCTACCCCTTCGACGTGCGGGACGCCTCCGACTGGATGGCGCGCGAGTTCTTCACCGGGGGGCTGATGCCCTCGGACGACCTGCTCGACCGGTTCCCGGAGCACGTCCGCATCGAGGAACGCTGGCGGGTCGACGGCACGCACTACCAGCGCACCGCCGAGGACTGGCTCGCGAACCTCGACGCGGGGCGCGTCGAGGCGCTCGCGCTCTTCGCCTCGACCTACGGGGAGTCCGAGGCGCGTTCGCGCCTCGCGGCCTGGCGGCTCTTCTTCCTCGCCTGCGCCGAGTGCTGGGGCTACCGTGGCGGCACGGAGTGGATCGTCTCGCACTACCGGCTGAGCAAGTCCTGATGTAGCCTTCGGGGAGATTGAACCTCCCCACGCCGCTCGAGCCGGCGCCGGCGGAGCTTGCCGGCGGCCGGCGACTGTACCTGAAGCGCGAGGACGTGCACGAGCTCGGCGCGTTCAAGTGGCGGGGGGCGCTTCCGACGATCGAGGCCTACAGGGGCCACGGCGCCGCGGCCGTCGTGACCGCCTCGACCGGCAATCACGGAGCGGCGGTCGCCTGGTCGTGCCGCCAGCTGGGAATGCGCGCGATGGTCTACGCCCCGGTCGGCGCATCGCTTTCCAAGCTCGCCCTGATCGATTCCCTCGGCGCCGAACTGCGCCTCATCGGCACCGACCTCGACTTCGCCAAGGACGAGGGCAAGCGCTTCGCGGCGGAGGCCCTGGTCCCCTTCTTCGAGGACGGCGTCGAGCCGACCCAGTACGCGGGCTACGGCGCGATTGCCGGGGAGATCCTCGACCAGATGACCGAGCCTCCGGCGGCCGTCGTCGTTCCGGTGGGCAACGGCGCCCTCATCGCGGGAATCGGGCGCACCTTGAAAGAGCGGTCCCCGGAGACCGAGCTCGTGGGCATCGCCGCAAAGGAAGCGCCGGTGATGATCCTGTCGTTCGAGGCCGGACGGGCCGTCGAGTGCGACCGCATGGCCACCTTCGCCGACGGCCTCGCGGTGCGCGTCGCGATCCCGGAGGCGGTCGCGGTCGTCAACGGCGTCGTCGACCGGATGCTGCTCGTCTCCGAGCGGGCGATGGCCGAGGCGATCGGCGCTTTCGGCCGCGCCGGCATCCGCGCGGAGGGCGCCGCGGCCGCGGGCCTGGCCGGCGTGCTGCGCCTTCCGGAGGTCGACGGGCCCATCGTTCTCGTCGTCACCGGCCGCAACATCGACGACGCTCTCCACCGCCGCGCCGTCGAGGATCCCGCATCCTTCCCGGACTAGTCTCCCGCTTGCTGTTTACCGCTTACGGCTTACCGACTCTCAGGTCCGCCGTCGCCAGGAACCGGGGTGGCCGGCGCGCCTTCGTCGCCTGCTCGAAGGCGTAGGCGATCTTGAGCAACGTCGGTTCGCTGCCGGCGCGGCCGAAGAACGAAAGACCGACCGGCAGGCCGAAGTGCGAGCCCGCGGGGACGGTGATGTCGGGGTAACCGGCGATCGCCGGCAGCGACGAGCTTCCGCCCGCGCCGTAGGAACCGTTGACGAGGTCGATGAGTGATGCCGGAGCCGAGGTCGGCGCGACGAGGCAGTCGAGCTTGTGCTCGTCCATCGTCTTGTCGATGCCCTCCGCTCGCGACAGCCGCAGGTTCTTCGCGAGCGCATCGACGTAGGCCTTGTCCGACAGGGGGCCCTTCGCCTCCGCTTTCTCGAAGATCTCCTGCCCGAAGTAGGGCATTTCGCTGTCGCGGTTCTTCTGGTTGAAGAGAATCAGGTCCGCGAGCGTCCGGTACCGCGTCCGCCCGCCCAGGCCCGCGAGGTAAGCGTTCAGGTCCGTCTTGAACTCGTAGAGCAGCACCAGGAACTCGCTGCTCTCGGCCCCGCAGCCCTCGAGCTCGCCGAGCGACTCGATGTCGGCCGGGTCGACGATGATCGCGCCTTCGCGCCGCATGACGGAAAGCGCCTCCTCGGCCACGGCGTCGGCGCCGGGGCTCTGGCCGTAGAGCCGCTTGCGCGGCACGCCGATGCGCGCGCCCGCCAGGCCCCGGCGGTCGAGGAAGCTCGCGTAGTCGATCGGCGCCTTTCCGGCGAGCTCGCGCGTGGCCGGGTCCGCCGCGTCGAACCCGACCATCGCGGTCAGGAGGATCGCGGCGTCCGCGACGGTGCGGGTCATCGGGCCTGCGGTGTCCTGGCTGTGCGCGATGGGGATGATGCCGGTCCTCGACACCAGGCCGAGCGTGGGCTTCAATCCGACGAGCCCGCAGTTGTTCGACGGCGACACGATCGAGCCGTCCGTTTCGGTGCCCACGGTGATCGCGCCGAGGTTCGCCGCCGCGGCGGCGCCGGAGCCCGAGCTCGAGCCGGAAGGGTCGCGGTCGAGGGCGTACGGGTTGCGGCATTGTCCGCCCCGGCCGGACCAGCCGCTCTGGGAGTGCGTGGAGCGGAAGTTCGCCCACTCCGACAGGTTCGTCTTGCCGAGAATCACGGCGCCCGCGTCGCGCAGCCGCTTGACGACGTGGGCGTCCTTTTCCGGGACCGCGCCGACGAGCGCGAGCGAGCCCGCGGTCGTCTGCATCCGGTCGGCCGTCCCGATGTTGTCCTTGATCAGGACCGGGATCCCGTGGAGGGGCCCGCGCACCCGGCCGGCCTTGCGTTCGGCGTCGAGGCCGTCGGCGATCGAAAGCGCGTCCGGGTTGAGCTCGATGACCGCGCGCAGCGCCGGCCCCTGCCGGTCGACGGCCTCGATCCGGGCGAGGTACTTCCCGGCGAGCGTGCGCGCCGAGTCGGCGCCCGAGGCGAGGCGCTTCTGGAGGTCGGCGACCGTCGCCTCGTCGAGCTCGAAGGCCGGCGGCGCGGCGGACGGCGGCACCGCCGCCGGGGCGTTACGGGCGACCGCCGCGGCCGCGCCTCCCAGGACTCCGCTCTTGAGCAACGACCGGCGATCGATCATTCCGCCCTCCCGCTTTGCGCGGCAGAGAGATATCACGGCGGGTCGCGGGCGCGGCGATAGGATCACCGGCGCGTGACCGACCGACGCGTGCTTCTGCTTCTCGCGGCGCTCGCGATTCTCACGGCGTTCTATCCCGCCTTCTTCGGCGAGCTGCCGGTCCCGGCCGCCGGCGCGCGCCTGATCCTGCCGGACGGCAGCCCGCCCCGCGACCGCAACGACGAGCTCGGCGACGTCCCGACGCAGTTTCTCCCGTGGACGACGGCCGTCGCCGACGCCTACCGCGCCGGACGGCTCCCGCTGCGCTTTGCCGCCAACGGCTGCGGCACGCCGCTCTGGGCCAATCCCCAGGCCCAGGCCGTGACGCCGACGACGCTCTTTTCGGTCCTGTTCGGCGCCGCCTGGGGATTCGGCGCGGCCGCGGCCCTCAAGCTGTGGCTCGCCGGGACCGGCGCGTACCTCTTCGCCCGCCGGCGCGGTTTCTCGCGCGCCGCCGGGGCCTGGGCGGCGCTCGCCTTCGGTTTCGCGCTCCAGATGACGGCCTGGATGCATTTTCCACACACCTGGCCGCTCGCGCTGCTGCCGTTCGCCCTCCTGGCCCTGGAGAAGATCGCGCGCGGTGAGCGAGGCGGGTTCGCCGCGACGACGGCCGTCGTCGGCCTGCTTCTCTTCGGCGGCTATCCCGAGGGCGAGTTCTTCGTGGCCCTCTGCGGCGCTTCGTTCTTCCTCGCGGTCCTCGCGGCGGGGGGCGTCCCGGCGCGCGAGAAGCTTCGGCGGTTCGGCCTCGCGGCAGCGGCGTCGATGCTCGGGCTCGGCCTGACCGCGGTGTACACGCTGCCCGCGACGATCGCTCTCGCCCGCGGCGAGCGGTCGGTGCAGGTCGCGCGCGGAACGCAAGGGCTCCAGCCGACGCTCGCGGCGCGCGACTTCCTCCGGCCTCCCGTGTACTGGGACGTCTCCCGATACTGGGTCGTGCCGGAGGCCCGGGGCAACCCGCGCGACGAGGACAAGTTCGGGCCGTACTCGTTCGCCGGGCGCGCCAGCGGCTACGCCGGCGTCCTCGTCCTCGCCTTCGCGCTGGCGGCGTTCTTCCGGCGGAGCGCCCCGCGGGCCGTGCGCCTGGCGCGGTGGGGGGCCGTCGTCACGGCGCTGTACCTGCTCTGGTATCCGCCGCTCGTATACGTTCTGCACGCGACGCCCGGCCTCTTGGAGCTTGCGACGCGGCTGACCTCCAACCGCGCCAATGCCATCCTCGTGCTCCTGCTCGCGCTGCTCGCCGCCTTCGAGCTCGAGCGCATCCGCGCCGGCGGCCGGACGGCGACGACGCGGGCGGCCGTCGCGATCCTGCTCGGCGCGACGGCGCTCGTCTTCCGGGAGTACGCGCGCGCGCCGGACCGGCTGCCGATGACGACCTGGCGCGCGGTGAGCTTCGCGCTGCCGGCGCTGCTGCTTGCGGCGTGTTTCGTGCTTCTCACGGGGCGCCTCACCGCGCGCCGCCTTCGCGTCCTCGCCGTGTTTCTCTTCGCCGGCACGGCCGTCGACCTGCTCCGGATCGGGGCCCGCTTCAATCCCGGCACGCCGCGCGGGGAGTACTTCCCGGTGACGCCGAAGGTGCGCGAGCTCCAGGAGGCCGCCCGCGGCGGGCGCTTCGCCGACTCGACGTCGTACCTGACCGGGATGGCCTCGATGTACGGCCTCGAGGACGTTCGCGTCCACGACCCGGCGGCGCCGGCGGACTATCAGGACGTTCTCGCCGTCGCGGCGGGCTACACCGGCCCGGCCGAGTACAGCGCGCGCGTGACGCGGCTCGACGCCCCGATCCTGGACTTTCTGAACACGCGGGCGCGCGTGGGGCCGGGATCGCAGATCGCCGCGCGGCCGGCGCCCGAAGCCGTCTTCCCGGAGAGCCTCGTGGGCGCCGCCGACCCGGGCGAGTTGCTGCGCGGCCTCGCCGCCGAGACCGATTTTCTCCGCCGCGCCCACGTCGTCGGGCGGGACGAGTCCTTCACCGGATCGGCGCGCCTCGTCGCGTATGCGAGGCCGCGGCCCGAGGAGCTCAGGATCCGCGTATCGACGGAGTCGCCTCGCGTCCTCGCCGTTCCCGAAACCACCGACGGCGGCTGGACGGCGCGGGCCGGCGGCGCGACGCTTCCCACCCTGACCGCCAACGGCGCCTTCCTCGCCGTGCGCGTCCCCGCCGGCGAAACCGAGGTCGTCTGCCGTTACACGCCGCCGGGGTTTCGCATGGGCCTCGGCATCTCCGCCGTCTCGCTCCTCCTACTGGGGGGTCAGGCCTTGATTCTGTATCGCCGCAAATTGTCACGAGAGTACAGATTCAAGGCCTGACCCCGTCTCAAGCGTCTCAGAAAAGATGGGCGATCGAGCTCGCGTAGTAGCTCGAGCAGCGGAATCTCCTCCCGGCGCGCGCGAAAGAGCCCGTCGGCCGTGTCGACCAGGCGGCGCAGCGTCAGCATGCGCAGGCCGACCGTGATCGCGTAGTCCTGATCGCCGCGCGGCACGTACACGTGGGCGCCGCGGCCCTCGAGCTCCTTCATCAGGCGCACGACCTCGCCCTTGAGCTCGAGCTCGCTCCAGAGCCGTTCGGGCGCGCGGACGAAGACGGTCGCGACGAGCGAAACCGGTACGACCGGGATGACGCGGGCGATCTCGGACATGAGCTCGCGCGCCAGGTCCGCGAGCCGGCCCGAGCGCTCCTCGCCAGCAAGCGTGCGGAAATCCAGGCCATGGCGCTGGAGGTACCTCCGCAGCGAGACCGGCGAGCCGAAGTTCACGCAGGCGTAGCCGAAGCGGTGCCAGCGGCTTCGCGCCATCAGCCACACGTTGCGGCCGACGAACTGCGCCGTCGTTCCGGCCGCCGCGGAAGCGCTCGCGCGGCCCGCCTGCGGGTCGAGCTCGCGCAGGAAGCTGCGGTCCTCGAAGGTCCGGTCGTAGTTGATCCCGACCGGCACGAAGACGATGTCGCGCTCGCCCGCCGGGTCGAACGAACGGACCATGTAGTCGAGAATGCCGAGCTTCGGCGGCCGCAGCTTCCCGTCCCGCGAGAGGCCGCCCTCCGGAAAGACCGCCTGGGTGACGCCCGCCGACGTCGCCATCCCGACGTAGCGCTCGAGGACCTTGCGGTAGAGCGGGTCCTTCGAGTTGCGCCGCACGAAGTAGGCGCCCATCGAGCGGATGAGCGTCTGGAGCGGCCAGATGCGCGCCCACTCGCCGACGGCGTAGGAGAGCGCGGCCTTCTCCGCGGCGAGATAGGACACCAGGACGTAGTCCATGTTGCTGCGGTGGTTGATGAGGAAGACGACCGTCGACTTCGGCGGGATCGCCGCCAGGCCCTCCTCGTCCTCGTACCCGAGCCGCACGCGGTAGAGCGAGCGCGCGACGTTGCGGGCGATCCAGTAGCCGACGCGGAAGTAAACGTATGCGTTGAAGGCCGGCACGATCTCGCGCGCGTAGCGGCCGATCCGCTCCATGACGACCTCGCGCGGCACCGCCTTCTCGCGCGCATCCGCCTCGGCGGCCTGCTGGACCTGCGGGTCGTAGAGGAGGCGGTCGATGAGGACTTCGCGCTTGGTCAGCTCGAAGTGCGCGATGCGGATCTTCAGCCGGGTGTTGATCTCCTCGAGCACGCGATTGACCCGGCGACGCAGGAACCACCGGACGCTCGGGATCAGGAGCCGGTCGAGCGCGGCCCACGCGGCGAGGACCGCCAGCACGATGGCGAGCCAGACGGGAAGCTCGACGCTCCCGCGCATCTTGCCGGCGGTCCCCTGGCCTCAGCCCCGGCCTAGCGGGGCCAGAGCCAGCCGAAGACGCCCGCGGTCAGCAGCCCGTAGACGATGCCGTCGATCATTTCCTTCAGCGTCGACGACCACGACTTCCCCCACCAGATCGCGGTCGGCACGATCGCGGCGGCGTAGGCGAGGATCGCGGCTCCGCCGGCGGTGTGGAAGACCGTGCGGTAAGAGGTGCCTGCCGGCAGGACACGGCCGGCGATGCAGGCCACGGCCGTCGAAACGAGAAGCAGGTAGACGAACCAGGTGCCGAGCTGCTTGCCCATGCTCATCGGCCCGGGCGGCCAGATGATCATCGTCCCCATCGGCCCCTCTTCCATCTTCTTCTTCGTCTCGGGGCTCTTGTCGCGCGGATCGCAGAACGGGAACCGGTACTGCCCGCGGCCGACCCCGGCACGGCGCATCGCCTCGAGCAGGCCGGCCTCGCCGGGAAGCTGCGCCCAGTCCTTCTTGTGGTGCGGCAGGAACATCCAGACGATGGAGCTCGCGATGTAGACCAGGACCGCGGAGACCAGAATGGGAAGCCAGAGAGATCCGAGCGGAACCATACCCACCTCCTCGTTCGCTTGCGGGACGGACAGTGGCGGGATTATCCCCCGACGGGCGCGGCGTAGGATGCGCCCATGGAATGGGCCCGCGGCGCCTTCGCGATCTCGACGGACCCCGGCCGGCTCGATCGGGGCCTCATCCAGGCCTTCCTCGCGGGGTCCTACTGGGCGAAGGGGATCCCGCGCGAGGTCGTGGACCGGTCGATCGACGGGGCCCTCTGCTTCGGGCTCTACGATGGCGAGGCCCAGGTGGGGTTCGCTCGGGTGATCACCGACCGGGCGACCTTCGCGTATCTGGCCGACGTCTTCGTGCTCGAGTCCCACCGCGGGCGAGGGCTCGCCGCCTGGCTCATGGAGGTCATCCAGGCGCACCCGGACCTGCAGGACCTGCGCCGCTGGATCCTCATGACCCGCGACGCCCACGGTCTCTACCGGAAGTTCGGGTTCCGCGAGATCGCCGACGCCGCCCGCTGCATGGAGATCGTCGACCGCGAGGTGTACACGCGCCTCCGGCGGGGCTAAGATCGCCTCGCTGCCTATGATCGCCTCTCGGTAAGAAACGCGGTTCGGACGGCCCGGCCGTCCCCAACGAAACGCAACCGAAGCGCGGCGCCCGAAATCGGGCTCGCCGCCGAGAGGAGCCCCCTTGAACGCACCCACGGACTGGTGGAAGGATTTTTTCAGCGGTCTCGCCGTCGACTTCTGGCGGGCCGCCGTGCCCGCGGAAGCGACGCAGGCCGATGTCGATTTTCTCTGGAAGCACCTCGATCTCGCCCCGGGCGCCCGCGTGCTGGACGTCCCCTGCGGGGCCGGGCGGCTCACGCTGCCGCTGGCCGAACGGGGCTGCGCGATGACCGGCATCGACATCTCGCAGGAATTCCTGGACGCGGCGGCCGCGGCGGCGACCGAGCGCGGCCTGCCGGTCGAGCTTCGGCGCGCCGACATGCGGGAGCTGCCGGCCGGCGCGAAATTCGACGCGGCCTTCTGCTTTGGCAACAGCTTCGGGTATCTCGACGACGCCGGCAACGAGGCGTTCATCGCGGCGGTCGCGGCGGCGCTCTCGCCCGCCGCGCGTTTCTCGATCGACTTCGGCCAGACGGCCGAGGGCGTCTTCCCCAGGCTCGAGCCGCGGCTCGAGGGAGAGCTGCACGGCTACCGGTTCGCCGAAACGACGCGTTTCGATCCGCTCTCCTCGCGCATCGAGAACGAGTTCGAGTTTTCGAAGGACGGCCGCTCGGAGCGAAAGCTCGCGTCGCAGCGCGTCTATCTCGCCGGGGACCTCGCCCGGATCCTCGACCGGGCCGGCTTCGGCGTTCTCGGCCTCTACGGCTCCCCGGCCGAGGAGCCGTTCGCGCTCAGCTCGCAGCGCCTCCTGATCGTGGCGGAGAAGCGGCGCGCTTCTTCAGGAGCGAAACGAGGCTGATCACGGACCACGAGCCTTCGAGGACGATCAGGCCCGCGTTCTTCGCCTCGACCGCGAACCAGGTGAGGATCACGGCCCCGACGAAGTTGAGCGCGAGGTAGGCGCGGTCCTCGCCGCCGAGCTTCCCGGCCTGCTGGGCGGCGAAGGCGGCGAGGATCATCGCCGCGCCGAGGAGCGAGACGACCTGCGCGATCATCGCGGGGCCCCGGGACCGTTGCCGAGCGCGGCCGAGAGGCGCTGGAGGGCCGCCTGCAGGGACTCCTCCCACTCCGGCGAGAGCGGGGCGCCCCACGAGAGCAGGCGCGCGGCGACGACCCTTCCGGGGCCCGCGCGAAAGCCCTTGAGCTCCAGCACACCGTCGACTTCCTCGCAGGAAAGGGCGACCTCCCAGCCGGTCTTCGAGATGACCCGGCCGGTGAGGCTGCGCCCGCCGGGCAGCCGCAGCGCGCACGACTCGCCGACCCCGCCGATCGAAGCGGAGGTCGTGAGCCACCGGTCGAGACCCTCCTCCGTCGCATAGAAGGGCAGGAGCCGTGCGTACTCGTAGGCGGCCGGCTCCATGACGAGAAGCGCCTGCTTCGGGCGGCCCGCGTAGTTCTCCAGGTAGTGCTTGAGAATCGCGAGGGCTTGCGTCCAGCCCGAAACGATCCCCTGGTACTCCTCGTCCCACTGCGACCCGTCGAGGAACCCCGAGTTGACGAGCGTGACGACCGTTTCGCCGCCCTCCCGCGCGATCGTGACCTCGAGCAGAAAGGGTCCGCTCTTGGGCGCCTCGCCCCCGAGGGCAAAGCGCCTGCCGGGCTCGGCGACGACGACCTCGTAGGGGATCTCGTAGCCGAATTTCTCGAAGATCCAGGTGAAGGTCGTCCCGACCTCGGGCTTGCCGCGCGCGCGGTCGACGAACCAGTGGGCGATCTTCTCCGGGTCGGTCCAGGCGTCCCACACCTGCTCGGGGGTCGCCCGGGTGCGCATTCGGACCTCGAGGCGGCGTCCGCGGTGAGTTCTCTCGTCCATGGTCAGGACTCCTCCTTCGGGCCCGGCTCCTCGGCCGGTACCGGGTAACAGGCGAGAACCAGCCGATAGGGGCGGCCGCGCCCGGGCCGGCCGTTCTCGCGGAGATTCGGCGTCGAATGGCGGGCGATGACCTCGACGATCGCGGCCCGGATGGCCTCGGCGAACCGCGTCCGCTGCTCCGGCGTCTCGAACCGGAACTGCGACTTCACCGAGAGCGTCGCCAGCCGCTTGCCCTGCGCGGTGGCTTCCTGGGCCGCGCGACCGACGTCCGAACGGACCTGTTCGGCCAGGGCCAGCATGTAGTCGGCCGAGGCCGTGTCGCCGATCTGCCTCCAGTCGGGCGCGAGCGGCCCGAGCAGGTCAGGCGAGAGTGTGTAAGAGCGGGCGGTGGCCACGTAGCGCTGCTCGATCAGGTTCCGGCGCCGGCGCCGCCCGGCCGCGCGCAGCAGGCCGGCCTTCTCGAGCTCCCGGACGTGGTAGTTGACGCGCTGCCGGGGAAGGCCCAGCCGCCGCGCCATCTCGGTCGACGAGGCCGGCTCTCGCGCCAGCGCCAGGAGGCGCGAGCGCAGGGGGTGCAGGAGCGCGCTCGCCCGGCGCGAGGTCTCCACGGCCTCGAGCCCGACCGCGCCGACACCCGCCTCGGCTTCCACAGACAACTATTGTTGTATGGACAAATTAACTTGTCAATATGGAAAGTGGCTCCCTTTCCGCGTGGCCCGCGTACTTCCAGAGGTGAACCCCTCTTCCGCCCGGGCGACATCCCGTCGATACAATCGCCCGATGGTCCTTCTCGGGTCCGCCGTGCTCGCATCCGGGGCCGCCTGAGCGAATGCCGAAACTGGGGCTGACCGGCGGAGGCTTCTCCTCCCGCTCGATGCGCGCCGAGCGCCGGGGCCGCCCCGGCGCGGCGAGGCCCGAGGAGGAAGGCAAAAAGAAAAAGAAGCTCCCGCTCAAGGTGATCCTCCGGGACGCCGCGGAGCTGATCTCGGCGCGCAGGGGCCGGCTCGCCCTGGGATTCGGCCTCCTTCTCGTCAGCCGCCTCTGCGGCCTGGTGCTTCCGGGCACGACGAAGGTCCTCCTCGACGACGTCATCGGCAAGGGTCGCCGGGACCTCCTCCTGACGATCGTCCTGATCACGGGCGCCGCAACCCTCGTCCAGGCGATCACCGGTTTCGCCCTCTCCCAGGTCCTCGGCAAGGCCGCCCAGCGGTCGATCACGGACATGCGCCGCGCCGTCCAGCGGCACGTTGGCCGCCTGCGGGTGGCCTTCTTCGACCAGACGAAGACCGGCGTGCTGCTCTCGCGGGTCATGACCGACGCCGAAGGCGTGCGCAACCTCGTGGGGACGGGGCTCGTGGAGCTCGCGGGCGGGGCCGTCACGGCGGTCTTCGCCCTCGGGATCCTCTTCTACTTCAGCGCCAAGCTGACGCTCATCGCCCTGGCGGTCCTGTCGCTCTTCGGCCTCGTCCTGCTCTTCGCCTTCAAGACCCTTCGGCCCCTCTTTCGCGAGCGCTCGAAGATCAACGCCGAGGTCTCGGGGCGCCTGACCGAGTCCTTCTCGGGGATCCGCGTGGTCAAGGCCTACCGGGCCGAGCGGCGGGAGGCGCTGGTGTTCACCAAGGGTGTCCACCGCCTCTTCGCCAACGTGGCGAAGACGATGACGGGCTTCTCGTTCGTGGCGGCCTTCTCGACGCTGCTTCTGGGGGTCGTCGGCGTGTCCATCATGTGGGTCGGGGCTCACGAGATCGAGTCCGGCCGCATGACGGTCGGCTCCTTCGTCTCCTTCACCCTGTATCTCGGCCTGCTCGTCGGGCCCGTGATCCAGATCGTCTCGATCGGGAGCCAGATCACCGAGGCCTTCGCCGGCCTCGAGCGAATCCGCGAGCTGCGCGACGAGCTCGCCGAGGACGCCGGCGACCGCGAGCGCGAGCCGCTCCCGCCCCTCGAGGGCAGGGTCGAATTCCGGGACGTCTCGTTCTCGTACGAGGAGAACGTCCCGGTCCTGAACGACGTGTCCTTCGTGGCTTCGCCGGGCACCGTGACCGCCCTGGTCGGCCCGTCGGGGTCCGGCAAGAGCACGATCATCGGCCTCGTCGCGGCGTTTCATCGGCCCACCTCGGGCGCGATCCTCGTCGACGGGAAGGACCTCTCGAGGGTCCGCCTCTCCGACTACCGCGGCCAGATCGGCGTGGTCTTCCAGGACAACTTCCTCTTCGACGGAACGGTCTACGACAACATCGCCTACTCGCGCCCTGAAGCCTCCCGCGAGGACGTCCTGCGGGCCGCCGAGATCGCGCGCTGCGACGAGTTCGTCGTCAAGCTGCCCAAGGGCTACGAGACCATCGTGGGCGAGCGGGGCGTCAAGCTCTCCGGCGGCCAGCGCCAGCGGGTCGCGATCGCGCGGGCGATCCTCGCCGATCCCCGCGTCCTCATCCTCGACGAGGCGACCTCCTCGCTCGACAGCGAAAGCGAGGCGCTCATCCAGGAGGGCCTGGCCGAGCTGATGAAGGGGCGGACGACCTTCGTCATCGCCCACCGCCTGTCGACGATCCGGCGCGCCGACCTCATTCTCGTCGTCGAGGCCGGCCGCATCGCCGAGCGGGGACGGCACGAAGACCTTCTCGCTCGCGGCGGCCGTTACGCCGACCTCTACACGCGCCAGTACGGCCTGGAGTCGAACCTGTTCCTGAACCCGGGCGAGGCCATGCGGGTCGAGGACGACGGCCGCACGCCCGTCGCCGCCGCGGATTCGTCGATCGGGAACCTGCCGCTCGTCGGCAGCGGCGCGCCGGAGTAGGGGCGGGGCTTGTCCCCGCCCTCGTTCTCAGTCTCTCCGCCCGCCCAGGAACCGCAGCATGAACAGGAACAGGTTGATGAAGTCGAGGTACAGCGAGAGCGCCCCGACGACGGCATAGGAGCCGACCTGCCCCTCGGGCACCGCCACGGCCATCGCCTTCAGCTTCTGCGCGTCCCAGGCCGTCAGGCCGGTGAAAACGATGACGCCGACGATCGAGATCACGAACTGGAGCCCGTCGGACTTGACGAACATGCCGACGACCGATGCGAGGATCACGCCGATCAGGCCCATGAACATGAACTGCCCGACCCCGGCGAGGCTGCGCTTGGTCGTCGTGCCGTAGAGCGCGAGAGCGCCGAACATGCCCGCCGTCACCGCGAAGGTCGTCGCGATCGAGGTCCCGGTGTAGGCCAGGAAGATCATCGCCAGCGTCGCCCCGTTCAGCGCGGAGTAGAGCAGAAAGAGTCCGGAGGCCGTGGCCGGGGCCAGCTTCTGGACGCGCGCCGACAGGTAGAAGACCAGGCCGAGCTCGGCGATCATCAGGCCGAAGAAGAGAAACTTGTTGCCGAAGATCGCCTGCGTGAGCGTCGGCGAGCCGGCCACCCCGAGGGCGACCGCCGCCGTGACGCCGAGGCCGACGAACATCCAGCCGTAGACCTTGCGCAGGAACGCCGTCACCCGCTCCGCCGTGGCGGCGGCCGTGGGCGAGAAGGCGGCCTGCGGGGTGATTTCGAATTCGTTCAATGTGTCCTCCGAAGACGGGGATTCTATCCCCCGCGCTGTTAACCGTGCGGGGGCCGCCGGGGATTCCCGGACGACCCGGCTCAGTTGACCCGGAAGCGCAGCTCGGCGAGGAATCGCAGGGCCATGGGGTCGCCCGGGCTCTCCGCCAGGGCGCCCTCGAACTCCCGGAGAGCCTCGGCGACGTCGCCCCGCCCGGCGTAGAGCCGCCCCAGGTTCAGGTACGGGAAGTGGCGCGGCTCGTATCGCGGCGCCGTCTTCGCCTTCTCGAACCAGGCGACTGCCCCCTCCGAGTCGCCCTGCTCGACGAGGTAGCAGCCGATGTCGTTGTACGGGTTCCCGAAATCCGGGTCGGTGGCGATCGCCTTCCGGCATTCCTCGATGGCTTCGGGCAGCCGGCCGGCGAACGAGTAGGCCCAGCCGCGGAACGTGTACGCCTCGGCGGTCGGCTCGGTCTCGAGCGAGCGCGTGAAGAGGGCGATGGCGTCCTCGAGGTCGCCCGCCAGGAGCCGGTCCGCGCCCTCGCGCCAGAGCTCGAGCGCCCGCTCCGATCGCTCGCTCACGAAACGGATTATAGAATCGAGAAGTTCCCGTGAGCGACGACCGCAAGTACCGCCACCGCGGCTACCAGGAGTCCGACCGCGACTCCTCGCCCCGGCGCCCCTCCGGCCCCCGGCCGGATCGGGACGACGGCGCTCCGCGCGGCCGCGGCATCGACCAGGCCAAGGCCGTCGTCTTTCGCTGCAAGCACTGCGGGGAGAAAGTCCTCGATCTCGACTCGATCGGTCTCTCCGCGACCTGCCGCAAGTGCGACGCGGCCCTCCACGCCTGCAGCCAGTGCACCTACTTCGACTCCTCCGCTCGCCTGGAATGCACGCAGCCGATCAAGGCCCGGATCGTCTCGAAGAAGGCCGCCAACGACTGCACCTTCTTCGCGCCCGCGAAGACCTTCGACCTGACCGGCAGCCGCGGCGAGGCCACGCCGGACGACGCCCGCTCCGCCTTCGACGCCCTCTTTAAAAAGCCGTAGGGGCGGGGCTGAGTTGCCGCCAGCCTGCGGCCGGCGTCCCCTACTGCCGAGGGTCGTCCTTTGGTGGACGGACCGTCCCCGCCCGCCTGGCCGGAGCGCCCGGGGACGGAGCCACGGGACCGCCGCTACTCCGGGCCCGCCAACCTCGCCGCCTGTCGCAGCACCTTCCGCAGCATCGCCTGCGTCAGCTTCCCCGTGAACGTGTTCTGCTGGCTCGGGTGATACGTGGCGAGGAGACGGTCCTCGCCGATCCGGCAGCTCGCGCCGTGCTCGAACCGCGGCTTCGGCTTCGGCAGCACCGCGCCTTCGGCCGCGAGCGCCTCGAGGCAGACGGTGAAGGCGAGCGCCCCGAGGGCCACGAGCACTCGCGGCCGGGCGAGCGTCGCGAGCTCGCGCGCGAGGTACTCGCGACAGTTCGAGAGCTCTGCCGGCAGGGGCCGGTTGTCCGGCGGCGCGCAGCGGCAGGCCGCGGTGACGAGCGCCCCCGAAAGCTCGAGCCCGTCGCCGCGCGCGACCGATTCCGGCCGGTTCGCAAGGCCCGCCGCATGAAGCGCCGCGAAGAGAAACCTCCCCGACTCGTCGCCTGTGAACATGCGCCCTGTGCGGTTGGCGCCGTTGGCCGCGGGGGCGAGACCGACGAGCAGGATCCGGGCCCGGGGGTCGCCGAACGCCGGGACGGGCCTGGCCCAGTACGCCTGCCCGGCAAACCGCCGCGGCGGATGCCGCGCCGCCTCTTCGCGCCAGGCCACCAGGCGCGGGCAGCGCCGGCACGCGACCACCTCGCGCTCGATCGAGACGAGCGGGCCCTTCAATCGCGGCGGTACGTTCCGGTCAGGCGGACCTCGGCGAGCACGCGGCCCTTCATTGCCGCTTCGAGCTCGACCTTCGTCGCTCCCGGAGCGAGACCGAGCACGGCGTCGAGGGCGTAGAGCCGGAACTCGTAGTGATGCACGCCGTGGCCGCGCGGAGGAGCGGGCCCGCCCCAGCCGAGCTCGCCGTAATCGCTCTTGCCGTGGGTGCCGCCGGCGGGGTGGCGGGCCGACTTGGCGACCGCCGCGGGAAGCGCCTCGAGCGATGCCGGCAAGTCGTAGAGCACCCAGTGGACCCAGGTGCCGCGGGGCGCGTCGGGGTCGTCGCAGACCAGCGCGAGACTCTTCGCCTCCTTCGGGACCCCGGACCACGACAGGGCCGGGTGAGAGTCGGCGCCGTCGCGGGAATGCACCTGCGGGATCGGGTCGCCGTCGCCAAACGCCGCGCTCTCGAGCCGCATGGCTACTTCTTCGCCGGCAGCCCTTTCGGCACGCCCATCGAGCGCCAGTGCTTTTTCTTCTCCTCCCAGTCCCGTTCCGCGCGCTTGCGGTTGGCGGCCGCGGCGGCCGCGCGCGCGTCGTCGGGATTCTCGGGCCGGGCTTCCTTGTCCGACTCCCTGGCTTGCGTCACGCGGCCATTCTAGCGCCCTGGAACGGAAGTCTTTTCGACGGTTCGGGACAACATCCTGCCCGCGGCCTCTCTCGACGAAAAAAGCCGCCCTTTCGGGCGGCCAGGAGGAACGGAAAGCCGGGAATCGGCCGGGGATCAGGGGTTGACGTTGACGGTGCCGGTCATGTCCGACTGGTGCGGTATGCAGAAGTAAGGGAACGAGCCCGTTTGGGTGAACGTCCGGGAGAAGGTCCCGCTCGTCTTGATGCCCGAGTTCCACAGGCCGTCGCCGTTGCACGGCGGGCACGGCCCGGAGGTCGAGGAGTGCTCCATGCCGCCGGCCCATTCCCACCGGATCGTGTCGCCGACCCGGATCGTCGACGTGCTGTTCCCGCTCGCCTCGTCGCGGAAGGACGTGATGCCGCCCGCGCCGACGCTGACGACCCGCGTGATGTTCCCCGACGGCTGCGTCGGAGTCCGCGTGGGAGTGCGCGTCGGGGTCGGCGTCGGAGTCGATGCCGACTGGGTGGGCGTCAGGGTGACGCCCGGCGTGATCGGCTGCGGGGGAAGGTCCTCGGCTCCCAGGACGAAGATCGGGTCGGTCGTGTTGTTGTCGATGACGGCGGCGTAGGAGAAGACCTCGTTCGACGCCGCGACGACGACGACCGCGTTCGCCGTGACGTGTCCTGCCTGGCCCGCCGCGGCGAAGATGCCGGAGACCTGTGCGCCCGAGTGCGCGGCGATCGACCGCGTGACGGGGTTTCCGACCTGGGCGCCGCCGTCGAAGATCGTGAACGTCACGTTGACGGCCGAATCCTCCCGGTTGAAGACGCCGACGTTGGTGCGAAACCCGAAAATGGGGGGGCCGTTGCGGATCGAAGTCAGCACGGTCGTCGCGTGCGCCTCGGAGTTCTTCAGCCCCGGGATGAACATCCCGACCGTCGGCTCGGGCTCGGTCGAGTAGAGCCGGCTCGTCACGACGAGCTGATCGCTGTCGCCCGAGAACTCGAACTCGATGCCGCCGGCCGTGTTGGGCGCGTTGAACTGGGACACCACGATGTCGTTGAACGCCCGCGACTCCCGCGGCGTCAGCGTGAACGTCACCGACTGCGTCGTGGGGTTGCAGGGGCTCGGGATGAAGCAGCGGTACCGCGCCTCGACGGTCAGGTCCTCCGTGTACGACGTGTTGAACGCGCGCACGTCCGAGAAGAACGGCGCACCCCCCTGGATCGACGCCGCCGCCGGAAGCGTCAGGCTCTCGGCCAGGAGCGATCCACCCGCCAGAGCCGCCGATAGAAACACCAGGAACTTCCGCATGGTCACCTCGCTCCCTTCAGACTTCGGAGGCTATGCGGCGCGGGCCGCCCGCAAGCCCCGATTTAAGAATCCTTGAGGTTGCCGCACGTATAATCCTCAGCCGTCGTGACTTCCCCTTCGTCCGCCCTCGAGTTTCTGCGCCGCGGCTGCGTCGACCTGATCGACGAGGCGGACCTGGCGAGGAAGATCGCCCGCGGGCCGGTGACGGTCAAAGTCGGCTTCGACCCCTCGGCGCCCGACATCCACCTGGGGCATACCGTGGTCCTGCGCAAGATGCGCCACTTCCAGGACGCGGGACACCGGGTCGTCTTCGTCATCGGCGACTTCACCGGGGCGATCGGTGACCCGTCGGGGAAGAAGACGACGCGCCCCCAGCTCTCCCGGGAGGAGATCGAGGGAAACGCCCGCACGTACACGAAGCAGGCCTTCAAAATCCTCGATCCGGAAAAGACCGTCATCGAGTTCAACTCGAAGTGGCTGAACGCCCTCGGCGCGGCCGGCATCGTGCGGCTGGCGGCCCGGGTGACGGTCGCGCGGATCCTCGAGCGCGACGACTTCCAGAAGCGCTGGAAGGCCAACCAGCCGATCGCCCTTCACGAGCTCCTCTATCCGCTCGCCCAGGGCTACGACTCGGTGGCGCTGAAGGCCGACGTCGAGCTCGGCGGAACGGACCAGCTCTTCAATCTCCTCGTCGGCCGCGACCTGATGCGCGCCGAGGGCCTCGAGCCCCAGGTCGTGATGACGCTGCCGCTGCTCGTCGGGATCGACGGCGTCGAGAAGATGTCGAAGTCCCTCGGCAACGCGATCGGGGTCCTCGATCCTCCCGGCGACATGTACGGCCGGGTCATGTCGATTCCGGACGCGCTCCTCTGGAGCTGGTACGAGCTGCTGACCGACGCGCCGGCGATGGAGATTGCCGGGCGCCGCCGCCGCGTCGAAGGCGGGCAGGAGAACCCGCGGGACGCCAAGGCCGAGCTCGCCCGCCGCATCGCGACGGACTTCCACGGCGCCGACGCCGCCGCGCGCGCCGCCGAGGACTTCCGGCGGGCGTTCTCGCGCGGCGAGGCGCCGGAGGACGTCGAGACGCGGGAGCTTCCGGCCGAGGGCGGCGGGCCCGCCGCGAAGACGCTCGTGGCTCTCGGGCTCTGCCCCTCGATGCGCGAGGCGCGGCGTAAGCTCGAGGAGGGCGCCCTGAAGGTCTACGCCGGCGGCGCGTCCGAGCCGCGCGAGGTCCGGGATCCCGAGGAGAAGCTCGCCGGCTCCGGGGCCTCCGTGCTGCGCCTGGGGCGCCGCTTCATCCGCGTGGTCTGGAAGTAAACGGAACGAGGCCGGCCCCGGTTCCCTCCTCGTCCCCGCCCTCCGACGACTTGCGGCGCGGGCGGCACGACCGGCAGATGCCCCGCATCTGGTGCGTGTGGGAGAGCAGCACGAACCCGTGGCGCTCGGCGACTTCGTCCTGGAGCTGCTCGATGCGCTCCTCGAAGAACTCGATCACGCGGCCGCAGTGGTCGCAGATCAGGTGGTCGTGGTGGTCGCCCGCCCGCAGCCGCTCGTACCGGTACCCGGCCTCGCCGATGCGCAGGCGCCCGACGATGCCGGCATCGACCATCAGCTCGAGCGTGCGGTAGATCGTCGCGCGGGAGATCTTCTTGTGCTTGGAGCGCAGGCGCACGAGGAGCTCATCCGCCTCGACGTGCTCATGCCGGCTGAACAGCTCGTCGAAGAGCGCCTGGCGCTCGTGCGTGAGCTTGAGCCCCCGCCGTTCGAGGTACTTACGAAAAATCTGGAGCTCACGCTTTTCCATGGGATTGCGACTCTGTCTCAATTGCGATAGTCTCCCCTTTCCGCGCCGCAAGTCAAGCCGCGGAAGGGAGAGACGGGCCATGTGGCAGGGATTCACGATCGCGCTCCGGGAAGGCATCGAGGCCTTCCTCATCATCGCCCTGACGCTCTCCTACCTCGCCCGCACCGGGCGCCGGGCCCTCTCGCGGGCCGTCTACGCGGCGCTCGCGGCCTCCGTCGTCAGCTGCACGCTCGCCGGGTGGTTCTTCTCCAAGGCCGTCAACCAGCCGCTCTGGGAGGGGATCCTGGCGCTCGCCGCCGCCGCCCTCGTCGGGAGCCTGCTCGTCTACATGAAGCGGGTCGCCTCGCGCCTGAAGTCGGACATCGAGGGCCGGATCGAAGCGAGCGCGAGCGCCGCCGACCCGGCGCGGGCGTTCTGGGGCGTCTTCGCCTTCACGCTGCTGATGATCACGCGCGAGGGAATGGAGACGGCGCTCCTGATCTCCACGGCCCTCTTCCAGATGAAATCCTCGTCGGTCTTCCTCGGGCTCGCGCTGGGGCTTCTCGCGGCTGCCGCGATCGGGTTTCTCTGGACGCGCCTCGGCCGGGGCGTGGACCTGAAGGCGCTCCTGAACGTGTCGGCCGTGTTCCTCGCGATCTTCCTTGTGCAGCTCGTGCTCTACGGCGTCCACGAGCTCTCCGAGGCGCGGCTCTTCCCCGCCTCGCAGGCCGTGCACGATGCCACCGAGATCCTCGGACCGGACGGGAAGATCGGCCAGCTTCTCGCCTACGCGCTCGCCGTCATTCCCACGGTCTGGCTCGGCGGCCTGGCGTGGAAGCGGTGGCGCGCGCGGGAATCGGCGCCGGCGACCGCGCGCACCCACGCCGCCTGACCCTTCAGGGCGGGGGTGGGGCGGCCGTCGGGCGGGGCGTTACGGCGGCGCGGCCCGACTGCAGCATCGCCTCGATCACCCGCGAAGAGATTCCGGCCGCGCGCAGCTGCTGAATGTCGCCGGTCGAAAGCGCGTAGTTCGTCTTCCCGGACCGGATCGCCTCCAGCAACTCTTCGTCGGAGGCGCCGGCCTGTTTCATCTTCAGGACCGCCGCGTAGGTCTTTGCTCCGGCCGACGGCGTGCCGACGTACGGCTGATCGGGCACGATGCCGGCGGGCCGCGGGGGCGTGACCGCGGGCGTCGGCGTCACGGGAACGACCGGGCGCAGGTAGCCGCCCGGTCCTTTCCCCGCGCCGCAGCCGGCTTTCGCGTCGGCGGCGTGCGTGAAGCGGATGAAGTCCGTGCCCCCCGGGACATCCACGTACTCGCCCTGCATCTCAACGCGGTCGCCGGGAGCGAGCGCGAGATCGCCCCCGCACGCGAGGTCGTGCACGATCCTGACCCTCCCCTGCATGTCGACGGGGACCTTGAGGTCGGCGCCGGCCGGCTGTTCGGCCGCCAGGGTGTAGGCGTCGAGCGTGACCTCGAACTCGAGCAAGCGGCGGCCGTTCTTGTCCGCCGTCCGCCGGGGCGGGGTGACGACCTCGGCCCTCGCGACGATCTCGACGTGCGGGCTCGCGGCCGGGCGGGCCTTCTCGGCGGCGAACGCCCCCGACGCCGCCAGGATGGCGCCGAGCGCGAATAAGACCGGCCGCGCGCCTCTCCCGAGCACGCGCGCATTATGAGGTCAGCCTCGACTCGAAGACCCGGTCGGCCAAAAATACGGCCGCGAAGACGCGCCTCCC
Organism: uncultured Acidobacteriota bacterium; assembly: GCA_963824165.1. Taxonomy (GTDB): domain Bacteria; phylum Acidobacteriota; class Thermoanaerobaculia; order UBA5066; family Gp7-AA6; genus DAHUXD01. The sequence goes on from CAWGOM010000009.1 coordinate 98,133, forward strand.
CCGGCTTGACAGGCGGCGAGGCCCGGGCTTAGTCTTGCGATTGAGACTGAATCTCAATCCAAATGAGAAACGCGTAGTGCTCGCCGTCTTCGCCCTCGCCGGCGCCGTGGCGACGACGGCCGCCCCGGTCCTCGCAGAGCGGTCCGTTTCCGCCATGGGCACGCGGCTCGAGCTCTCGGTCGTGGCCGCGAGCCGCGAGCGGGCGCTCGCCGCCTCGGAGACCGCGGTCGTGGAGGTCGCGCGCGTGGAAGATCTCCTGACGAGCTGGCGCGACAGCCCGCTCTCGCGGTTGAACGAGGCCGAGGTCGGCCGGGACGTCGCGCTCGGCGCCGAGCTCTTCGGCCTGCTCGAGGGCGTCCTGGCCTGGTCGAAGCGCACCGGCGGAGCTTTCGATCCGACGGTCCTTCCCCTCGTCCGCGCCTGGGACCTGCGGGGGGCCGGACGCATTCCGTCCCCGGAGAACCTGGCCCGGGCGCTCGCCGCGACGGGCGTCGAGCGCTTTCGCCTGGACCCGGTCCACCGCACGGCCATCAGGCTCGACGCCCTGTCCGGGATCGAGGAAGGCGCCTGGGGCAAGGGCTATGCGCTCGATCGCGCCGCGGGGAAGCTCGCCGCCGCGGGCCGCGGGGCGCTGCTCGACTTCGGAGGGCACGTCATCGCATTCGGCCGGGACGCCGAGGGGCGTGACTGGACCGTCTCGGTCGCCGATCCCCGGCGCCGCGACCGGGCCGTCGCCACTCTCCGCCTCGCGAACGCCTCCGCGTCCACGTCGGGCAACTCCGAGCGGGCCCGCGTCGTCTCCGGCCGGCGCATCGGGCATCTTCTCGATCCGCGCACGGGCGAGCCCGCCGCGGACTTCGGATCCGTGACGGTCGTCGCGCCCACCGGACTCGACGCCGACATCCTCTCCACCGCCCTTTTCGTCCTCGGCCCCCAGGCGGGTCTCGCCCTCTCCGAGCGCCTCCGCGCCGGCGGCGTCGCCCACGAAGCGCTCTTCCTCGTGGAGCGGGACGACCGCCTCGAAGCCCGATTCACCCCGGGCATCCCCCGCCTCGTCGTTTCGGCCGACGCCACCGTCGTGGACGGCCTTCCGATCCGCACCCAACCGTAAGGAGGAATCGCGCCATGCATCGAGTCTCGAGGTTCGTCGCCGCCTGTGCCTTCGTCGTCGCGGGAACTCTGGCCGCCGCGGCGCAGGTCCCGTCGCCGACACCGATCCCGGCGGCTCCCGCGCCGTCCGAAGACCGTATCCAACGTCTCGAGAGGCTTCTCGCCGAGACGCGCTCGGAGCTCGAGGCCATGAAGGCCGCGTCGACGGCGCCCGCGACCGACGCCCGGCTCGCCGAGATCGAGCGCAAGGTCGACATCCTCGCGCAGGAGATCGAGTCGATGAAGCTCGGCGAAGCGGCGGGGGGAGCGCCCCAGGTCGCCGCCGCTCCCGCGCCCGCGGGACCGTCCACGCAGGAAGGTGCCGCCGAACGGTACGGGCTCGGCCTCGCCGCCTCGAAGGTCTACGGGATCCGCCGGGGCGTCTCGATCGGCGGCTACGGCGAGGCGCTCTACGAGAACTTCGCCGACGCCCGGCAGGACGGAGCGCCCTCCAACCGGAACGACCGGATCGACTTCCTCCGCGCGGTCGCGTACCTCGGCTACAAGTTCAACGACAAGTGGCTCCTGAACACCGAGATCGAGTACGAGCACGCCCTGACCGGCGAAGACGCGGGCGGAGAGGTCGCGGTCGAGTTCGCCTACGTCGACTACATGCACTCGCGCGAGCTCAACGCCCGCACGGGCCTCGTCCTCGTGCCGATGGGTCTCGTCAACGAGCTGCACGAGCCGACGGCCTTCCTCGGCGCTCGGCGCCCGGACGTCGAGCGGTTCATCCTGCCCACGACCTGGCGCGAGATCGGCGCCGGCATGTACGGCGAGGCGGGTCCCTTCGCCTACCGCGGCTACGTCACGAGCAGCCTCGACTCCGCGGGCTTCACCGCGGCCAACGGGATCCGCGGAGGCCGGCAGCAGGGCTCCGAGGCGCTCGGGCGCGACTGGGCGCTGTCGGGGAGGCTCGACTTCGTCGGTCTCGACGGGCTTCTCGTCGGCGGCTCGGTCTTCTCCGGCGAGACCGGCCAGGGGCAGACCGTCGACGGCAGCGAGCTCTCCGCGAGAACGACGGTCTACGACTTCCACGCCGACTGGAAGTGGCGGGGCCTGTGGCTGCGAGCGCTCTACGCGGGCTCCTCCATCGGACAGGCCGCCGAGATCAACGAAGCCAACGGCTTCACGGGAGCCCAGTCCGTGGGCAGCCGGCAGGAGGGCTGGTACGTGCAGGGGGCCTTCGACCTCTTCTCGCTCTTCGCCGGGTCCAGGGTTTCGCTCTCGCCCTACGTGCGCTACGAGCAGTACGACACGCAGGCCGAGGTGCCGAGCGGCTTCGCGCGCAATCCCGCCAACGACAACACCGAGCTGACCCTGGGCCTGGGCTTCCAGCCGATCGATCAGCTGATCTTCAAGGCGGACTGGCAGCAGCGCCACAACGCGGCGGAAACGGGCGTCAACCAGTGGAACGTGTCGCTGGGATACATTTTCTAGCCAAACCTTGAGAGTCGAATGCTGAGAACCCGGGTGATCGCCGTCGTCGGCGCCGCTCTTGCGGTCGTGGCCGACGCGAAGGTCTTCCTCACGAAGGAGGAAGCGCTGAAGCTCGCCTTCCCGGGAGCCTCGGTCGAGCGCCGGGCGGCGTTCCTGACGGAGGAACAGCGCCGCGAGGCGCAGAAGCGCTCCGGCGAGGCGGCGCTGCCCGCCGCGCTCGCGACCTTCTACGAGGCCACTCGGGACGGCAAGCCGATCGGCTTCGCGTATTTCGATGCGCACCTGGTCCGGACGGCGCCCGAAACGATCATGGTCGTCGTCGATCTCTCGGGTGGCCTCCGGCGCATCGAGGTCCTCTCCTTCGACGAGCCCGAGGAGTACCTGCCCCGGCCGGGCTGGTATGCGCAGTTCTCCGACAAGCCCCTGGACGACGAGCTCTCGTTGAAGCGCGGAATCCGGCCCATCACGGGAGCGACCCTCACGGCGCGAGCGACGACCGAGGCCGCGCGACGCTGCCTGGCGCTCCACCGCGTTCTCCATCCGCCGACGGCGCCCGAGTCCGCCCGATGAAACGCTGGGAAGCCTGGTGGAATCACGCGGCGCTGGCCGCCGTCTCGCTGACGGGGCTCGCGTACGGCGTCGCGCGATACTTCCTCCACAACCCCGACCCCGATTCGCGCCTGGGACACCCCTGGCAGCCGGGCCTCGCCAAGGCGCACATTCTCGTCGCGCCGCTGGCGATCTTCGGAATCGGGCTGCTGCTTCGCCGTCACGCCCTGGCCCGGATCCGGAACGGCGAATCCAACGGCCGCCGGACCGGCGTCTCGATGCTCTGGCTCGTTCTGCCGCTCGTCTTCTCCGGCTACCTCGTGCAGGTCCTCGTCGGCTGGGGCGCGGTCCGCTGGACCGGCTGGTCGCATGCGGCGCTGGGGGTGGTCTTTCTCCTCGCCTACGCGTTCCACCCCAAGCGCCGCGCCGCGACCGACACGGGCACGGACGAATAGATCAGAAGACGTACGTCAGGCCGGCGGTGTATGCCGGCTTGATGTCCTGGATGCCGTTCAGGTTCTCCCACACGGGAAACTGGGCGGCGGCCCGGGCGACGAGGCCCTTGAAGACGTTCACGCCCACGCGCGGCGTGACGTAGAGGCTCTGGCCTCCCGTGTCCGGGTCGGGCACGCCGAGCTCGTCGACCTGGTCGTGCTCCGCGTCGAGGAAGTTCAACTCCACGAGGCCGTCGAGCCAGTCGGTCAGCTTGCGGTCGTACACGAGATTGACCTGGACGTTGTCGCCGTACTTGTAGCCGAAGTCGTTGCGCCCGGTGCCGGTGTAGGCCGCGGAAAGGTAGAGCGACGACTTCTCGTCGATGAGATAGAGGCTCGCCAGGCCGCCGGAGAGATTGGTCGCTCCGGTCCCCGGTTGCACGTGCTCGTCCAGCCGTTCGCCGTCCTCCGAGACGTCGTTCTCTCCCCAGGGCGTCTTGACCGAGAAGACGGCCGAGATCCAGGCGCGCCGGCCGAGCGGCGACTGGAAGGGCGAGGACCAGAGACGGAAGTACGCGAAGAAGGCCGGATCGGCGAGGCCCTCGGCCGTCTCGACCTCGTGGCCCTCGGTCAGCTCGTTCCAGGTGTACGGGACCTGGGCCACGATCGTGAAGCGCTCGCGAAAGCCGTAGGACAGCGTCGCGATCATCGTGTTGCGGACCTGCTCCTCGAACCCCTCGCCGTGTTTCATGCGATGTTCTTCGGCCTCGTGCTCCTCCCCCTGGGTCTGGTCGAGCCGGTTCCAGTCGAGCGCGACCTGGAAGCCGCCGTAACTGTAGAGCCCTTCGCCGAGGGCGCTGAAGACCGGATCGCTGCAGCGGCACATCGAGCAGGCGCGCGCGGGAGCGGAGGCGAGCCCCAGGCCGAGAAACGTCAAACTCAGCACCGCCGCGAGGCGGCGCGCGGGATTCCCGCGATTCATGGATGACTCCTTTCCTCTCCCCGGCCAAATGCCGGAGAGGCCGACCGAGCGGGATCAGGAAAGGAGTTTCGGGACCGGGTCCGGGCGCTCCGGGAGGACGCGAAGGACGAGGCCGGCGGTCAAGAGCGCGAGGAATCCCGCCAGCGGCGGCGCTGCGGGACCGTCCGGCAGCGCCGGCATGACGACCCGCATCACCGGTGACTGAAGAAACCAGTCGGCCGGCGTCGGGCAGCGGCGCAGCGAGGTCCCGGCGGTGCCCGACTCGCAGCAGCAGGCCATTCCGGTGCCGTGATCGCAGGCCATCGCGCAGGCCTCTCCGCCCGCCATCCGCGTCGACGGCAGCGCCAGGCTCGCCGGAATCGCGAGGAGCGCGAGAAGCAGCATGCCGGCGGCGCGACGCATGGCGGGCATTCTACGCCCGGCTATCCCAGAGCACGTCCGGGACGCCGCGCCGGCGGTTCTCGTGGCGCGCCATGACGAAGAGAGCGTCGGAGAGGCGATTCAGGTACTTCACGGTGAAGACGCCGACCGCTTCCCGGCGCGCGAGCGCGATCACGAGGCGCTCGGCGCGGCGGCAGACGGTCCGCGCGACGTGAAGCTCGGCCGCCGCGGGGCAGCCGCCCGGGAGCACGAAGTTCTCGAGCGGCGAAAGCTCCTCCGAGAGGCTGTCCATCAGAGCCTCGAGGGCGAGGACGTGGCGCTCCTCGATCTTCGGCGCCGGCCGTTTCGCCTTGTCCGCTTCGAGGATGCAGAGGTCCGAGCCCAGGTGAAAGAGCTCGTTCTGGATCGCCGCGAGCGCGGGCCCGAGCATCTCGTTGACCCCCGCCGCGACCACGACGCCCAGATGGCTGTTGAGCTCGTCGACCGTGCCGTAGGCCGCGATCCGGATCGAGTCCTTCGGCACGCGCTGCCCGCCGCCCAGGGCCGTCGTCCCGTCGTCGCCGGTGCGCGTGTAGACCCGTGTGATGCGTGGCATGGATCTAGAACTTTACGTCCAATCCGCCGGCGACGAGCCTTCCCGCCGCCGGATAGCCCGCCGCCTCCTCGTACGCGTGGTTGGTCAGGTTGATCATGCGCAGGTACGGCGCGAGGTACGCAGTCGCCTGCCAGCGGGCGACGAGGTCGACCCGGAGGTAAGACGGGTCCTCGACCGGGTCGCCGGTGAGCGGATTCGAGTCCGCCCGCGGGCCGACGTAGAGCAGGCGCGGCGAGAGATTCAGCGTCGGGATCGGCATCCAGGAGACGCCGAGCGACGCGCCGTTCTCGGGACGGCGCAGGAGCGGGTCGCCCGTCGCGAGGTCCTCGGTCTTCAGGTACATGTACGTCACGTTGACCGCGAGCTCGGGAAGGACGGTCTGCTGCCAGCCGAGCTCGACGCCGTAGGTGCGGGCGTTTCCGATGTTGTAGTTCTTGAAGGTCGCGAAGTCGTAGACGATCAGGTCGTCGAGGTCGTTCCAGAAGACCGAGACCTCCGCGCGGCCGCCGTCGAAGTAGCGCTCGGCCCCGACCTCCGCGGACACGGACCGCTCGGGCTTCAGGTCCGGGTTCCCGCTGAACGGGTAGTAGAGCTCGCCGACCGACGGGGCGCGGAACCCGGTGCCTCCCGAGGCGCGAACCTTCCAGAGCCGGTCGGCCGAGAGCCACGAGATCGTTCCGCGCGGGCTCCACGCGTCGCCGTAGGTCGAGTAGCGGTCGTAGCGCAGGCCGGCCGTGATCGTGACGGCGCCGAAGGTGGCCGAGTCCTGGGCGCCGAGGCCCCAGAGCGTCGTGCGCGCGTCGTCGAGGTTCACGCCGAAGTTGCTCTCGTCGCTGACCTGCCAGCGCTGCCACGAGGCGAAGGCCGTCAGCGTGTGCGCGCCGAGCTTCGCCGTGTCCGAGACGCTCGCCTGGAGCGTCTGCGCGTCGGTCTGCGATGCGTAGCCGCCGGCGGTGTCGGTGTAGGTGGGCTGCGACTTCACGCCGGCGAGCAGCACGTCGAGCTGGTTCGAGTCGGACAGCGCGAAGGTGCCCGGCATCGACAGGCGCGCCTCGTGCGTGGTCCCCCGCGCCGTCGAGGGTAGACCGACCGGGCCGGGGTTGCCGACCTCGCCATCGAGCAACCCCCACTCGAAGCCGATCCGGCTCTTCTCGGACAGGCGCGCCTGCAGGCTCGCCGAGCCGTTGCGCTGCCGCCAGTCGCCGTTGGGGCGTTCGCCGTCGAAGGCGACGTAGCGATAGCTCGCCGTAGCCGAGATCGGCCCCTCGCCCGCCGAGACGAAGGCCGAGCCCTGCCCCTGGCCCTCGTTGCCGGCCTCCCCCGTCGCCCGGCCCGACACGCCCTCGGCCCCCGGCCGCGTGAAGATCTGCACGACGCCGCCGATCGCGTCCGAGCCGTAGAGCGCGGAAAAGGGCCCGCGCGCGATCTCGATGCGGTCGATGTTCTCGGTCGTCAGCCCCGACCAGTCGTAGCCGGAGAAGTAGGGCGAGTTCATGCGCACGCCGTCGATCAGGACGAGCGTCTGGGTCGAGTTCGTGCCGCGGGTGAAGAGCGACGTCAGCGAGCCCGGCGTCCCGTACTGGACGACGTCGAGGCCGGGAATCGAGCGCAGGACGTCGGAGACGACTGCGGACTCGTGCCGCTCGAGCTCCTCGCGGGTCACAACGGTGATCGCCGAACCGACGTCCTTCTCGTCCTCCGGCACCGACGTGGCGGTGACGACGATGTTCTCGGTGGCCGGAGGCACCTGCTGGGCGCGCGCGACGCCCGGCGCGGCGAGGAAGACGAGCGCCAGGAGGACCGGAGGGGAAAGAAGCCGATGTGAGGAAACCCGCGGGACCGCGGTCGCCATTCGAACCTCCCGTTCGACAGGACGGATTTCTCGAACGGTCGAGAAGCGTCCCGCGCCCCGGGGATTCGAAGGCGCGTCTCTCGTGTGGCCCCGTGCGAGAAGCGTGTCGTCCGGCAGGTCTCCTGGCTTCCGGATCTTCCGCCTTCGGGCTCCTTCCCGGACGCGCAACCGGCTCGTGCCGATCCATCGCATCCAGTGGTTTGCCGCCCGAGGCGTCCCCGGTGACAGTGGCGGGGGCCGCGTGGGAATCACACCCACTTCCCTTGGCCGAACGATTCAAAGAGCGCGAAGGGGACGAACCATAACGCTTCGGCCCCGACGGCGCAACCTCCGCATAGAATGCCCGCAGAATGCGCGGCCAGGACTACACGCTCGATCTCGACCGGCTCCGGCGCGTCGGCTTTCCCGAGGTCGTCCTCGCCCAGGGCAAGACCGCGGAGCAGATCGCCGAGATCTGCCGCCAGCTCTCCCGCGCGCACGACGTCCTCGTCACCCGCCTCTCGCCCGACCAGTGGGCCGAGGTCGCGGTCACGCCGCTGCCCGGGCGCGCCGACTACGACCCGCGCTCGGAGACGCTGCATCTCTCCGTCGGCAAGCCCATGCCCCGCGTCGAGGGCACGGTCGCGATCGTCACCGCCGGCACCTCGGACATGCCCGTCGCCGCGGAGGCCGGCCGCGCGCTCGAGTACCTCGGGGTCGCCTCGACGATCGTCCCGGACGTCGGGGTCGCCGGCGTCCTGCGCCTCCTGTCGCGGCTGGAGGAGATCGAGCGCGCGAGCGTCATCCTCGCCGTCGCCGGCATGGAGGCCTCGCTCTTCTCGGTGATCGCCGGCCTCGTCGGCAAGCCGATCATCGCCGTGCCGACCTCGCGCGGCTACGGCGCCGCGTTCGGCGGCCTCGCCTCGCTCCTGTCCGCCGTCAACTCCTGCGCCAACGGGGTCACGGCGGTCAACATCGACTCCGGCTACGCCGCCGCCATGGCGGCCTACCGAATACTCTCGGGAGGGCCTCGCCGATGGGATCGAAAGGAAAACGAGCCGACAGCGCCAAAGAGTACGTCCACGCCGCGGGCGTCGGCGTCGACCGCCGGCGGAAAAAAGCGCTCCTCGGCCGGCCGACGACGCCGGTAAAGATCCGCAAGTCGACCACCGTCTCGCAGCTACTCGATTCCTACCGCGAGGCCTCGTTCCAGGCCCGGGCGCTCGGCAAGGCCGCGGCGGTCTTCGAGGCCATGCTCCGCGACCGGCAGCGGCCGACGATCATGCTCGGGCTCGCCGGCTCGCTCATCGCCGCCGGCATGCGCCAGGTCATCGTCGACCTGATCGAGGAGAACATGGTCGACGTCGTCGTCTCGACCGGCGCGATCATCTCGCAGGACTACTACCAGGTCCTCGGCGGCCGCCACTACCACGGCCACGCCGACGCCGACGACAAGGAGCTGCGCGACCTCTACATCGACCGGCTCTACGACACCTTCATCGACGAGGAGAAGTACTGGGCGACCGACCTGGCGGTCTCGCGCTTCGCCGACTCGCTCTCCGGCCAGTCCATGTCCTCGCGCCAGTTCCTGGCGCTGCTGGCCCAGAAGGCGAAGAAGGACCGGGGGTCGATCCTCGGCGCCTGCGCGCGCCGCGGCGTGCCTCTCTTCGTGCCGGCCCTGAACGACTCGTCGATCGGCATCGGCCTCACCGAGCACTACCACCGGGCGCGGAAGGCCGGACGGACGCCGTTTCGCATCAGCTCGATCGCCGACAACTACGAGCTCACGCAGATCGTCGTGAAGAGCCCGGCGACGGCGGCCGTCTATGTCTCCGGCGGCGTCCCGAAGAACTACATCAACGACTCGATCGTGATGTCCTACATCTTCGGCCTCGACACCGGCGGCCACAAGTACGCGCTGCAGATCACGACCGACGCGCCGCACTGGGGCGGCCTCGGCGGCTCGACCCTGTCGGAGGCGACCTCGTGGGGCAAGGTCTCGAAGAAGGCCACCCACGAGATGGCGTTCATCGAGACCTCGGTCGCGCTGCCGCTCCTGTACGGCTATGCATTCCAGAAGAACGCGGCGCGCGGACGAAAGCGCCTCTCCTACGCGTGGAACGGCGACATCTTGAAGTCGCTCAAGCGGGTCCGAGCCCTATAATTGAGTCGACAGCGGAGGACCGGTGGAAGCCTTGGATCGCATCACGACGAGCCCGGAGGTCATGGGCGGCAAGCCCTGCATCCGCGGAATGCGAGTGACCGTGGGGATGGTCGTCGGCCTCGTGGCGGCGGGGAAAACGGCGGCTGACATTCGAGCGCTGTACCCCTACCTTGAAGACGACGACATCCGTCAGGCCCTGACATATGCGGCTTGGCGCGCCGAAGAGATCGAGCTTCCGCTGACGAGCGGGTGAAGGTCCTCCTCGACATGAACCTGTCGCCCGCCTGGGTCGACACCCTCCGGCAAGCGGGCTTCGAGGCCCTCCACTGGTCTTCGGTAGGCGATCCCCGAGCGACGGATCGAGAGATCCTGGACTGGGCCGCCGGCCACGGGTCGATTCTCATCACCCATGACCTCGACTTCGGGGCCATTCTCGCCGCCCGGGGTTCGACTCGGCCAAGCGTGCTTCAACTGCGCGCGCGGGACGTGACTCCGACGCGCCTGGGCGCCGTCGTTTCTCGAGCCCTGGAGGATTATCGAATCCATCTCGAACGAGGAGCCCTGATCTCTGTCGACGAGACGACCCTGCGGGCGAGAATCCTCCCTCTGGGAGCAAGATGATCTCCCTCGGCCGCGTCGTCCGCCTGCAGGTCCAGACCGGGAGCCTGAAGCTCGGCGAGCGGCCGAACCGCGTCTACGATCCCGGCCCCCTCCTGCCCGTGACGGAGCTCCTGCTCACGCCCCGGGGCGCCGCGGGCGCGACGGCGCACGGCGAGGTCGTCTTCGACGTCCACCACGCGGACCATCCCGCCTCGAAGGCCGAGCCCGGCCGCGAGGTGTCCTTCGGCTTCACCAGCCACTACGGGAAGATGCGGGAGCGCTTCGGGGAGCGCGTCGCGCCCGGTTGCGCGGGCGAGAACATCCTGATCGAGGCCGAGCGCGTGCACCGGCTCGAAGATTTCGCCCGCGGGCTCGCCTTCCGGAGCGCCTCGACCGGCGCGCTCGTCAGGCTCGCGGTGGTCTCGGTCGCCGACCCCTGCGTCGAGTTCTCGCGCTTCACCCTCGCTGAGCCGCAGGCCTCGCCGCAGGACCTGAAGCCCGTTCTGCAGTTCCTGGGCGACGGGATGCGTGGCTACTGCTTCACGCCCTCCGGCGACTTCACGCTGCGGCCGGGTGACGAGCTCGTGGCGGCCAGATAGCCGCCGTGCGAGTCATCACGCGGATCGTCCCCTGGGCCCTGGCCCTCTTTTTCGCCGCCGCGAGCGCAGCGTTGATCGTGCGCCTCGCGACGACCGTCCGCGAATCCCGGCGCGTGGACGCGGCCCCGGTCGTCGACGCGATGCGAAAGATCGCGCAGCTGGCGACCGTCGAGGCCCAGATCACCGACGTTCTGCGCTTCGAGGAAGTAAAGACGTTTCTCATCTTCGACTTCCCCAAGACGGCGACCATCCGGATGCGCGGCAAGGCCATCGCAGGCTTCGACCTCACGTCGCCGGATTTTCACGTGCGGCCCGACGCGGAGAAGCGGCTGCTGAAGGTGGACCTGCCGCCGCCCCGCATCCTCGCCATCGACCCGCGCCTCGAGTGGTTCGACGAGGACGGCGGCCTCTTCAACCCGATCACGCCGCAGGACCGCACGCGCTGGATGCTGTGGGCCCGCGGCCAGCTCGCCCGCGCCGCGAAGGACTCGGGCATCGAGGCCCGGGCCGTCGAGCACGCGCGGGAGCTGCTCACGACCGCCGGCGCCGCGCTGGGATGGTCCGTCGAAGTGACGGCAGGGAAGATCGGGGCGAGCGCGACGCCGGTGCCGACGCCGTAGCTTCGCCTCCCGCAAAAACGAAAACGCCCCGGTTGCCCGGGGCGTTGGAGAATCGGGTCGAACGGGAACTAGAGCGCTTCGCCCTTCAGCGGGATTTCGATGACGCCTTTGTCCTTGTCGGTCGTGTGGAGCGTGACCTTGCCGTCGACCGCCCCCTTCTTGACCTTGTCGGAGGCCTTGACGACGACCGTGTAGGAGACGCCCTCCTGGGTCGGAACCACGTCGGTGACGAAGCCCGGCACGCTGACCTCGGCCTTGGTGACCTTGACCGGCGTTCCCGGCTTGTTGTTGGTCACGACGATGTTGCGCGTGATCGGGTCCTTGCCCGCGGTGAAGTTGCCGAAGTTGACGGTGATCGGCGACACCGAGACGCGCGGCCGGACGATGCCCGAGACCGGGATCTCGAGGGTCGGCTGCTGCTGGACGCCGGTCGTGATGCGCACCGGGGCGTTCAGGAGCCCCTCGGGCGCGTCCGCCAGGACGGAGACGTTCAACTTGTACTGCTCGCCCGGGCGCCCGGCGATCTTGTCCTTGTCGCCGGCCGGCGAAACCTCGGCCTTGACGTAGGCCTGCGCCGTCTCGGCGACGGTCGGCTTGAAGCCCTTCTCCTCGGAGATGAGGATCACGTCCTGCGAGGCCGCGTCGCCCTTGACGACCGAGAAGCGCACGTACTGCTGCGGCGCCACGTCGACGAACGGCTTGACGAGCGCCTTGACGAAGAGGTTCATCTGCGGGCGGTCGGGGTCGTTGGAGACGACGAGCACGGACTTGGAGATCGGTCCGGCGAAGCTCTTGGTGTCGACACTGGTGTGGACCTTGCCCTCGGCGCCGGGCTTGATCACCTTGTCGAAGGAGGAGACGGTGCAGCCGCAGGACGGGCGGGCGTCCGAGATGATCAGGTCCGAGCCGCCGGTGTTCTTGATCACGAAGTCGGCCTCGATGACCTGGCCCTTGGGGACCGTCCCCATGTCCTTGGTCTCCTGGACGATGTCGATCTTGGGGGCGGCGACGGCCTTGGCGGCCGCCTGGGCGCGGCGGGCTCGGCGGGCTTCTGGGCCAGGGCGATCCCGGCCGTCAGGAGCGCGGCAACGGAGAGCCGGCCGATTTTCAGAGACATGACGCATCTTCAGTTTCCTCCTGTATTTCGGGATGCCGAAGCGCTGAAACCCGCGGGATTTCGGGGTTATTTCCGAAAACCCTTCAATTAGACCAGACTCCCCGGGTCAGATGTCGGAAAACCGCCGCTTTCACTTCGTGCCCATCGGGGGCACGGCCATGGTCCCCCTGGCGGCCCTCCTGCTCGAGGAGGGCCATCGGGTCACCGGCAGCGACCGGGCCCTCTACCCGCCCATGTCCACGACGCTCGAGCGGCTGGGGATCCCGGTTTCCGAGGGGTTCGCTCCCGAGCATCTCCCGGCCGACACGGACGTCGTCGTCGTCGGCAACGCTGCCCTGCGCGACAACGTCGAGGCCGCCGAAGCGGCTCGCCGGGGCCTGCCTGTCCTCTCCCTGCCACAGGCGGTCCGCCAGTACCTCCTGCCGGGAAAGACGTCCGTCGTCGTCACCGGGAACGCACGGCAAGACGACGACCTCGGCCCTGACGGCCTGGCTTCTGCTCGACTCCGGGCGCGATCCGGGCTTCATCGTCGGCGGCCAGATGCAGAACCTCGGCCGCGGGTACCGGCGGGGCCGGGGGCCGCACTTCGTCCTCGAGGGCGACGAGTACAACGCGGCCTTCTTCGACCGCGGACCGAAGTTTCTCCACTACGAGCCGAAGCACCTCTTCGTCGGCAACATCGAGTTCGACCACGCGGACCTCTACCCGGACCTGCCTGCGGTGATCGAGGCGTTCCGAAAGGTCGTCGGCCTCGTCCCCGAGGACGGTGCCGTCGTCGTCAACGCCGACGATCCGCGCGTCGTCGACGTGGCGGCGAGCTCGCGAGCGCCGGTCGTTCGCGTTTCGCTCGAGGACCCCGGCGCCGACTTCTCCGCCCGCGACATCGTCTTCGGGCCGGAGGGGACCGCGTTCACGCTCCTCGAGGCGGGCCTTCCCACGACCCGGCTCTCCTCGCCGTTGAACGGCCTTCACAACGTCCGCAACGCCCTCGGGGCGATCGCCCTCGTGCGCGGGCTCGGCCTCTCCGACACCGAGATCGCCCGGGCCCTGCCGCGCTTCGGAGGCGTCAAGCGCCGCCTCGAGGTCAAGGGCGAGAAGAACGGCATCCTCGTCGTCGACGACTTCGCCCATCACCCCACCGCCGTGGCGGGCACGCTCCAGGCCGCGCGCGCCCGGTTTCCCGGCCGCCGGATCTGGGCCCTCTTCGAGCCGCGCTCGAACACGGCGGGCCGCAAGATGTTCGAAGAGGAGTACGCCGGGGCCTTCGCCGCCGCCGACGCCCTCGTCGTCGGCCCCGTGTTCCACGCGCAGCGCCTCGGCCCGGACAACCAGATCGACCGCGCGGCGCTCGTGCGCCGGTTCGCCGCCGGCGGACGGCCCGCCTTCGCGCCCGACGCGAACGACGAGATCCCCGGGATCCTCCGCCGCGAGGCGCGCCCGGGGGACGTCCTGCTTCTGATGTCCTCGGGCGCCTTCGGAGGACTGCCCGAGACGCTGCTCGATCGGCTGTGAGCCGCCGCGGGATCTTCGCCGCTTTCCTGGGAGCGGCGGGACTCGCCCTCTACCTGTGGCCCGCGCTCTACGCGCCGGTCGTGCTCTGGTCCGACAGCGAGATCGACCTCGGCTGGGCGAGGGCGGGCGCGGGAATTCTCGCTGCCGCCGGAACGCACGACCACCCGGCCAAGCCGGGGTACCTGCTCTTCCTGCGCGCGGCCCTCGCCCTGGGAGGCGGATCGCCGCGGGGCGTCGTCGTCGTGCAGTCCCTTCTGCTCGTCGCGGTGATCGGCGCCGCCTCGCTGGTCGTTGGTCGCCGATTCGGGTTTCCCTGCGGCGCCGCCGTCTTCCTGGTCGAGACGTTCTTTCTGCGCACGCGCGACGCGGCGAGCTCGGTCATGAGCGAGCCCCTCGCCGCCGCGCTCTTTCTTCTCGTGGTCGCGGTCCTCCTCGAGCCCCCGCGCCGCACCGCGGCCCTCGCCGCCTGCGGCCTCGCGTTGGGCTTTCTTTTTCTCGTGCGCCCCAACGTCGGCGTGATCGCCGCGGCACTCGCCGCCGCGCGGATGACGCTCGACCGCCGGTGGCGCGGGCTCTTCGCGCTCGGCTTCCCGGCCGCGGCACTCGTTCTGCCCGTGTGGCTCGCCACCTCCCCCGGCCCGGGCGGAACGCCTCGCGATCTCGCGTACACGCTGCGCGAAGCCCGCGCGGACGATCTCTGGATCCCCGCGCCCGGCGCTGCGATCCCGACGTCGGTCATCTCGGGTGGCGGCTCCGACGCAACGCGGCAGGTGGTCTGGCGGCTGACCCACGGCCTTCTCGGCACCGAGTACTACGACGCGAGGTGGTCCGAGCCCTATCGAGCGGCGACCACGTTCTCGCGGCTCGCGACGCCATTCCTGATCCTCGGCGCGATCGCCCTTCTTCTCGTCGCGCCGGCGCGCAGCCGGCCCGTCCGGGCGATGGGGTTGATTCTGGTCGCACTCATCGTCGCTCAAAGCCTCGTCCTCGGCTCGCTGCCTCGCTACGGCCTGCCGCTGCTACCGGGACTCCTCGCGCTCGGAACCTGCGCCGCGTTCGGCCTGCGGGGGTCGGGGCGCTGGCGGCCGGCGGCCGCGATCGTCCTCGTCGGCGCGGCGATCCTGCTGCTGCGACGCCAACCCTCCGGCCTCGCATGGGAGTGGGGGCGGATCGAAGCCGCCGGCGTCTCGATAACGCAGCCGCTGCCGCGAGGGTCGCTTCCGGCGAATCCGCCGGCGACCCTGCACGTTCGGATCGCGCCGCCGCTCGTCCCGACGGGCGCGGGGCTCGAGGTCCGGTCCGCCGACGGCGCGATCCTCTACGCCTCGCCCGGGGACGGCGGGAGAGACCGCCCGGAGATCGCGGTGCCGCTGCCCCAGACGCTGCTCGACGCCAACCGGCGCGGCACGGTCGCGATCACGCTCGTCTCGACGGGCGCCTACGGCGCGACCGATCATCTGCTGTTTCCCGTCGTGCCGTTCCCGTGGCGAGCGCCGGCCACGCGAGAGCCGGGCGGGGACCTCTCGCCCTCGACCGGAATCGCCTCCGGCGGTCTCGACTGGTGGGCGCGCGCCGGGCGCTAGGGCGCCGCGACGCGGTTGCGCAGGACGCCGACCCGCTCGATCTCGACCTCGACGACGTCGCCCGGCGACAGCGGCCCGACGCCGGCGGGAGTTCCGGTCAGGATGAGGTCGCCCGGCATCAGGGTCATCATCCGAGAGACGTAGGCGACGAGGAAGGCGGGCGAGAAGACCATCGCCGAAGTGCGAGAGGACTGCTTCACGACACCGTTGTGGCGGGTCTCGATCGCGAGATCCGACGGGTCGACGCCCGGCACGATCGCCGGACCGACGGGGCAGAACGTGTCGAAGGACTTCGAGCGCGCGAACTGCTTGTCCTTCTTCTGGAGGTCGCGGGCGGTGACGTCGTTGGCGCAGCAGACGCCCGCGAGCGCCTCGAGCCAGCGCTCCTGCGGCCAGGACTTGATGCGGCGGCCGATGACGAGCGCGAGCTCGCCCTCGTAGTCCACGCGCTCCGACTCGGGCGGCAGCACGATGTCGCCGCCGTCGAAGACGAGCGCCGAAGGCGCCTTCAGGAAGAGGAGCGGCTCGTCCTCGGGCGCGGCGCCGCCGAATTCCGCCGCGTGCTCGCGGTAGTTCTTGCCGACGGCGACGATCTTGGACGGGAAGGGCGGAGCGCCGGGAGAGCCGAAGGCGACGGTCGCGCTCACGCCTGCCACGCCTCCTCGAGGAGCTCGCCGGCGTAGACCTCGCGAGCGTCGCCCGTCAGGCGCACGCTCGTGAAATTGTCCTTCTCGTCGGAGAACTCGACCGTCAGGTCGACGCCGCTCTTCGTCTCGCAGACGACGGGCGAGACGGCGAGGCCCTGGCGGCCGGCCACGATCGCCGCGGCGACGACACCCGAGCCGCACGAGAGCGTCTCGCCTTCGACGCCCCGCTCCCAGGTCCGCACCTGGATGCGGTTGTCCTTGCCCCCGCGCACGAAGTTGGCGTTGGCGCCCTCGGGCATCGCGGGATGGTGCCGCACGAGCGGCCCCAGCCGCTCGATGTCCATCTTCGAGAGATCCCCGCGCATGAAGACGACGAGGTGAGGAACGCCGATCTTCATCGGAATCGCGGTGGGAGGAAGGCCCTTCCCCGAGATCGGGACCGGATCGGAGGGCGCCGGGACGGTCGGAAGCGCGAGCGTGACGCTCTCGCCGTCGACGCGGGCCGCGATCGGGCCCCAGCCCGTCTCGAGGACGAGGCTCGGCCCCGAGGCCAGGCCGTGGCGAACCGCGTAGCGCGCGGCACAGCGCGTGCCGTTGGCGCAGAAGGTGGCGGGCCCGCCGTCGGAATTCAGGTAGTCGACGCGAACGCGGCCGGGCCCGTCGGGCGTCAGGAAGAGCGCGCCATCGGCCCCGACCGAGAGCCCGCGGCGGCAGACGAGCGCGAGGCGCCGCCGATCCTCGTCGGCGAGCGAGCGGCCGTCGGCCTGGAAGACCAGGAAGTCGTTCCCGCCGCCGGCCATCTTGACGAACTTCGAGGGTA
Source organism: uncultured Acidobacteriota bacterium (assembly GCA_963824165.1). Classification (GTDB taxonomy): domain Bacteria; phylum Acidobacteriota; class Thermoanaerobaculia; order UBA5066; family Gp7-AA6; genus DAHUXD01. The sequence continues at coordinate 115,156 of CAWGOM010000009.1, forward strand.
GGGACATGGGAGCGGGAGTGTAAACGATGACTGAAGCGTCCGAGCCCCGGTTCGTAGGGGCGGGGCTTGCCCCCGCCCGAGGGCGGCCACAAGGGCCGCCCCTACGACCGGAGCCGGCCCGGATGCCGGAGGCCGATCTCTCAAAACGGCTCGGCCAGGACCTCCGGGGAGAGGGCGCTTCGATTGCCTGCGCGGTCGACGGCCAGGACCGTGTACCGGTATCTCCGTCCGACCCGGGCGGTGGGGTCGTTGAAGAACGGGTCGAGGATCGGGTCCTTGGTCAACTGCACCGGGGCGCCGCCCGCCTCGGAGCGGAAGACCAGATAGCCCGCCAGGTCGGGCGTGTCCACGGGGTCCCAGAGCAGCCGGACGAGATTGCCCTCGGAGAGGGCGTCGACGCGCGTGGGGGCCTTCGGCGGATAGACGTCGCGCGGCACGGCGACGACCTCCTCGGCCGGGAGGCCTTCGATCTTCGGGTTCTTCGCGAGCACCGCCCGAACCGTGTAGGCGAGCTCGACGCCGTAGGGAGCCGTCATGTCGACGAAGGACGTGCCCGGCACGGCGGTCGCCGTCAGCGGCGCCTCGTACTCCTCCTGCGTGAGCGGGCGCCGGTAGACGCGGTAACCGCCGATCTCGACCGGCTGCTGGAGGACGTTTTCGGGTCGGGGCGGTCCACTCGAGGCAGACGCGGCCTTCCTCAAGAAGCGGCGGCAGGAGCTCGGGCGCCTGGGGGGCGATGTCGGGCGTGAGCGTGACGATGTTCGACAGCGGGCTTCGCTCGCCGTTCCTCCGCACGGACACGACGGCATAGGCGAGTGGCTCAGGCCCCTTCTCCTGCGTGAACAGTGTCAGGAGCGAGTCGCGGTAGACGACCGAGGCGCCCTGTGTCGCCTCGTTGATCGCGAGGAGCGAGAGCCCGGCGGCCAGTTGCGCGTTCTGGTAGAAGGCCTCCTCCGCCAGGCGTACGTTCGTCGCGGTGCGGCGCGCGGTCGTGCCCAGGCCCCGCAGCTCGCCCGAGGAGCCCGAGGACGGCGCCGCACCGGATGCCCCCGTCGGACGCGGTGTCGTCAGCGCGGGCGGCGGGTCGACGACGCGGTAGACCTCGATCGCCTCGAGGTCCGTCAGCGGCGCGCCCGTCTGCAGCCGGTCCGGGAACGAGAACGTCAGGACGGCGTCGTCGCCCTCCTGCTCGACCGCGAGGTCCTTGACGGCGTTGGGACCGCGCGGCAGCGGCGGCTGCGGATCGCCCTTCTTGCCGCAGGCCAGCGCCAGAAGGCAGATCGCGAGGCCGGCAGGAACGCGTTTCATGCGAGGTGGAACTTCCTCGGGAGAGGATACCGGAGCGACTTCCCCTCCCTCGTCCGTCGGCGCGCGCGCGCCGCTACAGCACGTAGCGCGAGAGGTCCTCGTCCTTGACGAGATCGGCGAGCGCGCCCTGCACGTCGGAGATCTCGATCCGGATCGACTTGCCCGCGTTCTCGGGCCCCTCGAACGAGATGTCCTCGAGCAGGCGCTCGAGGATCGTGTGGAGGCGGCGCGCGCCGATGTTCTCGAGGGCGCGGTTGACGCGCTCGGCGTCCCGCGCGATCTCGCCGATCGCGTCCTCCGAAAAGGAGAGGTCGACCTTCTCGGCGCCCAGCAGGGCCCGGTACTGCTTCAAGAGCGCGTTCTCCGGCTCGGTCAGGATCCGCACGAAGTCCGCTTCCGTCAGCGAGTCGAGCTCGACGCGGATCGGGAAGCGGCCCTGGAGCTCCGGGATCAGGTCCGAGGGCTTCGAGACGTGAAAGGCGCCCGCGGCGATGAAGAGCACGTGGTCGGTCTTGACGAAACCGTACTTGGTGTTGACCGAGGTGCCCTCGACGATCGGCAGCAGGTCCCGCTGCACGCCCTCGCGCGAGACGTCGGGCCCGCGCCCGCCGGACTCGCGGCCGGCCACCTTGTCGATCTCGTCGAGAAAGACGATGCCCGAGGACTGCGCCCGCTCGACGGCCTCGCGGGCGACCTGTCCCGGGTCGATCAGGCGGCCCTCTTCCTCGGCCTGGAGGATCTGGCGCGCCTCGGAGACGGAGGTCTTGCGGCGCTTCTTCTTGCCGCCGAAGAGGCCGGGGAGCATCTCCTTGACGTTGATGTCCATCTCCTCGACGCCCTGGTTCGTCACGATCTCGAAGGACGGAAACGTCTTGTCGGCGACCTCGACCTCGACCATGCGGTCCTCGAGCTTGCCCTCGCGCAGCATCGTGCGAAACCGCGCCCGCGTCTCCTCCGCCTCGCCGTCGCCCACGGCCGGCAGGAGCAGATCGAGCAGGCGCGCCTCCGCCCGCCCCTGGGCGCGTTCGCGGATCTCGAGCGTCTTCTCCTCGCGGACCATCTGGACGGCAACCTCGGTCAGGTCGCGCACGATCGACTCGACGTCGCGGCCGACGTAGCCGACCTCGGTGAACTTCGAGGCCTCGACCTTCAGGAACGGAGCGTCCGCCAGGCGCGCCAGGCGCCGCGCGATCTCGGTCTTGCCCACACCCGTCGGCCCCATCATGAGGATGTTCTTCGGCAGGATCTCGCGCGACATCTCGGGCGAGAGGCGCTGGCGGCGCCAGCGGTTCCGGAGCGCGATCGCTACGGCCTTCTTCGCCCGCTTCTGGCCGATGACGTACTTGTCGAGCTCGGCGACGATCTCACGGGGCGTGCGCGCCGCGGCCGCCGGGGCCTGGGCTTCCTGCTCGCCCGGCATCAGGAAGACCATCTCAGAGCTCTTCCAGCGTGATGTGGTCGTTGGTGTAGATGTCGATCTGCGAAGCCACCAGGAGCGCCTCGCGGGCGACTTCCGTCGCCGACATGTCCGACCGGTGCTTCAGGAGCGCGCGCGCGGCGGCCAGGGCGTAGGCCCCGCCGGAGCCGATGGCGAGCACGCCCTCCTCCGGCGAAATGAGGTCGCCGGTCCCCGAGATCAGGAGCGAGCTCTGACGGTCGGCGACGATCAGGAGCGCCTCGAGCTGCCGGAGCATCTTGTCCGTGCGCCAGTCCTTGGCGAGCTCGATCGCGGAGCGCTCGAGGTTGCCCCGGTGCTCGTCGAGCTTGCCCTCGAAGCGGGAAAAGAGCGCGAAGGCGTCCGCGGAGGAGCCCGCGAAGCCGGCGATGACGGAGCCGCCCGCGAGCCGGCGGATTTTGGCCGCGGTCTGCTTCATCACCGTGGTGCCGAGGGTGACCTGGCCGTCCGAGGCCATCGCCACCTTGCCGCCGTGGCGCACGCAGAGGACCGTGGTGGAGTGCCACTTCTGCATCGGGGGAGGATACCTCAGGGTCCTGCCAGCGCCTTGATCGCCGCCTCGATGACCGCGTCCTGCTCGCCTTCAGCGACCCCCACGCGGTCCGCCACCGGAACGTCCGGCTCGACGCCCCGCCCCTCGTAGAACTTCCCGTCCAGGCTCTCGATCGCGCGCTCGGTGAACCAGAGCATCGAGCCGTCGGAGAGCCGGACGGCCGCGGCGCCGCCGCTGGCCATGCCGGCCGTCGTCTCGCCGACGATCGGGCCGATCGAATGCGCGCGGAACTTCAGCGCCAGCGCCTCGGCGTTCGAGGCGGTCCCCGAGTTCGTCAGCAGGACGACCGGAAGTGGCTTGTAGATGGGCGGCACGAGGCGCTTCGCGTCGCGGTCGACGATGTAGTAGTCCGCCGTGTTCCAGTGGCCGCGCAGGAACGTCGGCAGGATGTTGGGGTCGTAGCCGCCGCTGTTGCCCCGCACGTCGAGGAGGAATCCCTCGATCGCGGGCCATTCCGAAAGCCCGGCGCGGCCCTGCGCCGCGAGCGTGCGGTCCGAGAGCATGTCGACGACGACGAGCGCGGTCTCGGCGCTCATGCCCCAGAGCCGGGCGTAGCCGTAGGCCCTGCCGTCCTTGCGGATGACCCGCGCGCTCTTCCAGACGAGCGCGTCGCCCGGCTCCTCCGGCGTGCGGACCAGACGGTCGGTTCTCGGCGCGCCGCCCGGGCGTTGCCACGTGACGCTGACGGCCGTGCCGGGGGCTCCCTCGAACACGAAGAAGAGATCGCGGAAGTCGACGCGTGCGGAGCCGTACTTCCGGCCGTCCACGGCGAGAATCCGGTCGCCCGTGCGCAGGCCCGCCCGATCGGCGGAGCTGCCGGGGACCACGCCCTTGACGGCATAGCCGTCGCCGTCCTGCCCGATGCGCAGCCCCGCCGTCGCCCAGCCGTGGTCGGGCAGGCGGCCGGCCGGCACGCGGAACGTGTGCGAGTCGGAGAGGTTCGCGAGAAGACGGTCGTAGATCGCGTTCTGCGCGGCCGGCGCCGGCGAAGCCGAAAGCTCCGCGGCGGACCTCGCCACCGCGGCCGTCCAGTCGACCCCCTTCAACTTCGGATCCCAGAACCGCTCGCGGATCGTCCGGTCGATCTCCGCGAGAACGGGCGGGGGCGCGGGTGCGGTCTGCGCCGAGACGCACGCCGCGACGAGGGCGAGAGTCAGGAGCTCCGCGGCCCGACTACGCCTTGGGATGCGCATTCCGATAGACCTCGGCCAGCCGGGCGGCGTCCAGGTGCGTGTACTTCTGGGTGGTCGAGAGCGAGGCGTGGCCCAGGAGCTCCTGGATCGCGCGCAGGTCCGCGCCCGCCTGCAGCAGGTGCGTGGCGAAGGTGTGGCGCAGCGCGTGCGGCGAGATCTCCTCGGGCAGTCCCGCCGCGCGCAGCCGTCGCTTGAGGAGCCGCGCCATCGAGCGCGGGGTGAGGCGCCCGCCCCGGGCGTTGACGAAGAGGGGCTCGGCTCGCGACTCCCCACCCGCGCGGTGGCGCAGCGCGTCGCGCGACGGCAGGTACTCGCGCAGGGCCTCGCCCGCCGCGTCGCCGAAGGGAACGATGCGCTCCCGGCTTCCCTTCCCGGTGACGCGCACGAGGCGCGCCGGGAAGTCGACGTCTCCGAGGTCGAGGCCCGCGGCCTCCGACACCCGCAGGCCCGTGGCGTAGAGGAGCTCGAAGAGGGCGCGCTCGCGCTCGGGCACGAACGACTCGTCTTCCTCGGCCGCGAGCAGCTTTTCCGTGTCCGGCAGCGTCAGCGCGCGCGGCAGCGCCTTCGGCACCCGCGGCGAGGGCAGGCCGCGCGCCGGGTTCTTCTCGAGATGGCCCTCGCGGCAGGCCCAGCGGAAGAACGAGCGCAGCGTCGAGAGGTGCCTCGCGAGCGAGCGGCTGGCGAGGCCGTCCCGGTGAAGGTGGGCCAGGTAGGACCGCACGGCGAGCGTGTCGACCTTCGCCAGCGGCGTCCGGCCGGCCGGCTCGTTCGCGAACTGCCTCTCCCAGAAGTCCGTGAATCGCCGCAGATCCTTGCCGTAGGCCTCGACGGTCCTCGGCGAAAAGCGACGCTCGTCGGCCACGTAGCTCGCAAATCCGTCGATCGCCCGCGAAAGCGAGATCACGCCCGTTCAGTGTAGCGCGGCCCAAAGGCGGCCTTAGAATCCACCGCCATGGAATTGCGACCGTTTCGTTCGATTCGCTTCTCGCCGCGGGTCATCCGCGAGCGCGGGCTCTCCGCCGTTTTCGCGCCGCCGTACGACCAGATCTCCGCGGAGCTCCAGGAGCGCCTCTACGCGCAGGCCCCGGAGAACATCGTCCGGATCACGCACCCGAAAAAGGACGGCGCGGACCCGTACGCCGAGGCCGCGAAGACCCAGGCCGACTGGCTCGCCGCCGGAATCCTCGAGAAGGAGCGCCGCCCCGCGCTCTGGAACTACCGCCAGACCTTCGTCGAGGCCGGAAAGACGGAGGTCCGGGAGGCCCTCGTGGGTCTCGTCCGGCTCGAGGAGTACGAGACGGGAACGATCCGGCCCCACGAGCGGACCCTCGCCAGGCCCAAGGCGGATCGCCTCGCGCTGCTCGCGGCGACGAAGGCGGACCTGGAGCTCATCTTTCTCCTGACGCGCGCTCCCCTCTCGGCGGCGCTCTCGACGCGGCGCACGCCGCACCTGACCGCCGAGAGCCCCGACGGCGTGCGGCACGACGCCTTTCGGATCTCGGACTACGCCGCCCACGTCGAGCTCCAGGGCCTCGTCAAGAACGCCGGGGCCATCATCGCGGACGGCCACCACCGCTACGAGACGGCCCTGGCGTTCTCGAAAGACCCGGCGGCCGAGAAGCTTCCGGGCGCCCGGTACAAGATCTGCGCGATCGTCGACATGAGCTCGCCCGGCGTGATCGTGCGGCCGATCCACCGGCTTCTCTTCGACATGCCCGACTGGCGGCCGGTCCGCACGCTCCACGCCGCGCGCGACTATTTCGAGCTCAAGGAGTTCGACTCGCCGAAGGAGGCCCACGCCGCGCTCGAGGCGCATGCCCGGCGCTTCCCCGCCTTCGTCCTCCACGCCCCGCCCTCGAAGCCCGTGTTGATGACGCTCAAGGAGAAGCCGGAGGCCCTGCCCTGGCCCGAGGGGCGCTCGGAGGAGTGGAAGGCCCTCGACGTCGCGGCGCTCGAGGTCGCGTTCTTCGACAAGCTCCTCGGCGTCCGGACCGACGCCATCGCGAAGGGCGAACGGATCGCATTCACCTCCGACGCGGACGGCGCGATCGCCGCGGTCGCCGGGGGCAAGGCCCAGGCCGCGATCCTCATGCGCGCGACGACGGTCTCGGACGTCGAAGCCGTCGTCGGCTCGGGCGACCGCCTGCCGCAGAAATCCACGCACTTCTTCCCGAAAATGTACTCCGGCCTCTTCGGCGTATCCCTCGAAGACACCGTGTATTAGATGGGGGTCAGGTCTGGATTTTTCGGTTTCGACGAGGCGCGGGCCGATGGCCGATGAGATCCGGGATCCGAAAAAACGAGACCTGACCCCGCTCGTTTTTCGGGCGGAGGAGCTGCTGGCGGCGGGGCGCGCCGCGGAAGCGATCGCGGCATGCGAGGAGGCGTTGGTGCTGTCGCCCGACTGCCTCCCCGCCCACGTCTGCCTGGCGCGGGCGAAGCTGCCGGGCGAGGACTACCTCGGGCACCTCGCCCGCTTCCACGAGGCCCTTCGCCCTCGGGTCTACCTCGAGATCGGCGTGGACGCCGGCCGGACGCTGTCGCTCGCGCGGCCGCCGACGGTCGCGCTCGGGGTCGACCCGGCCGCGAAAGAGGGCGGCGCCTTCTCCGCCGAGACGCTTCTCTTCCCCGTCGAGAGCGACGTGTTCTTCGCCTCCGGGCAGGCCGGGCGGGCGCTCGCGGGCCGGCCGGTCGATCTCGCGTTCGTCGACGGGCTGCACCTCTTCGAGCAGGCCCTGCGCGACTTCATCCACGTGGAGCGGTGCGCGGCGCCGGATTCGGTCGTCCTCTTCCACGACTGCCTCCCGCTGACGCCGGCGACGGCCGCCCGCACGCGGACCACCGGTTTCTGGTCGGGCGACGCGTGGAAGATCGTGCCGATCCTCCAGCGGATGCGGCCGGACCTGACGGCCTTCCTGATCCCGGCCTATCCGACGGGACTCCTCGCCGTGACCGGGCTCGATCCCGCGTCGCGGACGCTCGAGGAGGGCTTCGATGCCGCCGTCGGGGAATGGCGCGAAAAAGAATGGAGCGGCGGTCCCAACGACCCGCCGCTCCCGATCGTCCCCAACACCTGGACCGAAGTGCGCGCGCGCATCCGGCCGCGCGGATAGGGCGGGGGCAAGCCCCGCCCCTGCGACCCCTGCTGAGGCGCCCCTACTCCTTCTTCGGCGCGAATCCCCGGACGTCGTTCTTGACCAGGCTCTCGATCTGCTCCTTCGTCAGCTTCTTGCCGAACGGGGGCATGTCGTCCTTGCCTTCGGTGACCGACTGGATGAGCTCCTCGTCGGTCTCGCCCGCCTGCCACTCGGCGTCCGTGAAGTTGCGCGCCTTGACCATCTTTCCCTTCATCGTCTTGGCCTTGCCGTCGTCGCCGTGGCACTTGGCGCAGTACTTGTCAAATGTCTCCGAGGGCCTGGTCTCCGCCGCGAAGGCTGCGACCGCCAGGCCCGCGATCGAGCCGAACACGAGACTTCCGAGAAGCCGGGTCTGCCTCATCCTTTCCTCGCTTTCTGAAGGTCCTGGAGCACCGTTTCGGGCTCCCACTGTTCGCCGTAATGGATCGTCGCGAGCTTCCCGTCCGGATCGACGATCGCGACCACCTGCGAGTGCACGATCTGTCCCTTGTCCGGGTAGTAGAGGACGCCGAAGGTCTCGGCCACGCGCGCGACGGCCTTCGGGTCGCCCGTCAGGAACTTCCAGCGCGCCGGGTCCGCGCCGACCGACGTGGCGTAGGCCTTCAATGCCGCCGGCGTGTCGTTCTCCGGGTCGACCGTGACGGTCAGGAGCGCGCCGAACTTCTCCTTCGCGAGGCCGGCCTGGATCTTCGAAAAGCGCGCCACCGTCAGCGGGCACGCGGTCGCCACCGGGCAGCGCGAGTAGACGAACGTCACCGCCACCGGCTGCCCCCGGAACTGCGAGAGCCGCACCGGCGCCCCGGTCTGGTCCGTCAGCGTGAAGTCGGGCACGGTGTCGCCGACGGCGATGCCCTTGTTCGGCTCGGGCCGCACGCCCGCGCCTCCGAACGGGGTCGGCGTGGGCACGAAGCCCTTCGTGAGGACCTGCTCGAGGAAATACGTGCTGTTGTCGTCGACGACGAGAACGGCCTCGATCCGGTCGCCGGGGCGCAGGAACGCGATGACCTTGGGATCGTCGCGGACCGGAAAAGCCATCGTCATGGCCGACATGAATCCCGGGATCTCCTCGTGGTCGACCGTGATCCGGGCGCGGGCGGGATCGATCTTCGTGATCACGCCCCGCAGGGCGTACCGCTTCGCGTCGGCGCCTACCGGGGCCGGGGTCTCGGCCGCGATCGCCGGCCGGGAAACGGCGCCTTCCGGGACCTCCGCCTTCTTCCGGCAGGCCACGGCCCCGAAGGCGGCGACCACGAGCGCGGCGGCGGCGACACCTCTCCTCACGACGTCCTTCCTACAGGATCTGCGCCCGTCATTTCAAAGGTTAAGGAAGCCCGAAGGCTCCGCCGCCGGGATCCCGGGGGACGCCTCATACGGCGGCCGCGGCCCGGCGGGAGGCGATGTACTCGGTGAGCTTCGCCAGATCGACGTTCCCGCCCGAGAGAACCACGCCGACCTTCTGGCCGCGGAAGTCCGCCTTCCGGTGGCGCACGGCGGCCGCGGCGGCCGCGCCGGAAGGCTCGACCAGGACCTTCATGCGCTCGAGCATGAAGGTCAGCGTCTCGACCATCTCGTCGTCGGAAACGAGCAGGACGTCCTCGACGTTCTTCTGGACGATCGGGAAGGTCAGCCGGCCGGGCGTCGTGACGCGCAGGCCGTCGGCGATCGTCGGGTTCTCGCGGACCTCCACGCGATGCCCCGCCGCGAGCGAGCGTTTGGTGTCGTCGGCCGTCGCGGGCTCCGCGCCGTAGACCCGGATCCCCGGGCGCATGTGGCGCGCGGCCGTCGCCCAGCCGCCGATCAGGCCTCCGCCCGAAACGCAGACGACGAGGGCGTCGAGGCCCGGGACTTCCTCGAGAAGCTCGACGGCGCCCGTCGCCGCGCCCGCCATGATCAGCTCGTCGTCGAAGGGCGGGACGAGCAGCGCGTTCTTCTCGCGCGCGATCTGGGCCGCGAGGTCGTCGCGGCTCTGCATCTGCCGGTCGTAGAGCACGACCTCGGCGCCGTAGCCGCGCGTCGCGTCGATCTTCGCCTGGGGCGCGTCGGCCGGCATGACGATCGTGGCGCGCATCCCGAGGAGCTTCGCCACGAGCGCGACGGCCTGGGCGTGGTTTCCCGACGAGAACGCGACGACCGCGTCGACCTTGCCGCGCTCGCTCTCGGCCTTCATCTTGTTGTAGGCGCCGCGGAACTTGAACGCGCCGCCCCGCTGGAGGTTCTCGGCCTTGAAGTAGACCTCGGCCCCGCACTCCTCGTCGAACTGGCGCGAGTGCAGAACGGGCGTGCGGTGCGCCACGCCCTCGAGGCGCTTGCGCGCCGCTTGGATGTCGTCCCAGGTGGGCATGCGTTCCTCCGGGCTGCCTACGATACGACGGCGGGGGCCGCGGAGATCTGCCCCTTCCACTCGTCGATCGCGGCGAGGGCCCGGTCGACCATCCGCTGGCGCCGGACCTGCTTGTCGCGAACGGGAGAGTGGGACGTGTCCTCGATCAGGCCGAAGGTCACGTTCATGGGCTCGAACTTCTCCTCGGGCGGCCGCTCGGAGCAGTGGCGAGCGAGCGATCCGATCGCCGTCGTGTACGGCACGGGCACGGGCTCGCGGCCTTCGAGGATCTGCGAAAGCGCCAGCCCGACCGCCAGTCCCGTCGCCGCGCTCTCGACGTAGCCTTCGACCCCCGTGATCTGGCCGGCGAAGAAGATCCGCGGCTGTCGCCGCATGCGGAAGAACCGGTCGAGGTGCGCCGGCGCGTGGATGTAGGTGTTGCGGTGGAGCATCCCGTAGCGCGCGAAGACCGCGTTCTCGAGGCCCGGGATCATCCGGAAGACGCGCTGCTGCTCCGGGATCTTCAGCTTCGTCTGGAAGCCGACGATGTTGTAGTGCTCCTTCGCCAGGTCGTCCTGCCGCAGCTGCACGACCGCCCACGGGAGCCTTCCGGACTTCGGGTCCGGCAGCCCCATCGGCTTCATCGGGCCGTGACGCAGCGTCTCGCGCCCCCGCTCGGCCATGACCTCGATCGGCAGGCACCCCTCGAAGTAGACGCCCTTCTCGAAGTCTTTGATCGGCACCGTCTCGCCCGCGATGAGCGCGTCCAGGAACCGCTCGTACTCCTCGCGCGAGAGCGGGCAGTTCCAGTAGTCCTCGCCCCCGCCCTTCCCGTAGCGGGACATCGCGTACATCTTCGAGAAGTCGAGCGAGGAGGCCTCGACGATCGGCGCCATCGAGTCGTAGAAGTAGAGGTCTTCGGTGCCGAGGAGCTCCCCGATCGCGGAGTCGAGGGCCGGCGAGGTCAGCGGCCCCGTCGCGATCACGACGAACCCCTCGCGCGGGATCCCGGTGACTTCCTCGCGCACGAGCTCGATCTCCGGCCGCGACGCGATCGCGTCGGTCACGAGACCGGCGAAGACGTGCCGGTCCATCGCGAGGGCGTCTCCCGCCGGAACCGCCGCCGCGCGCGCCGAGCGGATCACGAGCGAGTCGAGCGTCTCCATCTCCCGCTTGATGAGCCCGACGGCGTTCCGCGGGTTGTCCGAGCGGAAGGAGTTCGAGCAGACGAGCTCCGCGCAGCGGTCGGTTTCGTGCGCCGAGGTCGTCACCTTCGGCCGCATCTCGTAGAGGCGCACGCGGTGGCCCCGCCGGGCGAGCTGCCAGGCGCACTCGGACCCGGCGAGGCCCGCGCCGACGATCGAGACCGTGTCGCTCACGGCCGCGATTCTATGGGCCGGCGCGCCGAGGCCCTACCAGCCGCCGCCGCCACCGCCGCCGGAGCTTCCCCCGCCGCCTCCCCCGCCGCCGCCGCCGCTCGAGGAGGAGGACGGCGCCGAGACCCCTGCCGCGAGCGCACCCGCGGCGACCGCCCAGGTCCCGGACGCGCCGGCCCCGCCGAAGGCGCCGCCGCCACCCGTCCAGCCGCCACCCGAGGACGAAGACGAGGAGGACGAGCCGCTCGACGAGCCTCGCCACGTGCTCGTGCCCGTCGCGGCCGCCGCGGCACCGTGCGCCTTGAACCACTTGTCCGCCTGCGAGGTCAGGCCGAAGGCCACGACGTAGGGGAACCACGAGTCCTCCAGCCGCGGCGCGGGCCTGGAAAGCTCCGAGGCGAAGTAGCGGCGCGCCGAAGCCAACGACTTGCGCCGGGCGACGCGCTTCGGGCCGCTGCGTGTCTTCGCGATGAAGAAGAGACCGCTCACGACCGCCAGGCGCAGGAGCATCTGCCCGATGACGACGATCGTCGAAGTGCGCGAACCCTCCCGAACGCCGAGCCACGCGAACCAGAAGAGCAGCGCCGGCACCCACAGCAGGAGCGGCGACCAGGCGTCGAGCCGGTCGATGCGCTTCTGGAACGCCCACGCGAAGATCGCGCCGATGCCGAAGAGGACCAGATGGAGGATCGCCGAGCCGATCGCCTCGCCGAGCGGCTCGACATCCGAGACGACCGCGTAGGCGTGGACGGCGAAGCCTCCCAGGAAGAGCAGCACCGTCAGCCGCCCCCCCGTCACGGGCGATTTGTCCTGGAAGTCCGCATGCGTCTTCAGCTTCGCCTCGAGGCCCGGCTTGATCTTCGAGGACGGGTCGAAGCCGCTCGCCTTGTAGTGCTTCTTGATCGCGTCGGTGTCGGTCTCCGTGCGCCCGGAGAAGAAGAGCGCCTGGACGAGGTCCCGGTCGTAGCCCTGAAGTTCCGAGACCGGCACCAGGAGGCGCATCGAGAGCGTCTTGCCGCTGGCTTCGGTCGAGATCTTCCTTTCCGCCGAGAGCCGCGCGAGCACCGCCGCGACCTCCGGAGCGCCGATCGACTCGTCCCACAGCGCTCCCGCCTCCTCGGGCGCGAGGTTCAGGAGGTCCTTCTCGAGCCACGCCTGGTCGATCGCCTCGGGCGGCGTGAGGGGCGCGAAACGTCCGAGCGCGGTTTCGCGGCGGCGCCAGGCGAGGTAGAGGAGGACGATCGCCGCCGCGAATACGCCGAGCAGCCCGCGCCGGACCGCCGGGGTCATGACCGATGCGGACACGACCGGCGAGCCGCCGCCGGTGTAGGACAGCGGCACCGTGACGGTGAAGTTCGACCGGGGAGAGAGGACCCCGCTCTCGTAAACGCCCGGGAACGCGCCCTCCGGCTTCCACACCGGGTCGAGCTCGAGCGAGACGCGAAGCTTGCGGATCGGAAAGTCGGCCGCCGGCAGCCCGAAGTTGTGGTCGAGAAGGTAAGTGCTCCCCTGCTTCACGAGCACTCCCGAGAGCACGTAGGCAATCTCGTAAACGAGCTCGGTGTTCGCGAACTCGGGGTCGGACGGGAGGCGGCTTCGCCAGCGCAGGACGTTCTCGCCGCCCCAGCCCCATTCGTCGACCGCGGAGAGCCCCCCTGGGAGAGCTCGTGCCGCGTCCCGTCGGGGTCGATGCGGTGGATCGACTCGAGCGCGATCGACTGCCCCGGACGGACGTCGAAGCTCCGCTCCCCTCCGTTCCAGTCCCCCGTGAACACCATCGCCTGCTTCTCGGCGACGTGAAGGGCGCCCTGCGCGTCCAGGCGGGCGCGCACGTCGATCGAGCTCCAGTGGAGCTCGCGGCCGGGCAGAGGCGCCGACGCGAGTACGGCGATCACGAGAAGACCCGGGAGGCGAAGTCGTCGTCTCATGGCGGAGATTCTACGGCTCGGGCGCGAGCCAGGCGCGTCTTACGCGACGCGCTCCTTTCGGCGCGCCACGGGGATCACGAACCGGATCGAGGTCAGCCGCGGCGAGAAGGCCGCGATCTTGTTGTCGACGAGGCCCGCGGCCAGGCCCGCCTTCTGGACGTCGATCCACAGGAACGGGAATCCGAGCTCGGCGAGGAAGGGCTTCTTCGGAAAGACGACCCAGAGCGAGCCCGCCGGCTCCAGGCGCCTCTCGAGGTCCGCGAAGAAGGCGGAGAGCGAGCCCTCGGCGGGCACCTCGGCCATGAGCCAGGCCAGGCGGCCGGGCGGGAACTTCGTCACGCGCTCGACGAGCGGCCCGAAGATCGCGCGCATGGTCTTCACGAACTCCGGCGAGCGCCCGACCGCGTAGGCCGGCTCCGCCCCCGGCAGGGAGAACTTCTCCCACGGGGCCTTCATGCGCCGATTCTACGCGGGAGCCCTAAGATGGAGGCGTGACCTTCGAGTCGGACCTCTACCCCGACGAGTACTTCGACGGGCTCCACCGGGTCACGCCGTTCGCCGCGCCAAAGCGCAAGTGGATGGAGCGCGACCGGGACATCCTGCGGCTGTCCTCCCCTTCGCCCGGGAAGACCGTCCTCGACCTCGGCTGCGCCCGCGGCGACGTCTGCTTCCTGCTCGCCCCGCGCGTGAAGGAGGCCGTCGGCATCGACGCCTCGGCGCGGGCCCTCGAGATTGCCGAGGCCGAACGGGCGCGCCGCGGGCTCGCCAACGTCCGCTTCGTCCGCGGAGACGTCGCGACGCTCGAGCCGATCCCCGACGCCTCGATCGACCTGGCCGGCGCCTTCGACCTGCTCGAGCACGTCGACGACGAGACGGTCCGTCAGATGCTCCGGGCGCTGACGCGGGTCCTGAAACCCGGCGGCCTCTTCGCGGCCTACACGCCCAACCGTGAGCACTACGTCGAGAGGCTCAAGGCGCACGACGTCCTCCTGAAGCAGTTCCCCGAGCACATCGCGGTGCGGCGGCCGCGCGAGGTCCGGCGGCTCCTCGAGGAGGCGGGCTGGCGGCTTCTCGAAATGACCTACTCGCCCGCGCCCTTTCCCGTGGTCCACGGGATCGAGAAGCTCCTCTGGCGCGTGCCGGGGATCGGGCGGCTCTTCCGCTACCGGATCCTGCTGCGGGCTGCGCCGCCGGCGGCGCCAACGGGGGTCAGGCCTTGAATCTGTACCGGTTGAGGACCATTCGAGTACGGAATCAAGGCCTGACCCCAAGATAGACTGGCCGGTTCATGCGCGTCAGCGTCGTCGTCCCCTGCCGCAACGCCGCCCGCACGGTAGGCGACGCCGTCGCCTCGGCGTTCGCCCAGTCGGAGCCGCCGGCCGAGGTCGTGGTCGTGGACGACGCTTCGACGGACGGCTCGGCCGACGCGGCGCGGCAGGCCGGAGCGCGGGTGATTCGCAACGCCTCCCGCCGCAACGCCGGCGGGGCCCGCAACGTCGGCATCGAGGCGACCGAGGGCGATCTCGTGGGGTTTCTCGACGCGGACGCCGTGGCTCCCCCGGACTGGCTCGCCCGCGCGCGGCGTGCCTTCGCGAGCGACCCGGCGATCGTCGGCGTCGGCGGGCGCATCCTCAACGGACGCCCCGGCCGCTACGGCGAGCTCGACTACTACCTCAATCACTCCGAGTGGATCGCCGCGGGCGAGCCCGCGGCGAAGGCGAACATCCCCACCATGGCGATCGTCTACCGGCGCGACGCCATCGGGCCGGTGCGCTTTCCCGAGTCGAACACCGGCGAGGACACCGTCTTCGCCCTGGCGGTGACGGCCCGGGGCGGACGGCTGTGGTACGACCCCGCGATCGCGGTGACGCACCGCCACGAGCGGCTCGACTGGAGCGCGTTCTGGGAGAAGCAGGTCGCCTGCGGGCGGACGATCTACGAGACCCGCCGCGACCACGACCGGCCGGGCAAGTCGCTCGTGCGCTTTCCCGCCCTGCTCTTCCTCTTCCCGCACCTCTGGATCACGGTCGGCCGGATGCTCCGCGCGGGCCACGGCGCCAGGGCGCTGGCGCTCTTCCCGTGGCTCTTCACCGGCGAGGTCGCCCGAATCAAGGGGTTCTTCGAGGCTCGCGCGGCATGACCGTCCGCAAGCTCGCCCAGGGCCTGGCCCTCGCCCGCGACTGGATCGCTCCCACGGACTCGATCGCTCAGTGGACGCACTTCGTGACGTCCGTCTGCAACGCGCGCTGCGCGCACTGCTTCTATCCGATCAACGCCGGCAAGAACGAGCTGACCCTGGAGGAGATGGACCGCTTCGCGGCGACCCTGCCGCCGATCCGCCTGCTCCTGATCTCGGGCGGCGAGCCGTTTCTCCGGCGCGACCTGCCGGAGCTCATCCGGGTCTACTTCGAGCGCTGCGCGTTCTTCTCGGCCTCGATCCCGACCAACGGCTTCTCCCCCGACGAGATCGCGCGGGCGGCCGAGAAGATCTGCTCCTTCTCGCCGGACCTTTCGCTCGGCGTCACCGTCTCGATCGACGGCTTCCGCGAATTCCACGACCGCGTGCGCGCCGTGCCCGGGCTCTACGACCGCGCGCTCGCGACCCTGGAGGCGCTGATCGATCTCTCCCGGCGCACGCCGAACCTCACGGCCGGCGTCACGACCGTCTTCATGCGGGACAACCAGAAAGAGATCGAGGCCTTCTGCGAGTTCGTCTACGCGAAGTACCGGCCGAACCATCACTCGCTCGGCTTCGTCCGCGGCGAGGCGTTCGACCCGTCCGTCAAGGAGAACCTCGACGTCGACCTCTATCTGCGGCTGTCGAAGACGATCGACCTCCGTTATCCTCCGGACGAGGCCCGCGCCGGCTGGAAGGGCGCGCGGACCCGGGCGCGGCGGGAGATCAACCGCCGCCGCTTCGAGTACATCGGCCGCCAGGCGAAGGGCGGGGGCTTCGAGGGTTTCTGCCTCGCCGGCGAAAGGGAGTACGTCCTGACGGAAGAAGGCAACGTGCACGGCTGCGAGCTCATCTCGGACGTACTCGGCAACGTCCGCGCGTCGGGCTACGACTGGGCCAAGATCCGCGAAAGCGAAGCCGCGCGGGAGTTCGTCTCCGCCAAGCACGCGCGCCTCTGCAAGTGCACGCACGAGTGCAACGCCCGCACGATGATCCTCTTCGACAAGAAGAACGCCCTGCCGGTCGTCGCGGCGATGGCGGGGCTCGAGGCGAGGCGCACGCCATGAGCAAGGGCAAGAACGGCCTGCGCCTGAACTCCCTCAAGTACATGCTCGAGCTGACCTCCCGCTGCAACCTGCGGTGCGGGATGTGCCCGATGGACGTCCTGACGCGGCCCTTCGAGGACGCCCCCTTCGACATGGTCGAGGACGTCGCCCGTCAGATGCGGGAGCTGAAGCTCCCGATGAAGTACCTCCACGAGATGGGCGAGCCCTTCCTCTACAAGCGGCTCTGCGAGGCGATCGACCTCTTCCCGGGCGTGTGCGTTTCGACCAACGGGACGCTCCTGTCCGAGCAGTGGGCGAGGGACATCCTGGCTTCGTCGCTCTCGAAGATCCGCATCTGCATCGACACGCTCAAGCCCGAGGTCTACCCCATCGTGAGGAAGGGCGGGAAGTTCGACGTCGTCGTCGAGAACATCCGGCGTTTCCTCGAGATGTCGAAGGGGAAAAAGATCGTCGTCGAGATCCAGCGCATGATCACGACCCAAACTCACGACGAGAGTGTCAAGAGCTTCCGCGAGTTCTTCCATCTCGACCGCTACCCCCAGGCGACGATCATCCAGAAGACCTGCGAGGGCCTCGACACCTCCGAGGTCACCGAGCTCCACCAGGCCTACTACGGCTGTTTCCAGGGGACGCCGTACCAGTGGTTCGTCATCCTCTGCAACGGCGACGTCACGCACTGCTGCTACGACTACGACGGCACCCAGAAGCTCGGCAACGTGCGGGAGAAGTCGATCGCCGAGATCGCGGCCTCGCCGTTTCTTGCGACGATCGAAGAGGGATTCCGCGCGGGCGACTTCTCGAAGCTTCCGCGCTGCGCCGAGTGCTTCAAGAACCCGGCGGCGAAACCGCCGCTGACCGACCGTCTCTGGCGGATCGCCCAGGTCTTCCCCTGGAAGGACCCGTTCCGGAAGTTCCTGAACATCCCGGGGGTCCCGGGCGGAGAGAACTGACCGGCGACGCGCAAGCGGTTGCCGGTCATCCCGAGGGCCGCAGGCCCGAGGGATCCCGGACTCGATAGCTGACCCTGGCTCAAGAGCACGGGATCCCTCGCTTCGCTCGGGATGACGTTCGATGAGCCTCGGGTTGACAGGCGTTGAGTGCTCGGGACGACGGTTGATGGGCGCTCGGGTTGACGGGCGACGAGCGCTCGGGATGACAGGTGACGCGAGCAGTTGAGTTACCGTCGGCCTCCGGCCGGCGTTGCCTACTGCCGGGGGTCTTACGTTGGTGGACGGCTCGCCGCCCGCTTTGCCCGAGGCTTCGCGACTCTCGTTGCGCCGGCCTTCGCGTCGCCGTCGTCCGCGGCGGCCTTCGCCCGGGGGGACCGCTTCTTCGCCTTCGCCACGACCACCGCGTCCGGCACGTCCGGCGGCGCCTCCGGCGTGAACTCGACGATCGGCGGAAGCTCCCCCGGCGGCTTCTCGAACCCGCAGCCCGCCTTGTCGCAGGCGAAGACGTTGCCGGACTTGCGCTCGCGGAAGAGCAGGTACGCGTTGCCGCACTGCGGGCACTTCTCGGGGATCGGGCGCACCGACAGCGAGAAGTCGCAGTTGGGGTAATTGATGCAGCCGTAGAAGGGGCGGAACCGCCCGCGGCGCTCGGCGATGATGCCGCCGTCCTTGGGGCACCGGACGCCGGTGTCCTTGACGGGCTTGGGCGGCTTGTACTTGCACGCCGGGTAGTTCGAGCACGACACGTACGCCCCGAAGCGCCCGTGCCGCCGCACCAGGCCGTTGCCACAGCGCGGGCAGTCGAGGCCGGTCGGCTCGTCGGGCTTGGCCTCGGCCTTGCCGCCGGCGACGGCGATGTTCACGACGTTCCGGCACTTGGGATACGCCGTGCAGCCGAGGAACGTCGAGCCCGTCCGGCTCTGGCGCACCTTCATCGGCTCGCCGCACTCGTCGCAGGTCGTCTTCTCGATCTCCGACATGTCGACGGCGTCTTCCTCGGGGTCCGGGATGTCCTGCGTGAAGGTGCACTCGGGGTAGCCGCTGCAGGCGATGAAGAGGCCGTTTTTCCCCATGCGGAGCTTCAGCTTCTTGCCGCACTTGGGGCACTTCTCGTCCATCTCCGGGACGGCCGAGAGCTTCAGCTTCTTCGCCTGGGCGAGCGGGATGCCGGCCTTGCCCGAGACCATCCCTTCGAGCGCCCGGTCGCGGTCGCGCGTGAAGGTCTTGTCGAAATCCGAGAGCGCCTTCGTCCAGGAGAGCTTGCCCTCCTCGACGTCGTCGAGCGCCTCCTCCATGCGCGCGGTGTAGGCGGTCTCGAAGAAGTCGTCGAAGTACGGGATCAGCAGCTCGATGACCGTCCGCCCGAGGGCCGTCGGGATGAAGCGGCGGTCCTTGCGGTGGACGTACCGGCGCTCCTCGATCTTCCGGAGGATCTCGGCATACGTCGAGGGCCGGCCGATGCCGTTCTCTTCGAGGAACTTCACGAGCGAGGCCTCGTTGAAGCGAGGCGGCGGCTGGGTGGCCTTCTTCTCGGGCACGACCTCGACGAGCTTCAGGGTCTCGCCCTGGGTCAGCGGCGGCAGCTTCGGCGAGTCCTTGTCGGCGTCGTCGTCCTCTTCGGCGGAGACGCCGTACGCCGCCAGGTACCCCGCGAACTTCAGAGTCGAGCCGGAGGCCCGGTAGACCGCGCGCCCGGCCGTGATGTCGGCGGAGGTCGTGTCGTAGACGGCGGGCGCCATCTGCGAGGCGACGAAGCGCTCCCAGATGATCCGGTAGACCTTCGCCTCGTCCCCGGCGACGTACTTCGCGACCTCGTCGGGCGGAAGGTCGAGGTACGTCGGGCGGATGGCCTCGTGCGCGTCCTGCGTGTCGCGGCGGCTCTTGAAGTAGCGCGGGGACTCGGGCATCGACTCGGGCCCGTACTTTGCGGCGATGTGCTCGCGGACCGCCGTCAGCGCGTCGGCGGACACGCGCGTCGAGTCCGTGCGCATGTACGTGATCAAGCCGACCGTGCCCCGCCCCGGAATCTCGCGACCCTCGTAGAGGCGCTGGGCGATCTGCATCGTGCGCCGCACGGCGAAGCCGCGGCGGGCCGCGGCCTGCTGGAGCTGCGAGGTGATGAAGGGCGGCGCCGGGTTCTTCCGGCGCTCGGAGGTCTCGACCGAGGAGACGGTCCAGGCGGCCTTCGCGACTTCGTCGAGAACCTTCTTCGCCGACGCCTCGTCCGGCAGGCGCGGGTCCGAGCCGTCGAACTTGAGCTTCTCGCCGTCGAAGGACGAGAGGCGCGCCGTGAACTCCGGCGGGATCCTCCCCTCGAGCCGCGCGTCGACCACCCAGTACTCGACCGGGACGAACGCCTCGATCTCGCTCTCGCGCTCGCAGATGATCCGCAGGGCGACCGTCTGCACGCGCCCGGCGGAAAGGCCACGCCAGACCTTCTTCCAGAGCAGGTCCGAGACCTCGTAGCCGACGAGCCGGTCGATGATCCTGCGCGCCTGCTGCGCGTCGACCCGCCGGCCGTCGATCTCGCCCGCCTGCTCCATGGCCGCGAGCACGGCCTTCTTCGTGATCTCGTTGAAGCGCACCCGCTGGAACTTCGTCTTGCCGGCGCCCGGTTGCAGGGTCTGCTGGAGGTGCCAGGAGATGGCCTCGCCCTCGCGGTCCGGGTCGGCGGCGAGATAGACGTTGTCGGCCGCCTTCGCGGCCTTCTTCAGCTCGTTGATCGTCTTCTCTTTGCCGGCGAGGATCTCGTAGGTGGGCTCATAAGAATGTCCGCGGTCGATGCCGAGGCCCTTGCGCGGCAAATCCCGGACATGGCCGTACGACGCGAGGACCTTGAACCCCTTACCGAGAAACTTCTCGAGGGTCTTGGCCTTCGCGGGCGACTCGACGATGACGATGGACTTGGCCATATGGGGCGGGGACGGTCTCACATCAAACTGGAAATCGCAAACTCGACCGTTCCGCTTGTCTGCAACATCCGGCTATTCCCGGGGAGTAAGCCGTAGGCGGTAAGCGGTAAGCAGGAAAGGAGTTTGGCTCACGGCTTACTGCTTACTGCTGACTGCCCACCGACTCTCCCTCACCGCCGCTCCACTCCATACCTTCCGCCCTCGACCGCCAGCGCCAGGCCCGCCGCCTCGAGCTCGAAGAGGCCGGCGAGAACCGTCGCCGCCGGCAGGTCGAGCGCGTGCGCGAGCTCCTCGGCCGAGAGATCTTCGCGCGCGAGCAGTTCGAGCATACGCCGCGCCTCGGCCGAAATCTCGACCGCGACGGAAGGCGCCGCCGCGGCCGCGCGCGGCCGCCCCACCGAAGGGAAGAGCTCCGCGAGAACGTCCTCGGCGCCCCGGCACAGGATCGCGCCGTCCTTGAGCAGCGCGTGCGTGCCTTCCGACGTGGGCGAGAAGACCGAGCCCGGCACGGCGAACACGTCGCGTCCGAAGTCGGCGGCGAGCCTGGCCGTGATGAGCGAGCCCGACCGGCGCGAGGCCTCGACGACGACGATCCCGGCCGAGAGCCCGGCGATGACGCGATTGCGGATCGGGAAGTTCTGCGGGCGCGGCTCGGTCCCCGGGGGGTACTCGGACAGCAGGAGGTGGTCGGCGGCGAGACGCTCCTTCAGGCGCCGGTGCTCGCGCGGATAGTCGACGTCGACCCCGCAGCCGAGGACGGCGATCGTGCCGCCCGGGCCCTCGAGGGCCGCTTCGTGGGCCGCCGCGTCGACGCCGCGGGCGAAGCCCGACACGACCGTCACGCCCGCGCCCGCGATCTCCCGCGCCAGCCGCGCGGCCACGTCCCGGCCGTAGCGCGATGCGTCGCGGGAGCCCACGATCGCGATCGCGGGCAGCCGGAGCCGCTCGAGGCGGCCGAGCGCGAAGAGGAGGAAGGGCGGGTCGGCGATCTCGACGAGGGCGGCCGGGTACTCGGGATCGAAAGCCGTCACCAGCCGCACGCCCGCCGCCTCGACGCGGGCGGCCCAGCGGTCCGCCTCCGCGTCGTCTCCCGCGCGCAGCACCGCCCGCGCGCGCTCCCGGGAGCCCAAAAAAGCGGACAAGTCCTCCTCTTCGGAGGACAAGACTCCTTCGACGCCTCCGCGCGCGCGCAGGACCGGCCACAGCCGCTGCGGGGTCACGCTGCCCCGGGCCCACGAGAGCGCGGCCCGGCGGGCCAGGGAGGAGGGCGGAGGGCTCACGTTCTTAAGCCATCTTTCATGGACGCCGCGTCGACAATTCTCCGATTCCCCGTCGACGGGAAACCTATAATAGCCACCCCGACACGGGAGGCGGGCGAGCGCTTGAGACGAAACCGCACGTTGGTCCTCACCTTACTTCTTGTCGCGAGCGCGTGCACGTCGTACTCCAATACCGAGCGCGCCGAAACGCAGATCGCCTTCGGGACCGACGTCGCCAAGCAGGGCCACTGGCGGGAAGCCGCCTTCCGCTACGAGCAGGCGATCGCGAAACAGCCGGGCAACGCGCGCGCGCACAACAACCTCGCGGTCGCGATGGAGGCCAACGGCGATTTCGCCCGCGCGCTCACCGAGTACAAGAAGGCGCTCGAGCTCGACCCGAACAACAACTACATCCGCCGCAACTACGCCCGTTTCGCCGAGTTCTACACCTCGTACACGAAGACGACCGGAAAGGCCGCGAGTGCGCCGTAGGCTCGTCGCCGTTTCGATCGCGCTGCTTCTGGCCGCCTTTCCGGCGCTCGCCGGCGTCGATCAGGTGCGCCTGCGCCTTCCGCTCAAGCCCAAGCTGCCCCTGCGCGGCAACGAGCGGATCGCGCTCGCGCCCTTCATCCTCGTCACCGACGCGGAGAAGGCGCGCGACAAGCGCCTCGCGACCGTCGACCTCCAGGGCGAATACCACCGTTTCATGAAGAAGCAGCTCGAGAAGAAGACCCAGTTCGAGATCATCCTGACGCCCCCGGACCTGAAGCTCCCGACCCAGAGCCTGACCGAGCTCGCCAAGGCCCAGGAGTTCTGGGCGTCGGTCGGGTTGCAGACGGGAGCCGAGATCATCGTCTCGGGAAGCCTCGAGTTCAAGATCGAGGACCGCTCCGGCTACAAGACCGAGGAGTACACCTCGCCGATCGACGGGCGCACGTACTACCGCCAGGTGTACGTCGAGCAGACCGGCTTCATGTTCGACATCGTGATTCTCGTCTTCGACGGGCAGACGGGCGAAAAGCTCCTCCAGGACCAGTTCAAGGACTTCCGCCAGACGAGCAGCCGCCGCGCCGACGAGCTGCAGGGCCTCTTCGAAAACCTGTTCTCGCTCGAGAGCCAGATCCTGAACACGTTCGTCGCGCGCGACCGCGAAGCCGAGCGCTACATCTTCACCAACTGAGCCGCCCGAGGCCCGCATGAAGAACCTTCTCGCCGCCGCCGTCTTCGTTGTCGCGTTCGCCGGGTCGCATGCCGCCCAGGCCCAGGTCCTCGATCCGTACTACGGGTACTTCGGCCAGAACAAGATCGCCTACGACACGTTCAAGTGGAAGAACTACCGGTCGACGCACTTCCTGATCTTCTACCACGACCGCGAGGAGGTCTCGCTCCAGAAGGTCGCCTCCTACGCCGAGAGCGCGTACGACGATCTCTCCCGCCAGCTCAACTTCCAGATCCCCAAGCCGATCAACCTCATCTATTACGCGACCCACTCCGAGTTCGAGCAGACCAACACGCTCTCGGGCTTCATCCCCGAGGGCCTCGGCGCATTCGCGCTGCCGACACGCAACCGCATGGTCCTGCCGATCGACATGCCGGACGAGGAGCTGCAGAAGCTCGTCGCGCACGAGCTGACGCACGTCTTCCAGTTCGAGATCTTCTTCGGCGGCAGCTTCATCCGCGCCTACACCTCGGGCGCGCCGCAGTGGCTGACGGAGGGCATGGCCTCGTACTTCGCCTCCGACGAGGACGCCCGGGACAAGATGGTGCTGCGCGACGCGGTCCTCTCCGACCAGGTGCCCGAGATCGCGGAGCGCGGCATCACCGGGTTCTTCGCGTACCGGTTCGGCCACGCCGTCTTCGACTACATCGAGTCGGAGTGGGGCAAGGACGGCGTGCGCGACTTCGTCTTCGAGTACCGCGGCCAGCTCGGGCCCAACATCGACCGCGTCCTGAGGCGCACCTTCGGCCTCTCGGGGGAAGAGTTCGACATCCGGTTCCGGCGGTACCTGCGCCAGCGCTACATCCGGATGCTGACCGAGCGCGGCGAGCCGATCGATTTCGGCGACAGCGTCCGCCTGGCCGACGAGGGCTCGGCCGAAGTCTCCGTGCGGCCGTTCCCGTCGGGCGATTTCGGCGCGGCCATCTCGACGCTCGGCAACGACGCCAACGTCGTCGTGTGGTCGCCCCGGGACCGCAAGCTCTTCCGGAACCTCACCAAGGGCTTCAAGACCGAGTAC
Source organism: uncultured Acidobacteriota bacterium (assembly GCA_963824165.1). Lineage (GTDB taxonomy): Bacteria > Acidobacteriota > Thermoanaerobaculia > UBA5066 > Gp7-AA6 > DAHUXD01. Next base: position 139,028 of record CAWGOM010000009.1, read on the forward strand.
GAGTACATCGTCGCCCAGTGGCTGACGACCGGACCGGTCGGAGGCGTCGACCTGGCGGTCGCCCCCGACGGGAACACGATCGCCTTCTTCGTGCGCAAGGAGCGGGGCCGCGAGCTCCTGCTCCTGAACGCCCTCGACGGCAGGATCGAGCAGATGATCCCGATGCCGGGCCTCGATCAGCAGCTGAACCCGGCCTTCTCCCCCGACGGCCGGACGGTGGCGTTCATGGCGTTCAAGGGCGGGGACGCCGACATCTACTCGTACAACCTCGACACGAAGGCGATCACGAACCTGACGCAGGATCGCTCCTTCGACTTCGCCCCGACCTTCTCGCCGGACGGCCAGTGGATCTACTACTCCGGCGTCCAGGGCACGACGGCGAAGATCTTCCGGTTCAAGCTGGGCGTGGCCGGCTCGCGCGAGCAGATCACCTACGGCGACTCCAACGACGAGGACGCCTCGCTCTCGCCCGACGGCAAGCGCCTCTTCTTCGCCTCGGACCGCGACGGCGGCGTCTACAACATCTACTCGGTCAGCCTCGAAACCGGCGAGACGAACATGTTCACCAACGTCGTCGGCGGCTGCTTCTCGCCGGCCGTCATCCAGGGCCGCGACGGGACCGAGCGGCTCATCTTCTCGGCGTACTTCAAGCGCCGCTTCATGCTCTACGTCACCGACGTCAAGAAGCCGTACCGCAAGCTCGCCGAGCTGAACCCCGCGCCCTCGCCCGCCGGCCCGGCGACGATCGCTCCCTTCCAGCCGTCGATCGAGGTGTCCATCGACCCGGAGAAGATGACCCGGCCGAGCCACAAGCTCTTCCTCGAGGACGCCCAGATCCTGGCGGGCCTGGCGAGCGACGGGCAGTTCCTGTCGAACACGATCCTGACCTTCGGCGACGACCTGGGCGACCGCAGGCTCACGGGCATCCTGCAGACGATCTCGGGCTACACCAACGCCACCGTGCAGTACGCCGACCTCTCGAAGCGGCTGCAGAAAGGCATCGAGGCGTTCTACTACCGCCAGTACTACTACATCCTCCGGGCCGACGGCGAAGTCGACACCCGGAGCAACTACAACTACATCGGCGGCAACATCTTCGGCTCCTACCCGTTGAACCGCTTCTACCGGGTCGAGGGCACGCTCGGGTACCTCTCGCGCGAGTACAACGGGTACCCGATCTGGGACCAGGCGGAAGACCGCCGGAGAATCATCCCGACCCAGAACGACTTTCCCTCGATCGGCGCGCGGCTGGTCGGCGACACGACGCAGTACGAGTCCTTCGGACCGATCTCCGGGCGCAAGGTCGCCCTCGGCGTCACCTGGGCCCCGTGCCTCAGCGGCACGGCGTGCAATGTCCCCTCGGAGCTGTTTCCCGATCTCGACCAGACGACGCTGACCTTCGACACGACGCTCGACCTGCGCCACTACTTCAAGGTCACGCGCCGCTCGCTCTTCGCCGTCCGCCTCTACGGCTTCCGGGCCGCGGGCGCCCTGCCGGACGTGCTCGCGTTCGGCGGCATCGACACGCTGCGCACCTTCCCGGTCTACAGCCTCTACGGCAACACCGCCGGGTTCCTGAACGTCGAGTTCCGGTTCCCGCTGATCGATTTCATCGCCACCCCGATCCTCGGCTTCCGGGAGATCCGCGGCAAGGTGTTCATCGACGTCGGCGGCGCCGCGCTGAAGGGGCAGCCGTGGCAGTTCTGGAGCGACTACACCCTCTGCGGCAACGGGCTGCCGGAAGGATGCAACGGCTCGGAGGGCGGATTCTCGGACTGGGGCTTCGGCATCCAGACGACCTTCCTCGGCCTGCCGCTGCACTTCGACTTCGCCAAGCAGTGGAACTTCAATCAGTCGCTCTCGGACTTCAAGCTCTTCTTCTACCTGGGGCAGGACTTCTAGGATCGGTAAGCGGTAAGCAGTAAGCGAGGCCATCCGGCGCAGCCCGGCTCACTGCTGACTGCTTACTGACCCTGATCTCTGCCTTACAATCGCGCCAACGTGATTCCCCGGAAAGCCCTCGCGATCAGGGCCCTCGGCCCGTACGGCGGCTCCGCACCCGGCTGCCGGATGACGACGTTTCTCATCGATGGTGAGACGGCCCTCGACGCCGGCAGCCTGACCGACACCCTGCCGCTCGCGGCCCAGCGGCGCATCCGGCGCGTCGTCCTGACGCACGCGCACTTCGACCACATCGCCTCGCTGCCCTTCCTGATCGAGAACATCTACGGCCGCGAGCGGCCGCTCGAGCTCGTCGCGCCGCCTCCCGTGCTTTCGACGCTCGCGCGCCACGTCTTCAACGACGCGACCTGGCCGGACTTCTCGCGGCTGCCTTCGCGCGCGAAGCCCACGATCGTCTACCGGCCCGTGCCGGCCGGGCGCACGCTCCGGGCGGGCGGGCTGAGCTTCACTCCCGTCCCCGTCGACCACGTGGTTCCGGCCTACGGCTACCTCGTTTCGAAGCCCGGGCGCTCGGTCCTCTTCTCGGGCGACACCATGCCGACGCGCCGGCTCTGGGTGCGCGCCAGGCGCGCGCGGGACCTGAAGGCGATTTTTCTCGAGGTCTCGTTTTCCAACGCGCAGGCGGCCGTGGCCGAGGCCTCCTGCCACCTGACCCCGCAGCTGCTGCCGGGCGAGCTCGCCAAGGCGCCGCCACGCGTGCCGGTTTTCCTGTACCACGTGAAACCGCCCTCGCTCTCGAGGATCCGGCGGGAAGTCGCCGCCCTCGACGAACCGCGGCTGCGCCTGCTCGAGTCGGAGCGGTCCTTCCGGTTCTGAGGCTTCCTCCGCGGGCTCAGCGCGCCTCGGGCGGCCTGTCCCGGAGCATGACGGCCGAGAGCACGGCGAGGCCCGCCGAGACGAAGGCGGAGACGAGCGCCGCCCGCTGGAACCCGCGCGTGAAGGCGTCGCGGGCCGCCGAGAGCAGCTCGACCCGGAGCGGGTCGGCCAGCTCCGCCGCCGCGATCACCGCCCCGCCGAGCGTGCTGCGGGCCGCCTCGGCCGCGCCCGGCGGCACGGCCGCCGGCACGGCACCGGCCATCGCCCCGCGGTAGACGGCGGTCCCGACGCTGCCGAGGACGGCGATCCCGAGCGCCCCGCCGAGCTCCGCGCTCGTCTCCGAGAGCGCCGAGGCCGTTCCGGCCCGCTCGGGCGGGGCCGAGCTCAGGACCCGGTCCGTGACGAGCGTGATCGCCGGGGACAGGCCGATCGAGAAGAGGATCGACGCCGCCACGATCACGGCGATCCCCGAGGTCGCGCCGACCTGCGTCAGGACCCCGAAGCCGATCGACGCCAGGACGAGGCCGGCGGCGATGACTGCCGAGGGTCGAAACCTCCGCGCGAGCGCCGGCGTGGCGAGCGACCCCAGGATGAAGCCGAGCGACCAGGGAACCGTCCAGAGACCCGACTCGAGCGGCGCGAGCCCGAGGACGAGCTGGAGGTACTGCGCGATGAAGATGAAGGCCCCGAACGCGACGAAGAGCGCGAGCGTGTAGGTCACGAGGGCCGCGCTGAAGGCCGGCGAGCGGAACAGGGCGAGATCGATCAGCGGATCCGCGAGCATGCGCTGCCGCCGCAGGAAGACGGTGCCGAGCGCCACACCCGCCGCGACCGTCAGCGCGGGCACCCATCCCGGTCCGTGCTCGGCGGCGCGCTTGACGCCGTAGATCACCGACAGCACGCTCGCCAGCGACAGGGCCGCGCTCGCCAGATCCAGGCGGCCCGCGCCGGGGTCGCGGAACTCGGGCAGCAGCCTCGGCCCCGCCACGAGCAGCACCGCCATCACCGGCACGGCGAGCAGGAACACGGAGCCCCACGGGAAGTGCTGCAGCATCACGCCGCCCACGAGCGGCCCGATCGCGCCGCCGACCGAGTAGCTCGTCATCCACACCGAGATCGCGACCGTGCGCTGCCCCGGGTCGTGGAACATGTTCCGGATCAGCGACAGCGTCGAGGGGGCCAGCGTCGCCCCCGCGATCCCGAGCAGGGCGCGCGCCGCGATCAGCATCCCCGTGGACGTCGAGAAGGCGGCCACGACCGAGGCGACGCCGAAGGCGACCGCGCCGATCATGAGCAGTCGCCGCCGGCCGATCCGGTCGCCGAGGGTGCCCATCGTGATGAGCGACCCGGCGACGAGGAACCCGTAGATGTCGACGATCCACAGCAGCTCCGAGGCGCTCGGCTTCAGCTCCGCCGACAGCGCCGGCACCGCGAGGTTCAGCACCGAGAGGTCCATCGAATAGAGGACGCACGGCAGGGCGATCACCGCGAGCCCGATCCACTCGCGGCGCGTCGCCCGGGGCTCCGCGGTGCTGGCGATCGGCTAGGCCTCGACGAAGACCCGGAAGCCGCCGTAGCCCATGCGTCTCACGTCGAAGGGCATTTCTTCTCCGACCATCATGCCCGCGATGCGCGGGTCCTTCATCACCTTCGCGTTGACGCGATCGCGGTGCGCGCGCGACTTGTAGAGGATCCAGGAGAAGACCACCGCCTCCCCCGCCTTCAGCTTCACGCCGCGCTTGAACGGGGCCGCGGCCTTCTTCAGGTCGTCGCCGACGCACTCGCGGTATTCGAGCGCGCCGTGCTCGCGCCAGATCTTCCCGGCCTTCGCGGACATGCGCCGGTACGCCTCGATCTTCTTTTTCGGCACCGCCAGCAGAAACCCGTCGACGTAGACCGCCATCGTTCACCTCCTCGGTTTCGAGTTGCGATTCAAACGATCGAGAGCCATCTTCCTCCGATACAGTCCCGGGGCGCATGATCGTCCATCTGCTCGACGGCACCTACGAGCTCTTCCGCCACTTCTACGGGATCCGGCGCGGAAGGGGCGAGGATCCTCCTCTCGGGGCGGTGGCGGGCGTCCTCCACACCGTCGCGCAGATGCTGGAAGGCGGGGCGACGCGCCTCGGGGTCGCGACCGATCACGTCATCGAGTCGTTCCGCAACGACCTCTGGCCGGACTACAAGACCGGCGAAGGCATGGACCCGGCTCTCTGGGCGCAGTTTCACCCGCTCGAGGACTCGCTTTGCGCCATGGGGATCGTCGTCTGGCCGATGGTCGAGCTCGAGGCCGACGACGCGCTCGCCTCCGCGGCGGCGATCGCGGCACGGGACGAGCGCGTCGAAAAAGTCTGCATCTGGACGCCCGACAAGGACCTCGCCCAGTGCGTCGTAGGCGACCGCGTCGTCCAGGTCGACCGGAAGAGCGGCGCGATTCGCGACGCGCAGGCCGTCTTCCAGAAATTCGGCGTCTTCCCCGACCGCATTCCCGACTACCTCGCTCTCGTCGGCGACGCGGCCGACGGGTACCCCGGAATCCCGGGCTGCGGGCCGAAGACCGCAGGGCGCTGGATCGCGAAACACGGCCCGATCGAAGACTTCCCTCCGGAGGTCCTCGGCGAGCGTCGCGCGGACGCGCTGCTCTTCAAGTCGCTCGCGACGCTCAAGACGGGCGCGCCGCTCTTTTCCGAGGTGGACGCGCTCCGCTGGCGCGGTCCAACCCGGGGCTTCGACGCGGTGGCCGAAAAGCTCGGCGACGCCCGCCTGGCGCAGCGCGTCGCGAAGCTCGCGGACCGGCTCCCGGGGGACGACCCCCGGGAGTAGCCCGCCCACCGCTACTTCTTCGCGTCGATCTGCGCGCGCAGACGCTCTTCCTGCTCGCGCAGCTCCGGCGTGAACTCGTCGCCGAAGTCCTCGGCCTCGTAGACCGGCCGGATCTCGACCTCCGAATCCACCCCCGGAAACGGGTTCGGAGAGCGCTTGAGCCACTCGACGGCCTCCTCCATCGACCGGACCTGCCAGAGCCAGTATCCGGCGATGAGCTCCTTGGTCTCGGCGAACGGGCCGTCGGCCACGGTCCGCTTCGAACCGGAGAACCGGACGCGCTTGCCCTTCGAGCTCGGGTGGAGCCCTTCGCCCGCGAGCATCACCCCGGCCTTGACGAGCTCCTCGTTGAACTTGCCCATGTCGCTCATGAGCTTCTCGTCGGGCAGCGTCCCCGCCTCGGAATCCTTCGTGGCCCTGACCAGCACCATCACTCGCATTGCCTGTCTCCTTTGGACTTGCCGGAACCGGGCCCCGGACGACCTCGACCGGGTGTCGACCCTGGCTCCTGTGATGTTGACGAACGGGAACCCCTCAGATCGACACCGCGACCTTCCGCGTCCTCAGGGCGTCGAGGCTCCAGGGACCGCCCCCCGCGGCCGACAGGTAAAGCCACAGGAAGCAGTAGAAAACGGCATCGGTGCCCTGGTTGAGGAGGGGCCAGAGCCCCTGGGGGGCGTGGAACTTGAAATACGCGACGGCCATTTCTCCGGAAAGCAGGAATGCGACCGGGCGGGTGAAGAGACCGAGCAGGAGGAAGAGGCCCCCGAACCCCTGAAGTACGCCCGCGAACCAGCCCAGGGACCCGAGGGGCGCCGTCCCCCCTCCCGGCATGACGGCCGCCGGGAACGCGAAGAGCGTCGCCGTGCCGACCTGCATGAAGAGAAACCCGGCGACGATCCGCAGGACGCTCAGGAGATAGGGAGCCGCCGCGCGCCAGCGGGACAAGAGACCGGATTCGTTCATGGAGCCTCCGAATGGGTTACGGCCGCGCGATCAGGACGGAATCGCGACCTGGATTGACCGCCACTTCTGCAGCCGGAACCTCGCGACACTCAACCCGCACCGGGTCATGTGCCCGAGCACGATCGCCGTCCAGATGCCGCCGGGGGTCAGCCGGCCCGCGGCCTCGAGCACGGCGCAGAGGCCGAGCGGCACGACGATCTGCGACACGATCGAGATGTAGAGCGGGCCCCGGGTGTCGCCGGTGCCCTGCAGCGCCCCCGTGTAGCACAGCGCCACCGTGACGAAGAGCCCCGAGACGGCGAGGTAGCGCAGAAGCTGCTGGCCGAGCGAGAGAACCACGGGGTCCTTCATGCCGAAGCTCGCGAGCAGGAGATTCGGCACGGCGAGGAAGAGAATGCCGACCGCGGCCGCCAGGCACAGACCGATCCGCGAGGCGACCCGCACGCCCTCGGCCACGCGCTCGGGCCGGCCCGCGCCGAGGTTCTGCCCGGCGATGGCCGCCGCGGCTCCCATCAGGCCCACCGAGGTCCACGTGATCAGCGAGAAGAGCTCCGTGTACCCGATCGCGTAGGCCGCCTGGGACTCGGCGCTCCGGGGGAGCGATCCGATGAACCGCAGCAGCAGCACGCCCGCCACGTTCATCGCGATGCCCTGGACGCCCGTGGGCAGGCCGAACCGGAAGAGCGCGCGGATGATCGCCATGTCCGGCGCCTTGTCCATGCCGGGCGCGAGGTGGATCACCGAGTCCGGCCGCCGCATCCGCCACAGCCCCCACGCGGACACGATCGTGCTGCTCGCGATCGTCCCGAGCGCGGCGCCGAGGGTCCCGAACCGCGGGATGAGCACCACGTTGAACGCGATCGTGAGGGCCGTCATGGTCACCCCGAGCCGCAGCGGCGTGCGCGCGTCGCCGGCCGCGCGGAAGGCGCCGCTCAGGAGAAAGAAGACCATCATCCCGAGGATGCCGACGAGCATCGCCCGCAGGAACGGCAGCGCCTCGGCGGCGACCGCGGGCGTCGCGTTGACGAGCCGGAGCAGGCTCGGCGCCGCGAGCCATCCCACGGCCCCGAGGACGAGCGACATCCCGGCCGCCGTCAGGAAGGCCTGGTAGACCACGCGGTTGACCTTGTCGGGCTGGTTGGCCCCGGCAAACCGCGCGACGAGCACCCCCATGCCGCTGAAGACCGAGCTCGCGAACACGATCACCACGATCACGATCTGCCAGCTCACCCCGATCGCCGCGTTGGCCGTGTAGCCCACGAAGTGCCCGACCATCGCGTGGTCGATGATCCCCTGCAGGCCCGCGATGACGTTCTGCAGCATCGTCGGCCACGCGATCTTCCAGACGGCCGGGCCGATCGGGCCCTCGACGAGCGAGCGGTCGAACGATCGGGCGGCGGGCCGGGCACTGCTCACGAGGGGCTGTTATCTCATGCCTGCGCGGGCTTCCGGTGTCCGTCGAGGCGTGCCATTGTGTCCCGCGCGTCGCCTCTAGAGCAGCCTCCCCCAGGCCAGCAGGTCGACCGCGAGCGTGCCGGCGAGCCGTCCGCGCAGAGAGTCGTTTCGGAGCAGGTCCTCGCGCGAACCCGGCAGCGTCCACTCCCGCTGGAGCCAGGTCCGACCCTCCCGAACCTGGACCCGCCACGACGAGCGTTGCTCGGTCGCGCCGGAGCGCCGCGCGACGGTCAGCCGCTGAGCCGCCGGATCCGCGACGACCTCTTCCTCGAGGCTCGAGCCCGGTTCACCGCCCGCGGACAGCGTCAGCCGGAAGCCCCCCGGCGTTTCCCGAAGCTGCGAGACCTCGGCCACGCCCTCGACTAGCCGCCGGTAGGCCGCCGGCGACGCGATCGCCGCGAAGGCGCTTTCGGGGGACGCGCTCGTCTCCAGGTACGCCGTGAGCGTCGTGTCCGCCGCGGCCGGGGCCGGATCGCCGGCGATCGCGAAGGCCCGGGCGAGAACGTCCTCGTCCACGCCGAAGAGCGCCGCGACGGCCGCCGCGCGCGCGCCGGGCAGCGGGATCCTCAGCCGCGTGTGCAGGTCGTCGACCCGCGCCTCGCCCCGCGAGAATGCGAGCACGCGGTTGCCGAGCTCGCGGCGCAGCGTCACGTCCTGGAGAAACGGCGCGCCCCTTCGATAGGTCTGACGCCAGCGTGCGAGAAAGGCCTCCCCCGGCGCCGTGGCCGAGCCGATCTCGATCGAGCGCGGGCCCTCGGGTACGCCACCCTCGAACGCGATCGCGAAGCCCTCCTCCCCCGCCTCGACGCGGAGCGCGCCGGTCGGGGTCTCGGCCCGGCCGGTGCGGGCCGGCAGCAGCGCGGGCAGCGGGAACCCGACGTCGACGATCGTTTCGCCGTCGCGCGTCTCGACGAAGAGGACCGCGTGATCTTCGGGGTTGCGCACGCGCCCGAGCGCGCGGCGGGTGCGAAACCCGAGCTCCTGCAGGAGGGCTTCGAACGCCGCGACGCGCGCGAAACAGGTTCCGCCCGTGCCGAGCTCGAGGTGGTCGCGCCAGAAGACCTCCGGCGGGCGCGGTTTCGAATCGAACTCGGTGACCGCCGCGTCGCGGAGGATCTTCGAGGCGTTCTCGAAGGGGACCTTCGCGTTGAAGCGCGCGAACAGCGCCTCGAGGAAGCCCGAGCCGGGCTGCGCCCTCGAGAGGTCGAGGGCTTCGAGGATCTCCTCGATCGCAAGCGGAGGCGCGGGCGTGGCCGTCACGCGCGGCTCGTGAGCCTCGCCACCATGTCGCGGACGCGGAACCGCGCGTCCTCCGAGAACCAGAAGTCCAGGAACGGGTCGTGGTCGCGGGCCTGGTCGAAGCGCGCGATCGCGGCCGCGCGCGAGCGCAGCTTGATCGCCGCGTAGGCCGCCGAGGAAAGCCCCGCGAGAAACCGCGCCCGCTCGACCGCGCGGTCGAGGAGCTCCTCGGCGGCAACGGCACGGTCGACGAGGCCGAGCGACAGCGCCTGATCGACTCCGACGTTCTCGCCGGTCGCGGCCAGCCGCTCCATGGCGCGCGGTCCGACGACGTGGCGGAAGGGCTCCATCAGGCACTGCGGGACCGAGACGCCGAGGACGACCTCCGAGAGGCCGAACTTGCCCTTGCCCTGCGCCACGATCCGCTCGTCGGCGGCCATCGCGACGATGAGCCCGCCCGCGACGGCGTGCCCCGGCAGCGCGGCGACGACCGGCGGTCCCATGACGAAGAGCTGGCGCACGAGGTCGCAGTAGGCGCCGACGAACTCCTCCATCGCCTTGCGGTCGAAGTCGACGATGAGCGGCAGGTCCCAGCCGGCCGAGAAGATGCCGGGCGAGGACGACGCGAGCACGATCCCGCGCGCCGAGGCCTGCGCCTCCAGGGCCGCCGAGAGCTGTCCGACCAGGTCCGGCGAGAAGGCGTTGGCCTTCGGCCGGTCGAGCGTCAGGACCGCGATCTCGTCGCGGATCTCCAGCGTGACGAGGCTCATGGGCTCACGCGCTCCTTCGCGCCGCCGACGGCTCGAAGAGGAGTCGGTGGAGCCGCCGGTCCGACGTCAGTTCCGGGTGAAACGTGGCCGCCACGACGTTGCCCTGGCGCACGAGGACCGGCTCTCCCCCGTGCGTGCCGAGGACCTCGACGCCGGGTCCGGTCGAGAGGATCCGCGGCGCGCGGATGAAGACGGCGGGCATCGGGGCGCCGAGCGCGGGCGCGGCGATCTCGGCGATGAACGAGTCGACCTGCCGGCCATAGGCGTTTCGGGCGATGGCGACGTCGATCAGCCCCAGGCCGGGCTGCGGCGGGTTCGAGACTTCCCTGGCGAGCACGATCGCCCCGGCGCAGGTGCCGAGCACGGGACGGCCGCTCGCCGCGAAGGCGCGAAAGGCCTCCGCCCACGGCTCCGCCTCGAAAAACTTCCAGAGCGTCGTGGACTCGCCTCCCGGGATGATGAGCCCGGCGGCGCCCGAAAGCTGCGACGGACGCCTGGCCTCGAAGCTCTCGACGCCGATCTGCGACAGCGCCTTCCGGTGCGCTTCGAAGTCGCCCTGCAGCGCGAGAACGGCGACTCCCCCGTTCTCCTTCACCATCCGCGGGTCTGGAGCTGCGCTTCCTGCGGGAGGCTCGCGGCCTCGATCCCCTTCATGCCCGAGCCGAGCGACTCCTCGGCCGCGAGCAGCGCCTGCGCGTCCTTCCAGTGCGTCGTGGCCTGCACGATCGCGCGGGCCCGGAGCTGCGGATCGTCCGACTTGAAGATGCCCGAGCCGACGAAGACGGCCTCGGCGCCGAGCTGCATGCAGAGCGCCGCGTCCGACGGCGTCGCGATGCCGCCGGCCGCGAAGTTGGGCACCGGCAGCCTGCCCTTCTCGGCCACCTCGACGACGAGCTCGAACGGGGCCTGCAGCCGCTTGGCCGCGGCCATGAGCTCGTCCTTCGTCAGCTGCGTGAGCATCTTGATCTCGCGGTGGACCTCGCGCAGGTGCCGGACGGCGTGGACGATGTCGCCCGTGCCCGCCTCCCCCTTCGTCCGGATCATCGCCGCGCCCTCGCCGATCCGGCGCAGGGCCTCGCCGAGGTTCCGGCAGCCGCACACGAACGGGACCGCGAAGTCGTGCTTGAAGACGTGGTTTTCCTCGTCGGCCGGCGTCAGGACCTCGGACTCGTCGATGAAGTCGACCTTCAGGGCCTCGAGCACCCGCGCCTCGGCGAGGTGGCCGATGCGGCACTTGGCCATCACCGGGATCGAGACCGCCTGCTGGATCTCGCGGATCTTGGAGACCGGCGACATGCGCGCGACTCCCCCGTCGCGCCGGATGTCGGCCGGCACCCGCTCGAGCGCCATCACCGCGGCCGCGCCGGCCGCCTCCGCGATCCTCGCCTGCTCGGCGTTGACCACGTCCATGATCACGCCGCCCTTCAGCATCTCCGCCAGCCCGACCTTCAACCGGAAAGACTCGTTCGTGCTCACTTTCGAACCTCCCTGCTTTCGTCTAGACGACCGGCGCGCTCGACGCGCCGCGCAAACGCAACTCCATGTCCTTGACCGCGTCCCCCAGGATCGCGATCCCCCGCTCGACCTCCCGCCGCTCCACGCGCGACACGGAGAGCCGCAGGTTGGGGCGGTCCTCCCCTCGCGGGTCGAAGTCCTGCCCCGGCGCGACCCCGACGCCGCGCGCTCCGGCGGCTTCGGCGACCCGCCGTCCGGACATACCCTCCGGCAGCTGGAGCCAGAAGAGCGGATTCGCGCCGGCGCCTCCCCACCAGGTGATCTGCGGCACGTGCTCGCGCAACGCCTGCTTCGCGACCGCCGCGCGCTGGGAAACCTCCTCGGCGCGCGCCTGGCGGACCTTGCGGTCGCCACCGGCGCGAAGGAACGCCGCTACCGCGGCCTGGAGCGGGACCGGCGTCTGAAAGTCCGTCGCCTTCTTGATTCGGGCGAGCCGCTCGACGATCGCCCGGTCCGCGGCGACCCAGCCGATGCGGAACCCCGGAACCAGGTCCTTCGACAGCGTGCCGAGCCACACGGTTCGCCGGGGCTCGCGCGCCGAGAGGGGCGGCTCGCCGGACTCGGGCTCCTCGTAGCCGTCCTCGACGATGAGCGCTCCCGCGGAGAGGGCCGCCTGGAGCAGGGCCTCCCGCCGGCGCGGCCCCGTCGTGATGCCGGTCGGATTCTGGCGCTCGGGCATCAGGTAGCAGAGCTTCACGCGGCGGCCATAGAGCGCGGAGGGGTCCGGGCCCCCGGCGTCCATGGGAAGCGGCAGGATCGAGACGCCCGCCAGGCGCGCCAGCGTGAGCGCCCCCGAATACGTCGGCGATTCCATGGCCACGAGGTCCGAGGGGTCGGCAAAGGTCCGGAAGAGCAGGTCGAGTCCCTGCTGGGCGCCGCTGACGACGAGGATCTCCTCGGGCGAGCGCGTCAGGCCGATCTCGGCAAGACGCCTCGAGATCTCCGCCCGCAGCTCCTCGAGACCGAGCGGGGGAGCGTACTGCCAGAGGTCCTTGCGCCGGCTCCAGGCATAGGCGAGCGTGCGCGTGAATTCCTCGAGCGGGAAGAACCGTTCGTCCGGCGCCAGGCGCGAAAAGTCCGCGACGACCGGCTCGGCGATCGCGATGGGGGACTCCTCGGGCAGCTCGCAAGCCCGGCGCGAGAGGATGTCGGCCAGCCGAAAGGGGGAGTCGGCGGGAGAGCTTCGGCAAACGACCGTGCCGCTGCCGACCCTTCCCGCGATCAGACCGCGCTGCTGAAGGCGCCGGTAGGCGGTCTGGACGGTGCCGCGATTGACTCCGAGAGCGAGCGCCAGATCGCGGGTCGTCGGAAGCCGGCTGTTCTCCGAAAGCAGGCCGCCGGCGATGCGGCTCTCGATCGCGTCGTAGACCTGCTCCGCGAGCGGAACTCCGACGGTTCGGTCGATACTGATCTGGCTCGGATCCAATTGGACCACCATCGAGCCAATTGTATTACTCGGAGACCAGTTAAGCCAGCCTGCGAGTAGATACAGTTATAAGACTACAAATGGCTTGTTTTGTTATACTTATAAAAAATCTACTGTAGGTTATCAGGCGCCATGCTTTCGGAGCTCGTCCTCGAGCGTCCGCGTGAACTGAAACTCGCGGTCTTTTTCCGACAGCGCCTTGCGCTTGGCCAGGGACGCGCGGACCTTCTCCTCGAGCGCGTCCAGCTCTGCGAAGGAGTCCGTCAGCTCCCGGACGACCGCGCGCCGCACCGTCTCGTCGTCGGATTTCTGCTCGAGGTTCCGGTTCTCCTTGAGGCTCTTCAGCACCACCCGGGCCAGATACAGGATCCTGTCGGCGGAGGCCTTCACGACGGCCTCCCGCCCCGAAGATCGTCGGACAGCGGGTGCCGGAGCAGCTGCTCGATGACCGAGCCGGGCAGCGCCACGACGTCGGCCCCCATCAGGGCCGCGTCGAGCACGTGGATGGGGTTCTTGGCCTCCGAAACGACGATCTGGGTCTGGTAGCCGTAGTTGTCGAAGAGGCGGATCACCTGCTCGACCAGGTCCATGCCGATCGTGCCGATGTCGTCGAGCGGCGCCACGGCCGGCGCGACGTAGCTGACGTTGGCCTTGGCGGCGATCAGTGCCTGCGAAGCCGAATAGCAGCCCGAGGCGCACACGGCGACCTGGTCCTGGGCGAGAAGGCGCGCCACCCGCAGCCCTTCGGGCTTCAGGGGCAGGCGGACGATCACGTCCTTGCCGAGCTTGGCGAGCTCCCGCCCCTCCTTGTACATGCCCTTCGGGTCGTCCGCCGAGAGCTCGACGAGCACGGGGCCGTCGGTGATGGAGGCCAGATCGCGGACGGCCTTGCGATACTCGGAGCCGGCCGCCTGCGCCGCCGCCGTCGAGAGCCATACCCCGTCGAGCAGGCCCAGGTCCTTAATGCGGCGGGCCTCGTCGGCGCTGCCGCTGTCGAGAAAGAAGCGCATGGGGGCGGGATTCTACATTGCCCCGCGTGCGCCCTGCCGGCTAGCCCGGTCTAGTCTTCGTCGTCTTCGTCGTCGTCGCCGATGAAGTCCGTCGCGCCCTTCTTGCCCTCGCCCGCCTTCGGTGCCTCGCCGGCCTTCGCGGCGGGGGCCTCCGGCACCGGCAGGGCGGCCTGCGCCTCGTCCTCGGCATCGTCGCTCTCGGCGAGCTTGGCGATCGCCACCAGCCGGTCGCCCTCCTCGAGGTCGATGACCCGAACCCCCTGGGCGGCGCGGCCGGTCTCGCGGATGTCCTTGACCTTGATCCGGATGAGCTGCCCCCGCTCGCTGATGAGCAGCAGCTGGTCGGCGTCGGTCACGGACTTGATCCCGACGACGGGACCGTTCTTGTCGGTGACCTTGACGTTGATCACACCCGAGCCGCCGCGGCCCTGGAGCCGGTACTCCGTCACTCCCGAGCGCTTGCCGTAGCCGTTCTCGGTGACCGACAGCAGCTGCGCGGTCTCGTTGACCACGTCCATCTCGACGACGACGTCGTCCTTCTTCTTGAGCGACACGCCGATGACGCCGGTCGTGTCGCGGCCCATGCCGCGAACGTCCGTCTCCTGGAAACGGATGCCCATGCCCTGGCGGGTGCCGATGAAGATCTGATCTCCGCCGCCGGTGATGCGCACCGAGAGCAGCTCGTCGCCCTTCTCGATGTTGATGGCGATGATTCCGCCCGAGCGCACGTTGGAGTAGGCCGAGAGCGCGGTCTTCTTGACGAGGCCGTTCTTGGTCGCGAAGACCAGATACCGGTCCTCCGGGAAGTCCTTGGTCGCGGCCATCGCCACCATCCGCTCGTTGGGGCCGAGGTTCAGCAGGTTGACGATGGCCTTGCCGCGGGTCGCCGGGCCGAGCTGCGGAATGTCGTAGACCTTGATCCAGTGCATGCGGCCCGTCGACGTGAAGGCCAGGATGTAGGCGTGCGTCGAGGCCACGAAGAGGTGCTCGACCAGGTCCTCTTCCTTCGTCGTGGCGCCGATGCGGCCCTTGCCGCCGCGGCGCTGGGCGCGGTAGAGCGACAGGGGAGAGCGCTTGATGTAGCCGCCGCGGGACACGGTGATGACCATGTCCTCCTCGACGATCAAGTCCTCGATGTCGATGTCCGAGGCCTCGGCCACGATCTCCGTGCGCCGCTCGTCGCCGAACTGCTTTCGGATCGCCTGGAGCTCGTCCACGATGATCTCGAGCACGAGCTTCTCCGAGCCGAGGATCTCCTTGAGCCTCGCGATGAGCGCGAGGATCTCCTTGAACTCGGCGACGATCTTGTCGCGCTCGAGGCCCGTGAGGCGGTGGAGGCGCATGTCGAGGATCGCCTGCGCCTGGATCTCGTCGAGCTTCAGGACCTGCGTGCCCTTGCCGCCCTCGTCGCCGAGGGAGCTCCCGATGAACTTTTCCAGGGCCGAGCGCGTCATCGAGACCTCGGCAGAGAGGCGCGCCTTGGCTTCCTGGGGGTCCTTCGAAGAGCGGATGATCTTGATGACGAGGTCGAGGTTCGCCAGCGCCAGGGCGAGGCCGCGCAGCAGGTGGGCGCGCTCCTCGGCCTTCTTCAGGTCGAACTGCGTGCGCCGGATGACGACCGCCTTGCGGTGGTCGACGAAGTGCCGGAGCAGATCGTGGAGCGGCAGGACCCTCGGCTGGTTCTCGACGATCGCGAGGAAGATGATCCCGAAGGAGGACTGCATCGGCGTCATGGCGTAGAGCTTGTTGAGAACGACCTGGGCGTTCTCGCCGCGCTTCAACTCGACGACGATCCTCATGCCCTCGCGGTTGGACTCGTCGCGCAGGTCCGCGACCCCCTCGATCTTCTTGTCGTTGACGAGCTCGGCGATGCGCTCGATCAGCTTCGCCTTGTTGACCTGGTAGGGGATCTCGGTGACGACGATCGATTCCTTGTCCCCGCGCGCGGCCTTCTCGATCATCGCCCGCGCGCGCACCTGGACCGTGCCCGCGGCCGGTCTTGTAGGCGTCCCGGATGCCCTCGGAGCCGTGGATGAAGGCGCCGGTGGGGAAGTCCGGGCCCGGGAGCTTCCTCATGAGCTGGCCCGAGGGTCGCCTCGGGATGCCTGATCAGCTCGATCGTCGCGTCGATGACCTCGGAGAGGTTGTGCGGCGGGATGTTGGTCGCCATGCCGACCGCGATTCCCGTCGAGCCGTTGACGAGGAGGTTGGGGAACTTGGCCGGCAGCACCATCGGCTCGACGAGCGAGCCGTCGTAGTTGGGCGTCCAGTCGACCGTCTCCTTGTCGATGTCGTCGCCGAGAAGCTCCGCCGAGAGCTTCGTCAGCCGCACCTCGGTGTAGCGCATGGCCGCGGCGTTGTCGCCGTCGACCGAGCCGAAGTTGCCCTGGCCGTCGACCAGCGGGTAGCGCAGCGAGAAGTCCTGCGCCATGCGGACGACCGAGTCGTAGACGGCGCTCTCGCCGTGCGGGTGGTACTTGCCGAGGACGTCACCGACGATGCGCGCGGACTTGCGGTACGGCTTGTTGTGCAGGTTGCCCTGCTCCCACATGCCGTAGAGGCAGCGGCGGTGCACGGGCTTCAGTCCGTCGCGCACGTCCGGGAGCGCCCGCCCGATGATGACGGACATGGCGTAGTCGAGGTACGAGCGGCGGACCTCGTCCTCGATCGTGACGGGGACTCTCTCGTCGGGGGTCAGCAGGTTCGTCGTCATGCTCGTCCGTCCGGTCGTAGGGGCGGGGCTTGTCCCCGCCCGCGGGCGGCCGCAAGGGCCGCCCCTACGACGCTAAATGTCGAGGTTCCGTACGTTCAGCGCGTTCTGCTCGATGAAGTCGCGGCGCGGCTCGACGGCGTCGCCCATGAGGACCGAGAAGACCTCGTTGGCCTCGACCGCGTCCTCGACGGCGACCTGGAGGAGGCGCCGGGTCTCGGGGTTCATCGTCGTGTCCCAGAGCTGCTCGGGGTTCATCTCGCCCAGGCCCTTGTACCGGTTGATCACGAGGCCCTTCTTGGCCGATTCGTAGACGGCGTCGACCACACCCGAGAGCGTCTCGTGCTTCTCGGTCTCCTCGCCGCGGGTCACGACGTACGGGCCGTCGAGGAAGCCGCCGATCGCCTTCGCGGTCTCCTTGATGCGGCGGAACTCGAAGGACGCCACGAACGCCGCGTCGATGCGCGCCGAGCGCGGAACGCCGTTGACCTTGCGCGTCATCTCCAGCGCCCAGCCCGAGTGCTCCTCGTCGGCGACGACCTCGGCCTTCTCGACGCCGAAGGCGCGCACCATCTTCGCGAGGTCTTCGAGTTTCTTCTTCTCCGCGAACTCGGTCTTCGAGGCCATGCCCCGGTCGAGGAGGGCCCGCACGAGGGCCTCGGGGATGCCCTTGTGCCCGAGCTTGCCGACGTGCGTCCGGTACTCCTCCATCTTCTCGAGCAGGCCCGCGAGCTTCGCGCCGGAGACGCTGCCCCCCGACATCTCCGAGGTGAGCGTGCGGTCCTCGCCGAGACGGCCGAGCAGGAACTTCGACATTTCCTTCTCGTCCTTGAGGTACGTCTCCTTCTTGCCCTCGGCGACCTTGTAGAGCGGCGGCTGCGCGATGTAGAGGAAGCCCTTGTCGATCAGCGCCGCCATGTGCCGGAAGAAGAACGTCAGCAGCAGCGTCCGGATGTGGCTGCCGTCGACGTCGGCGTCGGTCATGATGACGATCTTGTGGTACCGGACCTTCCCGGCGTCGAAGTCGGTGGAGATCCCGGCGCCGAGCGCGGTGATCAGCGTGCGGATCTCGGCGGAGGCGAGCATCTTGTCGAGCCTCGCCTTCTCGACGTTCAGGATCTTGCCGCGCAGCGGCAGGATCGCCTGGGAGCGGCGGTCGCGGCCCATCTTGGCCGAGCCGCCGGCCGAGTCGCCCTCGACGATGAAGATCTCGGAGAAGGCCGGGTCCTTCTCCTGGCAGTCGGCGAGCTTGCCGGGCAGCGCCCCGGAGTCGAGCGCGCCCTTGCGGCGCACGAGCTCGCGGGCCTTGCGCGCCGCCTCGCGGGCGCGGGCCGACTCGACGATCTTCTCGACGATCTTCTTGCCGACGCGCGGGTTCTCCTCGAGGAACGAGCCGAGCCGCTCGTAGACGACCTGCTGGACCCAGGTCTTGACCTCGGAGGAGACGAGCTTGTCCTTGGTCTGCGAGGAGAACTTCGGGTCCTTGACCTTGACCGAGACGACGGCGGTCAGGCCTTCGCGGCAGTCGTCGCCGGAAAGCGTCGTCTCCTTGAGCCCCTTGGTCAGTCCGTTGACCTCGGCGTACTTCTGGATGGCGCGCGTCAGGGCGGTCTTGAAGCCCTCCAGGTGCGTCCCGCCGTCGCGGTTGTTGATCGTGTTGGTGAAGGTGAAGAGCGTCTCGGAATAGCCCTCGTTCCACTGCAGGGCGACCTCGACGCGCTCCTTGTCGGCGTCGCGCTTGGGGTCGCCCGTGCCGTTCTTGACGTCCTGGAAGAAGATGACCTTGTCGTGGATCGGCTGCTTCGTCTTGTTCAGGTGCTCGACGAAGGACTTGATCCCGCCCTCGTAGGCGAAGTCGTGCTTCTTCTCGGTCCGCTCGTCGAGGATCGAGATCTTCACCCCCGGGTTCAGGAACGAGAGCTCGCGCAGCCGCTGCGAGAGGCTGTCGAAGTGGAACTCGGTGACCGAGAAGATCTTCGGGTCGGCCCAGAAGGTGACCTTGGTGCCGGTCTTCTTGGAGGTCCCGACGTTCTTGATCGGCGCGACGGGCTTGCCCTGCTCGTAGGCCTGCTCCCAGACCTTGCCGTCGCGGCGGACCTCGACCTCGAGCCGCTTCGAGAGCGCGTTGACGACCGAGACGCCCACGCCGTGGAGGCCGCCCGAGACCTTGTAGGAGTTGTCGTCGAACTTCCCGCCCGAGTGCAGGTCCGTCATGATGATCTCGAGCGTCTCGCGCTTGTGCTCCTTGTGGAGCCCGACCGGGATGCCGCGGCCGTTGTCCTCGACCGTGACCGAGTTGTCGGCGTGGATCGTGATCGACACGTGGTCGGCGAAGCCGACCTGGGCCTCGTCGATCGAGTTGTCGACGAGCTCGAAGACCATGTGGTGCAGGCCGGAGAGGTCGTCCGTGTCCCCGATGTACATGCCGGGGCGCTTGCGGACGGCCTCCAGGCCCTTCAGCAGCTTGATCGAGTCGGTGGTGTAGGCGGTGCTCATGGGTCTCCGTTCACGCCTGGACGGCGTAGAGCGCCCGCGGCGCCCCGACGCTGCCCTGTCGCATCTCGAGCACGGCCGCCGCGCGCCGCGCCCAGCGCGCCGTCGGCGCCGCCGTCGTCAGCAGGACGGCGGCCTCGCCGGGCAGCGCGTCGAAGAACTCCTCGACCCAGCCCTCCGAGAGCCCGGCGTCGAAGTCGTCGGCGGCAAAGAGCGGCGGCTGCCCCGCGGCCTTCGCCACGGCGCTCCACTCCGCGAGCTTGACGAGGGCGACCGTGCGCGCGACCTCGCCGGTCGAGGCCTCGGGCGCGAGCGGCTTGCCGCGCGCGCGTCCACGACGAGGTCGTCGCGGTGCGGGCCCGCGAGCGAGTAGCCGCGCCGCCGCTCGAGCGGGCAGCAGCCGCTCGCAGGCCGACCGCAGCGCCTCGGCCGAGTCGGCCGACGGGGGAGCCGAATAGTCCGCCCGGACCTGCGCGTACGCGCTGCCGGCGGCCGCGGCGAGGGTGTCGAACTCCGCGGCCCAGATCGCGAGCGCCGCGCGGCGGTGGCGCCGCACGGCGGCCCCGGCCACCGACAGCTCCTCGGTCCAGGCTTCGAGCTCCCCGGGCGCGGCGGCCGCGCCCCGGCCGTGCCGCAGGCGGGACAGAAGCGCGTTTCGCTCCTTCAGCGCCGTCGCGTAGCGCGCCAGGTCGTCGCCCGGCGGCGGGCTTCAACCCCAGCACGAGCCGGTCGAGAAACCGCCGGCGCACGGACGGCGTACCCGTCAGAAGCTCCCGGTGCTCGGGCGCGAGGAAGACCGCGGGCGCCAGCGTCCGAGACCTCGCGGAAGCCCGCGGGTTTCTCGCCGCGCAGGAAGTCGCGGCCCGTCTCGGCCGACCAGAGCACCGAGATGCGCTCCGCGCCGCGGGAGTCTCGACGACGGCGCGTGATCGAGAAGCGTTTCCCGTCGCGCGCCATGTCGGCCGAGGTCGCGCCGCGAAACGAACGCTGTCCGCACACGAGGGCCGCGGCCTCGAGGAGGTTGGTCTTGCCCTGCGCGTTCTCTCCCGTGATCAGAGTGACACCGCCGCCAAAGAAGACGGGGTCGGAGGAGAGATTGCGGAAGCCCTGGTTCGAGAGTTCGGAGAGCTGCAAGCGGTCTAGTGTCCTGTAGCGAAGGGACGGATATCAACCTCGATGCCCTGATGGTGCCGCCTGGCTTGGAGACAAAGGGCCACGGCGCCTGTCTCGAGCCGGGTGACGCCATCGAACTCGCGGTTACGAAAACACCAGTCCCACCTCGAGAGAGTTCAGAGACGCATCGGCATGACGACGTACAGGTACCGGGAGGCGCCCTCGATGCCTCCCTCCGGCTGGCACAGGCACTGGGTGTTCTCGTCCTTCAGGTCCAGCCGGACCGTTTCCGTCTCGGCCTCCTCGAAAAAGTCGAGGAGGTACTGCGCGTTCAGGCCGATCGAGAGCGGCTCGCCGTCGAACTCGACGTCGAGCGTCTCCGATGCCCTCGCCGAGCTCCTGGCTCGCCGAGGCCACGGTCAGGAGGTTTTTCTCGAACGAGAGCTTCACGCCGCGCGAGCGTTCGGAGGAAAAGAGCGAGACGCGGCGGATCGCGTCCCGGGTCGCCGAGGTCGGGACCTTGGCGCCGCGGTCGTTGGACTTCGAGAGGATCTTCTCGTAGTCGGGGAAGTTGACGTCGAGAAGGCGCGCGACCAGTTGACGGCTGCCGACGGTGAAGAGCAGGTGGTTTTCGGAGTGTCGGATCTCCAGCCGCGCATCCGACGCCGCCGTCCATCTTCAGGATCTCGGCCAGGGCCTTCTTGGGAATCAGGACGTTGGGAATCGTCGCCTTGGCGTCTTCCTTGGCGAAATCGATCAGGGCCAGGCGGTGGCCGTCGGTCGCGACGAGCTCGAACTCTTTGCCTTTGTCCTTGAGGAGAGCCCCCATGAGCTGGAAGCGCGTCTCCTCGGCCGAAACAGCGTATAAAACCTTACGGGTCAATCGTTTCCATAGATCCAGGGGGAAGGAGACCCCCTTCTTCGCCTCGACCTTCGGCACCGTCGGAAAGTCCTCGGCCGGCTGGGCCACGAGCCGGAAGTTCGAGCGCTGGCAGGTCACCCCGAGGTAGTGGTTGTCGAGCAGCTTCAGGGCGACGTCGGCCTCCGGGAGGTTGCGAATCAGGTCGAAGAGTTTCCGTCGCCGGTACCGTCACGCTGCCCGGCCGCTTGACCGTTCGCCTCCGCCTCGGAGAGCAGCGTCAGGTCGAGATCCGTCGAGGTGAAGGAGAGGTGTCCGTCGGCTGCCCGCAGCAGGATGTTGGAGAGGATCGGAATCGTGTTCTTCCTCTCCACGACCCCCTGCATGAGCGTGAGCTCATTCAAGAAGTCGCCTCTTTTCAGCGTCAATTCCATGGGGATTTCCCACCTCCGGAAAGAGAAAAAAGTCTATCACATTTAGCCGTAATCGTAGGGGCGATGAAGAATCGAGAGCTCGAAAAAACCCAATAAAAATGGGGTCGAAATCGATGCCCCTTCCTGTGGACGCCCGGCGCGAGTCTTCCACAGTTCGAGCGTCTTCAGTGAGCCCGATCGGGGTGCGGAAAACGCGTCGGCGGATAAAACGCGCGAGGCCGCTTTCGCCTAACGGTACGGCTGCAGGAAACCGTCGACGACCCTGCGGAAATCGGCGTCGTCCTCGATCATCCGCTCGATCTTTTCGACCGAGTGCATGACGGTCGAGTGGTGCTTGTCGTTGAAGAGCCGCCCGATCTCCGGGTACGAGAGCTCGGTCAGCTTGCGGCAGAGGTACATGGCCACCTGGCGGGGGAACGCCACCGGTTTGGCGTTCGATTTGGCCTTCATGTCGGAGACCCGGAGGCCGTAGTGGGAGGCCACGACCTTGAGGATCTCGGAGGGGACGGCCTTGTGCTCCTCGTTCCCCACGATGTCCCGGAGGGTCTCCCGGGCGAGCTCCACCGACATGGGCTTTCCGGTCAGGGAGGAGAAGGCGATGACCCGGTTCAGGCGCCCCTCGAGCTCCCGGACGTTGGATTTGACGGTGCCGGCGATGAACATGGCGACGTCGTTGGGGACGTCGGCCTTCTCCGCCGCCGCCTTCTTGCGGATGATGGCGACCTTCATCTCGAGGTCCGGCGGCTGGATGTCGGCGATCAGCCCCCACTCGAACCGCGAGCGCAGCCGCTCCTCGAGCGTCGGGATCTCCTTGGGAAGGGCGTCGGAGGTCACGACGATCTGCTTCTGCGCGTCGTGGAGCGCGTTGAAGGTGTGGAAGAACTCCTCCTGCGTCGAGTCCTTGCCGGCGATGAACTGCACGTCGTCCATCAGGAGCACGTCGAGCTCGCGGTAGCGGCGCTTGAACTCGTGCATGCGCTCGAAGCGCAGGGCGTTGATCAGGTCGTTCAGGAAGCGCTCGGCCGACAGGTACAGCACGCGCGCGTCGGGATTGCGCCGCAGGACCTCCTGGGCGATCGCGTGCATCAGGTGGGTCTTTCCCAGTCCGACGCCGCCGTAGAGGAAGAGCGGGTTGTACGAGCGCGAGGGCGCTCCGGCGACGGCGCGCGCCGCGGCGTGCGCGAACTGGTTCGAGGAACCGACGACGAACGTGTCGAAGGTGAAGCGCGGATTGCCCGGTCGTCCCCTCACGGCGCCGCCGGCGGCGCGACGCCCTGGCGGGCGCGGGGAGGCCGAGCGCCGGCTCCTCCGCGGAGGGCTCGAATCGGATCTCGAGGCCCGTGAAGGCCCGCGGCCGCGGCCTCGCGCGAAAGCAGATCGCCGTGCCGCGACTCGATCCAGTCGGCAAAAACCCGCGAGGGGACCGAGACGGTCAGGACCGGCCATCCGGGCGAGGCGTCGAGATCGATCTGGCGCGTCGGGCCGAACCAGGTCTTGAGCTCCTTGGGATCGAGCTTGCCCTCGATCTGCTTGAGGATGGAGCTCCAGATCTCGGTCATCGTGCAGCCCTTTTTCCACAGGTTTTCCACAGCTGTGGAAGGCCGGTGGCGATCCGGGGGGCGGAGTATATGCGAGGCGAGGCTCCGGCGCGGGTTTATCGCGCGCCCCGGGCCGGCTCGCGGGCAACGTTCTTGACTTCCTGCCCCCCCGCACCTAGCATTCGCCCTCCTTATGAAGCGCACCTTCCAGCCCAACAACCGGCGCCGCAAGCGCACGCACGGTTTCCTGGTCCGCATGCGGACGCGGGCCGGCCGCGCCGTTCTCTCGGCGCGCCGGCGCAAGGGGCGCAAAGAAACTCTCGGTGTGAACTCGGGCCCGGTCGTCTCCGAGACCTTCTCGAAAGACGACCGCCTCCGCAAACGCAGGGAATTCGAAGAGTGCTACGCCTCCGGGGTGCGCGTTTCCGGGCGACACGTCCAGGTCTTCCTTCTCGCCGACACCGCGGCCGGCCGCCCGCGCCTCGGCATCTCGGTGCCGCGCCGCGTGGGCAACTCCGTCGCGCGCAACCGGGTCCGGCGCCGGCTGCGGGAGATCTTCCGCCGCTCGCGCGAGCTCTTCGGGTCGAGAGGCCGGGCGGCTGGTGGTCAACGTCCGGCCCTCGGCGGCGCAGGCGGACTTCGCGGAGCTCGCGGAGGACTATCGGACGGCCGTGACCCGCGCGCTCTCGCGGCTCCCGCGCCGGTGAGCGCGCCGGCGCGCGTCGCGGTCGCGCTGCTCGGCTTCTACAAGCGCTTCCTCTCGCCGCTGCTGCCCCGGGCCTGCCGGTTCGAGCCGACCTGCTCGGTCTATGCCCGGGAGGCGATCGAGCGGTACGGCCTCTCGCGCGGCGGCGTGGCTCGGCCCTGCGCCGCCTTCTGCGCTGCCACCCGTTCCATCGGGGCGGCCTCGACCCGGTGCCCTAGAGTAAGCGCCGCATGGAGAAAAGACTTCTCGTCGCCGCCGGGCTTTCGCTGGCCGTCCTGCTCGCCTGGGAGTGGATCGTTCCCAAGCCGGCGAAAAACCGCCGGCGTCCGCCGCCTCGCCCCGGCGGCCGTCTCGGCCGCGCCGCCGGGGACGACGGCAGAGCGGCCCGCGCGGCCTCGCCGGAGCGCTTCCCGCGTCCCCGGTCCTGCGTCGGCCGCCGCGCTCCCGCCGCCGGCGAGCGCCTCGGCCGAGACGCCTGACTCAAGATCGGCAACGAGCGTCTTCACCGCGACCTTCTCCAACCGCGGCGCGGTGCTGCACCTCTTCGCTCCTCGACGCGCTACCTCGACGAGAAGAACCAACCGCTCGATCTCGTCCGCGCTCTTCCGCCGGAGCTGCCGAAGACGTTCTCCCTCGACTTCGGACGGGACGCCGCGGCGACGAAGACGGTCTCGGACGGCGCTCTTCGTCGTCGAGAAGGAGTCGGACCGGGTCCTGCGCCTGCGCTACGCGGACGCCGCGATCGCGTCGAGAAGGAGATCCGGATCGGCTCGGCTATCTCTTCGAGGTGAAGGTGACAGTCTCCGGGCCGCCCTTCGACCTGCTGCTGGGCCCGGGCCTGCGCAATCCGACCGAGGCCGAACGCAAGTCGAGCTACGTCCTGCCGGCCGCAGGCCGTCGTCGCGTCCGCCGACGGGCTGAAGCTCGTGCGGGCGGACAAGGCGAAGGCGGGGGAGAGCTGGACGCTGCCGGCGAAGCTCGTTCGCGGGCGTCGAGGACAACTACTTTCTCGAGGTCCTCATCCCCGGGACCGCCGCGACCGCGCGCGCCTACTCGTTACTCCGTGCCGCACGGCCGGACGGAAAGCCCGCTGCCGGAGATCGCGACCGGCGTCTCCGGCCAGGGCACGCTCGACTGCTCCGGCCTACTTCGGTCCCAAGGACGTCGTCGATCCTCGAGAGCTACGGGCTGGGGCTCGAGCGCACCGTGGATTTCGGCTGGTACGGGATCCTGGCGCGGCCGCTGCTGTGGATGCATGAAGAAGTCGTACGTCGTTCGTGCCCAACTGGGGCGTGTCGCGATCCTCGTCGTGACCTTTCTCATCCGGCTGCTGCTCTTCCCGCTGACGGCCAAGAGCTACACCTCGATGAAGAAGATGCAGAAGCTCGCGCCGAAGATGAACGCGATCAGGGACAAGTACAAGAAGGCGAAGACCGACGCGGCGCAGCGGCAGAAGATGAACGCGGAGCTGATGGCGCTCTACCAGACCGAGGGCTACAACCCGATGAGCGGGTGCCTGCCGGTGCTGCTGCAGCTGCCGATCCTCGTCGCGTTCTACAACGTGCTGTC
Source organism: uncultured Acidobacteriota bacterium (assembly GCA_963824165.1). GTDB lineage: Bacteria > Acidobacteriota > Thermoanaerobaculia > UBA5066 > Gp7-AA6 > DAHUXD01. The sequence goes on from CAWGOM010000009.1 coordinate 164,432, forward strand.
GCGGACGATCGAGCTGCGCCACGCGCCGTTCGTCTTTGGATCAAGGACCTCTCGGCGATCGACGGCAGCTACGTCCTCGTCATCCTGATGATCGCGTCGATGTACGCGCAGCAGGCGATGACGCCCTCGACACTCGATCCCGCGCAGAAGAAGATCTTCATGTTCATGCCGGTGCTCTGGGGCTTCTTCCTGAAGGACATGCCTTCGGGGCTCGTGCTCTACTGGCTGTTTTCCAACCTGCTGACGATCGTGCAGCAGCTCGTGATGAACCGGATCGTGAAGGAGGACGACCCCGCTCCGCCGGCCAGGGCGCAAGGCCCTGAAGCCGGCGAAGGCGTAGGTCGAAGTAAGACCCATGAGATACGAAGCCAAGACGCTCGAGGAAGCCATCGAAGGGGCCGCGCGCGCCCTCGGAAAGCCCGCCGGGGATCGTTCCCGTACGTCGTCATCCGGGACGAGAAGTCGTTCTGGGGCGGCCGGGTCGTGGAGATCGAAGTCGAGGAGCAGGAGGCCGGAGGCGGGAGGCGGGAGGCAGGAGCCGGAGCTCGAAGCGGCCGCGGAGGCCGCGGAGGTGTTCGAAGCCGCGGTGAAGCCGGCCCCCGCGAGCGAGCCCTGGGAGAAGGGCGCTGCCCGGCGCGACCGACCCGGAAGCCGTCGCGCTGGTCGAATCGACGCTGACCGAGCTGCTTTCGGCGGCGGGGCTGCTCGTCGAGATCCGGCGCCGCGAGTCCTCCGGGCGACGAGCTTCTCTTCGAGCTGATCGGCGACGACGTCGAGCCGCTGCTCGCGAGCAAGGGCGAAGGACTGACCGGTCTCGAGGTTCTCGTCGGCCGCATCGCCGCCAAGCGCCTGGGACGGCCCGGTGCACCCGAGGCTGGACGCGGACGGCTTCCGCGCGCACCGCAAGGAAGCGCTCGAGGAGCTCGCCCGCACGTCGGCCGAGGAAGTCCGCCGCTCGCGGCGGCCCGCAGCTGCTGCCGCCTCTGTCGCCGTGGGAGCGCCGTCTCGTGCACCTGGCGCTCTCGGAGGACGCCGAGGTCGAGACGCAGAGCGAGGGCGACGGCTTCCTGAAACGCGTGGAGGTCCGCCTCAAGAGTCGGTAGGGCGGGGGTTCCCGCCATGCGGCGGCTCGGACGGCCACCTCGACACGATCGTCGCCCTGGCGACCCCGGCGGGGCGCTCGGCCGTCGCGCTCGTGCGGCTCTCGGGCGCGACGCCCTCGGCATCCTGCGCCGGCTCGCGCCGCGGCTTCCCGAGACGTTCGGCCTCGCCGCCCGTACCTCTGCGGACTTCGCGACGCGGCGGGGGAGACGATCGACTCGTCCCTCGTGACCTACTTCGCGGCGCCGGCCTCGTTCACCGGCGAGGACGTCGCCGAGATTTCGGCCCACGGAAGCCCCGCGGTCGTCGAGCGCCTGCTCGCGGCCGCCGTCGCGGCCGGGGCGCGGCCCGCCCGGGCGGGCGAGTTCACCGAGCGGGCGTTTCGTTCCGGGAAGATCGACCTCGTCCGCGCCGAGGCCGTCCAGGAGCTCATCGACGCGAAGACCCCGGCCGCGGCCCGCTTCTCGGCGCGGCGCCTCGAGGGCGGGCTGTCGCGGCGGCTCGCGGCCGTGCGCGAGGACCTTCTCGGCGCGGCGGCCGCGCTTTCGGCCTGCGTCGACTTCGCCGAGGACGTCGGCGAGAGAGTCGATCCGGGCGCGCTCGCGCGGCTCGAATCCGCGGCGCTCGGGAGCTCGCGCGCCTCGCGGCGACCTACCGCACGGGGAGGCTGCTGTCGGGCGGCTGCCGCGTTGCGATCCTCGGCCGCCCCAACGCCGGCAAGTCGACCCTCTTCAACGCCCTCGCCGGATCGGCGCGCGCGATCGTCACGGAGATCCCGGGCACGACGCGCGACGCGCTCGAGGCCCTCGTCGACATCCGCGGGATTCCGGTCACCGTCGTCGACACGGCGGGGCTGCGCGAGAGCGAGGACGTGGTCGAAAAGATCGGCGTCGCGCGCGCGCGCGAGGAGGCGGAGCGCGCGGACGCAGTGATCTCCGCTTCGACGCGTCGGCGGGCTTCGACGCCGAGGACGCGGGCGTCTTCGCCGCGGTGTCGGCGAAGCCCCGAATCCTCGTCGCCAACAAATCCGACCGCCCCCCGGCCGGTCCGGTTCCCGAAGGCGCCGCGCGGCTCTGCGGCCTCGAGGAGAGCGCGGGACGGCGACTCCGGGAGCTTCTCGCCGCGACGATCGCCGCGGACGTCCGCACCGAGGAGACCTCCGAGGTGCTGGGGTCGCTGCGCCAGCGGGACCTCGTCGAGCGCGCGCGCCTTGCCGCCGAGGAAACGCTCGCGGCCCTGTCGCAGGGCCACTCGCCCGAGTACGCCGTCACGCACTGCCACGCGGCCCTCGACGCCCTCGCGGACCTGACGGGCGAGACGACCTCCGACGACGTGCTCGACCGCCTCTTTTCGACTTTCTGCATCGGAAAGTAACGTCGCGTAGCGCTGCGCTGCGGGTCTGCGCCCTGCGGGCGCACCGGCGCGCGGCTCGCGGACGGCGCTCTGACCGCGCGCCTGACCCTGCGCTTCGCGCTTCGCTCCCGCGGCGCGAGCCTCCTCCCTGCCTCGGTCGGGAGACTTCTCGCGCCGCGAGCGGATGCGGCCGGGTGGCGGCAAGGCCGCTATGGAGATTTGAGGCCCCGGCCAGTGGAGGCCGAGAGCCTTCGCGAGGAAGACCGCCATCTGGCCGCGCGTCAACGGCGCGTCGGGGCAGTAGATGTTGGTCCCGCACCCCGCCGTGATGCCGGAGGCCGCGAGGGCCTCGACGAACTGGAAGAAGGGGTGCGACTGCGGCACGTCGGAGAACAACGCGGAAAGGGGAGCCGGCGAGACCTGCCGGCGAAAGAGCAGCCGCACGGAGCGCAGGCGGATCTGGCCCGCGATCGCCTCGTCCGGGAAGGCGGCCGAGAGGAAGTGGCTGGCACGACTTCCTCCTCGCCGTCTTCGTCGACGTCGAACTGGTACCGAATCTGGATGTTCGGGTCTCCGCCGACGACCGTCTGGCCCGGTGAACCGGAGGTGGTGGCAAGGAGGGGACAGTCGCCGTCGAGATTTCCGCCGTCGACGTCCACCCATGACCGGCAGAGCCGGCCGACGAAGTCCGCGCCCACTGCGGCGGTGTCGTCCAGGACGTAGAACGAGACCTGCTCGAGGTCGGCCCCGTTGGGCACGAGGCCCGCGTCGATCGAGGCGAAGGAGGACGCCGCCGCTCGACCGGTGATCCACCGTTCGCCGGCGAGACCCTGCTGGCAACAGTTGCTGGCGTAGCCGATCCCCGAGCCGAGGGGCTCGAATCGGTCGAACGTCACGTTGACGACCTGGAGATCCTGGGTGCCGTAGCCGCTGGCGGGCGCCGGGGCGGCGCTCTGTTCGGCGTGCCGGCGAACCCGGCGGCCGACGCGACGAAACCGAGAGCCCTCGACAGCGGCGCGGGAGAACGAGCGCACGTCCGCCACCTCCGTGGACGACGGCTGTGGACGAAGCCTCGTGAAGCTCTAAGGGCCCGCCACGGCGGGCCAGTGCAGACCGAGCGCCTTGGCGAGAAAGACCGCCATCTGGCCGCGGGTCAGCGGCGCGTCGGGACAGTAGATCCCCGTGCCGCATCCGGCGGTGATGCCCGAGGCCGCGAGGGCCTCGACGAACTGGAAGAACGGATGGCCGATCGGCACGTCGTTGAACGTCGGGGTCGACGGCGCGGGCGAGACCCGGCGTCGATAGAGCATTCGCGCCGCGCGCAGCCGCAGGCCGATCGAGTAGTCGGGGAGCTGGATGCCGAATTGCACGACCAGCACGTAGCTGACGAAGTCGGGGTCCCCATCCCCGTCCTCGTCGTCGTACCGCACGGGGAGGTTCGGCTCGATCGGTATCACGGTGTCGCCGGGCGTTCCGGAGGTCGCGCCCGAAACTGCGCAGTCTCCGGAACGTCGAGCCGTCCTCTCGAGCCAGGTGCGGCAGAGGTAGCCGCGGATGTCGGGTAGGCGGCGGTGGAGTCGCGAACGAAAACATCGACGCGCTCGACGAGCGCGCCATTGGGGAGCCGGCCCGAGTCGAGAGGCGCGTAGAACTGATGGGAGCCGGCGGTCGGCTGAAGATAAACGTCGTTTCCGCAGCAGACGGACAAGTAGGTTTGCGCCGAGTTGGACGGCCGGAAGGCGATGTGTGAAGGGTCAGTGGAGGTCGTCGGTGCCGAATCCGCTGCGGCGTGGAGGCTCTCGGCGACGGAGAGACGCGGCGGGGCCAGGGGGAGAAAGGCGGCGCCGCGCGAGGCCGGACGCTGTTCATGGGGACCTCCTCGGGCGGGGAAGCATCGTAGCAAGCGTCCCGCCCTTTTGCGAGACAATCCGCCCGTGGAATTCGAAGTTCTCGTCATCGGCGGCGGGCACGCGGGCATCGAGGCCGCGCACGCCGCGGCGCGGATGGGGCGGAGACGGCGCTCCTGACGGGATCGCTTCCGGCGATCGGGCGCATGTCCTGCAACCCCGCCATCGGCGGCCTCGCCAAGGGACAGCTCGTGCGCGAGATCGACGCGCTCGGCGGCCTGATGGGCGGCCTCGCGGACGCGGCGGGCATCCAGTTCCGGATCCTGAACCGCTCGCGCGGGCCGGCCGTCTGGGGGCCGCGGGCGCAGTGCGACCGGGCGCTCTACGCGAGGCTCGCGCGGGCGCCAGGCTCGAGGCGACCGAAAACCTGACGCTCTTCGAGGGCATGGCCGAGGAGCTCCTGGCCGAGGGCGGCCGCGTCGCGGGCGCCGTCACGGCGGACGGCCGCCGCATCGCGGCGCGGGCCGTCGTCGTCACGACGGGCACGTTCCTGAACGGCCTCATGCACACGGGAGCGCGTCAGACCGCGGGCGGACGCGTCGGCGAGGAGGCCGCGCGCGGGGCTCTCGGGCTCGCTCGCGCGGCTCGGGCTCTCGCTCGGGCGTTTCAAGACCGGCACGCCGCCGCGCGTCCACCGCGACTCGGTCGACTACGCCGCCTGCACGCCGCAGCCGGGCGACGATCCGCCCGTCCCGTTTTCGTTTCGCACGCGAGCGCTCCCGCAGCGCCAGGCGCTGTGCTGGCTGACGGCGACGAACCCGCGCGTCCACGAACTGATCCGCGCGCATCTGCACGAGAGCCCGATGTACTCGGGCCAGATCCACGGCACGGGCCCGCGCTACTGCCCGTCGGTCGAGGACAAGGTCGTCAAGTTCGCCGACAAGACGAGCACACGATCTTCCTCGAGCCCGACGGCTTCGACTCCGAGGAGATCTACATCAACGGGCTCTCGACGTCGCTGCCCGAGGACGTCCAGCGCGCAATCCTCGCGGAGATCCCGGGCCTGACGCGCGCGCGGATGATCCGGCCCGGCTACGCCGTCGAGTACGACTTCGTCGTTTCCGCAGCAGCTCTCCTCGTCGCTCGAAGCGCTCGAGGTCCCGCGCCTCTTTCTCGGCGGACAGATCAACGGCACCTCGGGCTACGAGGAGGCGGCGGCGCAGGGCCTGCTCGCGGGCGTCAACGCGGCGCTGGCCGTGCGCGGGCGAGGCGCCCTTCGTGCTCGACCGAAGCGAGGCCTACGCGGCCGTGATGATCGACGACCTGACGCAGAAGGGCGTCGAGGAGCCGTACCGCCTCTTCACCTCGCGCGCGGAGTACCGGCTGCTTCTCGGCGTCGACACGGTGCTCCCCCGGCTCCTGCCGCACGGGCGGCGCCTGGGATTGATCGACGAGTCGGAGTTCGACGACGCGATGCGGGGCGAAGAGCGCCTTCGGCGCGCCGAGGAGGCGCTGCGGCGGCGGGTCTTCAACCCGAGCGCCGGGAACCGGGAGCTTTTGCGCAGAGGAGCTCGGAATCGAATTCGAGGCTCCGGTGAGCGCATTTAAACTATTGCAGCGTAACGACTTAGAGCGATCGCCTCGCGGCGGTGGCGCCGGAGGCCTTCGAAGGCCTTATCGGCCGAGCAGGTTAGCTATCTCGAGAGCCGCGTGCGGTACGAAGGTTACATCCGCCCGCGAGCTGGAGCGCCTCGAGCGCCTGAGGCCGTTCGAGTCGAGGCCCGATCCCGGAGGAGTTCGTGTACGAAGCGATTCCGGGCCTCTCGCGAGAGGTCGTCGAGAAGTGCGTCGCGGCGCGAGACCCCAGGACCGTCGGAGAGGCCTCGCGCATCCCCGGCGTGACGCCTGCCGCCGTCGCGATAATCTCGGCCCATGTCGTCCGAGGCGGGAACGGGGCCGCCGCTCTCTCCTGAGGGCTTTCAGGCGCTTCTCCGGGTCTGCCCTTCCTCGATTCGGGATCGGGCTCTCCGGGCCGGTCCAGGCCTCGCTGGGCTATCTGGCCGAGCTCGAGCTCTGGCGGCGAAAGGTCAACCTCACCGGGAACCTGACGGCCGCGGAGCTCGTCGAGCACACTCTCGAGTCGGTCCTTCCTGCCGATCTAATTGCTCATGGTGCACGGGTTGTTGACATAGGGTCCGGTGCCGGCTTTCCCGGGCTCCCCCTTGCCGTCGTCCGGCCCGACCTCCAGATGACGCTGGTCGAACCGCGCGGGAAGAAGTGCGCGTTTCTTCGCCACGCGGCACGGACGCTGGGACTCGAGAACGTGACGGTCTTCGAAGGGCGGGTCGAAGAAGTCGGCGGGCAGACTTTTCGGGTGGCGACCACGCGCGCCTTGGGCGACATCTCCGTGTGGCTCGGTCGCGGCGACCTGCTGGTTCCGGAAGGCGTGCTCCTGGCCTGGACGACGGCGAGAAAGGAGCTCGAGTCGGCCCTTGTCGGGAGCTTCGAGCCGGGCGCGCCGGTTCCAATTCCGGGCTCGCGGCAGCGCGAGATCGCGGTCTTCCGGAAGCTCGCATAGGCGGCCGGAGCGTTCCACGTGGAACGTTTCCCACATTTCGCTTCGACCCGCGGCCGACCCCGGCCATAATCCCCGACTCCATGAGCCGCATCGTCGCGGTCGCGAACCAGAAGGGCGGGGTCGGGAAGACCACGACCGCGATCAACCTCGCGGCGGCGCTGGCGGCCTTCGACAAGCGCGTCCTGCTGGTGGACCTCGACCCCCAGGCCAACGCGACCTCGGGACTCGGGTTCTCCAAGCGCGAGGCGTCGACCGTCTACAGCGCCCTCGTCTCGGGCCAGATGTCCGCAGCGGTTCAGCCCACGAGCTTCGCGAACCTCTGGATCGTGCCGTCGGGACGGGACCTCGTCGGGGCGGAAATCGAGCTCGTCGGACCAGCCGGACCGGGAAGCGAGGCTTCGCTTCGCGCTAGGGACCGTCCGCGGCGCCTACGAGTACCTCGTCATCGACTGCCCCCCGTCGCTTTCGCTCCTGACCGTCAATGCACTCGCGGCCGCGGACTCCGTGCTCGTCCCCATCCAGACCGAGTATTTCGCGCTGGAGGGGCTGACCGAGCTCCTCGAGACCGTCGAACGGGTGCGGGACTCGTTCAACCCCATGCTCTCGATGGAGGGGATCGTCTTGACCATGTTCGACGAGCGGACTAACCTCGCCAGACAGGTCGTCGACGACATCCGTCAGCACTTCGGCGACAAGGTCTTCGAAACCGTGATTCCAAGAAACATCCGTCTCGGGGAGGCTCCCTCGTTCGGGAAGCCGGTCCTCTCCTACGACATCAAGTCGAAGGGCGCGGAGGCCTACATTGCCCTGGGCCGGGAGTTCCTGAAACGGCGGGAGGGGCGATGACCCTCGGGAAGAAGCCGGCACTGGGTCGGGGACTCTCGTCCCTCCTGCCGGGCAAGGACGACGTTCCACGTGGAACATCCGCCCGGGACGCCGAGGTCGGCCTGCTGAAGCCGTCCCGCTTCCAGCCGCGGCGGGACTTCTCCGATGCGGCCCTGGCCGACCTGGCCCAGTCGATTCGGGAGATCGGCATCATTCAGCCGATCGTGGTCGTGGCGCGCGGCGAGGGTTTCGAGATCGTGGCGGGGGAGCGCCGCTGGCGCGCCGCCAAGCTCGCCGGCCTGGAGCGCGTGCCGATCACCGTCCGGGAGAAGGCCTCGGATCGGGACCTCCTCGAGGCGGCGCTCGTCGAAAACCTGCAGCGCGAAGACCTGAACCCGCTCGAAGCCGCCGAGGCGTACGCCCGCCTTCGGGAGGAATTCGAGCTCACCCAGGAGCAGATCGCCGAACGGGTCGGCAAGGACCGCGCGACTATAGCTAACTCATTGAGAATATTGAAGTTATCTGCGGTAATCAAGGATCGGATCCGGTCCGCCGAGCTTTCCGCCGGACACGCCAAGGCGCTGCTCATGCTGTCGGCGGTCGACGACCAGGAGCTCCTGGCGGAGGAGATCGTCCGGCGTTCGCTCTCCGTGCGGCAGACCGAGAAGCGCGCCGCGCAGATGGCCGCCGGCGACCGGGTCGTCAAGGAGAAGCGCCGCGACCCGTTCACCCGCGACGCGGAGGAGAAGCTTTCGCGCCGCATGCAGACGAAAGTCAAGATCGTGCGGAAGCGTCGGGGCGGACGCATCGAGCTCTCCTTCGGCTCCGAAGAGGAGCTGATCGGGTTGTTCGAGCGCATCATGAAGAATCAATGGCAGTGAGAAATCAGTAAGCCAGAGGCAGTAAGCAGTGAGCAGGACCATCCGGCGCAGCGCTTACTGCTCACCGCTTACCGCTTACTCTCTTTTCCAAGGAGCACCGATGAAGCCACGCAACGAGGGCGCGACGCTGAACGGGTTTCTCGACAAGGGCAGCCGCTTCAAGGGCGAGCTGTCCTTCGAGGAAACCTTTCGCATCGACGGAAAGTTCGAGGGGACGATCCCGTCCGGCAGCGAGCTGATTCTCGGCGACTCGGCCGAGGTGGACGCCGAGATCCGCGTCGAGCGCGTCTCGATCAACGGAACGTTGAAGGGCACCGTGCACGCGAGCGAGCGCATCGAGATCCACCCGCGCGCGCGCGTCATGGCGGAGCTCCACGCGCCCGTTTTGAAGATCGAAGAGGGCGCGTTCTTCCAGGGCTCGTGCGACATGACGGGGTCCGCCCCGAAGCTGCTCGAGATGCCGGGACCGGCGGCGCGCAAGTAGCTGGTTCGGCAGATATTTAACGGCCTCGTGCTTCCGATCGCTCGTCGCTCGATGTGACCCCTCGACCGCGGGCGGCGCGCGCGGCGCCGCGGAGGCCCGCACGAACCTCTACCCCTCGGCGCTGTCCTGTGTTATTCATCCGCGGTTCCGTCGCCAGGGAATCTCCATGATCGAACTACCCAACGTCACGAGTCTCTATGTGCTCCTCGCCTTCGGGGTGAGCTACGCCATTCTGAAGAAGTTCCTCTTCGTTCCGCTTTCGGGAATCCTCGAGGCGCGCGAGCGCGAAGAGCTCGAGGCGCAGAAGGCCTATGCCCGAAGTCTCGAGACGCTCGAACAGGCGGTCGCCGCCGGCGAGGAAAACCTCGCCGCCGCGCGGCGCGAGGCGCTCAAAACCCGCGAGAGCCTGCGCGAGGAGGGTGTCGCGATCCTCGACGAGAAGCTCGGCAAGGCGCGCCTGCAGGCCTCCGAGCAGATCGACCGCGGCGCGAACGAGATCGCCGCGCGTGCCTCGGAGCTCGCCGGACAGCTTCCCGACCGGGCATCGAGCCTCGCACGCGAGCTGGCGGAGAAGATCCTCGGGCGAGGGCTCGTCGCTTGAGCCTTTCGGTCCTCTCGGCCCTCCCGGCGACTCTGCTTCTCTCCTCCGAAGAGGGAGAGCATGCCGCCGCGTTTCTCGGGATCCCGATGACGGTCTGGCAGGTCGCCAACCTCGTTCTCTTCCTCGCCGTTCTCGTGTACTTCGTCGCCCGGCCGATGAGCGCCGCGTTCCGGAAGCGGCAGGACGAGATCGAGGAGCGCCGCCGGCAGGCCGAGAAGCAGCGCGCCGACGTGGAGCGCCTCTCGGCCGACATCCGGGAGCGCACGGCGAAGCTCGAGCGCGAAATCGAGGAGATCCGCAAGGCGGGTGTGGCCGAAGGGCAGAACGCGCGCGCCGAGCTCGCGGCCCGGGCCGACGAAGAGGCGGCGCGGGCGGGGCGCGACGCGCAGGAGGAGATCGCCCGGCGCCTCGCCGAGGCAAAGGCGGAGCTGCGCCGCACGGCGGCCGAGCTGACCGCCCGGAAAGCCGAGGAGATCCTCGGCCGGGAGATCACCGATGCGGACCGCCGCCGCATGGTCGACGACAGCGTCGAGAAGCTCCGACAGGTGCCGCGATGAGCTCGTACACCCGCCCCTACGCCCGGGCGTTCGTCGAGGCCGCCCCGGCCGGCTACGACTTCGCCGCCTTCCTCGAGGCCGGCCAGTCCATGACGCGCGCCTTCGAGGCGAACCCGAAGCTGCGCGCGTTTCTCCTGGCGCCCAACGTGCCGCGCGAGGTCAAGAGCCGGACGATCGCGGAGCTCGCGAAGAAGACCGGCATGAACGAGTACGGCGCCCGCTTTCTCCAGGTCATGCTGCGCAACCACCGGCTTCTCGAAGCCGGAGCGGTCTTCCGGGCCCTGCGCGACCTGAACGACGAGCTCCTCGGGATCCTGCGGGTGCGGGTCACGGTCCCCGCGGCCCTTTCGGAGAGCGAGGAGAAGGCGATCCAGGGAGTCATCGCCGAGCGGACGGGCAAGACCGTGAAGATGCAGATCGATCTGGATCCGAAGCTGCTCGGCGGCTTCGTGGCGCGGGCGGGATCGCGGGTGTTCGACGGTTCGGTGGCCGCCGCGATCCGGCGGTTCCAGGCGCAGGTGAACGAGACGTTGGGAGCGTGAGATGGAGATCAAAGCGGACGAAATCACGGCAATCCTGAAGCAGCAGCTCGCCGACTACGAGAAGGCGATCGACGTCGCCGAGGTCGGCACGGTGCTGTCGGTCGGCGACGGCATCGCGCGCGTCTACGGCCTCGACAAGGTCATGGCCGGCGAGCTCGTGGACTTCGGCCACGACATCTTCGGCCTCGCCCTGAACCTCGAGCAGGATCAGGTCGGCGTCGTGCTGCTCGGCGAAGCGCAGATGGTCAGGGAGGGCCAGGAGGTCCGCCGCACGCGGCGCATCATCCAGGTCCCCGTCGGCCCGGCGCTCGTCGGCCGCGTCGTGGACGCTCTCGGGCGCCCGATCGACGACAAGGGGCCGATCAAGTCGACCGAGTTCTACCCGACCGAGCGCATCGCCCCGGGCGTCATCGACCGGCAGGGCGTCAAGGAGCCCGTGCAGACCGGAATCAAGGCGATCGACGCCATGATCCCGATCGGCCGCGGCCAGCGCGAGCTGATCATCGGCGACCGCCAGACCGGCAAGACCGCCATCGCGCTGGACACGATCATCAACCAGAAGGGCAAGGGCGTCGTCTGCATCTACGTCGTCATCGGCCAGAAGAAGTCGACCGTCGCCCAGGTCGCCAAGACCCTCGAAGAGAACGGCGCGATGGCGCACACGATCATCGTCGCCGCGACGGCCTCGGACCCCGCCCCGATGCTCTACCTCGCCCCTTACGCGGGCTGCGCCATGGGCGAGTGGTTCCTCTACAACAAGAAGCACGCGCTCACGATCTACGACGACCTCTCCAAGCACGCCGCGGCCTACCGCGAGATCTCGCTGCTGCTGCGCCGGCCGCCCGGCCGCGAGGCGTACCCGGGCGACGTCTTCTATCTCCACTCGCGCCTGCTCGAGCGCGCGGCCAAGCTCTCCGACGAGAAGGGCGGCGGCTCGCTGACGTCGCTTCCGATCATCGAGACGCAGGCCGGCGACGTGTCGGCCTACATCCCGACCAACGTCATCTCCATCACCGACGGCCAGATCTACCTCGAGAACGACCTCTTCTATTCGGGCGTCCGTCCCGCCGTCAACGTCGGCATCTCGGTCTCGCGCGTCGGCGGCAACGCCCAGATCAAGGCCATGAAGCAGGTGGCCGGCACCCTGCGCCTCGATCTCGCGCAGTACCGCGACCTCGCGGCCTTCGCGCAGTTCGGCTCGGACCTCGACAAGGCCTCGCAGGCGCAGCTCTCCCGCGGCCAGCGGATGGTCGAGCTGCTCAAGCAGCCGCAGTTCGACCCGATCGACGTCGAGCTCCAGATCGCCTCGATCTACGCCGGAACCAAGGGCTTCATGGACTCGCTCAAGGTCGACTCGGTCCGCGCGTTCGAGACGGGCCTGCACGGGTTCCTGAAGTCCTCGAAGAAGGAGATCCTCTCGGCCATCGCCTCGACCGGAAAGCTCGAGAAGGCGACCGAGGAGGCCCTGTCCGCCGCGATCAAGGAGTTCAAGGACCGCTTCGTCAAGGAAAACGCCGGCGCCGTCGCCGCGTAGCGCGCCTACGGCCCACTGATCCATGGCTTCCCTCATCGACATCCGCCGCCGGCTGCGCTCGGTCAAGAGCACGCAGCAGATCACCAAGGCCATGAAGATGGTCGCGGCGGCGAAGCTTCGCCGGGCCCAGGACCGGGTCGTCGGCGCGCGCCCCTACGCGAAGCTCCTCTCCGACGTTCTCGCCTCCGTCACGGCGCAGGCCGGGCACCTCGAGCATCCGCTGCTCGCCGTCCGGCCGGAGAAGCGCGTCATCGTCATGGTCGTCGCCGGCGATCGCGGCCTCTGCGGCGCCTTCAACACGAACGTCCACCGGGCGACGGCGAGCCTGCTCGCCGCGCACCCGGAGTGGACCGAGGTGCGGCTGCTGCCGATCGGAAAGAAGGCCGTCGAGTTCTGGAAGCGGCGCAAGTACCCCTTCACCGAGAAGTCCTACGCCGGCATCCTCGGCGGCTTGAAGTACGCGGACGGCCGCGAGGTCGCCTCGTTTCTCGCCGAGGAGTTCCTGGCCGAGAAGGTCGACGCCGTCTACATCGTCGTCAACGAGTTCCGCTCGATCCTGTCGCAGGTCGTGCGGACCGTGAAGCTGCTGCCGCTCTCGCGCCCGGACGCGGCGGCCCCGAAGGGACCGGAACGGCCCGCCGTCGACTTCCTCTACGAGCCCGACGCGCCCTCGATCCTGGCCTGGCTCCTGCCGCGCTACCTCGAGTTCACGGTCTACCGCGCGCTGGCCGAGTCGGCCGCGGCCGAGATGGGCGCCCGCATGACGGCCATGGACTCGGCCTCGAAGAACGCGGGCGACATGATCGAGAAGCTCACGCTGAACTTGAACCGCGCCCGCCAGGCGCGCATCACCAGGGAACTGATCGAGATCGTCTCGGGCGCCGCGGCTCTCGAGTAAAGGGCAGAAGGAAAAGACCATGGCAGAACAGAACGTCGGAAAAGTCGTCGCGGTGATCGGGCCGGTGCTCGACATCGAGTTTCCCCCGGGAAAGCTCCCCGCGATCTACAGCGCCGTCCACATCGTGGACGACGGCAAGGAGACGGGCGAGCCGATCGACGTCATCACCGAGGTCGCCCAGCAGCTGGGCGAGAGCGTCGTCCGCTGCGTCTCGATGAAGCCGACCGACGGCATGGTGCGCGGCATGAAGGCCGTCGACCTCGGGCAGCCGATCTCCGTGCCCGTCGGCCGCGAGACGCTCGGCCGCATCCTGAACGTCATCGGCGACCCGATCGACGGGCTGGGGCCGGTCAAGGCCAAGGAGCGCTGGCCGATCCACCGCGAGCCGCCCGCCTACGACGAGCAGGCGACCTCGGTCGAGATGTTCGAGACGGGCATCAAGGTCATCGACCTGCTCGAGCCGTACACCAAGGGCGGCAAGACCGGCCTCTTCGGCGGCGCCGGCGTCGGCAAGACGGTCATGATCCAGGAGCTCATCAACAACGTCGCCATGCACCACGGCGGCTTCTCGGTCTTCTCGGGCGTGGGCGAGCGCACGCGCGAGGGCAACGACCTGTACCACGAGATGACGGAGTCGGGCGTCATCACGCCGGGGGACCCCGTCAAGTCGAAGGCCGCCCTGATCTACGGCCAGATGACCGAGCCCCCGGGCGCGCGCCTGCGCGTGGGACTGACCGGCCTGACGGTCGCCGAGTACTTCCGCGACACCGAGGGCAAGGACGTTCTGCTCTTCATCGACAACATCTTCCGCTTCACGCAGGCCGGCTCCGAGGTCTCGGCGCTGCTCGGCCGCATGCCCTCGGCCGTCGGCTACCAGCCCAACCTCGCGACCGAGATGGGCGAGCTCCAGGAGCGGATCACCTCCACCAAGAAGGGCTCGATCACGTCGGTCCAGGCGATCTACGTGCCCGCCGACGACCTGACGGACCCGGCGCCCGCGGCGGCCTTCGCGCACCTGGACGCGACGACGGTTCTTTCGCGCGCGATCTCCGAGATGGGCATCTACCCGGCGGTCGATCCGCTGGCCTCGACCTCGACGATCCTCTCCGAGCGCGTCGTCGGCGCGGAGCACTACAAGTGCGCCCGCGACGTGCAGGCCATTCTCCAGAAGTACAAGGACCTCCAGGACATCATCGCCATCCTCGGCATCGACGAGCTCTCGGAGGAGGACAAGCTGACGGTCGCGCGCGCCCGCAAGATCCAGCGCTTCCTCTCGCAGCCCTTCTTCGTCGCCCAGCAGTTCACGGGCCTCGAAGGCCGCTACGTCAAGATCGCCGACACCATCAAGGGCTTCCGCGAGATCGCCGACGGCAAGTGCGACGACATGCCCGAGCAGGCCTTCTACATGGTCGGCACGATCGAAGAGGCCCGCGAGAAGGCCGCGACGCTGGCGAAGGTCGCGTAGGACCCGATGGCCCTCCAGCTTCTCGTCGTCACCCCGGAGCGCAAGGCCGTCGAGGCCGAAGCGGACGAGGTGGAGCTTCCGGGATCCGAGG
>CAWGOM010000010.1:0-284722 GCA_963824165.1 uncultured Acidobacteriota bacterium
GGGGGCCGATTTCGACCGGGCGATCGCCCGCGCCCGGGCCGAGGCCGACGAGTTCTACGCCGCCACGATCCCGGGCAAGCTCTCCGCCGACGAGCGGCTGATCATGCGCCAGGGCCTGGCCGGAATGATCTGGTCCAAGCAGTACTACGCCTACGACGTCCGCCGGTGGCTCCTCGGCGATCCGGAAGAGCCGCCGCCTCCGCCCGAACGCCGGCGCGGCCGCAACCGGGACTGGAAGCACGTGTACGCGGCCGACATCCTCTCGATGCCCGACACCTGGGAGTTTCCGTGGTTCGCGTCCTGGGACCTCGCGTTCCACTGCGTCGTCTTCGCGCTCGTCGACCCGCAGTTCGCCAAGGATCAGCTCATCCTGATGCTGCGCGAGTGGTACATGCACCCCAACGGCCAGATCCCGGCGTACGAGTGGGCCTTCGGCGACGTGAACCCTCCCGTCCACGCCTGGGCGGCCCTGCGGGTCGTACCAGATCGAGAAGCAGAAGACCGGCCGTGTGGACCGGGTCTTCCTCGAGCGCGTCTTCCACAAGCTCCTCCTCAACTTCGACTGGTGGGTCAACCGCAAGGACGAGCTCGGCAACAACATCTTCCAGGGCGGGTTCCTCGGCCTCGACAACATCGGCCTCTTCGACCGGAACACGCAGCTGCCGCCCGGCTGGGTCCTCGGCCAGGCGGACGGCACGAGCTGGATGGCGATGTACTGCCTGAACCTGCTCGGCATGGCCCTCGAGCTCGCCGTGGACGACCCGGCCTACGAGGACGTGGCGAGCAAGTTCTGGGAGCACTTCGTCTACATCGCGCACGCGATGCACCACATGGGCGAGGACGGGTTCAACCTGTGGGACGACGAGGACGGCTTCTTCTACGACGCGATCCGGCGGCCCGACGGGTCGCACGAGATGATCCGCATCCGTTCGGCCGTGGGGCTCATTCCCCTCTCGGCGGTCGTCACCGGGAACACGGAGCTGCTCGAGCGGTTCCCGGGGTTCCGACGGCGCATGCAGTGGTTCGCGGCGAACCGTCCGGACCTGATCGAATCCTGCGCCTCCATGACCCGGCGCGGCGGAAGCGCGCGCGTCCTCTTCTCGCTCGTCACGCCGGACCAGCTCCGGCGCGTCCTCCGGTTCATGCTCGACGAGAACGAATTCCTGTCGCCCCACGGGATCCGGTCCGTCTCGCTGTATCACCGCGACCACCCGTATGCGACCAACACGGGGGGCGTCGAGCACCGGATGGCCTACGATCCCGGAGAGTCGACGACCGGCATGTTCGGCGGCAACTCCAACTGGCGCGGCCCGATCTGGTTCCCGATCAACTACCTCGTCCTCGAGTCCCTGCGCCGGTATCACCAGTACCTCGGGGACGAATTCCTGGTCGAGTGCCCGACCGGCTCGGGCAACATGATGACGCTGCTGCAGGTGTTCGAGGAGCTCTCCCGGCGGCTGGCAACGATCTTCCTGCCCGGGAAGGACGGCGGCCGCCCCGTGTTCGACGGCATCGAGATCTACAGCAACGATCCCCACTGGAAGGACCTCCTCCTCTTCCACGAGTACTTCCACGGCGACACGGGGAAGGGCCTCGGCGCGTCGCACCAGACGGGCTGGACGGGGCTCGTCGCCAAGCTCCTCGACGAGCTCGCCGGCGAGACCTTCCGGTTCAGCGTCAGCGAGCCCTAGAACCCCGAGTTCGGGAAGCTGTTGCCCGTGTCCGGGCCGTACCACTTGCCGTTGTTGAGGTCGTAGCGGTAGCCGACGGCCGTGTACGGGATGCGCACGATGTCGAAGAAGGTGTAGAGCACGACGCCCCACCACTTGTGTTTCGGCACGTGCAGGGCCTGCAGCACCTCGCCGAAGTTGATCCCGATCTCGATGCCGACCTGCCGCTGGCGCACGACCGGATCGGAGTAGGGATAGCCCTTGGTCCCGTAGGTGAACGACAGCAGCAGGAAGCGCGCCGGGCCGGGGTTGAACTTCGCCCGCTGCCCGAGGCCGGAGATCTTGAGGTCCCCCGTGTAGATCTCGGCGGAGTAGTCCTTGCCGAGCCCGCCGACGGGGGGATTGGGCGCCGGCACGATGCCGAAGCGGAAGCCGACGAGGTCGTCGAGGCCGAAGTGGATGATGGCCAGACCGGTCGCCGCGCCCGACCGTGTCCGCCGCGAGGTCCTCCCAGGAAAAGCCGTACTTGTTCGTGCCGTCGCCGATCTCGGTCGCGACTCCCGCCAGAAACGAGGTGCCGGCGGCGATCAGGGCGGACTGGTCCTTCGAAGCCTTGAAGGCGAGATTGAACTCGTTCATGACCCGCGTGACCGCGTAGTACGACACGAAGTGCGACGCCTTGTCGGCGCCCCCGGCGTAGGTGTCCTCGCCGAACCAGCCCTCGTTGGTCACGTGGAAGGGATAGCGCGGCTCCTCCCCGTAGGCGTTCAGGGCGGAGCCGGCGACGGCCACCGCGGCGCCGGCGCCGATCCAGAGCCACTTCGGTTTCGGCGGCGGGGGCGCGAGCTCCACCAAGGGCTCCTCGATCACGATCGGGCGGGGGGCGACGACCGAGCGAAACGACTCGGCGAACCCCGACCCCGCCACGAGCTCCGACGAGACCTCGCTCGCCGCGCGCGCGGGCCGCCCGCGCAGCGCGGCGACGAGGGCCGCCGCCAAGAAGCGAGGGCTTCGCGGTCTCATTCGGCTCCGCCGCTCCCCCGCCGACGTGGTACACGGTCCGGGACGGGAACGCGACCGAGGTGCCGGCCTCCTCGACGATCGCAAGGAGCGGCAGAGCAGCAGCTCCTCCTGCACCGCGAGGAACTCGGGGTAGGTGCCGCACGCGGACGTAGGCGAAGACCTCGACGTCGAGCGACGACTCGGCCAGCCGGACGAAGCGCACGCGCGCACCCTCCGTTTCGACCCGCGGGTCCGCGGCCAGAAGCCGCCGCACGCCCTCGAGCACGCGCCGCATCTGATCGGCGGTCGTCCCGTAGACGAGGCCCACGACCGGGTGGAACCAGAACTTGTCGCGCCGCGTGAGGTTCTCGATCGTGCGACTCCATCACGACGCCGTTGGGGATGCTGACGACGGTCCGCTCGTCGGTGCGGATGCGCGTCGACCACAGGGTCACGTCCTCGACTTCTCGCCAGCTGCCCGCGATCCGGCAAACGTCGCCGACCTTGAGCGCGTTCTCGGCGAGCACCGCCACGCCGCCGAAGAGGTTGCCGAGCGTCTTCTGGGCCGCGAAGGCGAGCGCGAGGCCGCCGATGCCGAGACCCGCGAGGGTGGCCGTCAGGTTGACGCCGAAGAGGGCGAGGCCCACGAGCACGACGACGACGAAGGCGGCGAGCTTCATCGAGCGGCGCGCCAGCGTCAGCGTCGAGTGCTGCGCGCCCTCGCCGGCCGGGGCGACCCGCGACAGGACGCGGCGGCTCAGGTCGTCGATCAGGCGGGACAGCAGCCACAGGATCCCGGCCAGCGCCAGGACGAGGAGGACGCGGTCGTAGTACAGGCGGTAGAGCGCGGGCATGCCGAGCCACGATCATGGCGATCCGGTGCAGGAGCAGCGTGACGAGGAAGGTGGCGGGGCTTCGCGCGGAGGCGACCCACTGGCCCGGTCGGACGGGCGCCCCGGCCGCGCCGCAGGAGCCGCAGCAGGCCGCCGATCGCGCCGACGACGATCCAGGCGACGCCGAAGAGGACCGGGAGCAGGACGACGACCGCGATCAGCCGCCACAGCGCCATGCCGGCCGCCCGCTTCTGCGCCAGGAACGACGGCACCCGTTGGTCGATGTCGGGCAGCTCCAGCGCCCGGAAGAGCCGGCGGCACTCCTTGACCGTCGGCCAGGAGATCAGCCAGACGTGGCCGGAGTCCCGATTCGGGACGCGGACGGCGAGGACGTCGACGAGACCCGCGTCGCCCGCGGATGTCGCCGACGCGCTCGATGTCGG
The DNA here is from genome assembly GCA_963824165.1 of uncultured Acidobacteriota bacterium. GTDB lineage: Bacteria > Acidobacteriota > Thermoanaerobaculia > UBA5066 > Gp7-AA6 > DAHUXD01. The sequence continues at coordinate 3,949 of CAWGOM010000010.1, forward strand.
GATCGAGGCCGTCGTCCATCGTGCCGCGCGGCGAGCGGGAGAGCTTTTCGAAGTTCGACCGTGACGAAGCGGTGGTCGAAGACGATCTGGAGCTCGTGCGCGATCGCCTCGCGCTGCTCCTGCAGGGAGGGCGGGATCTGGAGATAGGCCGCGGCGTTCTTGAGGTTCCCCTGCTGGCGTCGCCCGCAGGAACCCGAGGAGGCAGCCGCTGGGCGTCTCCCGGCCGTAGGGATCCGCCGTCTCGTCTTCCGACGGTCCGGGCGTGGGCGCCGGGGGCGCCGTCGGGAGCCCGAGCTGGCCCGAGGCGGGCGAAGCCGCGAGCGCCAGCGACAAGCGCCACGACGCCGAGGATGCGCCTCGGCGCAGGCGGACGGCTCCTCGAGCCGGCCTCGACCCCGGACAGATGGGTTCCGGACCTCATGCGCGGGGGATCTTACTGACCGGATCAGCGGTCGCTCGAGGCCCCAGTCGTGGCCTCGAGGAGGCGCGAGAGCTCTTTGAGGGCCGCCGGGTCCGAAAGGACGCCGACGTGGGTGTCGCCGTACCCGCTCATCCCCGGCGCCGCCGCCGTGAGCGAACGCCGCGGCGAGGACCGGGCCGGTGCCGGCCGGCACGGCGACGCGTCCCGTGAGGCCGTAGCAGTCCTGGGGCGCGTACTCCTTCTCGAGAAGGAGGTTGCCGGGGCTCTTCTTGAGCTCCGCGCGCCGCTCCTTCTTCTCGCGGCGCCACTGGAGGTACGAGCATCCGAGGCTGCCGGTCAGAAGCGCGGCCGCCAGGGCGGCGGTGAACGGTCGCGATGGCCTCACGTCGATCCTCGAGTCACGCGTGGCCTCCCTCCTCCTCCGCGCTGGCGCTCACGGGTCCATGGTGAAGGCGCCAGACGACGACGAAGTAGAGGATCGCGAGCGGGAAGCCCACGGCGAACCACTTGAGCGCCGTCGCCAGGCCCTCCGGATCTCCGCCGCCACTGTAGGCCGTCAACGAAAGGGCGCCGTCTCCGCTGGCGCGGAGCATCACCGGAAACACGCAGGCTGCCGTGGCCGTCGAGAGGCCCGCCAGGAACGCGCAGGAGCCGAGGAAAGCCGCGGCCGCCCGGCCCCGCGCGAGCGCCGCAAAGACGGTGACGAGGCCCGCCAGACCGACCGCCCCGAGGGCCCAGACCACGGGCCGCACCCGGAGCGCCGAGACGAAGGCCGGGTTCACCTTCGCCGTCGCGACCGTCACGAGAGGCCACAGCAGCGCGACGGCGGCGTACAGCCGCCGCGCGGCCCGACGGCTGCGGTCGCGGACCGGGCCGTCCGTCTTCCAGGCGAGAAACGCCGCGCCGTGGGCGGTCAGCGCCGCGAGCGCGAAGACCTCCGATCGACACCGTGTACCAGTCGAGGATGCCGACGGGCTCCCTCGCCGTGAAGTCGGTGAAGAGCGCGAGCTCGAACCACCCCTCCGCCGACAGCGGCAGCCCGCGCAGGAGGTTGCCGAGGGCGGCTCCGAAGAAAGACCGGGAGCAGCAGGCTCGCCACGCAGAAGAAGAGGTCCCACGTCCCGCGCCAGACCCGGTCGGCCACGTGGCTGCGCAGCTCGATCGAGATCCCCCGCAGGATCAGGCACCAGAGCACGAGGAAGATCGCGAAGTAGAAGCCCGAGATCCCGGCCGAAAGCACCCGCGGAAAGGCGACGAACAGCGCCCCTCCGGCGGCGAGCAGCCAGACCTCGTTGGCGTCCCAGAACGGGCCGATCGCGCCGATGACCTGGCGCCTCTCGGCGTCGTTCTTCGCGACCAGGAGGTGCAGCGTCCCGGCGCCGAAGTCGAACCCGTCCAGCACGACGTACGCGGTCAGCATGAAGACCGTGATCGCGTACCAGATCTCAAACATGCCGTGCCTCCGGCTCGCGGGCGGGCGCCGGCCCGGGCCCGCGCGTGATCTCGCGCGCCACGAGAAACAGGTACAGCACGGAGAGCAGGGCATAGAGGCCGCAGAATCCGATGAGGGTGAAGATGACCGTGCCCGAATTCACGGTCGGGCTCGCCCCCTCGGCCGTGCGGAACAGCCCGTAGACGAGCCACGGCTGCCGCCCGAGCTCCGCCGTCATCCAGCCCGCGATGACCGCGATGTAGGGGAAGGGGAACGCCATCATCAGAATCCAGAGCATTCGACGGCTCTTTTCGAGCCGTCCGGTCCAGGCGAGAACCGCGGCCGCGAGCATGATCGCCACGAGGATCGTGCCGAGGCCCGCCATCACGTGAAAGGAGTAGTACAGCAGCGCGATGTTGTCCGGCCAATCGCGCTCGGGAAAGGAGTCGAGGCCTCGCACGTCGCTCGCGAAGTGCCCGAACGCCAGGACCGACAGGACCCCGGGCACCTCGATGGCGTTGTCGAGGCGCCGCTCGGCGACGTTGGGTTGCCCGATCAGGTTGAGGCCGGCCCGGGGCCCGCTTTCGAAGCGGCCCTCCATCGCGGCCAGGGCCACGGGCTGGTGGCGGGCCACGAGCTTGGCCTGGCGGTCGCCCGTGGGGTAGATGACGAGCAGGCTCGACGACGAGCCCGGCCGCCACCCCGAGCTTCAGGAAGAGCCGCGCCTGCTCCCGGTGCCGGCTCTGGAGGAGGTAGAAGGCGCCGAGCGCCGACACCACGAAGGACGCCGTCACCACCGTCGAGACCATGTTGTGCGCGTACTGCGCGACCGCCCAGGGGCTCAGGACGAACTCGCGGAGGCTTTCCAGCCGCAGGGTGCCGTCGGGCCCCAGCCGGAAGCCCGCCGGGTACTGCATGAATGCGTTGGTCGCCGTGATGAAGTATCCGGAGAGCCAGCTTCCGGCGAAGAGGGCCAGGGCCGCGGCGAAGTGTCCCCTCCGCCCCAGCCGCTTCTCTCCGAAGACCAGCAGCGAGAGAAAGGCCGACTCCAGGAAGAAGGCGAAGAGTCCCTCCATCGCCAGCGTGTGGCCAACGACGTTCCCGGCGTAGCGCGAGAAGCCCGCCCAGTTGGTCCCGAACTGGAACTCCATCGGGATTCCGGTGACGACGCCGAAGGCGAAATTGAGGCCGAAGATCCGGATCCAGAACCGGGCGGCGTCGTTCCAGCGCTCTCCCCCGCGACGCAGGCCGAAGGCCTTCATCACGACGATGAGAAAGGCCAGGCCCATGGTCAGGACGGGGAACAGGTAGTGGTAGACGATCGTGAATGCGAACTGGAGGCGGTGCCAGAAGAGAGCCTCGCTCATCACGGGAGGCGGTCGTCCCCGGCCGTCGGGGCGCTCGAGACGCTCATTGACCGGGGCACGCGGGCGTGAGTATATTCTCGGCCCCTTCGGGCGCCGCAACCGCCCGATTTCGACAGTCGATCAGGAGGAACCGTGAAAACCCGACGTCTTTGCCCTGCGTCTCCGTGCCGCTCTCGCGTTCGCCCTCGTCGCCGCGCCGCTCGCCGCCGTGGACGTGCAGCTCGCCGCCGTTCAGTTTCCCGAAGGGAAGACCGTCGACCTGGAGTTCGCCGCGACAAGCCGCGTGGCCCCCGCGCATGCGGAAGCGGAGGTGAATTTCAGGAACGGCCAGGCCAGGGTCGAGATCTCTTACAAGAAGCTGCCTCCGGCAATGCTGTTCTCGGGCGACGTCACGTCCTACGTCGTCTGGGCCGTGACGCGCGACGGCGCCACCGAGAACCTGGGCGAGCTGATCGTCCGCAAGCAGAGCGGCGATGGCGAGTTCCGCACCGGGCAGAAGGAGTTCGGCATCCTGATCACGGCCGAGCCGTACCCGGCGGTCCTGAAGCCGTCCGAGCTGGTCGTGTTCACGTCGGTCGCGCCTCCCCCCAAGAAGTTCAAGAGCACGCCCGTGACGCTGTCGGCCTTCGCGCCCATGCCCCGCCTGGGCAATCCGACGATCGGAAGCATGGTCTACTCCGGCTCCGAGTCGCTCGACCTCGTCCAGGCGCAGAGCGTCTTCCAGCAGGCGCAGCAGATGGGCGCCGAGAAGTACGCGCCGGACGCGATGCGCGACGCCTCGATCACGCTGGCTCAGGCCACCAACTCCTACAAGGCCGGCAAGAACAGCCAGGGACTCGACTACGCCCGCCGCAGCCTCTCCCAGTCCTCGGCCGCGATCCGCACCACGCAGCAGACGCTGGCGGACGAGGCCGCCGCGGCCGACGCGGCCAGGCGCGCCGCCGAGCTGGCGGCCCTCGAGCAGCAGAAGACCACGGCGCAGAGACAGGCCGCAGACGCCCAGCAGCAGGCCCTCGCTTCGCGCGAGCAGGCCCTCGCGGCGCGGGAGCAGGCCGCCGCCGCCCAGCAGCAGCTCGCCCAGTCCCAGCAGCAGCTCAGCCAGGCGCAGCAGCAGGCCGCCGCCGCGCAGCAGCAGATGACGATGCTCCAGCAGCAGTCGATGGCCGCGCAGCAGGAGGCCGCCGCCGCTCAGGAGCGCGCGGCCGCCGCCGGGCTCTCGGCCGAGGCCGCCGACGCCGCACGCCGCGAAGCGGATGCGGCCCGGCGCAAGGCCGAGGAACTCGCCTCGCAGGCGAGCGCCGCCCAGGCCCAGGCCGAGAAGACCACCGCCGCGGCGACCGCCGCCGCGGCCGCGCTCGAGACGCAGAAGCAGCAGCTCGAGACGCGGGTCGGCCAGACCGAGGCCGAGAACGCTCGCCTGAGGGCCGAGCGCAACGACCTCGAGGGACGCCTGAGCGGGGCCCTCTCGGAGGTCGCTCAGATCAGCCAGTCCGCCCGGGGCGTCGTCGTCAACCTGCCCGACATCCTGTTCGACACGAACAAGGCGACACTCAAGCAGAACGCGCAGGTCGCGCTCGCCAAGCTGGCCGGCATCGTGTCCCTCTTCCCCAACATCAACCTGCGCATCGAGGGCCACACCGACTCGACCGGCGGCGACGCGATCAACGTTCCGCTGTCGCGCGACCGCGCGAACTCGGTGATGGCGTTCCTTCAGAGCCAGGGCGTGGCCGCGAAGCGCATGAGCGCCGAGGGCTATGCCGCCGCGCATCCCCGTCGCCGACAACGCGACGCCCGAGGGCCGGGCCAGGAACCGGCGGGTGGAGATCATCCTCGCCGAGGGCGTGATCAAGGGGGCGGGACAGTAGCCGGGAGGCGGTCGTAGGGGCGGCCCTTGCGGCCGCCCGCTCTGAACGGGGAGGGGGCAAGCCCCTCCCCTACCGCCTACGGATTCTCCTTGTCTTTCTCGATCTCCCCGGTCATCGGGACGAACCGCACCGGGATGATGTCTTTCTCGGTGACGCGGCCGTCCTTCTCGCGGGTGAAGACCTTGAGCTCCTGGAAGAAACCGCCGACGGGGATGACCATCCGTCCGCCGACGGCGAGCTGATCGACGAGCGGTTCGGGGATTTTCTCGGGGGCCGCGGTCACGATGATGCCGTCGAACGGGGCGTGCTCGGGCCAGCCGCGGTAGCCGTCGCCCTCGCGCACCGTGACGTTGCCGTAGCCGAGGTCCTTCAGCTTCGACGAGGCGGCGCGCGCGAGGTCGGGGAGGATCTCGATCGAGTAGACCTCGCCGGCGATCAGCGAGAGCACCGCGCTCTGGTAGCCCGAGCCCGTCCCGATCTCGAGAACGCGCGCCCGGGGCGGCAGGCCGAGGAGCTCCGTCATGAGCGCCACGATGTAGGGCTGCGAGATGGTCTGGCTGCCTCCGATCGGCAAGCGGGTGGTCCTCGTACGCGTGCGCGCGTTCCTCCGACGCCACGAAGAGGTGCCGCGGCACCTTGCGCATCGCGTCGAGCACCCGCGGATCGCGCACGCCGCGCGTGACGATCTGCGTTTCGACCATCCGCGCCCGCCGCGCGGCGTCTCCGTCGGTGGGCGTGGCCTGCACGTTCGGCGCTTCCTTCCCCTGCGATTCGCAGCCGAGCCCGAGCAGCAAGCAAGAGTATCGCCGGCGCCACGGCCCGAACGGCGCTCACGGTGCCGCCGGACCGTGGACGACCCGGCCGCCGACCACGCGTCATGGCGGCGGAGATCCCCGGAATCTCGGCGGCCGGAACGGTCATGGGATCGCGCGCGAGCACCGTCAGGTCGGCCGCGTACCCGGCTTCGATCCGCCCGCGCCACGATTCCTCGAAGGCCGCAAACGCCGCATCGGACGTGAACAGAGCGAGGGCTTCGGCGCGCGTCAGGCGTTCCGAGGGGCGCCACCCTCCCGCGGGCTTGCCGTCGAGACTCTGTCGGGTCACCGCCGAGTAGAACCCCAGAAGCGGGTTCTCCGATTCCACCGGGGCGTCGCTGCCTCCGGCCAGCCGCGCCCCCGAGTCCTTCAACCGGCGCCAGGCGTAGGCCCCGCCGATCCGGGAGGGACCGACGCGGGCCTCGGCCCACGGCATGTCGGAGGTCGCATGGGTGGGCTGCACCGAGGCGATGACGGACAGCCGCGCGAACCGCGGGAAGTCCTCGGGGGCGACGACCTGCGCGTGCTCGATCCGCGGCCGGGCGGCCCCGGCGGGCGCCCGCGGGAGCGGCCGACTGCGCCGCCTCGAAAGCGTCCAGGGCGACACGGTTGCCCCGGTCCCCGATGGCGTGGATCCAGAGCTGCCATCCGCCGCGGCGCGCGTCGAGGGCGATCGCGGACAGTCGCTCGGGCGGCGTCACGAGCAGGCCCGATTTTCCCTGCTCGTCGGTGTAGTCGGTCAGGAGCGCCGCGCCCCGGCTCCCCAGCGCGCCGTCCGCGTAGGCCTTGATGGCGCGCACCGTCAGGAAATCCGCGCCGCCGCCGACGCGGACGCCGCGCGCGAGCGACGCCGGAAGCGCGTCCGGCTCGGGAGACACGGTGGCATAGACACGGATCGGCAGCTTCCCCGCCGAGGCCAGGCGCTCGAGAGACGCGATCGCCGCCGCATCGTAGCCGGAGGCGTCCTGGATCTCCGTCAGACCCGCGCGGGCGCAGGCCTGCGCCCCGGCGAGAAGCCACCGGTCGAGGTCGGCCGCCGACGGCAGGGGCATCGCCTTGCCGACGAGGTCCATGGCGTTGTCGACGAGAACCCCCGTGGGCGACCCGTCGCTCCGGCGCAGGATGCGGCCTCCGTCGGGGTCCTTCGTCGCGGCGTCGATGCCCGCCGCTCGGAGCGCGGCCGTGTTGACCCAGAGGGCGTGGCCGTCCACGCGCCCCGCGACGGCCGGGCGGTCCGGAAACACGCGATCGAGCGCCCGGGCGTCGGGGAACTCGCGGCCCGGCCAGAGGTTCTGGTCCCAGCCCCGCCCCTCGGCCCACGTTCCGGCCGGCAGCCCCGCTCCCGCCTCGCCCATGCGGCGGGCGGCGGCCTCGGCGTCCGGAAGCCCGCGCAGGTCGGCGATCGAGCGCGCCTTCCCGACGCCGAGCAGGTGGAGGTGCGAGTCGGCCCAGCCCGGAAAGACGAACTTCCCCGACAGGTCGACGACCCGGGCGCCGCCCGCCATCGCTCGCGCGCGGGCCGGATCGCCGACGAAGAGGATCCTTCCGCCGCCGGCGACGATCGAGACCCTCGCAGGCGAGGCGCTCGCCGTCGCGTAGACGACGCCGTTCTCGAGAAGAAGGTCGGGAACGGGCGGGCTCGAGACGAGGAGAAGGAGACCGGCCAGAAGCGGGATCACCCCGGGATCTTAACCGAGGGTCGGCGCGACGGTCAGGTCCTGCGCACGATCAACAGCGTCTGGTCGTCGTACTGCGGCACGTCGGCCGCGAACGCCTCGATGGCGTCGAACACCGTGTCCGTGAGCTCTTCCGGCCCGGTCCCCGCCGCGACGAGCGCCGTGAGCCGCTCGAGGCCGAACTCCTCGTCGGCGGCGTCGAGCGCCTCGGAGACCCCGTCGGTGTAGACGCACAGCAGGTCTCCGAGGCCGAACGGCACGGTTTCCTCCTTCCAGGAGGCGTTCGGGAACATGCCGAGGGGCACGCCGGTGGCCTTGAGCTGCTCGATCGCGCCGGAGGCGCGCCGCAGGAGGGCGGGGTTGTGGCCGGCCGAGACGTAGCGCAGGATGCCGGCCTCCGGCTCGACGAGGCCGAAGAACACCGTGAGAAATTTCCGCGTGGCGGCATAGCGCTGCAGGTGGCGATCGATGCGGGCGATCAGGTCCGCGACCGTTTTCGCGTCGTCGATCTGCAGGTGAACGGCCGCGTGCACCGTCGACACGAGGAGCGCGGCCGGCACGCCCTTGCCCGAGACGTCCGCCGCGAGGAACGCCAGCCGGCCGCCCGACAGCGGGAACCAGTCGAAGTAGTCGCCGCCCACCTGGCGGGTCGGGCGGTTGCGGGCCGCCAGCTCCAGCCCCGCGACCTGCGGCAGGTCCCGGGGGAGGATCTGGCGCTGGATCGTCGCGGCGAGCTCGAGCTCGCGCTCGATGCGCTCCTTCTCGATGGCCTCCTTGTGGAGCCGCGCGGTCTCGATCGCGGCCGCGGCCTGGTTGGCGAAGAGCGAGAGCAGGCGGGCGTCGGTCGGTGTGAAGTCGAGAACGCGGCCGTCGCGGGATTCCTTGTCGGCCACCGCGAGGACTCCGAGGCGGCGTCCCGGCACCGAGATCGGCACGGCGAGGAACTTGCTGCAGCTGCCGTCCCGCATGGCGTCGGTCGTCGACTCGTTGTTGATCAGGCCGCCCTCGGGGAGCTTCCAGGAGACGCAGTCCCGCGACACGAGGATCTCGCCGCCGACGCTGCGCTCGAGGAGGATGCGGTCGGCGTCGTCGAAGAGGACGAGGCCGCCCTTGCCGGCGTCGGTCAGCGAGATCGACCGGAAGAGGACCTCGTCGGCGAGGGCCGAGAGATCGAGCTGGCCGCCGAGCGAGAGCCCGAGGTCGTAGAGCGACTCGAGCTCGAGCAGCCGCGCCTTCAGCTCGAACTCCGCCTCCCGCACCTGGCGTGCGAGGCGGTGCGCTGCGACGAGGGAGCCGAAGAGAAAGGCGAGGAGCGGCGTGTGCTCGGGCGCCTCCCCGCTCGGCGCGTCCCGGAGGCGCAACAGGCCGTGCAGCTCGCCTTCGGACGCCAGCGGGAGCCAGAGATGGCCCTCCTTCAGGAACACCCCGGCCGGCATGGGCTCCGGGATCTCGTCCGGCTCGACGGCCCCCGGCAGCTTCTCGCCGGTGCGGACCCACGCATCCCGCTCGCGCAGGTAGAGGGTGGCGTCCCGGGCGCCCGTGGCGAGGATCGCCGCCTCGGCGATGCGGGAGTGCAGCGGCGAGTCGCCCTCGAGGACCCCGCCGATCCGCCTCCAGAGCTCTTCGATACGCTCGGCCGATGGTGTGGGAACCGGAGCGGTCATGGGCGCGGCCCCCTCAGGCCGGCTGGCTGACGCTCCGAACGGCGTCTTCCTGGGTGGGGTAGATCTCCGCGTACTGGGCCAGGCCCATGATCCGGAAGGTCTTGTCGATCGTGGGCGTGAGCCCGCAGAAGGCGAGAGCGCCTTTCTTGTCCATGACCTTTTCGAGGACCTCGATGAGGATCGAGATGCCGATCGAGTTGACGATGCGGGTCTTCTCGAGGTTGAGCACGAGGGCGCGAACCCCCTGGTCGAGGTGCGCGTAGGCCTCGCGCGCGATCTCCTCGCCGCCCTGGTTGTTGATGTAGCCGTCCGTCCAGAGGATCGCCACGTCGCCCCGCCGCTCCGACGACACCTTGCAAGTCTCGCTCACTTGTATTTCCTCATTCGGATCCGCGTTCCCCATTCGCCGGAAGTGATGTCGACGTCGTCCATGAGGCTCTTGATGATCTGGAGGCCCCAGCCCCGCTTGCGGTGGTTGGAGAAGGTCTTTTCCATGCTCGGCTCCTCCACCCGCGTCTGGTCGAACCCCCGGCCCTTGTCCATGACCTCCACTTCCAGCCACTCTCTCCCCTTCGGCTCCTCGCCCAGGCGGAACGTCAGGTGGAGCTGCTCGTCGCGGCAGTCGGCGTGCTCGAACGCATTGATGCACGCCTCGACGAGCGCGAGCCGGACCTCGTCGATCTTATCGCGAGACATCGCGATGTACTCGCCGAGCGCGGCGGCCTGGGCGGTGGCGACGATCTCCATCTCCGGAGCGACCGGGATGGTCATCGAGACCTCGCGGGAGCCGGCGCTCGCGAGCCCGGGCGGAGCTGATCCCCCGTGCGTCATGGGACGGCTCGAGGCTCCTAGAACCGGAGGAAGAGTTGCAGTGACCGGATCAAGACGGCCGGAAGTTTATCGGACGCGGCGGCGAGCAGGACGAGGGAGATCTCACCCGCCAGCAGTCCCCACAGGAGGTTGGGCACCTCCAGGGCTTCCAATCCGATCGCGAGAGCTTTTCTCATCACTGCGGGACTCGTACAGCGCAAGAGGCCTGCCAGCCTCGAGCGGCCCGCCGCGGACCACGTAAACGCAAGAGTGACAAGAGCTTAGACTCATCGAGACGACCCACTGCCTGCATCAGCGCATCGTATCACAATGTCACATGCCAGTGAATATGCCACAAGTACAGTCATCTTAACTAGCTTATTAGATTGATGTTAGAACCGAAAACGGGACAAATTGCTACAGTATCTTAATGTCCCACCTGGCGCTTGCGGTACAGCGTTCGCCGGCTGATGCCGAGCAGCCGCGCCGCGCGGCTCTTGTTGCCGCCGGCCAGCCTCAGGACCCGCTGGATGTGGCGATCCTCGAGCGCCCGCAGGTCCGGGATCTCCTCCTCGCCCGACAGCGGCGCGGGCGGATCGGCCAGGCGCAGGCCCGGCTGCGGGAGCCACTGGAGGTCCTCGCGCCGGATCGTGCTCCCCTGCGAGAGCGCCGCGGCCCCTTCGAGCAGGTTCTCGAGCTCGCGGATGTTGCCCGGGAAGTCGTGGCCGAGGATCGCGGCGTAGGCGTCGCGGTCGAGCGTGGGCACGTCCCGGCCCTCGCGCGCCGCGAACCGGTCCAGGAAGTGGCGCACGAGCCGCGGAATGTCCTCGCGCCGCTCGCGCAGCGGCGGCAGCCCGATCTCGACGACGCGCAGGCGGTAGTACAGGTCCTCGCGGAACTCCCCCCGGGCAATGCGCTCGGGCAGGCGGGCGTGCGTCGCGGCCAGGACCCGCACGTCGATCGGCACCCGGCGGCGGCCGCCCACGCGCTCGATCTCGCGCTCCTGGAGCACGCGCAGGAGCTTGGCCTGGAGCGCCGGCGGCATGTCGCCGATCTCGTCGAGGAAGATCGTGCCGCCCTGCGCCGTCTCGAACTTCCCGGCCCGGGCCTCGACTCCGGTCGCGACGCCCCGCTCGATGCCGAAGAGCTCGGACTCGAGCAGCGTCTCCGGCAGCGCCGCGCAGTTGATGGCGACGAAGGGCTTGTCGGCGCGGTCGCTGCGCGCGTGGATCATGCGCGCCACGAGCTCCTTGCCCGTGCCGCTCTCGCCCGTCAGGAGGACCGAGATCTTCGAGTTCGCCACGCGGGAGACCAGGTCGAGCACGCGCCGGGCGGCCGGGGAGTCGCCCACGAAGAGGCGGCCCGCCGCCGAGCGCCCGGTCTCGTCGAGCAGGCGCCGGTTCTCCTCCTCGAGGCGCTCGCGCTCGCGCGTCAGGCGCTCGAGGTGCCGGCGGTTCTCGATCGCCATGCCGCAGAGGCCGGCGAGCGAGACGAGGAAGCGCCCGTCCTCCTCGTCGAACGCCGCCTGTCCGCCGCGGCGGACCTCCTTGTCGGCGAGGACGATGACGCCGAGCGGGCGCCCGCCCCCGAAGATGCGGGCGCCGACGGCCGTCAGCACGGGCCGGCCGAGGAGCTTGAACTTCTCGCGGCTCACGGCGGTCTCCGCCTCGAGCACGTCGCGGAGGAACTCGTCTTGCGCCACGACGGCCTCGGCGGGACGCTTGGGGAAGCCGACCCGCGCCTCGGCGCGCCGGGCGCCGCCGTCGGCGAAAGTGGCCAGGTACCCGCGGGAGGCGTCGAGCACGCCGACGACCCGGGAGAGGACGTCTTCGACGAGGGCCTCCTCGTCGGGAAGGGCGCCGAGCGACAGCCCGGCGTCGTAGAGCGTCTCGAGAAGGAGAAGCCGGTGCTGCGTCTCGAAGTGGCGGGATTTCTCCATTCGGGCGGCCGCCTACTTCGTGGCGGCGAGCACCTTCTCGCGCCGCAGCTCCGCCACTGCCGTCTCGGCCCCGCGGGTGGGCGCCCAGCTCGCGTTCCACTTGCGGTTCTCGGCGATCAGCTTCTCGGCCTCGTCGAGCTTGCCCTGTCGCGCCAGCGCCACGGCGACCCGGGCGCGGGCCTCGTAGATCGCCCGTCGCTGCTCGAAGTTTCCGAACGGGGTCGGCGGGTTCGCGTTCTTCTGCCAGAACTCGAGGGCCTCGGCGTCCTTGCCCTGAGCCTCGAGCGCGAGGGCCGTGAGCATGTTGAGGTGCGGGAAGTGCGGCTTCCAGCCGGGCGGGAGATTCTCCTTGGCGATCAGGGCGTCGCGCCGGGGAGCGAGCTCCTGGACGATCTTCAGGGTCTCGGCGGGACGCCCGGCCAACAGGGCCGCGACGGCCTCCATGTAGGCCGCGTCGAGCTCCGCGTACTTGCCCTCCACCTTCACGGCCTTCGCCTTCTCCGCAAGGCGAAGGGCTTCCCGCGCGTCGCCGTAGTAGAAGGCCGACCGCAACGCCGCGGATCAGGTAGCCGCGGCGCATGTCGTCGGACTCCGTCATGGCCGCCGCCTTCTCGTACATCTCGATCGCCTTGGCGTACTCGCCCAGACCCTCGTACGCCACGGCGAGGTGAGCGACGGATTCCACGAAGTCCGGCTTGATCGCCAGCGCCCGGTTCAGGTTCTCGATCGCCTCGTTGTAGCGGCCCGAGTACGCCTGCACCTCGCCCAGCGAGTCGAAGGGGTTGGCGTTGTCGGCGGCGATGAACTGGTACCGCTTGAGGTTCTCCATGGCCTTCTCGTAGTCGCCGCGGTAGCCGTAGTAGTAGCCGATCTGGTTGTAGGCCTCGGCGTTGTTCGGGTCGACCGAGAGCAGCTCCTCGAAGATCTTGATCCCGCGGTCCGAGTTGCCCTTGCCGAGCTCGTTGCCGGCGAGAATGGAGGCCGAGCGCGTGTCGGTCGGGTACTTCTCGTGGATCTCGTTCGGCGATCTTGAGGGCGTCCTCGTGCCGCTTCTCCGTCATCGCCAGGGCCATGTCCACGTGGAGCCGCTCGCGCTCGGTCAGGCGCCCCTTCTCCCGGGCGGCCCGCTTGAGGAGCGCGGCGCCCTGCGCCGGGTCCTTGGACTGGCGGGCGAGGCCGAGCATCGCCATCGCGAAGCTCGGGTCGAGCTCGAGGGCGCGGGCGTAGGCCAGGCGGGCTTCCTTGAAGTAGAAGCGGTTCTCGTTGGCGACGCCGTCCTGGTAGGCCTCGCAGGCCGCCTCGGAGGTCGTCGTGACGTCTCGCCGGTGCGACATGAAGAGGGCCGCCGAAACCCCGGCCGCCAGGAGCAGCACACCTGCGGAAGCGATCAGAAGCCAGCGTCGTCTCTTCATCGGGATACCCCTTCTAACCCGTTCATACGTATGGCAGATGTCCGGGTTTCGCCCCAGAATCGCCCAAGAAAGCCCCCAGGAGCCCTCATTCCACCCTCAGGAACAGAAAAGTCATGTCGTCGTATTGCTCCGCCCCGCCCACGAAGTCCCGGATGTCGGCCAGGACCCCGTTGGCGACCTCCTCGAGGGTCCCCTCCTGCCGGGCCTCGACCGAGGCCATCAGGCGCTCCTCGCCGAAGGGGTTCATGTCCACGTCCATGGCCTCCGTGAAGCCGTCCGTGTAGAAGAAGAGCAGGTCCCCCTTCTTGAGGAAGAGCTCCCGGGTGTCGTACGGGACCTCGCGGAAGGCCCCGAGGGGCAGCCGGTGCTCGGGCGGCTCGAGCAGGCACGGGCCCGTCGTTGCCCGGCCGCAGCAGGATCGGCAGGGGCTGGCCGCCGATCGCGTAGCGCAGCGTCATGGCGTCCGCGTCGAGCAGGAAGAACCCGAGCGACACGAACATGCGCCGCTTGATCGAGTAGATCCGGCGGTTGGACTCCTGGAAGAGCAGCGCCCGGGTCCGAGGTCGTCAGCGCCCGGGAGTAGACGATCTCCTTGGAGGCGACCATCAGGAGCGAGGCCGGCACGGACTTGCCCGAGACGTCGCCGATGACGATCCCCAGCCGCCGGTCCTCGAACGGGATGAAGTCGTAGAAGTCGCCGCCGACCACGCGCGCCGGGATGGATCCGCCGAGGAACGCGAACCCGGGCATCTCCGGGACCTGGCGCGGCAGGAGGCTGACCTGGATGTCGCGGGCGATCTCGAGGTCGCGCTTCAGCTCCGCCTGCCGGGTCATCTCGTCGTGGAGGAGCGCCGTCTCGATCGCCAGGGCCGACTGGTTGGCGAGGGTCGAGAGCAGCGACAGGTCGTCGCGGTCGAAGCGCTCGCCCGAGAGCTTCTCCTTGAGCGCGACGATCCCCATGAGCCGCTCGCGGTACACGAGCGGGACGAGGAGCCGGAAGCCCTTCCGCCGCCAGGCGCTCGCGGAACTCCTCGCTCTCGCCGTCGGCGAAGTGGAGGGAGATCTCCTCGAGGTCCGAGGGCTTGCCCTCCTGGCGCAGCACGCGGCGGACCGCCGCCGACGGCGAGAGCCGGTCCTCGCGCTTGCCCCGCCGCTCGAGCCAGCCGTCCCGGTCCCGCAGCCAGATCGAGGCCTTGTCCAGGCGCATCGTGGCGGCGACGCTCGAGGTCAGGTAGTCGGCGATGCGGCCCAGATCGAGCTCTCCCGTGATCGCCTCGCTCATCTCGAGCAGCGCCGCCTGGTAGTCGAACTTCTCGCGGAAGAAGAGCTTGTCGAGCGGCGCCTGGAGCCGCCGGCGCAGCACCTCGAAGAGCGAGATGCCGACGAGGAAGAACCCGAAGTTGAAGAGCGGCGAGGCCGACAGCCGCGAGGACGAGAAGACCAGGTTCGCCAGCGCGACGACGAGCGCGTAGAGCCCCAGCAGCACCGCGGTCGTCGCGGCGTAGAGGAACGTGCGGCGCACGATGACGCGCACGTTCAGCATCTGGAACCGGACGATCGCGTACGCGAAGGTCAGCGGGAATCAGGATCATCGGGATGATCCCGTAGAAGGCGTACTCGTCGATGCCGAAGGCCGACGGCAGGACGATGAAGAACAGGACGAACGGGACCGTCCCGAGGATCGTTCCCACGAAGACGTGGAAGGCCTGCCGGCGCTCGCGCGGGTCCTCGAGCGTGAAGGCCGAGTGCGCCAGCGCCGCGAGGCCGAGCACGAGGTAGTCGCCGAGCAGGATCCACGAGGACAGCGGCGCGCCCGAGAGCACCGTGACCTTCTCGCCCCGCACCTGGCGCATGACGTCGTAGAGGAAGACGAACGGCGGGACCGCGTACAGGAGGTAGAGCAGGGCCGGGCTCGTCGAGAGGAACTCCTGCAGGCTCACCTTCCAGCGCGGCCGGCGGCTCCGCCCGTCCACTCGTCCGGCTTCGCGAAGTGCAGGCGCTTGGGCCGCGGGAAGATCAGGAAGAAGTGCAGGAACACCGCGGGCAGGAGAAAGAGGCTGACCGTGCCCGTGTTCTGCACGAAGACGTCGATCCACCAGTAGGAGGCGGGGCGCAGCCGGCAGATGAAGAAGAGCAGGAAGAGGACGCACAGCAGGAAGAAGATCCGCGCCGAGCGCTCCCCGGGGACGCGCGACGAAGACGAAGAGGCCGATCAGGAAGAACAGGAACCCGACGACGACCGCGTAGAGGTAGGTCCGGCCGCCGAGCCTCTCCGAGGAGAGCTCGAGCCGGACCGTCCGCAGCTCCTTGCCGGCCGCCTCGGGGCCCCCCGGGACAGGGCCCGTTGCGCACGAGGTAGTCGACCCTCTCGCCGATGCGGTGGCGCCGCAGCTCCGCCGAGGCGTCCGAGCTGGTGTTGACGATGCGCTTGCCGATGCCCTGGATGCACTCCCCGGCCTTGATGCCCGCCTTCTCGGCGGGGCTCCCGGGCAGGACCATCCGGACCTCGATGCCCTCCTGGCCGTACGGCAGCGGAACGATCCCGTCGTACGGACGGGCCGAGAACATGTCCGCGATCGAGGCGATGGCGATCGCCAGGCCGACGAAGCCGACGGCCAGGAACCACAGGGCCGGGACGCGGCCGTGGAACGACCCTCTACCGGCACTCCTCTCCCCCTTACGCCGACGGAAGCCAACAGAAAGGTCACCATGTTAATGGCAATCGCGGGCCGAAAATGCCCGCAGCGGGTATTCTTCGGCCCGTGCCGTTCGTCACGTTCGAAGGCGTCGAGGGCTGCGGCAAGTCGACGCAGCTCGCGCTCGCCGCCGAGCGCCTGCGCGGCCGCCGGCGCGCGTCGTGACGACCACCCGGGAGCCGGGCGGCACGCCGATCGGCGAGAAGATCCGCGCGGTCCTGGTCGACCCGTCCCACGTCGCGCTCGATCCGATGGCGGAGTGGCTGCTGATCGAAGCGGCGCGGCGCCAGCACGTGCGGCGACGTGATTCGCCCCGGCCCTGGACGCCGGAGGGTTCCTTCTGTGCGACCGCTTCAGCGACTCGACGGAGGCCTACCAGGCGGCCGGCCGGGGCCTCGACGCGGCCTGGGTCGCCGAGGTGGATGCCCGCGTGCGCGGCGGCCTCGCGCCCGACCTGACGCTCGTCTACGACTGCGATCCGGCCGAGGGCCTCGCGCGGGCGCGGCGGCGCGACGCCGGCTCGCCCGGGCGCTTCGAAGCCGAGGACCTCGCGCTGCACGAGAGGGTGCGCGCCGCGTTCCTCGCGATCGCCCGCCGCGAGCCCGGCCGCGTCGCTCTCGTACCCGTCGACGCGGACGCGGAGGCCGTGTTCGCGCGGACCTGGCGGGTCCTCTCGGAGCGGTTCGGCCTGGCATGACGCTCGCGACACCCGAGCGGTCCTCGAGAAGCTCGGCGGCCGAGCCGGAACGCTTCCCCGGCGCGCTGCTCCTGACGGGCCCGTCGGAGGCGCGCCTCGAGGAGGAGTCGCGCCGCATCGCGGCGCGGCTGCTGTGCCCCGGCAACGATCCGCGCGCGGAGTGCGGGAGCTGCCGCCGGGTCCATGCGCGGGATCCATCCCGACTTTCTCTCCGTCGAGCCCGAGGGCGTCCAGATCAAGGTCGACCGCGTGCGGGAAGCGCTGGCGTTCGGCGCCGGACGTCCCTACGAGAGCGCCCGCCGCGTCGCACGGATCCTGCGCGCCGCGGAGCTCGGCGTCGAGGGCGCCAACGCGCTCCTGAAGTCGCTCGAGGAGCCGGGCGAGCGGTTCCGGTGGATCCTGACGACGAGCCGGCCCGAGTCGCTCCTGCCGACCATCCGCTCGCGCTGCACGGCCGCGGCCCTGCCGGCCGAGAGCGCCGTCCGCGCGGCGCGGCGGCCTGGGTCGACCGCGGCTTCTCCGAGGACGACGCGCGGGACCTCGTCCTCTTCGCCGGCGAGGACGGCGAGCCGCGACCCCGGCGCGCGCCTCGCGGAGGGCCGGGCGCTGCGCCAGGCGGTCGTCTCCGCGCTCGAGGAGGGGCTCACGGCGGGCCGGCCCGCCGTGCTCGTCGTGCTGGCCGAGGCCGTCGCTTCGCTCGAGAAGCGCGAAGGCCGGCCTGCTCGCCCAGGATCCTCGCCGACGCCGCGCTCGCGGCCGAGGCCCCCCAGTCGCAGGCCCTGCGTCACCTTCCCGTCGCCGGGAAGCTGGCCGAGATCGCGCGCCGGATCGGACCGGCGGCGCTTCGCGACGCGGCGCTCGCCGCCGCGGATCCTCCGCCGGACAACCGGCGGGGCAACCGGCGGCTGCACTACGAGAAAGTGCTGCTGGGGCTCTGGGGACGCAGCGTCGCCGCTGAAGGGGGTCAGGTCTCGTTTTCGGCGCTGACGGGGGTCAGGTCTCGTTTTTTCGGGCCCCGGCTCGGTCGTCGGCGTAAGCCTGAGAGTTCTCGGGGCCTTCGAAAAAAGCGAGACCTGACCCCAGAGAGAAAAACTCGAAGGAACGACGGGGAGCCTCCGGCCCAGCGGGCTCGGAAGGATCGGGAAGAGTGCGGACCTGGGAGCTATCAGACTGACGGAAGGTGTGGCAAACTAGGATGGCAGACGCCGCCAAGCCCTCCGCTCCCCTAATCGATTCCTTCGAGTGCAGTCAGTATATGCCGAACCGCCCATTCGGGCACAAGCCGTCTTTGGATCGGCGGCCTACGGCCGCTGGAGACTGATCTCCACCCTCTCGGTCGAGCCCGCGCGACACGTCCACGATGCTGGCGTCGGTTGCGAACCCGGGCCGGGAGACCACCACCCGGTGCGGCCCGGCGGCGACCTGCAGCCCGCGGGCGAGCGTCGAAAGCTCCTCCCCCGTGCCGGCGAAGGTGTCGTCGAGGTAGACCGCCGCGTCGGCCGGCTGGATCCGGAAGACGATCCGGCCCCGGGCCGCGGGAGCCCGGGCGCGGCGGCCGGAGGCTCCTGGGCGGGCGCGGGCGCCGCCTGGGGCGGCGTCGCCGGAGCCGGCCCGGATTCCGAGCCCTGGACGCGCCAGGCCCCTTCGGCCGCGTCGGAGCTTTGACCTTCGAGGCTCACGGAGCCCGCGAGCCCCTTCTGGACTTGCCGAAGAACCGCTGGACGCCGCCCTCGGGTTCGGGAGTGTCGTAGGAGCCGTACTGCTTGGCGCCGGGGATCTTCTTCAGCTTGTTGTCGAGCTTGAACAGCGCTCCGGGCTCGGCATCGACGTCGACCGTCTGCGACTCGAAGCCCTCGAGCCGAAACTCGAGCTGGTAGCGGCCCTTCGCCTGGAGATACAGCATGTCGGGAAAGCCGTCGAAGTCGTCGGCGAGCCCGATGTAGCGCCCGTCGAGGAACACGCGGGCCTCCTCGGGCGAGACGTCGGTCTTCACCGCCGCCCAGGAGTCCCCCGAATAGGACATCGACACGTAGCCGCCCGGTGCGTAGCCGTATCCGCCGTAGCCGTATCCGTAGGAGGGATAGCCCGCGTAGTAGCCGCCCCAGCCCCACCAGGGCGAGAAGCCCCACAAGCCGCCCCATCCCCAACCGTACCCCCAGCCGCGGCCGGTAGTACCCGCCGTAACCGCCGTACCAGCCGCGTCCGTAACCGTAGCCGCCGGCGTGACGTAGGCGCCGCCGCGAGGTCCCGCCGTAGGCTCCGCCCCGGGGTCCGGCATAGCGAGATCCCGAGTAGCTGCCCCGAGGTCCCGAGTAGCCACCCCGAGGTCCCGAGTAGCCACCCCGAGGTCCCGAGTAGCCGCCCCGAGGTCCCGAGTAGCCGCCGCGCGATCCACCCGAGGGCCCGCCCATCCGGGACCCGCCGCCGCTTCCGCCGGATGGTCCCCGACTCTGGGCAACGACGAACGTCGGCGACCACCAGGAGCGCCGCAACGACGAGACGCGAGCCGCGGGAACCGTTTCATGGCCAATCCTCCGGAACTCATTAGAGCAAAAAAGGAGCCACCGGGCCTACGAATCTCGGCGCTCGCAAGTCGTGCAAACGTCGAGACTTGCAGAGGACAGTCGAGGTCCGGCCGCGGGCCGGCTGACCTCGAAGTAGGTCAAGGCGTCACCCGGCGTGGAGGGTCTCCCGCCGTTTCGAGGCCGCGCTGCAGGCCCCGCAGGTAGTCGTCTCGGAGCACCCGGTCGAGCGCCCGCCGGGTGCCGGGCAGCGAGCCCCTGCTCCGCGAGCGCCGCCCACGACGGGAGAATTCGCTCGGCGAGCGTTCGTCTGCGCGACAGAAGCTTGGCCTGCGGCACCGCGAGAAAGTCACCGAGCTCGGGGTGCTTGCGGTAGAAAATCGCCGCCGCCTCGCCCGCCTTCTCCTGCCGGCGGCGGAACGAAGCGAAGGTGATGTCGTGGTGATGGCGCGCCACGGCCCGCGGCCGGTAGAGCATGCGCATCCCGCGCTGCATGAGCCGGTACGCGACCTCGATGTCCTCCCACGCCGCGTGGGGGAAGCTCGTGTCGAACAGCCCCGCCTCGAGCAGCAACTCGCGCGGCAAGGAGACGTTGGACGTGTAGAAGAAGTTGAACGGCACCTGCTCGGGGTCGCGGATCAGTCCGTAGCCGAACTGCAGGCCGTACTCGTTGATGTGGTGAAGAAACGGCGAGACGCGCAGGTCCCGGGGCCACGTCGTGTATCCGAGGACGGCGACCGGATACGGCCGCGCTCTCGCCGTGCGCCTCTCCGTGGACGGACAGCAGGGCCGGCTCGGGCACGGTGTCGTCGCCGAGGAACAGGATGACCCGGCCGCGCGCTTCCCGCACGCCCCGATTGCGCGCGGACGCCGGCCCGCCGTTTTCCTGCGAGAGGAACCGGAAGGGATAGGACGGGCGATACGCCGCGAGAAGTCGCGCCGTGTCGTCGCCCGAGCCGTCGTCGACGACCACGACCTCGAACTCCGGCGGGTCCGCCTGCCGCGCCAGGGCGTCGAGCACCGGGAAGAGCGTCTCGGGCCGCCGGTACGTCGGGATGACGACCGAAAAGCTCATGCGCGGCCCTCGAAGATCTCCTCGAGCGTCGTCCGCACGAGCTCCGGGGCCCACGGGAGGAACGGAGCGAAGAAGTCCGAGCCGAAACGCTCGTCGCCGGGATAGGTCGGCACGATGCGAAGCGGAAACTTCGCGAAGATCTCGGCATCCGAGCGCCGCCGCGCGGCCTGAACCGCGCGCCGCTTCTCGGCGAGCGCCGCATCGTGCCGGTGGATCCAGGACAGGGCTCGCAGCTGCGCGACGGTCAGGGGATCGTCGATGGCGAGCCGCGCGCCGCGAAGTCCTCCGCGATCCCGAAGAGCGCCCGCATCGGGGAGGGGGCTCCGGCGGGAGCGGCGTAGGGATCGCGCTTGAGCTCCTGCGGCACCGGGGTTGCGCGCCGCGAGCATCTGAGCGATCCGCGTCAGAAACGCCATGAGCACCGCCGGCATGAGGTCGCGGAAGTGCTCGCGATCGAAGTTCTTGTAGGCCGTCGAGAACGCATTCTTCTCGAAGAGGAAACCGCGCGAGAAGACCCCGAGCGCCTCGCCCGTCGCGCCGCCGCGGTGGCGCGCGACCGCCCGCGGCTCGGCGAGGATCCGGCGACCCGCGATCCATTGCCGCCACCCGAAGTCGACGTCTTCGAGGTAAGCGAAGTAGTCGTCGTCGAATCCGTCCGACGCAGGAACTCCGCGCGCCGGACGGCCATCAGCCCGCCGCAGGCGAAGAGACGCTCCTCGCCCGGCTCGGGCCGCCGGAAGCGCCTCGACCGGGCGACCGACGTGCGCGGCGAACGCGTGTCCGTCGAAGGTCAGGAAGCCGTCGGAGAAGTCGTTGCGCCGTCCGGTCCGGTCCGTGAGCCGGCCGCCCGACCGCGGCAACGTCGGCGTCGGCGGCCGTCAGCGCCGAGACGAGCAGCCGCGGCGCGTCCGGCAGGACCGCGGCGTCGTCGTTGACGAAGACGACGACCGGCGCCCGCGCGGCCTCGACGCCCAGCCGGCAGCCGGCGGCAAAGCCCACGTTGACCGCCGACGGGATGCGCCGCACCGTCGGGTGCCGCCGCAGCACCTCGTCCTGCGGCGTTCCGGAGGCGTTGTCGACGAGCAGGACCTCGGCCGTCAAGCCCTCCCCGAAGGCGGCGTCGAGCGCCGCCAGCGCCTCGAGCAGGTGCTCGAGCCCGCGGTGGTGGACGACGACGATCGAGGCTTCCGGTGTCGGCACGACCGGCGAAGACTAGCAGGCCCCGGTCGTAGGGGCGGGGCTTGTCCCCGCCCTCCCGGAAGGGGCGGCCGCAAGAGCCGCCGCTACGACCTGCATCGGGACTCGATGCCGTCCTCATCGAAAGAGCCTCGACAGCCGCGACCGGGCGCGCCGCGCCGCGGCAGCGCGCGCCGCCCGGGATCGACACGCGCCGCCGCAGCCAGGCCGCCAGCGGCTCCGCGACGCGCTCCCACGTCGCGGCCCCGCGCGAAGGCCCGCGCGGCGTCGGACATCGCGCCGCGGCGGGGATCGTCGGCGAGGAGGGCCTCGACCGCGGCGGATAGCGGACGCGGCGTCGCGGGCGCACTCGACCGCGGCGCCCGCGTCGGCGAGCTCCCGGGCGAGCGAGCCTCCGCCGACCGTCACCGACGGGACTCCGCCCCAGGCGGCGTCGAGGAGCCGCGTCCGGTAGGAGAGCTCCGTCTCGAGGCCCTCCGACGAGATCGAGACGAGCAGGTCGCAGGCCGCGTAGAGGTCGGCGCGACGCGGAGTACGGCAGCCACGGCGAAAAGAGGATCGACCGGCCGCGCCGGGTCGATGGCGCGGGCGCGCTCCCGGGCTCTCGCGAAGACGCGCTGCGGCGTCGTCGCCGGGTTGGGGTTCTCGAAGAAGAGCAGACGCGCCCCGGGCTCCCGGACCAGAACCGCTCGGGCCACGACTCGAGCAGCAGCTCCGGGTCGTACCAGTCGTAGACGCCGCCGAAGAGCACGACGGGCCCGGCCCGCCCGACGCCGACCGCGCGCCGCCCGGCCTCGCCGTCGCCCGCGGCCGCGCCTGCGGGACGCCGAACGGAACGACCGCGAGCAGCCGCGAGAGCGCCGGGTCCTCCGGGAAGTTCGACGCGCCGATCCGTCCGGCCGCAAAGAGCGCGCCCGCGTAGAAGAGGCGCTGCTCGGCCGACGCGCAGAGGAAGAAGTCGCCGCGCGAGAGCGACAGCTCGAGCGTCGCGTGGTCGTGCCGCGCGGTCGCCTCGCCGAGCGTCCTCGCGTAGTGGAGGTTCTCGATCGGAAAGGGATCGTAGAGGTCGACGGCGCACGGCAGGTCCGGGACCTCGTGGAACCAGGAGTTGGCGGCGTGGCCCGAGACGACAGCCGCGGCGGCGCCCCGCGCCGCCTCGGCGAGCCTTCCCGGACCGGCCGCGGCCACCGGGACGCCGCCGGCCGCTTCGCGCGCCTCCCCGGGGTCGTTCCCGACGAGCAGCCGCGGCTCGAAGCCCGCGGCCGACGAGAGCGCGCGCCAGCTCCAGCGCCCGGATCCCCATGCCCGCCATGCGCGGCCGGATGGGCTCGGGAGCGAGGACGGCGATCGTCTTCAAGGACGCGAGGCTCAGCGCCGCCCGCGCAGCCTGTCGAGAAACAGGTGCAGCTTCCAGGTCTTCGAGCCGTAGATCTGGTTCAGCAGGCTGTTCAGGCGCTCGATCTCGACGTGCGCCGCCAGGACGAGGCCGTCGTACTCCTCGTTCTTGGCGAAGACCTCGGCCAGCCGCGCGTGGAGGAGCTCGTTCTCGGCGGTCAGCCGCGCCTTCTCGCTCTGGCGCTCCCGCTCGGAACGGCCGAGCGACTCGGAGAGCGCGCCGGTGGCTCTCGCGCAGGTAACGTGAGCTCTCCCTGGGAGATGCCGTCGCGGTCGTACCAGAAGGCCACCTGCGAGCGCATGCGGTCGAGCACGCGCGCCGAGCCCCGCGTCCGTGCGCCGCGCCGCGTAGCGCTCGAAGATCTTGCGCCGGGCGTCCTGGAAGGCTCCCGCGCCGGCCGCCACGTGCGTCGGATCGTTGGAAGCGGCCTCGAACACCCGGTACTCGCAGGTCACGGCGCGCAGGTGCCGGAAGGGCGTCTCCGCCGCGAGGCGAATCAGGAAGTCCCAGTCCTCGGAGTAGTCGAGGCCCTCGTCGAAGCCGCCGACCTTCGTGAAGAGCGCGCGCGGCAGCAGCAACGTGTGGATCGGAATGTAGTTGGCGAGCAGCAGGTAGTCCGGATCGAAGTCGAGCGAGTACTGGAGCGTGCGGACGCGCGGCTCCCAGCCCGTTTCCCCCTGGCCGTAGACGACCGTCACGGCGTCGGAGTAGACGGCGGGCTCGGGGCCCTGGCGCTGTCCCGCCGCGAGCCGCTCGACGTGGTCGGGAAAGCAGCGGTCGTCGTCGTCGAGAAACGCCACGAGCTCCTGGTTCGCCAGCGCGACGCCGCGGTTGGCCGCCGCGGACCGGCCGCGGCGCTGCCGCGGCTCCTCGAGCTGCAGGTCGAAGGCGTCGCGGAAGCCGTCGGTGACCTCGCGGGGCGACGCGCCGCCGTCGTTGACGACGACGACCTGCCTCGGCCTCGCCGTCTGCGCGCGCAGGCTCTCGAGCGCCTCGCGCAGCAGCGCCGGGCGATTGCGCGTGCGGATGACGACCGAGACCGGCGCCGGGCCCCGCCCGCCGTCCGAGACGAGCGAGGGCCCGATCGCGCGGCGCAGCTCCTCGAGCGAGGTCGTCGACGCCTCGGCGTAGGTCAGCACGCGAAAGGCCTCGACGGGTCCGCGCCCGGAGAGCGTGAGCCGGCGATAGGCGTTCAGGCCCCGGATCGCTCCGGCGTAGTCGCGCACGGACTGCTGCGAGACGTAGGCCGCCAGCGCCGCGTCCTTCCGGTCGGCGACCGCCGCGATGTCGACGAGCGTGTTCGGCAGGATCGGGTGCGAGAGCTCGTAGAACGCGATCCGGAGGAACCGGAACCGCTCGTGGTCCGGGTCCCCGGGGCGCGAGGCCGCGACTTCCTCGAAGAGCGCCCGGGCGAGCGCCCGGTGGTCCGGGTGGATCTCGGCCGGCGACGGGCAGAGCACGAGGTCCGGCTGGAAGTCGAGAAGCTCGTCGCGGACCGCCGCTTCGAGAACGCCCCGCTGATCGGAGAGGCTCCGGTCCGGCAGGCCCGCGAACCGCGGCTCCTCGAGACCCATCTCCGCCGCCGCGCGGATGGCCTCGTCCCGGCGCCGCGCGCCGTACTCCCGCGCGTTCTCCGCGGTCACGCCCTCCTGTTCCGTTCCGTCGGTGGCGATCCAGATCCGGATCGCCTCGGCCTTCCCGGCGTTCCATGCGAGGACCCCCCCGGCGCCGAAGGACTCGTCGTCCGGGTGCGCGGCGAGGACGAGGATCCTCGCCCCGGTCAGCTCGGTCGCCTGGTAAGGGATCAGCGAGTCTTCACGCGGCATGCGGGTGCCCGCAGTTTAACCGCTTCCGGCTCGGGCGAGCCGCTCACACGAGGTCGTAGAGCGACGGCACCAGGCTGACGAGTTCGGCAAAACGCCGCACGGCCCCTTCGTCGAAGACGCGCACGATGACCGGAAACCCGGCGTCGAGACGCTCGCCCGGAAGCGCCGCGATCGGAGTCCGTCCGGGGCCGCCCGGCGTCTCCCAGAAGGCGAGGTGCCTGGCGCCGAAGCCGCGCGCCTCGGCCGCGGCGGCGGCGAAGAGCGGCGGCAGGTCGCTCCCGTCCGGCTCGCACCCGAGGTAGTCGACGACCGTCGCGGTGCCGTCGGCGGCGGCCGAGAGCGCGGCCCAGGCGAGCATCTCGCCCCCCTGCCGGCGCCAGACCATGCGGTACCAGCGCGTGGGCCTCGCGTGGAAGCGCCAGTTGACGCGCGCTCGGTCGCGAACGGGGGCGTGCCCGAGCCCGCGCCGCGCGGCGTCCCAGAGAGGATCGAAGGACTCGTCGACGAATTCGCCCGCCCCGGCGTCGGGCGGCGGGGCCGGAAACGCCTCGACCGCGGTTCGCACGAGGCGCACCGGAAAGAGCGTGCGCGAGCCGACGATCCGCTCGGAGACCGCGAGTGCCCGCGCGTTGGGAAAGCCGTAGCAGAAGGGGACACCCTCGGCGCCGACGCGCGCGTAGAAGGCGTCGGTCATGGCGCGGTAGACGCCGCGCCGGCCGAGGCCCCGCACGGCCGGGTCCGTGGCGACGTCGCCGACCGAATAGAGCAGACGCGGCCGTCCGTCGAGCAGGAACCGCGCGCCCCAGCCGGCGTAGTGGCCGACGATCTCGCCGTCGGCGACACCCACGACGCCGCACCAGCCGTCGGGGTTCTGCGCGAACTTCCAGCGCCACTCCTCCTCCGACAGGGCCGAGCCGAAGACCTTCTCGAAGAGGCGCCGGATGCCGGGCGCGTCGGAGTCCGACGCGTCCCGAATCTCGAAGCCGCTCACGCCTTCTCCCAGACGACAGTCTCGAGCGGCCGGCCGTCCGACTCCCGGAACGCGCGCAGGTAGACGGGCCCCGCCGGCAGGGACTCGAGGACGTCGGCGGGCAGGCGGAAGTCCGCCGTGAGCGGCGTCCCGGCGAACGGCACGAGCGACGGGTTGGTCGAGACGGCGGCCCACGCGCCCGCCCGCGCGGAAAGGACGGGCTCCGAGATTCGCGCGACTCCCGCATGGCGCGCAACCCGGCCGTCACGGCGCTCGAGGAGCCACCGCCCCGCGGGGCCCCAGCGTCGCTCCCGGTAGAGGCGACGCGAGACCGCGCGGCGCCGCTCCGTCTCGGGATTGCGGACCGCGCTCCGCGCGAAGAGATGCCGCACGCTCGCACGCGGCGTAAAACGGAGCTCCAGCCCCGCGGCGCGGACCCGGTCCTCCCACTCCGACTCCTCGTACTCGAAGAGAAACCGCTCGTCGAACCGCCCGACCCGGTCGAAGACGTCGCGGCGGGCCGCGAGCACGGCGCCGACGAGATGCCGCGCGGGCCCGCCCTGCGTCCAGAGCCGGAGCGTGCGCCGGGCATGCGCCGGAAAGGAGCGCCAGCCGAGCTCGCCCAAGAACGCCGGGCCGGTCTCGGCGGGAAGGCGAAGCCCTCCCCCCGCGTCCCAGAAGCAGAGCGGCGCCGCCGCGCCGACGCGCGGGTCCTCGATCGCCGCGAGGAGCTCCGACAGGGCGTCCGGGCCGAAGACGACGTCGGCGTTGGAGAGCAGCAACCGGTCGGAGCCCGCGCGCGCGAGGCCCGCGTTCACGCCGCCCGAGTAGCCGCGGTTCTCGTCCAGGAACACGCGGACGTCGGCGGGAAGCGCCTCGAGCGCCCGGACTTCCTCCGCGCCGGACGCGCAGTCCACCAGGACGATCTCGCCCGCGATCCGCTCGCGCGCGAACGCGTCCCGCAGAGACGCCACGCAGGCCGCGGCCTCGGCCGCGCTGCGGTGATTGACGACGACGGCCGAGACGCGTGCGCTCACGCGGCCTCGAGCGCCTCGAGAAACGCCCGCTCGAGACGCTCGGCGACGAGCGCCGCGTCGAACCGGCGCGCGGCCGCTGGCCCGGACAGCCGTGCGCGGGCGCGGGAGCCCTCGGTGACGAGCTCGGGCAGCGCCGCGGCGAGACTCGCGGCGTCGCCGTCGCGAAAGTACGCGGCCGCCTCCCCTGCGACCTCGCGATGCCCCGCCGTGTCGGAGAGGGCGACGGGGATTCCGCAGGCGAGCGCCTCGAGCGCGGGCAGGCCGAAGCCCTCCTCGGCACGCGAGGGGCCGACGAAGAGGTCCGACGCCCGGTAGGTAAACGGCATGCGGTCGGGCGGCAGGCCGTGGTGGTACTCGTCCGTCAGCCCTCGCCGCCGCTCGTCCTCCTCGCACGGGAAGTAGGACACCCTCCGCAACCGGAAACGGCCGCCGCGCGCGCGCCAGAGCGCGAGCCCGTCGAGCGCGATGCCGATGCCCTTCAGGTCGACGGCCGTGGGACCCACGACGAGGACGACGGGCGGATCGGCGGCCGGCCGCGCAGGCCCCGGCGAGAATCCCTGCGCGTCGAAGGCCTGGCCCACGTCCTTCGCCGGCCCGTGACCGAGCGCGTCCAGCCGCGCGGCGAGTGTGGCCGAGACGGCGAGCTTTCGCGTCGGCAGCCGGTACGCGGCCTCGATCGCGGGCCACGCGTCGCGGTAGAAGGAGAACTGCCCCTCGTAGCCCTGGCAGAGGTGAAAGACCGGGCCCCGGGCGGCGGCGAGGGCCGGGGCCGCCGTCTTCCAGAACGTCGCGATGCGCACGTCGGCGGCCGAGAGCGCGGGGGAATCGGAAAAGGCCGACCGCTCGAAGTGCGCCTGCGAGAGGCGGAACCACGCCGGCGGCGCCTGCGGCGAGACGACCGTCACGCGGTGGCCCCGGCGGGCGAGCGCCTCGGCCTGCATGAGGACGACCTTGACGCCTCCGGAGAGCTCCGTCGACTCGAGCAGGTACGCGATTCTCATCGGGCGCGCGCGGTCGCGATCCACTGGTACGTCGCGAGGCTCTCGCGGTCGGCGTCGGGCCACCCGTCGGCGAGCCGGAAGAAGTCTTCCGCCTCCGGCGCCGGCGCTCCGGCCTCGGCCTCGAGCGTCTCGATCCGCCAGCCGGCCTCCTCGACGGCGTCGGAGAGCGACCTGCGCGTGAACCAGCGAAGGTGCCCCGCGTCGCAGAGGCCCGACGGAACGGGGTCGAACCGCCCGAGGAGAAGGTCGCGCGCGATCGAGAGGTGCCCGGCGTTCGGCACGCTGACGACGAGACGCCCGCCTTCGGGCACGAGCCGGCGCGCCTGTGTCAGCGCCTCGATCGGGTCCGCGAGGTGCTCGAGCACGTCCGCGAACACGACGGCGTCGAACCGCTCGCCGGCGGCCGAGAGCCGCGGCAGGACGTCGTCGAGGTCGCCTTCCACGACCCTCGAGCACCGTTGCCTGGCCCGGGCCGCCAGGAGCGGGTCCTTTTCGATCCCGACGACCTCCCAGGCGGGATTCCGCGCCCGGGCGAGCCCCAGCCCCCCGGCGCCGCAGCCGGCGTCCAGGACCCGTAGCGGTCCGGCCGGGAGGCGGCGCGTCACCTCGGGCCGCTCGCGATCCGACGGGTCGTCGGAGACAAAGGCGGCAAAGCGCGGTCCCGGCGCGGGTCCGGCCGCGAGTAACCTCTCAAATATCGACTTCATGGTTTCGCCATCGGCGGCCGGGAAGTCGAGTGTCCGGAACCCCACGGCGACCGCCGCCCCGTCGGCCGCGGCGCGCGGCCGCGAGGCGAGCTCGCGCAGCGTGTGGGCGAAGGACCCGGGCGCGAGACCCGCCGTCCGCCCGACGGCCACCCGGCCCGGCGGCGGCAACGGGACGGGATCGAGCGGTATCGCCGTTTCGTCGGCGACGAGCACCCAGCCCTCGGCGGCCGGGAGGACGCGCGCCGCCGGCGAATCGGACGGGAACTCGACCACGGCGTCGGCCCCGGCGGCCCGCCGCCACCGCAGCCGCGCGAGGCGCGCCCCGAGGTCGAGCGGCCGCGGCGCGGCCAGGAATGCCAGCGCGCGCGTCAAGACGAGGCGGCGACCCGATCCGCGGGGGCCGCTTCGGCGGAG
Source organism: uncultured Acidobacteriota bacterium (assembly GCA_963824165.1). Taxonomy (GTDB): domain Bacteria; phylum Acidobacteriota; class Thermoanaerobaculia; order UBA5066; family Gp7-AA6; genus DAHUXD01. Next base: position 32,888 of record CAWGOM010000010.1, read on the forward strand.
GCGGGCTCCGGAAACATCCAGACGTGCCGCGGGCGCAGCAGCCCCACGGCATACTCGGAAGACACGACCGCGAAGCCGGGCCGCAGGATGCGCGCGTCGTGGACGTGCAGGGCCGACTCGTCGCCCAGGTAGACGTACACGCGAAACTCTCCCTGCGCCAGAGGCAGCTCCGGCAGCTCGAGGCGCAGCCGGTGGCTCGACTTCCCCGTCAGGGGCGCCCACGGCTCGTGCCGCGTGTCAGCGGCGAAGATCTGGATGCCGTCCTCGCGGTCGACGCCGATCCGCACGTGGAAGCGGAGCGACGGATCCGCAGTCTCGAAGGCGACGTCGATGGCGACGGTCTCCCCAGCCGCGAATTCCGTGCGTGCGTACCCCGAGCCGTCGTGGACGACGACCTCGGTGAGGCGCGCGGGGCGCCGGCCGTCGGTCGGGGCGTCGGCGCCGGGCTCGTGGACGAGGGAGCGCTCCTTTTGCTGGAGGAAGGCCTCGTAGGCGCGCACCACCGGCAGCGAAGCGCCCTGCGCCGCGACCTCGCCGTTCTTCAGCCAGATCGCCTGGTCGCACAGGAGGGCCACGTAGTACAGGGCGTGCGAGCAGAAGAGGAGAGTGCCGCCGCGGCGATGGAACTCGGTGATCCGGTCGACCGACTTCTTCTGGAAGTAGCCGTCGCCGACCGCGAGGGCCTCGTCGATGATGAGGATCTCGGCGTCGGCGTGCGTCGCCACGGCGAAGGCGAGGCGCAGGACCATGCCCGAGGAGTAGGTGCGCACGGGGCTGTCGAAGAACTCGCCGAGCTCGGCGAACTCCCGGATCTCCGGCAGCCGCCGCCGGATCTCCGGCCCGTTCAGGCCCAGGAGCGCCGCGTTCATGCGCGCGTTCTCGCGGCCGGTGAAGTCCGGATGAAAACCCATCCCGAGCTCGAGGATCGAGGCGACCGTGCCGCTCCTCTCGATCGAGCCGGAGGTGGCGCGGGTCGTGCCCGCGGCGATCTTCAGGAACGTCGATTTCCCCGCGCCGTTCTCGCCGATCAGGCCCAGCGCCCCGCCCCGCGGGAGCGTGAACGAGACGTTGGAGAGCGCGTGGAACTCGCGGTGGCGCCGCCGGCGGAACAGGACCTCGCGCAGGCGGTCGGAGGCCGCGTCGTAGACGCGGTACGTCTTCGAGATCGAGTCGGCGCGGACGGCGAAGGGCTCCGCCATCACTCCCCGATCGCGAACTCGCAGCGCCGGCACAGGAAGTCCTCCGGCGCTTCCTCGACGCCGTACGTCCAGAGCCGCAGCCTCGCCATCGCGTCGCCGCCGAGGAGGTTGGCGACCGTTTCGGTCTTGAGGTCCCCGACGGTCAGCCTCTCGTAGTAGTCCTGGCAGCAGAGGACGGCCTTGCCCGTCGCCGTCACGTGCAGGTGCTCGAAGGGCCGCGAGCCCATGAGCTCGCAGCCGCGGAGAGTCTTCTTCGCGGGCGGCTCCGGCACGAACGTCCCGCTCGCCGGCCGGCTGCGGATCTTGAAGGGCTTGACCTCCCAGCCCTTCGGCGCGAAGCGCGCCGTGATCGCCTCGACGTCCCTCCGGTGCGGCTCGTCCTCGTCGCCGAGGACGACGATCGCGGTCTCCTCGGCGAGCGAGCGAGCCCGCATCGCGTCGACGTTCGCGAGCACGCGGTCGAGGTCCTTCGTCCCGTGGAGCTTCAGGTAGCGCTCGGGGTCGAGGGTCGGCAGGTTGATCCCGATGTAGCGGAACCGGCCGAGCGCCTCGAGCCGCGCCGCGCGGTCGGGCGTGAAGTGGGAAGCGTTGGTCAGGATCGAGACCGGAAGCCCCCGCGCGAAGAGAAACGCGCAGCGCTCCTCGAAGAGCGGGTCGACCGTGGGCTCGTTGTAGTTCGAGAGAAAGACGTGGACGCCGCGGCCGCCGGCCTCGACGACCTGGTCGACGATCGACTCGAAGAGCTCGCGGCTCATCACCTCCCGCTCGCGCGGATCGACCGAGACCGGGCAGAACGGGCAGCGGTGGTTGCAGCTCGTGCAGGTCTCGAGCGACAGGAAGAGCAGGTGCGTGCGCCGCGCCTCGGCCGCGGCGTCCTCGATCAGGAACCGGGCCGCGCGCAGGTGCTCGAGGACGGCCGCGTCGGCCCCCGCCGGGTCCGCTCCGTCGCGCAGGCGCTGGAGGGTCCGCCAGGCCTCGCCGTCTTTCTCGAGCGACGCGCCCGAGACGGGGTTGTAGACCGCCTCCCCGCGGTCGTGCAGGAAGGGCGAAGGCGTCTCCGGCTCGAGGAGGGCGGCGCCCCGCGGGGCGCGCGAAGGCCCGGTTTCACTCATGTGGCAACGCTCATTCTAGCCCCGGCATACGGATCTCCGGCGGCCGGCGTCGCCCCCGGGGACGGGCCGGCCTCCAAAGGAAAAGGGCCCCGTGGAGGGGCCCTTTTCGCGAGCCGCAGGCGCCGGGCCTCAGTTGACCCGCTTGCCCTGGATGAACACCGTGTCCGTCGAGATCTGGTCGACCGTGACGATGTAGGCGCCGACGGGGCTGCCCGACAGCGACTGGACCTTGATCGTCATGGTGTTGCCGTCGATGCCGGGGAAGGTGTCCGTCGTGATCGGGACCTGCGCGAAGGCGCCGGTGTGATCCGGGTTGTTGAGCTGGTAGTCGAAGTTCGAGGCCACCGTGCCGTCCTGCCGGACCGCCGTGATCCGGACCGAGGTCGGCAGGTCGCCCTGCGAGAAGATGCCGACGTTGGTGCGGAAGCGCAGGTTCGACTGCGCGCCCGGCATCACGAGCACGCCGCTGCCCGGCGCCACGCTCTCGTCCGCGGTGTACGTCGAAAGCTGCATCCCCGCCGTGCCGGTGTCGAGGTCCGCGTAGATCCGCCCGCCGATGAGGACCGGCGCCGTCGCAATGTCGGTCGGCGCGTTGTATCCGACGCGCAGGACGCCGAGGATCGTGCCGGTTTTCAGGTCGTCCGGCGTGAAGTCGTCGAGGTAGTTGCCGACGATGTCGTCGAGCGGCACGCCCTGGCCCGGTCCGACCGAGAGCGGAGCGAGGATCCGCTTCTCGACGGTCGATCCCGCCGGCGTGTAGAGGTACTCGAGGACGAGATCGCGCCGCAGCGAGCTCGGGTTGTAGAAGTTCAGGTCCGTCCGCCAGTGCGTGTTGGTCTCCGGCGCCTCGATCCGGCCGACACCCGAGACGTAGTAGCTGACCGGCGTGCCCGGGGCGACGTCGATGCGCGGCGTGTCGTCCGAGACCTGCACGAGGTCGTTGTTGCGGCGGTCGAGCACGGAGGCGTAGGCCTGGAGCATGCCCGAGGTGCTGGAGGCCTTGATCACGTACCGCTTGGACGGGTCGGGGGTGAAGAGGTCGGTGTCGTTCACGCCCGCCTGGCTGTAGGGCAGGACGCCGAAGTCGCGGCTCGCGACCTGGACGCCGTCCTCGCTGAACACGTCGAGGTGGAAGAGGCCGCCCGCGCTCGAGGCGTTGAAGAGCGAGACGTTGAAGCGGTAGAGCGAGTCGTTGCGCAGGCCGACGAGCGTCTGGCCCGTGGCCACCTGCACCGCCTGGGCGCTCGTCTGGCCGTAAGGACCGGTGACGAAGGACGGGAGCGCCGTGCCGAAGGAGGAGCCCTCCGACGTGAAGTAGACGCGGGTCGTTGCGATCGGGACCTGGTTGCCTCCGTCGAAACGCGCGAGCAGGATGCCCTTGCCCGCGCCGCGGCGATCCAGGATCTCCGGGTCGCCGACGACGTCGATTCCCGACCAGGACTGTCCGCCGTCGAGGCGGAAACTCTTCAGGGAGTCGAAAGGCAGCGTCGAGAGGTCCTCCGGGATGTCGTCGGAGAACGCCGCGAAGTAGAGCGTGATGGTCGTCGGCTGCGTGCCCGGGTTGGTGATCGAGAAGTCCGTCGCCCAGTCTCCACCCTCCGAGAGGATCGAGCCCGCCCCCGGGATCATCAGGGCCTGGAAGCTCGGCGGGTCGAGCGCGAGGCGCGCCGAACCGAGCGAGGTCCCGGAGGTCAGGGTGCCGCCGCCCGTGGCCGACATGAACACCGTACGGGTGCCCTCCGAAGTGAAAACGTGCGTGATCGTGCGGCCGGCTCCGTACGTGTCGTCGCCGAAGTCCCACAGGAACGTCGCATCCGGATCCGGCTCGCTCGCCGTGAAGGAGATCGTCTGTCCCGCCTCGCCCATCCAGGTGTTGTTGAGGCCGTTGTACGTGGCGCCCGAGACGGTGAAGATGTTCGAGGGCGGGGGCGGACCGCCGGTGCGGATCACGACCGACTTGGTCTGCGTCTTCGTGACGCCGCCGCCGGACGCGGTGACCGTGACCGTGAAGGTGTTGGCCGTCGCGTAGACGTGCGTCGCCGACGACGAACCCGAGGCCTCCGTCGCGGGCTGCCCGATGGAGGCCGGAGCCGCGAGGCACTGGGGCGCGATCGGCGGGCAGCCGCCGCCTCCTCCGCCACCACCGCCGCCTCCGCCGCCTCCGCCGCCGCCGCCGTCACCGAAGTTCCACGTGAAGGTGGGGGTCGCGTCGAAGTCGGTCGCCGACGCGGCGAAGGTGACGCCGATTCCCACGACGCCGTCGCCCGGGCCGGAGAGAACGAGGGTCGGCGTCCCGCCGCCGCCCGTCCCCGCCGACGCCGAGTAGCGGAACGCGCGCGTCGTGCCCGATACGGTGACCTTGACGTAGCAGTTGCCGCTGCACGTCGACGGGTTGAACGATTGCGGGCCCGCGTTGGACGTCGAGCCGATCAGCGTGTCGCCCGTCGTGATCGAGCTGTTCGAGTCGGTGCTCTTGTGGAAGTCCGCTCCGGGGTGCGGCATGCCGCCCGGCAGGGTCTCATCGTCGAAGAGGTAGTAGGTCGTGCCGGTCGTCAGGCTGAACGTCGGCGGGTTGCCGAGCGGGAAGACGCCCTGGTTCTTCGCCGCGTCCTTGTAGACGCCGAGCGCGGGGACCGGCGCGAAATCCGTTACCGTGAAGGGCTGCGAGGCGAGGGCGGTCCGCGGGACGCCCAGGTGATCGGTGTAGTTGTAGGTGAGGGTGATCGTGTAGGAGCCCACCGCGGAGGGCGCCGACACCGACGCCGTCGCGTTGACGGCCCAGTTCCCCGACACCAGGGTGCCGCTGCCGCCGGAGGGCGTGATGGCGTAGGTCACCGAGTTGAGGGTCGCGGCCGCGGCCTTCTGCATCAGGTTCTTCAGCGTCAGCGACGCGGACTTCAGGACCGGGTTCGGCGAGAGCGAGAAGTTCGGCACGAGGTCGACCTGGTCGATCGTTCCGCCCTTCGTGACCGAGAATCCGTTCTTGTACGCCGCGAGGAGCGAGAAGGAGGTCGCCGTCGTCGGGACCGTGACGACCGTGCCGTTCAGGACCGTGCTCCCCGGCGAGAAGGTCCAGGAGAACGTCGCCTCGGCCGTGTTGCCCTGCGACCCGCTCGCGTCGCCATTGTTCGGGTTGCCCGCGAGGACCGAGAGCGTGTTGCCGTCGTATCCGACGATCGACACGTTCGGCGAGAGCACCGTGACGCCCGGCGAGAAGTAGGTGTTCGTGCTCGGGCCGTTGAGGTTCGTGGTTTTCAGCCCCAGGTGGAACGTCCCGCTCGCCGGCCCGCCGATCGAGCCCCAGCAGCCGGAACCGGCCGAGAGGTTCCCGCCGGTCGACGGATCGCACGGCCAGTAGGCCGGGTTGATGTCGGACAGCTCCGGGTTGGAGGCCGGGTTCCCGCTCCACGCGGCGTCCGGGGCGTAAGGCCCGGCGGCCCCCGTGTGGATGTCCCAGCCGACGTTCGTGATCGGCTGCGACGTGGCCGAGCTGTCGAGGATCTGCCACTTGTCGCCGAAGTAGTTCTTCGTGTTCTCGGGGCTCGGCCGCGTCTGGGCCGAGAGGTTGATCATCGTCGCCGAGGCGACCGGCGGCGCATCCGGGTCGGCCGCGATGCAGGAGATGTCGACCTTGTCGGTCCGCACCGGGCTCTGGGTGCTGGGAATGCCGGGCGCCGGCGGGGTCAGCACGCGATAGATGTATGCGGTGTACACGCCGCCGGAGAGGGTGACGTGGGCCTCGAAGCTCGTGCCCTTGTAGTTCACGCCGGACGAGCCGTAGTGCTGGAGGGACCTGACGAGGAGGGGGTTGCCGCCGTCCGTCATCCACTTCGTGTCGTAGATGTCGATGTACGAGCCGCTCGACCCGGCGTCACGGTACAGGAAGAGGGCCGGATACGGCTGGGGGCCGGCGACCTCGACCTGCTTGAAGTTGCCGGCGATCGAGAACACCGACGTCAGCGAGGTGTTCGAGGGGTCGTACCGGTAGATCTGGAGCCCGGACGACGACTCGGCCGCCAGGACGAAGATCTGGCCGTTGACGACCGCGATCTCGAGCTGAATGGGGTAGCCGTCGCTCGGCGCGCTCGCCTTCTCCGTCGCGGTCCCGGTCGACGGGTTGATCTCGGCATAGTGAATGAGGCTGTCGGAGTACGTGGCGCCCACGAGGACGTCCTCGCTGTAGCTTCCGGCCGCGACGTGCTTGGCCCGGAGGCGCGCGCCCGAGGTCGGCGTCACGCCCGAGCTCCAGCCGATTGCGAGGCTCGGCGTGATGGCGGAGTCGACCGACGGGATCCCGTTGGGGTTGCTGACGTCGGCCACGTAGACGTTGCTGTTGGTCACGGGGAAGTAGCCGAAGAACTTGCCGGCGCTCGAGTAGATGGCCGCGACGCGGCCCCCGAGGGCGACCCCGTCGGGCAGGTTGATCTGGTTTCCGAAGGACGGGTTGCCGTAGCTCGTCGTCATCGCGACCTGAGCGGGCAGGCCGGAAAAGTCCGGATCGCCCGGCGGGCCGCCCTGGTGGTACGGCTGCCAGTCGGACACCATTCGCGCGTTGCCGTTGCCGTCTTCGGCCACGTCCATGGAGTTGGAGCCCTGGTGGCAGTCGCACCGGATCTGGATGATCCCGCTGTTGGAGCCGCCTTCCTTGCCGATGATGATGTGCGTGTAGGGGTTGGGGTTGCTCGGCGTCGAGAGCCGGACCTGGGCGAAGCCCCACTGCGTCAGGACCCAGTTGAAGTCGTCCCCGTAGCCGGTCGTCAGGGCCGAAGTGTTCGGGATCGTGCCCGCGCCGGTCGGCAGGGCCGTCGTCTGGTTTCCCTGCAGGACGCCGCAATTGGGGCTCTGCGCCGCGGCCGCCGCGACGAAGGCGAAAAGAAGGAGTGCGGCGGCAGCGGCCGGCCGACACGTGGAGCGTTTCATGGGCACAGGATCCTCCGGAAAGGGCTCGGCGAATGCCGGTTTGAAGAACGCCTCAGATCCGATTTCATCTTCCCCTCAATTTGAACCCCGAAGCACCTAGGAGAAACTGAAATCAGACCTTCGGGACCACCCTGGGGCCAAAAAATAAAGGTGGGCGGGACTTGCGTCCCGCCCACCTGTTGAAACCGAACTAGGAACCGATGTTGTCGACGCCGATGCCCGTCGGGATCGAGGAAATCGTCGGGAAAATCGTCTGGATGAAGCCGATCGTCCACAGCGGGTTGCAGGCCGACGGATCGAGCTGCGTTCCCGGAATGAGGACCGACTCGAAAGCGAGGTCGCCTTCGAACGAGTAGTCGACCCAGGCCTGGTCGTAGACCGTGCCTTCCGAGTTGTTGACGAAGCTCATGTCAACCCAGCCGGCCACCGCGCCCGTGGGACGCGAGAAGTCGGACACGTTGCGCTGCTGCGTCTCGTACGGGAAGTTGAAGGTCGGGTTGGTGCACGGCGAGGGGCAGGTGCCCTGGGTCGTCGTGTTCTCGTCTTCGTCGAAGAAAATGAGGGTAACGGTCGGCTCGTTCACGTCGCAGTCGCCCGCGCCCGGCGAGGAACGCCACACGCGGAAGTTCGTCGTGATCGACTCACCGAGGTCGAACCAGCGCGCGGCCCAGTTCAGGCCGAGCGGCTCACGCTGGTCGCCGAAGCCGACGTTCCAGGGCGAGGTCTGCAGGAGGTCGTTGTCCTGGTTGATCTGGTTGCAGTTCGGGCAGGCGTTCGGCGGCGAATCGAAGAACGGGCTCCAGTACCGGGCGTAGAACGTCCGGACCGGGATGCCCGGGCTCTGCAGGGCGGCGAAACCGAAGGTCACGTCCGACTCCATGTTGACCGTGGAGAGGCCGTAGGTCGGCAGGCCGTCGCCCGAGGTGAAGATGATCTCGCCCCAGAGGTTGTTTTCCATGCCGATCGCGTCGTTGTAGAAGTAGTTCGGGTCGGTCGGATCGGACAGATTGCAGTAGTTGGCGTGGTCGATCATGATGTAGCCGATGGCGTTGGCATCGAGGTCGCCGTTGCAATCGACCTGCAGGTTCGGGATCAGGTCGCCCAGGTTGTACTGATCCGAGTAGTCCGTCGTGGCCTGCGTGTTGTCCTGGCCGGTCGCCGGAGCGAGGGGACGGACGCGCAGGAAGCCGTTGCTGCTCGGGTACACGTCGGCGTTCTGGTTACGCTGACAGGCGTCGTCGCCGTCGAAGTTCAGCGTGTTGGGCAGGAAGCCCTCGATGATGTCGGAAATACGCATCGGCTGGACGTCGAACCCGGTCAGCGCGACGTTGAAGTCGAGCTGCAGGACCGAGTAACGGTCGTACAGGTTGACGTGGGCGATCATCGGCGCCGACGGAGGCGTTGATGATCGTCACGATCGTGTCGAGGGCGTCGGGGCCCGTGCGGACCACGTGGCCATCGCCGTCGATGCTGACCTGGAAGTAGGGGACGAGCAGCGTCGCAGCCGGACGCTGGTCGACGGTGCACGTGACGGCGGCAGCCGAGCTCGCAAACGCGAACACGGCGGCGATCGCCAGGCACGTCATCAGGGTTTTCTTCATTGAGATCTCCTCGTAACGGTTAACTGTTCGAAAACACGCGATCGAGATTTCCTTCCCTCGAACGATCCCATCACCTCCCGCACTTCGATTAATTACACCCGCGAAAACCTGAGTACTGTTCTAGTTGGGGCAACCGGGTGCCCCGGGTCTGCAGAGGATGATCGCCCCCGGAAATACCCCTGTCAAGGAAAAAACGATAATTTTATGCTTCCCGGTCATAAGTAGCGGCCTAAGCTAATCCGTCTGAACGCTTTAACCCCGAAAATCAGCGCTTGTTCAGATAGACGTCCCATCCACCGGGCTTGTTGGGGTCGCTCGAGGTCACGGTCTTGGAGAGAACGATGTCGAGCTTCCCGTCACCGTCGAGGTCGGCAAGACGCACGCACTGGCCGGCCGAGTCGAGGGTCGGCTCTTCGGAGTCGGCCGCCTCCCGCAAGGTCCCGTCCGGCTGCTGGAAGAGGACCCGGAGCTTGGATGCCTCGTTGTCCGGAAACACCAGGTCGTCCAGGCCGTCGCCGTCGAGGTCCCCGAGGGCGACGGCGTAGTTGTACGCCTTCCATTCCTTCTTGCGCCAGGCGCGGTGGCGGGTCCAGGCCCCGTTCTCGAAGGCATAGAGCGAGAAGCCGGCGGCGCGCAGCGTCTCGGGGACGTTGGCCTGCATCGAGAATCCGTCGGCGAACGCCGGGACCCGGCTCTTGCCCCAGGTCCCGGCCGCCTCGCCGAAGTGGTACGCGTAGGGCTCGATCGCGTCGAACTGGACCGGCGAAAACGTGCCGTCCCCCTTGTTCTTCCAGAGCAGCACGAGGGCCCCCGTGTAGTGGCTTCCCGTCAGGACGTCCTTGCGCCCGTCCCCGTCGTAGTCCCACGCCGTGAGGCTGTTCGAGTAGAAGCCGCCCACGATGCCGTCCTTCTTGAACTCCCAACCCTGGTCGCGTCCGAGGAAGAGGTAGACGCGCACCTGCTGCCGGTCGACGCCTTCGACCGAACTCGATCCGCCGCCGACGGTGTCGCGCGACGCCACGGCATCGAGCTTGCCGTCACCGTTGGCGTCGAGAAGCACCACGGCCTGCGACGAGAACTCGCGCTTGGGAAGGCCGGTGCGGACGCACCTCGAACCCGCCCTTCCCGTCGCCGAAGAGGGAAACGAGGCCACCGCCGTGGGACGCGCTGACGACGTCCATGTGGCCGTCGCCGTCGATGTCGCCGCACGCCACGGCGCCGTAGTCGATCGAGAACTTGTCGAGCGGCTTGCCGCCCTCGGTCATGGTCAGCTTCCAGGCGGAGAAGGCGCCCTTGCCGTCGCCGATCCAGACGTGGAGCGCGCCGTCGCCCATCCGGTTCGGCGGCGCCACGATGTCGGCCACGCCGTCGCCGTTGGCGTCGGCCATGACAAACGACGCCCGCCACATCCCGGACTTCGGGAGCCCGTCCGACGCGATGCGGCCGAGCTTGAGCCGGCCCTCCAGACGGGGCGGGAAGAGGTCCTCGAAATCCGCGGCCGTGACGTCGCTCGACACGGGCTTGCGCGAGGAGGAATCCGCGGCCTTCGGGACGCGGACCACCGTGCCCGAGGCCTTCTCGCGCTCCCGCTGTTGCTGCTTGAGCTCCCTCTCCTCGGGGATGACCTTTGCCGTGTACGTGTAGAAATACTCGTCGTCTTCCTTGAAGAAGGGGACCGGCCGGCCGAGGACGGGGATCTTGAAGTGCCGCTCGTCGACCCTCTGATGCTCCGACTTCGGATAGCGGCGGATCACGTAGGTGTCGGTCTCTTCGATGACTTTCGGGTCCGTCCGCATGTACCGCCCGGGCGTGGGCGAGGGGGACGGGGCCGGCGTCGCCGGCGGCGGCGCGACGGGCTTGGGCGGCTTGGTCTGCGCGGCCGAAACCGCGGCCGCCGCGAAGAGAAGGGGAAGCAGGGTCCGTTTCACGAAGCCTCCGGTCGATTGGGGGTACCCGGGCTCCAGGCCCCGGGCCCGGGGAGGGGAACCGAGCGGGAAACCCCGGAACAGCGAGGTTTATTCACTAAATCAGGTCGGCGAAATGGGGCCGGGCCCGAGCGAAGAGGGCCGCCCCGGCGAGCGCCACGACCAGGCAGAAGACCGTCAGGTAGAGGACGGAAGCCGGCGCCGGAGCAGCGTGGAGCGAGAAGGCGCGACGGAACAAATCGACCAGATGAGCCACGGGGTTCGCCTCGAGGATCGGCCGCAGGCCCGGCGGCACGAGCGAGGCCGGGTAGACGATCGGGGTCGCGTAGAAGGCGACCGTCAGCGCGATCCCGACGGCGTGGGCCGTGTCGCGGACGAACGCCGTCAGCGTGGCGGCGATGCAGCCGATCCCGAAAGTCATGAGGATCTGCAGCAGGAGCGCCGGCACGACGAGCGTCAAGCCAGGCTGCGGAGAGGTGGCCGACGGCGCCGAGGTACAACGCGAAGATCGCCATCGCGATGAGCTCGTTGACGACCGCCGCGAGCACGACCGAAAGGACGAGCGTCTCGAGGGGGAAGACCGTCTTCTTGACCATCGCGGCATTGTCGACGAGCACGGAGGCCGAGCGCGAGATCCCTTCCTGGATCGCCATCCAGGGCAGCAGCCCGGCCATGAGGAATTCGGGAAAGCTGCCGTAGCCCGCTTCGACCGGCACGCGGAGCACCAGCGCGAAGACGGCGGTGTACAGGAGCATCCAGAGGACCGGGTGGGCGAAGGCCCAGAGAAGCCCGAGACCCGAACCCGCGTAGCGAGCCCGCACGTCGCGGACGACCATCTCCTTGAGGAGAAACGTCTTAGAGGCGAACGTGCCGCTCTTCTTGCCCATCTTCGCCGAGAATGCCGAGTATAGACGCGGGACCTATGTTTTAATAGCATTTCCGGAACAAGCTATGTCGTCCCACTCACCGCGCAAGGTCGCTCTGGTTGGCTCGCGGATTCGCGAGCTGCGCAAAGGGCGCCATCTCACGCAAACCGAGCTCTCGGAGCAAATCGGCGTCGCGCAGTCCGATCTCTCCCGCATGGAGCAGGGCGAGTACAAGGTCGGGCTCGATACGCTCTTCAAGATCCTCCAGGTTTTCGACCTGAAGATGGGCGAGTTTTTCGGCGAGACGGAGACGCCGGCGGAGAAGCAAGCGCGCGACCTCGTCGGCGAGATCCGCGATCTCTCCGAGGACGCGCGCCAGGAAGTGCGCGACTTCGTCCGCTTCAAGAAGCAGCAGGAGGCCGGGCCGGCCTCGGGCGACGATGTGGCCGCCGACACCGACGGGGAAGAAAACCGTTGAGATAGCCGGCGGCGTGGCCTAGAATCCGTGGGTAGGGCCCCGTGCCCGTAGAAATGGGCGACCGTCGCAAGCACCTGGAGTTTCTGCGAAAGACCGCCAAAGAGGCGATCTGGAGCGGAGACTATGAGCGCGCACTCACGCTCTACGAGGACGGTCTCGCCCTGTCGCGATCCTGGAAGGACCGCGAGATCGAGGACCTCTTCACCTGCAACCGGGCGACCACGCTCCTGGAGATGGATCGGCAGGACTTCGACCTCTCGCGGCTGAAGGAGATCGTTCTCCGGTCGCCCGGCTCCCCCAACTCGGCGCTCGCGGCGTACGCCTCGGCGCACGCGCACGAGGTGCGCGGCGAGTACGCGAAGGCGACGTTCTACGCGCAGACCGCGCTGCAGAAGTGCCGGGACCTGCGCCTGGACGAGTGGACCGCGGCCTCGATGAACCTGCTCGCGAACCTCGAGCTCCACGAGAGCCGCTTCGCGGAGGCGCGCTCCCTGTTCCAGGAGTCGCTCGACCGCTACGAGGCCAACGGCCAGGCCGAGTCCAACGAGGCGGCCGTGGTCGCGGACAACCTCGGCTACTGCCACATCGCCCTCGACGCGGTGCCGGTCGGCCTGCCGCTCGTCGAGCGCTCGCTGTCGCTCCTCGAGTCGCTCGGCACGCGCCAGGCGATGGACTACCCGTGCCTCGACCTCTGCTTCGCGTCGCTGAAGCTGAACCGCGCCGACGAGGCCGAGGCCTGGGGCGTGCGCGCGCTCGGGCTCGGACGGGAGTTCGGCCGCAACGACGTGGTCAAGAACGCGCATTACCTGCTCGCCGAGACGTACAGCGAGCTCGGCCAGGACGGTGCGGCCGACGAGCATTACGACGCTCTGGCCAACTACTACCCGAACTTCCCGGCGCTGAAGAACTACCTCCACCAGATCAGCCTGATGGGCATGATCAACCTGAGGGCCTGATGCGGCGCGCCGGACTCCTTCGCGCCTTCCTCGTCGCGACACTCGCCGCGGTGGCGCCGGCCTTCGCGTTCGGTCTCGAGGAGCAGTCGCTCCTGACCCCGGACGGCACGCTCCACGTCGTGCGCTCGGGCAAGGCGATCGACCTCGGCATCCAGGACGCGAGCATCGACCCCAAGAGCATTGTCGTCGACTGGACCTCCCGCGCCCAGGACGGCAGCGTCTCGACGCAGGTCGTCCCGGGAACGTCTCGTACCAGGAAAAGCACGGCCTGCAGCTCGAGTACGACAGCCAGACGGGAACGCTCCTGCTGCTCTGGACCGAGAACGTTTCGGCGTTCTCGCACATCCGCATCGGCGTCCTCCACGACGGCGTGTGGACGAACTCGCCGCTCCTGCCCAGCGACGGCATCTCGCGGGCGCGCAACCCGCAGATGCGGCTGACGCACCAGCGCGTCCGGCACCTCGACGAAACCGACGCGACCGTCTGGAAGACGTCGTCGATTCTCTCGGTCATCTGGTGGGAGGAGTCGCAGTACACGCAGGCGCGCCTGGCGACCCTGTTCCTCGACGAAGGCAGCTTCGACCCGTCGAGCTTCGCGATCTACGACCTGCCGGCCCTGCTCGGCGGCGGCGGCGACACCGCGACCGGCGACATCCCCTCCGGCAGCTACCTCTTCCCCGCGCTCCAGACCGACGGGCTCTCGGGCTCGTTCGTCGCGAGCTTCGCGGACCTCCACGACCAGCGTCACAAGGTCATCCGGATCCAGTTCCCCGAGGACCAGGGCAAGCCGTCCGAGTCGGGCAACATGAACTGGTCGCGCCGGCACATCCCGATCGTCGGCGTCTCCGCCGACGGGCCCCATCTCGCGCATGACTCCGATCGTCGCGACCTACGCGGGCGCGCGGAATCACCGTCGGCACCACGATCGGCGCGGGCTACCGCCCCACGCTGTACTGGCTCGACGGCGCGTCGCTGAAGTTCTCGCGCCTCGGCGACGCCGACTGGGAGCCGGTCCGCTCGATCACCGTCGACGAGTCCATGACCTACGAGAAGGCGCTCGGCCTCGTCGTCGGCATGGGCTCGCGCAAGTAACCGTCGCTCCGCGAGCTCCCGGGGTCTGCTTCGCACCGGCGAGCGGCTCGCCAAACACGGCTCGACCGCTCGCCTGACCCCGTCCGCTCGCTTCGCTCCCGCGGCGCGGACCTCCTCCCTCCCTTCGGTCGGGAGACTATCCGCGCCGCGAACGGATGTTGCTTCCTGGCGTCGTAGAATCCGCGCACCGAGGAGGGTCGCCATGGCGTTGCTCGAAGTGGGAGACAAGGCACCGGCGTTCAAGACGAAGGACCAGGACGGCAAGAGCGTCGCGCTCTCGGACTTCAAGGGACAGAAGGCCGTCCTCTACTTCTACCCGAAGGACGACACGCCGGGCTGCACGAAGGAGGCCTGCTCGTTCCGCGACGCGTGGTCGCAGCTGAAGCGCCGCAAGGTCGCCGTCCTCGGCGTCTCGGTCGACGACGAGAAGTCGCACAAGAAGTTCGTCGAGAAGTTCTCGCTCCCGTTCACGCTGCTCGCCGACACGGACAAGGCGATCGTGAATGCCTACGGCGTCTGGGGCGAGAAGAGCATGTACGGACGCAAGTACATGGGGACCCACCGCGTGACGTACCTGATCGACGAGAAGGGGAAGATCGCGGCCGTCTGGCCCAAGGTCAAGCCCGACGGCCATGCCGCGGAGATCCTCGCCGCCGTCGACGCGAAGTAGGGGCGGCCCTTGCGGCCGCCCGGGCGGGGACAAGCCCCGCCTCTACAGCCCCTTGGGCAGCTCCGCCCGCACGTCCCCTTCGTACAGCGAGTCGAGAAGCGTCGCCGCGTCGATCCCGGCCGGGCTCGACGCCTTCGGGATCATGATGCGCACGCTGTAGATGTGATCGCCGGCGCCGCCCGAGCGCGGGTCCTGGACGCCCTTGCCGCGCAGCCGGAACCGCTGTCGGCCCTGCGTGCCGGGCGGAATCTTCGCGGTGACCGTGCCATGGATCGTGGGAACCTCGATCTCGGCGCCCGCGTACGCCTCCTTCACCGTGATCGGGACGATCCCGTGGATGTCGTTGCCCTGGCGTTCGAAATACGGGTGCGGCGCCACGCGCACCGCGACGTAGAGATCGCCGACCGGCCCGCCGCGCGCGCCCTGGGCGCCCTTGCCGGGCACCCGGATGGTGCCGCCGTCCTCGGTGCCCTCCGGGATCTTGATCCGGACGCGCTCGGATTCCGCCACGACGCCCTCGCCGCGGCACGTCGCACAGGTGCCCTTGCCGGTGCGTCCGGTGCCCCCGCAGGTCGGGCAGGCTTTCTCGCGCCGCAGCGCCAGGGTCGCCGTGCCACCGAGCACCGCGTCGCGGAAGGGCACCTCGATCTGACCCCTCACGTCCTCGCCCGGCTGGGGACCGGAGGCCCGGCGGCCCCCGAAGAGGTTGCCGAAGAGGTCACCCAGATCGCCGGTCTCGAAGTGGATGCCGTCGAAGGGCTCGCCGGCCGGCCCGCCCCCGCCCGGGAAGCCCGCGCCGGCTGACCGGGGGTCAAATCCCGCCCCCGGCCCGGCATGCCCGAACCGGTCGTAGGCCCGGCGCTTGTCGTCGTCCTTGAGGACCTCGTAGGCCTCCTGGACCTCCTGGAAGCGCTTCTGGGCGGCCTTGTCGCCCGGATTGACGTCCGGGTGGAGCTTGCGGGCAAGGCGCCTGTAGGCCTTCTTGACCTCGGCTTCCGAGGCCCCCTTGGGCACGCCCAGGACCTCGTAATAGTCGCGTTTGGCCATGCCCTGTCGGGCATTATAGCGACGCCCGAAATTAGGCCATTGACACCCGCTCGGAGGCTAATATTATTAGTCGTAAGCTTCCAAGTATCTAATCTTATAAGGCACAGAAACGAGCGTTTTCGCTCCATGAGCATCGACGAAATCGACCTGAGGATTCTCGACATGCTCCAGCGCAACGGGAAGTTGTCCCAGGCGCGGATCGCGGGAGCCGTGGGCCTGACGACGCCTTCGGTCAACGAGCGCATCAAGAAGATGGAGCGCCACGGGATGATCAAGGGCTTCGTCGCGCTCCTCGACCACGAGAAGATGGGGCTGCCCCTGACCGCCTACGTCGACGTCGCTCTCGAGCATCCCCGATTCGAGAAGGGCTTCGTCGACGACCTCGAAAGGCTCCTCGGCGTGCAGGAATGCCACTACCTGGCGGGCGATTTCGCCTATCGCCTCAAGGTGAAGGCCGCCGATCCGGCCGGGCTCGCCGACTTCCTGCAGCGCCGCATCCTCTCGATCAAGGGCGTGACGCGGATCCAGGCGCAGATCTCGCTGTCGGCCAAGAAGGAATCGACGTTGTTGCCGCTGATCCCCGACAAGCTCGAAAGCAAGGAACCGAAGTAGGGGCGGCCCTGGTGGCCGCCCGGATCAGCCGACTCGTCCGCTCCGGGATCCGTTCCTAGAACCTCCACACCACGCCGCCGTCCGCGTTGACGAACTGCCGGTGAGGGTGCGCCGAAACGTTGTGGTACGTGAGCCGGATCACAAACGCGAGGCTCTTCCACACCCGAAACTCCCCGTCGGCGCCCGCGTGCCAGCCGAAGACGGTCTCATCTCGGTCGGCGTACGGCTCGGCGGCCTCCGGCACGACGTCCGGCCGGATCCCGTAGCCGCCGATGCCGGCGAAGAGGCCGGACGTGAAGAAACCCTCCCAGAGCAGGTACGACACGCTGACGATCCCGTAGCCCACCCGCTCGTCCATCTCCGGCAGGGTCAGGTTCCCGTCGGGCGTGATCACCGTCGCGCCCGACTTGGACTGCTGCGTCCACATCGACCCGTAGGTCAGGCGCAGGAGCGTGCTGTCCTCGATCTTGTAGTCGAACCAGCCCGTGGCTTCTCCCCACTTGAAGCCCGAGAATTCCGTGTCGCTGCTGACGTCGTTCACGATGCCGGCCGACCCGCCGACGCCGAATCTCTGAGCGAGCATGGGCCTCGCCAGACCGGCCGCGAGCGCCACGCCCGCCACGAGCACCGTTCGAGTGATCTTCAAGCGTTCCTCCCCTGAATCTCCACTCTATGCGAATGCGGCGGGAGCGATAGGGCTACAATCCCGCCGCTCGTTTCTACGGACCCGAGTGCGGAAACGCTGAGGCAAGAGTGGTCATCGCAGTCGCCAGAGCCGCGGCGCGCTTCGTTCTGCCGTCGGACTGCCTCGCCTGCGGGGAGCGGCCGGTGGACCGCTTCCTCGAGGGGGGCGTCTGCGAGGCCTGCTGGCGGAGCATTCCGGAGCCCGGGGCCGACCGGTGCGCGCGTTGCGACGAGGCGCTGCCGGGATCGTCCGTCCCGGCCGTTTGCGGCCGCTGCCTCCTCGATCCGCCCGCCTTCGAAACGCTTCGCGCCGCCGCGCCGTACCGCGGCGCTTCCCGCGACATCCTCCTGGCCTTCAAGTTCCGCGGCGCCGACTACCTCGGCGCGCGCCTGGCCGGGGTGATGCTCCGCCGACTGCCGCCGCCCGGGTCGGAGGAAATCGTCTGCGTGCCGGCGACCGCGCGCTCCCGCCGCGCCCGCGGGCTATCACCCGGCGGAAGTCCTCGCCTCCGCGCTGTCGCGGCGCCTGCGCATCCCGTTCGCGCGGCGGCGGCTCCGGAAAGCGGCGCGAGACCGAGGTCCAGAGCCGCCTCCCCCTCGTACGCCGGGCGCCGAACGTCCGGCTCGCGTTCCGGACCGCCGGCCGCCCGGCGCCGAACGTTCTTCTCATCGACGACGTCGCGACCTCGGGCGCCACCGCGCGGGAGTGCGCGCGGTGCCTCGTCGAGGCCGGCGCGCGGCACGTGGACGTGTGGTGCTTCGCGCGCGCCTCCCGCGCCGACGCTCCGGAGGCGGCGTGAAGGTCCTCAACGCGGCGATCGTCCGCACGCTCCCGCTCGTCCCGAAGTCGATCGTGCGGCGGTTCGCCTCGCGCTACGTCGCGGGCGAGACGCTCGAGGAGGCGATGGCGCTCGTCGCGCGCCTGAACGCCGAGGGCTGCATGGCGACCCTCGACGTGCTCGGCGAGGACGTCACGCGGCGCGAGGAGACCGAGCAGACCGACGCTCGACTACGAGAAGGCGCTCGCCGAGATCGCCGCGCGCCGCCTCGACTCGAACGTGTCGGTCAAGCTGACGGCCCTCGGCCTGAAGCTCGACCCGGCGCTCTGCCGCGCGCAGTTCTTCGCGCATCGTCGAGGCCGCCCGCGCGCACGGCAACTTCGTGCGCATCGACATGGAGGACTCCTCGGTCACGGAGGAGACCCTGCGGATCTTCTTCGAGTTCCGCGAGAAGTACGAGCGCGTCGGGATCGTGCTCCAGGCCTACCTCCACCGCAGCCCCGACGACGCGCGGCGCGTGGCGAAGGTCGGCGGCAACGTGCGCGTGTGCAAGGGCATCTACGTCGAGCCCCCGCAGATCGCGCACCAGGACCGCGAGCGGATCCGGCAGGCCTTCATGGAGCTGGTCGACCTCCTCTTCGACGCGAAGGGCTACGTCGGCATCGCCACGCACGATCCGGTCCTCGTCGAGCGCTCGCTGGCGTCGATTCGCCGCCGCGGCCTGGCGCGCGAGGACTACGAGTTCCAGATGCTGCTCGGCGTGGCCGGGACGCTGCGCCGCCGGCTCGTCGCCGAGGGCCACCGGCTGCGCGTCTACGTTCCGTACGGGGAGGCCTGGTACGCGTACTCGGTGCGCCGGCTCAAGGAGAACCCCTCGATCGCCGGCAACGTCCTGAAGGGTCTTTTTTCGGGCCTCGGCAGGCCGCCGCTGAAAGCGGGCCGAGGCCCCGCTTTCCGGGACGAATCGCCGGCCGCAGCGGACCAGGGGGTTCCGGCCGACGGGATCTCGGAAACTCCTGAGGAATAGGGGGTTCCTCGGGAGCGGTTGCCCTCGCTGAGGAGTCGCCGACACGGTGGCAATTGACGAGCAGGAAATCTATACTCCGAAGTTGGACCTTCGGGCCCGGCATATGAAACGGCGCCTCGCCTCGCTCGCGGTTTCGACTCTGCTCCTCTGCGGAGCGGCACGGCGGCGCTCGCGGGCCCGACTTCTCCCCCGATCTCCGGTGTGGTGCGTCACCAGCAGGCGCCCGTCGCCGGCGTGCTCGTCATCGCGTACAACCTCGGCGACTCGTCGCTCACCCGCATGCAGACGGCGGCGGACGGGACCTTCGTCCTCGTCTCGGCGCCCGCCGGCGTGTACGACCTCATCGCGTACAAGCGCGGGATTCGAGCCCGCGATGCAGCGACTCTGGCACCAGGCCGCGGCCGAGCAGATCTCGGCGGTGTCGATCGCGCTGACGAAGAAGGGCGGCGACGTGGCGGCGCCCGTCGACGCCGGTGACGATGTGGGAGCTGCGCGATCGGCTCCCGACCGACGTTCTGCGCGAGCTCGGAATCGATCCGGCGCCGCAGGATCCGGAGAAAGCCGCCGCCGCGGCGGCCACTCCGTTGGCCCGCATTCCGATTTCGCGTCTGCTCGCGGGCGAGGTCCAGACCATGACCGACGTCGCGGCCGCCTCGACGAACCCGCTCTCCCGCGCCGCGGTCGGCCTGCACGGCGGCCTGCCGAACGGATGGCAGTACGGCATCAGCGGCGACTACTCCGCGCTCGGCGGCGAGGTCGACGAGGGCGAGACGACCGGCAACGCCGCGGGCCTGGCGCTCGACGTCGCGCCGTCGGCGGCCGAGAAGCTTCGCCTCTCGACGCGGCGCAACACTCTCTCGTTCGGCGACAGCCCCGCGAGCCTCCAGTCGCACGCGGTCTCGTGGAGCCGGGGCGCCGAAGAAGGCCGCGTCGAATCGGTCGCGGCGCGCTACATCGAAGAAGCCAACCTCTACCGCGCGACCGCGCTCGGCACGACGATCTTCCCTCTCGCCTCCCGCACGTGGGAGATCAACGGCCAGTACGCGCGCGCCGCGACGGACACGCCCGGCGTGTCGGTCGCGATGACCTACCGGCACCGCGAAGCCACCGTCGGGCCCTCGGGCGTCGGCGTCGACGGCGCGTTCTACCAGTCCGCGCCGGACGCGGATCTCGCGGCGGGCACTTCGGTGAAGGTCACCGACGCGCTCCAGCTCCAGGGCGGCGTCGTCGCCCGCTACATGGGCAGCGGCACCTCGGCCTACGGAATCGCGCCGACGGCGAGCGCCAGCTACGACCTCGGCCCCGCTACCCTCTACGTCCGCGGCCTGTATCGCGTCGCCGGATCGACCGCCAACCCGACGGTGATGCCGCGGGTCGGCTCGATCGAGGACAGCCTCGAGCCGGCCGCCACGCAGTCCTTCGCGGCGGGCGTCTCGCGGCGTGCCGGCGCCGACTCCATGCTGCAGCTCGAGGTCTCGCAGCAGCGGATGGGCGAGCTCGTGCGGGCGTTCTTCGAGGGCGACTTCCTGACGGACTTCGACAGCCTCTACCTGCTCGACGGCAACTCGGTGCGGCAGTACCGGGCCACCTTCGAGACGCGCCTCACCGACACGCTCTCCGGCAGCGTTTCCGTGCGCTACGGCTCGATCGACGGCGAGGTCGCGCCCCAGTCGAGCGTCTCCTACGGCATCTCGTCGAACGCCGGGCACTTCTACTCGGCCCGCGCGGCGATCCAGGTCCTTCCCACGCGGACCGGCATCGCGGTCCTGGTCCGCAGCCTCCGGCAGAACCTGCAGACGCCGGCCGCGATGCTCGCCAACGACTCGGACAAGCTCGCGCTCTCGGTCGCGCAGGACCTCTCGATCATCGGCCTGACGCCGTTCGGCGCCGACTGGAAGCTGCTCGTCGCCTTCGAGCAGGCGAAGGGAACGACCGTTGCCGAGCCTCAGGAAGAGAAGGCGACCGCGAATCGGCTCCTCGGCGGCGTCGCCGTCGCGTTCTGACCGGCGGCCCGCGCCGCGTCCCCACCGGTCATCCCGAGTGCAGCGAGGGATCCCGGACTTCGCGGCGCTCCCTCAGCCCTCCCAGCTTCGCCAGCATCGCCCGCACGTCCGGCTGATCCGCCTTCAGCGCCAGAGACTGCCGCAGCAGCGCCGCACCGCGCGCGCGATCGCCACGGCGCACGAGCAGGACGCCCAGGTTCCGGCAGGCATCCGGCGTCGGCCGAATCGCCACCGAGCGCTCCTCGGCGGCGATCGCCGCGTCGAAACGCGACTGGCGGGCGAGCACCGAGCCGAAGAGCGACCACAGCCCGGCCGATTCCGGCAGCTCGCGCGTCGCCCGCTCGAGCACGGCGGCCGCAGCGGCGTCATCGCCCGAGCGCGCCGCGACGAGCGCGAGGGCGGCCCAGGCGCTCTCCTTCTCCGCGGCCCCGACCGATTTCTCGACGGCGCGCCTGAGGGCCGCCTCGGCGCCAGCGCGGTCGGACCCGGCGGACAGCGCCGCCGCGAGCTTGCGCTCCGGCGCCGCGTCGTTCGGCCGCGCCTGCGCCGCCGCGCGGTAGTGCGTTGCCGCGCCGGCCACATCGCCCCCGCGCCATCGCCACGTCCCCGCGCGTCTCCGCCAGCGCCGGTCCGGGCATGAGGGCCGCGGCGCGGGCGAGCGCCGCCTCCGCGGCCTCCGCGCGCCCGAGGGCCGCCAGGATCTGCGCCCGCGTCGTGTCGATGGCCGCGACCGGGTCTTCGGGATCGGCGAGCGCCTCGGCGCGATCGAGCTCGACGAGGGCCTCTTCCCGCCGGCCGGCGGCGTCGGCCGCGACCGCGCGGAGCAGCCAGTAGAGCGGCAGCCGGTCGTCGAGGCGGCCCGCCGCATCGAGGTCGGCCTCGGCGCCGGCCGCGTCGCCCGTCCGCAGCCGCATCGCGGCGCGCTGGAGCCGCACGCCCACGTCCCCGGGCCGCGCCGCCAGCGCCCGGTCGAAGAGCGCGCCGGCGCGCGCAAAGTCGCCGCGCTGCGCGGAGAGCGTCGCGGCGTCGAGCAGCGCGCTCGGCTGGCGCGGGTCGAGCTCCAGGGCCCGGGCGAACGCGCGCAGCGCGCCGTCCGCGTCGCCCGAAGCCAGCCTGGCCGCGCCCTCGTTGGCCCAGGAGGCCGCCGTCCGTCCCGCCGCGTCGTGCGCCGGGGCCGCGCCCGCGCCGCCGAGGTAACCGAGCGCCGCGAGCTTGCGGAGCGCCTCCGGATCGGCGTCGCCGGCAGCGGCGCGCCCGGCGGAACGGGGCGCGGGGCATATCGGTCGACCCGCGCGGGAGACTCGGGAATCGTCCCCGGCGCGAAGGCCGCCGAGAGCGGCCGGCCCGGTAGCTCGCGCGAGAGCGGGATGCCGAGGAGGGCCAGCACGGTCGGCGCGACGTCGAGGACCGTCGCGCCGCGGATCTCGGCGCCGGCGTCGACGCCCCGGCCGTGAACGAAGATCACGCCGTCGCGCCGGTGCCAGAGCACGGCGACACCCGTGTCCGCTCGGCCGGAGGTCCGCGGCCGCCCGGCCCCGCTCTTGAAGCCGTGGTCCGAGCAGACGATCGTGACGGTGTTCTCTCCCTCGAGCCGCAGCAGGTCCCCGAGGACCTCGTCCTGGTACTCGTAGCAGCGGTCGACCGTCCTCGCGAAGGCGGCATTCTCGGCCGCCGAGGTTCCCGGCAGCCCGGGCGGCGCGTTCTCCATGAAGAGATGGCCGCACGCGTCGATCGTCTCGAAGTAGACGGCCAGGAGGTCGGTGCCGAACGTTCGCTGCAGCGCCGGCGTCAGCCGGCGATAGAGCTCGCTCGTCGCGTGGATCTTCGCGAGCTCCGCGAGCCTCTCCGGCGCCCTTCCGGTCTCCGGCGGCCCGGGCGGCCCGGCGAACCGCGCGCGGGTGGCGGCCGGGTCGACCGCCGCCTCGCCGACTTCGCGGGCGATCTCGGCGCGAAGGCCCTCCGGAAACGTCGCGCCGGCGCCCGCGGACGCGCTCTCGACCTGGTGGAAGCCGAGCCGGTCCGAGACCTGGAAGCCCGCCACCTCCTCGGCGGGATGGGTCGCGTACCAGCCGATGAACCCCGAGGTCTTCCCGAACGCTCCGGCCAGGTTCCAGAGCGCGGGCGACCTGGCGCCGGTCGCTCGAGATGGGAACGGCGGTTCCGTCCGGCAGGACTTCGACGAAGTCGAAGATGCCGTGGTCCTGGGGCGCGCGGCCCGTCGCGATCGACGTCCAGACGATCGGCGAGAGCATGGGCTCGACCGAGGCGAGCCGGCCCCAGGCCCCCTCGCGCTTCAGGCGCGCGAAGGTCGGGAGCCTTCCCTCGGCGACGAGCCGGTCGATGGCGCGCATGTCGGCGCCGTCGAGGCCGATCAGCAGGACGCGCGGGGCGGACGGCCGGGCCGCCGGCGCGGGCGTCTCCCGTCCGCGGCAGGAGGCGGCGAATCCGGCCAGAACGAGGACCGCCAGGCTCGACAGGCGATTCACGGCGGCGATGGAATCACAGGCGCGGCCGGCAGCAGCCCATCGGTCCGGGCGGGCGCTTGGAGGAGGCATTCAAAATTTTTTTGGACTATATTCAAATTCTTGGTGAACGACGCGTGAGGAATCCTTGGCGTGCCATGGAGGCCCCTGTTATCAATGACTTAAGAAACGGTCCGGAGACCCGAAGCGTGGCATTCGGATTGCTGAATCGAAGGACGTGAATCGAGTGGCGAAACGAATCCTGCTCGCCACCATGGCCGTCGTCACGCTCGTGACGGTGGGCATCGCCTTCGTCTCGTTCGCCCGCAAAGTCGACAGCTTCAGCAATGCCGGCTTCACCTACGACCGTGAAGGCGGCGCGCTCGTTCTCCGCAGCGTCGCGCCCGACGGCGCCGCGGCGCGCGCGGGTTTGAAACCGGGGGACCGGATCATTCTCGCCGACGGGCAGACGGCCGGCTCCCTCGCGCACCCGGAGCGCACGCTCGCCCGCAAGCCCCTGCCGCACCGCCTGGTCGTCATCACCGCCGGCGAGGTCCGCGGCGTGTCGCTCGGCGAGCCGTCGGTGCGTTTCGACGTCACGTACCTGTTCCTCGCCTTCGTCGGGTTCCTGTACCTGGTCATCGGCCTCTTCACGGTCGCGCGCGAGCGGACGGCCGTGGCCGCCGTCTTCTGGGGCCTCTGCCTCGCCTCCTTCGGCGTCTACGTCCTGACCCCCGCGGGCCCGCACGACACGCTCTGGAAGATGGCCTGGGTCGCCGAGGACGTGTACCGCGCGTTTCTCCCGGCCCTCCTGCTGCACTTCTTCCTGGTCTTCCCGCGCCCGATCCGCAACCGGCGGGCGATACCGGTGCTCTACCTGCCGGCCGCGGCCTACGTGCTGGCGGAAGCCGCCCTCCTGGCCGCGCGCCCGACGCCGTTCTCCGCCGCGCTGCTCGAGGGCGCGACACGGTTCTGGTTCCTGTACTTCGCCGCCTACATCGCCGCCGTGCTCGTCCGGGTCTTCGACATCGTGCGCCGTCACCGCGAGGACGCGGAGGCCGAGAAGCAGGTGCGCTGGATCGGCCTCGGCGTGATCGTGGGCCTGGCGCCCTTCCTGATCCTCTCGGTGCTGCCCCGGGCCTTCGGCCTCGAGTCGCCCCTGCTGTCGAGCGTCGCCGTCGTGCCGCTCGTCTTCATCCCGCTCGCCTTCGCCTACGCCATCCTCAAGTGGCGGCTGTGGGACGTCGAGATCTTCGTCCGCGAGGCCGTCGGAACCACCGGCGCCGTGCTGCTCGGCGGCATGACCTTCGTGCTCTTGAACTCGCTGCTCGACCGGACGCTCGGCGACATGGCCTCGGCCGGGAAGAACGTCATCGCGTTCGCGTCGGGTCTCGTGCTCGCGTCGCTCCTCGTGCCGGTCAAGAAGCGCATCACGGACGTCCTGGAGCGCATCCAGTACCACGACACCTACCGCGCGCGCCGCGCGCTGCTCGACATCGCCCGCGACTTCGCGGTGCCCCGGCCCCGCGAGGAAGTGGTGCAGGCGATCGTCAAGCGCGTCGAGGAGGCCCTGCGCGTCGTGCCCTGCTCGCTCTTCCTCTTCGAGGGACCGGGGCGCGACCCCGACGCCGCCGCGCTCGCCGGGGCCCTCGGGACCGAGGACCGCCTGCGCCTGCGCGGCACGGCCTTCGGAGCGGCTCCGCCGGCGGCCCTCCTGCGGCTTCACGCCCTGGGCTACCGGGCCTTCTTCGCGATGCGGTGCGGCGGCGACGCTCGTCGGGGCCCTCGGCGTCGGTTACAAGGACGGCCGCATCCCGCTGTCCTCCGAGGACGAGGCGCTCATGACGGCGGTGCTCGCGCAGGCGAGCCTCGCGTACGAGAACGCCCGCCTCTACGGGGCGCTGGCCGAACGGCTGGAAGAGATCCGCACGCTCCAGGAGTACCAGGAAAGCGTCATCCGGTCGTCCTCCTCGGGCATCGCGGTCCTCGACTCCGACGAGCGCATCCACACGGCCAACCCGGCCTTCGCCCTGCTGACCGGGCGCAGCGAGGACGAGCTGCGCGGGCTGCCGCTCTCCGACGTCCTGCCCGGCGTCGCCCTCGGCTCGCCGCCCGAGAACGGCGACGAGTGGCGCTTCGAGACCCGCCTGACGACGCCCGACGGGGACGAGCGGGACCTGCAGCTCTCCGTCTCCGCGTTCCGCGACTCGCCGGACCGGCGGGTGCTCGTCGTCGAGGACATGACCGACCGGATCCGCGCGGAGCGGGCGCTCGCGGAGCGCGAGCGGCTGGCCTCGCTCGGCGTGCTCGCCGCGGGCGTGGCCCACGAGGTCAACACGCCGATCGCCGGCCTCTCCTCGTACGCGCAGATGCTGCTGTCCGAGACCTCCCCCGGGGACCCGCGCTACACGATCCTGAAGAAGATGGAGCGGCAGACCTTCCGCGCGGCCCATCTCGTGAACAACCTCCTCGAGTTCGCGCGGCCGCGCCAGCGCACGCCGCAGAAGACCGATCTGCGGGCGGTGCTCGTCGACGCCGCCGAGTCCGTCGAGACCGCCTTCGCCGGCCGCACGCTCGAGCTCGAGATCGACGCGGACGGCCCGCCGGCGCTCGTCATCGGCGATCCCCGCGAGCTCGAGCAGGTCTTCGTCAACCTCCTGACCAACGCCCGCGACGCGTCGCCCGAAGGCAGCACGGTGACCTGCCGGCTCGAGGCGCGCGGCGAGACGATCCGCGTCACGGTCGCCGACCGCGGCCCGGGCGTCGCGGTGCCGCCCGAGCGGATCTTCCAGCCGTTCTACACGACCAAGAAGTCCGGCGGCACGGGGCTGGGCCTGGCCATCTCGCGGGACATCGTGCGCCGCCACGGGGGCGAGATCGCGCTCGCCGCTCGCGACGGCGGAGGCGCCGAGGCCCGGGTGGACCTGCCTCGCGTCCCCGAGGGATCGCCCTCGTGAGGGTCCTCGTCGTCGACGACGAGGAGGTCATCCGCGACGTTCTCGGCACCCTGCTGACGAAGGAAGGCTACGAGGTCACCGCCGCGGCCACGGCCGGCGAGGCGGTCGCCCTCTTCGAGGCGGAGCCGTACGACGTCGTGCTGCTCGACCTGATGCTCCCCGACCGGCCCGGCCTCGACGTGCTGCGCGACGTCCTGCGGCGCGATCCGGACGCCGTGGTCGTGATCGTCACGGCCTACTCCTCGATCGAGGGCGCCATCGAGGCCATGCGCCAGGGGGCGTTCCACTACATCCCCAAGCCGTTCCAGAACGAGGAGGTCCTCCTCACCCTGCGCAAGGGCTCCGAGGCCCGCCGGCTGACGGAGGAGAACCGGCGCCTGCGCGAGGAGCTGTCGCTGCGCTACGGCCTGGGCCGGATCGTCGGCAAGTCCGAGAGCATGCGCAAGGTCTTCGAGCTCGTGCGCCTGGCGGGGCCGTCGCGTTCGACGATCCTCGTCGAGGGCGAGAGCGGCACCGGCAAGGAGCTCGTCGCGCGTGCGATCCACACGCACTCGCCGCGCTCGGGCGCGCCCTTCGTGACCGTCAACTCCGGCTCGATGCCGACGGACCTGCTCGAGTCGAACCTCTTCGGCCACGTCAAGGGCGCCTTCACCGGCGCGATCGCCAACAAGAAGGGCCTCTTCGAGGTCGCCGACGGCGGCTCCATCTTCTTCGACGAGATCGGGACGATCTCGATGGAGACGCAGGCGAAGCTGCTGCGGGTCCTCCAGGAGAAGGAGTTCATGCGGGTCGGCTCGGTCGACACGCTGAAGGTCGACACCCGCGTCATCGCCGCCACGAACGTCGACCTGAAGAAGATGGTCATCGAGGGCAAGTTCCGCGACGACCTCTACTACCGGCTGTGCGTCATCAGCATCTCGATCCCGCCGCTGCGCGAGCGGCGCGAGGACATTCCGCTGCTGGCCGAGCACTTCATGCGCTTCTACGCCTCGGAGAACTCCAAGCCGATCGCGCGGCCTCGATCCGGAGGCCTACCGGGCGCTGCTCGACCACGACTGGCCGGGCAACGTCCGCGAGCTCGAGAACGCCATCGAGCGCGCCGTGGTGCTGTGCCCGCCGGGCGGAAAGATCGGCCTCGCCCTCCTGCCGGAGACCGTCCTGTCGCCCGACCGCGGGCGAGCTCCCGATCCGCCTGCCCGAGAACGGCACCACCTACAAGCAGATGGTCGAGGAGTACGAGAAGCGCCTGATCCGCACGGCCCTGCGCCGCACGGGCGGGGTTCAGAAGCGGGCGGCGGAGCTGCTGAAGATCAAGCCGACGACGCTGCACGAGATCATCAAGAGATTGGAGATCCGGGAGTAGCGGAGCCGCGTAAGTTCGACCGCGGGCTTCGAGTTGCTGCGCGGAAAGCAACAGCCCGCAAGGAGCTGGCGCGCTTCGAGGGGGTCAGGTCTTCGGTTTTCGGAGTTCCGGTTCTTGCGAGGTCGGAGTTCCATGCGTCGGAACTCCGAAAACTCGAACACCTGACCCCAAGTAGCGGCTTACGGAAGCCGGCGGACCATCACCAGGGTCCGGTCGTCCGCGAAGGGCTCGCCCTGGGCATGCTCTTCGAGGACGCGGGCGAGATCGGCCTCGATGTCGGCCGGCGACTTTCCGACCTGCGCCGCGATGAACTCCTTGAGCTTCGGCATCCCGAACTCGTCGCCCGCCGGGTTGTTGGCCTCGGTGACGCCGTCGGTGTAGAGGCAGAGGAGGTCCCCGGGCGCGAGCGTCAGCTTCGAGGAGCCGTAGGGCTTCCCCGGAAAGAGCGCGAGCGGCAGGCCGTGCGAGCCGAGCTCCTCGGTCGTGCCGTCCGTGCGGAGCAGCAGGCCGGGGTTGTGGCCCGCGTTGGTGTACTCGACCTCGCCCGTCGAGGGCTCGAGGATGCAGGAGGAAGAACGTGATGAAGCGGTCGGGCCCGGTGCGCCGCGAGATCGCCTCGGAGAGCCGGCCCGTCATCTCGGCGACGGGGACGCCCTCGTCCGCCCAGGCGTGGAAGGACGCCTGGAGCGAGGCCATCAGGAGCGCCGGTCCGACGCCCTTGCCGCACACGTCGGCGATCGTCGCGTAGATCTTGCCGTCGGGGCGCGGCCGGAAGTCGAAGTAGTCGCCCGAGACCTGCCGCGAGGCGACGTTGGAGCCGTGGAGCTCGTAGCCCGGCAGCGGCGGCGGGTCCTCCGGCAGGAGGCGCTGTTGGATCTCGCGCGCCAGCGCGAACTCGCGGTCCATCTGCCGCTTCTCGGCGTTCTCCTCCATGAGCCGGGCGTTCTGGATCTTGGCCGCGGCCACGTTGGCGAGCGAGGTCAGCAGGCGCAGGTCGGCTTCCTCGAAGGAGCGGTGTCCGACGCGGCAATCCACGTAGATGAGCCCGACGACCTCGCCGGCGTTCTCGAGCGGCGCCGCCAGCACGGACTTGATGCCGGAGAGGCGGATCGAGTCCGCGAGCGAGACGCCCGAGCCCGTCGTGGTGTCCATGAGAAGCAGGCCGTTGCGCTTCTCGACGACCGCCGCGACGAGCGTCTTGGACAGCCGGATGTCCTCGGCGGAGATGCCCTCCGCGACGCGGACCACGGCCGGCGCGAGCTCGCCCGTCGCGCGCGAGCGCAGGAGCACGAGCCCCCGGTCGGGGTGGAGCGTCTCGAAGACCTTGTCCATGAGGAACCCCAGCAGCTCGTCGACCGAGATGTCGCGCAGCAGCTCGACCGTCAGCTCGTTGACGACGCGAAGCGACTCGATGAGCTTGCCGAGCTGCTCCGCCGGCAGGCGCGGATCGGTCTCGGTGGCGTGGGCGCGCAGCAGCTCGGCCGAGGCCTTGAGGATCGTGTTGTCGAGCGGGTCCTCGCCGCCGCCCTCGATGCGCACGCGCGTCGTCGATTCGGACTCGACCTTGAGCGTCACACCGCCGACGGTGATCCGGTCGCCCGGCTTCAGGGGCTGAATCGTCGTGAGACGGTCGCCGTTCAGAAAAGTGCCGTTGCGGGAGCCGAGGTCCTCGACCGTGAGCGCCCCGTCGTTGTCGCGCACGATGCGGGCGTGCTGGCGCGACAGCATCTTGTCGGAGATCGGCAAATCGTTCATCGACGACCGGCCGACGGTCGTCACGGGACGGTCGAGCGACAGCTTGCGCGCGGCCATGCCGGGGGCGGTGACGTAGAGGTAAAACACTTCTTCCCTTAGAGTTGGGCATTCTACCCTGCCCGCCTCCACGGGGGCCCTGCCGCCCGCAAAAGCCCCCCCTGGAGGCGAGGGCTTGCGCCCCGGGGTCCGGATCCGTAGAATGCGCCGTCCCATGAAAGCGAACATTCACCCCGAGCTCCATCAGGTCCTGGTCCACTGCGCCTGCGGCGTGACCTGGACGACCCGCTCCACCAAGAAGGAGCTGCGGCTCGAGATCTGCAGCCAGTGCCATCCGTTCTTCACGGGCAAGCAGAAGCTGGTCGACTCGGCCGGCCGCGTGGAGCGCTTCCGCAAGCGCTACGAGAAAAAGGCCTCCGGCGCCTCGGCGTAGCTGCCTCCACGCGGGGATGAGCCCCTTCGCCACCCGGCCGTTTCCCTCCGCCGCCCTCTAGCGGTCATACTCAACGCTCGTCTGGCCGACGGCCGAATGCTGTCCGGCTGAGGTCCCGCCATGTTCGAAAGGCTCGAAGACATCCGGCGCAAGTACGACGAGGTCAAGGCCCGCCTCGCGGACCCCGTCTTCGTGCAGGACCACCGCGCCGTGCGGGACGCCCAGAAGGCGCTGACCGAGCTCGAGCCGATCATCCGGAAGATGGAGGAGCACCGCCAGGTCCAGCGCGAGCTCGACGGCGCGCGCGAGCTGACCGAGTCGCTCTCGCCGGGAGACGAGCTGTACCAGATGGCGGCCGCCGAGCGCGCGACGCTGACCGAAAGGCTCGCCTCGATCGAGAGCGAGCTGAAAGTCCTGCTCCTGCCCCGGGACCCGAACGACTCGCGCAACGTCTTCCTCGAGATCCGCGCCGGCACGGGCGGCGACGAGGCCGCGCTCTTCGCCGGCGAGCTCTTCCGGATGTACCAGCGCTACGCCGAGCGGCGGCGGTGGAAGGTCGAGATCGTCGACCGGGACGACACCGGCATCGGCGGCATCAAGACCATCACGGCGCTCATCGAGGGCGACGGGGCGTACTCGCGCCTCAAGTACGAGGGCGGCGTGCATCGGGTCCAGCGCGTTCCGGCGACCGAGAGCTCGGGCCGGATCCACACCTCGGCGGCCACGGTCGCCGTCCTGCCCGAGGCCGAGGACGTCGAGGTCAAGGTCGAGGAGAAGGACATCCGCGTGGACCGCTTCTGCGCCTCGGGCCCGGGCGGCCAGGGCGTCAACACGACCTATTCCGCCGTGCGGCTCACGCACCTGCCGACCGGCCTCGTCGTCCAGTGCCAGGACGAGCGCAGCCAGATCAAGAACAAGGCCAAGGCGATGCGGGTGCTGAAGGCCCGGCTCTTCGAGATCGAGCAGGAGAAGCAGGTGGGAGCCATCGCGGCGGAGCGCAAGAAGATGGTGGGCTCGGGCGACCGCTCCGAGAAGATCCGGACGTACAACTTCCCGCAGTCCCGCATCACCGACCATCGCATCGGCTTCACCACCCACCGCCTCCAGGACGTCCTCGACGGCAACCTCGACGAGCTCGTCGAGCCCATCTCCTCCCAGTTCCAGGCCGAGCGGCTCAAGGACGAGCTGGCGAAGGCCTGAGGGCCGCTGCCTCCGGACCATGACCGTCGCCGAGCTCCTCCGCCAGGCCGCCGACCGCGTCGCGGAGACCAACGCCGACGCCACGGACTGGGACGCGCGGCTCCTGCTCGGCCACGCGATGGGCGGCGCCCCGCCGCTCGCGCTCGACCCGCGCCTTCAGGTCGACCCCGTCGTCGCCAGCCGCTTCTCCGAGTTCTGGGAGAAGCGCCTCGTGGGCGTTCCGGTCCAGCACTTGATCGGCGAGTGGGACTTCTACGGCCGGCCGTTCCGGGTGGACGGGCGGGCGCTCGTCCCGCGGCCGGAGACCGAGATCCTCGTCGAACAGGCCCTGCGGGAGGCGGGCGGAGCGAAGCGGGTGCTCGACGCGGGGACCGGCAGCGGCATCATCGCGATCACCTACCTCCTCGAGCGGCCCGAGGCCACCGCCGTCGCGCTCGACATTTCGCTCGATGCCCTGGCCCTGGCGCGGCAGAACGCCGCGCGTCACGGCGTCCTGCCCCGGCTGTCGCTGCTCGCCTCGGACTGGCTCTCGGCGCTCGGCAGCGGCCGCTTCGACATGGTGCTGTCGAATCCGCCGTACCTCGCGCTCGGCGAATCGCCGAACCTCCCGCCCACGGTCCGCGACCACGATCCCCGCCGGGCCCTCTTCGCCGGGGCGGACGGCATGACGGCGATCCGGCAGCTCCTCGCGACCGCGGCCGCCTACCTCGAGCCGGGCGGCGTCCTGGTCTTCGAGATCGGGTTCGGCCAGGGCGAGGCGGTCCGCTCCGAGATCCTGGCCCGGCCGGTCTGGCGGTTCGTCCGGATCGAGTCCGACCTCGAGGGCATCCCGCGCATCTGCATCGCGCGGCTGGAGTCGGCCGCCGAAAGGGTCAGTAGAATCCGCAAGCCGTGGACAAGTTCGTAATCGAAGGCCCGACCCGCCTGGAGGGCGAGGTCGCCGTCTCGGGCGCGAAGAACGCCGCGCTGCCCTGCCTCGCCGCGGCCCTGCTGACGGCCGAGCCCGTGCGCCTGACGAACCTGCCGGACGTCGCCGACATCCGCACGATGCGCAAGCTGCTGCAGCACATCGGCGCGCGCATCGAAACCGAGAGCGACGGCGTGACGATGGCGGTGCCGGCGATCGGCTCGGCCGACGCGCCCTACGAGCTCGTCAAGACCATGCGCGCCTCGGTGCTCGTCCTCGGGCCGCTGCTCGCCCGGTCGGGCACCGTGCGCGTGTCGCTGCCCGGCGGTTGCGCGATCGGCGTGCGGCCCATCGACCTTCACCTGAAGGCCTTCGAAAAGCTCGGCGCGGAGGTCCACCTCGAACACGGCTACGTCGAGGCGAAGGCCGAGCGCCTGACCGGGGCCGAGATCGTGTTCGACACGGTCACGGTCACCGGCACCGAGAACGTCATGCTCGCCGCGGTACTCGCGCGCGGGACGACGCGGCTCGTGAACGCGGCGCGCGAGCCCGAGGTCACGAACCTCGCCACCATGCTGAACGCGATGGGCGCCCGCATCACCGGGGCCGGCGCCGAGACCATCGTCATCGACGGGGTCGACGAGCTCCACGGCGTGGACCACCCCATCATCCCGGACCGGATCGAGGCCGGGACCTACGTCCTCGCGGCCGCCGCGACGCGGGGCGACGTGGCCGTGCGCCGCTGCGCGCCCGAGCACCTGGCGCGCGCTGACGTCGCGTCTCTCCGTCACGGGGGCACGGCTCGACACGATCGGCGACACGGTGCGCGTGCGGGCGCAAGGGCGGCTCGTCTCGCACGACGTGGCGACGGCGCCGTACCCGGGCTTCCCGACCGACCTGCAGGCCCAGTGGATGGCCCTGGCCACGTCCATGGAGGGTGTCGCGACGATCACCGAGACGATCTTCGAGAACCGCTTCCAGCACGTGGCCGAGCTCGTCCGCATGGGGGCCCGGATCCGCCTGGAGGGCCGCTGGGCGGTCGTCGAGGGGCCCTCGCGGCTGACCGGCGCGACCGTGATGGCGAGCGACCTGCGGGCCTCGGCGGCCCTGGCGATCGCCGCCCTGACGGCCGAGGGCGAGACGACGATCGACCGCGTTTACCACCTCGACCGCGGCTACGCGAAGATGGAGGAGAAGCTGGGCGGCCTCGGCGCCCGGGTGAGGAGGGTCAAGTGACGGACTGCCTGTTCTGCCGGATCGCGGCGGGCGAGATCCCGTCGAAGAAGGCCTGGTCCGACGAGCGCGTCTACGCCTTCCACGACATCGCGCCGAAGGCGCCGACGCACGTCCTCGTCATCCCCCGAAAGCACATCGGGAGGCTCGCCGAGGCCGGGCCCGAGGACCAGGCGATCCTCGGGGAGGTCGTCGCCCGCGCCGCGGCGATCGCGCGCGACCTGAAGCTCGACCACTACCGCCTCGTCGCCAACAACGGCGAGGGGGCCGGGCAGACGGTCTTCCACCTGCACTTCCATCTGCTCGGCGGCCGCCCGCTGTCCTGGCCCCCAGGCTGACGGCGAAGCCCCTCGGGCCCTAGTTGGGCGCGGTCACCGGGGCGAAGTTGGCGTGGACGAGCATCCACTGGCCGCCCTGCCTGACGTAAACGCGGGTCGACTTCGCCATCGCCGGCGAGACCTTCCCGTCCTTGTTCTTGACCGAGGCGATGTAGTTGTAGGTGAGGATCGCGGTGTCACCGTAGACCTGGACCTTCTCGTTGGCCATCTCGGCCGTGATGAGCGTGTCGCTGCCGGAGAAGTTCCCGTCCACGACGTGCTGCATGGTGGCCTTGCCGTCGATCCGCGTCGGGATACGCACCCTCGAACACCGTGTAGTCGTCGGCCACGTTCTTGCCCCAGGCCGCGGCGTCCTTCTTCATCTCCGCGGCCCAGTGCGCCCGCGTCAGCGCGATCACCTCGTCGGCGGCCTGTTTCGCGCTCGGCGCGGCCTTGGCGGCCGTTTGGGCGAACGACCGGCAGACTCGACGCGGCCAGGATCCCGAGAACCACCAGGAAGCGAACCTTCATGACACTCCTCCTTTTGGGGTCAGCCCTGCAACTCTGACTCTTGGGGCCAGCCCTGCAACTCTGACACTTTCATTTCAGTCGGTGGCCCGCGCGCGGCGCTCCAGGGGCAGCAGGCTCGCGTAGAGAAACTCGTGCACGGGCGTCGGGACGCCCGCCTCGCGCCCGAGACGCACGACGGCCCCGTTCCAGGCCTCGAGCTCGGACGGCCGTGCCGTCGGCGATGTCGCGCTGCAGCGAGGTGGTGCCGGACGGGTCGAGTGAGTCGACGAAAGCCATCCCCTTCCCGACGGCCCCGTCGGGAAGGAGCGACGCCTCGCGCCCGGCCGACGGCGAAGATCTCCTCCATCCCCCGCTCGAGCAGCCGGCGCGTTTCCGGCATCGACCGGATCACGCCGATCGGGACCCGGGTCACGGCGCCGACGCCTCCGAACGGGACCACGATGAGGAGCTTCTCCCAGAGGGACACCTCGATGTCGGGCGGGATCGTCGCGCGGATGCCGGCCCGCTCGAAGGTCTCGCGCAGGCGCTCCGTCCGGGCGCTCGGGCGCCGGTCGAGCTCGCCGAACCGCAGCGAGTGCACCTGGCCGAGGCTGCGGATCCGGCCCGGCGCGGCGATCCAGCTGAACGTGGCGCAGAGCCCGCCGACGACGCGCTCCGGACCGAGAACACGGGAAAGCTGCCCCGCCGCCTCGACGCCGTTCTGGAGCGGGACGACGAAGGTCTCCGGACCGAGCAGCGGGCCCATCGCCCGGGCCGCGTCTTCGACCTGCCAGGTCTTCACGCCGAGCAGCACGACGTCGACCGGCCCGATGTCGGCCGGTCGATCCGTCGCGACGGTCGGCCGCACCTCCAGCTCGCCGTCGTCGGTCTCGACGACGAGGCCCCTGTTCCGAATGGCCGCCAGATGGCTCCCGCGGGCGATGAAGCGACATCCTCGCCGGCGCGCGACAGCTGCGCCCCGAACCGCCCTCCCGCCCCGCCGGTCCCGAAAACGGCGATCCTCACGAGCCTCCCCAACAAGTCATCAATGCAGGGCTGACCCCAAGAGTCATGGTTGCAGGGCTGACCCCACGACGGGCAGGACGATGCGCGAGGGGTGGGTGGCGTCGTGATGGATGCGGATCGACGCCTTGCGCATCTTCGCGGAGCGCGTCTCGGACTCGCCCGTCTGGAGGTTCCTCGAGAAGTGCGGCATGAAGCTGCCGCACAGCACGACGCGCACGCGGTGGCCCTTCGCGAAGAGGTTGCCGGTGCGCAGGTTCGGCAGCCGGATCGGCACGATCTCGCCCGCCGACAGGAGCTTCGGAGCGGCGCCGCCGTCCCGGTCGCTCACGCGCAGGACGTCCGTGCCGGGGCTCGACAGGTTCCAGGCCGTGCCGTCGGGAGCGACGTCCTCGAGCTTGACCCAGAGGTCGGCGTCGGGCGCGTCGGCCGAGAGGAAGACCTCCGTCTCGATCGCCCCGACGACCCGGAGGGCCTCGGCGAGCGGCTCCGTCTCGAAGACGAGCACGTCCGGACGGCCGGCCAGCGCGCGATAGTCGTGGGCGCCGGCCGCCTCGGCGTACGGGTCGACGACGGGATGGGCCGGATCGGAGACGAAGGCGCTCGACGCCGGTCCGCCGGAGGGCGTCTCCCGCGCCAGCTTCCCGCCGCCGGCGAGATAGAGCGACAGCGGCTTCGTGCCGGGCAGGGGCAGCGTGTCGCCCGTGCGCCACACGTTCTCGCCCATGACGAACGCGCGCACGCGCGGGCCGCGCTCGACGCCGTTCTCGATGCCGCGGACGTAGCGGTCCATGAAGCGCACGATCTCCTCGCCGTACGCCAGGCGCGCCTGCGGGCCGAAGACGCGGTCGCCCGAGCGGTCCTCCCCTTCCCCGCCGTGGACCCACGGGCCGAGGATGATCTGCGCGCGCGGGTCGGCCTGGCCCTTCCGCGCCTCGAGGAGCCCGAGGAAGTTCGTCATCGCGCCTTCGGGGCCGTAGGCCTCGTCGTGCCAGCCCGAGATGTTCAGCACCGCGGCGCCGACGCGGCCGTAGCGGCCCCGCACTTCGGCCCAGTCCCACCACGGGTCGCCCGGCCGGTGCGCCAGCCAGTCGAAGTAGAAGGGCGCCGGCGCCCTGCAGCTCCGGCACGTCCGTCAGCGGCAGGCGGTACGGGAGCGTCGCCTGCAGCCGCTTCCACTCGGCGCGCGCCTCGCGGCCGCGTCCGCGGGCCCGGCAGGCCGGCCTTCGGGCGCGCGCGTCGGGCGCGATGTTGTTCCAGATCCAGGGCAGCCACGAGAGGTCCCAGGCGCCGCCGGCATAGAAGAAGTTGCGCGGCGTCGAGTACGTCATCGCCGGCACCATGGCCTTCAGGTGCGGCGGCGACTCGACCGCCGCGAGCCACTGGACCGCGCCGGGATACGAAAGCCCGTACGTCCCGACGTCCCCCGTCGACCACGCCTGCGCGGCCGCCCACTCGATGGTGTCGTAGCCGTCGGGGCCCTCGTGGCGGTACGGCGTGAAGCGCCGCCGCCGGAGTCGTAGCGGCCCCGCACGTCGACCAGGACGACCGCGTAGCCCGCCGCCAGCGCCGCCTTGACCACGTCGTCCTCGGACGCGCGCTTGCGGTCGTAGGGCGTCCGGTAGACGAGCGTGGGGAATCGGCCCTCGGCCGCCGGGCGCAGCACGTCGGCGGCGAGCTTCACGCCGTCGCGCATCGGCACGGGCAACGCCCGCGAAGGTCCGCGCGCGGCGCCCCCTCGGGCGCCGTCCACGCGAGGAGCGCGGCGAAGAGCGGGGCGAGCAGGCTCAAGGCGCGGGCGTGCGGACCGCCGGCGGCGCGGTCGAGACGAGGACGGGCGTGCGCCCGGCCTGGACGGACGGGCGGGATGCGATAGATGCCGATCCGCGCCTTCTGTCGGAGCTCCTTGAGCCACCGCGCCACCTGCTCGTCGAAGGCCCGCTGCGGAGGCGCGGCGGCGCATCTCCTCGGCGACCCGGTCGAAGGGCTCGACGGGCGCTTCGCGGCCTCCTGCTCCGGCACGTAGCGCGCTCGTACTCCGCCCGGGCCTGCTCCTCGTCGGCGTAGGCGATCGGCGCGAAGCGCTCGCGCAGGTACCGCTGGATGACGAGCTGGCGCTCGAGGGAGGCCGCCACGTCCTCCTCGGTCAGGCCGGCCCGGGCGAACTCGGCCTGCGGGTCCTTGCCCTCCGCCTTCAGGCGGTCCTCGAGCTTCTTCATCGCCTCGGCGATCTGCGCCGCGTCGGGCGGCGCCGCGCCGAAGCGCGACGCGTCCTGGTACTCGAGCTGCTGGTCGATGAGCGCGTCGAGGACCCGCGAGCGAAAGGCCTCGGCGCTCTCGCCCGGCGCCGGCTGCAGGGCCGACACGAGCATCGCCTTGCGCACCTCGCTCTCCGGGATCGCCGTGTCGTTGACGGTCGCCGCGATCCGGTCCACGAATTCCGCCGGAGAGCGACGCCGCGGCCACGAGCGTCACGGCGGCGAGTCCGGGAAGCGGGCGCACGCCGTCATGATACCGGGAGGCCTCCATGCTATTTTCCGGGTGTCCGTGAGTCACATCGAAAAACCCGGGCGGCTCCTCGTCGTCGGAACGCCCATCGGGAACCTCGAAGACCTCTCGCCGCGCGGCCGCCGCGCGCTCGCGGAATCCGACGTCATCTTCTGCGAG
Source organism: uncultured Acidobacteriota bacterium (assembly GCA_963824165.1). GTDB lineage: Bacteria > Acidobacteriota > Thermoanaerobaculia > UBA5066 > Gp7-AA6 > DAHUXD01. Next base: position 70,683 of record CAWGOM010000010.1, read on the forward strand.
GACACGCGCGTCACGGCGAAGCTCGCCGCGCGCTTCGGCATCGCCGCGCGGAGGATCTCCTGCCCGGCTCCGCGCGAGGCCGGGCCGCGTCGAGGAGCTGCTCGACCGGCTCGCCCGCGGCGAGACCGTCGCGCTCGTCTCCGATGCGGGAATGCCGGCGCTGTCGGACCCGGGCGAGCGTCTCGTCGCCGCCGCCGCCGCCGCCGGATACGCCGTCGAGGTCGTTCCCGGCCCCTCCGCCCCGGCCGCGGCGCTGGCCGTCTCGGGCCTGCCCGCCGTTCCCGCACGTGTTCCTGGGCTTTCTGCCGGCCCGGCGAGGGCGAGCGGCGGCGCTTCCTGGAGGCGATCGCCGGTCGCACCGAGACGCTCGTGTGGTTCGAGGCGCCGCATCGCCTGCGCGAGTCTCTGGCCGGCGCCGCCGAGGTCCTCGGGCCGCGGCGCGCCTGCGTGGCCCGGGAGCTGACGAAGCTGCACGAAGAGGTCCTGCGCGGAACGCTGCCCGGAGCTTTCCGCCGCGATCGCGGCGCGCGGGACCGGACGCGGCGAGGTCACCGTCGTCGTCGAAGGTCGGCGCGGCGAGGCCGCCGGCCGTCGGCGCCGGACGAGGTCGACGCGCTCATCCGCGAGGCCCTGGCGGGCGGCGCGGCGCTCAAGGGGCTCTCCCGCGAGCATCGCCCGGCGCTCGGGCCGGCCGGCGCGCGAGATCTACGCCCGCGCCCTGGAGCTCTCGAAGCGGTGAGCGAGCCCATCGTCCGCGTTTCGCGCCTGACCAAGGTCTTCAAGTCGTTTCGGCGCGAGGAAGGCCTCGCCGCCGCGCTCAAGTCGCTCGTCAAGCGCACGCGACGGAGCTCTCCGCGGTCGCGGACGTCACGTTCGAGATCGCGCCGGGCGAGATGGTCGGGCTACATCGGCGCCAACGGCGCCGGCAAGTCCACGACGATCAAGATGCTCACGGGCATCCTGACGCCCGACCTCGGGCGAGATCCAGTGCAACGGCTTCGTGCCCCACCGCGAGCGCACGCGCTACGTGGCCACGATCGGCGTCGTCTTCGGGCAGCGCACGCAGCTCTGGTGGGACATCGCCGTCGTCGAGTCCTTCCGGCTCCTGAAGGAGATCTACGGACTGACCGAGGCGCAGTACCGCGAGCGCATGGACCTCTTCGACAAGGTGCTCGGCCTCAAGGCCTACCTCCAGCCAGCCCGTCCGCAAGCTCTCGCTCGGCGAGCGCATGCGCTGCGACCTCGCCGCCTCGCTCCTCCACCGGCCGCCGCTGCTCTTCCTCGACGAGCCCACGATCGGCCTCGACGTGGTCGCCAAGGCCAACGTGCGGGAGTTCCTCCAGGAGATCAACGGGCGCGACGGCACCACCGTCCTGCTGACGACGCACGACCTCGCCGACATCGAGACGCTCTGCAAGCGCGTCATCGTCATCGACCACGGCCGGCTGCTCTTCGACGGGGCGCTCGAACGAGCTGCGCGACCGGATCCTGCCCGTCACCTCGATCGTCTTCGACGTGAAGCACGCCCCCGACGCCGCGGAGCTGTTCTTCCAGGGCGCCGCGATCCGGGAGGTCGGGACGCTGCGCTACCGGCTCGACCTCGACCGCCGCGCGGTCGCGCCGGCGACGGCCGTCAAGGACATCGTCAACCGCTTCGACGTCTCGGACCTGAAGATCGAGGAGCCGGAGGTCGAGGAGGTCGTCAAGCGCATCTACCAGGAGGGCATCTCGTGAGCGCGGCGCGCCGGCGACCTGGCGCGCCGCGGTCCCCTTCGCGCGCATCGGCTTCCTGAACATGCTCGCCTACCGGGCGCGCTACTACGTCGGCGTGCTCACGTATCTCTTCAACGTCGCGGTCTACTTCTTCATCTGGCGCGCCGTCTTCCAGCACGCGGACACGGGTCGCCGGCCTGACGCTGCAACAGATGATCACCTACGTCGCCGTCGGCTGGGCGATCCGCTCCTTCTACTTCAACGAGATCGACCGGGACCTCGCGACCCAGGTGCAGGAGGGCCGGCTCGCGATGAGCCTGATCCGGCCGGTCGACTTCCAGACGGTCATGATCGCGGACGCGGCCGGGCAGTCCGCCTTCCGGGCGGTGCTCTTCACCATCCCGATCTCCGTTCGTCCTCGCGCTCGTCTTCCCGCTGCAGCCCCCGCCCTCTCTCGCCGCCGGCGCTGCTCTTCCTCGTTTCGGCGGTCCTGTCGTTCTTCCTCGTGGCGGCGCTGAACTTCCTCGTCGGCCTCGTCGCGATCCGGTCGAAGTCGATCCTCGGGATCCTCCGCGCGAAGTACCTGGTCTTCGAGCTGCTCTCGGGGCTCCTGATCCCGACGACGCTCTTCCCGGAGCCGCTGCGGACGATCCTGATCTGGTCGCCGTTCCCGCACATCAACTTCACGCCGGCGACGCTCTACCTCGGCCAGGCCGGCGGCCTCGAGGCGGGGCGGCTCCTCGCCCTCCAGGCGGGCTGGACGGTCGCGCTGCTGGCGCTCGGCCAGTGGGCCTGGCGGCGCTCGCGGCAGCGCATCACGATCCAGGGCGGATGAGCGCCGCCGCCACGCTCGCGCGGCACGGCCGCCTCTTCGGCCTCTACTTCTCGCAGTACGCGAAGGCCCGGCTCGAGTACCGCCTCGACTTCTTCTCGAGCGTTTTCGCGTCGTTCCTGGGAACGGCGGCCTCGTTCGGCTTTCTCCTGATCGTCTTCTCGCGCGTGCCGGCGGTCAAGGGCTGGACCTTCGAGGAGATGGTCTTTCTCTACGGCTTCTCGCTCATTCCCCTCGGCATCTTCAACGTGCTGTCCTGGAACCTCTACCAGTTCCCCGACCGGTACCTGATCGAGGGCCGCTTCGACCGGGTGCTCGTGCGCCCGGTGTCGTCGGTCTTCCAGGTGCTCTTCGAGGCGTTCCGCCTCGAGTCGCTCCAGGAGACGCTGACGGGTGTGGCCGCCGTGGTCTGGGCCTCGCGCCGCCTGCACCTCGAGTTTTCCGCGTTCGACGTCGTCCTCTTCGTGCTGTGGGCGGGGTTCGCCGCGGCGATCTATCTGGCGATCTTCGTGGGCCTCTCGGCCACGTCGTTCTGGATCGAGGACCGCATCGGCATCGTGCCGCCGATCTTCAACCTGATGCAGTTCGGGCGCTACCCGCTCTCGATCTACGACGCCTGGATCCGGTTCGTGCTGTCCTTCGTGATCCCGTTCGCGTTCGCGACGTTCTTCCCGACGATCCGGTTCCTCAAGCGCCCCGAGTTCGTCCGCGAGTTCTGGGCCGTTCCCCTCGTCGCCGCCCTGACCGTCGCCATCGCCCTCGCCGCCTGGAACGGCGGCGTCAAGCGCTACCACTCCACGGGGTCGTAGGAGGGCGGGGACGAGCGCTCAGGCCGAAGGCAATCCTCCGGACATAGGCAACGCCGGGCCACGCCCGGCGTTCACCCCGCCTACTCCGCAACCGGCGGAGGTTCCGATCCGGAGAGTGGGGCGGCCCTGTGGCCGCCCGCGCTCCTCTTCCCCGCCAGCACCGCCACCGCCCCCGCCGCCAGCACCGCCGCCGACATCCAGCCCGCCGCCCGATCGATTGCGGCCGGCTGGGAGAGCAGCGCGAGGACCTCGCGGCCGCCCACGGTGAAGATGCCGAAGAGCGCCCAGGCCGCGGCGTGGCCCCGCAGGAGCAACGCCGCCGAGGCGGCGACCCACGCGACGACGAGGACCGACGGCAGGAAGTCCGCCGCGAGGGTCGAAGGCGCGCGCAGGCTCGCGGGCAGGAGCGCGACGAGAATCGCCAGCACTCCGAGGGCCCGGCCGACCGCGGACCGGAAGAACTCGGTCCGCAGGGCGAGCGCCGCGACCGCGGCCATGACGGCGAGCACGAAGGCCCCGCGCGCCGCGGCCCAGAGCACCTCCACGGCCGGCAGCGCGATAGCCCAGGCTGTCGGGAAGGCTCGGGTCCGGCTCGTAGAGGGCCGGAATCCGGGAGGCGATCACGTGCGCCCAGCGGCTCAAGCCCAGAAGGCCCGCGGCGGCGATCGCCGCGCGCAGCACCGCGTCCCGCAGTGTGCCGCCCCGGCGCAGGGCCTGCGCCCATCCGGGTCGCGCCGCGGAGATCAGGACGAATCCGACGAGGGCGGCGAGCAGCGTGACGGCGAGGCCGGCGACGAGGAGACACGGCGAGGCTCAGCTGGAAGAGGGCGAGCGGCGTCTCGGTCGGGTACCTGCGGAAGACGGACGGCAGCGTGTTCGCGGAGGCCGGCCGCGGCGAGGATCCCCGTCCAGACGAGCGGCCGCCGGGCCTCGGCCCAGCGGAACTCGGGCTGCCGCACGCGGCGCAGGAAGAGGATGATCGCGAGGCCGACGAGCGCCCCCATGGCGACGACCCGGACACCGAGGAGGAGCCAGTCGGCGGTCGAGCGCTTGCGCTCGCCGCGCAGGAACTCCTCGGGCACGTGGATCGTCGGCAGGAAGGCCGCCAGCTGCGGCCCGTGGAAGACGGCCGTCAGGCGCGGGCGGGCCTCGCCGACGCCCTCGGGCTTCGCCTCGAGCACGACGGTCGTGTCGACGCGCTTCGGGCGCGCCTCGGTCCCGACGTCCCGGACCGAGTACGACGCCGCCGGATACCCGAGCTTCTCCGCGACCTCGAGGGCCCGCCGCTGCGCGGCCTCGGACGTCGGCGGGCCCGCCGCCGGGGCGTCCTCGGCGATCGGGTGCACGAAGGCGACGACGCGCGACCGCCGCGCGTCGACGAGGACCTTCCACTCCTCCTTCTTCTCGGGCTGGAAGTACCGCACGACCCAGTACGCCAGCGGCAGCTTCGCTCCGGGACAGGCGCCGGAACGCCTGCGGGCCCCCCTTCTCGATCACGTAGCGCGCCGCGTCGTCCGAGAACCCGGGGATGCCGCCCTCGTCCTGCGGCTGCGCCGCGCGCACGCTCCCGTCCTCCGAGAAGCCCGTGCCCGTGTAGGTGACGCTCCTCCAGGCCTCGGGATCGACGCCGTTGACCTCCAGGAAGCGCCGCGCGATGGCCTCGGCCCTCGGCCGGCCGGTCGCGTCCTCGGCGTCCGGCTCCACGCGGTCGCCCGGGATCAGGAGCGACGAGCCCAGGACGAGGGCCAGGACACCCATCCAGGCCAGGGCGCGCGGCGCGAGCGGGGCGAACGCCGACGGCCACGGGGGCGACGGCCGCCGGCGCCAGGGCCGGCGCCGGCACGAAGCCGACGTCGCCGTTCGAGAGCCCGGCCGGCGAGAGGAACCCGCCGCGCCGGGCGCGGAGCACGAGCGAGACGACGAGCGGAAGCAGGAGGATGCCCGCCGCGATCGCGCCGGAGACGACGTAGTACGTGTTGCCCGAGCGCAGGAGCAGGAGCGCGGTGTAGATCGCGTCCACCGTGAAGTGCCAGACGAGCAGCGGCACGACTCCGTAGCGCAGCATCAGGAAACCGATCAGGACGCCGGCGAGCCCCACCTCGAGGCCCCGGATGTAGAAGGGCTGATTCGGGTACGTCGAGTGGCCGAAGCCCCAGATGAACGCCGGCACCACCACCGCCACGAACGCGCCCCGCCCCGAGCTTGTCGAGGAAGGAGATCGAGAACATCCGGCTGATCCCCTCCTCGGAGACGGCCGGCAGGAACCCGATCAGGAGCACCGTCGCCCACGGGAGCGCCGTGTTCAGCATGTCGCTGTACGGGACGTCCGCCGGTGACCACGCGCCGAAGCGTCCCGCGACGACGTAGAAGACCGCCTGGTAGGCGAAGAAGAACGCCGTGAGCGCGTAGCCGAGGACGACGCTCTTCAGGAACCCCTTCGTCTGGAGGCCCCGGAGCGAGAACGCGCCGCCGAGGGACACCTTCTCCGGGAAGCGCTCGCGGTAGATGGGCTCGGCCGCCGCGACGACGAGCGCGATGCCGGCGCCCGTGCCGACGGCGCCGAGGATGCCGAAGACGATCTGGCTCGTCAGGTACGACTGGAGCGAGCTCGCCGTGTCGTAGCCGAAGAGGGTCAGGGGAAGGTCGTTGGCGACCGAGAGGAGCGCGAGCACGAACGCGACGCCGCCGAACGCCGCGACCAGGCGCCACGGAACGTCCTTGCGGACGATCTTGCCGACGAGCACGCCGAGCATGGCGAGGATCGTCGCGATGAGGCCGGCCGTGGCGACCTGTCCGGCGGCCTGGTTCTTCGAGCGCAGGCGGTCGTAGTCCCGCACCCAGCTCTCGGGCACGTGGACGAACTCGCGAAACGCCGTCAGCCGGTCCCCCGAGACGGTCGTCGCGTAGCGGATCGTGGCCTCCCCGAGCTTGACGCCCGCCTTCTCGTCGACGAAGTCCCAGTCCGTGCGGTTCGGACGGGAGACCGGCGTCGCCTCGATCGACTGGAGGCTCGCTTCCGGAAGACCGCGGGACGCGAGGAACCGCAGGGCGAGCGCGCGCGCTTCCTCGCGGGTCAGGCGGGCGCCCGTCGCGTCCTCCTTGAGGACCGAGCGGAAGCCGACGAGGTCGCCGAGCGGCGAAAACGCGGCGCGCTCCTCCTCGGTCACGCCGGAGCGGAACCACCGCATCCGCCAGAGCCAGATCTTCGCCTCGCGGCCGTAGAGCTTGCCCGCGCGCTCGAGACCGAGCTCGCGCTCGAGGTAGGTCTTCGCCGTCTCGTCGACCTCGAACTGGCCGGCGAAGCGCGCGCCTTCGAGCTTCGCGCCGCGCTCGGCGAGGAACCCCTCCGCGAGCTTGCGCGCCTCGGAACGGTTGACCTTGAACTCGATCGAGGCCTCGGGGAAGGCCCGGGGGAAGAGCGCGCCCGTGACCGCCGCGCCGGCCGCGATCACGAGAAGGCACGCGAGGATGAAACGCAGGTCCTTCCGGTCGAGCTTCTCCATCGTCGCGGTTGGGGCCGGGAGCTTCTCCTACCCGGCGAGCACGCTTCCGCCGTTGACGTTGACGATCTCGCCCTGGAGGTGCCGCGCCAGGTCCGATACGAGGAAGAGGATCGGCCCGGCGATGTCCTCGGCCGAGGCGATGCGGCCGATCGGGATCGACCGTTCGATCTCCGAGCGCGCCATCGGATTGGCGAGGACTCCGGCCGACATGTCCGTGTCGACCCAGCCCGGCGCGACGGCGTTGACGCGGATGCCGCGCGGCCCGAGCTCGGCCGCGAGCGACTTGGTGTACGAGATCAGCGCCCCCTTCGACGCCGCGTACGCCCCGTGGCGCGCCTCGCCGCGCTGGCCGGCCGTCGAGGAGACGAAGACGATCGAGCCGCCGTGCTTCTCGAGATGCGGCGCGGCGGCGTCGGTGACGAGAAAGGCGCCCCGCAGGTTGATCGCGTACGTGCGGTCCCAGACCTCGACGTCGCCGCGGCCCGTCACGTCCTCCTCCCAGATGCCGGCGTTCAGGACCACGATGTCGAGACGCCCCCACGCGGCGACGACGTCACGCACGAGCTGGCGCGCCTGGTCGGTCTGCGACACGTCGCCGGCGAGCGCCATGACTTCCCCGCCCGCGGCGCGGATTTCCCGCACGAGACCGTTGGCCGCCGCCTCGTCGCGCACGTAGTTCACGGCCACCCGGGCGCCCGCCCGGGCCAGAAGCTGCGCCGTCGCCCGGCCGATACCCCGCGAACCCCCTGTGATCAGGGCAGTTCGGGGCGCGAGATCTATGTTGAAACTGTCGGCCATTCTGCTCCGTATATCCAATTAGACAACGAGACCTACCACAAAGACAGGGCGGCGCCATGAGGCAGCCGCCCCCCGCGTTTTAGGGGTCTGACGTGAAGTTTCGACCCTCCTTCCGAACGGCTTCGAAGAGAGAAACTTCAGGTCTGACCCCCTCATGTCAGGCGCCGGCAACGAGCTCTCCCACGTACACCGAAAGCGTCTCCAGCGGCGGGTACGAGTTCTTCAGCGCCACGTCCACGTCCGCCGCCCGGGCGAGCGCCGCGCGCGAGCTGCCGCGTCGTGAACTTCGAGGAGCGCTGCGCCGAGCGGTAGAGGCCGTACGGGTGCGCCCCGCCCTGCGCGCTCTCGAATGGCGACCGGCCGAAGGGCGCCGCCGGCGCCATCAGGCGCGGCAGCACGCGCGCCTGGAAGGTCTGGTAGGAAATCGAGCCGTCGAATCCCGTTTCGCCCCCCTCGTCCAGGCGCGCCCGGATCAGCAGCATCCGGCGGACCTCGCCGGCGAGCATCCCGAGGAGCTGAACGGGCCAGATGTCCTCGATCTTCTTGAAGTCCCGCTCGCCCGCGCGCACGTCCCGGCCGTCGAGCAGCCGCTCGAGCCTCCCGAGCGCGTCCCCCGCGTCGCGCCGGCCGATCGCGTCGAAGAGGCCGTACACGTCCTCCGAGGACTCGTCCTCGACGTTCGACTCGATGTCGGCCGCCCGGATGCGCCCGCCCTTGCCCGCCCACTCGAGGAGCTTCTCGAGCTCCAGCGCAAACGACGCCGCGCGCGAGTCCGTCCGCACGAGCAGGCGCTCGATCGCCGCCGGGTCGAGGACGACTTCCCGCTCCTTCGCGCGCGCCGAGGCGAGTCGGCGAAGCGCCGGCTCCGCGTCGTCGCCGACGGTCGTTTCGAGCACGAGGCCCCGGTCCGCGATCTCCTTGACGAGGTCGACCCCCGCGGGAGGCGAGATCGCCGTCAGGAGCGCCACCGTGCCGTCGTTCTCGCTGCGCTCGAGGAGCGACCGCAGCGCGGACCGCAGCACCGCGACTCCCCCGCTCTTCTCTTCCGGGAGCTCCTTCAGGATCTCCGCCAGGAGCGGCGCCTCGTCCTTCTTGCGGCACTTGCGCGCCGCCGCCTCGGCCGTTTCCTCGGGGCTCTCCAGCGGCAGGTCGAGCGCCGCGAGCAGCGCCCGCGCCTGCTTGAACGCCTCGCGGCGCTTGCCCGCCTCCCAGGCCTCGAGCGCCTTGGTCAGGAGCCGTCCGGGCGCTTCCGTCCCGAGCAGGCGGGAGATGTCGAGCTCGACGATTCGCTGCGCCGAGAACAGGGAGCGGTTGAGCAACGCGTCCGAGACGGACTCCACCGGCGCGTCGTCCTCGAACCGCAGCACCTCCGCGTCCTGCGCAGCCAGGATCTCCCTTGCCCGCCCGGCGGCCTCCTCGACGAAGAACTCGACGTCGCCGGTGACGAGGATCGCGGCCGGCGCGTCGGCGAACTTCGGAACGGCTTTGTCGGAGAAGACCGCCTTGGGCACGAGGCGGAGTCTAACGGAGGTGCCGAGTCACGGAAGCGGCGCGGGGTTCGGATCGTTCTGGCCGGGGACGAAGATCGGGTCCTGGGACTGGTTGTCGATCACCGCGGCGTAGGCGTAGAGAGGATGACGCCCGTCGCCACGCACACGCGCGTAGGCGTTCGAGAAGTCCGTGGGTACCCCGAGGGAGCGGAAGATGTCGTTCCATTGCTGCGCCTCGCGGCTGGCCAGCGTGGTCGTGGTTTCGCCGAGGAGCTGACCCAAACCATCGTAGAGCGAGAGCCGGACAGTCTGCGGAGTGTCTGCCGCGTTGAAGACCCCGACATTCGTACGAAAGCCGGTCGTCGAGTCGGCCGAGTTCGAGAGCGACGTCAGGAGCGCGGTTCCGGCGGCATCTCCGGGGCCGAGCCCCGGAACGAACATGCCCACCGTCGGATCCGGATGGCTCGGCGTGTACAAACGGCTCGCGGCCACGATGGGGAAGCGGCCGTCGAACTCGAGGGCGCCGCCCGTCTCGGGTGCCGCTAGGAACGCGGCGACCACGTCGGGAAGAACTCGCATTTCGAGCGGCTCGAGCGTGAGCGTCTGATCATCGGCGCTGCAGGGACCCGGGAAACACCGGTAGCGAACGGAGACCGTGTTCGTAAAGCGGGAAGCATTCCAGACGGCGACGTCGGAGTGGAAGAAGGTTCCTGCGCGGCCGTGAAGCGACGCGACGGCCGGGATCGTAACGCGGTTGTGAAACGGCGCGTCGCTCCGTCTCGTCACCCGACCCCTCTGGCCCCAGACGAAGAAAGGGTCCTGCGACTGGTTGTCGATGACCGCCGCATAGGCCTGGATGGGAGAGACTCCGTCGCCCTCGAGGACGGCGTAGAAAGACGGCACCTCACCGGCGAGCTCGAGCGCCTCGAAGATATCGGCGTCGTTGACCTGAATGGCCTGCCCCGCGGGGACGCCGCGGACGAAGGCCCCCAGCTCCTCGCCGGACGGCAGGTAGAACCGGAATGCGACGTCCTGATCCGTGGGACCCGGATTGAAGACCCCGACGTTGGTGCGGGAACCCCCCTCCGGCGATGCAGCGTGCGACAGGAGCAGGAGCGCCGTGCTCGCTGAGGCCCTTCCCGGATCGAGCCCGGGTACGAACATGCCCGTGGTCGGCGCTGGCCGCGACGGCGTGTAGAGCCGGCTCGTCACGACGATCGGATCCGAACTGCGGAGATCGAGAGCTCCGCCGCTCTCCGGCGCTTCGAAGAGTCCGCTTACGATGTCCGGAAAGAGCGCCGCCTCGAGGGGGCCGAGCGTGAACGTCTGCGGGGATTCGCCGCAGGGCGGCGAAAAGCACCGATACAAGGCCGAGATCGAGGCCTCGCGTACCGGCGATGGGTTCATGACGACGACGTCCGAGTGGAAAAACGTCGGAGAGAGTCCGTGCAACGACGAGATGGCGCCAAGCCAGCGATCGCCGGTCAATTCCCAGCTCCCGACTCCCTGGCCGGAGGTTCCGACATAGAGGCGGCGAGCCAGCGGGTCGACCGCGAGCGAGGTCGTTGCCAGACTGGAGCCATCAAGCCAAACGAGGCCGCTGTCGAACGGCGCCCAGCCGAGACCGCCATTGACGCTTCGATAGGGCCCGTGGCCGGTCGTGGCGTAGACGGTGTCGGGCACTGCCGGATCGACGGCGAGAGCGGAAGGGCCGTAGGCCTGCGGCAGCCCCTGACCGATCGGCGACCAGGTGGTACCGCCGTCGGTGGTCTTCCAGAACGAAGCCTCTCCCGACGTTGGCTCGCCGGCGACGTAGAGCGTGTCCTCCCGGCTGGGCTCGCCGGCGATCGCGTGGATCGTTTCTTGCAGCCCCGCAGGCGTCCACGAGTTGCCGCCATCCTCGCTCCGGAAGAGCCCGACACCACCGCCCCAGATCACGGCCGGCCGCGCGGGGTCGATCCAGAGAGTTCCTACCGACACCTGCGTGGGGACGGCACGCCATAGCGCCTCGCCCGGGAGCCGGCGAAACAAGCCCTGGTCGGTCGCGGCGAAGAGGTAGCGCGGACCCGCGGGCTGTGCAGCGAGGTCTAGGATGCAGACCTCGCCCAGCCCCGCGGCGTACGGTGCCCACGTCGCACCGCCGTCCAAGCTGCGATACACCGCGATCGAACCGGAGCAGGCGCCCACGTAGAGGGTCGACGCGTCGGTCGGGTCCGGGAGCAGTGCCGTGATTCGGCCATGCTCAGGGACGGATGGACCGGCAACCCAAGTCTCCCCCGCATCGTTGGAGCGAAAGAGCCCGGCCCCGACGGCCGAGAAAAGACGGCCGTCGATTCCAACCTCCACCGCCTGCACCGCCGTGGCGACCAGCCCTGAACTCGAGGCCTGCCAGATCAGTCCGCCGTCGAGGCTGCGCACGACACCCCCGTCCGAGGCGAACAGCGTCCGTGGGGCGTCGGGCCGGACCCGAAGGACTGGCCGCTCGCCCACGCTGACCAGACGCCACGTCGATCCGGCACTATCGGTCCGGTACAGACCCCCGCGGGTCGCCGCGTAGAGCGACGCGGGCGAACCGGGGATGGCGGCGACGTCGAACACCTCGAGGGCGTCGCCCGACAGGCCAGTGCTCGCCGAGACCCAGCTCGAGCCGCTGTCGACGCTCACGAAGATCCCGTTCGAACGAGTACCCGCGACGATCAGGTGCGGGGCGCCAAGGGGAAATGCCAGGCTGTCGAGAGTCCCATTGAGGCCACTGCCGAAGGGTGACCAGGATTGGCCCCGGTCTGTGGTCTTCTGATAACCGTCGACCGCCGCATAGAGCGTACCGGGCGCGCGCGGATCAGCGGCGATGATGCCGGTCCCCGGATTGCCCGGGAGAGTGGCACGGACTGGCAACCAGGTGGATCCGCCATCCTCGCTCCGATAAAGCGACCCGGTACCGAAGGTGTGTTGCTCGTTGGAAGCGACCCAGACGAGATTCGGGTCGCCCGGATCCACCGCGAACCCCGAAACGGCCGGGTTCACGAAGACCCCACTCGTGAAGGCGCCTACGAACGACCAGGCGTCGCCGCGGTTGTCGGTCCGGTAGACAGCCTGGTTAGACGTCGCATAGAGCACGTCGGGGTCGCTCGGGCTGATCGCCAGCGCCTGCGGAAATCCGCTCATCCCGGAGTTTCGCAGCGTCCACGTGGCGCCTCCATCGTCGCTTCGAAAGACGCCAGCGCCGTGTGCGAGGGCGTACACGGTGGAGAACCTCTCCGGATCGATGACGATCTGCAGAATCGCTCCACCTTGCGGACCCGGCGTGGTCCACCGATTGACACCCGCGCGCGCGACCGTCGTGCCACCGAAGGCGAAAACGGTCAGGACCGCCCACACCCGAAGCATCGCCACACTCCATTCACGCAAACTAGAAAGGCCCCCGCCGGCGTTCCGACCGCTCCCGAGATCAGCCAGAGCCAGACCGCGAGCATGTTGATCGCCACCTGGCTTGCTTATACGGATTCGGGGGGCGGAAACGTGATGAACATGCATCGGATCTCTCCGATCCCCCAAAAAAAAGGCCCCCGCCGGCGTTCCGGCGAGGGCCCCACGAGCAAAGGAACTTTGCGGGCTTAGTTGGGGAGCATCCCCTTTTCGGCGAGCTCCTGGCAGTCGACGCAGTACGGGGCCCAGGGAACCGCCGTGAGGCGCTTCTCGGCCATGGGCTGGCCGCAGTTGATGCAGAGGCCGTACGTGCCGTCGTCGATCCGGCCGATCGCGTCGTCGATCTGGAGGAGGGTCGAGCGTTCGCCGTCGGTCAGAGAGTAGAGGAACTCCCGGGTGTACGAGGAGACCGCCTTGTCGGCGATGTCCTGGGTCGACTTCGTCGCTGGTCTCTTCCTCGGCGCTGCGGGTCTTGGCGAGGTCGGACGAAATGGTCGCCTTCTTCTCTTCGAGCAGCCGCCGGAACTTCTCCATGTCCTTCTTGGTCATCCGCACGGCCTTGGCCGCTGTCGAGGGCATTCCTGACTCTCCTTTTCTCTGCGCCCCCTCTCCCTGTTCGAAGGGGCGCATTTTTGAATCCGCGATGATAACCGATTCCGGCCCGAAGTCGAGCGAAATACGTCACTTAACCCGCCCTTCAACCTTCGGGGCCGGCCTGTTTCTTCCCGCGTTCCCAGAGGAACTTGCGGGAGACGCCGAGCCGCTTGGCCGCGAGCGACCGGTTTCCGCCGGCCCGCCGCAGGGTCTCGTCGATGTAGGCGTCCGTGAGCTCCTGGAGGCGTCCAGCGCTGCTCGATCGGCCGCGGCGATGAGCGACTCCGGGCGCGCCGAGGGCGCCGGTCGGAAGGTCGGCGCGGGCCGATCTCTTCGGATTCCGCGGTGAGCACCGCCTTCTCGACGACGTGGAGCAGCTCGCGCACGTTGCCGGGCCAGGAGTGGCGGGCGAGCGTCGCCTCGGCGTCCTTCGTGAAGTGCCGGCCCGGCCGGGCGTAGGCGCGCGCGGCGCGCTGCGCGAACTCGCGCGCGAGCGGGAGGATGTCCTCGCGGCGCTCGGAGAGGCGCGGCAGCCGGATCGAGACGACGTCGATCCGGTAGAAGAAGTCGTCGCGAAAGGCGCCCTGCTCGACGAGCGCGGCGAGGTCCCGCCGCGACGAGACGATGAGGCGCGCGCGGAACGGGTGCGTCGTCACGCCCGAGAGGCGCCGGAAGTTCTTCTCCTGGAGGACGCGCAGGAACTTCGCCTGCGCGGCCGGCGAGAGCGAGGACACCTCGTCGAGATAGACGGTGCCGCCCTCCGCGACCTCGAGGAGGCCTTTCTTGGCGGAGATCGGCCCCGGTGAAGGCCCCGCGCTCGTGGCCGAAGAGCTCGCTCTCGAAGAGCTCGTCGGAGAGATTGGCGGCGTCGACGCGCACGAAGGGGCTCGCCGGCGCGCTGCGAGACGTCGTGGATGGCGCGGGCGAGGCGGTCCTTGCCGGTGCCGCTCTCGCCGAGGATCAGGATCGTGGAGGGAAGGTCGGCGGCCCGCTCGATCGCCTCGATCTCACGCGCGAGCGCGCCGGTTCCGGGTGCGGAAGTGCGACCGGAGAGACGGCGACTTCTTGTCCGCCATGGAGTCCGACTAGACCGGGCGCCGATTCTCGCGCAGCGGCGCCGAGATGGCCGCCGAAAGCACTCGTCTCGTTGGGCGCGTCGCCCCAGAGCCGCTCGAGGGCGTAGAACTTCCGCGCCTCCTCCTGGAAGACGTGGAAGACCACGTCGCCGTAGTCGAGCAGGATCCAGTGGGCGGTGGCGAAGCCTTCGACCGAGCTCGCCGGGCCGAGCTTCTCGACGATCGCGTCGGCGATGGCGCGGGCCTGGCGGTCGGAGCTCGCCGTCGACAGGACGAAGTAGTCCGCCATCGTCGTGAGCTCCGTGAGGTTGAAGACGAGGACCGCGGCGGCTTTGCGGTCGAGCGCCGCGGTGAGACCTTCCCGGACTTTGTCCTGGGCCGAAAAGCCGGGTTTCAACGTTCCAACGTCCCCGGCTTGTAGAGACCGTGCTTCGTAACGTACTCCGCGACCGGCCCCGGAACCCGTCCCCCGAGGCCCTTGCCGGCCGCGAGATCGTTCCGGATCTCCGTCGCGGAGATTTTAACCGATCCGGCGTCGAAAACCGACAGGCGATCGGCGAGACCCGCAACTTTCGGAATCTCGAGCCGGTCCCCGACGTAGGGCTCGCGGTGAAAGGCCGCGATCCGGACGATCTTCAGGATCTCCTCGGGCTGCCTCCACCGCGCGAAGCCCGCCAGCAGGTCCGTGCCCATGAGGAGCCACAGCTCGTCGCCGGGATGGCGCGCCTGGATCGCGGCGAGGGTGTCGATCGTGTAGGACGGCGGCTGGCGGTCGAGCTCCTCGAGGTCGATCGTCCAGTCCGGCCGGCCCTGGATCGCGAGCGCGAGCATCGCGACGCGATGCCGCGGGTCGGTCGGCGTCGACTGCTTGTGCGGCGAGAGGCGCGCCGGAACGTAGTAGACGCGGCGAAGCTGGAACTTCATGGCCGCGGCCTCGACCGGAAGAACGTGGCCGTTGTGGACCGGATCGAAGGTGCCGCCGAAGATTCCGATGCGCATGACGCGGGAAGTCTACGGCGCCGCGGGGTCCGGCGGGAGCCTCGACTTTGGGCTCAACGGGCACGGACACCTCGTGGAACAGGTGCGCCACGAGCTCCGGCAGGCCGGCGTGCGTGGCGGCCGAGATCTCGAAGAACGGCAGGCCGCGGCGCTCCGCGGCCCGGCGGATCGAGCGGCACGCGGTCGGGATCCGAGACCGCGTCGGCCTTGGAAGCGACGAGAACGCGCGGGCGGCGGGCCACCTCGGCCGAGAACTGCGCGAGCTCCCCCTCGATCGTCGCGACGTCCGCCTCGGCGTCTCCCGTCGGCGGACGCGTCGACGAGATGGCAGAGCAGCCGGCAGCGCTCGACGTGCTTGAGGAACTGGAGCCCGAGCCCGGCGCCGCGGTGCGCCCCCTCGATCAGGCCCGGGATGTCCGCCACGACGAGCGTGCGGTTGTCGTGCGACGTCACGACGCCCAGGTGCGGCACGAGCGTCGTGAACGGGTAGTCGGCGATCTTCGGCTTCGCCGCCGAGATCGCCGAGATGAGCGTCGACTTGCCGGCGTTGGGGAACCCGATGATCGCGACGTCGGCGAGGAGCTTCAGCTCGATCGCGAGGTTGCGCTCGGCGCCGGGCAGGCCCGGCTTGGCGAAGCGCGGGGCCTGCCGGGTCGGGGTCGCGAAGTGCTGGTTGCCCCAGCCGCCGTTGCCGCCCTTGACGAGGAGGACGCGCTCCCCCGCCGTCACGAGGTCCGCGACGCGCTCGCCGCTGTCGACGTCCGTCACGACGGAGCCGAGCGGGAGGCGGACCTCGACGTCCTCTCCGCTCTTGCCGTGGCAGTTCGAGCCCATGCCGTGCTCGCCGCGCTCCGCGCGGTACTGGTTCTGGTGGCGCAGGTGGTAGAGGGTGTTGTACGACGGGTCGGCGACGGCCCAGACCGAGCCGCCGTGCCCGCCGTCGCCGCCGTTGGGCCCGCCCTTGGCGACGAACTTCTCGCGCCGGAAGGCGACGCAGCCGTTGCCGCCGTCGCCGCCCTTGACGTAGATCTCGGCGGTGTCGATGAACATCAGCGGTGCTCGGGGTCAGCCGTTGTGCCGTACTCGGGGTCAGGTGTTCGAATTTTCGGAGTTCCAACGAACTCACCATAGCGCCGCGCAAGAGCCGGAACTCCGAAAATCGAAGACCTGACCCCATCGAAGCGCGCGAGCGGCTGGCGGCCTGCTGCTTTCCGTGTGCCCCTCGAAGCCCGCGGGACTTGCGGACTTCTCCTGACCCCCTCGAAGCGCGCCAGCCGCTGGCGGGCTGTCGCTTTGCGTGTGCGGCTCGAAGCCCGCGGGACTTGCGGAGTGCTACGCGGCCGGCTCGATCGAGATGCGGCGGCCGAGGCGGCCCTTGTCGTGGAACCGCACGACGCCCGAGATCTTCGCGAAGAGGGTGTCGTCCTTGCCGCGGCCGACGTTGACGCCCGGGAAGAACTTCGTTCCGCGCTGGCGCACGAGGATGGTCCCGCCGGGAACGTTCTGGCCGCCGAACGCCTTCACGCCGAGGCGCTGGGAGTTGGAGTCGCGGCCGTTGCGGGAAGAGCCCTGTCCTTTTTTGTGTGCCATGGAACTCCCGCTTACCCTTCGATCGCTTCGATGCGCACTTCGATCATCGTCTGGCGATGACCCTTCGTGCGCCGGTACTGCTTGGTCCGCTTCTTCTTGAAGACGAGGACCTTGCGGGTGCGGACGGTGCCGAGGACCTTGGCCTGGACCGTCACGCCCTTGAGGGCTTCGGCCCCGGTGCGGACACCGCCGTCTCCCGAAACGAGGATGACGCTCGAGCCGGAAAGCACGAGCTTCTCTCCCTTGGAGATCTTGTCGGCGGCCGGCTTTTCGATCCGGACGACGTCGCCTGCGGCGACCTTCAGCTGTTTACCGCCTGTGCGGACGATGGCGTACATAAAGCCCGCGAATGATAAAGGTTTCCGGGCCAATGTCAACCCCTCACGGGGTCAACGACTTAGAGGAGGAAAGTCACTCCTCGTCGATCGCGTTCGGCAGCTCGTCGCGGTCGTGGGCCTTCCGGGGGAAGTGCCGGGCCAGAACCTCGCCGACGCGGCGCGACGCCCTCGACGACCCCCTCGGTGAACTCGCCCTGGCGGAAACGCTCTTCCATCGCGGCGGCGACCGCGGTCCAGAACTCCGGCCCGGCCTTTTCGTGGATCGCGACGTCGCCGAGCACCCGGAACCGGTGCGCCCGCGGGGCGATGTAGATGAGCACGCCGTTTCGCTCGGCGGTCTTCGTCATGCCGAGCAGGTGGAAGCGGCGCAGGGCGCGATCCTCGAGGTCCGTCGGCACGCGTTTGGTGACGTGGACCCGGATCTCGGCCGAGGTCGTCGCCTCCGCCGAGGCGATCGCCTGGACGATCCGGTCGGAGTCGAACTCCGAGAAGATAGCTCGCCATCGCTCTTACCAGCTCCCCGACGCGCCGCCGCCGCCGAAGGACCCGCCGCCGCCCGAGAAGCCGCCTCCGCCGCCCCCGCCCCATCCGCCTCCACCGCCGAACCCGCCGCCCGACCAGCCTCCGCCGCCCCAGCCGCCGCCGCCGGACCACCAGCCGCGGCCGCCGTGGGTGCGGAAGGCGCGTTTGCTGCGCAGGATCATCGGCAGGACGAAGAGGAAAAAGAAGAGGATCGCCATGATGAGGCACCCGGAGCCCTGGGTCCCGATCCGCCGGCGCCGCCGCCTTCGTCCACCGTGCGCCCGGTCCCGCGGTACTCGCCCTTGACCGCCGCCATCATCGCGTCGGCGCCCGCGTCGATCCCGCCGGGATAGTCGCCCTCGCGGAACCGCGGAACGATCTCCTCCGTCGATGATCCGCTTGGCCGTCGCGTCGGGCAGGGCGCCCTCGAGGCCGTAGCCGGTCTCGATGCGGACCTTCCGGTCGCCGGTGAAGACGAAGAGGATCGCCCCGTTGTCTTCCTGCTTCTGGCCGGCGCCCCACTTCTGCGCGGCGCGGACCGTGAAGTCCTCGAGCGTGAAGCCCTCGGGCAGCTTCTCGTCGACCCACACGAGGACCTGGTTGGACGTGTCGCGCTCGAACTGCTCGAGCTTCGCGTTGAGGGCCTCGGCCTCGCCGGGCCCGAAGACGCCGGCGCGGTCGGTGACGTACCGCTGCGGCTTCTCCGGGATCTGCTCGTCGTAGCGGTCGGCGAGCGCGATGCCGGCGACCAGCACGGCAAGCCGCCGCCACGGCCATCGCCCGCCGCGCCCCCCGGCCCAATCCTGCCACCCGCTTACCTGCTTACCGCTGACCGATCCCTACTGGGCCGGCGCCGCCGTCGGCGCGGGGTTGCTGAAGTTGAACTCGACCTTCGGCGCCTGCTCCGCGCCCGGCGTGATGGCCTTGAAGTACGGCTTCTCCTTGAAGCCGAGGAAGCCGGCCATCAGGTTCGTCGGGAACTTCTTCAGGACGGTGTTGTACATCTGGGCCGAGTCGTTGAAGCGGCCGCGGGCGACGGTGATGCGGTTCTCCGTGCCCTCGAGCTGCGCCTGCAGGTCGCGGAAGTTCTGGTTCGCCCTCAGCTCCGGATAGCGCTCGGACACGACGAGCAGACGCTGCAGCGCCGAGCCGAGCTGGTCCTGCGCCTGCTGGAAGCGGGCGAGCGTCTCGGCGTCGGCCGGCGCCTTGCCCGGCGTGATGGTCGCGCGCCCGACCGAGGCCCGCGCCTCGGTGACGGCCGTCAGCGTCTCCTTCTCGAAGTTCGCCGCGCCCTGGACGGTCGAGACGAGGTTCGGGATGAGGTCCGCGCGCCGCTGGTACTGGTTCTCGACCTCGGACCACGACTTGTCGACGTCCTGCCCCAGCGTGACCAGCCTGTTGTAGGTGCCGGCGAACGAGATGCCGACGATGACGACGAGGATGACGAGGATCGCGAGACACCCGAGACCGAGCTTGCCCATGCCAGTCCTCCTCAGAAGACGTTCGGACGATGACGAAACGGATGCGGATCATAACGGAAACGGGCGGCCCAAGGGCCGCCGCGGGGTGCCTCTGCCGTCGGCGTCAGCCCCGGCCCGACCCGAGCCGGGCGAGGACCTTCGACGGCAGCAGCGCGCGCAGCGTCGCCGCGCCCGAGCCCGGACCAGGCGAGCCGGGCGACGGCGGCCTTGCGCATGGGGATCTCGAGGCCCGGCCGGCCCGCCACGAGGCGCCCCAGGAGGGCCCCCAGGTGCGGCTCGTGGCCGACGAGGAGGATCGCCTCGACCTTCTCGGCCCGGACCTCCTCGAGGATCTCCTCCGGGTCGCTCGAGGGCTCGAGCGCCTGCGTCTCGCGGAGCTTGTCCGCGAGCCGCAGCGCCCGGACCACCGGCTCCGCGGTCTGCCGCGCCCGCGCGTACGGGGAGGTCAGCACCAGCTCGATCCCCGGTCTCGAGCTCCGCGAGCCCTCGCGCGACCTCGCGCGCCCGCTTGTGGCCGTCCTCGGTCAGGGTGCGGTCGGCGTCCTTCCCGGAGTCGGCCCGGTCCTCCGCGGAGGCGTGCCGCAGCAGCCAGATCTCCATTCGCCTGCAAGTGTAGCCGAGAGACGGTTATCCTTAGGGCGATGTCGCTCGAGACCGGGGAGCAGATCGGGCCCTACGAGATCCTCGCGCCGCTGGCGCGGGGCGGCATGGGCGAGGTCTACCGCGCGCGCGACAACCGGCTTGAGCCGCGAGGTCGCGCTCAAGATGCTGCCCGACGCGGCCGCGCACGACGCCGACAGCCTCGCGCGCTTCGACCGCGAGACCCGCGCCGTCGCCGCGCTGAACCACCCGAACATCATGGCGATCCACGACACGGGGTCCTTCCGCGCGATCCCGTGGGCGGTCACGGAGCTGCTCCAGGGCGAGTCGCTCGCGGAGCGCCTGCGCAGCGGCCCGATCGCGCCCGAGAAGGCCGTCGACATCGCCGCCCAGATCGCCGACGGCCTGGCCGCGGCGCATCTGCGGGGCATCATCCACCGCGACATCAAGCCCGACAACATCTTCCTGACCCACGAGGGCCGGGCCAAGATCCTCGACTTCGGCATCGCCCGCATCGAGCAGCCGGCCCGCACGCCCGGCATCGCGGGCGCCGCGGAGCACCCAGCACGAGCTCGCAGTTTCTCGTCGGGACGGCGGGCTACATGTCGCCCGAGCAGGTCCGCGGCAAGCCCATCGACGCGCGCACGGACATCTTCTCGCTCGGCGCGACCTTCTACGAGATGCTCACGGGCCGCCGCGCCTTCGCCCGCGAGACGCCGGTCGAGACCCTGGGCGCCGTGCTGCGCGACGACCCGACGAGCCACGCCGAGGTCGAGAAGATCCCGGACGATCTCAAGGCCTTCGTCTTCCGGTCCCTCGAGAAGGACCCCGCCGACCGCTACCAGTCCGCCCGCGACCTGCTCCTCGACCTGCGGGCCTGGCAGGCCGAGCGGATCTCGAAGGCGGCCGAGCGCGTCCAGTTCCGGACGGAGCCGCCCTGGAAGCACCGCCGCACGCGCGTCTGGCTGCGCGCCGTCGGGGGCGTGGTGCTGTTCATCCTCGGCCTCGTGGCCGGCTCCTGCTGGGAGCGGGGGCGGCAGGCCGAGCACCGCGCGGCGCCGGCGGCGGCGACGCCCTAGGCTAAGCCGACGCCAGCCCCGCGTCGAGGTCGGAGCCCCGCACCGGCAGCCCCGCGCTCGTCTTCGGCTGCGGGATCGGCCCCGTGCAGCACGGCTCCTTGCACGCGTCGTAGAGCGTGCGCCGCTGCACCGGCGTGTACCCGGCGTCGGCGATGACCCGGCGCATCTCGTCCTGGCTCATCCGGTTCCTCGCCCCGGCTGCGTAGACCACGTTCTCCTCGATCATGATCGAGCCGAGATCGTCGCCGCCGAAAGACAGCGAGACCTGCCCGATCTTCGCGCCCTGCGTGACCCACGAGCCCTGGACATGCCGAATGTTGTCGAGGAAGAGCCGCGACACCGCGAGCGTCTTCAGGTACTCGAAGCCGCCGGCCTCGTCGACCTTGCCGTCGAGCTCGGTGTTCTCCTTCTGGAAGGTCCAGGGGATCCACGCCGTGAAGCCGCCCGTGCGGTCCTGGAGGTCGCGGACGACCTGCATGTGTTCGACGCGCTCGCCGTAGGTCTCCCCCACGCCGAACATCATCGTCGCCGTCGTGCGCATGCCGAGACCGTGAGCGCTCTCGTGGACGTCGACCCACTTCTCCGTCGGGGCTTTCGTCAGGGACCAGATGCGCTTGCGCACGGAGTCTTCCAGGATCTCCGCGCCGCCGCCCGGGATCGACTGGAGGCCGGCATCCTTCAAGCGCGCGATGACGTCGCGCATCGGCCACTTGGTGATCTTCTGCAGGAAGTAGACCTCGGGCGCCGAGAGCGCGTGGAGATGGATCGTCGGAAAGCTCGTCCGAATGTACCGGAACATGTCCTCGTAGAACGAGAACGGCAGGTCCGCGTGGACGCCGCCCTGAAGCAGCACTCCCGTGCCGCCGAGGTCGATCGTCTCCTGGATCTTCTCGCCGATCTGCTCGTGCGACAGGACGTAGGCCTCGGGATGCTCGGCCGAGGGCCGGTAGAACGCGCAAAACTGGCACCGGTAGACGCAGACGTTGGTGTAGTTGATGTTGCGGTCGACGATGTAGGTCGCGACGTTCGGGTCGTTCTTCCGCTCGCGGACCTCGTTGGCCGCGGCGCCGAGGGCCAGGAGGTTGCCCTCCTCGAGGAGCGTGACGGCGTCCGAGGCGGACAGGCGTTCGCCCGAGAGGCTTCGGTCGAGGATGTCAGCGGTACGGTTCGAGCTCATCCTGGAGAATCGTAGCCTGACTTCCGGGCTTGCCGGCCGGCCCGACCGCGAATCCTTCCCGCCGCGCGGCTTCCCGAAGCCGCTCGTCGAGACAGACGAAGCCGTTCCCGCCCGGCTGCTCTTCGCACCAGGCGAGAGCGGCAGCGAGTTGAAGCGCATCTCCGGCACGAAGCGGATGCACTCCGGCGAGGCGGCGGGCTCGACTCCTGACCTCGTCCGTCGGCATGATGGTCGCCGCCTTCTCGGTCAGCCTCGTGATCTTTCCAGTGGCCTCCGCGAGGGCGTGGTCCGCCAGGACGCCCTCCCGGTGCCGCCGGGCGAGGGCGGTCTGACACTCCACGGGGGACGCCCACCAGATGGAGAGTCGACTCTCGGTGCCTGCCAGCGCGTTCAATTCCGCCGAGCGAGGCTCTTCGAGCAGCAAGGGCACCAGCGCCGAGCTGTCCCAGAACATCAGCGCCCCTCGCGCCGCTCCGCGATAAGCGCCGCGAGCACGGAGGCGCCGACGCTCGGATCGCCTTCGGGTGGGACCAGCAGCTCATCTGGGAAGCGTCCGCTTCCCGGTCGCAACACGCCCTCGCGAACGAGCCGTTCGATCCGGGCGTCCTCCTCGACCCCCCCTTCGAGTGGCACGAGGCGCGCGATCGGCGCGCCTCGGTCCGTAATTACGACCTCTTCGCCCCGCCTGACCTGATCCAGGTACTGGGACAGGTTGGCCTTGAGGTCCGCGATACCGGCTGTCCGCTTCATATGATCATCATAGACATATCGAGATGACCAATCAAGTCATCAGCCGATGAACTCGAGCCCCCTCGCGGACGGAATCAGACCCTCCTCCGCGGCGAGTCGGTAGTACAGCGCGAGGCCCTCGAGATCCCCTGCGTCGAGCTCGAAGTGGAGAGCGTGCCGCAGGTAATCCTCGACGACGGCAGCGGAGAGGCCCGACGCGGCGGACTCCTCGGCGACCATCGCCGGGAAGCTCGCCCGGCCCGCTTCGTAGGAGCGGCGAAGCAACCGCGCGACTTCGGGAGTCGCAGCCTGCTCCCGCACGGCCCAGAACGCGAACACGAACGGATGCCCCGAGAAGGCCCGCCACTCGGCCGCCAGATCCAGCACGACGTGGCCGTTCAGCCGGGTCTTCAGGGCCGGGTCGCCGATGATGAGCCGGGCGTCGGCCGGCGCGGTCCCCTCCCGGTACTCGGGCGAGACCCCGTAGCAACGCTTCAGGAGGATTCGTGTCAGCGCGGCCGACGTGCGCGAGGCCGGGTCGAGCGAGACCGAGCGGATCTTCTCGCGCGAGACGTCGGAGACGAGCAGCACCGAACGCACCTCGGAGGACGCGGCGATGCCGAGGCCCGGCACGACCTTCAGTCCCGGGATGCGCTGGTACTCGATCGAGGGGATGAGTCCGACGTCGGCCTCCCCCGAGGCGAGCTTCGCGGCGCAGACTGAGGGGACGTCCCGGGACACGGTCACGCCCGGCGGAGGATCGTGGAGCAGGCCCCACGTCAGCGGCCGGGCGTTCAGGAAGTCGACGACGGAGAGGCGGAGCACGGTCTCCGTCTTCGCTTACCCCTGCTGCATCAGGCTCAGGAACTCGGCGTTGGTCTTGGTCTTGTCGAGCTTCTCGGTCAGGAGCTCCATGGCCTCGACCGTCGAGAGCGGGTTCAGAACCTTGCGGAGGACCCACACGCGGTTCAACTCCTGCTTGTCCATGAGGAGCTCTTCCTTGCGCGTGCCCGACTTGTTGATGTCGATCGCCGGGAAGACGCGCTTGTCGACGAGCTTGCGGTCGAGGTGGACTTCCATGTTGCCGGTGCCCTTGAACTCCTCGAAGATGACGTCGTCCATGCGGGAGCCCGTGTCGATCAGCGCCGTCGCCATGATCGTGAGCGAGCCGCCCTCCTCGACGTTGCGCGCGGCGCCGAAGAAGCGCTTGGGCCGCTGCAGGGCGTTCGAGTCGACGCCGCCCGACAGGATCTTGCCCGACGGCGGCACGATCGCGTTGTAGGCGCGCGCCAGGCGCGTGATCGAGTCGAGCAGGATCACCACGTCGCGCTTGTGCTCGACGAGGCGCTTGGCCTTCTCGATGACCATCTCGGCGACCTGGACGTGGCGCGCCGCCGGCTCGTCGAAGGTCGAGGAGATGACCTCGCCCTTGACCGACCGCTGCATGTCGGTGACCTCCTCGGGCCGCTCGTCGATCAGGAGGACGATGAGGGTGACCTCGGGGTGGTTGGTCGAGATCGAGTTGGCGAGCGACTGCAGGACCATCGTCTTGCCGGTGCGCGGCGCCGCGACGATGAGTCCGCGCTGGCCCTTGCCGACCGGCGCGACGAGGTCGAGGACCCGCGAGGTCATGTTGGTCGGGACCTCGAGGCGGATGCGCTCCTGCGGATAGAGGGGCGTCAGGTTGTCGAAGAAGATCTTCTCGCGCGCGACGTCGGGGTGCTCGAAGTTGACGGCCTCGACCTTGATCAGGGCGAAGTACCGCTCCCCTTCCTTCGGCGGCCGGATCTGGCCGGAGACCGTGTCGCCGGTGCGCAGGTCGAACTTCCGGATCTGGGAGGGCGACACGTAGATGTCGTCCGGGCCCGGGCAGGTAGTTGTACTCGGGGGCGCGCAGGAAGCCGAAGCCGTCGGGCAGGCACTCGAGGACGCCCTCGGAGAAGATCAGGCCCTTCTTCTCGGTCTGCGCCTGGAGGATCTTGAAGATCAGGTCCTGCTTGCGCATCCCGGTCGCGTTCTCGACCTCGAGGTCCTTGGCGATCTTCAGGAGCTGCGGGATCTTGATCTCGTGCAGCGCCCGGATGTCGAGTGTGTCTCCGTGCTCGACGGCGGCCTCTTCGCCGGTCGTGTCCGGCAGTCCCTCCGGCGGCGCTTCGAGCGTCTCGACGTCGGACTCGTTGGTGCCTTTTCGTCTGGCCATCTGTTTGTCCTCTTGCGGTGTGGTTCGGCGGATACCGCCGTGAAGTTCCGGGGGCGGCTTTGGGGGGCCTCGGAGCCGGGCGAGCCCGGTCGGGCGCCGAGGTGGCGATTCTAGATCAAAAAGACCCCTTCGTGCGAAAGACCCTCAGTTCGCGACGATCCCCCCCTCGGCGGGCTTGGCCTCGGGCTCGATCGCGGACGCCAGGCGCGGGGTCTCCATCGCGATCTTGATGACCTCGTCCATGGTGTGGACGAGGTGGAACTCCATTTCGCTGCGGATCTCCTCCGGCAGGTCGTCCAGGTCCTTGTCGTTCTCGGCCGAGAGGATGATCGTCTTGATGCCGGCCCGGTAGGCCGCCAGGAGCTTGTCCTTGATCCCGCCGACCGGGAGGACCTTGCCCCGGAGGGTGATCTCCCCCGTCATGGCGACGTCCTTCAGGACCGGCAGCTTGGTGACGGCCGAGAAGAGGGAGACCGCCATCGTGATGCCCGCCGAGGGGCCGTCCTTGGGGATCGCCCCCTCCGGCACGTGGATGTGGATGTCGAACTTCTCGTGGAAGTTGGGGTCGGCGTCGTACATCTCGGCGCGGCTGCGGACGTAGGAGACCGCCGCGCGGGCCGATTCCTGCATCACGTCGCCGAGCGAGCCGGTGATGGTCAGGTTCCCCTTGCCCTTCAGCAGGCTCGTCTCGGTCATCAGGATCTCGCCGCCCGCCTCGGTCCAGGCCAGGCCCGTCGCGATGCCGACCTCCGAGACCTCGCCCTTGTGGCGGTGGCGGAACCGGGGCTTGCCGAGGAAGTCCTTGAGGTTCTCCGGCGTGATCGCGATGGGCGTCTCGGCCTTCTTCTGGACGATCTTGCGGGCCACCTTGCGGCAGACGCCGCCGATCTCGCGCTCGAGGTTGCGCACCCCGGCTTCGCGCGTGTAGTTCTCGATGATCGCCAGGATCGTGTCGTCCTTCAGCTCGATCTGGTCTTCCTTCAGGCCGTTGGCCTCGCGCTGCTTGGTCACCAGGAACTGCCGGGCGATCGCCACCTTCTCGTTCGGCGTGTAGCCCGAAAGGTGGATCTGCTCCATGCGGTCCTTCAGGGCCGGCGGAATCGGGTCGGCGATGTTGGCCGTGGCGATGAACATGACCTTCGAGAGGTCGTACTCGACGTCGAGGTAGTGGTCGACGAAGGAGTGGTTCTGCTCCGGGTCGAGCACCTCGAGCAGGGCCGAGGCCGGGTCGCCGCGGAAGTCCGACGACATCTTGTCCACTTCGTCGAGCAGGAAGACCGGGTTCACGGTGCCGGCCTTCTTCATCATCTGGATGATCTGGCCCGGGAACGCGCCGATGTAGGTCCGGCGGTGGCCGCGGATCTCGGCCTCGTCCCGCACGCCGCCGAGCGAGAGGCGGACGAACGGCCGGTTCAGGGAGCGCGCGATCGACTTGGCCAGCGAGGTCTTGCCGACGCCCGGGGGCCCGACGAAGCAGATGATCGAGCCCTTCGTCTTCTGGACGAGCTGGCGCACGGCCAGGAACTCGAGGATCCGCTCCTTGATCTTCTCGAGGCCGAAGTGGTCGTCGTTCAGGATCTGCTCGGCGCGGGTCAGGTCCTTGGACTCGCGCGAGGCCTTCTTCCAGGGAACGCCCACGAGCCACTCGATGTAGTTGCGCGAGACGGTCGCCTCCGCGGAAACCGGGGGCATGGCCTCGAGACGCCGCAGCTCCTGGTCGGCCTTCTCGCGGACCTCCTTGGGCATGCCGGAGGACTCGATCTTCTTCTTGAGCTCCTCGACCTCGTCGGTCCGGTCGTCCTTGCGGCCGAGCTCCTGGTGGATGGCCTTGATCTTCTCGTTGAGGTAGTACTCCTTCTGGGCCTTCTCCATCTGCTTCTTGACCTTGTTGTTGATCCGGCGGTCGATGTTGACCTTGTCGATCTCGACCTCCAGCAGGTCCTGGAGCTTCTGGAGACGCTCGTAGGGAGACTCGGCCTCGAGGAGCGCCTGCTTCTCGGCGGTCGAGACGGCGAGGTGGGCCGACAGCGTGTCGGCGAAGCGCTCGGGGTCGTCGATCTTCAGCGACGCCGCGAGGCCCTCGAAGGCGAGGTGGTGCGACAGCTTCGCGTACTGCTCGAAGAGCGCGAGCACCTTGCCCATGTAGTCCTTGAGGCTCTCGGGGTCCGCGGGCTTGACCGGCAGGGCCTCGACGGCGACCGCGAGGTACGCGCCGCGGCGCTCGAAGGCCATGATCCGGCCGCGGCGCACGCCCTCGACCATCACCTTGATGTGGCCGTTGGGGAGCTTGAGCGACTGGGCCACCGTGGCGATGACGCCGACCTCGAAGATGTCCTCGGGCGTGGGGTCGTCGAGCTGCGGGTCGCGCTGCGCCGCGAGGAAGAGCCGCTTGACCGGGGTCGCGAGCGCCGCTTCGAGGGCGCGGATGGAGGACTCGCGGCCCACGACGAAGGGCTGCATCATGTGGGGAAAGACCACCATGTCCCGGAGCGGAACGAGGGGAAGGCTTTCCAACGCGCGGTCGGTGGGGTCGGCTGTTTTCATTTTGTCGGTGTGTCCTTAATTGGGTCCCGGGTCGAGGCGCGGGGCGAAGCCGGCGGCGGCCCTAGCCCGCCTTGCGCAGGATCGTGATCGGGTTGGTGTGGTGCTTGACCACGTCGCGGGTGATGACGCACTCCTCGATGTCGTCGTCCGAGGGGATCTGGTACATGACGTCGAGCATCAGGTCTTCGATGATGATCTTCAGGCCCCGGGCGCCGACGTTGCGGGCCAGGGCCTCCTCGGCGATCGCCTCGATGGCGTCGTCCGAGAAGCGCAGCTGGACGTTCTCGAACTCCAGCATGGTCTGGTACTGCTTGACGAGCGAGTTCTTGGGCTCCCGCAGGATCTCGACGAGCGCCGCCTGGTCGAGCTCCGAGAGCGTCGCCACGACCGGCAGCCGGCCGACGAACTCCGGGATCATCCCGTACTTGATGAGGTCCTCGGGGTGGACCTTCTCGAGGAGGGCGCTCGAGCGCTTCTCCTTCTTGGTGGCGATCCGGGCGCCGAAGCCCATCGTCTTCTCGGTCATGCGCTTGCTGATGATGTCCTCGAGGCCCACGAAGGCGCCGCCGCAGAGGAAGAGGATGTTCGTCGTGTCGATCTGGATGAACTCCTGGTGCGGGTGCTTGCGGCCGCCCTGGGGCGGCACGTTGGCGACGGTGCCCTCGAGGATCTTCGAGCAGCGCCTGCTGCACGCCTTCGCCCGAGACGTCGCGGGTGATCGACGGGTTCTCGCCCTTGCGCGCGATCTTGTCGACCTCGTCGATGTAGACGATGCCGCGCTCGGTCTTCTCCTTGTCGTTGCCCGCCGCCTGGTAGAGCTTCAGGATGATGTTCTCGACGTCCTCGCCGACGTAGCCGGCCTCGGTCAGCGTCGTCGCGTCGACGATCGTGAAGGGCACCGAGAGGAGCTTGGCCAGGGTCTGGGCCAGCAGGGTCTTGCCCGTGCCGGTCGGGCCGATCAGGAGGATGTTGGACTTCTGGAGCTCGACGTCGAGCTTGCGGTTCTTCTCCAGGTAGTCGATCCGCTTGTAGTGGTTGTAGACAGCGACCGCCAGCTTCTTCTTCGCCTGGTCCTGCCCGATCACGTAGCTGTCGAGGAACTCCTTGATCTCTTTCGGCTTGGGGAGCTTGGTCTCGGGGGCCTGGGTCTCGAGGACCCGGTCCTCGGCGATGATGTCGAGGCAGATGTCGACGCACTCGTCGCAGATGTAGACCGTGGGGCCCGCGATGAGCTTCTTGACGTCCCTCTGGCTCTTGTTGCAGAAGGAGCAGCGCAAGCACATCGCCGTTCCCGGTTTTCTTCGACATTCAGCCTCCGGAGGGATGCGACCATTCTAGGGTCGCGGTTCCCTCCCCGTCAACCGATCCCGCGCTCGAAATCTAACATAACCCATGGGGTTTAACGGCCATGGACTCAGGGAATTCCAGAGCCGGGCGAGCGGGCGGCGGGGAAAGTGGACCATCGATTCAAGCCGGATGTACGCCGCCCTCGGAAGGAGTGGATTCGCGGGCGGCGGCGAGAGCCTCAGCCGGCGGCTTTGAGCGCGAGGTCGTCGCGCCGGTGGTAGATCGCGTCCACCAGACCGTACTTCTTGGCGTCCTCGGCTTCGAGGATGTAGTCGCGGTCGGTGTCCTTGGAGACCTTCTCGATCGACTGGCCCGTGTGCTGCGCCAGGATCTGGTTGATGCGCTCGCGCATCTTGAGCAGGTCCTTCGCGTGGATCTCGATGTCCGTCGCCTGGCCCTGCATGCCGTAGGCGAGGGGCTGGTGGATCAGGAAGCGCGAGTTCGGCAGCGAGAAGCGCTTGCCGGCCGCGCCGGCCGCCATGAGCACCGCCGCCATCGAGGCCGCCTGCCCGACGCAGATCGTGGACACGTCGTTCTTGACGTACTGCATCGTGTCGTAGATCGCCATCCCGGCGGTGATCGAGCCGCCCGGGGAGTTGATGTAGAAGGCGATGTCCTTCTCGGCGTTCTCGGACTCGAGGAACAGCATCTGCGCGATGATGAGGTTGGCGATCGTGTCGTCGACCGGCTGGCCGAGGAAGATGATGTTGTCCTTCAAAAGGCGCGAGTAGATGTCGTACGCCCGCTCGCCCCGACTCGTCTGCTCGATCACCATGGGAACCAGGACCATGCCGCCCCCCTCGTCGTCGTCGTCGTTCATCGCCGCCATTCGGACAACCTATTTCACTTCCACCGGCATTCCCGAGGGTAGCACCTTGGCGCCCGCGATCAAGAGGTCGACGACCCGGGCCAGCCGCATTTCGTCCCGCAGGGCCTCGAGGCCGCCGGCCTTGGTCATCTGCTCGCGCAGCTCCGCGGGCTCGACGCCCCGCTCCGCCGCCGCGCGCTTGAACTCCGCCTCGAGCTCCGTCTCGGAAACTTCGATCTTCTCGCGGTCCGCGATCGCGTCGAGGAGCAGGTACTCCTTCACGCGACGCTCGGCGCCGGGCCGCGCCTCCTCGCGCAGCTTGCTCCAGTCTTCCTTCTCCGGGTCGACGCCGCTCGCGGCCAGGTAGCGCGCGTAGTCGCGCAGGGCGGAGGTCGTCTCGGACTCGACGAGGACCTCCGGCGCCGGGACCTCCCGCTTCGCGAGCAGCTGCGTCGAGGATCATGCGGCGGAACTTGCGCCGACGGTCGGCCTCCCGCTCGTGCCGCAGGCGCGCGCGCACCTTCTCGCGAAGCGCTCTCGACCGTGCCGCCTTCGGAGACGGCGCGGGCGAACTCGTCGTCCACGGCCGGAAGCTTCTTCTCCTTGAGCGCCGCCAGCGTGACCCGGTAGTCGACGGTCTTCCCGCGGAACTCGTCGTTGGGAAAGTCGTCGGCGAACGTCTTGCGGAAGGAGCGGGTCTCCCCGGGACTGGCGCCCCGCAGCGCGTCGTTGATCTCGGGCATCGAGTCGGCGTGGCCGACCTCGAGCGTGATCTTCTCGTCCCGGAAGGTGCGGGGGTCCTGGCCGGGAGCGAGGATCTCGACGAACGAGCCCGCGATGTCGGCGACCGCGAAGTCGCCCGGCGCCGCGGCCCGGCCTTCGATCGGGTGAAACTCGGCGTGCGCCTCGCGGATGCGGTCGATGACCTTCGCGATCTCCTCGTCGGTCGGCTCGACCGGCTGGTCCTCGACCGGGAATGCCGCGGTACTCGCCCGGGTCGACGGCCGGTTTCAGGTCGAGCCGCGCCAGGAACCGGATCGGGCCCGGTGGCTCCCAGCTCAGGTCGTCGACGTGCGGGCGCCCGAGGATCGAGAGCTTGCGCTCCTCGATCGCCGAGGCGACGGCGTCCGGCAGCAGGTGCTCGAGCACGTCGCCCTTGATCTCGTCGGCGAAGCGCTTGGCGACGACTTCCTCGGGGGCCTTGCCCTTGCGGAAACCGGGAAGGGCCGCCTTCCGGGCATAGGCGCGGCGCACGGCCGCGAAGGCCTTGCCGACCTCCTCGGCCGGGATCTCGATCTCGAGGACGGTGCGCGTGGGGGACTCTTCTTTGGTGGACAGGATCGGCATAGGGGCGGGATCTTATCCCCTGGACGGAGCAAAGCGCGCCCGGCGTTGATAGGATTCCGCGCCACGATTCCCGCCGCTCCCGTCGTACGCGGCGGCGCTCTTTCCACGAAAAAGGAGGCTTCATGCGGTACATCCAACGGGCGCTCCTCGTCTCGCTTCTCCTCCTCGGCCCGGCGGCCGCGCAGGCGGACATCGACCTCCGGATCCCGGTCGGCACCCAGGTGCAGGGCGTCGTGTTCTATCGGACGTCCATCATGCTCGGCAACGGCAGCGGCAGCCGGCAGCCCCTCATCGAGATGCGGCTCGTGTACCGCTCGACCGTCGACGGGACGATCCAGAGCGCGACGCTCCAGGAGGGCACGCTCCCGCCCCACCGGGTCCTGACCTTCGAGGACATCATCCAGCACTTCAAGGACTCGGGCGTCATCCGCGCCGCGGATCAGTCCGCCGCGATCTTCGGCACGATCACCGTCTCGTTCGACGCGACCGGCCAGCTCCTCGAGGACTCCATCGCCGAGGCGAGGACCTACAGCCCCGGCAGCGGCGGCGGCACCAACGGCATCGCCTACGTCGGCCGCAACATCGTGACGGCCGGTTCCGAGAGGCTCAAGGCCGCGGTCCGCAACGGCCCGCTCGGCGCCGACGGGACCACGCGAGCCAACATCGGGTTGGTCAACGAGGGGACGACGCTCACCGACGTCGACGTCGTCTACTACGACGGAGCGACCGGCGCCGAAGTCAAGCAGTTCACCGTCTCCGACCTCGCGGTCGGAGAGGTCCGCCAGTTCAACAACGTCTTCGCGGGGCTTCCGGCCGGAACGACGACACTGATCATTCGCGCCACGGCACTGGCGGCAGGCGCCCGGATCTCGGGCTACGGCGTGCAGCTCGACAGCGTCACCAACGACGGATCGTTCTTCCTGATGGTCGAGGACGAGGAGGACTGCTACCAGCCGCCCAACTGACGCGCGTCACGGACGGGGCGGCACGACGCGGGCTTCGGGGCGCGCGCCGGCCGGCCGCGCCGGAACGCCGCGCGCGGGCAACGCCTCGAGGGCGGCCGCGACGTCGAGCCGCCCCCAGCCGAAGATCGGGTTGGGAACGGCGCCGCCGGAGAACCCGCCGCATTCGAGCGCGGACAGGAGCGGCACCGCCGTCGCCTCGAGGACCTCTTCGGTGCCGTCGACGTCGCCCGCGAGCGACGGCACGGCGGACCAGAGGAGCGCGATGGCTCCGGCGACGTGCGGCGAGGCTCCCGAGGTCCCGCCGAAGATCGCGTAGGGGTCGGTCGAGTTCACCGTCGAGCTGGTGCGCACGTTGACGCCGGGCGCGCAGATGTCGGGCTTCACGCGCATCGACCCGTCGCGCAGCACCGGCCCGCGCCCGCTGAAGACCGCGATCCCGTCGGAGAGGTCGGTCGCGCCGACCGTGAACGCTCCGTCGTAGATGGCCGGCACCGCCGCGAGGGAGGAGCAGGAGGGGCCCGTGTTGCCCGCGGCGAAGCTGCCGGCGATTCCGGCGGCGCGCAGGTTTTCCACCGCCGCGCGGAGAACCTCGGGATCGGTGCAGCCCTCCGCCTCCGGGCAGGTCCACGAGTTGTTGACGACGTCGGCGCCGAGCTCCGGCCGCGGATTCTCGCCGTTCGCGTCGGTCGGGGCGAGGAAGAACTCGAAGCACTCGACGTAGCGCGCCGGGGTTCCGTTGCCGATTTCCATGTTGCGGCACCCGATCCACCGCGCGCCGGGCGCGACCCCGACGCGGTTGTCCCCGCCGTCGTCGCCGACCGCGAGACCCGCCACCGAGGTCCCGTGCCCCTGGTCGTCGCAGGGCTCGGCCGACTCGACCCCGCAGGCATTCAGGTGGAGGTTCTCGTGGATGGCGTCGTGCCAGTTGTAGGCGTGCGAGGCCACCGCGCCGTTCCAGCCGCGGTACTGCCGCATCAGCGCGGGATGGCTCCACTCCACGCCCGTGTCCGCGACGCCGATCACGATCCCCTGGCCCGTGAATCCCCGGTCCCACACCTGCGGCGCGCCGATGAGGGCGAGGTTCGGCTCGGTCTCGGCGGGAGCCGCGCCGCGCCGCGGCTCGAGCTCCGCGGCGTCGGGCCGCGTCAATCGCGCCGAGAGGTTCGACGCGACGGCGGCGACCCCGGGCTCGCGGGCGAGGGCGCGCGCCATCGCCTCGTCCGCCTCGACCTCGACCATGTTCACCAGGTAGTGCGGACGATGGCGCAGGCCGTCGCGGCGCAGGCGCTCGACGAGCCGCGCCTGAGACGCTTCGGCGCGCGCGCGCAGCGCCTCGAAGACGAACCGCCGCCGCTCGCCCCGGTCCGCGACCGCCGCGGCGCCGGCCAGATCCGCCTGCTCGCGGAAGACGACGAGAAACGACGCGCGCGCTCCCGGCGCGGCGGCGGCGAAGATGCGCGGATCGACGCGGCCCGGCTCGCCTCGCCCGGCCGAGGCGGCGAGCGCCGCCGAGAGAAGAAGAAGCGAAGTCACGCTCGTAATTAGAGCACGCGTGCGCGCGGCTCGAGCGTCATGCGTCGTTTGCATCGCTTCTCGCGCCGCAGGATGAAGAGTTCCTCAGCGATTGGTGAGCGCGAAATGAAACCCGAGCTCGCGCGCTCGCCGCGGCGCCACTCTCGCCGTCGAAAAGGAGGTTCGTCATGAAGAAGAACCTGTGGATCGCCTCGGCCCTGCTGCTCGGGTCCTCGCTCGCAATCGCGGCGACGACCCGTCCGCAGCCCGAACCCAAGCCCAAGCCCAGCCCCTGCCCGGTCTACAAGCGCTGCGCCCCGGCGCCCGTTCCCATGCCCCCGGTTCCAGGCCCGAAGCGCTGACCGCACGCGGCCGGCGCCCGCACGGCGTCCGGCGCTGGCTCGACCCGGCCGGACGGGTCGCCCCATCGCCGGACGCGAATGGTGCGAGAGGAGGGGACTCGAACCCTCAAGGGTTTTACCCCACGGGATCCTAAGTCCCGCGCGTCTGCCAGTTCCGCCACTCTCGCGGTGGAGGAATGATAGCGCCGCCGCTTCAGTCCTTCGGCATCTCGACGCCCCAGTAGTACTTCTCGAAGAAGGGCATCGGGTCCGGGGCGCCGGCGGCCTGGAGCAGAGCGATGATCTCCTTCGTGCTCCCGAACTTCCAGGCGAGCGCCGACTGCGCCGACTTCAGAAAGCGCCGGAAGGCCTCGTCGCCCATCTGCCGGTGCAGGGCCCCGAGCAGGATGGGCCCCTTGTCGTAGAGGAGGCCCGAGCGGATCTCGGCGCGGCGAATGGCGTCGCGGGTCACCCAGACGCGGTTGGCGAGGGGAATCGGCGCGGCGTCGCCCGCGAAGTCCGCGCCCCGGCGCCAGCGCTTCTCGAGGCCGCGCGCGACCGCGGGACTGCGGCGGTCCTTCAGGAACAGGAAGGCGCAGTACTCCGAGAACGACTCGGCGAGCCACTGCTCCTCCGCGCTCGGGATCCGAACGACGATGCCCCAGTACTGGTGCGCAATCTCGTGGGCGAAGATCTTGGCGATCTCCTGCGCCTCGAAGCGGCTCATGTCGCCGACGAGGGGGTCGAACGCCTCCTTGGTGATGAACATCGTGGCGGGCGGCGCCTGGCCGAAGCCGTAGTCGTTGATCTCCAGGATGTTGAACTCGGGGAAAGGAAACGGCCCCAGGAACTCCCGGTAGTAGGCGATGACCTCCGCCGCGACCTTCGTGAGCTGCTTGCGGCCGCGCGGATTGTCGAGCCCGTAGGTCGCGACGCGGATGGTCACGCCGTCGCGGACCTCTTCCTCCATCTCGTACTTGCCGGCGAGGATGACCGCGAACTGGACGGGCTTGTCCAGGCGCGTCTCGAGAACGTTCATCCCGCCGTCCTCCTCGCGTCGAACGGTCGTGCCCGGCGCGAAGGGCACGAAGGGCTTCGGGACGCGGACGACGGCGCGCCAGGTGTAGGCCTGCCCCGCGAGCGTCGGCTGCGGGAACCACGGCCAGATCCCGAGCTCCCAGTAGTTGTCGCCGCGCGGCCGGACGAGGAAGTCGCCGTCGATCTCGAAGCGCAGCTTCAGCGGCCGGTCCGGCGGGGCCGGTTCGGCGAGCTCCACGACGAGCTCGTCCTGCCGGTGGTCGAAGGCGAGCGCGCGGCCCGACTCGTCCGTCACGCTCCGCACGCGCTCCGCGCGCGCCTCGAGGTTCGCTCCCGCCTTCGCGTACACGATGCTGTTCAGGTCGAACCGCAGGGCGCGCGCCGGGCGGCCGCGCGGCACGAGCGTCTCCTCGACCGTCAGCGTCGCGTCGTTGCCGGCGGAAGCCGCGAGCTCGACCGCGACGTCGGTCAGCGAGAAGCGGGCCGGCGGCGGATCGCGCGGGTCGCGCCCGATCGGCTGCAGCGACAGCGGAGCGAGCCACAGGTACTTGCGGAGCTCCCTCTCGTCCGACTCGCTCGGGTTGAGCGTCGCGAGGCCCTCCGACGGGTCCTCCGTCCCGTCGAAGACGTAGAGCAGGTCCTCGCGCCCGCCCTCGATCTCGGCCCAGAGGAGCGGCGCCTCGGGAGCGTCGAGGGCCCGGATGGCGAAGGCGTGCGACAGGGGCGGCGCGTGCATCCGGCCGAACTTCTCCCGCTGTTTGCGGAAGGCGTCCGTGAGCGGCGGCGCCGCCGCGCCCGCGAGCTCCGGCAGCGGCTGGCCGCGCGCGAGCCAGAGCACCCGCTTGACCGTGTCTCGCAGGCGAACGCCCGCCTCGGTCCTCTCGGGCTTGAGAGTCGAGCCTTTCTTCGCGTCGAAGACGACGACCGGCGCCTCCAGCGCATCGGCCGAGAGGTACTCGAATGCGCCGGAGCCCTCGAAGAAGATCCCCACGATCTCCTCGCCGGCGCGGACGGGCGCCGCGCGCCCCGCATCGAGGACGCAGGACGCGTGCGGTCCCGCCAGGCGCAGCCCGGACACCTTCACCGCGTCGCCGACCGCCAGGGCGTCGAACCGTTCGAGGATGCCCGGCAGCGCCGCGGGGCCGCCGCCCGGCAGCAGACCCGCGCCCGCGAGCGTCGCCGCGAGCCAGGCGAGCGACGCGCGCCGGAGCACCCGGATCAGTCCTTCGGCATCTCGGTGCCCCAGTAGTACCTGTCGAAGAAGGGCATGTAGTCCTTCTTGGTCATGTACTGGAGCAGGCCGGCCATCAGCTTGGTCGAAGCCGGCTTCCAGGCAAACGACTTCTGGTACGACTTGAGGAACGTGAAGAAGGCCTCGTCTCCGAGCTCCTTGTGGAGCGCGTACAGGAGCGAGGGGCCCTTGTTGTAGAGGAGCCCGCTGCGAATGAAGTAACGCGTCGCGGGGTCCTTCGAGACGAAAGCGTCGTTGGCGAGCGGAATCGGGATCTCGTCGCTGCCGAACGTCGCCCGCCCGCGCCAGTGTCGCACCATGGACTTGTAGTGGGCCTCGTTCTTGTAGGCCTTCATGAAGAGCGCCGAGCAATACTCGGCGAAGGACTCGGTCAGCCACTGCTCCTCGCGACTGGGCATCTTCACCGCCGTTCCCCAGTACTGGTGCGCGATCTCGTGGGCGAACATCTCGTTGACGCCGCGGGATCCGCCCTCCCGCATCTCGGCCGTCATGATGGGGTTGAACGCTTCCTTCGTGATGAACATGGTCCCGGGCGGCGCCTGGCCCCAGCCGACGTCGTTGATCTCGATGATGTTGAACTCCGGGAGCGGAAACGGACCCAGGAACTCCTGGTAGTACTCGATGATGGTCCCCGCCAGGTTCGTGAGCTGCTTGACGGCGCGCGGGTTGTCGAGGGCGTAGGTGGCGACGCGGATCGTGATGCCGTTCTTGACCTCCTCCTGGATGGTGTAGTCGCCGGCGAGGATCACGGCGAAACAGATCGGCTTGTCGACGCGCGTCTCCAGCAGGTTGTCTTCGCCTTCCGTCGTCCGTCGGATGGTCTTCCCCGGCGCAAACGGAACGAACGGCTTCTTCACGCGGACCGTGGCGTGAAACGTGTAGAACTGCCCCGCGAGCGACGGCTGCGGAAACCAGTCCGAGACGCCGAGCTCCCAGTAGCTGTCGCCGGCCGGCGAGACGAGGAAGTCCCCGTCGATCTCGAACTTGAGCTTGAACGGCTTGTCCGCCGCCGCGACCTCCGCGAGCTGGATCACGACCTCGTCGTCGGCGTGGCCGAATGCGAGAGACCGGCCGGCCTCGTCGGTCACCTTCCGCAGATGCTCCGTTCGGGTCGTCAGGTTGTTGCCGAGGAACGTGTAGATCGTCCTCGCGAGACCCATGCGCAGGGCGGCCATCGGCCGGCCGATCGGGACCAGGGTCTCGACGACGGTCATCGTCGCGTCGTTTCGGACGGAGGCCCGGAGGTCGACGTCGACGTCGGCCAGCACGACGCGGGGCTTCGGCGGGTCCTTCGGCGAGCGTGCCAGGCGTTGAACGGACAGGTTCGTCCGAAAGACGTACTTGTGCAACTCCGGATCGTTGTACTCGGTCTTCGTCAGGACGGCGAGGGTCTCGGTCGGATCCTCGACCTGGAGGTCGTAGACGATGTCTTCGCTGCCGCCCTCGAACTCGGCCCGCACCAGGGGCGCCGCGGGGGCGTCGAGTTTCTGCAGCGCGAAATCGTGCGCCAGCGAGGGTCCGTAGATCCGTCGGAACTTCTCCCGCTGTTTCGCGAACGCGGCCGCCACCGACGGCGCGGCTGGCCCCTCGAGGGGCGGCAGCGCCTGCCCGCGCGCGAGCCAGACGACGCGGGCGAAGTTGTCGCGGATCCGGATCCCCTTCTCCGTCTTTTCTGCTTTCAGGCTCGAGCCCTTTCGGGTGTTGAAAAGAACGACCGGCGCTTCCAGGGGATCCGCCGAGACGTATTCGAGCGATCCCGTGCCGTCGAAGAAGATCCCCACCACCTCGTCGCCGGCGAGGACCGGAGCGGCCCGGCCGGAGGCCAGGCGGCACTCGAGATGGCCGGCGCTGAGCGTCAGGGGGCCGACCAGCCTGGCCTCGCCGACCGTCAGGTGACTGAAACGCTCCAGGATCGAGACGACGTTTTCGGGAGCCTGGGCGCCCGCCGGACCCGCTCCCAGCGCGGCCGCGGCCGCGACGAGAACCGCCCGGACGGCTTTCATGTGTGCATTCTACGTGCAGACCGGGACTAGAATCCGCGGAGACTCCCATGACCCTGCAGCCAGGCACCCGTCTCGGCGTCTACGAGATTCTCGACATGCTCGGCGCCGGCGGCATGGGCGTCGTTTACCGGGCGCGCGACCGGAAGCTCGGGCGGGACGTGGCGATCAAGGTCCTGCCGGACGACCCCGGCGGCGGCGATCCGGGACGGGTCGCGCGGTTCGAGCGCGAGGCCCGCATGCTCGCCGCCGTCAATCACTCGGCGATCGCCGCGATCTACGGGGCCGAGGAAGACGGCTCGACGCGGTACATCGTCATGGAGCTCGTCGAGGGCGAGACGCTGGCCCAGCGGCTCGTGGGCGGCCCGCTGTCGATCGCCGACGCGCTGCGCATCGGCGCCCAGATCGCCGAGGCGCTCGAGTTCGCGCATGAGAAGGGCGTGATCCACCGCGACCTGAAACCGGCGAACATCAAGATCACTCCCGAGGGCAAGGTCAAGGTCCTCGACTTCGGGCTCGCCAAGGCGATGAGCCTGCCGATCGCGGGAGACATGTCGCGCTCGCCGACGGTCGTCATCGACACTTCGACGCCCGGAGAGATCGTCGGCACGCCCGAGTTCATGAGCCCGGAACAGGCCCGCGGCAAGGAGACCGACCGCCGCACGGACGTCTGGTCGTTCGGCTGCATCCTCTACGAGATGCTCACCGGCCGGAGGGCGTTCACCGGCGAGACCGTGCCGGACGCCGTCGCCGCGATCCTCTACAAGGAGCCGGACTGGAACGCCCTGCCCGCGCGAACCCCGCAGCGGGTGCGCGATCTGCTGACCGGCTGCCTGGAGAAGGACGCCGGGCGGCGCGTGCGCGATGCGGGAGACGCGCGGCTGGAGCTCGAGGCGACCCTGGCGGGACTTTCCGGCGCAGCGGTGGTCGGCCACCCGAGGCGGCCCGTGCCGTGGAGGATCCTCGGCGCCGCGGCGCTCGGCGCGGCCGTCGCGATCGGGGCGTACTTTGCGCTGCGCCCGGGGCCGGGCGCGGTCCCGGCGGCCGCGCGGCAGCTCGCCGTCCTCCCCTTCCGCAACCTGACCGGCTCGCCCGACGGCGAGCTCATGGGCCTTGCGATGGCGGAGACCGTCAGCGCGCGCCTGGCCAACGTGCCCGGTCTGCAGGTCGTCACGCCGCGCGCCACGACGGAAGAGCTGGATGCCGACCCGAGCTTCACGCGGGTCGCCAAGCGGCTCGGAGCGAACACGCTGCTCTCGGGCAGCCTCCAGCGCGAGAACGAGCGCTATCGGATCATCTACCGGCTCGTCGACGCCGAGGGCCGGCAGCTCGCGGCCAACGCCCTCGACGGGGCCGAGATGTTCGCCCTCCAGGACCGCCTCGCCGACGGCATCGTCCAGGACCTGAGCCTGCGCCGCGGACCGCGCCGGACCCCGACGCCGTCGGGCCTCGACACCGCGGCGCTGCAGGAAAGGTACCTTCAGGCCATCGGGCTCCTTCAGCGCTACGACCGGCGCGACTCCGTCGAGCAGGCCCTCGTCCTCCTGCAGGCCCTCGCGCAGGAGCGGCCCAACTCGGCCCTCGCCCAGGCGGCGCTCGCGCGCGCGGACCTCGCGATGTTCGAATTCACGAAGGACCGGACCTGGGCCGACCGTGCCATCGCGGCCACCGACGCCGCGCGCGGCCTCGACCCGAGCCTGCGCCGAAGTCGACATCACGGTCGGCGAAACGCTCATGCTGACGGGGAGGCCGAAGGAGGCGGCGGATGCATTCCGCCGGGCGCTTGTGACCAACCCCGACAAGGTGGACGCCCTGCTCGGTCTCGGGACCGCGGCCGAACAGCTCGGGGACCAAGCCGCCGCCGAAGACGCGTTCCGGCGAGCGATCGCGATCCAGCCCTCGTTCGCCGTTTACAACCAGCTCGGTTACATCCGCTCCGACCGCAGCCGCTGGGCCGACGCCGCCGCGATGTTTCGCAAGGCGTCCGAGCTCGCGCCGGACAGCTACCGCGCGCTTTCGAATCTCGGGGGCGTCTCGGCCCTCGACTGCGACTTCACCACGGCGCTTCCGGCCTTCCAGCGCGCGCTGAAGATCCGGCCGAACGACCCGTCCACGACGTCGAACCTCGGATTGGCTCTGCTCTGGACGGGTCGAGTACCCGAGGCCGTCGCCTCCCTCGGAGCCGCCGCACTTGGCGCCCCGGGGGACTTCGAGGTCTGGGGAGCCTACGGCGACGCTCTGGCGGAGTCCGGAGCCAAGGAGAAGGCCGCCGCGGCCTACGAGAAATCGATCGTCCTGGCGCGAGAGGCCCTCAAGCTCAACCCGCGAGACGCCGCGGCCCATGCGGTCCTCGGAGCCTCGCTCGCCCGGACCGGCCGTCTGGACGAGGGGACCCGTGAGATCGAGGCTGCTCTGGCGATCAACGGCGAGGAGGCCATGGCTCTCGCGGACGCAGCGCTCATCGCGGCGCTTCGAAATCGGCCGGCAGAGGCCCTCGCGTGGCTGAAGAAGGCCGTCGACGCCGGGTACTGCCCCCAGATCCTCGCCCGCCGCCCGGAGTTCGCCGCGTTGCGCGAGTCTCCGGAGTTCAAGTCGATCATCGCCGCGCCGCGCAACGCGGCCGGCAGCTGAAGGAGGGCCTCATGTCGACCACCGCGAGTCGAATCCTCAAGATCGGGATTCCCTTCCTACTCCTCGGCGCCTTGGGCACCTACCTGTACTACTTCTACCTCGTTCTTCCCTGCAAGATCGGTACGACGTCCGTGCTGGTCGGTCCTGCCGCCTCCGACGTCACCCCGGAATGCGTCAAGCTAAGGAAGACCGATCGCATCTACTGGATGGCGACTGACGCTGGCAAGGACCTCTACATCGAGTTCACCGAGCGACCCTTCACCACCATGACGAACAACCCCGACGGCAACGGTCGATATCGAGTGGCGTGCGTCCGTTCGACCTGCGCCGGTGGCGCATTCAACCCTGCGGCCCAGGAAAAGGAGTACAAGTACTGGCAGGTCCTGGTGGATCCGAACAACACCAATAACAAGGAGGAGGCCGACGGTCGGATGATCATCATCCGATGAGATTCAGGCCCCTGACAATCTGCGGCGATCCCGGCGTTGCGGGAGACGTTTCTCGTCACCCGGCGCCGGTGACGGCCGCGGAAGGGTCTTGGTTTCAGTAGATTAGACGCTGGCGCCGCGCTTGCTCCCTATTGAGGCCCGAGAGGCGCCCGAAAGAGACGGGCGAAGCAACGCAAGATGTACGACGTCGCCGTGGATCGCGCCGCCATGAGGGAAGAGATCCTGGGTCCCCTGTTCCAGCGCCACGTGGTCAGCCTGTCGGGAACCGTCGACGAGCGCTGGCTCGGGTCGTTCGAGGACGTCCGGAAGGACTCGGACCAGTTCTCGCGCTATCGCCTCGATCAGCAGAAGGGCCTGGTGTCCTTCACGTGCCGGGCGAGCGACGGGCCGAAGGTCGTCGAGGGGTTCCTCGAGCGGCTGGCGCTTCTCGTCGAGATGGTCAACCTCCACGCCACCTGCTCCGCGGCCGGCCCCCACCAGCCCCCCGAAGTCGCCAGCCTTTCGCACTAGCCGGCGTCGCGCGCAACCGCGGCCGCTCCCCTCCGTAGATAGAGAGGTGAGCAGCGCGCGCGGCCTCCGGGACCCTCGATGATCCAGGGCTTCCGGCATGCCTTCCGGCGCCTGCGCCGGTCGCCGGGGTTTCTGGCGACGACCGTCGTCACCCTGGGACTCGGCATCGGCGCCGCAACCGCGATCTTCAGCGTCGTCGACGCGGTGCTGCTCGCCCCGCTGCCTCTGCGCGACCCGGCCCGCCTCGCGGCGGTCTGGGAGGCGAACGTGGAGCAGGCCGCCCTGCGCGAGGGGCCGTCTCCCGGCAACTTCCTGGACCTGCTCGAGGACGGAACGATCTTCGAATCGGCGGCCGCCTGGTTCGAGACGGCGCTGACCCTCCAGGGCGACCGGGAAGCGGAGCAGGTCGCCTCGGCGCAGGTCTCGGTCGACTTCTTCGAGACGCTCGGCGTACCCCCGGCCCTCGGCCGGGTCTTTCGCGGCGCGGACAGCCGGGGCGTCACGCACGACGGGGCCGGGCAGTACGCAAGCGGGGATCGCGTCGCGGTCGTGAGCGACGGACTGTGGCGGCGGCGCTTCGGCGCCGACCCGGAGCTGGCCGGAAAGACCATGACGATCCACGGCCAACCCTGGACCGTTCTCGGCGTCATGCCGGCGGACTTCGAGACGCCGACGCCGGGGGTGGAACTCTGGGTGCCCTGGGACCTGCGGTCGAGCTACGGGCCGCGGAGGTTCCCCGAGGGGCCGCCGCGCGACTGGCGCTTCCTGAGAGTCGTCGGCCGCCTCAAGCCCGGCGTCTCGTGGGCGCACGCGCAGACGCACCTCGACGGGTTCTCGGCGGCGCTCGCCGAGCAGCATCCGCGCGCCAACGCGGGCTGGCGCATGCGCCTGGTTCCGCTCCACGACGACCTCGTCGGCGGCTCGCGGCCGTTGCTGCTGGCGCTCGCCGGGGCGGTCGGGATGCTGCTCCTGATCGCCTGCGCCAACGTCGCCAGCCTGCTGACGGCCCAGGGCGCCGCCCGCCGGCGCGAGATCGCCCTGCGCTCCGTGCTCGGCGCGTCGCGCGGGCGCATCGTCCGCCAGCTCCTCGGCGAAAGCCTCGTCCTGGCGCTCTCCGGAGGGGCCGCCGGGCTCGCGCTGACCTGGGCCGGCCGACGCCTCCTCGTGGCGCTCGCTCCGCCGACCGTCCCGCGCATCGATCGGGTGGCCGTCGACCTGCGCGTTCTCGCGTTCGCCGTGGCCGTGTCGCTGGCGACGGGCGTGCTCTTCGGCCTCCTTCCGGCGCTGCGCGGCACGCGGGCCGCGCGCGGCGCCGCGCTCGGCGAGGGTGCCCGCGGTGTCACCGCTCGGGGCTCCCACCGCCGGTTCCTGAACGGCCTCGTCGTCGCCGAAGTGGCCATCGCGCTGGTGCTGCTGGCCGGGGCCGGGCTCTTCGGCCGGAGCTTCCTCCGCCAGCTCCAGGTCGATCCGGGGTTCGATGCGGGCCAACGGCTGACGATGCACATCAACCTCGACGCGGCCGCCTATCGCGGGCGCGCGGCCGAGTTCTACGCGGAGCTCATCCGCCGGCTCGGCCAGCTGCCCGGAGTGGAATCCGCCGGCGCCGTCACGACCCTGCCGATGAGCAACGTCGGGGTGGACTTCGATCGTCCGTACTGGCGCGACGGCGAGCCGGTCCCGGAGGGCGGGGCCGACACCGTCGACGTCCGCATGGCGACGCCGGGTTACTTCCGGACGATCGGCATGACCCTGCTCGGCGGGCGCGAGTTCACCGACCGGGACCGCGCGGATTCGCCGGCCGTCCTCATCGTCAGCGACGGCTTCGCGCAGAAGGTCTGGCCTGGGCGGGATCCCGTCGGCCAGCGCCTGGTCCTCGACTACAACCGCGGCGCGTACCCCTACACGGTGGTCGGCGTGACCCGCGGCGTGCGCTACTACGGCCTCAAGCGCGAGCCGCGGCCGGAGGTGTTCATCCCCCACGCCCAGAACGCCTACCTGCCGATGAACGTGGTGATCCGGACGGCCGGGCCCCCGGCCGCCTCCATTCCCGCCGTCAAGGCGGTGCTGCGCGGCCTCGAACCGGCGCAGCCCGGCCATCACATCGTCACGCTGGACGAGCTCGTCGACCGCTCGCTCTCGGCGGACCGCTTCGCCCTGCGGTTGCTCGGCCTGCTGTCGGCGCTCACGCTGGTCCTCGCCGCGACCGGGATCGCCGGCGTCATGACCTACACCGTCCAGCAGCGGACGCACGAGCTCGCCGTGCGCATCTCGCTCGGCGCGCAGAGGCGCGACGTGCTCCGGCTGATCTTCGGCCAGGGCGCTCGCGTCGCCCTCGCGGGCGCGGCGATCGGCCTCGCCGCGACCTGGGCCGTCACGCGGCTCGCGCAGGCGTTGCTCTACGAGACGAGCGCGATGGACCCGCTGACGCTCGCGGCCGCGACGGCGCTGCTCGCGCTCGTCGTCCTGGCCGCCTGCGGCATCCCCGCCCTCCGGGCGGCCCGGGTCGACCCGGCCGCCGCCCTGCGGAGCGAGTAGGCCCGCGGGAGGAGGGTTACGGCGCGAGCCTCTGGTAGTTCGAGTTCGTGATCGTGACCTGGATCGCCTCGGCCGGCGCGCTGATGACCTCGGAGGCCGGGTAGTTCGTGCCGTCCGGCAGCGTGGCGAACTGGACGACGAGAGAGACCGGGTGCGACGGGTCGGTCGTGTACGAGCTGACGTTCAGCCCGGCGAGCTTCTTCGTGCCCATGTTGAAGTCGAGGGTCATGGAATCGCCCGGCTTCGCGTAGTTCTTGAAGGCGAGGCCCGCCTCCCCCGCTCCCGGCCGGTCGAGGCTCGCGTTGCCGGCCTGGAAGGCCTGCTCCATCTTCTGGCCGTCGGGCGGAACATAGAGGCCGATGACGGCCTTGAC
The DNA here is from genome assembly GCA_963824165.1 of uncultured Acidobacteriota bacterium. Classification (GTDB taxonomy): domain Bacteria; phylum Acidobacteriota; class Thermoanaerobaculia; order UBA5066; family Gp7-AA6; genus DAHUXD01. The sequence continues at coordinate 115,291 of CAWGOM010000010.1, forward strand.
GGACTCCATGGTCTCGCTGATCTCTTCCTTCTTCTGCTCCACGATGCGGCGCTTGAGCGGCCCCATCTTCTGCTCCTCCGGCGGCGGACCGATCGGCGTCTTCGCGACCTTCCCGTCGGGCCCGTAGCGGCAGCTCATCGCCTTGGTGCCCTTCACCTCGCCCTTCAGGGCGAACTGGGCGGTCTCCGTCCACGTGTACTGCCGGAGCGCCGCCTGGTTGGCGGCCTGGGACTGTTTGACGGCCGCGAGCTTCGTCTGGATGACTTCCTTCATCATCCCGCCCTGCTGCGCCGCGACGACCGCCGCGAGCGCCGCCGCCATCGATGTCGCCAGTACGGACCGACCCGGGAATCCGGAGCTGGAACCACGCATCGCCGGAACTCCTTTCGTTCGATGGACCGCTTTGAGCACGGGATTCTATGCCCGGCCTGCCGCGCTAGGACGAGCTCGGCGCATTCTCCGCCGCGGCGGCGCTCGCTGCCGGGCGACGGCGCTCGGCCCAGCCCCGGAGGACCACGAAGAACGCGGGCACGAAGAGCACCGCGAAACAGGTCGAGGCGAGCATGCCCGTGGAGACGGCGAGGCCGAGCGACCGGCGGGCGCTCGCGCCGGCGCCCCGGGCCAGGAGCAGCGGCAGCACGCCGAGGATGAACGTGAACGACGTCATCACGATCGGGCGAAAGCGCGCCTGCGAGGCGTGGACGGTCGCGTCGACGAGGCTCTTGCCGGCCGCGCGCCCCTCGAGCGCCATCTCGACGATGAGGATCGCGTTCTTGGCGGAGAGCGCGATCAGCAGCACCAGGCCGATCTGGACGTAGAGGTTGTTCGCCACCCCGAGACCGAGCAGCGCGCTGACCGTTCCCAGCAGCGCGAGCGGCACCGCGAGGATCACGGCGGCCGGCGTGACCCAGCTCTCGTACTGCCCGGCCAGCACGAAGTAGACGAGGAGGATCGCGAGGGCGAAGATGAAGTAGGTCGAGTTGCCCACGAGCTCTTCCTGGTACGACATGGCCGTCCACTCGTAGCTCATTCCGGCGGGCAGCGTCTCGTCGGCGATCTTCTCCATCGCCCGCATCGCCTGGCCGGAGCTGAACGCCGCGTTCGCGGCGCCGTTGATGGTCGCGGAGGGATACAGGTTGTAGAGGGTGACCACGGCCGGCCCCCGGGTCTTCTCGAGCCGCGCCAGCGTTCCGAGCGGGACCATCTCCCCGCCGCTCGCGCGCACGTAGTAGCCGGCGAGGCTCCCGGTCTCGCGCCGGAACGGCGCGTCCGCCTGCGCGTAGACCATGTACTGGTGGCCGAAGCGCATGAACTGGTTCACGAAGCTCGAGCCGAGGTAGGCCTGCACGGTGGAGTAGACGTCGCCGACGTTCACGCCCAGGGTCTCCGCCTGCGTCTTCTCGACGTGGATCGTCACCTGGGGAACCTGGGCGCGCAGCGGCGTCAAAGCCATGCGGATCGCCGGGTCCGCGTCGGCCCGGGCGACGATCGCGTCGGCGGCGTTCTGAAGGCGCACGTAGTCCTCGCTGCCGTCGGTCAGCTCGACCTGCATCTGGAAGCCGCCCGACAGCCCCAGGCCCTGGATCGGCGGCGGGACGAGGACCATCGTCCGGGCGCCCTGGTAGCGCGCGAGGCGCGCCGAGAGGTCCTCGTAGACGTGCAGGAGGTCCTCGCCTTTCCCGCGCTGGCTCCAGTCCTTGAACATGAGGTAGATGATGCCGGCGTTGGCGAGCGAGGCGTTGCCGTCGAGCGGCGAGAGCCCGCCGATCGCGATCGTGCGCTCCAGGGCCGGGTTCTCCCGGCAGATCCGCGCGAGCTCGTCCATGGCCTTCTCGGTGCGCTGGAGCGAGGCGCCGTCGGGAAGCTGCACGGTGACCATCGCGTAGCCCTGGTCCTCGGTGGGGATGAAACCGGTCGGGACGCGCGTCAGGCCCCAGCCCGCCAGGCCGATCAGCACCAGGGCCACCGCCGCCATCCGCCGGCTGCGCTCCACCATGAACCGGATCACGCGCACGTACGCCCGCTCCACCGGCTCGTACACCGCGTTGAACCACCGGAAGAACACCGCCTTCTTCGCCCGAGGGTCCCGCGGCCTCAGCCACAACGCGCACTGCGTCGGCTTCAGCGTCAGCGCGTTCACCGCCGAGATCAGCGCCGTCGCCGCGATCACCAGCGCGAACTGCCGGTACATCTGACCCGTGATCCCCGGCATGAACGCCGGCGGCAGAAACACCGACATCAGGACCAGCGTGATCCCGATGATCGGCCCCATCAGCTCCCGCATCGCGTCGATCGCACCCTGCTTCGGCGTCTGACCCCGCTCCACGTGCTGCGACACCCCCTCCACCACCACGATCGCGTCGTCCACCACGATCCCGATCGCCAGCACCACCGCGAACAGCGTCAGCAGGTTGATCGAAAAACCCATCGCCGCCATCGCCGCAAACGCCCCGATGATCGTCACCGGCACCGTCGTCGCCGGCACCAGCGTCGCCCGCCAGTCCTGCAGAAACACCACGATCACGATCAGCACCAGCACGCCCGCCTCGAACAGCGTGTGGTACACCTCGTTCACCGACTCCTTCACGAACGTCGTCGTGTCGAACGGAACCTCGTACTCGAGTCCTTCGGGGAAGTCCCGCGCGAGCTCGGCCATCTTCGCGCGCACGCGGGCGGCGGTGTCCAGGGCGTTCGCCTCGGGGAGCTGGTAGATCGCGATGCCGCCCGCGACACGGTCGTTCACCTTGAAGAACTGGCCGTACGTCTGGGCGCCGAGCTCGACGCGGCCGACGTCGCGGATCCGCGTGATCTGGCCGCCCGAATTCTTGACGATGATCGACTCGAACTCCTCCGCCCGCGACAGGTTCCCCCCGACGTCGATCGTGAGCTGAAAGGGCTCCCCCGCGGGCACCGGCGGGGCGCCGATCTGGCCGGCCGCCACGTAGGCGTTCTGCTGCTGCACGGCCGTGATGACGTCGGAGGGCATCAGCGACCGCTGCCGCATCTGCTCGGGGTCGAGCCAGATCCGCATGCTGTACTGGCCGATGCCGAAGACCGTGACGTCGCCGACACCCGGCACGCGCGCGAGCTTGTCGCGCAGCTGCAGCGTGGCGAAGTTCGAGAGGTAGAGCGCGTCGTACTGCGCGCTCTGCGAGGTCAGCGTGACGATCTGCAGGATGGCCGTCGACTTCTTCTTCGTCACGACGCCCTGCTGCTGCACCGACTGCGGGAGCTGCGCCAGGGCCGCGGCGACGCGGTTCTGAACGAGCACCTGCGCCAGGTCGAGGTCCGTGCCGACCCGGAAGGTGACGATCAGCGTGTAGCGCCCGTCGTTGGTCGAGGTCGACTGCATATAGAGCATGCCCTCCACGCCGTTGACCTGCTGCTCGATCGGGAGCGCCACCGTCTCGACGAGCGTCTTCGAGTTGGCGCCCGGGTAGTTCGCCGTGACCTGGACGGTCGGCGGGGTGATCGGCGGGTACTGCGACACGGGCAGGACGAAGAGGGCCACCGCCCCGAGCAGGATCGTCACGAACGCGATGACGTTCGCGAGAACCGGACGCTCGATGAAGAACTTCGCCAGCACGGCGGCTAGACCGCCCCGCTCTCACCCTCTCCCCGCGGGAGCGGGGCGGGGTGAGGGGGGCCCTTCCGCTCGATCCACCGCTGCAGGACCACGTAGAGCGCCGGCACGAAGAGGACGGCCAGGCAGGTCGAGGCGAGCATGCCCGTCGCGACCGCGATGCCGAGGGACCGCCGCGCGGCGGCGCCGGCGCCGCTCGCGAGGACGAGCGGCAGCACGCCGAGGATGAACGTGAACGACGTCATGAGGATCGGGCGGAAGCGCACCCGCGAGGCGTCGACCGTCGCCTCCTCGATGCTCCGCCCCTTCTCGCGCCCCTCGCGCGCCATCTCGACGATGAGGATCGCGTTCTTGGCCGAGAGGGCGATCAGGAGCACGAGGCCGATCTGCACGTAGATGTTGTTCGCGACGCCGAGCGCGATCAGCGCCGCCGCCGTGCCGAGCAGCGCCATGGGCACGGCGAGGATCACCGCCGCGGGGATGATCCAGCTCTCGTACTGCCCCGCGAGCGCGAAGTAGACGAGGAGGATGGAGAGCGCGAAGATGAAGTAGGCCGAGCTGCCGACGAGCTTCTCCTGGTACGACATCGCGGTCCACTCGAAGCTCATTCCCCGCGGGAGGACCCGGCCCGCGATCGCCTCCATCGCCGCGAGCGCCTGGCCCGAGCTGTAGCCCCCGGCCGGCATGCCGTTGATCGTGGCGGCCGGAAAGAGGTTGTAGAGCGAGATCACCGAGGTCCCGAGGGCGGGACGGATTTCGGCCAGCGCGCCGACGGGAACCATGTCGCCGCCGGAGTTGCGGACGTAGAGGTTCTTGACGTCGTCGGTGTTCAGGCGGCGCAGCGGATCGGCCTGCAGGTAGACCATGTAGTTGTGGCCGAAGCGCGTGAAAAGGTTGACGAAGCTCGAGCCGAGGTAGATCTGCACGGTGTCGTACACGTCGCCGACGTTGACGTTGCGCGTGGCCGCCTGGGTCTTGTCCACCCGCAGCGTGACCTGCGGCACCGAGGCGCGGAACGCCGTGAACGCGTCGACGACCTCCGGCGAGCGGTTCGCCTCCCGCACGATCACGTCGGTGACGCGCTGCAGCCGCTCGAAGTCGTAGCTGCCGTCGGTCAGCTCGACTTGCATCTGGAACCCGTTCGACGCGCCGAGCCCCTGGATCGGCGCCGGGACGAGCACGCGGGTGCGGGCCTCCTGCACCGCCGCGAGCCGTCGGGTCAGATGCGCGGTCACGGCCTCGAGGTCCTCCGCTTTCCCGCGCTCGCTCCAGTCCTTCAGCATCAGGTAGACGATGCCGGCGTTGGCGAGGGAGACGTCGCCGTCGAGCGGCGAGGGGCCGCCCGTGCCGATCGCGATCGCATGCGCGGCGCCCGGCGTGTCGAGCCCGATCTTCGAGATCTCGTCCATGACCTTCCGGGTGCGCTCGAGCGAGGCCCCGTCCGGCATCTGCACGGCGATCATCACGTAGCCCTGGTCCTCGGTGGGGAGAAAGCCGGTCGGGACCCGCGTCAGGCCCCAGCCCGCCAGGCCGATCAGCACCAAGGCCACCGCCGCCATCCGCCGGCTGCGCTCCACCATGAACCGGATCACGCGCACGTACGCCCGCTCCACCGGCTCGTACACCGCGTTGAACCACCGGAAGAACACCGCCTTCTTCGCCCGAGGGTCCCGCGGCCTCAGCCACAACGCGCACTGCGTCGGCTTCAGCGTCAGCGCGTTCACCGCCGAAATCAGCGCCGTCGCCGCGATCACCAGCGCGAACTGCCGGTACATCTGACCCGTGATCCCCGGCATGAACGCCGGCGGCAGAAACACCGACATCAGGACCAGCGTGATCCCGATGATCGGCCCCATCAGCTCCTTCATCGCGTCGATCGCACCCTGCTTCGGCGTCTGACCCCGCTCCACGTGCTGCGACACCCCCTCCACCACCACGATCGCGTCGTCCACCACGATCCCGATCGCCAGCACCACCGCGAACAGCGTCAGCAGGTTGATCGAAAAACCCATCGCCGCCATCGCCGCAAACGCCCCGATGATCGTCACCGGCACCGTCGTCGCCGGCACCAGCGTCGCCCGCCAGTCCTGCAGAAACACCACGATCACGATCAGCACCAGCACGCCCGCCTCGAACAGCGTGTGGTACACCTCGTTCACCGACTCCTTCACGAACGTCGTCGTGTCGAACGGAATCGCGTGCTCCAGGCCCTCCGGGAAGGACGGGGCGAGGCCCGCGAGGAGCTTCGAAACGCCCCGCGCGGTGTCGAGCGCGTTGGCGCCCGGGAGCTGGTAGATCGCGATGCCGCCGGCGGGCTTTCCGTCCATGCGGAACACCTGGCTGTAGCTGCGGGCGCCGAGCTCGACGCGGCCGACGTCGCGGATCCGCGTGATCTGGCCCGCCGCGGCGGTCTTGAGGATGATCTCACCGAACTCCGTCGCGTCCGAGAGCGAGGACGGCACGTTGGCCGTGATTTGAAAGTCCTGGCCGACGGGCGTCGGCGGCATGCCCACCTGGCCCGCGGCGACGTAGGCGTTCTGCGACTGCAGGGCGCCGACCACGTCGGAGGGCATCAGCGACCGCTGCCGCATCTGCTCGGGGTCGAGCCACACGCGCATGCTGTACTCGCCGACGCCGAAGACGACGACGTCGCCCACGCCGGGCAGGCGCGCCAGCTTGTCGGAGAGCTGCAGGGTCGCGAAGTTGGAGAGGAAGAGGGCGTCGAACTTGTCGCCCTTCGACGAGAGCGTGATGATCTGGAGGGGCGAGGTCTCCTTCTTCTTCGTCACGACGCCCTGCTGCTGGACGGGCCCGGGCAGCTGCGCCATCGCCGCCGACACGCGGTTCTGGACGAGCACCTGCGCGAAGTCGAGGTCGGTCCCGACCTGGAACGTCACCGTCAGCGTGTACCGGCCGTCGGAAGTGCAGTTGGACTGCATGTAGAGCATCTTCTCGACGCCGTTGACCTGCTGCTCGATCGGCAACGCCACCGTCTCGACCAGCGTCTTCGCGGAGGCACCCGGATAGGTCGTCGTGACCTGCACGGTCGGCGGCGTGATCGGCGGGTACTGCGAGACCGGCAGCACCCCGAGCGCCACCGCGCCGAGCAGGATCGTCACGAACGCGATGACGTTCGCGAGAACCGGACGCTCGATGAAGAACTTGGCCAGCACGGGACGGTGGGCCGGCTAGGGCGTCTTCGTTGGCGCCGCGTCCGGCGACGGCGCGACCTTCTCGCCCACGCGCGCGTTGAGGAGCCCGTTGACGATCACCCGGTCGCCCTCCGCGAGGCCGCTCCGGATCGCGAGCCCGCTCCCGGTGATCGGTCCCTTCACGATCGACCGCCGCTCGACGACGTCGGAGGCGTTCACGAGGTAGACGAAGTCGCCCAGCTGGTCGTTGCCGACCGCGCTCGCTGGGATCACGAGCATCGGCCGCGGGCCGCCGAGGGGGATGCGGACCCGCGCGAAGAGGCCCGGGAAGAGGGTCGTGTCCTCGTTTCGGAAGACGCCGCGCAGGGCGATCGTCCCGGTCGACGTGCTGAGGCTGTTGTCGGCGAAGTCCATCACGCCGACGTGCGGGTAGCCCGTCTCGTTCTGGAGGCCGACCTCGACCGGCGCCTTCCCGATGTTCGAGCCGACCTCGATCTTGAGATGGCGCATCTCGTCCCGCAGATGGAGGGCGTCGCGCTCATTGAGGTTGAAGTTCACGTAGATCGGGTGGAGCTGGTCGATCGTGGCGAGGACCGTCGGGCCCGAGGAGCCGACGAGGTTGCCGGGGTCGACCTGCCGGGCGCCGAGCCGCCCGTCGAACGGCGCCGTGACCTTCGTGTATCCGAGATTGATCTGCGAAACCTCGAGCTGCGCCTTGGCCTGGTCGCGCTGGCTGACCCAGTTCTCGACGGTCGTCTCGGCCGTCGCGTTCTCCTTCATCATCGCCTGCTGCCGGTCGAGCTCGGCCTGCGCCCGGACGAGGGCCGCCTGGTTGAGCGCCACCTGGGCCTGGTACGGCGCCTGCTCGATCACGAAGAGAAGCTCTCCCTTCGAGACGACGGCCCCGTCCTTGAAGTTCACCGATTCGAGGTACCCGGGAACGCGAGCGACCAGGTTGACCGTCTTCGACGCCGCGACGGTGCCGGTCAACTCGAGGTACTCGGTGACCGGCTCCTGCCGCGGCTGCCCGACCGTCACCGCCGGCGCCACCGCCGCTCCGGCCTCCGCGTGCTTCCGGCAGCCGGCGGACAGCGCGGCCAGCCCGAGTGCGAGCGCCCAGCCCATCGAGCCTCTCTTCCAGTTCACGGTTCCTCCTCGGGCGAGACTTTCGGCATGTGGTTCGCCGTCTCGAGTAACTTTCCCCAGTTGACGCGCCGGGCCATCTCGGCCTTGACCTCGTCGGAAACGACGTCGTGCCCCTCGCGAATCTCCCAGCCGCCGCCGAGGGCGCGGTAGACGGCGATGAGCCCGAGGGCGACCGAGCCCTTCGTCGTGGCGACGGAGTCGTCGACGGCGAGCTGGGACTGTTCGGACGTCAGCACCGTCGTGTACGTCGTCTCGCCGGCCTTGTACTGGAGCAGGGAGAGCTGCGTCGAGCGCGCCGCGGCCGCCGCGGCCGTGTCGAGGCTCGCCAGCGCCTCCCGGGACGTGAAGAAGGCCGAGAGGCCGTCCTCGACTTCCTGCTGCGCGACGAGCACCGTGTTCTGGTAATTCAGGACCGACTGTTCGAACACGGCATCCTGGACCCGCACCGCGTTGACGAGCCGACCGTAGTTGAAGAGCGGGAAGAAGAAGGACGCTCCCGCCTGCGCGACGCGGTTCTGCCACAGGAACATGTCCGAGAGCGAGCTCGGGCCGAGGTTCGTCGCGGCGAAGCCGAACGCCCCGGAGAGCGAGAAGGCCGGGTACATGTTCGCGACGGCCACGCCGATCAGCGCCGACTGGGAGGCCGCGGCCAGCCCCGCCGCGCGCACGTCCGGCCGGCGGCGGAGCAGATCCCTCGGGATGCCCACCGCGGCCTGCGCGGGCGCCGAGGGAATCGCGCCCTCGCCCGGGAGCCGCGCATCGATCGCGTAGGGCGTCTCCCCGAGCAGGACGGCCAGGGCGTTCTTCGACTGCCGCAGCGAGTTCTGGAGATTGGGGATCTGGGCCTGGGTCTGCGCGAGGAGTGTGGCCGCCTGGCGCACGTCGAGCTCGCTCGTCTCGCCGTACTTGAACTGGACCGAAGCGACGCGGAGGCTCTCCTTCTGGGTCGCGACGTTGCGCTCGGCCACCCGGATGCGCTCCTGCGCCGTGCGGATGTTGACGTAGGTCGAGGCGACGTCCGCGATCACGGTCACCAGGGCGTCGTCGTAGGTCGCGACGGTGTTCAGGTACGCGGCCCGGTCCGCCTCGATGCCGCGCCGGATCTTGCCCCAGACGTCGATCTCCCACGTGGCGACGAAGAGGATGTTGTCGTCGGCGCGATTGACGGTGACGGGCGTGTTGATCTGGTTCCAGGTGATCGCGCCGGACAGTCCCTGCTGCTGGGGAAAGAGGTTCCCGATCGACTGGTTGAGCTGCGCGCGCGCCTGGAGCACGCGCGCCCCGGCAATCTGCAGCGTGAGGTTGCTCCGGTACGCGCTCTCGATCAGGCCGTCGAGCACCGGGTCGCCGAAGACCTTCCACCAGTACGCGTCCGCCGCGTTGAGCGGCTTCTCCTCCGCGGCCGGGCTCGGAAGCCAGTCGGGGGCGACGGAGCTCTTCGGGGTCACGTAGTCCGGGCCGACCATGCAGGAGGTCGCGAGAAGAAGAGGCAGCGCGAGGAGGAGGACGGCAGGGATTCTCCCCGCTCCTCCGGCGCCGATCGGCGCGAGGCGCTTGCACGGACGCGACCGGGAGCCTGGAGAGGGGTTCAAACTCGGGGAGAGGCTATAACGAACGGCGGGCCCCGTGGCAGCCGGAGGACGGCCTGTGATTTGATTTCGCGGCGCGGGCGACTGCGCTCCGCCTCGAACCCGAAACCAGGAGGTCCGCCGTGACGTTCTCGAGCCGCTCCCTCGGAATGACCGCCGCCTTCGCCCTCGGCGTGTCCGCCCTCGCCGCCGCCCAGACCGCGGCGCCCGCCCCCGGGACGACGCCCCGCACGATCTACGTCCAGGACTTCGAAGCGCACATGGGCGACCCGAGCGGCAGCAGCAGCGGCTCCTCGCGCAAAGGACCTCTCTCGCTCCTGCGCGGCGCGCGGTCGAGCGAAAAGGCCACGATGAGCGCCGGGTCGCTTTCCGGCGCGATCGCCGACGAGCTCAAGGCCCAGGGCATGACGGCCCAGCGGATCTCGCGCGAGGCCCCGCTGCCGGCGCGGGGCTGGCTGGTCACGGGCATCTTCTACGCCATCGACTCGCAGACCGGCCTGATCAAGATGCCCTCTTTCCTGACGGGACAGCCCGACCCCATCAACACGAAGATCACGGTCTCCGTCGCCGATCTCGCGGTCGATCCCCACGCGCCGTTCATCGTGTTCGGGCAGGCCGAGGCCCTGCGCGGCCAGGGCCCCCCGGCCGGCTGGAATCCCTACGTCGTCGCCGCCAAGTTCGTGATCGGGCAGGTCGAATCGGCGGCCGACATCAAGAAGCTAGCGAAGGAGATCGTCGACACGATCCTGAAGAACAAGCAGGTCATCGAGGAGAAGGCCCCGGCGAAGGCGCCGTAGTCGGTAGACCGGACGGCCGCTCCTGGTGCATTTGACTCAGGCCGGGGCTGCCGCCTCCCGCTAGCCTTGTCGCGGGAGGTTCGGAATGTTGAAAGTTCGTGTCGCGGTTTCGTTGGCGGCCCTGCTCGTCGCGGGCGCCGCGCTTGCCCAGGATGCGCCGGCCTTCGATCCCGAGGCCTGCGCGAAGCACTGCCGGGAAATGGCGGCGGCCCATCAGAAACAGATGGACGCGCACAAAGCCCAGATGGAAAAGCGGCAGGCCGCCTGGACGGAAATCGAAGCGCAGCTCGATGTCGCGAAGAAGGCCCGCGGCGACAAGAAGGTCGCGGCGCTCGAGTCGGTCGTCGAGAAGCTCGTCGCCTTCCACGCCTCCGCGCCGGGGCCGATGGCCGACTGTCCGATGATGGGCGGGCCGATGCGCGGGCCGGGGCCGGGTCACATGGCGGGGAGCGGGATGGATTGCTGCGGCGCAGGGATGAAGGGCTGCGGCGGCGGAAGAGGACCTGGGCCGCATTGCCCGCATTGCCCGATGATGAAGGGGATGGCCGGCCCGCCGGAAGCCTCGAAGCCGGCGAACTGAGGCGCTCGCCGGCCCGCCTACGTCAGCCGGTCCAGCGCGCGCTGCAGCTTCTCTCGAACGGACGCGGCCACCTCGGCCAGGGCCGGGGTGCCGCGTGCCGCCACCGTCTGCATGGGATCGATCGCGCAGACGACCGTCTGCCCCTCTCCCGCTTCGTACACGATGACGTTGCAGGGCAGCATCAGGCCGACCTCGAGCTCCGCCTCGAGCGCCCGGTGCGCGAGCGGCGGGTTGCAGGCTCCCAGGATCTTGTAGCGCCGGAAGTCGACCCCGAGCTTCTTCTTCAGCGTCTCGCGCACGTCGATCTCCGTGAGCACGCCGAAGCCCTCCGACTGGAGGGCCTCCGGCACCCGCGCGAGCGTGTCCTCGTAGCTGCGTCGCAGGACCTTCCGGATTCCGAAGTCGCTCGCCTTCGCAGCCGGCCCGGCGGCCGTTGTCACATTCATCACTCCACCTCCAGTCCGCGCAGCGCGCCCGCCGCGACGGCTTCGCCCGCCGGGGCCGTCACGACTTCGAACCCGGGCGGTTCGGCCAGGTGGCGCTTGACGGTGCACTGGTCGACCGCGCGAACCACGGCCTCCCGGTACTTTTCCGGGAAGGCCGGCGGGAGTGTGATCTCGATCCGAATGCGCGCGACGAGCTTGCGCTCCCGGTCCCACTCGGGCGTCACCGACAGGCCCAGGCCGGAGGTGTCGAGGTTTCGCTGCTGGAAGAAGCGGAGCACGTAGAGGCCGGCGCACGTGCCGATCGAGCCGACGAAGAGGTCGAAAGGAGACGGGGCCGTGCCGCCGCCGCCCGCAACGGCCGGTTGATCGGTCCGGATCCGGAAGCCGTCCTGCAGCGCGTCGACCCGCGATCCTCCGGGAAACTCGATCTGCATGGATCGACGGTACGGTCAGCGACCGGCGTGCGCCTGATGCAGCCGCATCAGCGGAACGGGCCGGCTCCGGGCGGCACGAGCCGACGTCGCTCCCGGTGGCCGCGCTCTCCAATGAGCCGCATGCGCTCAATGAAGAAGGGGTGAAAACGCGCCCGCCACGCCGCCGAAAGAATGATGCTTCTGGACTATTGCGGGCGTCCGCCGGAACGCCACGATCAGAGCGTCGGGACTTCCGGCGACATCCGCCGTGGGGAGGCTCAAATGCTCAAGTCTTCACGGGTCCTCGCGGCGCTGACGACCGCCGTCCTGTTCGCCTCCGCGGGCCCGGCCGCGGCCCAGGTCACTGCGGTCAACGGCGACATCGCGTACACGGTGTGCGATTACAACGTCCCGCCCGGCGCGATCACGTGCGATATCTGGGTGATGCACCCGGACGGTACCGGGCAAACCAACCTGAACAACACGCCCGAGCTGAACGAATGGGCGCCGGCCTGGTCGCCCGACGGCACGCGGATCGCCTACATCGAGGGCGACAACTACTCCAACAGGATCATGGTGATGAACGCGGACGGGACGGGCCAGGCGCCCATCGTGCCGACGCCCTTCTTCCAGTTCGGTCCGACCTGGTCGGCGGACGGCACGCAGATCGCCTTCACGCGTCAGGTCGAGGGCCAGGTGATCACGACGCAGTTCGACATCCTGGTGATCAACGTCGACGGAACCGGAGAGACGAACCTCACGAATTCCGACTACGACGAGATCGACGCGGCCTGGTCGCCCGACGGGAGCAAGATCGCCTTCGCGGCGGTGCGGCCGGAGATGTCCGCAGGCGAGCTCTGGGCCCAGTGGGAGATCGTCACCGTCAATCCCGACGGCTCCGGCGAAGAGATCCTGACGGCGGGCCTGCCCGGCACGCCGCGCGGCGACTTTCTGGAGGAGGATCGGGCTCCCGCGTGGTCGCCCGACAGCGCCCTGCTCGTCTACATGACGCAGAGCGTCGACCCGTGCTGCCCTCCGTGGCAGCTCGAGAAGGTCAACCGCGACGGCAGCGGGCTGCTGCTCCTGTCGGACAACCCGGCGTGGGACGACATCTCTCCTTCGTTCTCGCCCGACGGCACGCTCGTCATCTTCGTGTCGAGCCGCGGCGGAGACCTCGCCTTCTACACGATGCCCGCTCCGGTCCCGCTGGTCGCGGCGCGCACGGTCCCGGGCGCGGTCACTCCCCTGCCGACTCCCGCCAATGCCAGCGACCCGGTCTGGGGGCGCGAGCCTCGCGCCTTCGAGGCGCTCGCGCTGAAGGCGGACGTCCACGGCACGGGGAATTCGTCCGACCTGAACGGAGTCATCGAGCCCGGGGAAAGCGTCGTCGTCGAGCCCTCGTGGCAGGATGTCCTGACCGTTCCCCTGAGCTTCACCGGCACCGCGTCCGCGTTCACCGGCCCCGCTGGCCCGGTCTACGTCCTCGACGACATCCTCGCGGACTACGGCACCGCCGGCCCCGGCGCCGCGACCGATTGCTGGGGCGCCACGCCCGCCAACGATTGCTACCGCCTGAGCGTCACCGGAACCCGCCCCGCGGCCCACTGGGACGCGACCTTCGACGAGACGCTCGGGGGTCCCCACGCGTTCGCCCGGACCTGGACGCTGCACATCGGCGACAGCTTCTCCGACGTACAGGCGTCCGAGCCCTTCTACCCCTTCATCGAAAATCTCTTCCACAACGCCGTGACCGGCGGCTGCGGCACCGACGCCTACTGCCCGGCGCTGCCCGTCACGCGCGGACAGATGGCCGTCTTCCTGCTCAAGTCCGAGCACGGGAGCGCCTACGCGCCGCCCGGCTGTGCCGGAATCTTCCAGGACGTCCCCTGCCCGAGCCCCTTCGCCGACTGGATCGAGCGGCTGTTCGCCGAGGGCATCACCGGCGGCTGCGGCGGCGGCGTCTACTGCCCCGAGGCTCCGGTCACCCGCGCCCAGATGGCGGTCTTCCTCCTGAAGGCGAGCCGCGGGCCCGCGTACGTCCCGCCCGACTGTTCAGGGACCGTGTTCGCCGACGTGCCGTGCACCGGCGGGGCCTTCGACCGGTGGATCGAGGATCTCGCGGCGCGCGGAATCACCGGAGGCTGCGGCGGCGGCAACTACTGTCCCGGCAACGCGAACAACCGCGGGCAGATGGCGGTCTTTCTCGTCAAGACGTTCGGCCTGGAGCTCTACGCGCCGTAGCAGCGAACCGGCCGCGATGTTCTAGCCGCGCCGGTCGGCGCGGATGGCGTGAAAGAAGTGATCGCCGCCGGGATCCAGGGCGCCGACGAGAGCGAACGGCGCGGAGCGCGCGTCGCTGTGCACGGCGTTGATCGCCAACCGATTCGATGTGTCCGCATCAGGACGGGGACGCGGAAGCTTTCTAAGCTGATTGCGGCCATCGCACGGCGCCATGGGAGGTCCAGATGCGTAGGAAGGTGCAGATTGCATTGCTGACTCTGGCGGGGGCGATGGTGGTGGCAGCAGCCCCGACGGCGGCCTGGCGCGCGGTCGCCTGGAACAATCTGGGGATGCACTGCATGGATGCCGAGTACTCGGTCTATTCGATCCTGCCACCGTTCAATACTCTGCAGGCGCAGGTTGTGGACCCCTCGGGGCATCTGATCACCGATCCCGCGGGTGTGACCGTGACCTACGAGGCCGTCGCCGACCCGGCCGGCTCGTCCAACGGAACGTCGATCGGCAAGACCGATTTCTGGCAGCACGTCCTCGCACTCTTCGGCGTTTCCCTGGCCGACGACATCGGTCTCGCCGGCAACGCGATGCCGGGCGCGGGAAACGTGCCGCAGCCGATGGCGTTCGACACCACCAGCAGCGTTTTCGGGGCGGAGGGCATCCCGATCACCCCGTACGACGACGCTCACGCGAAGAACCCCTACCCGATGATGCGGGTCGCGGTCCGCAACGCGGTTGGAGCGCTCCTGACGAGCACCAACGTCGTCCTTCCCGTGTCGGACGAAATGGACTGCCGCACCTGTCACGGCTCGGGGACCGTGCCGGCCGCCAGGCCCGCCGCAGGCTGGGCGAACGATTGCGACTCGGAGCGCGACTACAAGTTCAACGTCCTGCGGCTGCACGATGACCGACAGGCGGAAGACCCTTCCTACGCCGACGCGCTCGCGCTCGCCGGCTACAACGCCGCCGGCCTGTATGCGACCGCTGCCACGGACGGGACGTCCGTGCTGTGCGCCCGCTGTCACGCATCCAACGCCCTGCCGGGCACGGGTCAGGCGGGAATCAAGCCGATGACCGAGGCGCTGCATGCCTACCACGCGAGCGTGACGGATCCGGCGACCGGCCAGACCCTCGACGACGCGACGAACCGCGCCGCCTGCTACCGGTGCCATCCGGGCTCGGAGACGCGGTGCCTGCGCGGGCCGATGGGCAATGCCGTCGCGGCCGACGGCTCGCTCGCGATCCAGTGCCAGGAGTGTCACGGCAGCATGAGCCGGGTCGGCGCGATCGGCCGCCAGGGCTGGCTGGAGGAGCCCGTCTGTCAGAGCTGCCACACGGGCACGGCCACGAGCAACAACGGCCAGATCCGATACACGAGCGCGTTCGACACGAACGGAGAGCCGCGCGTCGCCGTGAATCCGACATACGCCACGAACCCCGATACACCGGCGTCGGGACTTTCGCTCTACCGCTTTTCAGCGGGCCACGGCGATCTGCAGTGCGAGGCCTGCCACGGCGCGACCCATGCCGAGTATCCGAGCTCGCATCCCAACGACAATCTCCAGAGTCTGAACCTGCAGGGACACGAAGGGACCCTGGTCGAGTGCATCTCGTGCCACGGGAGCGACCCGGACACCGTCAGCGGGGGACCTCACGGAATGCACCCGATCGGCCAGGGCTGGATCAACCGACACGGGGACGCTCTCGAGTCGGGGAACGCGACCATCATCGACTGCGCCGCCTGTCATGGCACCGATTACCGCGGCACCGTGCTGTCCCGGGCGGCCGACCATCGCACGCTTTCGACCGAGTTCGGGAGCAAGGTCCTGTGGCGAGGATTCCAGGTCGGATGCTTCGACTGCCATCAGGGTCCGTCGAGCGACGACGAAAACCCGAACCACGCGCCCGTCGCCAGCGGCGGAACGGCGGGCACGACCGCCTACGTGCCGACCTCCGTTTCCCTGGCCGCCAACGACGTCGACGGCAACCCGCTCGACTTCCGGATCGTCACTCAGCCCGCCAACGGCACCGTGGCGTTGAGCGGGAGCACCGCGACGATCTATCCGGCGCCGGGCTTCGTCGGCAGCACGGCCTTCGGGTTCGCGGCCTGGGACGGCTCGACCTGGTCCAACCTCGCGACCGTTTCTCTCGCCGTCGGTGGGAGCTTCGCCGACGTGCCCGTGACCTCGACGTTCGCGTCCGTCGTGGAGCGCATCTACCACGCGGGGGTCACGTCCGGCTGCGGCGTCTCGCCGCTCGTCTACTGTCCCGGGGCGAACGTGACACGGGCGCAGATGGCCGTGTTCCTCGAGCGCGGGATGCACGGATCCGCATACGTGCCGCCTGCCGCGACCGGGCTCTTCGCCGACGTGCCGGTGTCTTCCCCCTTCGCGCCGTGGGTCGAGGCACTCTTCCATGACGGAGTCACGGGGGGCTGCGGCGGAGGCAACTATTGCCCCACCGCACCCGTGACACGGGCGCAGATGGCCGTCTTCCTGACCAAGTCTCGGCACCCCGCGGCCTGCACCTACCCCTCCACGGGAACGGTGTTCACGGACGTGCCGGCGTCCCACTGGGCCGGCGGTTTCATCGAGCAGCTGTCGCGGGAGGGCGTGACCGGTGGGTGCGGTGCCGGACTGTACTGTCCGGAGTCGGCCGTGCGTCGCGACCAGATGGCCGCGTTCCTGGTGAAGGGGTTCAGGCTCCCGTAACTCCCCCGGGCGTGCCGGATATCGCAGCGGCCGCGTTCGAGCCTGCGCCACCGATTCGCGTGTTACCGGGCGAGACGCGGCGGAGGACCCGAACGACCACGAACCTCGCAACAGGTCGATCCGTCGACCCACCTGGCCGAGTCCGCTGTCCGAGTCCTCCGTCTACCGCAACGGGCGAGGTCGTCCCGTCTCAAGCCCGGTCCGGCGCCGGCGCTAGGGCGTCTTCGACCGGACGTCCATGAGCCTCACGGGCTCGCCCTGGTAATTGGAAATCTGGACCTTCCCATCCTTGCCGACGGACGCCTTGCCGGCCAGGACCAGCTTTCCCTCGCCCTTGTCGCTGCCCTTCTTGAATCGGATCTCGACGATCGTGGCGTCGTACTGGCTCGCCTGCGGCGCGCGCGTCGCCATGCCGACCGTCCGGTCCGTCGCGAGCACGACCTGGCGGGTTCCGTCGGGCAGCTCGTTCGACCGGGCGAAGAAGAGGGCGACTCCCATCGTGTCCGGCATCTTGATGTAGCCGACCTGCGGCAGCTTCTCCATCTGCACGAGCATGGCCGGTTGGCCCGCTTCCTTCAGGACGCCGAGCAGCATCTCGCGTTCCGCATCCGTCGACCAGCGGCCGATCGTGATCTCGACGATCCCGGTCTGGCCGGTCTGCATCTGGAACGCGCGGGCGGTGAAGGTTTCGATGGGCTTGGTCCCCGACTCCGGGGCGCGTCTGAGCCGATGCCGAGGTCACGAGGCCGAACAGTCCGATCGCCGACACGAGGACAGCCAGGTTTTTCTTCATCACGAGCTCCTTGTTGAAACCGCAGACTACTCCGACAGGCTCGCCCCGGTCGAGGAATGATTCGCCGGAGGGCTCCGCGCCGGGACTAGAATCTCCCCGTCATTTCACGATACGCAGCCCAAATCGCCGCATTCCCGCGCCGGGCAGGCCCGAGGTGATCGGCCGCAGCCTCGGCCATTACCGCATTACCGCCGCCATCGGTGCGGGCGGGATGGGCGAGGTGTACCGGGCCACCGACACGAAGCTCGGGCGGGACGTGGCGATCAAGATGCTCCCGGCGGCGGTGGCGCAGGATCCGGAGCGCCTGGCCCGCTTCGAGCGCGAGGCCCGCTCGCTCGCCTCGCTGAACCACCCCAACATCGTCACCATCTTCTCGGTGGAGGAGGCCGGCGGCAGCCGGTTCCTCGCCATGGAGCTGGTGGAGGGCGAGACTCTCGACACCCTCATCGCGTCGGGCGGCCTTCCGCTCTCGCGGTTCTTCGAGATCGCCGTGCCGCTCGCCGATGCGTTGTCGGCCGCGCACGAGCGCGGCATCGTGCACCGGGACCTGAAGCCCGGCAACGTGATGGTGACGCGCGAGGGACGCGTCAAGGTGCTGGACTTCGGACTCGCCAAGCTCGAGGCCGTGGACTCCAGTCCCGATCTCACGAGCACCCCGACGGAGAGCCGCGCGAACCTGACGAGCGAGGGCCAGGTCTTCGGCACGGTCGCCTACATGTCTCCGGAGCAGACGCGGGGAGGCAAGGTCGATGCGCGGTCCGACGTCTTCTCCCTCGGCGTCGTTCTCTACCAGATGGTGACCGGCGAACGGCCGTTCCAGGGCGCGAGCGCGGTGGACATGATCTCTTCGATCCTCCGGGACACGCCTCCCGCCGTCACGGACCGCCGCGGAGACCTGCCGACACACCTGTCGAGGATCCTCCGCCGATGTCTCGAGAAGGACCCGCGCGACCGCTACCAGACCTCGCGCGACGTGTACAACGAGCTTCGGGATCTGCGGAACGAGACCTCTTCCCCACCGGCGGCTTCTTCGCCCCGATCCCAGGAAGTCGTCGTGGAGCGCGCCCCCCCCGCCGCGCGACCGGTCTGGAAACGCCCCGCCTGGGCGGCCGTCGGCGTCGCCATCCTGCTCGCCGTGCTGTATCTGGTCGCGCGGAGGTTCATGCCCCCGCCCTCTCGCGCGCCCGAAGCCGGGACCAAGCAACCTGCGATCCGATCGATCGCCGTTCTTCCCCTCGACAACTACTCGGGTGATCCCGGCCAGGACTACTTCGCCGAAGGGATGACCGACGAACTGACGGCCGCCCTCGCCACCATCAGCCAGCTCAGGGTGATCTCACGCGGCTCGGCGATGCAGTTCAAGGGGCGCAACCGGCCGCCGACCCCCGAGATCGCCAAAATGCTCAACGTCGATGCGATCGTGGAGGGCTCGGTGCTTCGCGCCGGCGACAAGGTGCGGATCACCGCTCAGCTGATCGACGCGCGGGCCGATCGGCACCTGTGGGCCAAGAGCTTCGAGCGGAACTCGCGCGACGTGCTGGCGCTGCAGGACGAGCTGGCGTCGGCGATCGCGCGCGAGATCCACATTCGGTTGACTCCCGAGGAGCAGTCGCGGCTGGCGCGCGCACCCAGCGTGAATCCAGCGGCGTACGACGCCTATCTGAAGGGCCGGTACTTCTTCAACCGCCCGAGCGACGAGAACCTGAGCAAGGCGATCGCACAATTCGAGGAGGCGACCGGTTTGGATCCGACCTACGCGCCCGCGTACTCGGGACTGTCCGACGCCTATCTCTGGGCCGGCTACAACGAGGGAGTCCTGACCGCCTCCGAAGCGAGGCCCAAGGCCAAGGCGGCCGCCGAGAAGGCCATCGCCCTCGACGACAACTCCGCCGAAGCCCACGCCTCGCTGGCGAACTTCAAGCTCTGGTACGAATACGATTGGGCAGGCGCCGAGGCCGAATTCCGCCGGGCCTTCGCGCTGAACCCGAACTACGCGTTCGCGCACGACCAGTTCGGGATCGGGCTCGCGTTCCAGGGGAGGTTCGACGAAGCCATCGCCGAGGGCAAGCGCGCGCTCGAGCTCGACCCGCTCTCCCCGCAGATCCCCATCGACTCGGCCATGGCATTCGGCTTTCACGGTGACTACGAGGCCGGCCGGGAGCGGGCCCGGAGGGCCGCCGATCTCGATCCGACCTACTTCTTCGCTCCATTCGAAGAAGGGTGGGTCGAAATCCAGGCGGGAAGGCTCCCGGACGCGATTACGAAGCTGCGAAAGGCCAAAGCGATGGAGTCGCCGGCATTCGTCTCCGCCTGGCTCGCGTACGCCTACGGGGCCTCCGGCGACCGGGCCCGCGCGATGGCGGAGGCCGAGGACCTGAAGAAGAAATCGCTGCGCGGCGTCGTCACGGCGTTCAACCAGGCGCTCGTGGCTCTGGGTCTGGGCGATCGCGCGCGGGCCCTGGATTCCCTCGAGCGAGCCTACGCCGAAGATTCGCAGTGGCTGGGCTGGCTCAATCTCGACAAGGCCTTCGATCCCCTCCGCTCGGAACCCCGTTTCGCGGCGCTGCTGAAGAAGCTCGGCTTCGAGAAGTGAGTCCGGGCCGGGTCAGGGTCTGATCCGAGGCCCTGCGGCGACGGTTATCGGCTCGCCAGCCCGCCGGCGATTTCGCCGCCGTCGATGATCACGGGGTGTCCCGTGATGTATGGAGCTTCGTCGGAGGCCAAAAAGGCAAAGAGGGCGGCGATTTCGCCGGGCGTCGCATGGCGGCGCAGCGGAATCTTGGCGTCCACCGCCGCCTTCATCTCCGGGGTGTACTCGGCCTCCTGCATGGAGGTCCAGACGTACCCGGGACACACCGCGATCACCCGGATGGTCGGCGCCAGCTCCAGCGCCATCGTGCGGGTGAGCTCGATCACGCCCGCCTTGGCGGCGTTGTAGTCGGCGTACCGCGGGTAGCCGTTCATGCCGGACGTCGAGCCCATGTTGAGGATGACTCCACCGGCGCCGGCGAGCATGCGCCGGGCGGCCTGCTGGGCCACGTAGAAGACGCCGTCGAGATCGACGCCGACCACCTTGCGCCACTCTTCGGGCGTGATGTCCATGAAGTCGTGACGAATGCTGATGCCGGCGTTGTTGATCGCGACGTCCACGCCGCCGAGGAGACGGTCGAGCTCTCGAAAGGCGGCGTCCACGGCGGCCGCGTCGGCCACGTCGGCGTTGACGACGCCGACGAGATTCGGATGCCCTTGCCGAAGCGCCCGCCCGCCCGCCTCGTCCCTGTCGATCACCGCGACGCGCGCGCCTTCCTCCAGGAACCGCTCCACGGTCGCCGCGCCGATCCCGCTCGCGCCGCCCGTGATGACCACGCGCTTGCCGGTCAGGCCTTTCATCGATCAGCCCGCGACGCCGCCGCCGTCCACCACCAGGGCGGCGCCGGTCATGAACGACGAATCGTCCGAGGCGAGAAAGAGCGCCGCCCGCGCCAGCTCCGCCGGCGTGCCGACCCGGCCGAGGGGACGATTGGCCGCGCCCTTCATGTAGTCGGCGTAGCTCATCCGCCGGGCCTCGGCATCGGCGGCCAGCATAGGCGTCTCGACGTCGCCCGGGCAGAGACAGTTCACGCGAATGCCCTGCTTGCCGTGATCGATCGCCATCGCCTTGGCCATCACGATGAGCCCGCCCTTGGCCGCGCAATAGGCGACGGCCTCGTCTCCGCCCTGGATGCCCCACCCCGACGACTGGTGAATGATCACGCCGCGCCGCTGCGCGATCATGGTCGGCAGGGAGTACTTGGACATCAGCCACGCGCCCTTGAGGCTCGAGTCCACCGTCGCGTCCCACTCCTCTTCCGTGCAGTCGACGGCGTCGTGCGGATGGAACACGCCCGCGTTGTTGAAGAGGATGTCGAGGCGGCCGCCGAACGCGCGCAGCGTTTCCTCGACGACGCGTTCGCAATCGCCGGCGAGCCGGACGTCGGCCTTGACGAAGAGGGCTCTGCCGCCGGCCGCAGCGATCGCGGCGACCACCCTGCGGCCGCGCGCCTCGTCGCGGCCCGTCACCGTCACCTTCGCGCCTTCTTCCGCGAAGAGAAGCGCCGACGCCTCGCCGAGGCCGGACGTGGCCCCGGTGATGATGGCGACGCGGTCTTTGAGCTTCATGGCAGGACTCTCGATTGCGGTCTTCGGTAGCTTATCCTCCTCTGTGGATGATCGAGCGAACGGTGACCTCGCCTTAGTGCCGGCAAGCCGGGTTACGGCCCCGGGCTGTCGCTCCCCGTCGACTCCGGCCGAATCCCCCGGAAGCCCGGGCCGGTCGGGGCATAGGATTCCACGATGCGGGAAGGTGCGAAGAGGCGCCTCCCTCCCCTCTCAGGCGGATGATCCGGAAGACGAGCCCGGTCCGTGACGAAAGGAGGAACGTCGATGATGGAAGTCACCGCACGCCTGCGCGCGCCCCGGGCCGCACTCCTCGTGGCGAGCGTCCTCGGCTCGGCCTGCTCCACCACGGCCGCTCCGCGGCAGTCGACCCTTCAACAGATGGGAAAGGGAACGATGAGCGCCGACGAGCTGCGGATCCGCGTCTACGAAGCGGCCGACCGTTTCGGCGGGACCCTGGAAAACGCGGCGGACGCGATCCGGTCGAATTCGTCCGATGCGGCTGTCCGGCGCCGCGCCCTTCTCTGGAAGGCGGACGGCATCCCGGCGCTCTACGCGGCCGCCTTTCGGCCCGATCCTCTCGCCGGCGGCCTGGACCTCCTGGTGCTGCTCGCCCAGATGGAGCTCGACTTCACCGAGGGAGCCGGAAAGACGGCCTTCGGCGCGGAGCAGCCAATCGCCGTGGCTGCCATCCGGCAGATGCGGGCGGCCGGGGAGCAGATCGCGGCCCTCGTCGCGCCCAGCCCGGAACAGCTCCTCCGCCGGCGCGAGCAGGTCGAGACGTTCGCACGCGCCCATCCGATCGAAGGCAACTTCAGCGGCCGTGCGACCGCGGTCGGCGAGCTTGCGAGGTTCTTCGACCAGGAGGACCTCGGGGCGCTCGCGGTCGTCGGGCAGGCGGGCGACACGCTGGAGGACTTGACGCTGCGCCTGGGAAGCTACTCCACGCTGCTGCCCAAGCAGATCCGCTGGCAGGGAGAGCTGTTCGCCGGGGAAATCGCCGGTCGAGAGAGTCTCCGCTCGACTCTGGACGACCTGGAGGCTGTCGGAAGGGCCGCCCGGCGGGCGGAGGCGGTGCTGTCGGACGTGCCCGGAACGGTCGGCGCCGCAACCGGGCCGATCGGCGAGCTCCTGGACGCGCAGAGGAGCGAGCTTCTGGCCGCCATCGAACAGCAGCGCGAGGCCCTCAGCGCTTTCTTGACCTCGGAGCGCCAGGCGGCGACGGACGCGATCGAGCAGGAGCGGAGGGCCGCGTTCGAGGGTCTCGGCAAGGAGCGGGCCGCGGCCTTGCAGGAGATCGACGCGATCTCGAAGAGGTCCGTGGATGCCGCGGCGCAGCGGGCCCACGGCCTGGTCGACTACGTCTTCTGGCGGGTCCTGATCCTGCTGGCCGTATCGGCGATCATCGTCCTGGCGGCATACCGGCTCGCGAGGGGCCCGCGGCCGGCGCGCGCCGGCCAATCCTGACCGATCGGGCCTTTCGAGGAAGCGCCGGCGGCGCGCGATCGGCTCAGGTCAGCGCGAGGTATTCGTGGGCGAGGCGCACGACCATGGAGCCCTCGCCGACGGCCGAGGCGACGCGGTTCATCGCTCCCGCGCGCACGTCGCCCGCGGCGAACACTCCCGGCACGCTCGTTTCGAGCAGAAGCGGCTCCCGCTGCTCCTTCCACGTCCGCGGATAGGGTTCGGCCGCCATCAGGTCGCGGCCCGTGAGGACGAACCCCTTCGCGTCGCGCAGCACGCCGGCGGGCAGCCAGTCGCTTCGCGGGCGGGCCCCGATGAAGAAGAAGACCGCATCGGCCTCTTCGGTCCGGCACGATCCGTCGTCCAGGGAACGGAGCGTCACCCGTTCGACGTGGCCGTCGCCCTCGACGCCCGCGATCTCGGTCCGGGGGCGCAGGCGGATGCTGGACGTCTTGGCGATCTGCTCGATGAGGTACTGCGACATCGTCTCGCCGAGGCCCTCGCGGCGCACCACGATCTGCACGTCCGCGGCGTAGCGCGCCAGGTGCATGGCTCCCTGGCCGGCGGAGTTTCCGCCGCCGACGACGACGACGCGCCGGCCGTGGAACGCCGGCGCTTCGGTGGTCGCGGCGCCATAGTAAGCGCCCGCGCCCGTGTGCTCCGCCACGCCTGGCGCGGGATGCTCGCGGTAGATCATCCCCGTCGCGGCGAGCATCGTCCGCGTGACCAGCTCCCGTCCGTCGGAGAGCGCGAGGTGCTTGTACCCGCCGTCGACCGACAAGCCGGTCACCTCGAGCGGCGCGAGGAACTCCGCGCCGAGTCGCTGCGCCTGCATGATGGCGCGGCGGGTCAGGTCGCTGCCGCTGACGCCGTTCGGGAACCCGAGGTAGTTTTCGATGCGCGAGCTCGTCCCCGCCTGTCCGCCCGGGCCGTGGCGGTCGAGCAGGATCGTCCGAAGCCCTTCGGAGGCGCCGTACACCGCGGCCGCGAGTCCGGCGGGGCCGGCCCCGACGACCACGAGGTCGTACACGTCGAAGGCGGCCGAGAGCGGCCGGCCGAGCCGCTCGGCCACCTGGCGCGGCTCCGGGTTGGTCAGAACGCTCCCGTCCTCGAAGAACAGGGCCGGCAGCGCGTCGGTCGATACGCCCGCCGCCTCGAGCAGCTTCCGTGCCTCGGCGTCCCGCTCGACGTCGAGCCAGCGATACGGGATGAGATTGCCCGCCAGAAAATCCTTGATCGCGTGCGATCGCGTCGCCCATTGCTGACCCACCAGCCGCAGGCCCGTCGCCTCGGGCAGGGACTCGGCCTGCCAGGCATCGAGCAGGTCGTCGACGACCGGGAAGAGCTTTTCTTGCGGCGGATCCCAAGGCTTCGAAAGGTAATGATCGATGTGGGCCTCGTTGATGGCCCGGATGGCGGCATCGATGTCCGAGTACGCCGTCAGCAGGACGCGCCGAGCGAGCGGGTACACCTCGCGGGAGCGGGCGAGCAGCTCCCCGCCGAGCATGCCGGGCATGCGCTGGTCGCTGATGACCATCGCCAGGGCATCGCCGCGGCTCTTGAGCTCGCGGACCGTCGCGAGCGCCTCCTGCCCCGAGCCGGCGCTGACGACCGTGTATTTGTCCCGGTATTGGGAGCGCAGGTCGCGCCGCACCGCGGCGAGGACCTGCGGATCGTCGTCCACCGCGAGCAGAACGGGCTTGTTCATGCCGGGCCCCCGGAGTCCTCGGTTTCGGCGACGGGCAGCGCCACCTGGAACTCCGTGCGGCCGGGCTGCGACTCGACGGTGATCTGGCCCTCGTTGTGCTGGACGAGCCGGCGGACGATGTCGAGGCCGAGCCCACTCCCCAGCCCCGCCGGCTTCGTCGTGAAGAAGGGATCGAAGATCCGGTCGCGGATCTCGGCGGGGATGCCGGGCCCGTTGTCGGCGATCCGCACGACCACCCGCCCCGACTCGCTGCCGGCCACGACCTCGACCCGGCCCGATTCCGGGACGGCGTCGAGCGCGTTGTCGATCAGGTTCCCCCAGATCTGATTGAGCTCGCCCGCGAACCCGCGGATACGCGGGAGACCCGGTTCCACCCGGACGGACACGGCGACCGACTTGCCGCGCGCCTTCGACTTGAGAACCGCCACCGTGTTTCCGAGGCCCTGGGCGAGATCCACCGGCCCCGCGGCGGTCCCCTGGTCCATGTGCGTGAAACCCTTGACCGCCAGGACCAGGCCCGCGATCCGCGTCGCGGCGTCCTGGATCTCCGAAGTGAGGCGGCGGACCGAGCAGCCGGCGGCGGCCCAGCGCAGCGCGGCGTCGAGTGCGGGACCCTCGACGGCGCCGGCGAGGCGATCGAGCGCCTCGGTCGTCACGGCGGTTTCGGCGAGCGGCTCGGCGGCGGCCGTGTCGAGGCCGCGGTCGGCGAGCCAGTCGGTGATGGCCTCTTCGCGTTCGGCGTGCTCGATCGGCGACCGCACCCCCGGCTCGGCCGCGGCCGCGCAGGCGTTGCGCACCGCGTCGATCGCGTCGAACTGGGCCTCCGTCAGCCCGGATCCGCAGAGCACGCGCGTCGCCCGCTCGCCGTCCTCCAGCCGGCTTCCGAGGAGCGCGGCGCTCCGTTCGATCGCGGCCGCGGGGTTGTTGAGCTCGTGGGCGAGGCCCGCCGAGAGGCGCCCGAGCGAGATCATCTTCTCGTCGTGCAGCTCGTTCGACGTGAACTCCCGCGCCCGATCGAGCATCCGGTGAACGAGGATCGCCGTGAGCTCGGGGCACTCCCGGGCGAGGGCGTTCATGTGCTCGCGGGGCACGACGAGGACCTCCGCGGGTTCCTGGACGAGGACGGAGCCCGGCGGCGCGACGAGGCGGGAGTAGGGAAGCACGCCCGTCACGTCGCCCTCCCGCCATTCCGTGAGCTTCTGCGGACCGGAGCCGCGATCGACGAAGATCGCGATGCGACCCGAAAGAATGACGAACAGACCTTCCACGGGCGCGCCCTTCGTCGAGAGCACGCCGCCCACTTCCAGACGCCGGACGGTCCCGCGCGCGACCAGCCACTCGAGCTCCGCGCGAGGCGCGGCGCCGAGAATCCTGTGCTTCGTCAGTCGATCGACGAGATCGGTCGCAGTCATGACGGTGCCACCCGGGGCCGAATCCTACATCCGCGCTGTACCACTGGATCGGACGCAGCGCGGCTTGCGCTCGCGGCGCGCGAAGTCTCCCGAAGTCACCGAGGGAGGAGGCGCGCGCCGCGGGAGCCCGCAGCGGTCGCGCAACTGCGCGATCCGCAGGGCGACGGTATGAGTGGTGAGCCGTGTAGGACTCGAACCTACAACCTAGAGATTAAGAGTCTCTTGCTCTACCAATTGAGCTAACGGCCCACTCGGGACGCGGAGAATAGCGGATCGGGGCGAAGGCGGCAAGCGCCTCGCTTCCCACCCGAAGCGACGAACGCAATCGGCCGGCGACGGGGCCGCGGCTTCGGTTCGATCGCACCGAGCGCAGCCCCCACGGTGTACCGAAGAGTCCAGACGATGCGCGGCGCGCTTCGGCTCGGCTCGGAGACGCCGCTCCGGTTGGAGCTCTCCCCTGGAGCTCAACGGGCCGTGAGCGGTCCGGCCGTCACGCCCCCGGATCGTCCGCCGAGGGGCCGTAGATCGACGGGACCTTCGCCCCCATCGGCCGCAGGTAGCTCGAGAGCTGGCCCCGATGGTGGATCGCGTCGAAGAGGAACCCCCACAGCATCGCGCCGAGGGGCGCCTCCCAGGCCACCTTTCCGTCCATTCGAAACCGCACCGGGCGCTCCCAGGCAGCGTCGTCGAGCCGGGCCAGCCGCTCTTCGAGCGCGGTCGCGTTGCGCTCGTAGGCCGCAAGCGACTCGTCGAGCGTCGCGGGCGCCGGCGTCGGGGCGAAATCGATCTCGCCCCGGTCGACGATCACGCAGGCGTCATGGAGCTCGCTGGCAAGAAGCCAGACGAGGTCCCCGGCCGAAGAGGACCGCGGGTGCGGCCGATAATCCAGCCGGTCCGGCGGCACGGCGCGCAGGACGCGCAGGAACTTCGGCTTCTCGTCCTGGAGGCACCGCGATAGATGCTCTCGGGTGTTCATGGTTCCTTCCCTCCTGCGTGCTCTCGGGCGACGCCGACGACCCAAATTCAGGCGACGGTTTATCCGCCCCCTACGAGCTCCACGACCTCGAAGACGTCCCCCTCGGCGAGCGCCGTGGCCCGGTACTCCGCCTTCGGCACGATGTCGCGGTTGCGCTCGACGGCGACGCGCGGGTTCGCGACGCCCAGGCGCTCGAGCAGCTCGGCCACGGAGGCGCCGGCGGGCACCGAGACCTTCTCGCCGTTGACCGTGACCGACAGCTCCGCCCTCATTTCTTCTTGATCGGGAACTGGACCTCGGCGCTCGCGTCCGCCGTGGTGACGCGGATGACGGCGGCGGCGGTGCCGTTGGGGTGCGAGGGCACCATGAAGGAGACCGGGCAGGTGCCGTCGGAGGCGGTCTTGCCCTGGAAGACCGTGGACACGCGCGCGGAGGTCGAGAGGATGCGCACCTGGACGAGCGCACCCGCCACGGGCCGCGCGGGCGAGCCGGACACGGCTTTGAGCTTCGTCTGGACGGAGCGGCCGGCGGTGAAGTCCGGCGCGGGGGCGAAGGCGACGTCGATCTCCTCGGGCACCTCGTCCGACACCAGATAGTCGAGGATCATCTGGTCGAGGCTGCGGTCGGCGGGCACGGGGGACTGCGTTCCCGGCGGGGCGGTCGCGTCGCCCTTGACCTTCTTGCTCGGACGCTCGGGCTCCGGCTCCGGCTCGGGCTCGGAGGTCGCGGACATCCCCTCCGGGATCTGGACGCCGCCGTTGGGGCCGTCGAACCGGCCGCGCTGGATGGCCGCGATCATGGTGCGGTGCTGCTGCTCCATGAGGTCCTGCACGGCGTGGTCGTCGCGGCCCGTGACCTTCATGACCTCGGCGTAGGACGTGCGCTTGGTGGCCAGGATCTCGCCGCCGACGTAGATGAGGGATTCGACGCAGGGGTTGGTGTCCCCCTTGTCCTCGGTCTGGATGTGGAACACCCGGTTCCGATGCTTGACGTCGGTATTGAATCCGGTGATCACGGCCGGGCCAAATTGTAGCGCGGCCGCTCTCCCCTCACAGGAGCTCGAACCGGGCCGTGAAGTGGCGCAGGAACGGCGCCTGCCGGACGATCTTCACTCCGCGCAGGCGGCCGGGCTCCCGCCGCAAGCCCGCCGTGACCTCGGTCACGTAAATCAGATGGCTGTTCGTGTACACGCGCCGCGGCACGGCGAGGCGCACCAGGTCGAGCGCGGGCAGGATCTCGCGGCCGGGGCTGGCGGGGTCGGGCTTGCCGAACATGACGCCGCCGATCTCGACCCCGCGGATGCCGCCCTCGCGGTAGAGCGCGATCGTCAGGGCCTCGGCCGGGTACTGTTCGGGCGGGATGTGCGGCGCGAAGGCGCGCGCGTCGATGTATACGGCGTGGCCGCCGATCGGCTCGACGACCGGCACGCCCGCGGCGGCCAGCGTCTCGCCGAACGCCGTGACCTGGCCCACGCGGAAGGCGAGGTAGTCCTCGTGGAGGACCTCCTTCAGGCCGATGGCGATCGCCTCCAGGTCCCGGCCGGCGAGCCCGCCGTACGTCGGGAAACCCTCGATGAGGATGAGCTTGTTCTTGAGCCGCTCGACCCACGTCTCGTCGCGCAGCGCC
Source organism: uncultured Acidobacteriota bacterium (assembly GCA_963824165.1). Classification (GTDB taxonomy): domain Bacteria; phylum Acidobacteriota; class Thermoanaerobaculia; order UBA5066; family Gp7-AA6; genus DAHUXD01. The sequence continues at coordinate 144,077 of CAWGOM010000010.1, forward strand.
AGGAACCCGCCGATGTTGGCGAGGCCGTCCTTCTTCGCGCTCATCGTGCAGCCGTCGGCGAGCGAGAAGACGTGGCGCACGATCTCGCCGACCGGCCGGTCCGCCTGCCCCGCCTCGCGCTGCTTGATGAACCAGGCGTTCTCGGCGAAGCGGCAGGCGTCGATGATCAGGGGCACGCCGAAACGCCGGCAGATCTCGCTCGTGCCGCGCACGTTCTCGAGCGAGACCGGCTGGCCGCCGCCCGAGTTGTTCGTCAGCGTCAGCATGACGAGGGGGACCTTGCCCCGGTTCTCGGCCAGGCACTTCTCGAGCTTGCCGAGGTCCATGTTGCCCTTGAAGGGGTGGCGCGCCGCCGGCTCGCGGCCCTCCGGGATGACCAGATCGAGCGCGACGCCGCCGTTGGCCTCGACGTTGGCGCGGGTCGTGTCGAAGTGGGTGTTGTTCGGCACGATCTCGCCGGGCTTCAAGACCGTCGAGAAGAGAAGGTTCTCGGCGACGCGGCCCTGGTGGGTCGGGATCACGTGCGGGAAGCCGAAGATCTCCCGGATCGTGTCCTCGAAGTGGAAGAAGTTGCGGCCGCCGGCGTACGACTCGTCGCCGCGCATCAGGCCGCTCCACTGGGCGTCGGACATGGCCGAGGTGCCGGAGTCGGTGAGCAGGTCGATGTAGATGTCCTGGGACGCGATGCCGAAGACGTTGTAGCCGGCGCGGCGCAGGCACTCCTCGCGCGCCGGCCTCTCGATTCGGCGGATGGACTCGACGACCTTGACGCGCCAGGGCTCGGGCTGGAGGTGCGAGGGCATGTCGGGGCGGGAGTCTACAGAAACTTGGAACTTGAAACCCGAAACCCGAGACCCCATCCTTGGAGTCGATGCTCCCGGCCTGGAAGGCGACGTTCCTCAAGCGAGCCGCGCTGGTCGGCATCTTCACGTTCTCCGGCGCGAGCGCGCTCGTCTACGAAGTCCTGTGGACCCGCCGGCTCACCCACATCTTCGGCTCGACCACGCTCGCGGTTTCGACCGTGCTGGCCGCGTTCATGGGGGGCCTGGCCGCGGGCAGCTGGCTGCTGGGGGCGTGGGCGGACCGCAACCGCGGCAAGTCCCTCCGGGCCTACGGACTGCTCGAGCTCGCGATCGGCGGCCTGGGGCTGGCCGTGCCGTTCCTGCTCCGGGCCGTCGAGGCGGTCTACCTCGGCCTCGCCCCGGCGCTCGAGAACGCGCCGATGGCCTTCTTCGTCGTCCAGTTCCTCCTCGTCGGCCTCGTCCTGGCGCTCCCCTGCGTCCTGATGGGCGGCACGCTTCCCGTTCTCGCCCGCTGGCTCGTCGGCCGCGAGGACGAGATCGGAGCGAGCGTCGGCGCGCTCTATGCCGCCAACACGCTCGGCGCCGCGATCGGGACCGGCACGGCGGCGTACGTGCTGCTACCGACTGTCGGCGTGCGCGACGGCGAGCTCGTCGCCGTGGGAATCAACGTGCTCGCGGGCCTCGCGGCGCTGGCGATGGCGCGGGCCGCGCGCCCCGCCGCCGAGGCCCCCGGGGCGCCCGCCGCGGAGCCGCCCGCGGGAACCGCGGAGCCGGCGCGCGGCGCGAGGCTGGTCCTGGCGGCCACCGCGCTCTCGGGCTTCGCCTGCATGATCGACGAGGTGGCCTGGGCGCGGCTCTTCTCGCTCGTCTTCGGAAGCTCCGTGTACGCGTTCGGCCTCATGCTGCTCCTCTTTCTCGTCGGGATCTCGATCGGCAGCGCGATTTTCGCCCGCATCCGCCGGGTGGCGGCCGGCCGGGTGCTCGGCATCGCGCTCGTCGCCTCCGCGTTCGCGGCCCTCGCCGGCATCGCGGCGGTGCCGGGGATGCCGATCGTCTACATGCGGGCGTTCCCGGCCGTGCGCGAGTCGTTCCTGCTCCTCCAGATCTGGCAGGTCCTGCAGACGGCCCCCCTGCTCCTGCCGATGGCGGCCTGCTTCGGCGTCGCGTTCCCCGCCGCCGTCGTGGCGGTTTCGGACATCGACCGCATGGGCCGCGGCGTCGGGCGGGTCACCGCGTGGAACACGGCGGGCACGGTCGGCGGAGCGTTTCTCGGCGGGTTCGTCCTCGTGCCGCAGCTCGGCCTGCGCGGGACGCTCACCGTCGCCGCGGCGGCGGCCGGGCTCGGCGGCGTGCTCGCGCTCCTGCGCGACGGGTCGGCGCGCGCGCGGCGGATCGGGCTCGCGGCGGCCGCCGCCGCGCTGGCGGTCGCGATCCTGCTGCCGGCGTGGCCGAAGGGGCTCCTCGCGCAGGGCGCCGGTTTCTACGCCGCGATCTACGGCACGGCGCAGGGCCTGATCGACGCGGAAAAGAACTCGGAGCTGCTCTTCTACGAGGACGGCATCGCGACGACGCTCTCGGTCGACCGCCAGGGGGCGCACCGGTTCTATCGCTCGAACGGGAAGACCGACGCCTCGACCGATCCCGGCGACATGGCCAACCAGCTCCTGCTCGGGCACCTGCCGATGCTGGCGCACCCCGACCCGAAGGACGTCTTCGTGCTCGGGCTCGGGACGGGCGTCTCGGCGGCGGCGATCGCCCGCTACCCCGTCCGGTCGATCGAGATCGCCGACATCGAGGCCGGCGCGCGCAACGCCGCCCGGCTCTTCGCCGCCGAGAACCGGAACATCCTGGCCGACCCGCGCGTGCGCTTCCTGGTCGCCGACGGGCGCAACGCGCTGCTCGCCCGCAAGAAGCGCTACGACGTGATCCTCTCCGACCCGTCCGACGTCTGGGTCGCCGGGGTCGGCAACCTCTTCACCCGCGAGTTCTACGAGCTCGCGCGCTCGCGGCTCAACCCGGGCGGCGTCATGGTGCAGTGGTTCCACGGCCACTCGCTGCCGCCCGAGCAGATGAAGCTGATCGTCGGGACCTTCCGCGCGAGCTTTCCGCACGCGTCGTTCTGGCGGCCCAACCGCGGCGACATCATCCTCATGGGCACCGTCGAGCCCACGGCCTGGGACCTGGCGCGCCTCCGGGGCCGCATCGCCGCGGTGCCCGGCGTCAACGACGACCTCGTCGCGATGGGCTTCTGGCACCCGCTGTCGATCTTCGCCCCCTTCGTCCTCGACGGCGAGGATCTCGATCGCATGCTCTCGGACGTTCAGGGCCTGCACAGCGACGACCGGCCCGTGATCGAATACCTGTCGCCCCGCGCGGGCTACACCGACACGACGTCGCTCAACGATGCGGGCGTGCAGGCGCTGCAGACGAAGACGCTGCCCGCGATCGCCGGATTCGAGGAGGCGCGCGACCTCGACGCGCGCGCGCGGTACCTGCTGGGATTCGCGATGGCGTCGATCGGCCGCGCGGACCCGGCCATCCGCCTGATGGAGGAAAGCGTCCGGGGCGAGGTGACGGACGCCAAGTTCCTCGTCGGCCTCGGCAACCAGTACCGTGCGAAGGGCTGGAACGGGAAGGCCGCGGCGGCGTTCGCGCGCGCCCTCGTCGTGGACCCGGCGGACGTCGAGGCGGCCGCGCGCCTGGCCGACACGCAGCGGGCGCTCGGGGACGACGCGGCCGCCGAGAAGACGCTGCGCACCGCGCTCGCGCGGACGCCGGCCGACGCGGGGCTGGCGCTCGCGGCGGCGACGCTGCTCCTCGAGACGGGCCGCGGCGCCGAGGCGCCGCCCCTGCTGACGCCCGCGCTGCAGAAGGAGCCGGGCAACGGCGCCCTGCAGCTGGCCGCGGGCCAGGCGCTCGCCGCGGCCGGCCAGGCGGAGGCGGCGGCCGCGGCCCTGCGCCAGGCCTCGTCCCTTTCGCCCCAGGACGCGGCCGCCCAGCACGCCGCCGCCGAGGGTCTCGCCGCGCTCGGCGATCTGCAAGGGGCGCGCGCGGCCTACGCCCTCGCGGCGCAGCTCGATCCGTCCAGCGCCGCCGTGCTCGTGGGCCTCGCCCGGGTCGAGCTCGAGCGGGGCGATGCCGCCGCGGCCCGGGCGGCACGCGATGCGGCGCTGGCCCTCGATCCGTTCAACGCCGCGGCGCTGGCGATGAAATAGGTCCTCGTCGGGAAAGAGTCAGGGATGCAGGCCTGACCCCAGAAGTCAGAGTTGCAGGGCTGACCCTACTTCTTCGTTTCGCGCTTGCGGAAGACGAGGAAGGTGTCCTTGGAGCCGTCGGGCTGGAGGGTCCGCGTCTGGCGCGTCCACGTCTTGCCGCCGTCCTGGAGGCGCCAGATCATCCGCTGCGTCGCGGCGACCGGCTCCTCGTCGGTCGAGACCACGGCCTGCAGCCACAGGGACTGACGGTCCTTGCCCCACGCGGCCTCGAGCGTGCCCTTCTTGCCGGCGCCGAGGGCCTTCTCGTAGACCTGGCCGTCGACCAGGATCTCCTCCGCCGTGATCCTCGTGCGCGGATTCTCGACTGCCTCGATCCAGATGCGGTTGCCGTTCTGCCGCACCTGGAGAACGGCCCCCTCCATCTGTTTCGTGACCCCGCGGCTCGCCGCCGGGTCGAGCACCCAGATTCCGGTGAAGTCGAGAGGCGGAGCCGAGCTCTTCGCCTTCGGCTTCGGCTTCGCCGGCGCGGTCGGCGCGGGGGCCGCCGCCTGTGCAGCGAGCAGCGCCGCCGCGAGAACGCCCGCCGCCGCGGCGAGAAGGGCGCGGCGACTCATCTCCGCGCCTTCTCCCGGACGGAGGCGAGCGCCCGCCGGAGGAACTGGCCGGTGTGCGAGCCCTTCGTCGCCGCGACGTCCTCGGGCGTCCCCTCGGCGACGATGCGGCCGCCGCCGTCGCCGCCCTCGGGCCCGAGGTCGAGGACCCAGTCGGCGGTGCTGATGACGTCGAGGTTGTGCTCGATGACGATGACGGTGTTGCCCTTCTCCGTCGAGCGAGCGCAGCACGCCGAGGAGCTTGTCGATGTCGTCGAAGTGGAGGCCGGTCGTCGGCTCGTCGAGCAGGTAGAGGGTGCGGCCGGTCGAGCGGCGCGCCAGCTCGCGGGCGAGCTTGATGCGCTGCGCCTCGCCGCCGGAGAGCGTCGTCGCCGACTGCCCGAGCTGGATGTAGCCGAGGCCGACGTCGACCAGCGTACGGCAGATGTTCGCGATCGGCGGGACGTTCTGGAAGATCTCGAGCGCCTGCTCGACCGTCATCTCCAGGACGTCGGCGATGGACTTGCCCTTGTAGAGGACCTGGAGCGTCTCGCGGTTGTAGCGCCGCCCGCCGCAGACGTCGCACGTGACGTAGATGTCCGGCAGGAAGTGCATCTCGATCTTGATCTGGCCGTCGCCGTCGCACGCCTCGCAGCGGCCGCCCTTCACGTTGAAGGAGAACCGGCCGGGCAGGTAGCCGCGCGCGCGGGCCTCGGGCGTTTTCGACATGAGCTCGCGGATCGGATTGAAGACGTTCGTGTACGTCGCGGGGTTCGACCGCGGCGTCCGGCCGATCGGCGCCTGGTCGATCGTCGATCGACCTTGTCGAGTGCTCGAACATGCCCTCGCACTTTCGCGTGCGCGCCGGGCTTCTCGGCGGCGCCGTGCAGGGCGCGCGAGAGGGCCCGGTAGAGGATGTCGTTGACGAGGGTCGACTTGCCGGAGCCCGAGACGCCGGTCACCGCGGTCATGATGCCGAGCGGGAAACGGGCGTCGATGCCCTTCAGGTTGTGCTCGCGCGCGCCCCGGACGACGATCGCCTTGCCGGAGCCGGGGCGGCGCCGGTCCGGGATCGGGATCGCGAGCTCGCCCGAGAGGTACTTCGCCGTCAGCGATCCGGGGAACCGGTCGAGGTCGTCCGGCGGCCCCTCGGCCACGATGCGCCCGCCAGGACGCCCCGCGCCCGGCCCCAGGTCCACGACCCAGTCGGCGGAGCGGATCGTCTCCTCGTCGTGCTCGACGACGATGACGGTGTTGCCGAGGTCGCGCATGCGACTGGAGCGTGTCGAGGAGCTTGCGGTTGTCGCGCTGATGGAGGCCGATCGACGGCTCGTCGAGGACGTAGAGCACGCCCGTGAGCTTCGACCCGATCTGCGTCGCGAGGCGGATCCGCTGGCACTCGCCGCCCGAGAGCGAGGCCGCGCCGCGCGATCGAGGTTGAGGTAGCCGAGCCCGACGTTGTCGAGAAAGCCGCAGGCGGTCGCGGATCTCCTTGAGGATCTTGCCCGCGATCTCGCCCTCGCGGGGCGTCAGCCGGAGCGTCCTCGAAGAACGCGACGACGTCGGCGATCGTCGCCGAGGACGACCTCGTCGATCGGGCGTCCCGCCGACCGCACCGCCAGCGCCTCGGGCTTCAGTCGCGCCCCCGCGCAGGCCGGGCACGGCTCGGCGGCCATGTAGCTTCTCGAGCTCCTCGCGGCGGCTCTCCGAGCTCGGTCTCGCGGTACCGCCGCTCGAGCATCGGCACGAGCCCCTCGTACGAGCGAGCGCCAGTCGTACGTCGCCCTTCTCGTCCACGTAGGAGAACTTGATCTCGTCCTCGCCGGACCCGTAGAGCACGACCTTCTGCGCGGCCGTTCGAGAGCTTGCCGAAGGGCTCGTCGAGGCGAACTTGTAGTGCTTCGCGAGGGTCGCCATCTGCCGCGACCGCCAGTTGGTCGAGCCCGGGCTCCAGGATCGCGATCGCGCCGTCCTCGATCGACCGTGCCGGGGTCCACCACGAGGCGTTCCGGGTCGACCTTCAGGTTCACGCCGAGCCCCGTCGCAGTCGGTGCAGGCGCCGTACGGCGAGTTGAACGAGAACATCCGCGGCGCGATCTCCGTCACCGACACGCCGCAGTCGGGGCAGGCGTAGTTGCCGCGAGAGGAGCTCCTCGCGCTTACCGTCCGCGACCGAGAGCACGAGAGCCCCCGGCGACCCGCGCGCGGTCTCGACCGAGTCGGTGAGGCGCTTGCGGTACTCCTCGCGTCGCGGCTTGCACCACGAGGCGGTCGACGACGATCTCGATCGTGTGCTTCTTCTGCTTGTCGAGCGTCGAGGTCGTCGAGAGGTCGACGGATCTTCCCGTCGACGCGCGCGCGGACGAAGCCCTCCTGACCATCTCGCGGCATCTGCTTCCGGTAGGTCGCCCTTCTTGCCCGCGGACGTAGGGCGCGAGGACCTGAACTCGCGTGCCCGCCGGGAGGCCGCAGAGCGCGGTCCACGATCTGCTGGACCGTCTGCGATGCGATCGGCCGGCCGCACTGCGGTGGCAGTGCGGCCGCCCGACCGACGCGAACAGCAGGCGCAGGTAGTCGTAGATCTCGGTGACGGTGCCGACCGTCGAGCGGGGGTTGCGCGAGGTCGTCTTCTGCTCGATCGAGATCGCGGGCGAGAGGCCCTCGATCGAGTCGACGTCGGGCTTCTCCATCTGCTCGAGGAACTGGCGCGCGTACGCCGAGAGCGACTCGACGTAGCGGCGCTGCCCTTCCGCGTAGAGCGTGTCGAACGCGAGCGACGACTTGCCCGAGCCGGAGACGCCGGTGATGACCACGAGCTTGTTGCGCGGCAGGATCGCAGGATCGATGTTCTTGAGGTTGTGCTGCCGCCGCGCCGCGGATCCGGATGGCGTCCATGCTGGGGAGGGCGATTCTACAGGAGCGCTGACGGGCGAAAAGGCCCCGCAGCGCGTACTAGTATTGCCGCATGTTCTCGTCGGCCGACGCCAAGTTCGTCGTCCTCGCCTTCTCGTCGCTCTTCTCGGTCATCAACCCGATCGAGGCCGCCCCGATCTTCGTCTCGATGACGGCCGGCATGCCGGGCGAGCGCCGGCGCATGGCGCTGCGGGCCTGCTTCGCGGCCGCGCTGATCCTCGCGGTCTTCGCGCTGACGGGAGGCGCGATCTTCTCGGCCTTCGGGATCACGCTCCCCGCGTTCCAGATCGCCGGCGGCATCCTCTTCACGATCATGGGCCTCTCGACCCTCCAGGGCGACGAGCGGCAGGACCGCGGCGAGGTCGTCGTCACGCGCGATCCCTCGATCGTTCCGATCGGCATGCCGCTGATCGCCGGCCCGGGCGCGATCTCGACGGTGATGGTTCTCGTGGGACAGGCACGTGACGGGGGTCACAGGGTGGCGCTGGCGATCGCGATCGCCGCGAACATCCTCCTGACCCTCGTGGTCCTGCTTTCCGCGCCGGCGATCGTCCGCCGGATCGGCGACACCGGACAGCGCATCGTGTCCAAAATCATGGGTTTGATCACGGCCGTGATCGGGGTCCAGTTCGTGCTGAACGGCGTCGAGACCGTCGCCCTCGCGATCCTCAAGGCCGCCCGGGCCTGAGGACAGCTCCCGGCGGACACCTGTCCTTCTTCCCGCAATCGCGCGGGGAAGGACAGGAGACGTAAAGGGCTGACCTCTCTATAATTATCGGACTCACAAATGAGCGTGCCTGTCCGGGCTCTCGTGGTGGACGAATCTCCGTCCAACGCCGGGCTCCTCTCCGAGGAGCTCCGTCGCGGAGGCTTCGAGCCGGAGGTCCACCGCGTGACGACCCGCGAAGAGCTCGAGGCGGCGCTCGCCGACGGAGCCTGGGACGTCGTCCTCTCCGACATCGCGGCGAGCTCGCTCGGAGCGTTCGACGCGCTGTCGCTCCTGAAGGACCGCGACATCGACGTGCCGTTCCTCATCGTCTCCGAGACGCTCGGCGAGGAGACCGCCATCCGCGCGATGAAGGCCGGCGCGCAGAATTGCATCCCGCGAGCGAGCCTCGTGCGGCTGTGTCCGATCCTCGAACGGGAGCTCCGCGAGGCGCAGATCCGCCGCGAGCGGCGACACGCCCAGAAGGCGCTGAGCGAGAGCGAGCTGCGGTACCGCACCCTCGCGGAGTCGGCTCCCGACGCGATCCTGACGATCGACGCCGCCGGCACCCTGCTCTTCGCGAACCGCGCGGCCGAGACGCTCTTCGGCTATGCGGTCGCGGCGCTGATCGGCCAGCCCGTGACCTCGCTCCTGCCCGACTTCCAGCCCCATCGCCCGAAGGCCGAGGACGGCCAGCCCGTGCGCTTCGGCGCGGCCGGCCGGCACGCCGACGGGCGCACGCTCCCGCTGGAGCTGACCTGCGGCGAGCTCGTCCGCGACGGCAAACGCCTGACGACCCTGTTCGTCCGCGACCTCGCCGAGCGGGCGCGCGCCGACGAGGCGCTGCGCAACTTCGTCCAGATCGAAGAGGCGCTGCGCCTCTCCGAGAAGCGCTACCGCGCGCTCTTCGAGAGGAATCTCGCCGGCGTTTACCGCTCGACCCTGGAAGGGCGCATCCTCGACTGCAACGAGTCCTTCGCCCGGATCTTCGGGTACGCCTCGCGCGAGGAGGTCCTCCAGCAGGCCGCCTGGGACTTCTACCTGAAGCCGGAGGACCGCCAGGCGGCGCTGGCCAAGCTGCTCGAGCGCCAGAGCCTGACCAACTACGAGCTCTGCCTGAAGCGCAAGGACGGCAGCAAGGTCTGGGTGCTCGAGAGCGAGAACCTGCTCGAGGGGCCGGACGGGCGGCTTTCGGTCATCGAGGGCACCACGATCGACATCACCGAGAGGAAACGCGCCGAAGAGCAGGTCAAGCACCTCGCGTTCCACGACCCCCTGACGAACCTGCCGAACCGGCTGCTCTTCAGCGACCGTCTGACGCTGGCGGTCGCGCAGGCGCACCGGCACAACCAGCGCCTCGCGGTGCTGTTCCTGGACCTCGACCGTTTCAAGGTGATCAACGACTCCCTCGGCCACTCGGTCGGCGACGAGCTCCTGCGCCAGGTGGCCGAGCGGATCCAGGAATACGTCCGCGAGGGCGACACCGTCGCGCGCCTCGGCGGCGACGAGTTCACGCTGCTGGTGCCGGGCATCAACGCCGAGGAGGACGCCGCCAAGATCGCGAAGAAGGTCTGCGACGCGATCCACGACCCGTTCTGGATCGACGGCCGCGAGCTCTTCGTGACGACGAGCCTGGGCGTGGCGGTCTACCCGTCCGACGGGCACGACGCCGAGACGCTCGTCCGCAACGCCGACTCCGCGATGTACCGGGCCAAGGAGCAGGGGCGCGACAACTACCAGCTCTACACGCCCGCGATGAACGCCAAGGCGGTCGAGCGCCTCTCGCTCGAGAGCCGCCTCCGGCAGGCGGTCGCCAACGACGAGCTCGAGCTCCACTTCCAGCCCTTCATCGACCTCAACACGGCCGAGGTGCTCGGCGCCGAGGCGCTGCTGCGCTGGAAGCACCCCGAGCTCGGGATGATCGCGCCGGGCGAGTTCATCCCGATCGCCGAGCTCTCGGGCCTGATCGTCCCGATCGGCGAGTGGGTCCTGCGCACGGCCTGCGCCGAAGCGCGCAAGTGGCACGAGAAGGGGTTCCCCGGACTCACGGTCTCCGTCAACCTCTCCTCCCGCCAGTTCCAGCAGTCCGACCTCGTCAGCCAGGTCACGAACGCGCTGGCGGAGACCGGGCTCGACGCCGACAAGCTCGACCTCGAGATCACCGAGTCCAACGCGATGCAGAACGCCGAGCACTCCATCAACACGCTGTGCGGGCCTGAAGAAGCAGGGCGTGCGGATCTCGATGGACGACTTCGGCACCGGCTACTCGTCGCTGAACTACCTCAAGCGCTTCCCCATCGACCGCATCAAGCTCGACCAGTCGTTCGTGCGCGATCTGCCCGGCGACAAGGACGACGCCGCGATCGCCATGGCCGTCATCGCGATGGGGCGCTCGCTCGAGCTCGTCGTGATCGCGGAGGGCGTGGAGACCGAGGAGCAGCTGACGTTCCTGAAGGACCGCGACTGCGACCAGCTCCAGGGGTTTCTCTTCTCGCGCCCGCTCCCGGCCGAGGCGTTCCAGGCCTTCCTGAACAACTCGCGCACTCCCGCAGGCGAGCTTGAGCGCTCGGGCTTCGCCCGGGCCCACTGACGGAGAGCCCGCTCGCGCGATTCGCGCCGCCCGATCCACTCGCCGAAAGCCGGAAATCGGGTAGGATCGGCGGCCTATGAGCCCAGCCGCCGCCGCCACCCCGTCCGCCGCTCCGAACCGGTTCAAGTCGATCTTCACGCCCGCCACCGACCGCGAGCGGGAGGACAACTTCGAGTCCTACTGGGCCTTCACGCAGCGCCACGACGGCGAGATCATCGAAGAGAGCAAGGACCTGACCCGCAAGAAGGAGATCCTGGCCCGCTTCCACGCCAACCCCGTGCGCTCGAAGAAGCCGCTGCCGGACCCCGAGCGCTTCTACCGGAACTACGTGAAGCTGCAGGAGGACCCGTCGACCTTCGACCGCAAGACCCTGCTGCTGACCTTTCTCTACAAGTTCGCCCGCCACGAGTGGGCGGGAATCTCCTGCGCCTGGGACGCGACCCCGTCCATCAAGTTCGCCGTGCGGACCACGCAGCGCATCAGCCGCTACCATCTCTGCGAGGAGTTCAGCCACGTCCGGCTCTTCCACGAGATGTTCCGCACCTTTCACCTCGACCGCGTCGAGTGGGTGCCGCCCGGCAACGGGATGCGCCGGATGTACGCCGTCTTCTCGCGCTTCCCGGGCGTCCTGATGAACCCGCCGGCCTTCGTCAGCGAGCTGATGGGCCTGACCCTGTACCTCCACATCGACACCGTGATCGACGACGTCATGGGCGACGAGCCGGAGGCGCGCGACCGTGTGCGGGCGCTGCTGCGCGAGATCATGACGGACGAGATGGCCCACGTCGGCCAGCGGCGCAACTTCATCGGAAAGATCGGCATCCACGCCGCGCGGGCGATGGTCGGGCCGATGTTCCGCGCCTTCTACCGGGACCTGCCCGAGGCCAGGCACCTCTTCGACATCGGGCGGATGGTGCGGGAGGCGAGGGCCTTCCGCTACACCACGATGCCGGAGGACGTCATCGCGAAGAGCTGGGTGCCGTCCTACTGCCGGGCCTGACCCTCTCGAGCCGGCGCGTCATGCGCAGGCCGTCGAGGCCCGCGCCGTAGTAGTCCGGCAGCGTGCGCGTGGCCCGGAAGCCCATCCTCTCGTAGAACCGGATCGCGGCGTCGTTGCGCTTGTCGACCTCCAGGCGCACCTCGCGGGCTCCCGCCGCGGCCATTCGGCCCTTCAGCTCCGAGAGCAGCCGGCGGCCGAGGCCGTGGCGACGATGCGAGGCCGCGATGTCGATGGTGACCACGTGGCCGCGCGATCCTGCGACGTGGCCGATCGCGAAGGCCGCGAGGCTCCCGTCCTCCCGGTCCGCGGCGAGCGCGATCGCACCCTCGCGGGTCAGGAAGTCCCGGATCTGCCCGCGCGTGTAGGCGATCCCGTCCTCGAAGCAGGTCTGGTCGAGGAGATAGGCCTCTTCCAGGTCGTCCGGCGCGAGCTCCCGGATGGCGACCACTCCAGCTCCAGCCTCCACTAGCGCCGCCGCATGTCCCGGTCCGCCTCCCTCTTCAGGTCGCGGTCGCGGATCGCGTCGCGCTTGTCGTGCAGCTTCTTGCCCTTCACGAGCGCGATCTCGGCCTTGACGTGCGAGCCCTTGAAGTAGAGCGACAGCGGCACGCAGGTCACGCCCCGCGTCGCCACGGCGCTCGCCCACCGGTCGAGCTCCCTTCGGTGCAGCAGGATCTTGCGGTCCCGCTCTGGCAGGTGGTTGGTCCAGGAGCCGGCGGCGTACGAGGAGATGTGGGCCCCCACCAGGTACGCCTCGCCGTCCCGGAACTGCACGTAGGAGTCCTTGAGCTGGGCGCGGCCCCCGCGGAGCGACTTGACCTCCGTTCCCATCAGGACGAGCCCCACCTCGATGCGGTCGTCGATGAAGTACTCGTGGAAGGCCTTCCGATTGCTCGCGATGGGCTTGACGGCCTGAGACTTCGGTTTCGGGTTGGGAGGCTTCATGCGGAGTCCGGCCGGGCAGCATAACCCGGCCCTCCGGCACGCCGTGCTGCAGCCGGCAGGCGACGACTCTGTGCAACTTCTGCCTCTGCGCGATTTGCGCCCCTTTTCGGGTTCCTGTGCTAAGCTTCTCAGGAATAAAGGGATACCGTAGCAGGACCGCGGTATCCTGAAAACTGGCACCGATAATGCGAAGATCCGGTTCCGTAGATAGAGGCATGCGCCAGCAGACGACACTCAAAACCACGGTCTCCATCGACGGCGTCGGCCTCCATTCCGGCCATCCGGTGCGGGCGCATTTCCATCCGGCGCCGCCCGACTACGGCCTGGTCTTCCTTCGCCGCGAACACCCCGACCAGCCGATTCCGGCCCGCCTGGAGTCGGCTTCGAGCTTCGACCTGGCGACGACGCTGAAGCAGGGCGACGTGTCGATCGGAACGGTCGAGCACGCGCTCTCGGCGGCCGCCGGCGTCGGGCTCGACAACTGCCTGATCGAGATCGAAGGCCCCGAGGTCCCGATCGTCGACGGCTCGGCGCTCCCGTTCGTCCGACTTTTTCACGCCGCCGGGTTCGAGCGCCAGGACGCGCTCGCCCGGCCGCTGACTCTTCGGCGCTCCGTCGAGGTGACCCGCGAGGACCGTAGCGTCGAGTACTTCCCGGACGGTCCCGGCCTCACGATCACCTACGAGATCGACTTCCCCCACCCCATCGTCGGCCGCCAGGAGCTGACTTTCACCCTGCGCCCCGAGGAGTTCGCGTCGCGAATCGCCCCCGCCCGCACGTTCGGCTTCGCCCAGGAGGTCGAGGCCATGCGCAAGCGCGGGCTCGCCCGCGGCGGCTCGCTCCACAACGCGGTCGTCCTCGACGACAAGGGGATCATCTCCGGCCCGCTGCGGTTCCGCGACGAGTTCGTCCGGCACAAGGTCATGGACCTGATCGGCGACCTCGCCCTGCTGGGCCGTCCGCTCGAGGGGCGGATCCACGCCCGCAAGGCCGGTCACGCCCTCCACATCGAGTTCGCCCGCGCCCTGAACGCGGCGCTCCTGAGCCCCGACGTCGAGGCCGCGGACGAGGAAGTGTCGCGCCGCGCCGTCAGCGGCGAGCCCTAGCGTCCTGTTGCGGAGTCACGATACCAACCACCTCGCTCGAAAGACGCACGAAGGCTGAGCCGGTGGGGCGACGGTGCTTGTAAGAAGCCGGACGGCGCTATCGAAACTCCGGTGACGGAACACTAGCCGCCGGCTTCCTCACTCCTCGAGCAGCTTCGTCTCGAGCACCTGCTCGGCGGAAAACCCCTCCAGCCTCAGATAGTGCTCGGCGGCGGCGTAGAGCGCCTCGGCCGGCGTCAGCCCGACGATCTCGGAACCGACGATCGCGACGCCGTGGCGCTCGGCCTCCGAGCGCACGCATTCGAAGACACGGTGGAGCGGCGTCTTCTTGAAGTTCGTCATGTTGATCGAGACCTGCACGATGCCGCGGTCCGCGAGCTCCACGCCCATGGCCTTCACGTACCGAAAGCCGCCGGACAGGTGGCGGATCGCCTTCGCGATCCGGTCGGCGACGGCCAGGTCCTTCGTGGCGAGGTTGATGTTGTACGCGATCAGGAACGCCCGCGCGCCGACGGCCACGGCGCCGGCCGAAGGATGCGGCTGCCCCGGGCCGAAGTCCGGCTTCCACCGCGGGTCCTTCATCTTCTCGCCGAAGCCCTCGAACTGCCCCTTGCGAATCTCGGCGAGGTTGCGCCGCGCCTCGGAGGAGGCCGACTCCTCGTAGAGGTAGACGGGAACGCCGAAGCGGCCGGCGATGTCGGCGCCCGCCTCCCGGGAGAGCCCGACGCAGTCCTCCATCGAGGCCCCCCGGATCGGAATGAAAGGAACGACGTCGACCGCGCCCATGCGCGGATGCTCGCCCTGGTGCCGGCGCAGGTCGATCCGCGGGATCGCCGCCTCGAAGAGCGCCGAAACGGCCTCCCGCACGGCCGCGGCGTCTCCGACGAAGGTCAGGACGCTGCGGTTGTGCGAGGCGTCGGACGAAACGTCGAGGAGTCGGATGCCGGTGACGCCCCGCACCGCGGCGGCAATCGCGTCGATCGAGGCCCGGTCCCGGCCCTCGGAGATGTTCGGAACGCACTCGATGATCTTCCGCATGCCTCAAGTTCCTGACAGGGCAGTTTATAATCACCGGCAACGTGGACACGACATACGAAACCTCCCCGGCAGCCTCGCGGCGGCCTCGATGAGCAGCACGGCCAATCCCGGCGCCTATCCGGGGAATCCGAGCCTGCCGAAGGAGGTCCGGGAAAAGATCCTGTCGACCTTCCGGCACACGCTGAACCTCTACAAGGAAAGCAAGACCGACGACTGCGTCATCGGCTGCGACTTCATCCTGAAGATGGACCCGCGCTTCGCCCCGGCGCGCCAGCTCATGGAGAAAGCCAGGAACCCGGCCGCCGCGATCGACGTCGGGGAGCTCGAGGCGATCGTGGCCCTGACGCCGACGCGCCAGGAGCGCATGGCCTCCGTCGACGTGGACAAAGTCCTCGTCCGGGCGGCCGAAAGCCTCAACGCCCGGGACTTCGACGCCGCGATGGCCGCCGCCGAGCAGGTGCTCCAGGCGCTTCCGGGCAACCGCGACGCCGCCGCGATCCTCGAAAAGGCGCGCCGGCGCAAGGAGGCCGGCCCGCAGCTCGAGGCCACCCGCCAGCGCGCGATGATGGCCCTCGAGGGGCAGCGGCCGGCCGAGGCGCGGGCCGCGCTCGAGAAGATGCGGTCGATCGACCCGGATCATCCGTCGGTGGCCCTGCTCGAGCGGCGGCTGAGCTCGGAGGCCGGGCCGGCCGAGATCGGCGAGTCGACCAACCCGGGCCTTTCGCTCGGGTCCTCCGAGGCCGAACCGGGCCGCGAGGCGCCGTCGCTGGACGCGACGCCGCTCGAAACACCCGGCGATGGCGGGCTCGGCGACCTGAGTCTCGATTCCCTGTCACTCGACGAGCCTCTGGACAGCCCGGCGGCGGTCCCGACGCCGGACTACGGCAGCGGCAATCCCCGGACCGGCCCCCTCTCGCTCGACGAGTTTCGCAGCGCCGACGCTTCTCCGGCGTTCGGCTCCGAGGGCCCCGGAGGCCTGTGGAGCGACGTCCCGGCGGAGCCCGAGGCCGCCTCGTCTCCCGACGGCTATCCGGCCGCCTTCAGCATGGGAGCGCCGGACGCGGCCGAGTCCGCGCCCGCGCCGCCCTCGCCGCAGGAGGAGATCGAGGGGCTTCTGGCGCGCGGCGACGACGCGGCCCGCGGCGGCAACCGCCAGCAGGCCATCGAGATCTGGTCCCGCATCTTCCTGATCGACATCAACAACTCCGACGCCGTCGGCCGCATCGAAGCGGCGCGCAAGGAAATGGCCGAAGGCAACCGCCGCGCCGCCGACGGCCTCCGGCTCGGCCGCGAAAAGTTCGAGGCCGGGGACTTCACCGCCGCCCGCGAGGCTTTCCTGCAGGTCCTCGCCGTCGACGAAACGGACGCGACGGCGCGCACCTATCTCGACCGGATCGAGCAGGAGCTCGCGCGGCCGTCGTCGGGTCTCGACCTTTCGCGCAAGACCCCGCCGGGCGACATCCTCGCCGAGGAGATGGCCGAGGCGGCCGAGCCGGAGATCGCCGACGAACCGGAGCCCGAGCCGGAGGTGCGGACCGCTCCGCCGACGGCCCGCCGGCCGCCCGACAAGCGGTTCGTGATCGCGATCGGCGGAGCCCTGTTGCTCGCGGTCGCGATCGGTGCCTGGTTCATGCTCCGGAAGCCGGCCGGCCCGGGAGCGCCCGCCGCCTCCGCCGGCGGCCCGTCGCTCCAGCACGCGACCGAGCTCTTCCGCGACGGCAAGGTCGCGGAGACGATCGCGGAGCTCAGGCTCATCCCGGCGAGCCACCCCGACTACGCCCGCGCCCAGAAGCTGCTCGCCTCCCTGTCGCGCAAGAGCGACGGCGAAGAGCCGGCGCCGGGGGCCGCTCCGGCCGAGGGCGGCACCGGGAGTCCCGCGGCGGCAGGGCCGTCCCCGGAGGCGATCGCCCAGCGCGAAGTGGCCGAAAAGGCGCTCGAGGAAAAGCGCTACATCGACGCTCTCAAGAACTTCAACCTCGCCGCGGCCGCGTTCTCGACCGACCCGTCGTTCTCGCAATCGATGGGCGTCGCGTCGGACAAGGTCGGCGAGCTGATGCCGGCCGTCAAGCTCTACAACGAGGGCGAATACGAAACGGCGATCCCGATCCTCTGGCGGATCTACCAGGCCGACCGCACGAACCATGACGCGCGGGCCTACCTGATGCGCTGCTACTACAACCAGGGAATCGGCCAGCTCCAGAACGGTCTGTATCCCAAGGCGGTCGAGAGCTTCTCCGAGGTCGTCGCCATCGATCCGTCCGACGCCGATGCCGCACGGCACAAGAAGTTCGCCGAGCGGTATCTGAAGGGGGATCTCGACCTGATGGGCCGCATCTACGTGCGCCACGTCCAGCAGCGGCCCTGACGCCGGATCCCGAGTGCGCGACGACGGCCCCCTCGACGACTTCCCGCTCCACGACGCAACGCCCGGCGTGGATGAAGGGCCCGGCGAGAGCCCGGCCGCCCCCGGCCCGCGGCCGACCGCCGGAGCAGGCGCCGCTCCCCTGACCTCGCGCCTCCCGGCCGCGGCCGCCGACGCGGCGACCGTGCTGCTGCTGGCGGCCCTCGCCATCCTCGCCGCGCGACTGGCCACGGGCGAGAGCCCCAGGCTCTCCGGCCTCGTCTGGGTGATCGCCTTTCTGCTCTACCTCTGGGCCTTCGCGACGATCGTCCCGATCATGGCGTTCGGACGGACCGTGGGCATGGCCCTGGCCGACCTCTCGGCGCGCCCGGACGGATCGCACGCGGGCCTGACGGCGAAGGTGGCGCTGCGCCGCTGGCTGGGCACGCTCGCGACGGCGGCGACCGGGGGCCTGCTGCTTCTCTGGAGCGCCCGGGACCGAGGGGCGCCCACCCCGGCCGACCGGCTGTCCGGGTGCGCGTTGACGCTTGACTGATCGCGGCTCGCCGCTGCGCGTCGCCGTCGCCCAGATCGACACGACCGTCGGAGACTTCGAGGGCAACGCCGCGCGGATCCTCGACGCCGGGCGGCGGGCCGAGCGCGAGGGCGCCGACCTCGTCCTCTTTCCCGAGCTCGCGATCTGCGGTTATCCGCCGCGCGACCTCGTCGAGCGGCCCGCCTTCGTCCGCGAGAGCGAGCGGACGACGGAACGGATCGCCCGCGCCTCGGGGACCGCGACCTGGATCTTCGGGTCCCTGGAGCGAAACCGGGCCGCGATCGGAAGGCGGGTCTTCAACACGGCCGTCGCCGCCCGGCGCGGGCGCCGCCTCGCGACCTACCGCAAGCGCCTCCTGCCGACCTACGACGTCTTCGACGAAGGCCGCTACGTGGAGCCGGGCGGCGGCCGCCTGACGCTCTCCGTCCGGGGCCGGCGCGTCGCCGTCACGATCTGCGAGGACATCTGGAACGACAAGACGTTCTGGACGCGCCCGCTGTATCCAACCGATCCGGTCGCGGAGCTCAAGCGCGAGGGCGCCGACCTCCACGTCAACATCTCCGCCTCCCCCTACACGCTCGGCAAGAACCAGCTCCGGCGCCGGATGATGGCGCAGATCGCGCGCCGCACGCGGGTGCCGCTCGTGCATTGCAACCTCGTCGGGGGCAACGACGGCCTCGTCTTCGACGGCGCCTCGACCGCCTTCGACGCGAAGGGCCGCCTGACCGCCGCCGGGAAGCGCTTCGCCGAGGACTTCTGGACGATCGACGTTCCCGGCGGGCAGGGCCCCTCCGCGCCGGCGGACGCGGCCATCCCGGGCCTGCGCAAGGCGCTCGTTCTCGCGCTTTCCGACTACGCCGGCAAGTGCGGCTTCGAGAGCGCCGTGCTCGGCCTCTCGGGCGGCATCGACTCCGCCGTCACTGCCGTGCTCGCCGTCGAGGCCCTCGGGCCGGGACAGGTGCACGGCGTGGCGATGCCCGGGCCGTACTCTTCGGAGGGGAGCCTCCGGGACGCGAAGGACCTGGCCGGGCGCCTGGGGATCCACTTCAGCGTCGTTCCGATCGGACAGGTCTTCGACGCCTACCGCGCGACGCTCGCGCCCTCCCTCGGGAAGCAAGCCCGCTCGACGACGGAAGAGAACCTGCAGGCGCGCATCCGCGGCGCGACCCTCATGGCCCTCTCGAACCGCTTCGGGCACCTCGTGCTCTCGACGGGGAACAAGTCGGAGATCGCCGTCGGCTACTGCACCCTGTACGGAGACATGGCCGGGGGATACGCCCTCCTCTCGGACGTGCCCAAGACGATGGTCTACGCGCTCGCCGACGAGCTCAACCGCGAGGGGGAGCGGATCCCGCGCGCGACGATCGAGAAGCCGCCTTCGGCGGAGCTGCGTCCGAACCAGAAGGACACCGACTCGCTGCCGCCCTACGACGTCCTCGACCCGCTCATCGAGGCCCTCGTCGACCGGGCGCTGCCGCCCGAGCGGGCCGCGCGCGCCGCGAAGGTGTCCGTGGCCCTCGCCCGCGACATCGCGCGGCGGATCGACGCCGCGGAGTACAAGCGCTTCCAGATGGCGCCCGGCCCCAAGGTCACGGCGCGGGCCTTCGGCGAAGGCCGCCGCTATCCCATCGCGCAGAAGTTCCGTGGCTGAGGCGTCCGAGAAGTACGCCTGGAAGGAGATCCCGGGCTCCTCCCACGCGCTTTTGCGCCGGCGCCTGCTCGCGATGCCCGCGGGGCTGCGCCTGCTCGATCTCGGCGCGGCGGGCGGGCACCTGGGCCGCGCCGTGCGCGAGCGCTGCGCCTACCTTGCCGGCGTCGAGCCGGACGCCTCGCTGCCGCCGTCCTGCCGGGAGGGATACGACGACTGGCGCGCGACCGACGCGCTGTCGGCCGGAGGCTGGGAGGTCCCGTTCGACGCGGTCGTCTGCGCCGACGTCCTCGAGCACCTCCCGCGGCCCGAAGAGCTGCTGGCGCGAATCCGGGCCTGGCTCCGGCCGGGCGGCACCCTCTTCGTCTCGCTGCCGAACGTGGCGAACGTGACGGTGCGCGCGGGCCTCCTCCTCGGCCGCTTCTCCTACGCCGAGCGCGGCATCCTCGACCGCACTCACCTGCGCTTCTACACCCGGAGGTCGGCGAGGGCCCTCGTCGAGGGCGGCGGATTTCGCGTGGGCTCGGTCGCGGCGACGGCGATGCCCTACGAGCTCGCGCTGCCCGCGCTCGGGCGGCCGCCGCTCTCGGCTCCCGTGCGCGGCTTCGCGGCGGCGACGGCGCGTCTCTGGCCGACGCTCTTCGGCTACCAGTTCGTGATCGAGGCGCAGCGGCCGTGACGGCGACCCTCGTCATCCCCGCCTACAACGAGTCGAAGCGGATCGAGGCCTGCGTGCGGGACGTCGCGGATTGGGCCCGGACCCGCCCCGGCGGGCAGGACTGGGAAGTCTTCCTGGTCGACGACGGCTCTTCGGACGACACCGCCGCGCGCGCCCGGAGCCTCGCGGCAGCGAAAGGCCTGGACCTGAAGGTCGTTTCCTACGGGGAGAACCGGGGGAAGGGCTACGCCATCCGCACGGGCGTCCTGGCCTCCTCCGGCGACCCGGTCCTCATCTCCGACACCGACCTCTCGACGCCGCTGTCCGAGTGGAGCAAGCTCGCCGAAAAGCTCCCGACGCACCCGGTCGCGATCGGCTCGCGCGCGCTGCAGCAGGACCTCGTGCGCCGGAAGCAGGCGCCCCACCGGGTCCTGCTCGGCAAGGCCGGAAACGGCCTGATCCAGCTCTTCGCCGTGCAGGGCATCCAGGACACGCAGTGCGGCTTCAAGCTCTTCCGGGGCGGCGTCGCTCGAGAGCTCTTTCGGCAGGCGCGCGTCGACCGCTTCGCCTGGGACGTCGAGCTGCTCTACCTCGCGCGCCGCCGGGGATTCGCGATCGCCGAGGTCCCCGTCCTCTGGTTCAACTCCCCCGAATCCAAGGTCCGCGTCGTCCGCGACGCCGCCCAGACGCTGTGGGACGTGCTGCGGATCCGCTGGATGCACCGCCAATAGCGGAGTGGGTCGGCGGCTTCGCGCGGATTCCGGAGTCCTGTGATAAATCCCCGCCACAGGAGGAAACCATGTCGATTCGCATCCGTGTCGCCGCCCTCGCCGTCGCCGCCGGCATCGCGGCCACCGCCGCCCCCGTCTACGCCCAGAGCGAGCAGCAGAAGCTCGTGGACGAGTGCCTCACGACCTGGAACAACTTCCAGGCCGACCCCAACCTCACCTGGTTCAAGGAGCACGACCGGGACGCCGTCGGCTTCCTGATCGCCGCGCAGGTCGTCAAGGCCGGGTTCATCTTCGGCGGCTCGGGAGGCCGCGCGGTCCTCGTCGCCAAGGGCGACAAGGGCTGGGCGGGCCCGGCCTTCTACACCATGGGGACGGCGAGCGTCGGATTCCAGGCCGGCGTGAACTCCTCCGAGATCGTCACCCTCGTGATGAACAAGAAGGCGCTCGAGTCCCTGATGTCCGGCAGCGTCAAGGCCGGAGCGGACGCGAGCGTCGCGGCCGGGCCGGTGGGCGTGGGCGCCGGCGCCAAGCCCAACGCCGATTTCCTGGTCTACTCCCGGGCCAAGGGCCTGTACGGCGGCGTCGACGTCAACGGCACCGTGATCAAGCCGACCGAGGACTGGAACGAGGCCTACTACGGCAAGCTCGTCTCGCCGATCGACGTCGTCATGCGCGGCGAGTTCCACCAGAAGGGCGCCACGGCGCTCGTGGATGCCGTCGCGAGGGCGATTACGCCGGCGGCCGGCAAGTAGCGACGAGGGGGGGCGGCCGCAGGGCCGCCCGCTCTTTCACGGGTCCTGCACCGCCAGCCGCGAGAAGGCCACCTCGTACGTCTCGTTGAGGCCGAGGTGCCGGTACTCCCCCGCGAGGGCGTCCGAGCCCGGGTCGTAGAGCAGGGCGTAGTTGTTGCCCGGGTATCCGCGATCGTTCAGCTCGACGAAGAGGAAGAGCCGATCCGCGTCGGCCTTCCAGGCCGCGCGCGAAACGCGGATCGGTTGCGGATTGAGGTACTTCGCCTCGACCGAGCCGTCCGCGCCGACGCTGGCGACCTCAATCGTGTAGTTCGAGTCCGAGCGCAGCCACCGGCCGACGAGCTTCTGGGCTGCCGGCGCCGTCGCGGCGGGCGTCGGCGGGGCGGCCGATGCCGACGGTGGCGCAGCGGAGGCCTGCGGCTCGGCCGCCTGACAGGCGAACGAAAGCGAGGCGACCAGCGCGAGCAGGAACAACCTCATCGGGGCCTCCTCGAAACTCCGCGAGCCTCGGCGCTCGAACGGACATCGCTTCGCGACGGGCCCGATCATACCCGCGCGGGACGGCGCCGCCGCGAAGGCGTTACCATCTCCTCCTCATGCCGGTGACCTATCGGATCGACCCGGAGAGCCGCCGGATCGTGACGCGCTGCACGGGCACCACCACGCTCGCGGAGGTCCTCGCCCATTTCGACGAGCTCGAGCTCGACGCCAACTGCCCGGTCGGCGCCGACGTTCTTCTCGACCTCTCGGACATGAGCTCGGTCCCGAACATCGGCCAGATGCGCACGGCCGCGGCGCGCACCGCCGACGCGGCCCGGAAGGTGCGATTCGGCTCGATCGCCATCGTCGTCGGAAACGACCTCCTCTTCGGCATGGCCCGCGTCTTCGAGGCCTTCACGGATACGCACTTTGCGCGGACCAGCGTGTTTCGGAGCCGGGAGGCGGCGGAGACCTGGCTCGAGGGGCCCGGCGCCAACTGAATCGAAGAGGCGAATCGAGGGCTCCGCGAAACGCTCCGCAGGCAATACACTGTGACCGTGGAGGCGTGGAAGGCTCCGGAGACCCCGGCCGCGGCGCCCCGGCCTTGATTCCCCGAACCGCTTGAAACCGAGACGCCTCACGGGCCGGGCCGTCGCGCTGACCCTGCTCCTGCCGGCCGCGGCGGCCTTCGCCCAGAAGACCGACGTCATCGTCCTCGCTAACGGGGACCAGGTCACGGGCGAGATCAAGTCCTACGCCTCCGGCCGCCTCACCGTCGACACGTCGCACTCGAGCTGGATCAAGGTCAAGTGGAGCCTGATCGCGTCGATCACGTCGGACA
This sequence comes from uncultured Acidobacteriota bacterium, assembly GCA_963824165.1. Taxonomy (GTDB): domain Bacteria; phylum Acidobacteriota; class Thermoanaerobaculia; order UBA5066; family Gp7-AA6; genus DAHUXD01. Next base: position 166,990 of record CAWGOM010000010.1, read on the forward strand.
AGCAGTTCGACGTCGAGACGACCGACGGTCTCCATCACTACGGCGCGCTCGCGCCGTCGGACCCTCCGGGCAAGCTCATGGTCGTGTCCGGTCCGCAGACGATCACGGTCGATTTCTTCGACGTGTTCGGCCTGGCCCCGGTCTACCAGACGTTCTGGAAGCGGTGGGAAGGCTCGCTCGACCTGGGATTCAACTACACGCAGTCCAACAACCTCGTCCAGTTCAACTTCGACTTCGAAGGCACCTATCGCGTCCGCGAGGCCCAGCTCGTCACCGACCTCACGGCCTTCTTCAGCCGGCAGGACGATGTGACGGCCGCCTCGCGCGGGTCGTTCGGCCTCCGCTACGACCACTTCATCGGAAAGCGCTGGATCCTGGAGGCCGGCCTCGGGCTCGACCGCAACGTCCAGCTGGGCCTGGATCTGCGCGAGTTCGTGGGGCTCGGCGCCGGCCGCTACCTGATCCAGACCAACCAGGCCTGGCTCGTCGTCTTCGCCGGTTTCACGGGCAACCACGAGATTCCCGTGTCGGGAGACGACACCAACAGCGTCGAAGCCGTGCTCGGCGGCCGGTATTCGTACTTCATGTACGACTTTCCGAAGCTCACCCTCGCCGCCGACCTGGCGGTCTACCCGAGCCTCACGGTCTCCGGCCGCGTGCGCCTGGAGGCCGCGGCATCGGTCAAGCGCGAGATCATCAGCGACTTCTACATGTCGATCTCGATCTTCGACAGCTTCGACAGCCGGGACCCCACGACGCTCGAGCCCCGGAACGACTGGGGCCCGACGCTCTCGATCGGCTGGCAGTTCTGAGGCCGGTACCCGAGGACTAGGACAGCTTGCCGCGGAGCAGCTCCTCCCAGCCGGCGCCGAAGTGGCGGATCCATCTCATGCGTTCGCCTGGCGGAAGCGTACCGCGATCGCTCCGGCGGCGAGCGGGACGATGCCCGCCGCGGTCCGCGGCAGCGACGTCTGGATGAGCCACTCGGGCCCGCGGATCGCGAACGCCGGCAGGAGCAGGTAGGCCGCCATCCCGCAGGCGCACAGGCCGAGCATCCAGCTCGCCTCCGGCGTCTTCGTTCCGAGCGCGACGAGGGCGGCGAGCAGCAGCAGCTCGGCCCAGCCGACCGCGCCGGGCAATCGCGCGGCGGCGGCGAGAGCGGCGCCGGCGTCGGCGAGGGAGAACTCCGCCAGGTCGAAGTCCCGCAGCGGGAGCGCCCCCCGCCAGAGCATGTGCAGGCCCTGCACCACGAGGGCCGTCGGCAGCGCCGAGAAGGCGGCCTTCCAGCGCCGCTCCCCGCCGAAGAGCAGGGCGATCGCGCATCCCGCCGCGGCGAAGAACAGGCCTTCGTTCTTCGTCGCCGTGATCAGGGCCGAAGCGACGGCGAGCCTCCGGTACGCTCCCGGCTCGCCCTCCAGGGCGTCGCCCATGGCCGCCCCGAAGAGCAGGAGTCCGAGCGAGAGCGGCACCTCCGCCGTCCCGGTCATGAAGGCGGAGTAGAGCGGCTCGAAGCACGCGAGGAGGGCCGCCGCCAGCCACGCCACCCCGCGGGATGCGCCGTGCCGCCGCAGCCACCCGAAGAGCGCCGCGAGGGTCGCCACCTGGAAGAGCGGAAAGAGAAGGGCCATGGCGTGGTCGTCCCACCGGCCCGCGAGAAAGGCGACGCCGGCGTAAAGAAACGGAAGCCCGAGGGGGTACTCCGGGTGCGAGAACCCGAGCGCCGGGTCCGTGAAGAGGCGCTGCGGCACGGCGCCGGCTGCATGGATCGTCTTCCCCTTCAGCCCCCAGATCGCGACGTAGTCGTTCGACCACATCGGCTCCGTCAGGGCGCGGAGCAGATACAGCAGCACGCCGAGGACGACGAGCGCGTACAGGAGGCGGAGGATCGGTCTGCCGGCCTCGCCGGGCCCGATGCCACCGTCGAGAGGAGACGAGATCCCTGCCGGAGACTGCACGCGCAGCAGGCGCCCGGCGACCGCCGGCGCCGGCCGAGAGGACCAGGAAGGCCGGCCAGCCCGGCACGATTCCCGGCGAGGAGCGACAGCGGCACCATCGCGGCGATGAGCGCCGCGCCGATCGCCCAGCTCCAGCCGATGCGCTCCGCGCGGTACGCGCTCGACCGGGGGCAGACCGCCGCGGACGCCAGCCATCCCGCGGCCCACGCGACGGCGACCACCCCGGCCATCCGCGCCAGCGCGACGGCGAACGCGGTCATGGCCCCGGCACCGCCAGGGCCCCTTCGTCCCACTCGTCGAGGATCCGCGCGCCGGGCGGACGGCGCGGGCCGTAGATCGCCGCGACCCAGCCCTCGGGGAGGCTCTCCGGCGAAACGCGCACCGGGCGGGGGGCGAAGACGTAGCTCGCGAGGTACAGGTACGGCTCGCCCGGCGGCGCGCCGTAGATCGCCACGCCCGCGGCCGAGGCCGGCAGGCGGCGCCGGGCGTTCTCGAGAAAGGAGAAGTACGGCCGGTCGAAGGCGGTGCCCGAGCCCCCGAGGCGGCGCACGGCGAGCTCGCGCGGTGCAAAGCGGACGACGCGAGCGGACCCGCCGCGACAGTTCGTTCCAGGGCTGCGCCGCGAGGATCAGGACCGGCGAGCAGGCCCGCGGCCGCGGCGGCGGCCGCGTCGCCGGCTCACGCCAGCGGGTGGCCGGCGCAGAGCTCCGAGACCGTGCGCCGGACCTCGGCCAGGACGGCCGCGTCCTCGCGGGCCTCGAGCGTGCGCGCGATGGCGGCGCCGATCACGTCCATCTCGGCCGCCCCCATCCCGCGCGTCGTCACCGCCGGCGTCCCGAGGCGGATGCCCGAGGCCACCATCGGCGAGCGGGTGTCGAAGGGGATGGTGTTCTTGTTGACCGTGATGCCGACCTTCTCGAGGAGCTTCTCGGCGTCCTTGCCCGAGATCCCCTTCTCCCCCACGTCGACCATCATCAGGTGGTTGTCCGTGCCGCCGGAGACGAGCCGGAAGCCGCGGCCGGAGAGCGCGGCCGCGAGCGTCCTGGCGTTCGCGACGACGCGCTTCTGGTAGGCCGCGAACTCCGGCGTGGCCGCCTCGGCGAAGGCCACGGCCTTGGCCGCGATGACGTGCTCGAGCGGCCCGCCCTGGATGCCCGGGAAGACGCTCCGGTCGAGGTCCTTCGCGTGCGCGGCGCGGCAGAGCACGAGCCCGCCGCGCGGGCCGCGCAGCGTCTTGTGCGTCGTCGTCGTCACGAAGGGGGCATGGGGCACGGGCGAGACGTGGAGGCCCGCGAGCACGAGCCCGGCGATGTGGGCGATGTCGCACATCAGCGACCGCGCCGACCTCCTCGGCGACCGCGCCGAACTTCGCGAAGTCGATCTCGCGGGCGTACGCCGAGGCGCCGGCGATGATCAACTTCGGCCGGTGCTCGCGCGCCAGCCGCGCCAGCGCCTCGTAGTCGATCCGCTCGTCCTCCTTCCGGACGCCGTAGGCGACGACCTTGTACTCGCGCCCCGAGAAGGAGAGGGGGTGGCCGTGCGTCAGGTGCCCGCCGTGGGACAGGTCCATGCCGAGGATCGTGTCGCCCGTGCTTGAGCGCCGTCAGGTAGACGGACATGTTGGCCTGCGAGCCCGAGTGCGGCTGGACGTTGGCGTGCTCGGCCGAGAAGAGCGCCTTCGCGCGGTCGATCGCGAGCTGCTCGACCTCGTCGACGAACTCGCAGCCGCCGTAGTAGCGCTTGCCCGGGTAGCCCTCGGCGTACTTGTTGGTGAGGACCGAGCCCTGCGCCTCGCGCACGGCGCGCGAGACCCAGTTCTCCGAGGCGATCAGCTCGATGCCCTCGTTCTGGCGCCGGCGCTCCTCGGCCGATCCAGCGGGCGATCTCGGGGTCGACGACCTCGAGGTCGCGGTCCATCAGGGCGGCGGCGGGGAAAGTCGCGGACGGCATGCGGCTCCTTGTTCTTTCGGGACTACTGGACTGTAACAGGGGTTTCGGTAGCGCCGTTTGGCTCGAGACAGCCCCTGTGGCCCTGGCACCGCAGGACTTCCAGCACCATTCGCGCTGCGAGGTTGGTATCGAACCGGCTGTTACAGGACACTACTCGATCACGAGCTGGCGGTACTCGGTGTTGCAGTAGCTGTCGGTCATGCCCGCGATGTGGTCGGCGATCGCGCGGAAGAAGGCCGGGCCGGGTCCGGTAGCGCTCCTCGACCTCGCGCTCGATCTGGCCGAGGGGCAGCTCGCGCAGGAAGCGCACGGAGAGCTCGCGCTCCAGGCCGCGCAGGACGTCGTCCGGCAGCAGCCGCGGGTTGTCGCGGTAGGCCGCGAAGACGCCGGCGAGAACGCGTCGCGCGTGCCCGTCGTGGCGCGACACCGGGAAGGAGTGGATGATGTGGCGGTACACGAACTCGCGCAGCTCCGCGTAGAGGCGTCGGCCCGCGTCCGTGAAGGCGACGAGGTCGCCCGGCAGGCTGCTCCCGGCGGCGCATAGAAGTCGTCGGCGGTCGACACGCGGGTCGACTCGAGCCAGCGCTCGATGCGCGCGCGTGAGCCCTCGACGAGGTCGGCCGAGAGCATGCCGATCATGCCGCGGATGAGGGAGGCCCGGCGCGAGGCCGGGTCGCTCCCGTAGCCGCGCGCGGCGCGCACCTGGCGCGAGATCGCGAGCTCCTCGATCGCCTGTCTCCTCGGTCAGGGGCAGGCCGTCCTCGAGGTCGTGCGTCTGCTGCGCGATCTCGTCGGACCAGTTGACGAGCTGCGCCTCGAGGCTGCCTCCCGGACTCGAGCCGGAGGCCCTCCGGGAAGTCGAGCGGGAACGGGAAGTCGCGCGGCCAGGCGGTGTGCTTGAGCACGCCCTCGCGCACGTCGTGCGTGAGGTTCAGGCCCGGCTCCTCGTAGCGCTTCTCGAGCCGGTCGACGACCCGCACCGACTGGAAGTTGTGCTTGAAGCCACCGGCCTCCGGGTGGCTCTCGCGCAGCAGCCGGTCGAGGACGTACTCCCCCGAGTGCCCGAACGGCGTGTGCCCGAGGTCGTGGCCGATGGCGATCGCCTCGGTCAGGTCCTCGTTCAGCCCCAGCGCCCGGGCGGCGCTGCGGGCGATCTGCGCGACCTCGAGGGTGTGGGTCAGTCGCGTGCGGAAGTGGTCGCCCTCGTAGGGGATGAAGACCTGGGTCTTGTGCTTCAACCTCCGGAAGGCGCGCGAGTGGATGATGCGGTCGCGGTCGCGGGCGTAGTTGGTGCGGGCGTCGCCCGGGCTCGAGGAGACGGGGCCGTGCGGCCGCTCGGCGCGCGCGCTCTTCGAGGCGAAGATGGCGAGGCGCTCCTCTTCGAGCTTCTCGAAGTGCTCCCGCGTGAAGGCGGCGGCGGCGGTCGTCATCGTTTTGCGTCGAGGCGGCCGGAGAGAAGCGCGCGCGCCTCGCCGACCAGGTACAGAGAGCCGGCGATGATTATAGTTTCGGCGGCCGGCGGCGCGAGCAGCTCTTCGAGCGCGGCCGCGAGGCTCGGCGCGGGCCGCCGCGTCCGGTCGCGCGGCGGCGAACCGGCGCGCGAGCTCGTCCGGGCGCGGCGGCGCGCGGCGACGCCAGCGGCACCAGACGGATGCGCCCGACCACCGGGCCGAGCGCCGCCGACATCGCCTCGACGTCCTTGTCGGCCATCGCGCCGAAAACGAGGTCCGGCCGGATGCGCGCCCGGTCGAGGAACTGCGCCAGGGCCTCGGCGCCGGCCGCATTGTGGCAGCCGTCGAGCAGGACCGTCGAGCCGCCGGACGCGGAACGCCTCGAGGCGTCCCGGCCACCGCACCGACGCCACACCTCGCAGAACCGCCTCGGCATCGATCGCGGGCCGCAGCAGCTCGGCCGCGCGGACGGCAGCCGAGGCGTTCTCGATCTGGTGGAGACCCGGGAGCGGCGTCTCGAGCTCGTAGGCTCGAAGCGGCGTCTCGAGACGGAAGCGCGAGCCGGAAAGGCCGGTTCGCCGCACCTCGACGCGGGTCTCCTCGTGGAGCTCGTGGAGGACGGCTCCGACCCGCGCCGCCGCGTCGCGAAGCACGGCGCGAACGCGTGGCTCGCGGCTGGCTATCAGCGCCGGACGGCCCGGCCGGAACACCCCGGCCTTCTCCCCCGCGATCGATTCGAGCGTCGGCCCGAGGTCCTCCACGTGGTCGATTCCGATCGACGTCACCACCGAGACCGAGGCCGGCGCCACGTTCGTGGCGTCGAGGCGCCCGCCGAGCCCGACCTCGAGGACCGCGAGGTCGAGCCCGCCGCCGCGCGAACGCCAGGAACGCCGCCGCCGTCATGGCCTCGAAGTAGGTCAAGGCGAGCGCCGGGGCACCGGTCGGCGGCGGCGAAGACCTCCGCGAGCACGGCGTCGAGCTCGTCGGGCGCGATGTCGTCGCCCCGGATCCGGATTCGTTCCGTGACCGACTCGAGGTGCGGCGAGGTGTAGAGCCCCGTCGCCATCCCCGCCGCCTCGCCGATCGCGGACAGCGTCGCCGCGGTCGACCCCTTGCCGTTGGTCCCGGCGACGAGCACCGACTCGACGGCGCGCTCCGGCCGGCCCAGCCGCCCGCAGACCTCGTCGATGGCCGCGAGGCCGAGCTTGATGCCGCGCAGGTCGAGCGACTCGAGGCGGGCGAGCGCGGGGAGTCGCGGCCTGGTCTGCGTCACGAGGGTTCCGACATGCGACGCGGAGCTTACCGGACGGCCGGCGCCCTCTTCGAAGGGGAGACTAGGCGGCCAGGAGGCGGAGGCAGCGGGCGAGGGTGGCCTTCATCTCGGAGCGGTCGACGATGAAGTCGAGCATGCCGTGCTCGAGCAGGAACTCGGAGCGCTGGAAGCCCTCGGGCAGCGTCTGGCGGATGGTCTGCTCGATCACGCGCGGGCCGGCGAAGCCGATGAGGGCGTTGGGCTCGGCGACGTTCAGGTCCCCGAGCATCGCGTAGGACGCGGTCACGCCGCCGGTCGTCGGATCCGTCATCACCGAGATGTAGGGGATCTTCCCCTCGGAGAGCCGGCCGAGCGCCGCGGAGATCTTCGCCATCTGCATGAGCGAGAGGATCCCCTCCTGCATGCGGGCGCCGCCGGAGGTCGAGACCAGGATCAGCGGCTTCCTTTCGCGAGAGCGCGCGCTCGGCCGCCCGGGCGATCTTCTCGCCGACGACCGAGCCCATCGAGCCCGCCATGAAGAAGAACTCCATCGCGCCGATGATCACCGGAATCCCCTCCATCGTTCCCGACCCCGACGACGATCGCGTCCGAGGTGCCCGACCTGCTCCTCCGCGGCCCGCAGGCGGTCGCGGTACTTCTTGCTGTCGCGGAACCGCAGCGGGTCCGAGGAGCGCAGGTTCGTGTCGAGCTCGACGTACTTCTCGTCGTCGAAGAGCATCCGCAGCCGCTCGGGCGCCGAGAGTCGGAAGTGGAACCCGCACTTGGGGCAGATCTTGAAGTTGCGGGCGAGCTCCTTGTTGTAGAGGATCTGGCGGCAGTTGTCGCACTTGACCCAGAGCCCCTCCGGCACCTTGCTGGTGCGCCCTTCGCGGGGCTCCTTGGGGGCCCGGTCTTTCTTGAACCACATGGGAAGGAGCGAATGCTAGCAGACCCGCGGCGCGCCCCGCCGGCCCCCCGGCCCGGTCAGGGCTCGATGGAACGTACTGGCAGCACGGAACTTCGCAGCGCCAGTCCCCCGTTTCGCGCCTCGAACCGGACGCCGAAAGCCCGGCTGAGGTTCTCGGGCGTCATCACCTCCGCCCGGCTCCCCTGCGCCACCGTCCGGCCGGCCTTCAGCAGCAGGACGCGCGACGCCAGGTCCGCGGCCAGGCCGATCTCGTGGGTCACCAGGATCACCGTCGTCCGCCGCTCGCCGTGGACCCGCCAGAGCGTCTCCAGGTACTCGAGGCGGTGCCGCGGGTCGAGGCCCGCCGTCGGCTCGTCGAGCAGCCACACCTCGGCCTCCTGGGCGAGCGCGCGGGCGAGAAACACGCGCCGCCGCTCGCCGCCCGAGAGCGCCGCCGCGTCGCGCTCGGCCAGGCCTCGACGTCGCACGCGCGCATGGCCTCGAGCGCCCGGCGCCGGTCCTCGGGCGTCTCGGCGACGAAGCCGCGGCCGTGCGGCGCGCGGCCCTGCAGCACGAGGTCGAGCGAGCGGATCGGGAACACCAGCTCGACGCTCTGCGGGACGTAGGCGATCCGCCTCGCCGTCTCGCGGCGCGGGATCGCGTCGAGCGGGCGACCGTCGAAACGGATCTCGCCGCCCGACGGCGCGAGCACGCGCGCGAGGACCTTCAGGAGACTCGACTTTCCGGAGCCGTTCTCCCCGAGAACGGCCACGACCTCGCCCGCGCCGACGTCGGCGTCGAGACCGGAGAGCGCCGCGTTGCGTCCCGTAGCGGGCCTCGAGCGCCCGCGCTTCGATCAGGCTCACGGGTTCCTCAGGAGGAGCCAGGCGAAGAGCGGCGCGCCGATCGCCGCGGTCAGGGCCCCGATCGGAAGCTCCGCCGGCGCGATCGCCGCCCGCGAGATCGCGTCGGCCGCGACGAGAAGGGCCGCGCCCGCGAGGCCCGAGAGCGGCAGCAGCGTGCGCTGGTCGTTCCCGGTCAGCAGCCGCACGCCGTGGGGCACCAGCAGCCCCACGAACCCGATGACGCCCGCGAAGGCCACGGCCGCTCCCGTCAGGAGCGACGCGGCGAGAAACACCACCCGCTTCGCCCGCTCGACGTCCACGCCGAGCGCTCCCGCGTTCTCCTCGCCGACGGCGAGCAGGTTCAGGCGCGGCGCCATCGCCGCGAGCACGACCGCTCCGGCGGCGGCGTAGGGCAGGAGCACGGTGACGCGCAGGGGCGTGGCGTCCGAGAGGCTTCCCATCATCCAGAAGAGCATCGACCGCGCCGCCTCGCCGGAAGCCACGGAGAACGCCGCGAGCAGCAGCGCCGAGAAGAATGCGTTGGCCACCAGCCCCGCCAGCAGCAGCCGCTGGAGGTCGAGCCGCCCGCCGCGCCGCGCCAGCGCGGCCACGCCGACCGAGGCCACCGCCGCGCCGACGAACGCGGCCGCGGGCGAGACGAGCGGCGAGGCGCCGGCGAGCGCCGCGCACGCCGCTCCCGCCGCCGCGCCTCCCGAGGTCCCGAGCAGGAACGGGTCGGCGAGCGGGTTCTTCAGCAGCGCCTGCAGCGCCGCGCCCGCGAGCGCGAGGCACCCGCCCACGAGGGCCGCCAGGGCGACCCGCGGCCAGCGCAGCGACGCGAGCAGGCGCGCCGTCTCGCCGGCCGGGCCCTCCCCGGACACGAGGTCCGGGCATCGACAGCGGCACGCCGCCGACCGAGAACGCGACGGCGCCGAGATACGAGGAGACCGAGCGAGCCCCAGCGCCAGCGCGCCGCACGCGGCCGGCCGGCGTGCGCGGGCCCTTCATGGGATCGCGTCCGCCAGCCGCTCGAGCATGTCGAAGACGCGCGGGCCCGGCCGCGTCAGCGCCGACTCGTCGAGGCGCACGACGCGGGCGCGGGCGATCGGTCCGCGCGACAGCGGCCCCGTCGCGAGCGCCGCGTCGAAGGCCGGGCGCGTCTCCGGCGATTCGGGCAGGACGAGCAGGTCGACCTGCGGCCGTGGCGAGGTACTCCTTCGAGAGCAGGGGCCAGCCCTGGCGGTCGCGCACCAGGTTGTCGGCGCCGGCCTCGGCGAGCACGTCGTCGAGGAACGTGCCGCCGCCGGCGGCCTGGGGCGGGACGGGCCACACGACGAGCAGCGTCCGCGGCCGTGCCCGTCCCGCCGCCCGCTCGCGCACGGCGGCGCGCCGGCGGGAGGCGAGCGCGGCCGAGAGGGCCCTCGCCTCCGCCGGCGCGGCCCAGACGGTCTCCGACGATGCGTATCGCCTCGAGCACGGCGTCGAGCGAGCCGGACGGCACGATGGCGACCGGCAGCCCGGCCGCGGCGAGCGCCTCGACGGGCCCGCGCGCATTGCCCTCGGAGACCGCCAGCACGAGGTCCGGCCGCAACGCGGCCACCTTTTCCGGATCGACTTCGAGGCCGCCGACCCGCGGGATCGCGTTGGCGGCCTCCGGGAAAATCGGAGTGCTCCGACACCCCCACGAGCGCTGTCGCCCGCGCCGAGCGCGAAGACGATCTCGGTGAGGTTGGGCGCGAGCGCCACGACGCGTGCGGGTCGGGAAGCCGGCCCGCGGGCGCCGAGCCGGGCGACTCCGCGAGACCGGATGCAGGTCCGGACGGCACCCGAGAAGGGCGCGCGGCGCGAACGAGCGGGAAGGAGCCTAGCCCTCGGCTTCGGCCTCTTCGAGCTCGTTGCGCACGCCCAGCCGCTGGCACGCCGCATCGTACATCTGGCGCGCGGCCTTCTGCGCGTTCTGGAGCTCGGCCAGCCGGTCCTTGACCTTGGCGAGCTCTTCCTGAATCTCCCCCTCGAGCTCCTCGATCTCGCGCTTGGTCACCGTGAGCGTGTTCTCGTAGAACTTCTTCTGATCGCCTGAAAGGGCCATCCCGCTGACCTCCTCAATTCCTCGTTACGGCTTCACGTCCACCAACACCGGACGCCACATCTTGACAGGGATCCCGTTCTTGGTGGCCGGCCGGAACTTCGCGCTCTTGACTCCCGCCAGGACGGCATCGTTGATCGCCGGCATCGCGCCGATGCCCTGCTGCACACGCGACTCGGCCACGTTGCCGTTCTCGTCGACGAGCACGAGGACGACGACTTTGCCCTGGATCTGCCTCTGCTTCGCGCTCGGCGGATAGACCACCCGCGGCGGCGCGAGCAACACCGGCTCGACGACGCCCTCGCCCGGCCCGACCAGATCGCCGCGCCGCACCTCGGGCACCGGCGGCGGCGGCTCGGTCGGCACGGCCGTCGGCGGAGGCGGCGCCGTCGGCACGGCCGTCGGCGGGACCGGCGTGGGCTCGGGAGGCGCCTCCGTCGGTTCCGGCGTCGGGACCGGCGCCGCGGCCTCGGGCACGGCCGCCGCGGGCGCGGGCGCGGGTGCCGCCTTCACGGCGACCGCGGTCTTCTCGAGCTCCCTGCGCTTGGCGGCGACCTGGCGCTGGACCTCGGCCTCGACGGCCCTGGCGTCGATGGCGGGCGCCGTCGGGACCACCGGCGCGGTGGCCGGAACCGCGGTCGGGTACGAGAGCGGCAATCGGGGTCGCGGCGGCCGGCGCGGGCGCCGGGCGCCGCGGAGGGCTTCATCATCTTCCAGGCCGCGAAACCCGCGAGGGCCGCGGCGGCCACGCCGATCGCGACGAAGAGGGGCGCGCGGCTCTTCTTCTCCGCGTCCTCGGCCCGCGCATCGAGCGAGCCGAAGATCTCGCGCGGCGGCGCCGGCTCTCGCGGCGCGGCGGGCGGCGGCGGGGCCGCAGGCCGGGCGGCCGGTTCGGCGGCGGGCGGCGCCGGGCGGGCGGGCGCACCGGCGCGCCGGGCGATCGGGGCCCCCTTGGACTTGCGCTTCTTCGCCGGCTCCGGCTCGGCGAGTTTCTCGGCCTGCGCCGCCGCTTCGCGGGCCTTCGCGTCGGCGACCGCCGTCTCCTCCGCCTGGAGCCGGTGCAGGTAGATGGCGATGTCGGCGCTGCCCGGCGCCGGCGTGTAGGAGTAGAGGACCGAATCGAGGTCCCGGAGCAGGTCCGATGCGTTCGCGTAGCGCTCGTCCGGCTCCCGGGCGAGCGCCTTGAGCACGACCGCGTCCAGGTTGGCGGGCACCTCGGGATTCAGGCGCGAGGGAGGCAGGACCTCCGCGCTGCGCACCTTCTCGAGCACGTTCATGTCGGTGTCGCCCCGGAAGAGGCGTTCGCCCGTCAGGAGCTCGTGGAGCACGACGCCGAGCGAGAAGAGGTCGCTGCGCCGGTCGATGGGCTTGCCCCACGCCTGCTCGGGCGACATGTACTGGATCTTGCCCTTCAGCGCGCCCGACTGCGTCTTGGAGGCCTTGGAGGCCGCCTTGGCGATGCCGAAGTCGCAGAGCTTGATGTCGCCCTCGTAGGAGATGAGGATGTTCTGCGGCGAGACGTCGCGGTGGACGATGTTGAGCTCGTTCCCCTCGGCGTCGCGGCGGCGGTGGGCGTAGTCGAGCGCCGAGGCCACCTTCGAGGCGACGTACACGGCGAGCGAAACCGGCAGCTGCACCGAGTGCGCGTGCGCCGACTCTTCGATCGAGCGCAGGTCGCGGCCGTCGACGTGCTCCATCGCGATGAAGTAGCCGCCGGCCTGGATCTTCCCGAGGTCGTAGATGTGGATGATGTTCGGATGGTTCAGCTGCGCGGCGAGCTTCGCCTCGTCGGCGAACATCGTCACGAACTCCTCGTCGTCGGCGATGTGCGGCAGGATCTTCTTGATCGCCACGATCTTCTGGAAGCCCTCGACCCCCGTGCGCTTGGCCTTGTAGAGCTCGGCCATGCCGCCGCTGGCGATCTTCTCGATGATCTCGTACTGGCCGAAGCGGTCCGGCCCCGAGGCCGGCACGGCCGCCGCGGGCTCCTCGCGCCGGCGCGGCGCCGGCGGCGCCGCGCTCGTCCCGGAGGGCGGCGGCGTGGCTCCGGACGCGGGCTTCGGCCGGGGAAGCGAGGTGCCGGAGAGCGTGTCCGAGATCATGCGGTCGACGTCGGTGTTGGTCGAGAGCTTGGGCCGGGGCGGCGCGGGCGCTCCGGGAGGCGGGGCGGGCGACGGGGCCTTCGGCGCGACGCCGGGCCGGGATCCGAGGTTCAGCCCCGAGAGCGTGTCGCGCAGCCGCTTCTCGACGTCGGTGTCGCCGCCCGACGGGCGCGGCGCCGGCGCCGCGGGCGCTGCGGGCGCCGGAGGTGGAGCGGCCGGCGCCGCCGCGCGAGGCGGGGCCGGCGCCGGGGCGGCCGGCGCGGGTTTCGGCGGGGCCTCGTCGGTCAGGTCGGACAGCACGTCGGAAAAGATGTCGTTGGACGTCAGCGGCGAGGCGGCGGCGACCTGCGCCGTGTCGATGCGCATCGTCTTGGCGCCGACGTCGGAGGAGTCGAGGGCGTCCCGCACCGACTCCATGAGGTCGTCGTCGGTGAAGGGCCGCACGAGGATGTCGAAGGCGCCGACCTTCTGGGCGTCGGCCTTGCGGTTGCTGCCCCGGTAGCCGCTCATCATCAGGACGATGGGCGGGGCGGTCGCTCCCCCCTTCTTCCGGATCTCCCGGATGACCTCCGCGCTCGGCAGGCGGGGCAGCATGCCGGAGAGCAGGACCAGGTCGAACTTGCTGCGAGGAGAAGGCCGGAGGCCCGGCCTCCCCGTCGTGGGTCTCGGTCAGGGTGTGACCGAGCGGGGAGAGCAACGTACGAATCCGCTCGATGTACCGCGGCTCGTATTCGATCAAAAGAACTTTCTTGGGCATGAACTGAAACCCATTGTCGCCGGAAACGCTGGGAAATCAAGGGGAACGCGCCTTTGTCGGTCGCCTGCTCATATAATCCGCTCCCTCAAAACGTTTCGAGGAGCGTACCCATGTCCGGACACAGCAAGTGGAGCACGATCAAGCACAAGAAGGGCGCCGCCGACGCCAAGCGCGGGCGGCATCTTCACCAAGCTGATCCGGGAGCTCACGATGGCCGCCAAGCAGGGCGGCGGCGCGCCCGAATCGAACCCGCGCCTGCGCAAGGCGATCGACGACGCGAAGGCCGTCAACATGCCGGCCGACAACATCAAACGGGCGATCCAGCGCGGCACGGGCGAGCTGCCGGGCGTCACGTACGAGGAGATCACCTTCGAAGGGTACGGGCCCGGCGGCACGGCCATCCTGATCGAGGCGCTGACCGACAACAAGAACCGGACGCTGCCCGAGATCCGCACGATCTTCTCCAAGCACGGCGGCAACCTCGGGGAGACCGGCTCGGTCCGCTTCCTGTTTCAGAAGATGGGCTACATCGCCATCGAGAAGGACAAGGCGAGCGAGGACGCGGTCATGGAGGCGGCGATCGAGGCGGGCGCCGACGACGTCGCGGCCACCGACGAGTACCACGAGATCAAGACCGTCGCCCGACGGCTTCCCGGCGGTCAAGGCGCACCTCGAGTCGAAGGGCTTCCCGCTGGCTGTGGCCGAGGTGTCGATGATCCCGTCGACCGAGGTCGCGCTCGACGCCCGCAAGGCCGACCAGATGGTCAAGCTGATGGAAGCGCTCGAAGACCACGACGACGTGCAGCACGTCTGGGCCAACTTCGACTTCGAAGAAGCTCCCGCCGCCTCGTGATCATCCTCGGCCTCGACCCCGGAACCGTCGCGACCGGTTTCGGGGTCGTCGCCTTCGAAGGCGGTCGACTCCGGCTCGAGGGCTGCGGGGTCTGGCGCCCGCCGGCCCGCATGGAGCTGCCGGCCAAGCTCGATTTCCTGTTCACCGCGGCCGCGGAGCTCTTCGGCCAGGTCCGGCCGGCGGCCGTCTCGATCGAGACCGTCTTCGCCGCGAAGAACATCTCCTCGGCGCTCAAGCTCGCGCACGCCCGCGGCGTTCTCCTCGCGGCGGCCGCCCGCTCGGCCGTCCCGGTCTTCGAGTACGCGCCGCGGCTCGTGAAGAAGGCCCTCGTCGGCTACGGCCAGGCCGAGAAGGAACAGGTCCGGGCCATGGTGCTGTCCCTGCTGGCCCGCCAGCGCTCGCGGGTCCCGCTCGACGCCGCCGACGCCCTGGCGCTGGCCATCTGCCACATCCACGCGGCCGCCGCCCGCTGACCCGCCGCCGCTCCCGGCCGAGGGGGGTGCTAGCATCTCGCCCGTATGTCGTTCCAGGGTTCCATCCAGGAGCTCCCTGTCCCCGACATCATCCAGCTGGTCTCGGTCTCCGGAAAGACCGGGATGTTCATGCTCGTACGGGGAAGCGAGCGGGGCTTCATCTACCTGCGCAACGGGCGGATCGTCCACGCCGAGCTGGGGCCCCACAGCGGCGAGGAGGCCGTCTACGCCCTGGCGATCTGGTCGACCGGCGACTTCCAGTTCTCGCCCGGCAAGGAAACCGAGACGGTCACGATCGAGAAGACGAACACCTCGCTCCTCATGGAGGCCGCCCGGCGGCTCGACGAGTGGAAGGTCCTCGCCCGCAAGATCCCGGGCGTCGAGTACATCCCGGTCCTCAAGACCCGCGAGATGGGCGAGCCGATCACCCTGTCTCCGCCGGAGTGGAACCTCGTGATCTGCATCGACGGCCGCCGGACGGTCGAGGACCTCGCGCGCGCCACCCACTCGAACTCCTTCGACACGGCCAAGATCCTCTACGGCCTCGTGACGGCGGACCTCGTCGAGATGCGCTCCCGCGAGGCGGTCGCCCGCGCCGCCGCGGCCGCCGCTCCCGCGCCGGCACGACTTCCGGCGGCGGCCCGCTTCGGCCTCCGCGGCCCCGTCGCGCGCGGCCGGCCGGATCGCCGGGGATCCGTCGGCGTCGGTCGCGTCCGTCGCCACGGTCGCATCCGCGGCCGGCGTGCTCGGCGACGAGAAGAAGATCCTGATGATCCTCTGCACGCGCGTGAAGCAGGAGGCGGAGACGGCGATCGGCGAGTCGAACCTGCCGGGCCTCGACCGCCCCTACAAGCAGGCGCTCGCCGAGATCGACCGCGGCCGCGGCGTCGAGGCCGTCCGCGACCTGATCCGCCACACGGAGAAGGCCATCTCCTCGATCCGCGGCCCCGCGATCATGAAGACGTTCCAGGACAAGATGTCCCTGGTCATGCAACCGAAGGTCTAGCCGTCGCTACGCGCTGCGCTTCGGGTCTGCGCCTGCCGGCGCACCGGCCTGCGGCTCGCGGGACGGCGCTCGACCGCAGGCCTGACCCTGCGCTTCGCGCTTCGCTCCCGCGGCGCGGACCTCCTCCCTCGCTTCGGTCGGGAGACTATCCGCGCCGCGAACTGAGGGGGCAGCGAGGTAAATCGGCCCCGATGGGGGGCGACGCTCCAGAGGCCGAGTTAAGCTGCGGCCGGACGCAACGAGGCGAATGGCTCGTCATGCCTCGGTCGTCCGGCCGACAGCTTCAACTCGGCCCAGAGCCGTGAACTCCACATACCTGACCGGATGGCCGGTGACCCTGTCCGAGCAGAAGATGTTTGGCAATAGGCCGATTTTGTCTTATTCTATTCGGCAGCTACGTTTCCCCCGGCCGGCTCGAAAGGAGACTTTTTCATGATGGCGAAGCGGACCGCGCTCCTCGGGATGCTGATCTGCGCCACCAGCCTTGCGGCCCTCGGTCAGCCCGTGGTGGTCGCTCCCCAGATCGGAGGGGATATCGGGCTCTTCACCATGCCTACGGCGGACAACCCGCGTGCCGGGCAGTTCACGCTGGGCATGTACGCGTTCTACCAGCCCCAGATCGCGGGGCCGTACTTCCCGAACCAGCCCGACGAATCCCGCTTCTTCAACCAGTACGGCGGGACGGTTTCCCTCGGACTGGGTCTGACCAACTGGTGGTCGGTCTTCGTCGCCGGCGGAGGTCAGGTGACCCGCAGCGGCGGCGGCTGGGGCGCCGGTTACGTCAACTCGCTCGGCATCGTCGGACCCTTCAACGCGGCGGAAGGCCAGAAGCTCCGGGTCGGCACGAAATTCAACTTCCACTCGGAGGCCGACGCCGACTTCCGCATCGCCGGCTGGCTGGCCGCGCACGTCCCGATCTCGGACGTCGACCCCGTCGGCGGTCTCGGCAGCACGATCGAGGCCGTCAACTCGCCCCGCGCCGACTGGGAATGGGGCGCCGCGATCTCGAAGTCGTGGTTCACGGGCATGGTCTCCTACACGATGTCGGGCGGCCAGGATGATCCGCAGAATCTGGACGACACGATCCGCGTTGCCAACCTCCTGAAGTTCGGCGTCGGTGCGACGATCCCCGTGGGCACACCGCTCCTCCAGGTCATCATCGAAACGCTCTACAACGTCTACGACGGCGGCGACTTCCCCCAGAACGACTACGCCCAGTTGAACGGCGGCGTCCGCCTCTGGTTCGGCCAGTCGGGCTGGGCCTTTTCGGGTGCCCTGGGCACGAACCTCACGATGCTCTTCACCGAAGGCACGTCCCAGAACCCCTTCGGCGGCGTTCTCGGCGTGACCTACGCCGCCTGGCCGCCGGCTCCCCCGCCGCCGGTCGTCGTCCCGGCGCCCGAGCCGGTCGTCGAGCCGGCCCCGGTTGCCTCGGCGCCCGTCGTGAGCACTCCGGCGCCCCCGCCGCCCCCGCGCCCGGCGCCCCGCTCGACCTCGGACGAGATCTTCTTCGACGGCACGAGCGCCCGGCTGACCAACATCGCCAAGGCGGTCCTCGACGGCGTCGCCCTGCGCATGAAGAACGACCTGAACTCGACGGCCGTCGTCACGGGCTACACGGACAACACCGGCACGGAGCAGTCCAACCTGGAGCTCGGCTCCAAGCGGGCCCAGGCCGCCAAGGACTACCTCGTCACCCGCCACGGGATCGACCCGGCCCGGATCTCGACGGCCTCCCGGGGCGCCTCGGACGCGGCGTACGACAATGCGACGGCCGAGGGCAAGGCGAAGAACCGCCGTGCCCAGATTGTGGTAACACTCGTCTCGGGAACGTGATCGAGAAGACCTCCGACAGCGCCTCAACCCAACCCCCTCCCCCCGAGGGGGTTTTTTGACGGCGCGGCCGGGGGTCGACGAGACCCCTCCCGCCCGCGTCGCCGGCCTCACGGCCGTCACGACGGCCGCCGTCGTCGGGCTGCTCTACTACGGGCAGCCGCTCCTGGTGCCGCTCGCCTTCGCGCTGTTCCTGTCCTTCGCGCTGCGCCCCTTCGTCTCGCTCCTCGAGCGCGCGGGCGTGCCCCGCGTGGCCGCGATCCTCCTCATCCTCTTCGTCATCACGGGCGGCCTGGTCCTGCTCGTGATCAACGTCACGGGCCAGATCAACCAGTTCTTCGCCGAGCTGCCCCGCTACCAGACGCGCATCCGCGACCTGCTCGCCGGTGTCACGGACTTCGTCAACAAGGTGCGCGAGCGGATGGGCAGCATCCTGCCGGCCGACGCTCCCGGGGTGCGCGAGGTCAAGCTCACGGAGTCGCAGCTCGAGACCACGCGCGCGTTCGTGGCGCGCCTCGGCGCGACGGTCGGCATCTTCCTCTACGCGGCGACGATCCCGTTCCTGACGTTCTTCATGCTCAAGGACCGCGAGAAGTTCGGCCGCGTGCTCGCCGGGATGCTCACGCGCAACGAGAGCATCGGCGAGGCGGACGTGACGGGCGCGATCTCGCGGACCATGACGGCCTACGCCCTCGGGCTCTCGTTCGTCATGCTCATCATGGCCGGCGCGACGACGCTCGGGCTCATGCTCCTGCGCGTCGACTACTACTACGTCCTCGGGCCGATCGCGGGCGTGGCGATTCTGCTTCCGTACGTCGGCGTGATTCTCTCGACGGTGCCCGCCGTGGCGGTGGCGTACTTCCAGTACGACGGGGAGAAGGCGCTGCTCGTCTTCCTCGTCTACAGCCTGATGCAGTTCCTCGAGGGCAACGTGCTGACGCCCTTCATCGTCGGCGGCAAGGTCCGGCTCTTTCCGCTGACGGTCATGATCGCCTTCGTCTTCTGGGGAACGATCTGGGGCATCTCCGGCGCCGTCCTCGCCGTGCCGCTGACCTCGGCGATCAAGGTCGTCTGCGAGCACGTCAAGGGCTGGGAGGGTCTGGCCCGATTGCTCGGGGAGCCGGACCTGCCCCACTACAAGAAGAAGGGGCCGCGAGAAGCCGGCGGAGGCCGCCGGCTAGAGCCTAGGGCGTCGGCGCTGGTGTCGGCTCGGCCTTCTTCGTCGAGCCGTCGACCTTCTTCACTTCCGTCGAAACCGCCTCGCCCGTCTTCTGCGCCTCGGTGCCGACGGCCTTGCCCGCGTCCTTCGCGCCCTTGACCGTTGCGTCGCCGGCCTTGGTGGCGTCGGTCGCGACGGCCTTGCCGGCCGCGGACGCATCCTTGCCGGCGTCCTTGCCGACTTTCGCCGTTTCCGTGCCGACGCCCTTGCCGACCTTGCTCGCCTCGGAGCCGACGGCCTTGCCCGCGTCCTTCGCGCCCTTGACCGTTGCGTCGCCGGCCTTGGCGGCGTCGGTGCCGACGGCTTTCCCGGCCGTGGTCGCGTCCTTGCCGACGTCCTTGCCGACCTTGTCCGCCTCCGCGCCAACGGCCTTGCCCGCCTTGTCGGCGTCCTTGGCCACGTCCTTGGCATCCTTGCTCGCTTCCTCTTCGAGCTTCTTGAGCTCGGACGGCTTCTTGGTCGGCTCGGGCGCCTGCGCCTGAGCGATCCCGGCAATCGCCGAAACTGCCAACACTCCCACCGCGAGAATCCATCGCTTCATGTCCTGGCCTCCTTGGACCGCCCGCACAATATGACATCTGCGCTGGAGCCGGAATGGGATTTTGGGCCAATGCGGGCGCCCGGGACGTGATTCAACGCGGCAGAGACGCCCCGGGAGGCCCGCCGCGGACGGCGTCGAGAAGCGCCTTCGCCTCCTGCGCTGTCCGGGGCGAGGGCGACGAGCTTCTCGGCATAGCCGATCGCCGCCTTCCGGTCGCCGGTCTTCGCCGAAAAGGACGCCAGCGCCTCGAGGATCTCGCGGTTGGCCGGGTGGCGCCCGTGGGCCGCGGCGAGGACCGCGATCGCCTTCGACGTCTGCCCGACCGAATCGAGCGCCACAGCGTAGACGTAGTCGTAGCGAGGGCGCTCGGGAGGAAGCTCCGCCGCTTTCCGAAGCTCCACGATGGCCTCCGGCATCCGCCGGGCGCGCACGAGGGCGAGGCCGAGGGCATGATGGACGCCGGGGTCGGCCGGGGAGGCCTCGAGGCCCTGCCGGAGCGTCTTCTCCGCCTCCTCCTCGCGCCCCTGCCCGCGGTAGAGGTCGGCGAGGTTGGCCCAGGCGCCTCCCATCGCCGGCATCAGCGCGATCGCGGTCCGGTACTCCGCCTCGGCCCGGGCGAGGTCGCCCTGCGTGACGTAGAGCGACCCCAGGTTCAGGTGCGCCTCCGCCCGATCGGCGTCGACGTGCTGGGACTCCACGTACTCGGCGAGCGCCACCTCGAAGGCGGCCCGCTCGGTCGCGGTCATCCCTCCCGGCGGGAACGGACGTCAGCACCTGGGCCGCCTCGATGCGAATCGTCCGGATGGGGTCGGAGAGGAGCGGCGAGACCAGGCGCAGGCGCTCGCTCGGCTCGAGCGCCCCCGCCGCCTCCAGGGCCCCGAAGCGGACGAGCGGCTCGGGGTCGGCGAGCGCCCGCGCCGAGGGCGGCCCGCGAGGGGGCCCCGCGCGGGTCGAGCAGCGAGGCGGCCGTCCCCCGCCGGATCGCCGGCCGGGCCGCGTCGGCCACGAAGCCCGCCAGCGCCGCCTGCCCGCCCTCGAGCTCCTCGCGGCCGGCGTGGACGATCTCGCCGTAGTGCGGCTCCTGCCGCGACCTTGTCGCCCCACCACTTGCGCGCGGCGTCGGCCGCCCAGCGATTCGACTTGTCCCGGTGGCACTGGGTGCAGGCGTTCGGCGTCCCGATCGACACGCGAGAGGTCCGGCCGCGGGCACGCGCATGCTGTGGTCGCGGCGCGCGTGGACGACCATGTAGTCGCGGGTCGGCATGTGGCAGGCGACGCAGCTCGCGCCGGTCGAGCTCGCCTTGTGGAAGTGGTGCTTCGGGCGACTCGAACTTCTCGGTCAGGTGGCAGGCGGCGCAGACGCGGTCCGCCGAGCCCTTGACCTTCAGGTCGTGCGCGTCGTGGCAGTCCGTGCAGGTGACGCCCGCCGCGTGCATCTTGCTCTGCAGGAAGGAGCCGTACTCGTAGACCTCGTCCTGGAGCTGGCCGTCCGCGAAGTAGAGCGCCCTCGTCGAGGAGCGCCGGACGATGCGTCTGGAGGATCGGCTCGCCGTAGACGTACTCCTCCGCGACGACCGAGCGCCGGGCGTGGCACCGCGCGCAGGTCTCGATCTCGACGCGCGAGGTGCGCGGAGCGCTGCGTTTCGCGATGCCGGTCTTCATGTCCATCTCCCAGGACGGCCCGGCACGGGGTCCTGGAGCGTGACGGCCATTCCCTTGTCGGCGGCGTCCTTGCGCGCCTTCCCGGCCTTCACCGCCTCGCCCCAGGCGACGTGCGCGGAGCCCGGACCGTGGCAGGCCTCGCAGGAGACGTCGAGCTCCGACCAGGTCGTCGCGTAGCTGTTCGTGGCCGCCGAGTAGCCCTTCTTCACGTTGGTCGAGTGGCACTCCGCGCACATGAAGTTCCAGTTCTGGTAGGGCCCGGTCCAGTGGAGGGGGTCGCGGTACGAGACCTCCTCCTTCGGATAGAGGTGGAACCAGCGCTGGCCGCCCGCCTTCGCCGGCCGGGCGTCCCAGCAGACGTTCAGCGCCTGGTAGCGGCCGCCCGGGAAGGCGATGAGGTACTGCTGGAGCGGGTACACGCCGAAGGTGTAGGCGATCGGATACTCGTGGAGCTTCCCGTCGGGGCCGTCGGTCCTCACGAAGAACTTGCCCGTCCTTCTTGAAGAACGTCGACGTCACGCCGTAGTGCGTGAACGAGGCGTTCTCGAAGTTGCCGAGGACGGTTTCCGCGGTCGCCTCCTGCATCGCGAGGTCGTGGTGGGAGCCCTTCCAGCGCGCATCCTCCACGGCGTGGCAGGGGGCGCAGGCCTCGCGTCCGACGAAGGTCGCGCCGCGCGCGAGGGGCGCCGGGGCAACCGGACCCGCCGCCGGTGGCTCCCTGTCGCCCCTGCAGCCCACTCCTCCAACACCGAGGGCGGCGACGGCGAGCAGGCCGGGAATCAGGTGACGAGGGCGCAAGCCGAACATGATAGCCAACGGCGGGAGGCCGTCAGCCGTCGTGTCGCTCCAGCTCGAGAATCCGGGCGATCTGGCGGCGCAATCCCGGGACCTCCTCGGTCGCCGTCGTCCAGACGATCGACCACTCCAGGGCGAAGTACGCGTGAACGACGATGTTTCGAAACCCGACGACGTCGGACCACGGGACCTCCGGGTGGCGCTCCCGGACCCCCGCCGTTACCCTCCCGGCCGCTTCCCCGATGACTGTCAGCTTGTGAAGAACGGCGCTTCGAAGGACTTCGTCGTCCGAGAATGAACCCCCGCTCGAGGACGCGACGAACCGCTCGATCGCCGCGGCCGCCTCGCTGATGTCCTGGAGGAACTGGAGGTCACGCCGCATAGAGCGGGCGCGACGAGCCGAGGACCTCCTGTCGAACGCCAGGCTTGAGGCCTCCGACAGGCACGAGATCGACGCGATGCCCGAGGACGGATGCGAGCTCGCGCCGAAGACGCGATAGGGCCAGCAGCCCGACGCGCGCGGGCGGCTCGAACGCGACGAGCAGGTCGACGTCGCTCTCCGGTCCGGGATTGCCGCGAGCGAAGGACCCGAACACGGCCAGTTCCCGAACGTGAAATCGCCGACAGACCCGCTCGAGGTCTTCGGACGCGAACGTCAATCCGGGGAACGGCTGATGGACCACCGGTACGATTCTACCAGCCGCGTCCGGCCGTCACGTGCGGCTGGTCGGGGGCTCGGGCTCGAGCCTTCTCGCCAGGGCGCGGTACGCGAGCCGGGCCCCGACGTACCCGACGAGAAGCACCAGGATCAGGACGAGGCCGCGCCAGAACGCGTGGTCGATGACGCGCTTGAGATCCTCTCCGGTCGACTGGCCGATCTTCGCGAGCGCGGGAGCGGTCTCGTTCGCCGACCGCAGCAGGGCATTGAGGTCGCGGGCCATGCCGCCGACGTCCACGGCCGCCTTGCCGAAGTCGAGCGGGTCGAACGGCTTGCCGGATTTGGCGGGAGGCGCGTTCGGGTCGGGCGGCGGCGAGACGTAGTGGACGAAGGCATCGAGGGAGCGAATCGTCTCCGTCAGCGACGTGCCCATCGCGCCGCCGGCGTTCATCGTCTCGCGCAGCTGCCCCAGCAGCGTCTGGATCGTGGCCTCCTTGGCCTCGAGCTCGGCGAGGATCGCCTCCCGCTCGGCGGCCACGCCCGCGAAGATCTGGTCGATCGCGGCCTTGCGCTGCTCGTCGACGAGCACGGGCAGACCCTCCGCCGTCTTCGAGATCGACTCGATCGACCGGGACGTGCGGTCGAGGTCGGACACGACCTCCCGGGGCGCGGGCTGCTCCTGGACCTGCAGGGCGAGGAGCTCCGCCTGCCAGCGCACGAGGGTGGGCGCCCGCTCGGCGTACGCGACGACCCGCTCGGCCAGCTCGCGGCTCTGCTCGATGGCGACCGTCGTCGGGCTCAGCCCGGCCAGGGGGTCGATGTAGAGCATGCTGAAGATGCTGGTCGGCCGGGCCTTGGTCGCCGTGGACACTCCGAGGCCCTCCGCGAAGTCCCGAAAGTGAACCCCCACGGCCTCGCGGTCATCCGGGTTCTGCTTGCGCCACTCGACGATCAGGCCCTTGAGCTCCTGGATCTGATCGGGTGTCAGGAACTGGCCGACGAGGGTCCACGCGTCCCGCTCGAGTCGGCGCTGGACCTCGACGAGGTGCTCGACGGCATCGCCGAACTCCTCCCGGGTCTTCTCGTCCTCGACGATCATTCGCGAAACGGAGGCGAGGACTGCGAGGTCGAGCGCGTTCCAGACCGGATTGGGTCCGGTGGCGTCCGCGAAGGCCGCGGTGGCCTGGTCGAGCTTCCACTTGAGCGCCGCGACGGAGGCCTCGCGCGTCCCGACCCGCTTCGCAACGACGTCGGCCGCGCGGGAAACGGTGCCGACGTAGGCGTCGGAGAAGCGCAGGTTCTCGACCTGGAGAGCCGATATCGTCAGCGTGCTGTCCTTGCCGCCGATCCGCACCTCACCCGCGGTCTTGGCCTTCTTGTTGAACGGCAGGTAGGAGCAGCCAGCGGAGGCCACGAGAGCCGCCAGCCCCACAGCCAGCAGGCCGACGGGCCTTCGCCCGCGCGATTCGCTTCGCACCGGTATCGGCGATGCACTCAAGATGGAGCGCATGATATCGCCAGCCCTGTCGAGTTCGCGCAGGGCTCAGGCTCTCGACGACCTCAGGACCGGCGTGATCCTCAGAAGGTCAGCATGAGGTATAGCCGGGGTCCGTAGTACGAGTACTTGAACTGGGTGAACTCGGTCTCGGTTTCCTTCTTCACGCTGTACCGCGTGTAGTTGAACGCCCCGCTGACGCCGAAATTGCGGGTGAAGAACCAGTCGACGTGCGCTTCGGCGTCGAGAACCGAGCCCGAATACGGGGAGACCGGGGCGAAGATGCCGTTGAAGATCAGGCCCGCCGACACCCCTTCGCCCAGGCGGCCGTCGAGTTGGAGCCCGAGGAGCGGAACCGGCATGTCGACCTGCGCCGTCCGGGTCACGGTCTGGCCGACGATGGGTCCGTTCGGTCCGATCACCCCGGCCGACGCGCTCGTCTCCGCCTTCACGTTCGGATAAGCGGCCCCGAGGCTGACGCCGAACTGGAACGACTCGTTCTTGACGATCCCGTAGCGGAAATCGACGTACGGGAGGCTCGACTTGATCGACGAAGACACCGAGGCGCCCGCCGTGTAGGTCACGCCTCCGAAGTCGAAGTCCCGCGAGATCGATTCCGAATGACTCCTCGAGAAGCCCGTATAGCCGAAGTCGAGGTAGAACCGGCCCGCGAAGTTCCAATACCCCCGGCCGGTGAATCCCGGCGCCGAATCCGGCACCCCGAGAATGTCTTCCGTGTCGACGCCGGGGAGTATCGGGCCTCCCGGAAGGAAGTCCTCCTGCAGGCTCACCTCGGTGTCGAACCAGGAGTACGTGCCGCCGAGCCGCAGCCGGAACGTGTCGGGCACGTCGCCGGGGAACTGCGCCTGCGCGGCCGACGCCGCGAGCAGCAGGATCAAGGCCGCCCCCAGCGGGCGCAGCCTTCCGGTCATCGGCGAGATTCCTCGAAAAACAAGGGTTCCTGTCCGCATCAAGCCTCTCCTTCTCGTCGTTTCGATCGGCACTGTATCGCACCGCCTTCCGTCACCTCTCGAACGCGAAAATCCTCTTCCAGTCGCCCTTCATGCTGATGACGGTCCAGCCCCTTTTTCTCCGCCTCGTCGTACAGCGCCTGGGTGAACATCGCGGCGGGGTCTGCCCGGCGAGGACCCCGGCGCGAAGCGCGGCTGCGAGCGCGGGCGCGGGCGCGGGCGCGGGCGCGATGAGGAGAGATCACGGATCGGTCTAGACCAGCATCTTGAGGAGCATGTCCAACATCTTCGGAGCCGGTAGGACCGTCAGGACCAGGGGCGTCAGGGGCACGAGCGCGGCCAGGCCGAGCGCCACCGCGTCCTTCGGATCGAAGGGAACCGGCCGCATCCGGTACAGGACGTCGCAGGCGTTGGCGAGGTCCGCAAGCGAGGATATTTCGGGGACGCCGAGCGGGACTTCATCCTTCCCGTGCTCCCCCTGGACCCACTTCCGGTGAAACAGCTGGTTGTGGAGGACAGCCAGGGTCCCGTATTCGTGCACGCTCCGGATCTTCGCCCGGCCCATCGCCGGCGAGAAGACGGTCAGCGGCAGAAGAAACGCCGCGAGGACCACGAGGACGTAGCCGGCGATCACGAACTTGAAGCTCTCGAGCGGCACGCCGGCATAGACGATGTCGTCGCCCAGGACCCCGAGGGCCGTGAAGGAGAACGCCGAGACGATGACCCAGAAGAAGCGCTGGCCGTCTCCCACGAACCCGAGCCCCGCCGCGCGGTCGGGATGGGTCGGGATCAGCTGGAGATCGAGCCTCGAAACGCGCCAGAGGAAGAGGTACCAGATCAGGAGCCGCCAGAGCCAGCGCCACAGCAGAAACTCGAACAGCAGGACGCCGACGGCCAGATACCACCAGCCGGCGAGCGTGCGCACGTGGCCCGCGGCCGATACGTGGGATCGCCACGTGGAAAAGCCGAGAGGAAACTCGTCGATCACGAGGAGGACGCTGCCGGCCGCCAGCGCCACGAGCACGAGCTCGACGAGCCTCGAGTCGCGCATCCGCTCGGCCCGCAGCAGCGCGGCGTCGTACCTCGGCCGCTCCGACTCGGAGACGAGCCCCGAGCGGCGGAACTGAGCCGCGACCGCGGCGATCTCGGGCCCGATCAAGCCCTCCGCGAGGATCAGGAGCGGTATGGCGACGAGGAACCTCGCGTACGCGGCAAAGTCATGGAGGAAGGGGACCTTGACTGCGTCGCCGACCGCCAGGCCTTCGGCCGCCGAGAGCGCGAGCAGAGGCAGCCAGGTCACGAGGATGGAGAGCGCGGCCCTCCGGCCCGGATTCCGCGACTCCGGTCCCAGCAGACCCAGCCGCTCCTGGAGGCGGTTCCACGGCCCCCCGGAAACGAGGGAAAAGCCGGCTGGCGGCGAGGCTTCGGGCTTCAAACGGGTCCCGATCGCCCTACTTCTCGAACGCGAAGATGCGCTTCCAGTCCTTCTGCATGCTGATCACGGTCCAACCCTTCTTCTTCGCCTCGTCGTAGAGAGCCTGCGTGAAGGTGCCGACTCTGGTGTCCGGAAGTCCGGCCGCCGGGCCGTAGGCATACTCGCGCTTCGCGTCGTCGTGGAGCACGAGCATCATCAGGCGCGCCCCGTCGCCGGCCCCGGTGTACTCGAGCATCTGCCGGTCGCCGGTGGAGTTGCCGAACGCGGCATGGGGCCGCCGTCCGATCATCAGGTGGATGCCCTCGGCCTTGCCGGCGTCGTTGTCGTTCAACAGGAGCTTCGGCTCCTTGGTCAGGAACGGGCGTCCGTTCTTGTCGTAGCCGTACTTCGTCCCCAGCGCCGTCCCGACGACCTGCTCGGGAGGAATGCCGTAGACACGCTCGGAGTAGGTGCGGACGAAGTCCTGACCGCCGCCCGTCACGATGTAGGTCTTGTACCCATTGGCGCGGAGATACTTCAACACTTCCTGCATCGGCTGGTAGGTCAGCTCGGTGTACGGCCGCTTCCAGCGCGGATCTCTGGCCGCGGACGTCCACTTCGTGGCCTCGGCGCCGAAATCCTCGACGGACATGCCGCTCAGGGTCGCCACCGCGATCTTCTCGAGATCACCCGTCGAGAGCTTCGCGATGGCCTCGCGATCTCCCGACATCACGGTCTTGAACGGCTCGACGCCGGCGAGCTCCGGCTTCGCCTTCACCACTGCCGGCACCCGGTCCAGGCAGTACATCAACTGCGAGTACACCGGATGCTCGACCCACAGCGTTCCGTCCTGGTCGAGAGTCGCGATGCGCTCGGCCGGCGGCACGAACCTGGGATCCCCCTGCGTCGTGGTCGCGCGCACGAAGTCCACGATCGCCTTCTTCGCCGGTCCCTCGTTCCAGGACGGGAGCGGGTCAGTCTGCGCGGGGGCGAAGGCTGCGGCGAAGAACGTCAGCAGGAGCGCGGAGCCAGCGGTCCTCGGTAGCCGTCTGAGGATCATCGTCCCCTCCAAAGCGAATAGTGGCTGGTCTCAGGGTCCGGTGCAATGAAGCGGGCGGCCCTTTCGGACCGCCCGCAAGGGATCGATGATTCGACCTTCGACTACTGGCCGGGGACCTTCGGCTTCTTGAGCTCGTTCATGACCTGGCTCAGGTTGTAGCTCGCCGGATCCTGCATCGGCGGGTACGTCTGGTAGGTCTCGAGCTCCCTAAGCCACAGCGACTGACCAATGGGTAGCATGTTCCAGTCGTAGAGGTAGGCAGTGAACGGTCCGGCCAGAGTGCCGCCCATCCCCATGAGCGTCTTGTACTGCTGGCCGATGGACGTTTCGAAGGGATCGCGCTTGATGTTGACGACCTGGGCCCAGGAATACGGCATCACGCCCGCGATGAAGCCGGCCGGGTCGTCGGAGACCATGGCGAAGTAGATCTTCCAGTTCTTGTACCGCACCGCCGAAGGATGGGAGCCGGAATAGTAGAAGAAGGTATCGCGGGCCGACTTTTCGGTCTTGCCCAACAGGTAGTCGGTTTGATCGACGCCATCGAGCGTCGTCTTGACGATTCCGGGGTACGTGCCGGATTCGATCTTCTTCTTCAGGCCGTCGCCCTTCGGGCCTCCAGCGAGGTTGACGAACGTCGGCAGCCAGTCGAGGGAGGCGAAGATGTCGCTCTTGATGGTGCCCGGCTTGATCTTGCCGGGCCAGCGCACGAGCATCGGAGCGCGCATGCCGCCTTCCCAGGTGGAGAGCTTCCCGCCCTTGAAGGGCGTGGTGCCGCCGTCCGGAAAGCTGATGGTCTCGGCGCCGTTGTCCGTGGTGAAACAGAGGATCGTGTTGTCGAGCTGGCCCATCGCCTCCAGCTTGGCGATCACGAGGCCGATGTTGTCGTCCATCTGCTTCATGCCGGCCTCGTTCATGCCCCAGTCCTTGCCGCCGGGCTCGCCGACCATGCCCAGGTACTTGTCCGACAGGACGGTCGTGACGTGCATGCGCGCCGGGTTGTACCAGACGAAAAACGGCTTGTTGGTCTTCTTGGGGTCGTTGCGGTCGAGGAAGTCGATGACCTTGGCCGAGATTTCCTCGTCCACGGTCTTGGAGCGCTCGAGCGTCAGCGGGCCCTGGTCCTGGCAGGACTGGTTCTTCGCCGTGCCGTCGGAAGACTTGCACCAGATCACGGGACGCGGCGGCGTCAGGCAGACTCCCGTCGCCGGGTCGATGGCGCCGGGAACCTCGGCGAGGCCGGGGATCGACGTGTTCTTGCACGGCGGGGCGACGGTCTGCAGTGTCGGCGTCTTGTTGATGTCCGGGAAGCTCACGCCCTGCATCGCGTCGAGGTGATACAGGTAACCCCAGAACTCGTGGAACCCGTGCGCCGTCGGGAGCGCGTCGGTGTGGTCGCCGAGGTGGTTCTTGCCGAACTCGCCCGTGTTGTAGCCGAGGTCGCGCAGAAACCACGCGAGGGCCGGGGTCCCGGGCCGCAGGTACGACGGGCTGCCCGGAAGCTGCGGCGGAATCATGCCCGTGCGCAGCGGATGCATGCCGGTGAAGAAGGCGTTGCGCCCGGCCGTGCAGCTCTCCTCGGCGTAGTACGTCTGGAAGAGGGCGCCTTCGGCCCCGATGCGGTCGATGTTGGGCGTTTCTCCCACCATCAGGCCTCGGTGGTAGATGCCCGGCTGCATGATGCCGATGTCGTCGCCCATGATGAAGACGATGTTGGGCTTCTGGGACGTCTGGCCGAGCGCCGCCAGGCTCGTGGCCAGGCCGAGAACGGCGAGAAGCATCCGCGAGTGGTTCCTGGACATGACTCTCCTCCTTGGTTCAGCCCCGACTACTTCTGGAGCTTGATCTTGAGACCTTCGGCCGCAATCTTGAGGCTGGCGCCCTTGGTCGTGCTCGTGAGGACGATCTGCACTTTCTTTGTGTTGATGACGGCCGTGGCGCTCTTGCCCTCCTGGACCGTGATTCCCGCGCCCGCGGCCCCGTAGACGCCGTCGAAGTCTTCCAGGCTCTTCAGGTCGTACACGTTCCCGGTGGCCTCGGCCTTCGTCACGCCGACCTCACCGACCGAGAGGCCCTCGACCTTGAACCTGTAGTCCTTGCCCTGGTAGGACAGCGTCCCGTGGCCCCAGCTCCAACCGATCCCGACGGCGACGGAGCCTTCGGAAAGCCTCACCGTGGCGTCCGGTTTCCTCTCCGCGCCGAAGGATGCCGACGCCCATCCCAACCCGGCGATCGCCAGGACGGCCGTCAGCGCGAACCCGACCCTCGAAAGCTGCCTCATGGTCTCAACCCCCTTTTTGATTCACTCACGCTCTTTGACCCATTGCGCGACAGCCTAGAACCGCCCGGAGGACGAAGGAATTGGACTTAGGTTCAATGTGCCCGGGCTTCGCCTGCATGGATGGCCCCGGGGCGCGTCGAACGGGCTAAGAGGCGATGCCGGCGCGCCCGGCCATGCGCACAAGGTCGGCGAGGGACGCGGCCTCCATCTTCTCCATCACCCGGGACCGATGGACCTTGATGGTCTGGAGGGACGTTCCCAGGCGTGCGGCGATCTGCTTGTTGGGCAGGCCTTGCGCCACCAGAGGCAGGACTTCCCGTTCGCGCGGCGTCAGCGACCGCAAACGCGCCTCGATGACCCGCCTCTCGGAACGGTCCGCGAGCGACGCGACGCTGCGCCCGACCGCCGCCTCGACCGAGGCGAGGAGGTCCGCGTCGTCGAACGGTTTTGTCAGGAAATCGACCGCCCCGGCCTTCATCGCCCGGACCGCGGCCGGCACCCTGCCGTGCCCGCTGATGAACACGATCGGCAGCTCGCGCTCGCTCGACTCCAGCGCCTTCTGCACGTCGAGACCGCTCAGGTCGGGCATCTTGAGGTCCAGGACCAGACAGCCAGGCCCCTCGTGGGGGCTCCGCGTCAGAAACTCGCGGGGCGACGCGAACGCCTCGACGTCGCGCCCGGCCGCCCGGAGAAGCCGGGCGACGGCGCGAAGCATCGACGGGTCGTCGTCCACGACGAACACGATCGTGCCGGGAGCGCTCACGCGGGGAGGCTCCCGATGGCCGGAAAGGCGCAACGGAAGGCGGCCCCGCCCTGCGCCCCGTTCTCTACCCGGATCTCTCCCCCGTGCGCCTCGACGATCGAGCGGCAGATGGAAAGCCCCATGCCGAGGCCGTGGGCCTTCGTGGTGTAGAACGGCTCGAAGACGCGCTCGGGGTTCGGACTCAGGATGCCGGGGCCGCTGTCGCTGACGGACACCTGCACGTTTCCGTTCGCCGCGCTCGTCGTGACACGGACGTCGCGCTGTTCCGGCGGGCGTTCGGCCACGGCGTCCAGGCCGTTGACGACCAGATTGAGGACCACCTGTTCGAGCTGCACGCGGTCGCCGAAGACGACGAGCGACGAGGGCGCGAGGTCCGGATGAATCGAGGCCCCTCGCAGGCCGGCCTCGCCCGCAACCATCCGAAGCACCGAACGGACGATGTCGTTCAGATCGACGGCGTCCCGCGGAGTTTCCTGTCCGCGGAGCATTGCGCGCATTCTCTGGATCACGTGGCCGGCCCGCTGGTCGTCCTCGATGATGTCGCCGAGGCTCGCGCGCACTTCCTCGAGGTCGGGCGAAGTTCGCGAGAGGAGCCGCCGGGCCGCCTGCGCGTTGGCGAGGATCGCGCCGAGGGGCTGGCCGAGCTCGTGCGCAAGCGAGGACGCGAGCTCCCCCACCGCTCCGACGCGGTTCAGGTGGGCGATCTCCCGGTCCCGCATGCGGACTGCGGCGGCGGCCTCGTGCCGCCGCGTGACGTCGACCTGCACGACGACGGCTCCGCGGCCCGGCTTGCGAAGCTGCTCGAGGTGCATTTCGAACCAGCGCTCCCGGCCGCCTTCGCTCAGGGAATACTCGAAGGTGCCCTGCTTCGCGGCGCCCCGGAGGACGCTCCGGACCAGGCCCAGGCCGGTCTCGACCAACGGTTCGGAGGACCCTCGCGATGGCCGCCACGCGGACAGATAACTTTTGCCGATCCCGACGCCCCCGGCGGGGCTGCCTTCGCCGGCCGCCTCGAAGTCCTTCCAGTGTTGATTCGCCTGCACCACGATCCCGTCGCCGTCCAGAACGGCCACCTGGCCCGGGAGAGAGGCGAGCGCGGCGCCGGTCAGCGATTGTGCGAGGCCGCGCCGGCGGCGCTCGAAGAGCAGGATCGCAATCAGGGCCGACTGGATCACGAGCGCCGCGATCGCGCCGGCGACGAGGTAGGGATAGCGGCCGAACAGGGTCTCCGGCCGGAACCGGACCTCGCTTCCCGCGGGGAGACGATCCGCCGGAATTTGAAATCGTTTGAGCTCCCGGTCGTCGAACACGAGACGGCTGAAGCTGTGCCGGATCGGACGGATCGATTCCGCCGGCTCTCCCGCGAGGAGCCGCCGGATCGCGCGCCCCCCTTCCTTGCCGAGCTCCGCGAAGGAGAGCATGCGCCCGCCGACGAGGCCGTAGCCGATCATCGTGGCGTGGACGCTGAAGATGGGCCGATTGGAGAGCGGCGCGAACTGGCGCAGAGCTTCCCTCGGGATGAAGCTGCGCCCCGCCCCGTCGCGGCGGATGCCCCAGTAGAACACGACCGTGTCCTCCGGCAGACGGGCGATCCGCTCCTGGAGATCCGCCATCGGAAGTCCCGCGAGGTCGATGAGGTCGAGCCCGTCGGCGCGGGCCTCAAAGTCCTTCCGAAACGCGTCCGACTCGCGGATCTCGATGTCGGGGGCGCCGTTGACGAAGGCCACGTGCCGCGTCCCCGGCAGGAGCGCCGTCGCGAGATCGATCGTCTCCGCCACCTCGAAGCGCGCCAGGACCGGGATCACGCCGTCGGGCGGCGGCAGGTCCCGGACGACACGCTCGTTCTCGACGAGAACGATCGGCACGCCCGGCCACAGGTCGTGGGCCAACGGGCGGATGAAGTCGAGGGCCCCTCGCGTCACGGCCAGGATCGCGTCGATCCTCTGGTGCCCGTACTTCTCGCGAAGCCAGGCGGCTCGAGCCTCGACATGGCCCGGCTCCGGGAAGCGCGCCAGGTCGAGGTACTCGACGTAGATGTCCGGACGAACGCCGGAGGGGGCGGCTTCGAGGATCGAGTAGATGCCCGCCGTCAGTTCGCTGACCCAGGGAAGGTAGGGATCCTCCGCGTGCGCGAGCAGGACGGATTTCGGCGCGCCCGGCTCGGTCCCCGGTGCGGCTCCCGCCGGCGAGCCGACGGCCAGCGCCGAGAACGCCAGGACGACAAGCCTTTCGAGCCGCACGCGGCGCGATCCCGACGGCGGCCGCCCTGGCGATGGGCCCATGCCGGGGGAGTCTATTGCGGCCGCTGCCCTCCGGTCACGGCGGCGATCGCCTCGAAGAGCAGCTCCTCGTCGAAGGGCTTGCGCAGGCAGGGAACCCCCGGGGCCGCCCGGGCCACGACACCGACGTCTTCGTGGGCGGTCATGAAGACGACGGGGACGCGGGTGCCGCTGTCGGCGAGTTGGGCGTGGAGGTCGAGCCCGCTCAAGCCCCCGAGATAGACGTCGAGCACGAGGCAGCAATAGCTCCGGCCGGAATCGCGCGCCAGGTATTCCTCGGCGGACGAGAAGGTCTCGACCTCGTAACCGGCGCCGCGCAGGAGTCTTCCGAGGGCGCGCCGAAACGCCGGATCGTCGTCGATGACGGCGACAGGAAACGACACGGACGGATTCTCCCCGGTCTTCTGGGTCAGGCCTTCGTTCACGACTCACGAAACCGTAACGCCGGCCGGTGCGTGTCGCCTATTGGACCTTGTGCCTACGTGCGGAGACCGACCATGTCGTTCATGCGATTTGCCTCACGGGCCGGGTGTCAGCCGGTGGCCGACCCCGAGTCCTTCCGGAAGAAGAGGTCGAAGATCTTCCGGTCGCCGGCCAGATGGCC
The DNA here is from genome assembly GCA_963824165.1 of uncultured Acidobacteriota bacterium. Classification (GTDB taxonomy): domain Bacteria; phylum Acidobacteriota; class Thermoanaerobaculia; order UBA5066; family Gp7-AA6; genus DAHUXD01. The sequence continues at coordinate 200,199 of CAWGOM010000010.1, forward strand.
GAGCTCCCAGAAGGCAAAGAACGGGATGAACGCGACGAAGAGGACGAGCGTCCTCCCCAGAATCTCGTAGATGCCCTGATCCATGAAGGCTTCGAGGCTCGCCATGAGGGTCTTCCCGTGCACGAGTCCCTCGATCAAGTGCTCGAGAACGGCGAACGCCCCGACGAGGGCTCCGTACGCGAGCGACGAGCGCAGGACCGACATCGCCAGCGTCCTGCGGGTTCCCTTGCGGCCGAGACCGATCGCCTTGCCGATCAGGATGACCTTCGCGATGATGAGTGCCTCGAGGAGCGCGTAACCGTAGTGAAAGGTGCTGACGCCGAACTCGCGCGAGATCAGCCTTCGGTACGTCAGGAATGCGGCGAAGAAGGCCGCGAGATAGGCGGTGATCAGCAGGAGCAGCCGGAACTCCTCGGCTGCCTTTTCCTTGACCCGGGCCTTCCGGTCGCTGTCCATTCCCCCCCTTCGAGTCGAGCCCTCGCCGGCGAGTCAGGCGATTCGGGTCACCCGCCGCGTGTACTTCTTTCCGAGCGACAGGAGACTCCCCGCCAGCCCGGCGGCCGCCCCGGCGAGCGGAAGCAGCAGCGCGGCCGGCACCGACAGAAAGCCGACCCAGAAGACCGAGAGCACCGGGTGCGGGTCGCGGGCGAGCCACCAGGTCGCGAAGCGGAAGGTCCCGTAGAGAAGCCCCAGCGCCAGGGAGCCGCCGAGAAGCCCTTCGGCCGTGGCGTAGAGCCAGAAGGGGGCGCGAACGGCGCCTTCGGTCGCGCCCATCAGGCGCATGATGCCGACCTCGTCGCGGTGGATGTCGAGTGCGAGACGCACCGCCGACGCGACGGAGAGGATGCCGGCGAGCACGAGGATGCCGCCCAGGAACAGCCCGGCGTTGCGCAGGAGCCCGATGGCGTCCCGAAACCGGCGCGAGAACTCTTCCTCGGACTCCGCCGACTCGACACCGGGCCACAGCCGCGTCGTCCCGGCGATCTCGATCGCGGTCCCCCGCGGGGCGTCGGGCTTCAGCACCACCTCGAGCGACGGCGGGAACGGGGCGTCCGCGAGCTCCGCGACCGCCGCCCCGATGTCGGGGAACGCCCGCCGGAACCGGTCGAGCGCTTCGTCGCTGTCGATGACGCGGACCGTCTTCACGCGGGCATCGGGCGTCAGCCGGCCGGAGAGGGACCGCGGGTCGACGCCCGGCTGCAGCGTGATGACGACGGCCGGAGGCTCCGCCGCGCCCTGCACGGACAGGCGGGAGAGGTTCTTCGCGATGAGCGCGAGCAGTCCCGGCACGTAGACCGCGATCGCGATCAGCACGATCGCCGCGAGGGTCTGCCGCGGGCTCGACTTCGCGATCGACCACGCCTCGCCGACGACGTAGCGGGGCTTCACCATCCGTGCCGGTCCGCGGGCCGGCTCACGACAGCGGGAGGAACGGGGCCTCGCGCACGATCGGGGCGGCCTCGCGCGGCCGATCGGGGTCGTGGAGGCGGCCGCGCTCGAGGGTCAGGGTGCGCTTGCCCATCCGGCGGATGAGCTCCAGGTCGTGCGTCGCCACGACCACCGTCGTCCCCCGGATGTTGATCTCGACGAAGAGCCGCATGATCTCCTCGGCGAGGACCGGGTCGAGGTTGCCCGTGGGCTCGTCGGCGAGAAGGACCGTCGGCTCGTTGACGATCGCCCGCGCGATGGCGACGCGCTGCTGCTCCCCGCCGGAGAGCTCGTCCGGGTACGCGTTCATCTGGTGATGGAGGCCCACGCGCTTCAGGACGTGGTAGGCGCGGCGCTTCTGCTCGGCGCGGGCCAGGCCGAGGACGTTCTGCACGTACGAGATGTTCTCGAAGACGGTCTTGCGCGCGATGAGCTTGAAGTCCTGGAATACGACGCCCATCGTCCGCCGCAGGTACGGGATCTGCGACTGCGGCAGCACGCCGATGTTGCGCCCGTTCACGATGATCTGTCCGGCCGTCGGCGGCTCCTCGAGGAAGAGCAGGCGCAGCAGCGTCGACTTGCCGGCGCCGGACGGCCCGGTCAGGAACACGAACTCGCCCGAGTCGATGCGGAAGGAGATGTCGAGCAGTGCGTCCCGGAACGTCCCGTACTTCTTCGAGACGGCGAAGAGCTCGATCACGGCTTCGGCTCGTCGAGCTCGGCCGTCAACTTTTCCTTGACCACCGCTGGGTCGGCCCGCCCCCCTGTTGCCTTCATGACCTGCCCGAAGAACCAACCGTATGTTTGCGTTTTGCCAGATCTGTACAGCGCAAGCTGCGCCTCATTCGCTCCGACAACTCCGCGGATAGCCGCCATGATCTCCTCAATGCCGATGCTCTTGAGACCCTTCGCCGCCACGATCGCTGCGGCCTCGTCGGGAGAGTCCAACATCGCGGCCAGGACCTCTTTGCCAGAGGCGGTGGAGATCGCGCCGGACTCCACGAGCCTCAGCAGGCCGCCGAGACGCGCCGGCGAGATCGGAAAGGACGAGGCCTCTTCGGCCGAGATCCGGCGCTCCTTCATGAAGCGCAGGACCTCCCCGGTCACCCAGTTGGCCGCGAGCTTCGGGGAAGAGGCCATCGCCGTCTGCTCAAAATAGTCGGCGAGCTCGCGCGCCGAGACGAGGGTCTCCGCGTCCTGCGGCGCGAGACCGTAGTCCTTCACGAAACGGGCGCGCCGCGCCCGCGGGAGCTCCGGCATCCCGGCGACCGACTCCGCGAGCCAGGCCTCGTCGACGACGAGCAGCCCGAGGTCCGGCTCCGGGAAGTACCGGTAGTCGTGGGCCTCTTCCTTGCCGCGCATCGAGACCGTGCGCCCGGCCTTCTCGTCCCAGAGCCGCGTCTCCTGGACGATCTTCTCGCCTCGCGCGAGCGCCTGCGCCTGGCGCTCGATCTCGTGCTCGATGGCCTTCGCGACGAAGCGGATCGAGTTGAGATTCTTGATCTCCACCCGCGTGCCGAAGGGCGCGGTCTCGGAGGGGCGGACCGAGACGTTCGCGTCGCAGCGCAGGTTCCCCTTCTCCATGTCCCCGTCGCAGACCCCCGTGTACCGCACCAGGCGCCGCAGCTCCGTCAGGTAGGCGGCGGCTTCCTCGGCCGTGCGCACGTCCGGCTCCGAGACGATCTCGCACAGCGGCACGCCGGCGCGGTTCCAGTCCACGAGCGAGACGTCGGTCGGCACGTCGTCGTAGGGCGTGTCGTGGAGGAGCTTGCCGGCGTCCTCCTCGATGTGGACACGGACGAGCCGGATGGCCTTCTCGCCCTGCGGCGTGTCGATCGCGATCGCGCCGCCGGTCGAGAACGGCCGGTCGTACTGCGTGATCTGGTAGCCCTTGGGGAGGTCCGGGTAGAAGTAGTTCTTCCGCGCGAACTGCGATTCCGGGTGGATCGTCGCGCCCGCCGCGGTCGCCAGGCGCAGCGCCAGCGTCACGACCTGGCGGTTGAGGACCGGAAGCGTCCCCGGGAACCCGAGGCAGACCGGGCAGGTCGCCGAGTTGGCGGGCGCCCCGACCGTGACGGGGCAGCCGCAGAAGATCTTCGAGCGGGTCTGGAGCTGGGCGTGGACCTCGAGCCCGATGACCGGAAAGACCTTGATTTTACTGGGCGTTTCGGCTGCCGACACCGACGAATATTAGCACGCGGGCTCCCCTACAATGCGATCGTGAGCTGGATCGAGGACACCGGCGGAGGCGTCGTGGTCATCCGCCCTTCGAACGCGCCGCAAGGCCTCGTCGCCGCGTTTTCCGGGCGAGGTCATGCGCCCGAGGAAGAGGCGACGCCGACGGCGTTCCTCGCACGGGGGTTCTCGCGGGCGATCGGCCTCGACGGGACCCCGATCCACTGGGCACACCAGGTCCACGGCAAAGACGCGGTGACGGTCCGCCAGGCGCCCTCCGCCGGCGAGCCGAACGTCGGCCGCTGCGACGCGCTCGTCACGAACCTCCGGGGGGCCGCGCTCGTCGTCCAGACGGCCGACTGCGTGCCGATCCTGCTCGCGGGTCCCGAAGCCGTCGGCGCGGCCCACGCCGGCTGGCGGGGCTCGGCGAAGAACGTGGCGGCCGAGGCCGTCCGCGCCCTCGCGAGCCTCGGCGCGGCGCCGTCGACACTGCGCGCGTGGATCGGTCCGGCGATCGGCTCCTGCTGCTACGAGGTCGGCGGCGAGGTCGCCGCGCAGTTCGCCGGGGACTTCGTCCGCGCCGGCTGCGGCGGCGGCTTTCGGCTGGATCTCAAGTCCGTCAACGCCGCGCAGCTCCAGACCGCGGGCGTCCCGCCGGAGTCGATAACGATTCATCCGGCCTGCACGAAGTGCGGAGGCGAGAAGTACGCGAGCTATCGCCGCGACGGAAACCGTGCGGGCCGGATGATCGCCTTGATCGCTCTGCGCGCTTGAAGGCGGCCGCCTCGGCCCGCTATATTCCTCGCACCCGAAAACGCAAAAAAAACGCCGCACCGGAGGGACCGATGAAGTGCACCGCTCTGCTCGCGATGGCCCTGGCCGTCTTCGCCGCGCCCGCCCCCGCCCAGACCTTCGCCGCCAAGGGGACGAAGGGAACGCTGACCGTGGAATACGTCTACGCGTCCAACGGGAAGACGCAGGACCAGAACGACTCCCACCAATGGAGCGTCCAGCGGACGGTCAAGCTCAACGCCGAGCTGATCGCGCAGACCCCGCAGCCCCTCCCGACCATGCACGAGATGGAGGCGGGCCAGAAGGCCGACCTGAAGAACAGGCAGGAAAAAGCCCAGAACGCCCAGGAGAAGATGGCGCCCGTCCAGGCCGACATCCAGCAGATCATGGCGAAGTGCGGCGAGGACGAGGCCTGCCTGGAGCGCGAGATCCAGAAGTACGGCATGTCCAACGCCGACTCGCCCAAGATGGACTCGGCCCGGTCCGCCCGCAAAGACATCGACGTGGCGACGAAGCAGGGCGCGGCGCGCTATCAGCTCTGGACTGCGGCCTCGCAGAGCGGGACGTATTCGATCGAGGAGACGCGCCACGACGTCGTCGCGGATCCCGGCTGCGGCGCCTCCATGCACTGCACGACCGACGAAAACGGCAAGGGGGCCGGCGAGGTCCCTCTGCCCCCCGGAGCCAAGGCCCCCGCGAGCGGCTCCCCGAGCGTGGCGATGGCCGAGGTCGACGCCGAGGGCAAGACGCTCACCATCGTCCTTCCCGTCCCGCTGTCGCCGCTGCCCTATTCGAGGACCGTCAAGTCGAGCTCGCCGGAGCAGAAGAGCGGAACCTTCCAGACCCTCGTGCGCTGTCCGCCCAAGGACCTCAAGCCCGTTCGCGTCGCCCTCAAGGGCGGCGGACGCGACGAGAGCGGCACCGAGGTCACGAAGATCGAGGGAGCGCGCGGCGAGGGCGGCACCCTGACGGTGCGCTGGAAGTGGACGGCGAAATAGCCGTCGCCGTCTACGCGGGCGTCAGGTCCGCATAGCGGGCGACGAACTTCTTCTTGCCGGCGCGGTCGAAGTAGACGGTCAGCCGCGTCTCCTCGCCCGAGCCCTCCTCCCCGAGGATGACGCCGAACCCGTACCTCGGATGGCGGACGCGCTTGCCGCGGCGGAGCGGCCGGTCGTCGACCTCCTGGTTTTCGTCCTCGGCCTCCGCGACGAACGAACGTCCGGAGAAGACCGTCGGCGCGGGACGGCCGAAGACGCGCTCCTCGAGCGCGGACTTCGGAATCTCGTCGACGAAGCGCGAGGGCCGCCGCGGCTCGACCCGGCCGTAAACCAGGCGCCGGTCGGCGAGCGTCACCGTCAGCAAGTCCTTGGCGCGCGTCATGCCGACGTAGAGCAGGCGCCGCTCCTCCTCGAGCTCCTCCTCGTCCTCGGCCGACTGGCCGTGCGGCAGGTAGCCCTCCTCGAGGCCCACCAGGAACACCTGCGCGAACTCGAGGCCCTTGGCGGCGTGGAGCGTCGAAAGCGTCACGGCGCCGCCGCTCTCGATGGCGTCCTCGTTGGTTGCGAGCGAAACGGTGTCGAGGTACTCGGCGACCGTCGCGTCCTCGGCGTTGCGGCGCTCGAACTCGCGCGCCGAGGACAGGAGCTCCCGGATGTTCTCGCGGCGAGCGACGTCCTCGCGGTCCTCCGAGCCCTCGTAGAGCGCGCCGTAGCCCGTGATGGCCAGCAGGTGCTCGAGCAGCGCCGAGGGCGAGGACGTCTCGACCTTCGCGTGCAGCTCCTCGACGATGTCGCGAAAGCGCGCGAGCGCGGTCCGCGCCCGGTCGGGCACGCCGGCGGGGTGGGCCGAGACCTCCCACCACGACTGGCCCGTCTCCCGGACGGCGGCCGCGAGCTTGTCGAGCGTCGCCGCGCCGATGCCGCGCGCGGGCACGTTGACGACGCGCCGGAACGCGAGGTCGTCCTGGGGCCGCGCGGCCAGGCGCAGGTAGGCGAGGACGTCCTTGACCTCGGCGCGCTCGTAGAACTTCATGCCGCCGACCACGACGTACGGGATGCGCCGGCGGACGAGGTCTTCTTCGAAGGGGCGGGACTGCGCGTTGGTGCGATAGAGGATCGCGATCTCGCCGGGCGGCCGGCCGCCGCCCGCGATCTCCCGCGACACGGCCTCGACCTCGGCGCGGTCCTCCTCGAAGTGCCACAGCCGCACCGCCGCGCCGTCGCCCCGGTCCGCCTTGAGCTTCTTCTCGCGCCGCCGCCGGTTGTGGGCGACGACGCCGGACGCGGCCGCGAGGATCTTCGCGGTCGAGCGGTAGTTGGACTCGAGGGCGATGACGCGGGCCCCCGGAAAGTCCTCCTCGAAGCGGAGGATGTGCTCGATCTCGGCGCCCCGCCAGCGGTAGATCGACTGGTCCTCGTCGCCCACGGCGCAGAGCGACTCGGCGTCCGCGCCCAGCAGCTTGACCAGCGCGTCCTGCGAGGAGTTGGTGTCCTGGTACTCGTCGATCAGGAGGTGCCGGACGCGCCGGCGCTCCTCGGCCGCGACCTGCGCGTTGCCCGAGAGCAGGCGAACGGACCGTCCGATCAGGTCGTCGAAGTCGAGCGCGCCGGTCGAGGCCAGCTTCTTCTCGTAGAGGGCGTAGACCTGGCCGACCCGCTCCCCGGCGAAGTCCGCCTGCTCGGCCCGGAAGCGTTCGACGGAGACCAGCGCGTTCTTGGCGGACGAGATGCGCGAGCGCACGGCGTTGGCGGGCAGCACGTCGGTCGAAATGCCCAGCTCCTCCATGGCTTCCTTGATGAGCGCCATCTGGTCGCCGGAATCCGCGATCGAGAATCGCGGCGGCAGGTTCGCTTCCCGGGCGCGGCGCCGCAGGAGGCGCAGGCACCAGGAGTGGAAGGTGCCGACGAAGGACGCGAGCGGCGCCCGCGACACCAGGGCCTGAGCGCGCTCGCGCATCTCCCCCGCCGCCTTGTTCGTGAAGGTCACGGCTGCGATCGCTCGCGGATCGGCCCCGGCCTGCACGAGGCGAGCGAGCCGGTGCGTGATGACGCGGGTCTTGCCCGAGCCCGCGCCGGCGAGCACGAGGAGCGGACCGCGCTCGTGAAGAACGGCCTCGCGCTGCTCGGGATTCAGCCGGTCGAGGAGAGGGTCCGTCGGCACCGAGGGATCATAAAGGAGGAGGCCGTAAGCAGTAAGCGGTAAGCGGGCCTGCCGCCTGCCGGCTACTCCACCGTGACCGACTTCGCGAGATTCCTCGGCTGGTCGACGTCGCAGCCGCGCCGCACGGCGACGTGGTACGCGAAGAGCTGCAGCGGGACGACCGACACGATCGGCTGGAGCTCCGGGATCGTCTCGGGAACGAGGATCACGTGGTCGGCGATCGCCGCGACCTCGTCGTCCGGGCGCGTGCCGAGCACGATCGCGATGCCGTCGCGCGACTTGACCTCCCGCAGGTTCGAGAGTGTCTTCTCGCGCCAGGCGTCGTGGGGCGCGAGCACGAAGACGGGCATGGTCTCGTCGACCAGGGCGATCGGGCCGTGCTTCATCTCGCCCGCCGGGTAGCCCTCGGCGTGGATGTAGGAGATCTCCTTGAGCTTCAGGGCCCCCTCGAGGGCCACCGGATAGTGCAGGCCGCGGCCGAGGAAGAGGAAGTCCTTCGCCTGCTGGTAGCGCCGCGCCAGCTCCTCGACCTGCGGCTCGATGGCGAGCGCGTCGCCGACGGCCTTGGGCAGGTGCGCCAGGGCACGGCGCTCCTCCGGGGAGAGGACGGGCGCGAGGCCCCGCGAGGCGCGGAGCTTCGCGGCCAGCAGGTACAGGACCGCGAGCTGCGTGGTGAAGGCCTTGGTCGACGCCACCCCGATCTCGGGGCCGGCGTGGGTGGCGAACACGGCGTCCGCCATGCGCGCGATCTGGCTGCCGGGCACGTTCACGATTGCGGCGATGGGCGAGCCCGAGCGCCGCGCCTCCGAGAGCGCGGCCACCGTGTCCGCGGTCTCGCCCGACTGCGAGATGCCGATCGTCAGCGTCCGCTCGTCGACGACGGGCTTACGGTAGCGGAACTCGCTACCGTAGTCGACCTCGACCGGCATGCGCGCGAGCCCTTCGATCAGGAACTTGCCGACGAGCCCCGAGTGCCAGGAGGTGCCGCAGGCCAGCAGCAGCACGCGGTCGAACGCCCGGACCCGCTCAGGCGTCAGGAGCGGCGAGTCGAGGTAGAGCTCGCCCGTCTCGAGCGAGACCTTTCCGCCGAGCGTCTCGGCGATCGCGGTCGGCTGCTCGTGGATCTCCTTGGCCATGAAGTGGCGGTAGCCGCCCTTCTCCGCCGCGACGGCGTCCCACAGGATCCGATGGACCGGGCGCTCGAGGCGCGCGCCCGCGACGTTGTGGATCGAGACGCCCTTCGCGTCGACCCGCGCCACGTCGCCGTCCTCGAGGAAGATGACGTCGCGCGTCCAGGGCACGAGTGCCACCGGGTCCGAGGCCACGTAATTCTCCCCGTCGCCCAGCCCGAGGGCGATCGGCGGCCCCGAGCGCGCGGTGACCAGCACGCCCGGCTCGCGGCTCGAGGACACGACCACGGCGTAGGCCCCGGTCAGCCGGCCGACCGCCGCGCGCACGGCGGCGAGCAGGTCCCCGGTGAACGCAGCCTCGACCTCGTGGGCGAAGACCTCGGTGTCGGTCTCGCTCGTGAACCGATGCCCGATCTTCGCCAGGGCGGCCTTGCGCTCCGCGAAGTTCTCGAAGATGCCGTTGTGCACGACGACGATCTGGCCGGTGCAGTCGGTCTGGGGGTGGGCGTTGATCTCGGTCGGCCGGCCGTGGGTCGCCCAGCGCGTGTGCCCGATGCCCGTGGCGCCGTGCGCGGGGGCTCCGGCGAGCTTCTCGGCGAGATTGCCGAGCTTGCCCGGCGAGCGGTGGATCGTGAAGCCGCCGTTGGAGAGGGTCGCGATGCCGGCCGAGTCGTAGCCGCGGTACTCGAGTCTCTTCAGGCCCTCCATGAGGAGAGGCCCGGCCTCCCGGGGACCGACGTAACCGACGATTCCGCACATGGCGTTACCTCGAGGGGAAAAGACGAGCGCGGGACGCGAAGCGCCCGCGGCCGCCGTCCGTTTTCATGGAAGGAGCTATTTTACCCGGTTTTCGGCCGCTTCGCCTTGCGCCGGGCCGCCCAGCCGGCCTTGTTCACCTGGGGCGTCCGGGACAGCGCCAGGGCGCCGTCCGGGACGTCCTGGGTCACCGTCGTGCCCGATCCCACGTATGCTCCCGGCCCGACCGTCACCGGCGCGACGAGCTGAGAATCGCTGCCGATGAAGGCGCCGTCGCCGATCTTCGTCGGGTGCTTCTTCTCGCCGTCGTAGTTGCAGGTGATCACGCCGGCGCCGATGTTGGCGCCCGCGCCGATGTCGGCGTCACCGAGATACGCGAGGTGGAGCGCCTTCGCCCCCTTGCCGAGCCGCGTGTTCTTGGTCTCCACGAAGTTGCCCACGCGGGCGTCCTCCTCGATCACGGAGCCGGGGCGGATCCGCGAGAAGGGTCCGATCTTCGCCCGCGCGCCGATCGAGGCGGCCTCGCACTCGCAGTGGGGGCCGACGGAAGACCCGGGAGCGAGCACCGTATCGACCAGGCGCGAGAACGAAAGGACCTCCGCGCCCTCGCCGAGCACGGTCGCGCCCTCGAGCGACACGAAGGGATGCAGCACGACGTCGGGCGCCAGCCGCACCGCCGGCCCGATTCGGACGGTCGCCGGATCGAGGATCGTCACGCCCGCCTCGAGCGCGCGGTCGACGCCCCGGCGGCGCTCCATCTCCTCGGCCGCGGCGAGGTCGCGGCGCGTGTTGACGCCCCAGGCCTCCCGCCAGTCCTCCGCCTCGATCGCCTCGACCTTTCCCTTCCCCGCGGCGAGGATCTCGACGGCGTCGGTCAGATAAAACTCCTTCGAAACCGGGTTCCGACGGATCTTCGCGAGCGCCCGGCCGAGCGCCGGGGGCGCGAAGCAGTAGACGCCGGCGTTGACCTCGCCGATGCGCATCTGGCGCGCCGAGCCGTTCCTCGACTCCACGATGCGCCGGACGCGGCCCCGCGCATCCCGGACGACGCGCCCGAAGTCTCCCGGCTCGGGCGGGCGGAACGAGAGGAAGACCAGGTCGAGGCCCTTCTCCGCCCGCCGCGCGACGAGCCGGGCCAGGGTCTCCCCCGTCAGCAGGGGCGTGTCGCCGGCGAGGATCAGGATCGGGCCGCCGGCCTCGCCGAGCGCCTCGAAGGCGCGCCGGGCGGCATCCCCGGTCCCGAGCGGCGGGTCCTGCACGACGAAGTCGACCGCCCGGCCGGCGAGCGTGCGCTCGATGCGCTCGCGCTCCGCGCCGACCACGACGGCGACGCGCGCGGGCGCCAGGGTCGCGACCGAGGCGAGGACCGCTTCGACGAGCGTGCGGCCCGCGACCCGGTGGAGCACCTTCGGAAGGGCCGACCGCATGCGCGATCCGACCCCCGCGGCGAGAATGATGGCGCGCGGCGCGCCGGCCGAAGCACCCGACGCGCCGCGACCCCCGGACCGCCGCTTCATGGGCGCAGTATAGAGGGGCGGCGCTTTCGCGGCTTCTAGGCGGACAGCAGCTTCTGGAACTCCGGCGCCTCGCGCACGGGGTCGAAGTCGCGGTCGTGGCGGGCGAGCACCCGGTGCCGCTGGTCCTCCTCGATCGCCTTCTGGAGGTGGCCGAGGGCCGTGTCGAGCTCGCCCTGCTGCGCGTAGCAGCAGGCCAGGAGGAAGTCGACGCGGCCGCCGCCGTTCTTGCGGGCGGCGCGATTCAGGTGCTCGATGGCCTCGGCAACGTTGCCGCGATTCTTCTCGAGAACGGCCGCGTAGTAGAAATCCTCGGGCTCGGTCAGGGCGGGCCGCGGGTCGCGGCGCTGGCGCTCGCAGACGGTCAGGTAGACGCGCGCGCGGTCGACGAGCTCGCGCTCCTCGGGATACTTCTGGATGAGGTCGAGGAAGTGGCGCTCGGCCTCGTCGAGCTTCTTCTTCTGGAGGGCCGCCACGCCGCGGTCGTAGTCCTTACGGGCGTTTTCCGTGTGCTTCGAGAGCTCCTTGAACGTCTGGGCCTTCTTCGGCGCGGGCGCGTCCGAAGCGCCGCCGATCATCCCGAGAGCTTTCATCTTCTTCTCGAGCTCGTCGATTCGGACCGACAGGGCGTCGGCGAGCGCCTGCACGCTCATCTTCTCCACGTTGTCCCTGAGGAACCGCAACTCCGCTTCCGCCCAGCGCTTGCTCATCTCGATCACACCTCCAGGGGGCTTTCGAAAAACGGCGTATTGTAGGGAGGCTCCGCCGCCGTGTCAAATGAGCGGAATAGGACGACACGCGGAAACCGTTCGTTTTGATCGAAGGGACCGTCGCTCCCATGAGAAAAATCGCCGGTTTCGTTTTGCTCTCCGCCGTCCTCGTTCTCGCCGCAGCCGCGGCCCGGGCCGAGGCCGACAAGGCCCTGACGGCGACGGGGACGATCTCGCGCCTGCAGGCCTCGGCGCGCACCGTCGTGGTGGCCCTGGCCGACGGCGGGGAGGCCACGTTCGTGTGGAACGCCGACACCAAGATCAGCGGCGTCCTGACCCCGGGGGCCAGGGTCACGGTCCGTTACGTGACCGGCGACAACGGCGGCAACCTCGCCCTCCAGATCACCGTCGCCCGAAGCTGAGCGGCGGCCGGCCGGCTCCGGTTTGCTAGAATCCCGGCGCGCCGCGCTCGCTCGCGGCGAGGAGGGAATCCGATGGGGATGTACATCATCGCGGAGCCGTGCATCGGCACCAAGGACACGGCGTGCGTCGACGTTTGCCCGGTCGACTGCATCCACCCGCGCAAGGACGAGGCCGGATTCGAAGCCGCCGAGATGCTCTACATCGACCCCGATGTCTGCATCCAGTGCGGCAACTGCGAGCCGGCCTGCCCGGTCACGGCGATCTTCACCGAGGAAACCGTCCCCGACAAGTGGAAGCACTTCCAGCAGGTCAACGCGGACTGGTACAAGAAATGACGTAGGGGCGGGGCTCGTCCCCGCCCGGGCGGCCGCAAGTGGCCGCCCCTACCCGGTTCGGACGGTCAGTTCTTTTTCAGCACCTTTCCGAAAAACGCGTCCGTCCGCGCGTCGGCATCCTTCGCGTCGGCCGGCCGGAACGTCTTCGGGTCCCGCGACGACGCGAAGCCGTGGCCGGCGTCCGGGTAGATCTTGAAGTCGACCCGCTTCCCATCCTTCTTCGCGGCCGCTTCGAACTCCTGCACGTCCCCGGCCGGGATCCCCTGGTCCAGGCCGCCGAAGCTCCCGAGGAGCGGCACCCTCAGGCCCGCGATCGTCGCCGGGTCCGTCATCAGGTGGCCGTAGTAGATGGCGGCGCCCGCGAGCGTCGGCTCCGCCACCGCGAGGTTCAACGAGAGACCGCCGCCCATGCACCAGCCCACCGAGCCCACCTTCGCCCCGTCGACGTCCGGCCGCGAGCGCAGGTAGGTCACGGCCGCCTTCAGGTCCCGCAACGCCCGGTCGTCCGGCATGCCGCGCATCAACTGGTGCGCGACGTCCGGATCGGTCGCCACCTTGCCCCGATAGAGGTCGACGGCCAGAGCGACGTAGCCCTGCTTCGCGAAGCCGTCGGCCTTGCCTTTCGCGAAGTCGTTCAGGCCCCACCACTCGTGGATCACGACGACCGCGGGCTTCTTCCCGCCGCCCTCGGGCGACGCGAGATAGCCCGACACGGTCTCGGGGCCGCTCGGATACGAGACGGTCGTGCCGGCCGCCGCGAATCCCGTGAGGGCAAAGCCGGCGAGCGTTGCGAAGAGCGTTCTGAGCATGGGTCCTCCCGTGAGCTAATCTTATTGCGGTGGAGCTGCTCTTCCCCATCGCCGAGCCGGACCCCGAGTCGCGGCTCCAGCTCCTCTACGACCGCCTCGCCTCGCGGTTCGGCCTCGACCCCGCCCGCGTGAGGCTCTCGCGGCGCAAGCTCACCGGCGGCGAGATCGTCTACGGGCCCCCGCACCGGATCGTCATCTCGGCGCATCTCTCCCCCGCCGAACAGGAGGACACGCTGCGCCACGAGGCGGCGCACGCCTGGGTCTGGCGCGTCGACGGCCCGCGCGCGGGCCACGGCCGCCTCTTCCGGAAGCTCTCGCGCACGCTCGGCGCGCGCGACGGCGGCGCTCCCGAGACGCCGGCCCTGCGGGAGTTCCGCGAGAAGCGCGCCCGGGTGGTCTACCGCTGCGAGGGCTGTGCGCGGCTCTTCCGCCGCTTCCGTCCGTTCCGGGGGGCGCGCGAGTGCCTCGCCTGCCGCCGCGCGGGGCGGCCGGCGCGCCTCGAGCGCCTCCGCGTCCCATGAGCTCGGAGCGCAAGGGCCTCCTTCTCGTCGCGGCCGCGGCGCTTCTGTGGTCGACCGGAGGCATCGGGATCAAGGCGCTCTCCGAGCCGCCCCTCGTGATCGCGTTTTACCGCTCGGCCACGGCGGCGGTCGCGCTCCTGATCCTCTTTCGCCCGCGTGTCTGGCGCTGGACGCCGGCGTTCCTCATCGGGCTCTTCAGCTACGCCGCCTGCCTGACGACCTTCGTTCTCGCGACGAGCTGGACGTCGGCGGCCAACGCGATCTTCATCCAGTACTCCGGGGTCGTCTGGGTCCTGCTCCTGTCGCCGCTCGTTCTGCGCGAGCCGCTGCGGCGCCGCGATGCCATCGCCGTGGCCCTGGCGTTCGCCGGGATGCTCCTCTTCTTCGTCGGGCGCTTCGAGGCGCGCGGGCTCGCCGGTGAGATCACGGCCCTCGTCTCGAGCCTCTTCTTCGCGACGCTCGTCCTGGCGCTGCGACGCGAGCGCGGCAGCGCCGCGGAGGCCGTCGTCACCTGGGGCAACGTCCTGGCGGCCCTCGCCCTGTTGCCCCTCGTCTGGAGCGACCTCGCCGTGCCGCCGCGCTCGGCCGCGATCCTGACCTTCCTCGGCGTCTTCCAGATCGGCGGCGCCTATGCCCTCTTCGTCCACGGCCTGAAGTACGTCACCGCGACGGAGGCCGCCCTCATGGGGATGATCGAGCCGATCGCCAACCCGACCTGGGTCTTCCTCTTCCTCGGCGAGCGGCCGACGGCCCAGTCGCTCGCCGGCGGCGCCATCGTGCTCTCGGCGATCGCCTGGCGCACGCTGACGGGCGGCGCGCCGGTCCCCGAGGCGCAGCCGCCGGACTGACGCGGGACTCTAGTGTTCTGTAACCGAAGATTCGATAGTGCCGCCAGGCTCCATACAGGCACCGTGGCCCTGGCACTTCAAGAGTTGCAGCGACACTCGAGCGCCGAGATTGATATCGAGACTTCTGTTACAGGACTCTAGTCCGGCAGCCCGAACTCCCGGCGCAGTCGCACGCCGTCGGCGTCGAGCGCCGGGGGAACTCGAGGCGGCGAGGCGCCCCCGCGACGCGGATCGGCGACGCGACGAAGGCGACCCCGGCCGCTTCGACGACCGCCTCGAGAGCGCGCGCCGTCTCGCTGCGCAGCGCCTCGAGCGGCCCGCGGACGGGGCCCGCGGGAATGCCGGCGCTCCGGCAGCGCGCCACCCAGGAGGCGCGCGTCTCCTGCCGGAAGATCGCCGACAGCTCGCCCTCGAGCGCCACGCGGTTCCGGACGCGGGCCGCGTTGGCCCGGTAGCGCTCGTCGGCGGCCCACTCCGGATGGCCGACGAGATCCGCCAGCCTCTCGAACTGCCGATCCGTCCCGACGCCGAGCACGAAGGCGCCGTCGGAGGCTTCGAACGCGCGGTACGGGACGATCTGGGGGTGCGCGTTGCCGTGGCGAACCGCTTCCTCCCCCGTGACGAGGGCCGACTGCGCCACGTTGATGAGCGAGCCGAGCGTGGCCGAGAAGAGGTCCGTCTCGACGTGCGTTCCGCGGCCCGTCCGCTCGCGCGCGGCGAGCGCCGCGAGGACCCCGATTGCCGCGTAGCAGCCGGCGAGCAGGTCCGACACGGCCACGCCCACCTTGGTCGGGCCCGACTCGGGCGTTCCCGTGATCGCCATGAGCCCGGCCCCGGCCTGCGCGAGCAGATCGAAGCCCGGCGCCGAGGCGTCCGGGCCGCGCGGGCCGTAGCCCGTGATGGAGGCCGTGACGAGGCGCGGGTTTTCGCGGCGCAGCTCCTCGTCGGAGAGCCCGAACTTCTCGAAGCCGCCGGGCGGAAAGTTCTCGACCAGGACGTCGGCGCGCCGCGCGAGCAGGCGCACCGACTGCGCGCCCGCCGCCGACCCGAGGTCGAGGGCGATCGACTCCTTGTTGCGGTTGACCGAGAGAAAGTAGGCCGAGAGACCGGAGCCCGGATCGTAGGGAGGCCCCCAGCCGCGGGTCACGTCGCCGTCTTCCGGGTGCTCGACCTTGACGACACGGGCGCCGAGGTCCGCGAGCATCATCGTGCAGAACGGCCCCGCCAGGACCCGCGAGAGATCGAGGACGAGGATGCCTTCGAGCGGCGCGCTCACGACGCCCTATCGCGCGGCGTCCGGCGCCGGGCGCCAGCCGAGCGGCCCGGGCAGGAAGTGGAAGAGGCCGATCGGCGAGACCTCCACGCCCTCGACACGCCGGGAAACGCCCCAGTACTGCGCGGCGCCCCAGAGGAAGTCCGCCGGCGGGTCCTCGGCGAAGAGGCGGTGGACCTGGCGGTAGAGCGCGATCCGCTTCTCCGGGTCGGTCTCGAGCTGCGCCTGTTCCATCACACGGTCCGCTTCGGCGTTCGCGTAGAACCCCGTGTTCTGGCCGCGGGGAGCGCGCTGGCTCGAATGGAAGTACGGAAACGGATCGAAGTTCGGCGGCAGAAAGAAGCGCGCCGTGAGATAGCCCTCGAACTCCCCGGCCTGTGCGCGCTGCGCGCAGACGGCGGCATCGAGCGACAGGATCGTCAGCTCGACGCCGACCTGGGAGTACGCGCTGCGGAGGATCTCGGCCAGGTTGCCGTCGATCCGACGCCCCGCCTTCACGAGGAGCACCAGCGACGCCTTCCGCCCCCCCTTGCGGCGAACGCCGGAGGCGCCGGCCTTCCAGCCGGCCTCGTCGAGGAGGCGGGCGGCGAGCGCGGCGTCGAAGGCCGCGGGCGCCACGTCCGGCGCGTTGGCCGAAACGTCCGGCGGGAACGGCCCCGAGACGAGCGCCGCTCCGTCCGGCGGATAGAGGAGCCTGGCCGCGTCGGTGCGCGACCAGGCGTGCGCCAGCGCCCGGCGCACGCGCGCGTCGGCGAGGAAGGGGTTGCGCACGTTCCAGATCAGCAGGACCTCGAGGGGCTGGGGCACGCGCAGGATGCGGTTCTTCGCCTGGAACTCGGGGTTGGCCTCGGCGGCCGCGCGCTGGTCGCGGCTGACGCGGAACTCGTCGAGCTCGCCGCGCGTGCCGGCCTGGAAGCGCGTGTTGTCGTCGGGAATGACGCGGAACACGACGTCGGAGAATCCGCCGGCGCCCGCGTCCGGCCGCCGCGTCAGCCGGATGCTGCGGTTGGGCTCCCACGAAGCGAAGCGGTACGGGCCGCTGCCGGCCGGCGCGCGGTCGGTCTCCGCGCGGCTCTTCGCGCGCCCGTACGCCGCGGCCGAGACGATCGGCAGATTGAACGCGAGGATGCGCTCCGCGTACGGCCGCGTGAACCGCACGCGCACGGTCGAAGGGTCCGGCGTCTCGATCCCGGCGAGGTCCTCGAAGAGCCCGCTCCAGCTCGCCGCGTTCACCTTCGGGTCGCGGACGCGCTCGAGCGTGAAGCGCACGTCGTCCGAGCTCACCCGAGACCCGTCGTCCCAGGTGGCGGCCCGGTCGAGGTGAAACTCGTAGGTCCGGCCGTCGGGGGAAACGGTCCAGGACGTCGCCAGCGCCGGCGTCATGGCGAGCTGTCGGTCGAGGCCGACGAGCGGACGGAACAGCATCGAGACGACGCGCAGTTCCTCTTCCTCCGTGAGGGTCGTCGGGTCGAGCGTCGCCGGCTCGCCCACCAGGTGCAGCGAGAGCGTGGCGGGCGGCGGGGCGGGCGCCTCGCGGCGGGAGCAGGAGAAGGTCGCCAGCAGTCCGAAGCCCAGGCCGAGGACGTGGAGGCTTCGCGAAAGGCGCTTCATCGGCGGCAAAGGACAGAATAGCATCCCCCGCGTGGCGACCGTCGTCCTCGACATCGAAACCGCCGGTCAGCCCTGGGACTCGCTCGACGACGCGCAGCGAACCTACCTCGCGAAGAACGCGCGCTCGGACGAAGAGCGCGAGAAGCTGCCCGAGACGCTCTCGCTCTGGCCGCTGACCGGAAAGATCATCGTCGTCGCGATGCTCAACCCGGAGAGCGGCCGCGGCCGCATCTGGTACGAAAAGACCGACGGGCGCTCCGAGGAGACCTCGGCCGACCGGCTCTTCACCTTCGTCGGCGACGAGGAGCCGGTCTTCCTCGCCGAGTTCTGGAAGGCCATGCGCCGTTTCCAGCGGTTCGTGACGTTCAACGGTCGCGGGTTCGACGGCCCGTTCCTGATGCTCCGCAGCGCCGCCCTCGGCGTCGCCGTCACGCGCAACCTCGTCGGGTATCGCTACGCGCTCAAGCCCCACACCGACCTCCTCGAGGCGATCTCCTTCTTCGGCGCGTCCCGGAAGTGGAACCTCGACTTCGCCTGCAAAGCCTTCGGCGTGGAGAGCCCGAAGGAGCAGGGCATGGACGGTTTCTCCGTGGGTCCGTACTACCGTGCGGGGAGGTTGCGGGAGATCGCGAACTACTGCCGGCGGGACGTGGAGGCGACGGCCGGGCTCTATCGAAAGCTCGAGAAAACGCTGCTCCCGGCCCTCGAAGCCCGCTGAGACCCCTGTGCTAGCATGGCCACCAAAACCGAATTGATCCTCCTGGAGGACCCGAGCAAGCTCGCCATGCCTCGCAAACCTGCGAACGAAAGAGCTTCCGAGCGCGTCCGTATCGGCGCGCCGGCGACGCTCAAATTCGGCGACGAGGAGCTGACCGGCTTCGTCGAGGTCGTCAACACGAACGGCATGTTCGTCGCGGCCCCGCGCGCGCCCGAGATCGGCGACTACGTCGAGCTGGTGTTCTCACTGCCGGGCGACCGGCGGAGCTTCCGTGTTCGCGGCAACGTCGTCTTCCTCGACCAGGGCCCCCCGTCGCCCGCGCGGCGCCCCGGATTCGGCGCCCGCTTCGAGCGGCCCCCGGTCACGCTGCTCGACGCCATCCGGAACCTGCACCGGGAGCACTAGGGGTCAGGTCTCGATTTTTCGGATTTCAGGTCGATCTCGCTTCAGCAGGGCCTGGCCGAAATCCGAAAAATCGAGACCTGACCCCACTTTCTTTCAGATGGGGCTGGCCACCGTCAGCGTCAGCGTGCTGTAAGAGAACTCGATCGTCGCGGTGACCTCGGTCAGGGTACCGGCGCCGGCGGACGAAAACGTGGCCGGCTGCACGTTCGTCAGCTCCCAGCGCGCGAGAATCACCTGCTGGTTGTCCCGCGCGACGATCGCGACGCTCTTCGAGACCGGGTTGTCGTTGGCGGTCGCGTCGTTCAGCCAGCCCATCAGGCGGTTGAGACCCTTCTGGGTGACGGTGACGGCGAGGCGCCGCTGGTCCGGGGAGTACGCCGTGTTGAGCTGGCGCGAGTCGGTCCTCAGCTGCGGGTCGTGGTTGAACTCGATCCGATAGCCGATCACGCCCTGGATCAGGCCCCCGTCCACGAAGAACTGGAAGCTGTTCTCCCGGGGATCGCCGCCGACCTGCGCCGAGAGCGCGGCCGGGGACAGCAGCGCGAGGAGAATCAGAAAGGTCCGAAGTCGACGCATCGTGCCTCCAAAAATGAGCCGCCAGCCTAGCACGGGGCCGGCTCGCCCCGCCTCCGCGGGGGTCCGCGTCGAGGACAGTTCCGTCCAGCGCCCGGCCCGGTCGACTCGCGCTCCGCTAGAATCGGCCCGGAGGAACAGCGTGACGCCCGACGACATCGCCCCGGAGTTCCGCGTCGAGCCCAAGGACTACGCCAGGCCGGCGCCCATCGACGGCGTCCGAATCCTGCGCCTGACGCGGTTCACCGACGACCGCGGGTTCTTCCTCGAGCTCTTCCGCTCGAAGGCCGACCATCCCGGCAGCCGCGAGCTCGCGGAGTTCTTCGCGGGCGTGCCCGTCGCACAGATGAACTACTCGGTCGTCGACGCCGAGGGCCACGTCAAGGGCCTTCACTACCATCTGAAGCAGGACGACATCTGGTTCGTGCCGCCCCCGTCGAAGGCCAAGTTCGTTCTCTTCGACGTCCGCGAGCGTTCCTCGACGTTCGGGAAGACCCAGGTCATCGTCGCGGGCGGAGGCCAGGATCTGCTCGTGCGCATCCCCGCCGGCGTGGCCCACGGGTATCGCCCGCTGACCAATCCCTGCGCGCTGCTCTACTTTGTGACGGAGACGTTCGATCCGGCGGCGCCGGACGAGCTACGGATCCCCTGGGACCACCCGGCGGTCAAGAACCTCTGGGACGTCCCGAACGGCTAACCGTCGCTCCGCGAGCTTCAGGGACCTTTCCGCTCGACGAGGTCCCTCAGGTGCCCGCCGCCAGCTTTTCCATCGCCACCCCCGAGAGCGTGTAGCGCACCCAGTCCTGCTGGGGACCGGCCCCGATGCGGCGGTAGAAGCGCATCGCGTTGACGTTCCAGTCCAGGACCGACCACTCGATCCGCAGGACCCTGCGCCGCACGCCCTCGCGCGCGAGCGCCGACATGAGGGCCTCCCCCACTCCGCCCGAGCGCGCCGACTCGGCGACGACGAGGTCCTCGAGGAAGAGAAACGGCCGCGCCCGGAACGAGGAACCGAGCCCCTCCCAGTAGATCGCCATCCCTTCGATTCGCCCGCCGCGCTCGGCGACGAGGGCCTCGATCCTCCCCTCGTCGAAGATCATCCGACCCAGGCGCGCGGCCTCGGCGTCGTCGGGAACAGGCAGCTTCTCGAAGGTCGCGAGCTCGCGGTCGAGCTCGGCCATGCGCGGCCAGTCCTCCCGGCGCGCCCGCCGGACGGACACCGCGGCGGCGGAGCTCACTTCGCCGCCGCGACCTGGGCGAAATCGACGAAGGAGAGCAGCTTCAGCGCGGCGTCCCGATCGACGTTGGCGCCCTGGGCGAGAACCAGGCGCGAGGGCAGCACCACGACCGTGACGAGGGTCGTCGGGTTGCCGCCCGACCGGTCGGTGACGGCGAAGGCCTTCTTCCCGGCGATGCTCGTCTCCTTCGCCTGGACGCTGCCGATCTTGGCCGACTCGGCCACCGCCTTGCGGATCTCCGGCTCGAGGTTCTTCCCCTTGTCGTAGTCCTGGACGACGAGCCGGAACTGGCGCGTCACCGTGGGGCCCTCGATCCGCTGGTAGAAGCGCGAGACCTCGGTGAAGACGCCCATGTCGTTCTCGTCGGTGTCCGGCAGCGGATCGCGGGGGGCGGCCTCGTAGCCCGGCAGCTGCGCGGGCAGGCCGTTTCGGAGCGACCCCGGCCAGGCCGTCGGGGCCTTGTCCTGCGCCGCGAGCGCCGACGCGAGAACGAATCCGAGGACCGCGGCGAGCGGGGCGCGCATCGCGAAAAGGATAGCGCAATCGCGACGAGGCGCTAAACTCGGTCGAGCTTCAATTCGTCGGACCGACCAGTGGACGAGCTCGAGCGCGCGCGAATCCGCGTCTATCGCAACGACCCCGCCGGCCGGGGAGAGCGACTCGTCTCGTCCGATCCGCCGCTGTTCGTCGACGAAGGCGCCTGGGCCTTCCGCGTCGAGGGCCGCGCGCCCGAGCCGAAGCCCTACCCCCCTGACACGCCGGAGTTCCTCCACTGGCAGCTCGCCTCGGCCCTCGAGCGCGGCAAGCGGCTCTGGCAGCGCCTCCTGCCTTCGGGCCGGTGGGTCCCCGGGCCCGTGCTTCCGGCCGTGCCGGCCGCCGGCGACGACCTCAACGCCTACTACGACCGGCGGGCGCTGCGGTTCTTCCGCGACGTGGACGCCGCGACCAGCGCGATCGTTCACTCCGGCGACAGCGTCGACATCGCCACGCACGAGCAGGGCCACGCCGTCCTCGACGGGACGCGCCCGGATCTCTGGGACGCGCCGCACTTCGAGGTCGCGGCCTTCCACGAGGCCTTCGGCGACCTCGCCGCCATCTTCGTGGCCCTCGCCGAGCCGCCGCTGGCCTCGCGGGTGTTCCGTGAAACCGAGGGCGACCCGGCGCGCTCGAACCTCGTCTCGCGCCTCGCCGAGGAGCTCGGCGCGGCCGTGCGGGGCCGTTGGGGCGGCGACGCCGCCATGCCCGGGTCGCTGCGGGACGCGGTGAACGACTTTCGGTATGCGGACCCGCGGACGCTTCCCGACTCGGCCCCGGCGAGCGCGCTCTCGGCCGAGCCGCACTCCTTCTGCAACGTGATGACCGGCGCCTGCTGGGACCTCCTCGTCGCGATCTTTCGCGCCGATGCGGGCGGGGATCGTCCCGAGGCGCTGCGGCGGACCGCCGGGTCCCTGGCGGCCTACGCCGTCGCCGCGACCGAAGCGGCGCCCTCCGGTGCGGACTTCTTCGGGAGGTTCGCGCGGCGGATCGTCCGCGCCGCCCGCACCGCCGGCGAGGCCGCCGCCCCCGCCATGGCGCAGGCGCTCCTCGCGCGCGGGCTCCTCTCCGCCGCCGAGGTCGGCGAGGAGCTCGACTCGGACGAGGACCGCGGCGTCCTCGCTCCCGACGACGGCGTGCCGCTGCCGCCGGCGCTGCGAGCCGCGATCGAGGCCCGCCTGCCCCCGGCCGAGCGCGCGGAGATCGTGCCGCTCGCGTTCGGCGAAGAACGTCGGGCGCCCCGCGTCCTGCGCGGCCGGCGCCGTCGCGACCTCGTTCTGCGCGGGACCGAGTACGGCCCCGCCGACGGCGCGGCGGTCGAGCTCTCCGATGCCTTCGCCCTGGCGTTCGCCGAGACGGGCCTGCTGCGGGCCTCGCGGATGCATCCGGCCTCGGACCGCGACGCCGAGGACGCGCGCGCCTTCGTCCGATTCCTCGCGCGCCGCCGCGCGATTGCCGACGAGGTCGAAGGCCGCGCCGCGACCCGGCGCCTCGCCCGCGAGGGCAAGTCTCACGCCGTCGTCCGCGAGGACGACGGGATCCGCCGCGTGCGCCGCATCTGGATCGCGAAGGAGGAACGATGAAGAAGCTCCTGCCCCTCGCCGGTCTCGTCCTGGCCGCGGCGCGCTGCGCCTCGTCGCCGGCCGCCGCCGCTCCCGAGACCGAGCCCGTGACCCCGGCCGACTTCGTCGCCTCGATCGCCGACGTCGCGGCCGGCCGCAACGCCGCCATGGCCGAGACCGGCCTCGTGCTGACGAAGATCGAGTTCCGCCTCGCGGTCGGGACCGCGACGAAGGCCGGCGGCAAGATCGAGATCCTCGTGCTCGACGCCGAGGCGGCGCGCGCGGCCGAGACCTCCTTCCTGCAGGAGCTCACCCTCGAGATCCCGGAGACCGGGACGCGCCGCGCGGCGCCACGGCCCCTCGTGCCGGGCGTGCGGGAATTCGTCGAGGCCGCGATGAACACCGCGCGCGACCTCGCCCGCGCGGCGGCGGCGGCCGGGCTGCCTCAGAAGCTGAGGTCGGTCGAGCTGACGGCGAAGATCACGCGGTCGCGGACGCTGTCCGGCGGCATCACGGCCACGATCCCGGCGTGGGTGAAGCCGTCGATCGGCGCGGAAGCGGGCCGGACGGCGGAAGACGAAAACACGGTGCGGATGTTCTTCGAGGGGCGCTGAGGCCAAGAAAAAAGCGGCCCCTTTCGGGACCGCTCCTTTCTCTCCCCGGGAGAAACGAAACTACTTCTTCACTCCGAGGATGGCGTCCTTCGCCTTCTTCGAAACGCGGAACTTCACGACGCGCTTGGCGGGAATCTTGATCTCCTCGCCCGTGGCCGGGTTGCGGCCCATGCGCGCCTTCCGATTCACGAGCACGAGCTTGCCGACGCCCGGGATCGTGAAGCTGTTCTTCGCTTCCTTGTAGGCGAGCGCCGTCAGGTCATCGAGGAACTGCGTCGCGACCCGCTTCGTGGTGCCCGTGGACTTGGAAAGGTGATCCGCGATGGAGGACTTCGAAAGCGCCTTGGAGTCTTTGGCCATATGTCACTACCCCTTTTCTCTCTGGAATCGCCCCTTCGGGGCGTATCAAACTGGGGCCGTATTCTAGACCCGCGGGCGCGAGGTGAAGCAAGAAATATTCGTGCCCGCCTGTGAAAAAACGCGATGCCCTCGCCACCGAGTCGCCGACGCATTGGAGGTAAGATCCGGCGTCCGATGATTCGCGACCTCTCTCGGGACCCCGGAGTCGCCGGTCGCGGGCGATCGGAAACCCGGCGCGTGATCGCGGCCGGCGTCGCCGTGCTCGCGCTCCTGGCCGCGGCCGGGTGCGAGAACGCACCCTCGTCGATGGGCGTGCGCATCCTCGACCGGTACCGCAAGGTGTCCGGTGCCAAGCCTTTGCCTGCCGGCGGGATGATCCGGATCCGGCTCACGCGCCCCTCGGGCGAGGCCGGCGAGCCCGGGCGCGAGGAAGTGCTCTGGGAGCCGTGGCGCTTTCACGACACCGTCTCCTCGGCCGGAATGACGACGGCCGAAGGGATCGCGGCCGAGCGAGCTTACTTCGTCGACGGCGACGGCGTGACCCGGGTGGCCTCGGAGCCGGTGCTTCGCGGCCTCCTGACCCGATCCTACTTCTGGAGGCGCGCCTGGCTCTTCCGGGATCGGGAAAAGGCCCTCCTGCGCCTCGGGCCGGCGGACGCCGACACCGTTTCCATCAGGCTCGACGTCCGGGGCGGAAACCCTCTGACGCTGGCTTTCTCGACGAAGGACGGGCGGCTCGTCTACGCCCGGGCGCCCCGCTTTCACCTCGAGTTCGAGTCGCCGACGCGGTTTCGCGATCTCTCCGACCCCCGCGGCCCCGTGGACGGCGAGATCGACTGGACCGGGCTTCCCACGGGCCGGATGGCGAGCCCGGAGGTCGGCGGCGGCCGCGCGCGGTTCGCGGAGGCCTCGAGCCAGGTGCCGTACGCGCGTGCCGGAGGAGCTCTCGTGGTGGAGGCCCGCATCTCCGGCACGCCGGTCCGGCTCGCGATCGACGGAGCCGCCGACGGACCGATCGTCCTCTCCCCCGCGCTGGCCGCGCGGCTGCCCCTGAAGTTCGTGACGGACGTCTTCGGCCGGCCGATCGCCCCCGGCGCGATGCTCGAGATCGGCGCGGTTTCGTGGCCTTCGCTCTTCGCCCAGATCTCCGACGCGGTGCCGCCGGGAGCCGACGCCGTGGCGGGGGCCTGCGTCTTCCGCGAGGCCGTCGTCGAGCTCGAGCCCGTCGGCCGGCGCCTCGGTCTTCACGACCCGGCAAAGTGGGTGGTTCCCGAGGGCTACGTTCGGATCATCACGGACGACGACAACGATCGCCCGGTCGCGATTTTCCGCAGCGGCTCGGACGAGCTGCGGCTGACGGCCGCGAGCGACACCGGCGGCGCCGCCATCGAGCTGTCGGACGAGAGCGCCCGACGAGCCGGTCTCGACGGAAAGGCCGAGGCGGAAGGCCTCAAGTGGGGGCCGCTGCGGATGCCGGCGCTGTCGCTCGAGATCTCAGCCACTCGCTTCGCGCCCGACTGGGGCGACGACGGACGTCTCGGCTTCCCACTCTTCGAGCGCTGTCACGCCTTCATCGACATGCCGCAGCGCTGGACGTACGTGAAGCCGATCGACTGACCGACCGCGAAGCTCGCGAGGGAACGCCTCCCTCGGTTACTTCGGGAGACTGCCCGCGCCGCGAGCAACGGTCGCGGTAGGGCAATCGAGAGCCACCGCGGCGTCACAGCGGCCGCAGAGGACTTCGTCCACGCTGTCGAGCCCCGAGGCGACACGGAGCTCGCTCGCGCAGCCGGGGCATTCCATCCAGACGAATGCGTCGGCGGGGGCACCATTCTTGTCCGGGGCGCCGCGACGCGCCAGGCCGCCGCGCCGGGAAGGGTCGAAGGGGACAACGTTGGATTGGCTCACCGCCGTTCCTCCTGTCCGAAATGCCGTTCGGTCTGCGCAACGGCAGAGGCATCGGGGGAATCCGCCAGGGTCAGCCGCGCTCGGCCGGGTGCCCGCGACTTGCGGATCGCGAGCAGGACCACGCCGAAGAGAAAGAGCACGCCGCCGGTCGACAGAAGGCTCGCGATGGCCGCCCGCACGGGGCGCGGCGCCTCGCGCAGGTCCCGTCCGCCGGCGCCGACGACCACGCCGCCGAGGAACAGGCACAGCACGGAGACGAGCAGGAGGGTTCGCGGCCGATCGTCCGAACGCCGCGCGGGCTGCGACCAAACGAGCTTCATGCGCGCCGGAAATGCACCGAAACCGCGGCAGGCCGGAACGGCCGCCGCGAAGCTGCGTTGCGAGCGAGGTCGAGTGCCAATCGGCCCTCCGCAGCGTCCCGGGCCGAAGAATCGCTCTTCGCCCCCGATTTCAACGATTCGATTCTACGCGCCGCGCGCCGCAGCGGCAATCGAATTATGCTTGCGCGCCGTCGAAAGGAACCGCATGCGCCGTCTCGCGCCGTTTGCCCTCGGTCTCGTCTTCCTCGCCGCATCGCCCGCGGCCCCGCCCGTTTCCTCACCGCCGCGCGGCTTCTTCGCCGACGGCGTGGACGCGCAGCAGCGGCTCGAGCGCGAGTTCCGCGCGATCCCGGACCCGGCCGTGGCGCGCGAGACGATGCGTCGCCTCGCGGCCGCGCCGCACCACCTCGGCTCGGCCGAAGGCGCGAAGAACGCCCAGTGGATCCTGGCGAAGTTCCGGGAGTGGGGGCTCGAAGCGCGCATCGAGACCTTCGACGTCCTCTTCCCGACGCCCCGGGAGCGCGTCGTCGAGCTCGTCGAGCCCGTGAAGTTCCGCGCCGCGCTCGCCGAGCCGGCGCTCCGGGAGGACCCCACCTCCGGCCAGACGGCGCAGCAGCTTCCGACCTACAACGCCTACTCGATCGACGGGGACGTGACCGCGCCGCTCGTCTACGTGAACTACGGAGTCCCCGCCGACTACGAACGCCTCGAACGGCTGGGCGTCGACGTGAAGGGCAAGATCGTCATCGCGCGCTACGGCGGCGGCTGGCGGGGCATCAAGCCGAAGGTCGCGGCCGAGAAAGGCGCCGTCGGCTGCATCATCTATTCCGACCCGAAGGACGACGGCTACTTCGAGGGCGAGGTCTACCCGAAGGGCCCGTTCCGCCCCGAACAGGGGGTCCAGCGCGGCAGCGTCAAGGACATGCCGCTCTACTCCGGGGACCCGCTGACCCCGGGCGTCGGCGCCACGAAGGACGCCCCGCGCATCGACCGCAAGGACGCCACGACGATCACGAAGATCCCCGTGCTCCCGATCTCCTGGGGCGACGCGAAGCCCCTGCTCGCCGCGCTCGAGGGTCCGGTCGCGCCGGAGAGCTGGCGCGGCGCCCTGCCGATCACCTATCGCATCGGGCCCGGGCCGGCGAGGGTCCACCTGAAGCTCGTCTTCGACTGGAAGCTCGTGCCGGCGCACGACGTCATCGCGACGATCCCGGGCGCCGTGTGGCCGGACGAGTGGGTCATCCGGGGCAACCACCACGACGCCTGGGTCAACGGCGCCGAGGACCCCGTCTCGGGGCTGACCGCGCTGCTCGAGGAGGCCCGCGCCTACGGGCAGCTCCTCGAGAAGGGCTGGCGGCCGAAGCGCACCATCGTCCTCTGCGCCTGGGACGGCGAGGAACAGGGGCTCCTCGGCTCGACCGAGTGGGCCGAGACGCACCAGCAGGAGCTGCGAACGAAGGCGGTCGCCTACATCAACACCGACGGCAACGGGCGCGGGTTCCTCAACGCCGGCGGCTCCCACACGCTGGAGGGACTCGTCACCGCGTCCGCGGCGGAGATCGAGGACCCGGAGAAGAAGATCTCCGTGCTCCAGCGCGCCCGGCTCAAGCAGCTCGAGGATGCCCAGAAGCCCGAGGACCGGCAGAGGATCCGCGAGCGCGCCTATCTCGAGATCGAGGCGCTCGGCTCGGGCTCGGACTACACTCCCTTTCTCCAGCACGTCGGCATCGCCTCGCTTCATCTCGGCTACGGCGGCGAGAGCTCGGGCGGGATCTACCACTCGATCTACGACGACTTCACCTGGTACTCGCGCTTCGGCGACACGGACTTCGTGTACGCGCGGGCGCTCGCGCAGACGGGCGGAATGGTGACGCTGCGCCTCGCCAACGCCGACATCCTCCCGTTCGAGTTCACCGGGGCCGCCGAGTCGATCGTCCGCTACGTCAAGGAGATCGCCGACCTCGCCGACGCGAAGCGCAAGGAGGCCGAGGAGTGGAACCGCCAGGTCGAAGAGAACCTGGCCTGGGCGGTCGCCGATCCGAGGAAGCCCTTCGTGGCCCCGAAGCCGCGGACGGTCCCTCCCCACTTCGATCTGGCCCCGCTCCAGAACGCTTCCGACGCCCTGCTGGCGGCGGCCGGCGCGTACTCGCGCGCGTTCGGCGCCGCGATGGCGCCGGGGGCCCCGGCACTCGCGCCGGAGAAGCTCGTCGCATTGAACCGCGCCATCGCCGGGTTCGAGCGCAGCCTGACCTCGGACGCGGGACTGCCGGGCCGCCCCTGGTATCGCCACTTCGTGTACGCGCCGGGCGCGTATACCGGCTACGGCGTCAAGACGCTCCCGGCCGTCCGCGAGGCCCTCGAGGAGCGCCGCTGGTCGGACGTGAACCCCGCCGCCGAAAAAACCGGCGCCGTCATCGATCAAGCCGCCGAACAGGTCCGAGCCGCCGCAAAGCTGCTGGTCCCTTAGCGCCCATCCGAAACTCGAGGGGGTCAGGTCTCGATTTTTCGGATGTGGGACCTAAGTTCGCTAAGGAGCAATGCCCCCGCCGCGCATGCGCTCGTATATCTCCTGGGCGTCGGACTTGCCGAGGGCGATCGCGCAGGTCCCGTCGCAGCGCGCCGTGACCCGACCCTCGCCGTCGAAGATCTCCGCGGCGGCGAAGACGAGGTTCAGGCCCGCACGGACGAGCCGCGCCTCGGCCACGATGCGGTCGCCCCGCGTCGGACGGAAGAAGGACATCGACAGGTTGACCGTCGCCGAACGCGTGTCGGGTCGAGTCAGCCACCCGACGGTCCCGATGGCGAGGTCGAAGAGCCCGGCGAGCACGACCCCGTTGACGGCGTCCGTGCCGAGGCCTCCGCGGTGGACGTCCTGGACCGGGTCGATCACGGCGCGCACGCGGTCGAGGCGCTCGAACTCGAGTCTCGCCGCGAAGTGCTTCATCGCCGGGGAGTCGTTCCACATCTGGCCGAGCGCCCGAAGGGACTCGAGCGTCGGGTAGGCGGGCGAAAAGGGCTGGCCTTCGCGGGTCATCCGGGGAAGAACTCTACTTCAGGCCCTCGACGACGAAGAGATCGGAGAGCAGGCGGCTGTAGGTGTAGGCGTAGGACTTTCCGTCCGGCGTCACGACGACGTTGGAGATGCGCTCGACGCCCGACGGGTCGAGCGGCATGAGCTCCTTCCAGAGCTCGTGCTTGCCCGTCACGAGGTCGATGCTGTAGACCCGCGCCGGCAGGTCGCGCTTCCAGACGAAGAGCAACCTCCCGTCCGGGCTGAACCGCAGCGGAAATTCGCCGTTGACGAGGCCAGCGATCGGCCGCGGCGACCCGCCGTCCATGGGAAACAGGACGCCCTTGTGATCGGGGCCGATGGCCGCCACGAGCTTCCCGTCGGGCGAGATCGCGAAACCCGGAAACGCCGTGTCGATCCCCTCGACGGTCACGGCCTTCGGCTTTCCGCCGTCGATCGACTGCACGAAGAGGCGTACTCCCCGGCCGGGTTCGTTGCCGGCCAGCAGCACGCTCTTGTTGTCCGGAAGCCACGCGCCCGACTGCGACGGCGTGACGCCCGGGACCTCGAGGCGCCGGGGCTGCCCGGCCCCCGTCGGGAGCAGCATCAGCGAGGGGTTCGGCGCCGACAGGGCCGCCAGGGCCCACTGCGTGTCGGCGGACAGCGAGAGAGCGGCTCCCTCGCCGAGCTTGACCACGGGCGATCCGGACTTGCGCAGGTAGACGGTGTAGTTGGCGCCGCCCGCCTCCCCTTCTTCGTCGAAGAGGAGCGTGCGGCCGTCATCCGAGATGTCCGCGACGAAGGAGTAGTCGAGCCAGGAGAGGTCCCGCTCACGCGCGTCGCCCGGCAGCAGGCCGAGCGTGCCGACCCGCGATCCCCCGCGCGCGAGGAGCACGCGGCCGTTCGAGGCGACGTCCTGGAGGCGGATGCCGCCGGGCACCCGAACGAGCACGCGCACCTGGCCCGACGGGGTGACGGCATAGAGCGAGAGGTTGGCCCCCGTGTCGGTCGCCGTGAACCAGATCTCGTCGCCCTTCGGCGACCACGCCAGGCCGCCGACCTTGTTCCAGCGCGGGGTGATGGTCTTCTTCTTCGGGTCGGACGGGTCGAGCAGGGCGACCCATCCCGAATCGTCCTGGGAGTACGGATGGTCCACGAACGCGATGCGCTTGCCGTCGCGGGACAGCTTGGCGTCGCTGACGTAGCCGGTCGTCTCGTAGAGCACCTTGCCGATCGGAAACTCGATGCGCGCCTTCCCTCCGACGTCGCGCACGACCAGCAGGTCCGTCCCGTTCGGGGCCCAGTCCGCCTCCTGGATGTTCTCGGCGACGTCGCGCGGCGCCCCGCCCGTCAGGGCCGCCCGCGCGAGGGTCCCCGCGCACACCGAAGGGTGCGTGCCCCGGCAGTCGACGTCGATCGCCATCTCGCCCGAGGGCGAGATCGACAGCAGGTTGGCGCTCGGAAGCTCGAGCGGCAGCGCTTCGGGACTGGACGGATGCTTGAGAAAGAGTTTGCGAGGATTGCCGTCCCACGACGCGCTGTAGACGATGGTCTGGCCGTCCGGCGCGAAGCGCGCCGCTTGGATCGTGCCGCTCCCGAACGTGATCTGCTGGAACGAGGGCGGCGAGGTTTTCCCGAAGCGCCTCTGCACCCCGACGCCGGCGCCGAAGGCGGCGACGAGCGCGGCCGCCATTCCGGCCCACGCGAGCCAGCGTCGGCGTGGACGCGCAGCGGAGGCCGCCGTCGCCCCCGAAACCGCTCCCGTGCTCAGGGACTCGGAGAGGTGCTGACTGACGCTGCGCACGTCGCGCGCCAGATCGCGCGTCGACGTGTAGCGCTCGTCCGGGTCCTTCTGCAGGCATCGCTCGACGATCCAGCGAAAGGGCGCCGGCACGCCGACGTTGAGCTGCGAGACCGGTTCGGTGTCCTCGCGGATGATGGCCGTCAGCGTCTCGGCGGTCGTTCCCCGCTGGAAGGCGCGCTTCCCGGTCGCCATCTCGTAGAAGATCGAGCCCATCGAGAACTGGTCGGTGCGGTAGTCGAGGGGACGGCCGCTCGCCTGCTCGGGCGACATGTAGCCGATCGTTCCCATCACGGTGCCCGCCTGCGTGGCCTGGGCGGTGGGGGCGTTGGTCACCTGGTCCGACTGGTCCTTGAGGAGCTTGGCGAGACCGAAGTCCAGGATCTTCAGCGCCCCGTCCTTGGTCACCATGACGTTCTCGGGCTTCAGGTCCCGATGCACGATGCCGGCGGCGTGCGCCTTGGCGAGGCCGTCGGCGAGCTGGTACGCCAGATCGAGAAGCCGCCGCGTCGGCAGCGCGCCCGCGTGCATGACCTCGCGCATGGTCCGCCCGTCGATGAGCTCCATCGCGATGTAGACGGTGGACTGGTCGGTGCCGATGTCGTGGATCGTGACGATGTTGGGATGATTCAGCGCCGAGGCGGCGCGGGCCTCCTGCTCGAAACGCTTCCGGCGGTCGGCGTCCGCGGCGAACTCCGGCGAGAGGACCTTGACGGCGACCTCGCGCCCGAGCCGCGAGTCGCGCGCGCGGTACACCTCTCCCATGCCTCCGGCGCCAAGGGGCGCGAGGATCTCGAAGGGGCCCAGACGGGTACCGGCGGCGATGGTCATGGTGTCGGCGACGCGGGATTCTACCCAGAATCGCCTTAGAATCGCCGAACTCCCGGAAAGGAATTCGCATGAAGACGGCCCTGCGGAGCTTCGTCGCGCTTCTCGCCTTTGCCGCGACCGCGAGCGCCGCCGATCCGCCGGCGCTGACCGCCGTAAAGGCCGGCCGCCTGATCGACCCGAAGGCCGGCGTCGTCGTACCGGCGGCCGTCGTCCTGATCGAGTACGGCCGGGTCAAAGCCGTGGGCCCGGCGCTCGCGATCCCGGCGGGCGCGAAGGTGATCGACCTCTCGGGCCTGACCGTGCTTCCGGGCCTGATCGACTGCCACACGCACCTCGTCGGAGATTACGTCAACGACTCGGATCCGCTGACGGAGCTGAAGACGTCCGCGGCGCAGCGCGCCTACGAGTCGATCCCGAACGCGCGCATCACGCTCGATGCGGGCTTCACGACGGTCCGCGACGTCGGCACCTACCGGGCCTTCGTCGACGTCGCCATGCGCGATGCCATCGCGAAAGGCTATTTCCCCGGGCCGCGGATATACGCCGCCGGCGCCTACCTGACGATCACCGGTGGCGGCGGCGCGATGTCGGGCGGTCTCGCGCCGGACATCGGGCTCCCGTGGGACCTGAAGTTCGGGATCGCGGACGGTGTGGACCAGGTGCGCCAGCGCGTCCGCGACATCGCGCAGCACGGCGTCGACGTCATCAAGCTGCTCGCGACCGGAGCCTTCCTCGCGCACGGCTCGGACCCCCACGCGGTCGAGTACTCGTACGAGGAAATCCGGGCCGCCGTCGAGGAGGCGCAGCACAAGGGCCTCAAGGTCGCCGCCCACGCGCACTCGACCGAAGGCATCAAGAACGCCGTCCGGGCCGGCGTCGCCTCGATCGAGCACGGCACCTACATCGACGACGAGGGCCTGCGCCTCATGAAGGAGCGCGGGACCTACCTCGCGGCCGACATCTACGACGCCGAGTACATCCGCCAGGGCAAGGCGGCGGGGATCCCGGAGGACTTCGCGGCCAAGCAGCCCGAGGGCGACGAGATCCAGCGCCAGAACTTCAAGAAGGCCGTCCAGATGGGCGTGAAGATCGCCTACGGCACCGACGCCAGCGTCTATCCCCACGGCTTCAACGCGCGCCAGTTCGCCTGGCAGGTCCGCTACGGCCAGACGCCGATGGAGGCCATCCGCTCGGCCACGGTCTCCGCAGCGGAGCTGATCGGCCGCGGCAACCTGGCCGGCTCGCTCGAGCCGGGCAAGTGGGCGGACCTGATCGCGGTGAAGGGCGATCCGCTGCAGGACGTCCGAGTGCTCGAGAACGTCGCCTTCGTGATGAAGGAAGGGAAGGTCGCCAGGGACTCGCGGTAGGCCGCGCCTCTCCTGAACAGGCGGGACCGCCATGCTCTCGGCTGGAAGCCCGGGCCGTGCAGCTCGCGGTCGAGCCGCTCACGGTCCGGGTCGCCTCGATCGCCGACCTCATCGCGATGAAACGCAAGGCGGGGCGGCCCGTGGATGCGACCGACATCGCGGCGCTCGAAAAGATCCAGCTATCCTTGAAGGCCGATGGCAAACCCTGACGTCGCAACCGACGGCTGGAAGGCCCACGAAGAAGAGCAGCGCCGCTCGTGGCTGCGCCTGACTCCCGCCCAGCGCCTCGCCTGGCTCGAAGGCGCCAAGGAGTTCGCCCGCCAGGCGCTCGGCGCCGCCCACCGGCGGCCTTCGAACCCCGGGGACCGGGCCGAGGGCGATTCTCGGTAGCTCATCCGCGCTTTCGCTCCCGACTCGTGCTCCGCGTGGACGAGGGCGTCCGGGCAAATTGATTCATCCGCATCATGGCCCGCCACGCCGCGCGGCCCCTATGTTGTCTGGAAATCGGAGGGCTCGTGGTTCGAGACTCTGTGCTTCTGCGGCGGCCTCCCGCGCTGCAAGCCGCGGACCGCACGCGAGCCCTCCGCTCTCCCTGCCCCGCGCTCTTTCGCTGATCCGGAAGGGGCGTCTTCGCAATCCCGGCCGCACCGCCGGAAGGAGGCATCGCCCATGCCGCAGTCCAGTTGGTTTCTCGACGAGCTCGACCGAAGAGGCGTCTCGCGCCGGGACTTCATGTCGTTCTGCGGCGTGATGGCCGCGGCGCTGGCCCTGCCGCAGAGCGCCGCCGCCACGATCGCCGCGGCGATCCAGAAGACCCAGAAGCCCGTCCTCGTCTGGCTCGAGTTCCAGGACTGCTGCGGCAACACCGAGTCCTTCCTGCGGGCGCGGACGTCCGACGGTCGCCGAGATCGTCCTCGACACCCTCTCGGTCGACTACCACGAGACGATCATGGCCGCCGCCGGCGACCGCGCCGAGGCGAACCTCGCGAAGGCGGTCAAGGACAACAAGGGCAAGTACATCGCCGTCGTCGAAGGATCGATCCCGACGGGAATCGACGGCGCCTACTGCACGATCGGCGGCCGCGCGGCCCTCGACATCGCCCGCGAGGTCTGCGGCAACGCGCTGGCCACGATCGCCATCGGCACCTGCGCCACGTTCGGCGGACTCCCGGCGGCCGCGCCGAACCCGACCGGCGCGCTCGGCGTCGCCGACGCCGTCCCGGGCGTCAAGAACCTCATCAACCTGCTCGGCCTGCCCCGCCAACGTCGAGAACCTGACGGCGCTGATCGTCTACTACCTCACGTTCAAGGCGCTTCCGCCGACCGACTCGTACCACCGGCCGCTCTTCGCCTACGGCAAGGCCATCCACGACAACTGCGAGCGGCGCGCCCACTACGACGCCGGCCAGTACGTCGAGGCGTGGGGCGACGACGGGCACCGCACCGGCTACTGCCTCTACAAGATGGGCTGCAAGGGGCCGGTCAGCCTACCAGAACTGCCCGAACGTCCGCTGGAACGAGCGGCACCAACTGGCCGATCGGCTGCGGCCACCCGTGCATCGGCTGCGCCGAGCCCGACTTCTGGGACAAGATGACTCCCGTTCTACCGCCACCTCGCAGGGCATCCCCGGCTTCGGCGTCGCAGACCAACATCGACAAGGTCGGCATCTGGGCCACCGTCGGCGTCGGCGCGGCCTTCGCCGCGCACGGCGTCATCTCGCTCGCCAAACGCTGGAAGGCGGGCGAGCCGCCGCGCAACCTCCCCGAGCCGCCGGAGAAGCCGGCCGCGAACAAACCGGCCCCGGAGAAAGGAGAGCGGTCATGACCCACGTCGTCGTCGATCCCGTCACCCGCATCGAAGGCCACCTGCGCATCGAGGCCGAGGTCGACGGCGGCAAGGTCCAGGACGCCTGGTCCTCCGCCACGATGTTCCGCGGCATCGAGCTCATCCTGCAAGGGCCGCGACCCGCGCGACGCCTGGGCCTTCACGCAGCGCATCTGCGGCGTCTGCACGACGGTGCACGCGATCGCCTCGATCCGCGCGGTCGAGAACGCCATCGGCGCCGAGCCCGCCGCCGAACGCGCGGCTGCTGCGCAACCTGATCATCGCCGCGCAGTGCGTCCAGGACCACGTCGTCCACTTCTACCACCTGCACGCGCTCGACTGGGTCGACATCGTGTCGGCGCTCTCGGCCGATCCCGCGAAGACCTCGCGCCCTGGCGCAGTCGATCTCGGACTGGCCGCTGCTCGAGCACGACGTACTTCGCCGGCGTCCAGGACCGCGTCAAGGCGTTCGTCGAGCGCGGCCAGCTCGGGCCCTTCGCCAACGCCTACTGGGGCCACCCGGCCTACAAGCTGCCCGCCCGAGGCGAACCTGATGGCGGTCGCCCACTACCTCGAGGCGCTCGACTGGCAGCGCGAGTTCATCCAGATCCACGCCATCCTCGGCGGCAAGAACCCGCACCTCCAGAGCTTCCTCGTCGGCGGCATGGCGACGCCCATCGACCCGGACCGGCAGGCCGTCGCTCAACGCGGGCATCGATCGCCGAGATGCAGCAGCTCATCGCGAAGGGCGCGCGACTTCGTCACGCGCGTCTACATCCCGGACCTGCTGGCGGTCGCCTCGTTCTACAAGGACTGGGCCGGCTACGGCGCCGGGGTCGGCAACTACCTGGTCTACGGCGAGTACCCCGAGGACGACGGCGCCGAACGCCGACGCCTGTTCCTGCCCTCCGGCGTCATCCGCAAGCGCGACCTCTCGAAGGTCGAGACGTTCGACCCGTCGAAGATCACCGAGCAGGTCACGCACTCCTGGTACGAGTACGAGGGCGGGGACGACAGGGCGCTCCACCCCTTCCAGGGCGAGACCAAGCCGAAGTACACCGGCCCGAAGCCGCCCTACGAGCGGCTCGACACCGACGCCAAGTACAGCTGGCTGAAGTCGCCGCGCTACGACGGCGAGCCGATGGAGGTCGGCCCGCTCGCCCGCATGCTCGTCGCCTACGCCTCGGGCCACCCGCGCGTCAAGGAGCTCGTCGGACGCGCGTCCTCGGCGAAGCTCGAGCGTCGGCCCCGAGGCGCTCTTCTCGACGCTCGGCCGCGTCGCGGCCCGCGGCATCGAGACCCAGGTCCTCGCCGAGAAGATGGACGACTGGGTCGACGCGCTCGCCGACAACATGGCGCGCCGGCGAGCTCCGCATCCACGACAACTCGAAGTGGGAGCCCGCCACCTGGCCGAAGGAGTGCTCGGGCGCCGGCTTCCACGAGGCGCCGCGCGGCGCGCTCGGCCACTGGGTCCACATCCAGCGACGGCCAGATCGCCAACTACCAGTGCGTCGTGCCGAGCACCTGGAACGCCGGGCCGCGCGACGCGGCCGGCAACCGCGGCCCCTACGAGGAGGCGCTGCGTCGGCACGCCGGTCGACGACCCCGAGCAGCCGATCGAGATCCTGCGCACCGTGCACTCGTTCGACCCGTGCATGGCCTGCGGCGTCCACGTCGTCGACGCCCAGCGGCGCGAGCTCGCGCACGTGAGGGTCCTGTGAGCACCGCCCGGCCGCTCGTCGATCCCGGCTCCGTCCCGCCGCCGGCCGACACGGACCTCGTCCGCGTCTACGTCTGGGAGTGGCCCGTGCGCCTGGCGCACTGGCTGATCGTCGTCTCGATCTTCGTTCTCTCCTGGACCGGCCTCTACATCGGCAGCCCGTTCCTGATCTCGGCCGGCGAGGCCCGCTTCCAGTTCGTCATGGGCACGGCGAAGGCCATCCACTTCTACGCGGCCATCGTCTTCACGATGGCCGTCCTGGTGCGGGTCATCTGGATGTTCACCGGCAACCGGTACTCGCGCTGGGACAAGTTCCTTCCGGTCCTCAAGCGCCGGCGGCGGGCGATGATCCCGACCCTCAAGTACTACCTCTTCGGGCTGCGCAAGCCCCCCGGCTTCATCGGACACAACCCGCTGGCCGGACTCACCTACACCCTGGTGTTCTTCATCTACTTCACGATGATCGCCACGGGGATCGCGCTCCGCACGGTGGGCGCGGACGTGCACTCGCCCCTCCGGATCTTCTCCTTCCTCGTGCCGCTCTTCGGCGGCCCGCAGTCGGCGCGCTGGATCCACCACGTCGGCATGTGGCTCCTCTGGGGCTTCGCCGTGCACCACGTCTACAGCGCCATCCTGATGTCGCAGGTCGAGGGCAACGCCACGATCGAGTCGATCTTCTCGGGCTACAAGTTCGTCCACCGCGACGACGTCTACTACTCGGGCTACCGCTTCCTCGCCCGGAAGGACGAGCATGGCTGAGCCGACCCGGCTGCTCGTCCTCGGCCTCGGCAATCTCCTCTGCGGCGACGACGGCCTCGGCGCGGCCGCCGTCGCCCGGCTCGACCGCGACTGGGAGGCGCCCGACGAGGCGCTCGTGCTCGACGGCGGCACGCTCGGCCTCTCGCTTCTGCCGTATCTCGAGGACACCGACGACGCCATCCTCGTCGACGCCATCCGCGACGACGCGCCCACCGGGGCGCTCGTGCGGCTGACGGGCGACGACGTGGCGCCCGCCGTGCTCCACCGGCTCTCTCCCCACCAGGTCGGCGTGGCCGACCTGCTCGACGGGGCGCGGCTCCACGACCGCTACCCCCGCCGCCTCGTGCTGCTCGGGCTCGTGCCCCTGACGCTCGGCCTCGGCATCGACCGCTCGGCCGAGGTCGAGGCCCGGATCCCGCGGCCTCGTCGAGGCGGTCGTCGAGGAGGCGCGCCGCATGGGCCACGTCTTCGTGCGCAGGACGGATGATGAAAAGGCTGCTCGGTCTTGCGGCGATGTGGCTCGCGTTTTCGGCCTGTAGGGGCGGCGACGGCGACCTGCCGGAGCCGTACCGGAGCGTCGCCGTGCCCGAGGAGCGCCTGCGCTCGGCCGCGGCGCGCGAGCACGGCCGCGCGCTCTTTCTGCAGCACTGCGCCCTCTGCCACGGGGAGCGCGCCGACGGCCGCGGCGTGCGCCGGCAGGCCTTGAGCACTCCGCCGCGCGACTTCACCGATCGGGCCTGGCGCGAGCGCACCTCGCCGCGCCGGGTCTTCCACGTCATTCGCGAGGGCGCGCCCGGCACCGCCGATGCCCGCCTGGAAGGCCCTCGACGAGGACGACGCCTGGGACCTGACCGCGTATCTGCTGGCCGTCGGGGAGCGCCCATGAACGGCGAGGGGCGGCGCATCGAGGTCCGCGGGATCGTCCAGGGCGTCGGGTTCCGGCCCTGGGTCTACCGCCTCGCCCGCGAGCAGGGCATCGCCGGCCGGGTCTCGCAACGACGCGCGACGGCGTCACGATCGAGGCCTTCGGCGCCGACGCGGCGCTCGACGCGCTTCGTCGACCGCCTGCGGTCGAGCCCGCCGCCCGCCGCGCGCATCCGCGAGCTCGAGTGGACGCCGATCCCCTCGAGGCCGGCCGGCGACTTCGTCATCGTCGAGAGCCGCGGCGACGGGCCAGCGGCGCGTCTCGATCCCGGCGGACCTCGCCACCTGCGCGGACTGCCTGGCCGAGATCTTCGACCCCGCCGACCGCCGCTACCGCTATCCCGTTCACCAACT
The DNA here is from genome assembly GCA_963824165.1 of uncultured Acidobacteriota bacterium. GTDB lineage: Bacteria > Acidobacteriota > Thermoanaerobaculia > UBA5066 > Gp7-AA6 > DAHUXD01. Next base: position 238,506 of record CAWGOM010000010.1, read on the forward strand.
GCACCAACTGCGGCCCGCGCTTCACGATCGCCCGCGACGTGCCCTACGACCGGCCCGCGACGACGATGGCGCCGTTCGCGATGTGCGCCGACTGCCAGCGCGAGTACGACTCGCCGCTCGACCGCCGCTTCCACGCCCAGCCCAACGCCTGCCCCGCCTGCGGCCCGCGCCTCGTCGGCTCGTGCGACGCCGGGCGGCCGGCGCCCTCGACGCCGCCGACCCGATCCGGCGCCGCCGCGGACGTCCTGCGCGGCGGCGGGATCGTCGCCGTCAAGGGCCTCGGCGGCTTCCACCTCGCCTGCGACGCCACCGTCGCCGGCCGCCGTCGCGCTCCTGCGCCGCCGCAAGCGCCGCGACGAGAAGCCGTTCGCCGTCATGGTCCGCGACCTCGCGGCGGCCGCGGCGATCGCCGTCGCTCGACCGAGCGCCGACCGGCGGCTGCTGGCCTCCGTCGAGCGGCCGATCGTCCTCGTTGCGCGGCGCGACGGGGCCGCGCTCGCGCCCGAGGATCGCGCCCGCGCAATCCGCTCGTCGGCCTCCTGCTGCCCTACACGCCGCTCCACCACCTCCTGCTCGCCGATGCGGGCCGGCCCCTCGTCATGACCTCCGGCAACCTCGTCGGACGAGCCGATCGCGTACCGGCAACGACGAGGCCCTCGAGCGGCTCGCGGGCATCGCCGACCTCTTCCTCGCTGCACGACCGCGAGATCGAGACCCGCTGCGACGACTCGGTCGCCCGCGTCATCGCCGGCGCCCCGTCGTCTTCCGGCGCTCGCGCGGCTACGTGCCGCGGGGCGTCCCGCGTGCGGCGCGCCTTCGAGCGCCCCGTGCTCGCCTGCGGCGGCCACCTGAAGAACACCTTCTGCATCGGCGTCGGCGACACCGCGTACCTCGGCCCGCACATCGGCGACCTCGACAACCTCGAGACCGTCCGACGCCTTCGAGGAGGCGATCGAGCGCGCCGAGCGCTTCCTCGGCGTCCGGCCCGAGATCGTCGCGCACGACCTGCATCCCGACTACCTGTCGACGCGCTACGCGCTGGAACGCCCGGAGCCGGTCAAGGTCGCCGTCCAGCACCACCACGCGCACGTGGCGAGCGCCATGGCCGAGCACGGGCTCGAGGGCCCGGTCATCGGCGTCGCCTTCGACGGCACGGGCTACGGGACCGACGGCACGGCCTGGGGCGGCGAGATCCTGCTCGCGCACGCGCGACCGGTTCGAACGGGTCGGCGACGCTCCGCCCGATCGCGCTGCGCCGGCGGCGACCAGGCCATCCGCGAGGTCTGGCGCATCGCGGCGGCGCTGCTCGACGACGCGTTCGACGGCGACCCTCCGCTTCGACGCGCTTCCCGCGTCTTCGCGCAGGTCCCGGCCCGGCGCGCTCGAGCTCGTGCGCGCAGATGGCCGCGCGCGGCATCCAGGCGCCGCTCGCCCGCGGCGTCGGCCGCTACTTCGACGCCGTCGGGGCGCTCTTCCTCTGCGCGGCCCGTCTCCCGCTACGAGGGCCAGGTCGCGCTGGAGTGGAACCTCGTCGCCGACGCCGCCGAGCGCGGCGCCTATCCCGTTCGAGCTCGCCGTCGACGAGGGCCTCCGGACCCTCGATCTGCGGCTCCTCGTCCGGGCGGCGACGGCCGACTTCGTCGGCGGCGCGTCGCCCGCCGGCGATCTCCGGCGCGGTTCCACAACACGCTCGCCGGCGCGACGGCGGCGCTCGTCCGGGCCGCGGCCGACGAGGCTCGGCCGCGCTTCCGGTCGTGCTGACCGGCGGCTGCTTCCAGAACGCGCTCCTGACCGAGCGGGTGCTCGCGGCGCTGACCCCGGAGTTCTCGGTCTACCGGCACGGCGAGGTGCCGCCCGGCGACGGCGGCCTCGCGCTCGGCCAGGCCGTGCGTCGCCGCGCGCGGTCGCGCGCCGGCAGCCGAAGGAGGTCTCTGATGTGCCTCGGAGTTCCGGGCCGCGTGCTCGAGGTCGACGGCCTGACGGCCACCGTCGACTTCTGGGGCGTGCGCCGCCAGGTGCGCCTCGACGTCGTCGACGAGCCGGTCGCGCCCGGCGACTACATCCTCAACCACGTCGGCTTCGCGATCCGCCGCATCCCGGCCGAGGAGATCGGCGAGACGCTCGCCTCTACGAGACCCTGCTCGCCGAGGCGCGCAGGACGACCTGATGGCCGCCGACGTGCGCGGCGAGATGAGCGGCACGGCGCCGGAGGACCGCGATGACCGCGCGTGACCTGCCGGCGGCGGCGCGCGAGGTGAAGTTCCGCGACCCGGAGCGCGCCCGGCGGCTCGCCTCGCAGATCGCCCGCGCACACCGCCGAGATCGGGCGCTCCCCCGTCTCGGTGATGCACGTCTGCGGCAGCCACGAGCAGGCGATCGCGAAGTTCGGCCTGCGCGCGAGCTTCCCGAAGGACCTCGAACGTGATCATGGGCCCGGGCTGCCCGGTCTGCATCACCGACATGCCCGAGGTCGACGAGGGCGTGGCGCTCGCCCGGCAGGGCGTGCGCATCGCGACCTACGGCGACATGCTGCGCGTGCCCGGCACCGTCGCAGTCGCTCGCCGACGCCCAGGCCGAGGGCGCGCGAGGTCGACGTCGTCTACAGCGTCGAGCAGGCCGTCGAGCTCGCGCGCGCACGAGCTCGAAGGAGGTCGTCTTCTTCGCCACCGGCTTCGAGACGACCGCGGTCGCGACGGCGGCGATCGTGCTGCGGCCCGCTGCCGCCGAACTTCTCCGTGCTCTCGGCGCACAAGTACATCCCGCCGGTGATGGAGATCGTCGCCGAGATGCCCGACACGCGGGTCGAGGGCTTCCTCGCCGCCGGGCACGCCGCCACCATCACCGGCTGGGGCGTCTTCGAGGCCTTCGTCGAGCGCCACCAGCATCCCGGTCGTCGTCGCCGGCTTCGAGCCGCTCGACATCCTCGCCGGGCCTGGCGCGCCTGGTCGAGCTGATCCGCGACCGGACGCCGCGCGTCGTCAACATGTTCCCGCGCTGCGTCACGCGCGAGGGCAACCTGCGCGCGCAGGAGGAGCTCTGGAGCGTCTTCCGTCCCGTCGGCGGCCGGTGGCGCGGCATCGCCCACGTCCCGAACGGCAACCTGCGGCTGCGCGACGAGTGGGCGCACGTCGACGCGCGCCGGCGCTTCGCGATCGACCTGACGGCGCTCTGGGACTACGCGCCGCCGGCGCTGGCCGCGAGCTGCATCTGCGGCGACATCATGGCGGGCATCGCGTCGCCGACCGACTGCACGCTCTTCGGCCGCGAGTGCGTGCCCGACACGCCCGGTCGGCGCGTGCATGGTCTCGAGCGAGGGCACCTGCAAGATCTGGCACCAGTACGGCGGCATCCCCGACCTGCGGAGATCGCGCTGTGAAGATCGCGACGGTTCTCGAACGAGCGCGGTCACGCTGAAGCACGGCGCCGGCGGCCGCGCGATGCGCGCCGCTGATCGAGGAGGTGTTCCTGACGGACATGCCGGCGCCGCCCGACGCCGTCAAGGGCGATCGGCCTCGACGGCGATGGACGACGGCGCGGCGCTCCGGCTCGGCGACCGCTGGCTCGTCGTCACCACCGACTCGCACGTCGTCCATCCCGTCTTCTTCCCCGGCGGCGACATCGGCCGCCTCGCGGTCTCGCGGCACCGTCAACGACCTCGCGATGATGGGCGCGACCGAGGTCGCTGGCGCTCGACCTGCGCCGTGGTCATCGAGGAGGGCTTCCCGCGCGCCGACCTCGAGCGCATCCAGGCGCTCGATCCGCGACGACCTGCCGCGAGGCGGGCGCCACGATCGTCACCGGCGACACCAAGGTGATGGGCCGCGGCGAGCTCGACGGCATCGTCCTCAACACCACCGGCGTCGGCCTGACCGAGCGCGTGGTCCGCGACTGCGGGCCTCGCGGCCGGGCGACCGCATCCTCGTGACCGGCACCATCGGCGATCACGGCCTCGCGATCATGGCCGCGCGCCACGCGCTGGAGCTCGAGGGCGAGCTCGCGCTCCGACGTCGCGCCGATCAACGGCCTGATCCGGGCGGCGCTCGCCGCCGGCGGCGGCGGCGATCGTCGCGATGAAGGACCCGACGCGCGGCGGCCTCGTCGAGCGCGCTGCACGAGATGGCGGAGAAGAGCCGCGTCGGCATCCTGCTCGAGGAGCCCGCGGTGCCGGTCACCTCCGCGGTCCGCGCGGCCGGCGAGCTGCTCGGCATCGACCCGCTGCACGTCGCCAACGAGGGCAAGGCGGTGATCGGCGTGCGCCCGGACGATGGCCGACGCGCGTGCTCGCGGCCCTCCGCGCGCACCCGCTCGGGCCGCGACGCCGCGATCGTCGGGACGTGCATCGCCGAGCGCCCGGGCTCGGTCATCCTCGACACCGGCTTCGGCCGCCGCCTGCTGGCCGAGCCCGAGGGCGAGCCGCTGCCGCGCATCTGCTGACGCCGCGCCTCCGCGTCGCCGTTCTCTCGCTCCCGGCGCTGCCCGGGGCTCGAGAGCCTCCTCGCGGGCCATCGCCGCCGGCGACTGCGACCTCGTCGGCTGCCTCGTCTCCGACGGCGGCTTCGCCGGACCGGCGGGAGCTCGAGGCCGCCCGCGTCCCCGTGCGCGACCACCCCATCCGCTCCTTCTACGCCGGCCGGCCGCTCTCCGATCTCGCGCTGCGGCGCGAGTACGACCGAGGGACCGTCGAGCTCCTCGAGCGCCTGGCGGCCCGACCTCGTCCTGCTCTCGAGCTATCTCTACCTCCTGACGGCGCCCGATGCTCGAGGCCTTCCCCGACCGGATCGTCAACGTCCACGGCAGCGATCTGGCGCGCACGGGGCCCGACGGGACGCCCGCTCTACACGGGGCTGACGGCCGTGCGCGACGCGATCCGGGCGGGAGAGCCGCAGACGCGGGCGACCGCCCACATCGTCACCGAGCGGCTGGACGAGGGACCGATCCTGCTGCGCTCGCGGCCCTTTCCGGTCGCGCCGCTCGTGGCCGACCTGCGCCGGCGCGGGCTCGCCCACGCGGTCAACGCCTACGCCTTCGCGCACCAGGAGTGGATGCTCGAGACGGCCTGGGGCCCGCTGCTGACCGGCGCCGATCGCGCTGATGACGGGACGGATCGAGCGGCGTCGCGAAGGGCACGAAACCGAGCCGGCGGATCTCCTCGCGTCGATCGCCGTCGCCGGAGGCCGGCCATGACGCACATCCGGGTGGAGCGCGACGGCGCGGTCGGCCTGCTCACGATCGACCGGCCCGAGCGGTTCAACTCGCTCGACGTCGAGACGGCCCGCGACTTTCGCAAGGCCGGCCTCCTGCTCGCCCGCGACCCCGCCGTGCGCGCCGTCGTCCTCCGCGGCGTCCCGCGGCGTCTTCTGCAGCGGCGCGGACCTGAAGTACATCCGGGCCGGCGGCGAGCCGTCGGACCTCGGTTACCTCCAGGGCGCGCGGCCGGCGCAGGCCCGGCTACGGCGAGATCTTCAAGCAGATCCTGGAGTACATCCACAGCACGATCTCCGAGATCAAGCGCGCGCCCAAGCCCTTCGTCGCGGCCGTGGACGGCGTGGCGGCGGCCGGCGGGTTCGGAATCGCGATGGCCTGCGACCTCGTCTACGCCTCCGACCGCGTCGAGCTTCGAGTGGGCGTACGGGAAGACCGGCCTGACCGGGGCCGAGAGCTCGACCTTCTTCCTGCCGCGCCTGCTGGGGCTGCGCCGGGCGATGGAGCTCGTGCTGCTGAACCCGCGCCTGGACGCGGCGCGGGCCCTCGAGTACGGGCTCGTCAACGGCGTCTTCCCGGCCGCGACCTTCGACGCCGAGGTCGCGCGCCATCGCGCGGCGCCTCGCGGAAGGGCCGACCGAGGCGCTCGGCATCGCCAAGAGCCTGGTCCAGCAGGCGGCCGGCGTCGACCGCCTGGACCACCACCTCGACCGCGAGCTCGAGCGAGCTCGCGCGGATCGCCGACGGGGCCGACTTCGCGGAGGGCCTCGAGGGCTTCTTCGCGCGGCGGCCCGCGCGCTTCGGCGGGAGCTGAGCCCGATGCACGAGTACTCGATCGTCCAGGCGCTCGTCGAGCGGGTCGAGGCCGAGGCCGCGCGGCGCGGCGCGGCCACCGTCCACCGGCTCCACGTCCGCATCGGAGAGGCGTCGGGCGTCGAAGATCGAGCTGCTCAAGACGGCGTACGGCGTCTTTCGCGAGCGCACGCTCTGCGAGACGGCGGAGCTGTCGATCGTCCCGGTCCCGGCGCGATGGGAGTGCCCGCGCTGCCACGGAGAGATCCCGCGGGGCTCGATTCTGCGCTGCCCGGAGTGCGCGGTCCCGGCGCGGCTCTGCCGCCGGCGACGAGATCTTCCTGGACCGAATCGAGATGGAGGTGGCGAATGTGTGAGACCCGCGACCGCGGCGAGCCCGAGTCCGTACCCGTCGAAGTGCAGGATCGGATCCTCTCCGGCAACGACCGGACCGCCCGCCACAACCGCGAGCACTTCGACCGAGATGGGCCTGCTCGCGATCAACCTGATGGGCTCTCCCGGCGCCGGGAAGACCGCCGTTCTCGAAGCCACCGCGCGGGCCCTGCACGGGCGCCGGCGCCTCGGCGCGCTCGCCGGGGACCTCGAGACCGATCGCGACGCGCAGACGGCTCGATGCGGGCCGGCATCCCGTCGGTGTCCATCACGACGGGCTCGGCCTGCCACCTCGACGCGGAGCTCGTCCACCGCGCCCTCCACGGCTTTCCCGTCTCGGACCTCGACGTGCTCTTCGTCGAGAACGTCGGCAACCTGGTCTGCCCGGCGGTCTACGACCTCGGGCCAGGCCGCCAACGTCGTCGCGCTGTCGGTGACCGAGGGCGAGGACAAGCCGGTGAAGTATCCCGTGATGTTCCGCAAGGCCGACCTCGTCCTGGTGACGAAGACGGACCTGCTGCCGCACCTGCCCGGAGGTCAGCCTCGCGGCGATCGAGGACGCGCTTTCGCGCGTGATGCCCTCGCCGCGTCTGATCCCCTTCTCCGCCCGCACGGGAGCCGGAGTCGACGCCTGGCTCGGCGTGGCTCGAGGAGCGGCGCGGCGCTCGCGGTCCTCCCGCTCGAGTCCCGGGTGCGGGCGTGAACGGCCTCTTCGCGGCCCTGGCCCTCGGCGCCTTCACGGTCGGAAGCCTGCACGTCGCTCGCGCCGGACCACTGGGTCCCCTTCGCGGCCCTGGCGCGCTCTCGCGGCTGGTCCGCGGGCCGGACCCTGCGCATCACGCTCGCGTGCGGATTCGGACACGTCACGGTGTCGGCCCTGCTCGGCGCGCTCGGGCTCCTCTTCGGCATCGGATCATCGAGCACTTCGGCCAGCGGATGGAGGCCGCCGCAGGCGTGCTTCTCGTGGGATTCGGCGTCGCGTACGCGATCTGGGGACTCCGCCGGGCGGCCGGACAGAAGCTCCACGGCCATTCCCACGTCCACTACGACCACATCCACGATCCGGGCCGGATGACGGCCTGGACGCTCTTCCTCCTCTTCTGCCGCCGACCCGTGCGTGGCCGTGATCCCGCTCCTCTTCGCCGCGGCGCCCCTGGGGGCGGCCTCGGCCGCCGGGATCGTCCTCGTCTACGAGGTCTCGACGCTGGCGACGATGGTCGTCCTGGTGCTTCCCGCGCGGGCCGGCGCCGGCATGCTCCGCGCTCCCTGGCTCGACCGCTACGGCGACGCCGTGGCGGGCGCCCTGATCGCGGGAATCGGGCTCGCCGTCGCGCGCCCTCGGGAATCTGACCCCGCCGCGCGGCAGAGGCCCGCCGTTGATGCGTTTGGATCATGTCCGGCGCCCGCGCCGCCCTCTAACCTCGTTGTTGTCGAGGGGGTGCTCCATGACGCTCTCGAAGCTCGGTTCTCGTGGTCCTGCTCGTCTCCTCCATCCCGATGATTTTTCATCGCCGTGCGGACCTATCTCGAGGTACCGCGGCACCCGGCTGATCACGTGTCCGGAGACGAAGAAGCCGGTCGCCGTCCGCGTGGACAAGGGCCACGCCGCGACGACGACCGCCGCCGGCGAGCTGGATCTCCGCCTGGAATCCTGCACCCGGTGGCCGGAACGGGAGCACTGCGGCCAGGAGTGCCTCGCCCAGATCGAGGCGGCGCCCGGACGCGTGCCTGGTGCGCAACATCCTCGTCCACTGGTACGAGGGAGCCTGGTGCGCCATCTGCCGCCAGCCGATCGGAGCCATTCACTGGGGCGACAACAAACCGGCGCTCCTGACGCCCGAGCGGCAAGACCATCGAGTGGGACGAGCTCCGGCCCGAAACGCTGCCCGACGATCCTGGCGACGCACAAGCCGGTCTGCTGGAGTTGCCACGTCGCGAAGACGTTTCACGACCAGTTCCCGGATCTCGTGACGGAGCGCAAGGCGTCGTCCGCGCGCCGCGCGTCTGACCGCTCAGCGAGCGCCGGTCTTCGGGAGAAGCGCGGGCCAGTCGACGAGCACGCCGATGGGCGCCGGCTCTGCCGGCGCCGACGTCGACGAGGAATCGCTCCCCGGAAAGGTCGACGTCGTAGTCGCGCACGTCGCCCTCGAGCGGGAACAGGAGGCTCGGGGCGCCCGGATCCGGATTGGCGCCCGGGCGCACCGCGACCGCGGCGAGCCATCCCCCGCCGGCCAGGAAGAAGAGCTCGCGCCCGTCCCGGCGCCAGCGGGGCATGCCGCCCCCGCCCGACGAGATCCGGATCCTCTCGCCGGCGCCGTCGGCCGGCATCAGGTAGATCTCCCGCGCGCCCGACTCGTTCGAGACGAACGCGACCCAGCGCCCGTCCGGTGAGAAGCGGGCGCCCGCCTCGTAGGAGGGAGTCTGTGCCAGGGGCACGGGCTCTCCTTTCCCCGAGAGCGGCAGGAGCCAGAGGTTCCCGTCGGTCTGGCGGCTCCACTCGGTGAAGACGAGGTATCGGCCGTCGGGCGAAACATCTTCGGGGTGCTGGACTCCCGGCCGCCGCAGCAGCGTCGAGTCCTTGCCCGGCGAGCTCGCCCGGATCTCGAACAGGTCGGGAGGACCGAAGCGGTCGCCGCGAAAGATGATCTTCGTCCCGTCGGCCGACCAGACCGGCACCTGCTCGTCGTCCACGTCGAGCGTGAGGCGCATGGGGAGCTTGCGCGCGAGGTCGTAGAGCCAGATGTCGGAGGTCCCGAGCTTCTCGTCCTGGACGCTGGCCGCGACCATCCGGCCGTTGGGGGACACGCGGAGGTTTCCGACGATCCCCTCCAGCCCCACCGAATCGACCTGGCGGCCGGACCGGTCGAGCCACGCGACGCGGCTCGGATGGCGCAGCTTTTCGTAGGAAACGACGCCGGCCTGCGAGGCCGAGAATCCCGCCATCGCCGGGCCGTTGAAGTAATAGATCCGCTCCGCCAGCGTAATCGCCTCGCCCGAAAGGCGCAGCGTGCGCGCGTCGAAGCGCTGTGCCAGCAGGGAGCCCTGCCGCCCGTAGATCAGGTAACCGGGAGCCACGTACTCGACCCGCGACCAGATCGCGTCGGAGATCGGGGTGATCTCGCGGGAATCGAGGGAGCCCGCGCTTCAGGTGCCAGCGCCGGTCCTGCTGGGCCTCGAAGTCGCGCGAGAGAAACAGGAACCGGCGGCCGTCGGGCAGGAAGTGAGGCCAGATGCCGACGTTCTCCTTCCGGTCGTCGTAGATGACGCGGCGGGGTTGGCCGCCCTCGGCGGCCACGGAGTAGATCCCCGGGCCCTCGGGTCCGATCTGGGCGAAGAGGATCGTTCCGGCCGAGCCCCAGCTCGCCAGCGTCTCGAGATGAGGGGCGTCGCAAATCGTCCGCGGAGGCCCGCCCGCGAGATCCATCCGCTGGAGCTTGCCGTCCGCGAAGAAACCCAGCGACCGGGAGTCGGGCGACCAGAAAGGCGAGACGGCTCCCTCGGTTCCTTCCAGCACGCGGCTCGTCAGCGAGTCGAGGGCGCGAAGGTAGAGCCGCCGGCGCCCCGAGGCGCTCCCGACGAAGACGAGGTTCCGTCCGTCGGGAGAGAGCGCCGACTGTCCCTCGATATCGCCCGACTTGAAACCCACGGCCTCCGGAAGGTCGACGGAGAAACGGATCAGGCGCGGAGTTTCCGCCGTGCGGCTCCGTCCGGAGATCAAGACGCCCGCGAGGGCGACGGCGAGGAGCGCGGCGGCCGCCCATGGCAGCGCCCGCCGCATCCATCCGCGCCGTTCCGGCGCAGCCGGTCCGGCGGCCGAGGTCCCGCCGCTCGCCTCGCTCAGCCGCTCCTTGAGCGTCGCGAGGTCCCGCGCGAGGTCGCGCGTCGAGGCGTACCGGTCGTCCGGCGCCTTCGCGAGGCACCGCTCCACCACCCACCGCAGCGGCGCCGGCGTCAGCGGCGCGAGGCTGCCCGATCGGCTCCGGCTCGTCGCGAATGATCGCGGTCAGCGTCTCCGGGGTGCTCCCGCGCTGGAATGCGCGCCTTGCCCGTCGCCATCTCGTAGAGGATCGACCCGAGCGAGAACTGGTCCGACCGGAAGTCGACCGGCTTGCCAAGCGCCTGCTCCGGCGACATGTAGCCCGCCGTCCCCATGACGATGCCGGGCTCCGTCGCGCCCGAAACCGTCGGCGAGGACGTCACGTCGCTCCGAGCCTTCCGGCTGCGTCAGCTTGGCGAGGCCGAAGTCCAGGATCTTCACGAACCCGTCCTTCGTGACCATCACGTTCTCGGGCTTCAGGTCCCGGTGCACGATGCCGGCCCCGTGCGCCTTCGCCAGCCCGTCGGCCGCCTGCGCGGCGATCGTGAGCAGCGGTTTCGCGCCCAGGGCGCCGTCCGCCAGCACCTCGCGCAGCGTCCGGCCGTCGACGAGCTCCATCGCGATGTACTCGACCCCGTCGGCCGAGCCGATGTCGTGGATCGTGACGAGGTTCGGATGATTGAGGGCCGACGCGGCGCGCGCCTCCTTCTCGAAGCGCTTCAGCCGCTCCGGGTCGGAGGCCAGCTCGGCCGGCAGCACCTTGATCGCGATCTCGCGCTGGAGACGCGGGTCGCGGGCGCGGTACACCTCGCCCATCCCGCCGGCGCCGAGCGGCGCGAGGATCTCGTACGGGCCGAGGCGCTGTCCGGCGTGAAGAGGCATGTGCGAGCCGCCCGGATTCTATCGTTCGGTCCCGCGCCGGGGACGAACGCACCGAAAGGCCGGACGAATCCGGGCGCGGCGCCGTTTCCCCGATCTTTCGCCATCGTTCCGCCGATGCTCCTGCGCTAGCCTAGGCGCATGGACGCCCGCTTCCGGATCTCGGCCACCCTCCTCGCGTGCCTGGCGGCCGTGGCGGCGGGCCAGGAGCCGGCCGAACGGCAGGGCGCCGTCCAGGAGGAAGTGGTCGTCGAGCGCGTCGTCATCGACGCGCACGTCATCGGGCCGGACGGGATCCCGATCCCCGACCTGACTCCGGAGGACTTTCGCGTGAAGGTCGACGGCCGGTCCGTCATTCTCGAGGCGGTCGAGTGGCTGCCCGGCGACAAGCCCGAGAACGACGCCTCCGCGCTCGTGGGCATCGAGTCCGAGGAGGCCGACCGCTTCCGCCAGGACGCTCCACCGGGCCGGCTCATCGTGTTTTTCTTTCAGCACGACGGCAGCCAGACCACGCGCCTGCACGGGCTGATGCGCAACGCGCAGCAGGCGCGCCTGTTCCTCGACACGCTGCTGCCGACCGACCGCATCGCCGTGGCGTCGCACGATTCGCAGCTGAAGCTGCGGCAGGATTTCACCTCCGACCGCGCCAAGATCGAGACGGCCATCACCTCCTCGATCCGCACCTCGGCCCCGCCGGAGCCGGACCCGGAAAGCCAGCCCTCGATCGGCCGGTACCTCGACCGCGCCGCGGCGAGGAAGGCCGCGACGACGGACAGGGCGATCGAGGTCCTCGCCCGGGCGCTCGAGCCGCTGCCCGGCGGCAAGTCGATGGTCTTCTTCGGCTGGGGCCTCGGGAGCACGCAGGGCGGGCTCTCCGGCCCGGTCGCCTCCGAGAGCCGGGACTACAGCGACATGGTCTACTCGCTCGGCCGCGCCCGCGTGAACCTCTTCACCCTCGACGTCGCCGACGCGGACTACCACTCGCTCGAGGACTACCTGAAGCAGGCCTCGCAGGTGACGGGCGGCACCTACCAGAAGACGCACATCTTCCCGGCTCTCGCCATGGAGCTCGTTCGCCGCACGATCTCCGGCCGGTACATCCTCGTCATCGTGAAGCCGCGCGGCACGCGCGGCGACCACGCGATCGAGGTCGAGCTGGTCGGGAAGAAGGGCTACGTCTACGCGAGGCAGTACTACCAGGACTGACGTGGGGGTCAGGCCTTGAATCTGTACTGCTTGACCTCCGAACGCCCGCGGAGGTCTCGGAACCCTGGAGAGCGTGAGTACAGAATCAAGGTCAGACCCCTATTCACCGTCTCTCGAGCTTCGCTCTTCCCGCCGCTCTCTTTCGCCAGACGCGTCGGACTCCAGGAAGGCCTTCGCGGCCGCGTCGCCGCGCAGGTAGGCGTCCCAGAAGGCGACGCTCGCGGCCTTGACGTCCTTGAAGATCGCGACCTCCTCCTCGGCCGGCGGCGCGCCCTTCCCGCGCCCGGAGAGCGAAGCTCCCGGCTCGGCGTACTGGCCGGTGAAGGAGAGGTGGCTCGCGCCCCGAAGGAGGAGGCAGAACTTGTCGCCCGGCGGCGAGAGACGGCAGCCGTCGAGCCTCCACGACGGGTCCTGGCCCTTCGCGCCCTTGTCGCGCGAGCCCGTGACGACCATGACGGGCCGGGCGACGTTCGCCCACGAGACCTTCGTCAAACCGCGCGTCCCCGGCCCCGGCGGCGACAGCAGGAGAAACGCCTTCGGCCGCGGATCGGCGAAGCTCTTCCCCTTCTCGCCCTTCGGCACGTCCACCGTCGCGCCCGCGAGAAGGCCCGCCGTGTACGCGCCGTAGGAGTGGCCGCCCGCGCCGATCCTCGCGGCGTCGAGCTTGCCCGCCAGCGGCGCGACGCGCTCGGAGACCTGCGGCAGCGAGTCGATCACGAAGGCGAGGTCGCGCGCGCGGTTCTCCCAGGCCTTCGGGTCGTTGGCGCTCTTCGCGGAGGGCGGGTCGGCGTGAGACGGCGCGAGCACGGCGTAGCCCCGCGTCGCCCAGAAGCGCAGGAGCGACCGGAGGTCCTTCGCCGAGCCCCCGTCCCCGTGCGAGAACACGATCGACCGGAAACGGGCCGTCGCCGCCGGGGTACGTCACCGCCACGGCGATGTCGCGCTTGCGCGCGAGCGTCGGTCAGCTTGACCTCGGCCTCGACCGCGACCGCGAGGCCGCTGCGCGCGAGCTCCGCCGAGCCGGCGGCGCGACGGGCGGCGGGGGCGGCGCCGGCGGGGCCGAAGCGGCCGGCGACGCGCAGGCCGCGGCAAGGCAGAGGCTCAGGATGCCGAGATAGCGCTGCATGGGAGCTCCGTGCTGGATCAGGGACGGAAGATGAGGTCAGCATATCCCCGGACGGTGGCGAACCGCGGCGCCGTGCTCTCGATCCACGCCGCGCCGACGCGGAACGTCACCGACCGGCCGAACTCGGGCGGGATCAGGCGCTCGAGCCGGGCCTCCGCTCCGGCCACGCGGACGGGGTCCGGGCGCGCGCCCCGGACGCTCCACGCCCGCAGCCACTCGCCGTAGAGAACGAGCGGCCAGCCCGACGCCTCGGCCTCGGCGCGGTAGGCGTCGAACTTCTCGCCGAGCTGCACGGCGAAGGGCAGGGCGCGGCTCTCGATGCGGTTGCGGTCGAAGCCGGGCGGCAGGATCGTCGACGGCGACCCGCCGATCGCGAAGACGTCGAAGCGCGTCGGCCGGCCTCCCGTGTCGCCCCAGCGCGCGCCGGCGGAGAAGGTCGCGAGCGGCGTGATCCCGGACAGGCGCGCGGCTGCCCGCCGCCTGGCTCCAGCCGCCGCCGTCGGTCTCGCCGACCGACCCCGTGGCCTCGACGTCGACGCCGGCCCCCCAGCGTCCCGCGCGTGCGCCGGTACACGGCCCGCAGCCGCGCCGTGCCGAGGGCGCGGCCGAAGTCGCGGCCCGTCGAGAGCGCGTCGTAGCTCGCGACACCCTCGCCGGCGTCGGCCTCGAGGCGGCCCCAGACGAACGGCCGGCTCCACGAAGCCTCGAAGTAGCCGCCCCAGCGCTCGACGTCGAGCTCGGGACGCGGCGCGAGGCTCTGGCGCCCGGGCTTCTCCAGCGCCGAGAAGACCTGCAGCGAGACCGCGAACGGGAGCCCGCGCCACGCCGCCGCGAGCGTTCCGCCGCGCGGGCCCGGGGTGTTGCCGACGGAGGCGGCCGCGAGCCAGTGGAGCCGGCCGAGCACGTCGCCGCCGTCGACGCCGAGCTGCACCGTGTCGCCGTCGGGCCCGATCGAGAAGTTCAGCAGCGGACGGACGACCTGCGACGGCCACACGGAGTACGGGCGGTCCGCGCGCGACCGGCTCGAGGCACGATCGCCGGGCGCGCTCTCGCGTCGCGTCGGCGGACGACGGCTCATCCGCCGCCTTCGCCCGGCGGCGGCGCGGACAGGTCCAGCCGCCGCACGTCGATCCCGCGCGCGGTCCAGTCGAGGAAGTAGAGCGCGCGCCCGTCCGGCGCGGGAGCCGGCCCGAAAGGCGCCGCCGGTCACGCGCGTCCGCGTCCTCGCGGCGGAGTCTCCGGAGGCCGGGACCGACACGATGTTCCAGTTCCCGAGGCCGTCGGAGGTCGCGAAGATCTCGCGAGCCGTCGGCGCTCCACGCCGGGGCCGCCGCGGCCGCGCCCCCGATGTCGATCTCCCGCGCCGCTCCGCCGTCGACCGGCAGCACGACGAGCCTCCACCGTCCGTCGCGGTGCAGGAGCGCGGCGACCGAAGGCCGTCGGGCGACAGGCGCGGCTCGGCCCAGACGGGCCACGCGTCGGCCGAAGCCCGTCCCGGCCGGGATCTCGCGGGTCTCCCCCGTCGCCAGGTCCACGCGAACGAGGGTCGAGACGCCGAACCGGTTGCGGACCGCCACGGCGAAGCGGCCGTCGGCGGAGGGGTCCGCCTCGAAGACGTCGGCGAGCCGCGTCACGCGGTCGACGGACCCGCGGGCGCAGTCCCAGAGGTAGAGGTCGCGCCGGAGCACGCCCTCGGCGTCCGGGCGCGCGCATGGAGAAGAGGACCCGGCGCCCGTCCGGCATCCAGCGCGGGTCCGCGGGCGAGTAGCCGTCGAGGCGCGGCAGCGTCCAGAGCGGCTCCCGCTCCGCTCCGGGCGCCGCCGAGGTCCCAGACCGCGAGCAGGCTCACGCGCCGCGACGGATCGCGGCGGACGAGGAGCTTCGACCCGTCGGGCGAGACCTGCGGCGACTGCGTGGCGCCCTCGAGGGAGATCGCGAGGTCTCCCTCGACGAGGCCCGCGGCCTTCAGCCGCTTCTCCTCCTCGAGGGCCTGCGCCGTCGGACTCGGCCGACGAAGCGGTCGTAGAGGTCCTCCGGCGGAGTCGCCGAAGACCTCGCGAAAGGACGCGTCGAAGCCGCCCGCGAAGCGCGCCGCCATGCGCTTCCACAGCTCGGGCAGGCTCGACGGCCCCGGCGCGCGCGCCGAGCCACTCGAGGTAGGCCGAGCCGACGAGGTACGGCACGTCGTCGGCGAGCCAGCCGTCGCCGCCGTCGAGGTCCGTCGTACTTCGGGAGCTTGCCCGCGATCGCGAGACGGCGGAGCACCATCGCGCGCAGGCTCGAGGCCGGCCGGCCCGAGCCCGTCAGCGCGCCCTCGACGAGCGTGGCGTAGCCCTCGTAGACCCACCGCGGCGAGCCGAGGACGAGCGGACCGAGCGGCACCGGCGAGAGCCTCGCGAGGAAGCCCGCGGGGCCGGTCCCGGGCCGGGCGAGGTGGACGACGTGCGCCACCTCGTGCGTCGGCGAGCATCTCGGTCCAGTCGCGAAAGTCGGCGAGCTCCGACGCCGGGCCGGGCGGCGAGGTCCAGAGCCGGATCTCCGGGCGGTCGAGAAAGGGCGCGGCCGAGCCGTTGGCGGCGGCGGCGGGGTCCGAGACGACGACGTCGATCGGCCGATCCGGCGCGAAGCCGACGAGCGCGGCGACGCGGCGCGTGGATCGGCTCGAGCTGTCCGGCCGCGTGCCGGGCCCAGGCCTCGAACGGCGCCGGAAAGTGGACGCGGTAGTGCGCGGTCTCGAGGGTGCGCCAGTCGGCCGACGGCCCCTGCGCCGCCGCCGCGGACGCCAGTGCGAGGAGGAACCCGACGAGCCCGCCGCGGCGCATCGGCGGAAGGCTATCAGCGGTGCCCTTGATAGACTCCCGCGCGAAATTTCGGTACCCGCGAAATTCGACAGGAGAGGACGATGCGCAACGCCCTTGGCCTCCGCACTCACCCTCGCCGCGCTCTGGGCGGCGGCCGCCCCCGGCGCCGCCCGAGACCTGGATCCCGATCGGCCCGCGCACGGGCGAGGTCAAGGCGCTCGCGATCGACCCGGCCGCGCCCGCGACGCTCTACGCGGGGACGTTCGGCGGCGGCCTCTACCGCACGACGGACGCGGGAGCGACATGGACGCTCTGCGACTCGGGGCTCCCGCGCGACGCGGTCGTCGAAGGCGTCGCCGTCGACCCGTCCGTCGCCGAAGACGGTCTGGGCCGTCTCGAACATGGGCGGCGTCTACCGCAGCGCCGACGGCGGCTCCACGCTGGAAGCGCGTGCTCTCGGTCGAGCGGCAGGAGTGGGCGGTCGATCGCCGTCGACCCGAAGGGCGTGGCGTACGCCGCCGCGGACATCACGGGCCCGTCGCCCGGCGTCCATCGCTCGGCCGACGGCGGGCGCACGCTGGACGCACCGCGATTCCGGGTTCCCGCACAACTTCCGCGCATCACTCGCCCGCCGATCGACCCGAAGACGCCCGCGACCCTCTACGCCGGGCACGATCAGCGACGGCATCGTTCAAGTCGACCGACTCGGGCGCGACCTGGGCCTCCGTCGAGCGACGACGATCGAGAAGGAGAACATCCACGCGCTGGCCGTCGACCCGGTCGGCCCGGAAACGGTCTGGGCCGGGATCAACGGCGCCCTCTACCGCAGCGACGACTTCGGCAAGACCTGGGCGAAGAAGAGCCCGGACAAGTGGCGGCCCTTCAACGGCGACGCCTTCGCGATCGACCCGACCGACCCGAAGATCGTCTACGCCGGCCGTTCCCAACCGCGTCATCAAGACGACGGACCTCGGCCGCAACTGGACCGAGATCGCGAAGGGGTTCAACTGGATCAACTTCTCCGCCCTCGCCCTCGATCCCGCGGGACGCGCTCTACGCCGGCACCAACCGCGAGGGCGTGCTCAAGACGACCGACGGCGGAAAGAAGCTGGTTGCCGACGCCGGACGGCTTCACGGCCACCGACGTGAAGGAGCTCGTCGCCGACCCGTCCGCGCCCGGGCACGCTCTACGTCGGCACCGTCCAGGGCAACGTCTCGAAGTCGACCGACGGCGGCAAGACCTGGACGCGCCTGCACGAGGGAATGACCACGACCGACGTGCGCGCGATCGCCATCGACCCGACGTCGCCGAAGATCCTCCTGGCCGGAACGGACGAGGGCATCTTCCGGAGCACGGACGGCGGCGCCACCTGGACGCAGGTCCACAAGGACATCGTCGTCACGCGCAGCATCCTCGCCTTCGTCTTCGATCCGGCCGACCCGGACAAGGTCTGGGCGCGCGATCCGGACACGATCTACGCGAGCGAGGACGGCGGCAAGTCCTGGAAGGAGCTGCCGGACCTCGACCGCGGCTCGAGCACGAACGGCTTCTTCGGCTTCGCGGCCCTTCCCGGCGCGCTCTTCGTCTCCACGCACGCCGGCCTCTTCAAGTCGACCGACGGCGCCCGGACGTGGACGAAGACCGACGCGGGCATCCCGCACTCCCAGATCCAGACGATCGCCGTCGACCGCCCGACGAAGACGGTCTACGTCGGGACCGAGGACGAGGGCGTCTTCCGGAGCGCGGACGGCGGCGCGACGTGGACCGCCAGCCACCAGGGCCTCGGGCGCGCCAACGTGCAGGTCCTGATGATCGACCCGGTGGAGGCGAAGACGCTCTACGCCGGGACCTGGAAGAAGGGCGTCTTCCGCTCGCAGGACGGCGGGACGACCTGGCGGCAGATCGGCGGCGAGCCGCCGCACCCGGACGTCGTGGCGCTCGCGCCGGACTACGCCTCGCCGCGCCGCATCCTCGTCGGCACCGCCGGGCGCAGCGTCTGGAGCCTCGACGCGACGGCGGCGTCCGCGCCGCCCGCCCCGACGCCGGCGAAGAAGGCGCCCGCGCCCCCGAAGAAGAAGCCGTAACCTTTCGGCCCGCGCCGCCGTCTCCTCCTTCGACATGGAGGAACCATGCGTCTGAAAGCGATCTCTTCTGGCGGCCCTGTTGATTCTCCCCACGGCCTCCCGCGTCGAGGCGGGCGGCTCCCCCGAGTCCGACCCCGAAACCGAAGGAAAAGAAGAAGATCGTCGTCGTCTCCCCCGAGCGGGAGATCGTCGTCGACGACGACGGCGTCTTCATCTCCGGCGAGGACGACGCCGAGATGTTCGCCGACCTGCGCGACCTCGAGGACCTGCCCGAGTTTTCCTGGTTCGAGGGCGGCGGCTACATCGGCGTCCGTCCCGTCGAGATGACACCGGAGCTCCGCACGCACTTCGGCGCCCCGAAGGACGCGGGCGTCTTCGTCGGAAAGGTCGAGAAGGACTCGCCCGCCGCGAAGGCCGGCCTCCTGGTCGCCGACATCGTGACCTCGGCCGACGGCGAGCAGATCGGCTCCACGCGCGATCTCGTGCGCGCGGTGCGGCGCAAGAAAGAGGGCGAGACGGTCAAGATCGAGCTCCTGCGCGACCGCTCGCCGAAGACGTTGACGGTGACGGTCTCCGAGCGCGAAGGAGGCAAGGTCCACCTCGGCGAGTACGGGCGCGGAAAGCGCGGATTCCGGTGGCGCGGCGTGCCGCCCGTGCCTCCGGTCGCCCCCGTGCCGCCCGGCTCCCCCGACCTGCAGGACCGGCTCGACGACCTCGAGAAGCGCCTCGACGCGCTCGAGGGCCGGACACCCGAAGAACTAGCGAATCCCTCGGACCTTCCTCACGGGCCGTCGGGTGATCCGGCGGCCCGCCTTTTTCCGCCCGTCCGCGGCGATCTCTTCGATCGGCGACCGCGGTGGGCGGGTAGAGAGCGCCTACGGCTCGCCGGGAACGTCGAATCAGGGAGGGCCAGCCCATGTCGGAGCTCCGCCGGGACCTCACGCTCTTCGACACGGTGAACCTGGTCGTCGGCACGATCATCGGCTCGGGCATCTTCCTGGTCCCGGCCGAGATCGCGCGGGCCGTCCACACCCCGGCTGGATGCTCGCGGTCTGGGTCGATCGGCGGCGTGCTCACGATCTTCGGCGCGCTGTCGCTGGCCGAGCTCGGCGCGGCGATGCCGGACGCCGGCGGCATCTACACGCTTCATCATGCGAGCCTTCGGCCGGCTTCCGGGGTTCCTGTGCGGCTGGATGCTCTTCACCGTCGCGACCTCGGGCTCGATCGCCACTCTCGGAGCCGCCTTTCCGATCTACCTCGGCGCCTTCGTGCCGCTGAATCCGGTGACGACGAAGGTCGCCGGGGTCGTGGCGATCGCGCTCCTGACGTGGATCAACATCGTCGGAGTCAAGAACGGCGCGCGCGTGGGCAACGTGCTCACCGCGCTGAAGGTCGGCGGCCTCGTCGTCATGGTGCTCGTCATCTTCCTGCTGCCCGGCCCGGCCGCCGACCCCGCCGCCGTGGCCGCCGCCTCCCCTGCCGACCGGCCCGGTGCCGCTGGCGGCGATCGGCATCGCGCTCGTCGCCGTCCTGTGGGCGTACGAGGGCTGGCACGACGTCAGCTTCGCCGCCGGCGAGATCCACGATCCGCAGAAGAACTTCCCGCGCGGAATCATCGGCGGGGTGTCGATCGTGGTCGGGCCTCTACCTGCTGGCCAATCTCGCGTACCTGAAGGTCCTGACGCCCGCCGAGATCGCGGCCTCCGACCGCGTCGCCCTGACGGCGATGACGCGCGTCACGGGCGAATGGGGCGGGAAGCTGCTGACGGCCGCGATCCTCTGCTCGATCCTCGGCGCGATGAACGCGCTCATCCTCGCGGGCCCGCGGGCCTACTACCAGATGGCCAAGGACGGCCTCTTCCTCGAGCGCGTCTCGAGGGTGCACCCCCGCTGGCGCACGCCGGTCGAGGCGCTCGTCTTCCAGGGTCTCTGGTCCGCGTTCCTCGTTCTCATCATCGGCGGGTTCTCGCAGCTCTTCACGTACGTGATCTTCGGCGGCTGGATCTTCTACGCCCTGGCCGTGCTCTCGGTCATCGCGCTCCGGCGAAAGGAGCCGGACCTGCCGCGTCCCTTCCTGCGTCCCCGGCTATCCCTTCGTCCCGATCCTCTTCGGCGCGACGGCGCTGGCGATCGTCGCCAACACCCTGATCGAGACGCCGCGCGAGTCCCTGTACGGGCTCGCGTTCATCGGGCTCGGGATCCCGGTTTACTACCTCCAGCGGGCGATCCGGCGCCGGTCCGTTTGACGTCCCGGGTCAGCAACCGGTGCCGAGAGCGGTACCATCGAAAGCACCTTGCGTCTTCGCGAGAACACCCAGCCCGTCACTGCGCTCAAGAGAGGCGCGGCCCGACTCCTGCGTACCGCCAGGGAAACCCGGCGCCCCGTGGTCATCACCCAGAGCGGCGAGCCCCGAGGCGTCCTCATCGACTTCGAGAGCTATGAAGACTTGCGAGAAACGACGCTCCTTCTGAAGCTGATCGCCCAGGGTGAAGCCAACGCTCGGACCCGCAGGACGGTGTCTTAGGATCAGGCTATCCGGGCGGCGCGGGCTCGCCTGTCCGGGCGGTGAAGCCCGGGATCCATCGAGTCGACTGGGACCCAGGTTCGTCGGCGCCGGCTCACGAAGCCCCCGGTCGAGGCACCGATGCGGCGCTCCCCGTCGCGTCCCGGCCGATCGCCCGCATCATCTCCTCGAGGCGCAGGCGCTCGAGGGTCTCGATCGGGAGCGCGGTGAAGAGACCGACGCGGCGAAAGATCTCGACGCCGACCTTTCGAACGGCCTCGCGCTGCCCGGCTTCGCCCTCGACGTCATCCGGATCCTCCGACCCCCAGTGGGCGACGATCGGCTGGCCGGGCCAGATCGGACAGGACTCCCGTGCGTGGTCGCAGACCGTGATCACGAAGTCGAACTTCAGGTTCCGGAACTCGTCCCAGGACTTGCTCCGGGCTCCGCCGGTATCGACGTGGTAGTCGTCCTTCAGCAGCTCGAGCACGAGGGGATTCACCCGGCCCTCGGGGTTCGATCCGGCGCTGAACGCCTCGAACCGCTCGGGGTCGAGCCTTCGAAGAAAGAACTCGGCCAGGATGCTCCGGGAGGAGTTGCCCGTGCAGAGGAAGAGGACCTTGAACTTCTTTCGGGCGGTTGAATCGGTCACGGGTTCCTCCTCGTCTTGCTGTGAACCGTCGCGTTTCAGGGACCGGTTGCGGGCGATGAACGGGCCGGGGCCGCGGGGAACCACCCCCGCGTCGCCACGCAGGCGCGGCAGACCGAGAGCATCACCGGCACCTCGACCAGCACGCCGACCACGGTCGCGAGCGCCGCGCCCGAGCCGGGGCCGTAGAGGGCGATCGCCGTCGCCACGGCGAGCTCGAAGAAGTTCGACGCGCCGATGAGCGCCCCGGGAGCCGCCACCGCGTACTCCACGCCGGCGAGTTTCATGAGGCCGTACGTCAGCGAAGAGTTGAAGTACACCTGGATCAGGATCGGCACGGCGATGAGGAGGACGTGAAACCAGCGGCCGGTGATGTTCTCCGCCTGGAACGCGAAGATGAGCGTCAGGGTCGCGAGCAGCGCCGCGATCGTGACCGGCGCGAACGCCCGGACGAACCGCTCCTCGAACCAGGCGGCGCCCCGCCGGGCGACCAGCACGGCCCGGCTCGCCGCTCCGAGCGCCAGCGGAACGACGACGAAGACCAGGACGGAAACGAGCAGGACCCGGAAGGGCACCTCGAGCCCCGCCGCCCCGGTCACGAGCAGCTTCACGATCGGCGCGAAGGCGACGAGCATCACCAGGTCGTTGATCGACACCTGGACGAGCGTGTAGGCGGGATCGCCGTCGGCGAGGTACGACCAGACGAAGACCATCGCCGTGCACGGAGCGGCCGCGAGGATGATCACGCCGGCGATGTACTGGCTGGCGAGCTCGGGCCCGATCCACGGGGAAAAGACGTGCCGGAAGAAGAGCCAGCCGAGAAAAGCCATCGAGAAGGGCTTGACCACCCAGTTGACGAAGAGCGTGACGAAGAGGCCGCGCGGCCGGCGGCGGACGCCGGCGATCGACCGGAGGTCGATCTTCAGCATCATCGGGTAGATCATCAGCCAGATGAGGACCGCGATGGGGACGTTGATGTGCGAACCCTCGCCGAGCTCGAGCCCCCGAAGCGCCGCGGTCAGGCCGGGGAAGGCCTTGCCGATCCCGAGGCCGAGCACCATGCTGGAGGCGACCCAGGCGGACAGGTAGCGCTCGAACGCGCCCATCCGCCGGGGTGCCGCCAGGACCGAATCCACCGCAGGCCGTGACTCGCTCAACGAATCCTCAGCAGCAGGAAGCCGGAACCTTCTCCGCGCTCCTCGCGCTCGTCGCGGCGGCCGCGGGCAGGCAGCAGGTCGATTCGGCGTCGGCCTTTCGCTCGGTGTCTTCGAGCACCGTGTAGACCTCCCAGCGGTTGCCGTCGGGGTCCGTCACCCAGAACTTCTCCTGCAGCGCGTAGCAGCAGGCTCCTCGCTTCTCCTCTTCGGTCGGAAGTCCGCGGCCGTCCAACTCGCTCTTCCACTGCCGCACCTGTCGGGGAGAGTCGACCCGGATGCCCAGGTGCGAGAGGGCGCCCGAACCGCGGACCTCGCCGGGCTGGAGGGCGAGGTGGATCTCCGGTTCGGCGGCGACGAACTTCGCGTAGTCCGCCTTGAGCTTGCGGGGCTCGCCGAGAAAGCGCCGGTAGAAGTCGACGGAGCGGGAAAGATCCGAGACGTTGAGGGAAATGTGAACCGACGACGCCATGACAGCCTCCATTTCGAAAGTTTATGAATGATCGATCTATCGAGTCGACTCAATACATCGATAAATATAGAACTAACGAATTGAAGGATTCAAGCCTCCCTGCGCGGGCTTTCGGAAGAAGATGGCTAAACTATTCTGCCTGAAATCCTTGTCAGGCTAAGAAAATCTGCCTGGAGGAGCACCGAGGCAGAAAGTTTCTGCCCGTCGGGCCCCCCCGGCAGACGATTTCTGCCTGCCGGCGGGCGGGCCCGCGCTGCCCCGTCCCCTACCGCGCCCCGGCCGCCTCGAACGACTCGCGGACGATCGCGAGCGCTTCCTCGACGTCGCTTCGCCCGACGTTCAGGGCCGGCGCGACGCGGAACACGTTGCCCTCGAGGCCGCTCTTGCCGACGAGGAGCCCGCGCTTGCGCGTCTCCTCGAAGACCCGGTTGGTGAGGGCCTTTTCGGGCGTCCGGTCGCCCGCGGTCTCGTCCACGACGAGCTCGATGGCCTGCATGAGGCCCATGCCGCGCACGTCGCCGACGTTCTTCGGGAACCGGCGCTTGAGCTCCTCGAAGCCGTCGCGCAGGATCCGCCCCATGCGCTCCGCGTTGCCGGGAAGGTCCTCTTCCTCGATGATCCGGATCGTCGCGTTGGCCGCGGCGCAGGAGACGGGGTTGCCGCCGAAGGTCGAGATCGTCAGCGCCTTCAGGGACGCCGCGATCTCGGGTGTGGCGATGCACGCGCCGAGCGGCAGGCCGTTGGCGATGCCCTTGGCCATCGTCATGATGTCCGGCTCGACGCCGTAGTGCTCGATGCCCCAGAACTTGCCGCCGGTGCGGCCGAAGCCGGTCTGCACCTCGTCGCAGATGAAGACGCCGCCGTACTTCTTCACGATGCCGACCGCGATCTCGAAGTACTCCGGCGGCGGCGTGATGAACCCGCCGACGCCCTGGATCGTCTCGGCGAGAAAGCCCGCGATGCGGCCGGAGGTCGTGGTCTTGATGAGCTCCTCGATGTCCTTCGCGCAGGCCACGCCGCAGGAGGGGTACGTCAGCTTCAACGGGCAGCGGTAGCAGTACGGCGACATCGCGTGCTTGATGCCGGGCACCTGCGAGGGCAGCGGCCGCCAGGTCGAGACCGCCGTCAGCGACTGGGCGAGCATCGAGCGGCCGGAGTAGCCGTGGCGCAGGGCCACGATCTCGCAGGCGCCCGTGTGGAGCTGCGCGAGCATGACCGCCGTCTCGTCGGCCTCGGTGCCGGACGTGGCGAGGAAGCTCTGCTTCATCCGGCCGGGCGCCAGGCGCGCCAGCGTCTCGGCCAGCTCGACCGCGGGGATCGTCGGATAGAGCGTCGAGACGTGCGAGAGCCGGCCGATCTGCGCGACGACGGCGGCGTTGACCTTCTCGTTGGCGTGTCCGACGGAGACCGTCAGGATGCCGCCGAAGAAGTCGAGGTACTCGTTGCCGTCGGCGTCCCGGATGCGCAGGCCCTTGCCCTCGGTCAGGACGAGGGGCTCGGCGTAGTACTGGATCGTCGCGGGAAGCATGTACTCCTTGTGCTTCTCGCGGATCTCGCGGGTCGTCGCGCTCGTCGGAGCCTGAGTCTTCGTCGTCGTGATCATCGCGTTACTCCTCGTGTGGCTCGCCGAGGACGGGATCCCTCGGGCCGCGGGCCCTCGGGATGACGGGCGGAAGTCAGAACCATCTGGAGATCACGACCTTCTTGTCCGTGTAGAACTCGTACGCGTCGCGGCCGTGGGCCTTCAGGTCGCCGAAGAAGCTGTCCCTGGCGCCGCCGAACGGGAACTGGGCCATCGGCGCCGCGACGCCGATGTTGACGCCGACCATCGAGGCGGTCGCCAGGCGCGCGTACTCGCGCGCGGCCTTGCCGCTCGAGGTGAAGATCGACGTCGCGTTGGCGTTGGGGTGGGCCTGCATGACCGCGATCGCCTCGTCGAGGTCCTTGACCGGCACGATCGACGCGACCGGGCCGAAGATCTCCTCGCGGCCGATCGTCATCGCCGGCGAAACGCCGTCGAAGAGCGTCGGGCCGAGGAAGAACCCCTTCGGCCGATCGGCCACGGGGTTCGCCCGGCCGTCGAGGACGAGGCGCGCGCCCTCGGCGATGCCCTGCTCGATGTAGCGCGAGCACGCGCTTGCGGTGACCCTCGCTGATGACCGGCCCCATGCCGACGCCCGTCGTCCGCGCCGTCCCCGACCTTCAGCGCCTTCGCCGCCGCGGCCAGGCGCTCGCGCGCCTCGGCGTGGACGGCGCCCACCGGCAGCAGCACGCTGCCGGCGAGGCATCGCTCCCCCGCGCAGCCGTAGAAGGACTCGGTGATCACGTCGATCGCCCGGTCGAGGTCCGCGTCGGGCATGACGACGACGAAGTTCTTGGCGCCGCCGAGGGCCTGCACGCGCTTGCCCGCGTGGGTGCCCGCGGCGGTAGACCGCCTGCGCCACCGCGGTCGACCCGACGAAGGAGATCGCGCGGATGCCCGGGTGGTCGCAGATCGCCTCGACGACCGCGCGGCCGCCGTTGACGAGATTGACGACGCCCGGCGGCAGGTCGCACTCGCTCGAGCAGCGTGGCGATCAGGCGCTGCGTCAGGGGGACCTGCTCGGACGGCTTGACGATGAAGGTGTTGCCGGTGGCGACGGCGAACGGCAGGAACCAGAGCGGCACCATCGCCGGGAAGTTGAAGGGCGCGATCGCGGCGCAGACGCCGAGCGGCTGGCGGATCACCTGGCAGTCGATGCCCGAGCGCGATGTTCTCGAGGCCGTAGCCCATCATCAGCGAGGGCGTCCCGCAGGCGACCTCGACGCACTCGATCCCGCGCCGGACGCTGCCCCGCGACTCGTCGAGCGTCTTGCCGTGCTCGCGGGTGACCGGTCGCGGCGATCTCCTCGAAGTGCTCCTCGAGGAGCTCCCGGAACCGGAACATCGCGCGCGCGCGGACGACCGCCGGCGTGTCGCGCCAGGCCGGGAAGGCGGCCGTCGCGGCGGCGACCGCGCGCGTCGAGGTCCGCGCCGGTCGACAGCGGCGTGCGCGCGATCACTTCGCCCGTGGCCGGGTTGTGGACGTCGAGGAACTCGGAGGTCCCGGAAGGGACCCAGCGCCCGCCGACGAAATTGCTCAGAGTCTCCAGGAGGCCCTCCCCCGCGGTCCCGGGTCCCGGGATTCTACTCGTCGCAGTCGGGACAGCCGAGGAAGGGGATGGGGTCCGAGGGAGACGGGTGCGCGTCGCCGGCGATCCCGGCCCAGGCGCCCCCGTGGGCGTGCCAGAGATAGCACTCCAGCCGGTAGGCCTCGTTGGCGTCCTCGGCCAGGATCCAGCCGAAGAGGACGTTCGGCCGGGCTCCGCGCGCGTGCTGGAGGAGCCTCTGGCGCAGGTCCACGTCGTCGCGCCCGACGCGCTCGGAGACCTCGCCGTCCGCGCCGACGCTCTTCAGGAAGAACACGCCCGGTGCGGCCGGGCGGGACGTTGCGGGCGACGTTCGACTCGGTCAGCCGGATCGCGGGCTGGATCCGCACCGACGGAGGCAGACCCGGAAAAAGCGAAAGCTGCGCCGCATCGAGGGAGGGAGGTTGCTGGCGAGCGCGCCCGGCGAGCCTCATCGCTGACGGCATTTTAGCAGGCGAACGCGTGATTCTCGACCTCGGAACGCAATCGGCGGCGTCTCGAGCCTGTACAATCGCGCGCGGCCCAGAGGAGGAACCGGATGAGGATCAAGACCCTTTCGCTCATCGTGCTCGGAGCGCTCGCTTCGAGCGGCCTCTCCGCGCAGACGAAGATCGCCGCCACGCCGCCCGCGAAGGCCGTCGGCCTCCCCGGCACCAAGATCTCGGGCACGCTGCAGTGCGGCAAGACGAAGCGCACCGCGGTCGACGTCGGCGACGACGCGGGCCACGCGCTGGCCGTCCTGAAGACCGCCTGCACGTGGACCAAGCCGATGACGATCGCCGGCGCTCAGACCAAAGAAGGCTCGTCCTCGGCCGTCAGCGACTTGCGCGGCGACGATCTCGGCCGACCACGGCTATCACGTCGGAACCGATGTCGAGCGGCGACAAGTACTACGTGCGCTTCGACGGCCAGACGAAGTCGAGCAAGGGCGCGATCGAGAGCCAGGACGGCCGCTGGGGCTTCACCGGCGGCACCGGAAAGCTGACGGGCCTCCAGGGTCGCGGCACCTTCAAGAGCACCGGCAACGCCGATGGCTCGACGACCGTCGAGGTCGAGGGCGAGTATCGGCTGACGGAGCCGGCCAAGTAACGCCGGCCGGAGAACGAGGAGGTCGTCGCATGATCCCGCAGAGGGCCACCATCCTCGCCGCGGCGCTCGCTCTCGCCGCCGCCGCCGCCGCGGCCGCGCCGCCGCCCGAGGCCCAGGAATGGGAGATGACGACCTACCAGGTCGCCTTCCTCCGGAAGGGGCCGGCCTGGACGCCGGGCTCCACCCCCGAGCTCGACAAGCTCCAGGCCGACCACCTCGCCCACATCGGCAAGATGGCCGAGACCGGGAAGCTCATCATCGCCGGGCCGTTCTCCGACGGCGGCGATCTGCGCGGCATGTTCATCTTCCGCGTCGACACGCTCGAGGAAGCGAAGGCGCTCGCCGAGCAGGACCCGGCCGTCAAGGCCGGGCGCCTCGTCCTCGAGTGGCACCCGTGGTTCGCGGCGAAGAACATCCTCGTGACGCCGCAGGCGCCGAAGACCAGCCCCTAGCGCCCCCCTCTCAGAACGCCGACGTGTCGGCGACGCTCGCGAGCGTTCCGGCCGTTGTTGAAGTACGTCTTCACGGCGCCCGTCTGCGTGTCGGTCACGGTGATCGTGTACTGCACGCTCGAAAGGGCGCCGTAGAAGATCCAGTAGTGGCCGTTGACGGCCCGCGCGTCGAGCGCCTTGATCACGAGCTCGACGTTGGCCTCGCTGAAGAACCAGAAATAGCCGGTGTCGGACGTGATCGAAACGGCCTTGCCCGTTCCGCTGCGGCCCTGCGAGGGAACGGCCCAGTCCACGCGCAGCTGGAAGCGGCCGCCGTTCAGGCACAGGGTCGTCGCGTCGGGCGCGCAGGCGGCGGGCGCGGCGGGCGACGGCGGCGTGCCGGCTCGACACGGCGGGCGCGCCGGGCGCGAAGCCGGCGCGGGCCTGCGCCTCGAGGGCCCAGGCGACGTCCGCCGCCGTCGCGAGCGGCTCCCCGGAATCGAGCGGCACCGGCGCGGGTGAGAACGCGTCGGTGTCCGCGACGCTCGCGAGCGTCCCGCTCGGGTTCGTGTAGACCTTCACCGCCTGGGTCACCGTGTCCGTGATCCGGATCGTGTACTGGACGCTCGAGAGCGCCCCGTAGAAGACCCAGTACTTGCCGTTGACGGCCCGCGCGTCGAGCACCTTGATCACGAGCTCGACGTTGGACGGCGTGAAGAACCAGAAATAGCGCGTGTCGGGCGTGAGCGAGACCTCGGTGCCGACGCCCGTGCGGCCCTGCGCCGGGACCGCCCAGTCGACCTCGATGCGGAAGCGGCCGCCCTGGCCGGCGCCGACCGTCCAGACGCGGGTGCTCTCGAGCGCGTTGCCGCCCATCGTCGCGTTGACGAGCGACGTCGTGTCCTTCGTCTTCACCTCGACGCGGTGCGTGCCCTGGGTCGACGGCGTGTAGTTGAAGGAGCTGCCGGTCGCCCCCGGCACGGTCGCGCCGTCCACGAGCCAGCTCGTCGAGAGGTTGCCGCCGGTCGGCTTCAGCAGGCCGACCGAGAAGGTCTTGCTCCCGGGAAACGGCATCGACACGAAGCCGGGGGCGGGGTTCTCCGAGCCCGGCTCGATGGGATCGATGCCCGAGGCGGGGACGCCGAACCCGCCCTGGTACAGGAGCAGGACGAAGGACTGCGCGCAGATCGGGCAGAAGGGCTGGCCGAGCGCCTTCATCAGGCAGTTCTGCCGCGGCCGGTAGATCCCCGTCGTCTGGTAGCGCGCGCCCTCGAAGAGGCCCAGCGTGCTCGTGTACTGAGCCGTCTCGGGAGTCGGCAGCGGCGTCGACCCCGCGATCCAGGACGTCCACTTCGTCAGGCCGCGGTCGAGCTCGTCGGTGACGTTCGGCTCGCACGGCGGCGACGTCTTGTCGCTGCAGGCCGGGTACGCCGGATAGGCGAGGTCGTACTCGTCGGCCAGGCCCGTGAGCGAGTGGCCGAGCTCGTGCTGGGCGATGCCGATGGCCTGCGGGTTCGTCGAGATCGCGGCGACGACGCCGCCCGGTCCCGCCGTAGGTCGAGTCGTTGACGAGGGCCACGACCTTGTCCCAGTCGGGCGCGGCGGCGGCCGCCGCGAGGACCTTGCTGGAGTTCAGCACGAGGGCGCGGTGGGTGTTGTTCGAGCAGTACGTCGAGTCGAAGGCCGTGTTGACGAACGTGCCCGGCCTTCGCGTCCGACTGCGCCACCGTGTCGGCGCAGCATTGCTGGATGAGCGACGGCGCGCAGGCGGCATCGTAGGGAGGATGGTCCGCTCCCGACTGCGCGGAGGCGGTGAAGAGCGTCGCCGTGTTGAAGAAGTTCTTGTACGTGCTGTACGGGGAGATGCTGAAGAAATTCGACACGAGGTTGGCGGCGTCGGAGTCGAACTTGGCCTGCTCTCCCGCGGTGTAGCCGTCGCCCATGATGAGCAGGTCGACGCGGTTGCCGGAGTTGGCCGCGGCCGCCGAGCGCAGCTCCAGCTCCGGCGCGAACCCGCGCCAGCGGCAACGTCGAATCGGCCGCGAGCGCGTCGAGGTCGAACTCCGCGTCGCGGAACGCGGCCTCGCGCGGCCGCCCGTCCTCGCCGGGAACCGAAAGCGCCAGCCAGCTGCGCTCGGCGACCGGCAGGCGCACGACGAAGGACCGGCGGGTCGAGACGAGCAGGCGCCCGTCGAGCTCGCCGGCGCCGTCGGCGTCCGGCGCGATCACGCCCTCGGCGCGCGTCCACTTCGGGATCGCCACGACGTCCTCGAAGGCGAGCTCGCCGCCCGCGTCGAACA
Source organism: uncultured Acidobacteriota bacterium (assembly GCA_963824165.1). Lineage (GTDB taxonomy): Bacteria > Acidobacteriota > Thermoanaerobaculia > UBA5066 > Gp7-AA6 > DAHUXD01. Next base: position 268,574 of record CAWGOM010000010.1, read on the forward strand.
TGCGCACGCGCACGCGCTCGTCGCCGCGGAACGGGCCCGCGAGCCTCGCCTCGACCTCGCCGGGCGTCAGCGAGCGCGGGGCCGAGGCCAGCCGCACGAGCCGGTGCATCTGCGGCCGGACGGCGCCGCCGTCGTCCACCTCGAAGACGATGTAGCGCGCGCTCGCGCCGGGGGCCGCGCTCTCGGCGGAGGCGGACACGGAGCACACGAGAAGCGCGCAGAGCAGAGGCGCGATCCGACGGGACCCGAACGCGAGAGCTCGCATGGGACCTCCTGGTCGATCGCGGGTCAATCTAATGCAGTCGCCGGGAGCGCGCAACGAGGGCGCTGGCGGGAGTCGCGCCCGGCCGATCGGTCTACAATGCGCGCGCGCCCCGGACGACCGGCGCGCGGAGGTGCCCATGCGACCCGCCATCCTGCGGACCCTGTTGACTTTTCTCGCGGCCTGCGCCGCTGCGGCGGCCCCGGCCCTGGCGGCTCCCGCCCCGGGCGAGATCTGCCCCGCCATCGACCCGCCGGCCGCGATCGGTCCCGGGGTGCGCGCGTTCGTCGACCCCGCGACCGGGAAGCTGCGGCCGCCGACGGCCGAGGAGAGGAGCCGCCTCGCCGCGGCCGCCGGCGACCGCTCGGCGCGCGTCTACGAAGTCGTCGTCAGCGCCCCGACGGCACGCGGATCGTCGAGCTCGACGACGCGTTCTCGATGAGCGTCGTCGCGACGACGGGGCCCGGACGGCACGCTCCGGCATCGCTGCGTGACCAACCGCGCGGCGGCCGCCGCCGGCGAGAAGTGACCGTGGCGCGCCTGCGCCTCAGGTCCCTCGCCGCCGGCGGCGGCGCTTCCTTCTTCGCGGCGGCCCCGGCGCGGCCCGACGCCCAGATCACGATCGTCAACGGCGACAGCGCGACCGAGGGCTTCAACGACCCGACGCCCGCGACGCCGGTCGGCGGCAACACCGGGCACGACCGTCGGACAGCAGCGGCTGATCGCCTTCGAACACGCCGCCGCGATCTGGGGGGGCCTCCTCGACTCGCCGGTCGAGATCCGAATCCGCGCGACCTTCGACCCCCTCCCGTGCGACGCCACTTCCGGCGTGCTCGGGCAGGCGCGCCCCAATGCCCTCGCGTCGGACTCGCCGGAGGCGCCCGTGCGCGGGGCCTGGTACGCCATCGCGCTCGCCAGCAAGTTCGCGGGAACGGACCTGACGCCCGGCGGCGACGACATCATCGCCTCGTTCAACTCGCGACTGGGCGAGCTCAACTGCCTCGACGGCTCCGGCTGGTACTACGGACTCGACGCCGCGCACGGCGACCGGGCCGACCTGGTCGCGGTCCTGCTGCACGAGTTCGGCCACGGGCTCGGGTTTCTCACGTTCGTCGACGAGGCGACCGGAAACGAGTTCATCAACCAGCCGGACGTCTTCGAGTCCTTCATCCTCGACACCACGACCAACAAGCACTGGACCGAGATGACGGCCGAGGAGCGCCGCGTTTCCGCCACCAACACGGGCGCCCTGGTCTGGGACGGGAGCGCCGGCGTCTCCCAGGCGCCGGCGTTTCTCGGCCCCCTGCCCGTCCTGACGGTCGACGCCCCGTCCGCGATCGCCGGCGATCTGGCCATCGGCTCGGCGTCGTTCGGACCGCCCGTCGGCGAGGACGTCGTGTCCGGCCCTCTCGTGCAGGCGACCGACGCCGCCGACGCGGCCGGGCCCCTGACGACCGATGCCTGCTCCGCGCTCTCGAACGCCGCGGCGATCGCGGGCCGCGTCGCCCTCGTCGATCGGGGGACCTGCACGTTCGTCGAGAAGGCGCTCCGGGTCCAGGCCGCGGGCGCGATCGCGATGGTGGTCGTGCACAACGAGCCTACGAACGCCCCGCCGGGCATGTCCGGCACGGACCCGTCCATCGGGATCCCCTGCGTGCGCATCACGCAGGCCGACGGCGCCGCTCTCGTCGCGAACCTGGCGGGCGGCGTCTCCGTCTCCTTCCGAACCAACCCTCGCCGCCTGTCGGGGGCCGGGGCCGGAAACCGCCCCCGCCTCTACGCGCCGAACCCGCTCGAGCCCGGCTCGTCGGTCTCCCACTGGGACACGGGCGCGACGCCCAATCTCCTCATGGAGCCGAACATCAACGGCGACCTCGGCCACGGCGTCGACCTGACGCTGCCGCTCCTGCGCGACCTCGGCTGGCGCTCGGACGAGTTCGCCGCGCCGCAGCCGCGGACGGATCCGGCAGCCACCGGCGCCGAGCGTTCCACGACGACCGTCGACGAGCGGCCGTAGCCGGTCCGGCGGCAGCCGCGTCGCTGATACGCTCCCCTGCAACGAAGGAGGGTCCATGAAGAGATTCGCACTGCTCGCCCTGGCGATCGGGTCTCCTCGCCCTGGCCGCCCCGGCGTTGTCCCAGGAGCACTACACGGAAGGCCCCGTCTGGCGGGTCAATTACCTGAACGTCAAGCCCGGGAAGATGGGCGACGCGCTCAAAGACGTGCGGGAGAACTTCAGCAAGGTCTCGGCGGCCGCCAAGGCCCAGGGTCTCATCCTCGATTTCAAGGTCTACCTGAACTCGACCTCCGACGGGCCCGAGGACTGGGACATTGCCACCGCGACGCTCTACAAGAACTGGGGACAGATGGACGGCATCGCGGCGCAGGTGAACACGCTCACGCTCAAGCACTACGGAACCGCGGAAGCGCGCACGAAGGCCAACGACGCCCGCCTGGAGCTCTGGACCGTCCTCTCGAGCAACCTCGCCCGCGAAATCACGATGCGGTAGAAGTCGCTTCCGGGGCGGCGCCCGCGGTCGCCCCGGTCCCTATCCCGCCGCGAGCTTCTCGATCCCGGCCCACTCCTTCTCGGAGACCGGCATGACCGAAAGGCGCGAGATGCGCACCAGCGGAAAGTCGCGAAACGCGGGCATCGCCTTGATCTCGGCGAGCGTGACCGGGCGGGGCAGCTTCTTCACCGGGACGACGTCGACGGCGTAGAGCTTGCCGTTCGAGTCCTTCGGGTCCGGGTAGGCGTCGCCCGCGGCCTTCGCGACCGCCACGACGGCCTTCTCGTCGCCCGTGTGGTAGTAGAAGATCCGGTCGCCCTTCTTCACCGAACGCAGGTGCTTCTGGGCGAGCGGGTTCTTCACGCCCGTCCAGCTCGTCTTCCCGTCCCGCACCAGGTCGTCGTAGGAGTAATGCGTCGGCTCTTCCTTGAACAGAAAGTTCATTTCGCCCCCGTCCGAGGTCCGCTTACTGCTGGGTGAGCGGTTTACTGCCCACCGGGCTTCGGCCTGTTCCGGTACCTCTCGTACAGCCGCTTCTGCTTGTCCGTCAGGTCGAGCGCCCGCCCGTCGAGATACGCGGCCACGACGCGGGAGCGCAGGTCGAGGATGTCGCCGTCGGTGAGGATGAAGGTCGCGTCCTTGCCGGCCTCGAGCGACCCGACCCGGCCGTCGACGCCGAGCAGCCGCGCGGGCTCGAGCGTCAGGGCGGCGACCGCCTTCTCGCGCGGGAAGCCGTAGGCCACGGCCGTCGCGGCGAGCTGCGGGTAGTTGCGGACGTTCGAGGCGTCCGAGCCGCCCTCGTTGAAGATCACGCGCACGCCCGCGCGGTCGAGCGACGGCGGCGTTGGCGAACTGCACGTCGTAGGGTTCGTCCTCGCGCCGGGGCAGATCGAGCGGCGACTCGACGACGACCGGAACGCCGGCCGAGGCCAGCTCTCCCGCCATGCGCCACGCGTCGGCGCCTCCCCAGATCACGAGCCTCACCTTCTCCTCCGAGGCCCACTTCACGGCGTCGCGGATCTGCGCGAGCCGCTGCGCGTGGACGACGACGGGAATCGTCCCGTCGATCGCCGGCAGCAGCGCCGCGAGCTTCGGGTCGAAGTCGTGCTTCGGCACTCCCGCCGTCTTCTCGGCCGCCCGGGCCTTGCCGTAGGCGCGGGCGTCCCGGAACGCCTTCCGAAGCTTTTCGACGGCCTCGTCCCGCGCCTTCTCCTGCGCCTTGACCGACCGGCTCGCGTCGGGCGAGCGGTCGATCGAGAGGTCCGGCCAGAAGACGGTGATCGCGGCCGGCGCCTTCAGCGTCGCGTCCTCCCGGGTCCAGCCGTCGAGCTTCATCGCCGCCGCGGTGCCGGAGATGATGCCGCCGGTCGGCGTGATGCCCGGCCAGCAGCACGCCGCCGGAGCGGGCCACGGGCAGCAGCTCCGAGTCGAGGTTCATCGCGACGTCGGCCCGGGCGGCGGGATTGATGCCGCCGAGCTCCTCGACGTCGACCGTGGCGCGGACCGCCTCGATCTCCTCGAGCCCGAGCACCGTCATGGGCGGGAAGAGCGAGGGGTACACGTGCTTGCCCGTCCCGTCGACCACGGGCGCGCCGGCCTGCGGCGCGGACCCGGCCGAGACCGACGCGATCTTCCCGTCGCGCACGACGAGCGTGCCTTTCGGGATGTCCGGGCCCGAGACCGGGTGGATCGTCGCGCCGACGATCGAGAAGGTCGTGGGTCGCGCCGCTTCCGGGGCCGCGGTCTGCGCCCCGAGCCGGAAAGCCGAAAGGGCGAGGAGCGCCGCCGCGACTCGAGCCTTCATCGCGCACCTCCCGGCTTGCCGGCCTCGCCGGGCTTGCCCGGGTCCTTCCCGGCCTCGACCCGCGCCTTCGCCTTCGCGACGAGGGCCCCGCGCTCGGCCTCGAGCGCCGGCCGCGCGGCGAGGTCCGCGGCCCGGTCGAAGTACTTCTTGCCGTCGATCCAGGTCTCGAGGGCGATGGTCGAGGTCGAGAGCGGGTCGCCGCTCCAGACGACGAAGTCGCCGTCCTTGCCGGTCTCGAGCGAGCCGACCCGGTCGTCGATGCCGAGCTGCTTCGCCGGGTTCGAGGTCACGAACGCCAGCGCGTCGGCGGGCGCCACGTTGCCGTACTTGACCGCCTTCGCGGCCTCGAGGTTCAGGCGCCGCGCGAGCTCGTCGTCGTCCGAGTTGAACGAAACGAGAACTCCCCGCTCGCGCATCAGCGGGAAGGCGTACGGGATGGCGTCGTAGACCTCGACCTTGTAGGCCCACCAGTCGGAGAAGCCCGACGCGCCCGCGCCGTGCCTCGCGATCTCGTCGGCGACCTTGTAGCCCTCGAGCACGTGCTGGAACGTGCCGATCTTCACGTCGAACTCCTCGGCCGAGCGGATCATCTGCAGGATCTCGTCCTTTCGGTAGGAGTGGCAGTGGATCGTCCGCTTGCCCTCGAGGATCTCCGCGATCGCCTCGAGCTGCAGGTCCGGCTCCGGCGGAACGGGACGGGCGCCCTTGACCGCCGCCGCCTTCCGGTACTCGTCCTGCCGGCGCCGGTAGTCCTTCGCCGCCTGGAACCGCTCGCGGATCGACTCGGCGACGCCCATGCGCGTGGCCGGGTACCGGGGCGTCGGGTTCACCCAGTTGGACTGCTTGGGGTTCTCGCCGAGCGCGAACTTGATGCCCGCGGGCGCGCCGGCGAAGACGAGGTCGTCGGGCCCGCCGCCCCACCGCCACTTGACGATCTGGTTCTGGCCGCCGATCGAGTTGGCCGAGCCGTGAAGCACGTTCGCCACGGTCGTCCCGCCCGCGAGCTCGCGGTAGATCGACGGTTCGAAGGGCGTCAGGACGTCGCGGACGCGGACCTCCGCGGTGACGTTGCGCGTGCCCTCGTTGGTGGAGTCGTCCATCGCGCTGTGCGAGTGGGCGTCGACGATGCCCGGGGTGACGTGCTTGCCGCGCCCGTCGACCTCGAGCGCGCCGGCCGGGGCCGCGAGGCCCCTTCCGACGGCGGCGATCCTGCCGTTCGACGACGAGAACGTCGGCGCCCTCGAGGATCCCCGCCGGGCCCTGCGTCCAGACGGTCGCTCCGCGCACGACGACGGACGGCGGCGTGGCGACCGGGCCGGCCTCGCGCGCGGGGGCCGGGCGCACGTCCGGCGCGGGAGACGGAGCGGCCGTCGCGGCCGCGAGCGGCTTCGTCTTCCCGGGAAGGTCGATGCGATCGCCGTCGATCCAGATCTGGGAGACGGCGGCGTTCTCGGAAAAGGGAGCTCCCGAGCGCACGACCAGGCTGGCGACCTTGCCGGCCTCGAGCGTGCCGAGCCGGTCGGACAGGCCGAGCTGCCGCGCCGGGACGGTCGTCACCGCGGCGAGCGCATCCTCGGCGGAGAGTCCCCGCGCCATCGCCTCGCGCACGCGGGCGTCGAAGTCGCCGACGCTCTCGAGCCCCGCGGTCGTGAACGAGAAGGAGAGGCCGGCGTCCTTCAACCAGCGCGGATTGGCGGCGGCGCGGTCGAAGGCGCGCAGGCGCGTCACCGGCACGTCGAGCCACTCCTCCTCGCGATCGAGCCGGTCGGGCTGCGGAAAGGCGACGGAGAGGACGAGGTCGGGTCTGGCGGCCGCGACCTCCTGCAGCAGCCGGTACTCGTCGCCCGCGGCGACGAACCGGGCCTTCACCTTCATCTCGTTGGCCACGCGCACGGCGCGCAGGAGCGACAGCACGTCCGTCGTCTCGAACACGACCGTCTCGCGGCCCTCGGCCGCCGGCACGAGGGCCGCCACCGCGGCGACGAAGCGCGGCCGCGCCTTGCCCGACGGGGAGGCGGCGTAGGCGGCCTCCGCGTCGCGCCACCAGAGCGCGTCGAGGAAGGCCTGGCGCGTGACGGCCACGCCGCCCATGTTGGAGGTCGGGTAGTCGGGGCCGTCCGGCCCCTTCATCGCGACGATCTGTCCGTTCGAGGGATCCAGGACACGGCCGGAGATCGGCCCGTCGGTCAGGCTCACGACGGCTCCCTGCCCCCGCAGGACGCCCGAAGCCGGGACCGCGGCCACCACTCCGAACCCCTGGCGGCGCAGCTCGCCGGCGACGTCGTCCTTGATCGTCAGCCCCTCGAGCGCCCGTTCCTCGGCGCGGACCGCCGACACCGGGTGCGCGGCGGGACCGGTGTCGCGCGGCGCCGACGGCGGCGTGGAGGGGCCGGCGGACGCGTCGTCGCTCGGCGCCTTCCTGGCCTTGCCGGCGAGCCGGTCGGTCGTGACGTAAGGATCGATGAACGCGGCATGGACGACCTTGCCCGACACGTCGATCACGCTCGCGTCGGCGGGGATCGCCGTCGTTCCCGCCGGGCCGACGGCCTCGATGACGCCGCCGCGCACGACGACGACCCCGGGGTCGACGACCTTGCCGGGCGCGACGACGACCCGCGCGCCGGTCAGGGCGTAGGCGTTGCGGTCGGCCGCGGCCGCGAACGCTCGCGGGCGGTCGGGCCAGAGCCAGGAGGACGAAAGCGGCGAGCGAGCGTCGGCAGAGTGTGTGCATGCGGCCCGGGATTCTATGCGAGCGGGCGCCGGGATTCGCATATGCTTCGCGGCTGCGGCGCCCCCTTGGCGCCCGACATTCTAGGAGGAACCGAACCATGATTCGTCGCACCCTGCTTCTTGGAATCTCCGTGGTCCTCGCGGCCGCCGCGGCGCTGACCGCCCAGGACCGCAAGCCCCTGTCTCCGGCCGGCACGGCCAGCGCGATGGTCGGCGGCAAGTGGAGCGCGCCCGACAAGGACGGCGACCGCACGTACTCGGACGGCAAGTGGCTCGAAGTCACGTACGCGCGGCCGATGCTGCGCGGCCGGACGGACATCTTCGGCAAGGGCGCCGACTACGGCAAGGCGGTCTCGGGCGGCGACAAGGTCTGGCGCGCCGGCGCGAACGCGACGACGAAGCTCAAGACCGAGGTGCCCCTGCTGATCGGCGGCAAGCGGATCGAGCCCGGGACCTACTCCGTCTTCGTCGAGCTCAAGGAGCCGGCGTGGACGTTCGTCCTCTCGACGCAGCCGGCGATGGAGAAGTACGACGCGAGCGAGAAGTCGAAGACCTGGGGCGCGTACAACTACGACCCCAAGTTCGACGTCGTGCGCGTCGCCGATGACGATGCTCCAGCCCAAGGCCTCGATCGACCAGTTCACGATCGGCTTCGTCGACATGACCGACGACGGCGGCAAGCTCGCCATGGCCTGGGAGAAGACCGCGGGCGTGGTCCCCTTCACCGTCGCCAAGTAGGCCTCACTTCGCTGTGAAAAGCGTAGGGGCGGCCCTTGCGGCCGCCCGCCCAGGACGGGGAGGGGGGCGAGCTCCTCCCCTACTTCTTCCTGCTCCTGGCTGCAGCGTCCGCCCCCGGCGAGGACCGCGCCATCCCCTTCTGGCCCGACGCCGTCCCCGCGGCGATCCACGCCGAGATCGACGGCGTCGCGACGCTCGAGACGGTCCGCCAGCTCTCCCGTTTCCACCGCGTCCAGGGCTCGCCGGGCTTTGCCGCCGCGGCGGAGCTGATGAAGGCGAAGGCGATCGCGGCCGGGCTCTCCGAGGTCGCGATCGAGCGCTTCCCCGCCGACGGCAAGACGAAGTACGCGCACTTCCTCTCGCACGTCGGCTGGGACCCGGTCTCGGGCCTCCTCGAAGAGGTCGCGCCGACCCCGCGCATCGTCGCCTCGTTCCCCGACCTTCCGGTCGCGCTCGCCGACTACAGCCAGGACGCCGACGTCACGGCCGAGCTCGTCGACGTCGGCGCCGGGACGAAGGCCGCGGACTACGCGGGCAAGGACGTCCGCGGCAGGCTCGTCCTCGCCGACGGGGACCTTCCCGCCGTTCACCGGCTCGCCTGCGAGGAGCGGGGCGCCGCCGGCTTCCTCTCCGCGTACCCGAACCAGAAGACGCCGTGGTCCGGCGACGACCGCGACCTGATCCGCTGGGGGCACCTGTCGCCCTACCAGCTCCAGAACCGCTTCGCCTTCATGGTCTCGAAGCGCCAGGCCGAGGACTTCCGCGCGCGCCTCTCGGCCGGCGAGAAGGTCGTCCTGCGCGCGCAGGTCAAGGCGAAGATGGTGCCGGCGACCTACGACGTCGTCGTCGCCACGCTCCCGGGCACGGACGCGTCCGCCGGCGAGATCGTCCTGACCGCGCACCTGTGCCACCAGTCGGCCGGCGCCAACGACAACGCCTCCGGCAGCGCCGCGATCCTCGAGGTCGGCCGCGCGCTCGCCGCGGCGATCCGCCGCGGGACCCTGCCGCGCCCGAAGCGCACGATCCGCTTCCTCTGGCTTCCCGAGATCACCGGCTCGCAGGCCTACCTCGTCCGGCATCCCGAGCTCGTGCAGCGGTTCGTCGCGGGCGTCCACATGGACATGGTCGGCGGCGTCCTCTGGACGACGAAGGGCACCTTCCACCTCTCGCGCACGGCCGAGACGCTCCCGCACGTCGTCAATCCCGATCGCCGAGACCTGGTTCGACCAGATGGTCGCCGAGACCCGGCGCTACGCCGAGGGCCGGGGCGCCGGGGCGTACGCGGGGCTTCGTCTGGCCGCCCGGCTCGCGGGAGCCCTTCCTCGGCGACGTCCGCGGGATCGAGATGGGCTCCGACCACGAGGTCTTCGAGGCCGCGGGCTTCCGCGTGCCGATGGTCTACTTCCACGACTACCCCGACGTCACGATCCACACGCAGAAGGACCTGCCCGAGAACCTCGACGCGACCAAGCTCGGCCGCGTCGTCTACGTCGGCGCGGGCACGGTGTGGACCCTCGCCGCCCTGCCCGACGCCGAGGCGCCCCGGCTTCTCGCCGTCACGCGCGCCGCCGTCGAGCAGCAGGTCCTCGCCCGCGGGTCGGCGCACGGGCCCGGACCCGGCCCTGGCGGCGCGCGAGGCCGTCGCCTCGGGCATCGCGACGCTCGAGTCGCTCGCGCGGCTGTGCCCGTCCGTCGCGCCGGACGTCGCGAAGGACATCGAGCACCTGCGCGCGGCCATGCCGCCCGCGCCGCCGGTGACCGACCGCCGCCGGCCGGTCCGCAACCCCGCCATCCTCGGGCCGCTCAACGTCTACTACTACGACTACTTCGCGGACATTCCGGGCGCGGACCTGACGCGAGAGCGCCCTCGCCGCGCGCCCCGACGGCGAGGTCCTCGCGTACGAGGCCGTGAACCTCGCCGACGGGACCCGTTCGGTCTCGGAGATCCGCGACGTGCTCTCGGGGCGCTACGCGACCGTCCCGGCCTCCGCCGCTCGCCGAGTACTTCGAGCTGCTGGCGAAGGCGGGCGTCGTCACCTTCCGGTGAAGATCGCGCAGATCGCGTCGATCCGCTTCCCCGTTCCGCCGCGGTCCCACGGCGGGCACCGAGATCGCTCTCGACCTGCTGACCCGGGGCCTCGTCGCCCGCGGCCACGACGTCACGCTCTTCGCCTCCGGCGACTCGGCGACGACGGCGAGGCTCCATTCCGTCGTCGCGCGCGCCGCATCCGAGGATCCCGGCCTCGACGACGTATCTCGAGAGCGAGCACGAGGTCCGCAACGCCGCCGAGGCCTACCGCGCGGCCGACCGGTTCGACGTCCTCCACTCGCACTGGCCGACGCCCGCCGCGTACTTCTCGGACCGCACGGCCCGCGCCGAGCGTGATGACGTACGCCTACATCGAGAAGCCCCTTCACGACTACTACCGCGCGGCCTACCCCGCTCTCCGGGGCGTCTGCATCAGCGAGGCGCAGAACCGGATGCTCGGCGGCGGGCTTCCGGTCATTCCCTACGGCGTCGACGTCGAGCGGATCCCCTTCGGCGCCGCGCCGGAGGAGTTCCTGCTGACCGTCGGCCGGCTCGTCCCGCACAAGGGCGCCGACCGCGCGATCGCGATCGCCCGCGCGGCCGGACTGCCGCTCGTCATCGTCGGCGACGTGACGCCGTATCTTCCCGACAGCGAGCCCTTCTTCGAGGAGCGCGTCCGCCCGCACGTGGACGGCCGCACGCGTCATCCACCAGCCGAGCTCCCCAACGCCGAGGTGCTCGCGCTCATGTCCCGCGCGAAGGCCTTCCTCTTCCCGATCTCCTGGGAGGAGCCCTTCGGCCTCGTCGTCGCCGAGGCGATGGCGGCCGGGGCCCCCGTCGTCGCGACGCCCGCGCGGGTCGCTCCCCGAGCTCGTCGAGCACGGCGTCACCGGGTTCCTCGGCCGGACCGACGAGGAGCTCGCGGGCTTCGTCGCGCGATGTCGGCCGGATCGACCGCGCCGCCTGCCGCCGGCGCGCCGAGGAGCGGTACAGTGTCGACCGCATGGTCTCGGACTACGAGGCGCTGTACCGGACGCTGGCGTCGCGATGAGCTTCGACTTCTCGACCGCGAACCTCGACCGGGAGTTCCCCGTCCGCCGGAACCTCGTCTACCTCAACCACGCGGCCGCGGCGCCCCTGCCGCGCCGCGTCGCCGACGCGATGATCGCGCACGTCGAGAACGCCCGCGACCGCGGCGTCGCGGACTGGCGGCGCGCGTACGGCGACGTCGAGAAGACCCGCGCGAAGGCGGCGCGGTTCATCGGCGCCGCGCCCGCGGAGATCGCGTTCCTTCCGAACACCTCCTGGGCGGTCAACCTCGTCGCCTCCTCGGGTTCCCGTGGCGCGGCGGCGACAACGTCGTCACCGACGACATGGAGTTCCCGTCGAACGCCTACCCCTGGCGCGCGCTCGAGCGCCGCGGCGTCGAGTGCCGCGTCGCGCGCAGCCGCGACGGCCGCATCACGCTCGACGCGATCGCGGCGCTCGTCGACGCGCGCACGCGCGTCGTCGCCGTCTCCTGGGTCGCCTTCCACAACGGCTTCGTCTTCCCGCTCGAAGAGATCGGCGCCTTCTGCCGCGAGCGCGGCATCCTGCTCTTCGTCGACGCGATCCAGGGACTCGGACTCGCTGCCGATGGACGTCGGCGCGGCGCGGCGTCGACGTGCTCGCCGCCGACGCCCACAAGTGGCTCTACGGCCCGGAGGGCGGCGCCGTGTTCTTCGTCGCCGAAAGCGCGCGCGAGCGCGTTCCCGCGATCGCCGTCCGGCTGGTGGAACCTCAAGACGGAGGGCGACTACCTCGACTACCGCGCCGACGCCGTACGAGGGCGCGCGCCGCTACGAGCCGGGGACCCTGCCGATCGACCACGTCCGCGGCCTCTCGGCCGCGATCGACCTGCTCGAGGAGATCGGGACCGAGGCGTGCCCGCGAGCGCGTCCTCGGACTCGTGCGCGCGCTGGCGGCCGGCCTGGCGGAACGCGGCTGGACGCATCACCTCGCCGGAACCCTTCGCCTCCGGGATCCTCGCCGCCCGTCCGTCCCGACGGACGACGGTCGTCCGATGGGCGAAGGCCCTCGAAGCAGCGCGGCGTCATCGTCGCGCCGCGCGAGCGCGCCGTGCGCTTCTCGCCGCACGCCGGCAACGACGAGGGCGAGATCGCGCGCGCGCTGGCGGAGATCGACGCGATTCCCTAGGGACGGGGCGGGATCTCCCGCGTGCCCCCGCGCTCGTCGGAGAGCACGATCGAGCCGCGCTCGGCCGGTTCCACGGGAACGGCGAGGCGGTAGATCCCGCCACCCCGGATCCCGGCGAGAACCGTGCCCTCGGGCAGCGCGGCGAGGCTCAGCACCTGGGGGTTGGACAGGCCTGCGCCCGATACCGTCCACGTCGCGCCGTCGTCGGCGCTTTCGTAGACACCCGTCGTCGTGCCGGCGTAGAGCGTGCCGTCGCTCGCGTTCTCCGCGAGCGCATAGACGCCGACCGCCGGGAAGCCGCCCTGCACCCTCGTCCAGCTCGTCCCGCCGTTTTCGCTGACGTAGAGGCCCGGGTCGGCCCCCGCGAAGACCCGGTGCGTCACCGACGACGTTCCCATGGCCCGGACCGGGCCCGCGACGCCGGCGCTCCGCTTCGCCCACGTCGCGCCTCCGTCGCTCGAGAAGTAGATGCCGTCCTGGGCGCCGGCGAAGACCTCGTTGGCGCCCCCGCCCGCCGCGAGCGAAAGCGTCAGAATGCCGGCCGTTCCCGCCGCGGCGGTCCAGTTCGAGCCGCCATCGGAGCTGCGGTAAACACCGGCGAGTGTCGCGGCCAGCACCGCCGAGGCGCTCTGCGGGAGAATCGCGCGGACGACGGCCCCCGGGAGACCGGCGCTTGCGTCCTCCCACGAGCCGCCCCCGTCGGAGGATCGGAAGATGCCGTCCGCGGAGCCCTCGTAGACGGTCCCCGGCGCGAACGGGTTGAACACGACCACGGTCCCGAACCCGGCGGCCAGGGCCACGGGCTCGAACGTGCGCCCTCCGTCGGTCGACTCCGCCCCGAAGGCCGTGCCGAGGGCGAGGACCCGCTGCGGCGAGGCGGGGTCCGCCGCGAGGCTCGGCACCGACATGACGTTGACCCCGTCGGCGACGAAGAACTCGCCGTTGTCGTCGCTCGCCCACAGGGCTCCGGGACTGAGCGGCGGGTTGCCGGTGCCCACGAGGAGCGCCGCCGGCTCGCCGCCCGGAGCGGGCCACGCGGCGACCGCGTTGGCGAACAGGGAGGGCACGGTGAGCCGCTGCCAGCCCGCCGACGGGAAAGGGGCGGCCCAGGCGCCGTTGATGTTCGCGAGATAGGCGATGCCGTTGGAGTCGAGGATCAGGTCCTTGACGGCGATCGCGCCCGCACCCGCGGAGACGGAGCTCCACAGAACGCCGCCGTCGATCGAGAGAAACGGGCCCACGTTGGTCCCGGCGTAGATCGTCGTGGACGAGCCCGGGTCGATCCCGATCGCGGAGACATGGAGGTTGCCGAGGTTGGCGTTCAAGTCCGTCCAGCTCGCTCCCGAGTTCTCGCTCCGGTAGATTCCGTCGTCGACCGTCCCGACGTAGATCCGCGCCGCGTTCGACGGGTCGACCGTCACGGCCTGAGGGCGAAAGGCCGACGCCGGCGTCGTCAGCGTCTGCCACGTCGCGCCGGCGTCGGCGCTGCGGCCGACCCAGCCGGAGATGCTGACCGCGTAGGCCGCCGCCCCGGTCGGGTCGAAGGCGACGGCGTCGATCGTGTCGGCCGGCAGCGCCCCGCCGACGGGCGTCCAGCTCGCCGCGCCGTCGCTGGTGCGAAAGGCCCCGACGTTCGTTCCGGCGAGCACGATCTGCGCGTTCGCCGGAGAGACGGCCAGGCTCCGCACGGAAAAGTTTCCGAGACCGTTGCTCGCGATCCGCCAGCTCGAGCCGCCGTCCTCGCTCTTGAAGACGCCGCTCGCGTCGCCGGCGAGGTAGGCAACGAGCCGGTTCGACGGCGCCGCCGCGATGCGCAGGACCGAGCCGCCCGCCGGGCCCACGCTCGACCAGGTGGCCTCCGCCCCCGCGGCGAAGGCGGCCACCGCCGCGATCGCCAGGGCCGCGGCGCCGCGCCGGGCCTCAGAACGCACTCGTGTCCGCCACGCTCGCCAGATTGCCGCGTTCGTTGAGGTAGGTCCGCTGGTCCCCCGTCTGCGTGTCGGTCACGGTGACCTGGTACTCCACGTTGGAGAGCGCGCCGTAGAAGACCCAGAAGTGGCCGTTGACCCCGCGCCCGTCGAGGACCTTCACGACGAGCTCCACGTTCGCGTCGTCGAAGAACCAGAAGTAGCCCGTGTCGCCCGTCAGCGGCACCGCCGGCGCCAGGAGCGTCGGCCCGGACGGCGTGCGCGTGAACGCGACCTGGACGTGGAACCGGCCGCCGTTCAGGCACAGCGCCAGCGGCCCCGGGGCGCAGGCGTCGGCGAGCGCGGGCCGCGCCGGCGGCGCCGCGGGCGGGGCGAGCGTGCCGGACGCCGAAATGCCCGCGGGGAACGCCGAGGTGTCCGCCACGCTCGCCAGCACACCCGGGAAGTTGTAGTAGCTCCGCATCGTGCCGAACGCCGTGTCGACGACGGTGATGACGTACTCGACGTTCGAAAGCGCCCCGTAGAAGACCCAGAGGTTTCCGTTGACGGCTCCCCCGTCGAGGATCTTCAGCATGACCTCGACGTTCTCCGGCGCGAAGAACCAGAAGTAGCCGGTGTCGGGTGTGACCCCGGCGGCCTGGCCCGTTCCGGAAGCGTGGTCCGTTCTCCAGGAGGCCCGCACCAGAAAGCGCTGGCCCTGGAGGCAGAGCGACTCCGCCGACGTCGCGCACGGCTCCTGCGGCCCCCAGGTGATCCGCATGAGGGCGCCCGCCGCGGCATAGAGCGTCGCCGGGTTCGACGGATCGAGCGCGAGGCCGTAGATCTCCTGTTCGCGAAGGCCCGCGGCCGTCCAATGCGCCCCGCCGTCGTCGCTGCGGTAGAGACCCTCGAGACGGGTTCCGGCGTAGACAGTGGATCCGGGCCCCGCCGCGAGCGCGACGACCTCGAGGCTCTCGAGCCCCCGGTTGGCCGGCGCCCAGCTCTCTCCGCCGTCGGACGTCCGGAAGACCCCGGCATCGGCGGTGGCGACGTACATGGTCTGCGGGTCCTCGGGATCGATGATCGAGATCGGTCGGCCGGGTCCCGGCGATTCCCGTCGACCGCGCCGTCCAGGTCGTGCCGCCGTCGTCCGAGACGTACACGGCCGCGCCGGCGGGGTCCAGCGAAACGGCGGCCCAGACCCGGCCGGGGTTCGCGGGGTCGTCCGCGAACGCCTGGATCGATCTCCCCGCCAGGGCCGGGAGCTCGGCCCAGGTCGTTCCGGAGTCCGTGCTGCGCAGCGTCGTCAGACTGCCGGCGGACGGCGTCACGCAGGCAAACACGGGACCTCCGCCGGAGGAGGCGAAGATGGATGCGACGCCCTCGCTCGGCACGACGGCCAGCCAGTGCTCGCCGCCATCGCGGGTCCGGTAAACGCTCCCGCCGCCGGTGGCCGTGAACACGGTGGACGGCTCGGCGGGGTCGATCGAGAGATGAGCGAACGTCCGATAGGTCGGGTTGATCGGCGAGCCGATGCGGTCCTCCAGCACCTGCAGCCACGTCGCGCCGCCGTTTTCGGACTTGTAGAGCGCACGACTGGTGCCTGCGTAGAGGGTGGATGGGGCCGACGGGTCGATCGCGATCGAGGCGGTCTGACTCGGGAAGTTGAAGGGAACATGGCGGGGTGGGCCGATGGAGTCCCAACGGTTGATCGCCTGGGCGCACAGCGAGCCCGATACCCCCATGAGCGAAAGGACGACCGCCGCGAGAACCGGCCGTTTCTTCATGCTGGATTCTTCTGCCGTCGGCATCCGCACGAACGATGCCACACCGGGCCGGAGGCGGGCTCCCGAACGGTTGCCGATTTCTCGCTCAGCAACCGACCGGATCCCGTCCGGAGGACGATTTGTCCCCGGCACTGTCCCCGCAAGGGGCCAGGCGAGCTCGATCGCCGGCCGGCCCCCCTATCCTT
>CAWGOM010000011.1:0-60756 GCA_963824165.1 uncultured Acidobacteriota bacterium
CGGGGCAGCTTCCCGTCGATCTCGAGCGTGCACGTGCGGATCTGGAAGTGGCGGGTGATCATCCGCATGATCCGCCGGGCGAGGCCGCCCCAGAACGGACCAAAGTAGGAGTGACCGTCATCCTGGACGCGCCGGGTGACGAGGGCCCGGGGCCAGGCTTCGCCGGTCGTCATCTTGATGTAGGGATAGGTCTTGTCGTCCCGCAGGCACACGTTGTACCGGGGCCGGTGCTTCTTGATGAGCGTGTTCTCGAGGAGCAGGGCCTCGAGTTCGGTGTGGGTGACGATCGTCTCGATCTCGCGGTGGGCGCGCAGGAGGGCGCCCGTCTTGGCGCTCTCGGCCCCGGCCCCGAAATACGAGGCGATCCGCTTCTTCAGGGACCGGGCCTTCCCGACGTAGAGGAGCTTTCCCCTTGTCCCCGCGGAAGAGGTAAACGCCGGGGGAATCGGGCAGATTCTCCGGTGCGCGGGCGTCGACCACGGCGCCAGTTTAGCGCGGTTGGCAGGGATGCCGGACCCGCGGTTCGGTATGATCGCTCCATGCCGATGTACGAGTGCCCGTACTGCTACACCCCGGTGGAGCCGGGCACCCCGGTCTGCCCCAAGTGCGGGCGGGAGCTCGAGCGCTGGCAAACCGGTTTCTACACGCGACAGCGTCCGCTCGCGCGCGCGCTCGCGCACGGCCGTCTGGGCCGCCGCGGCCGCGGCCCTCCTGCTCGTCCTCGCCGGATTCGCGCGCGCCTGCCACTGGCTATGACCCGGCGACGCGCGGGCGCGGCGGTGGTGCTCCTCGCAGCATCGGTCACCGCGCACGCTCAGCTGGTTCCGATCACGCGCTGCAATTCAGCCATCCCCTGCAACATCCCGATGGGCCTGCGCCCGGCGGAAGCCGCGGCATGGACGCCCGGCGCGAAGGTCGGGCAGGGGAACACGGCCGTCTCCGTCAGCGCCGGCGTCGAAGAAGGGTTGAAGCCGAAGATCGACCGACCGCCCGTCTCGGAAGATCCCGTCGAGGCCGCCGCCCGGATGTACGTGCGGAAGAACCCGGCCCCCCGCCGCCGTCGAACCGGCGACGCCGGCTCCCGAGGTCATCCGAAGCCGACACCGGGACCCGGCGTCGTAGGGGCGGGGCCTGTCCCCGCCCCGGCAGTGGCAACGCCGCCGAAGCGGCGGTAACCCCATCAGGCTCGGAAGATCTCGAGCTCCCTCAGGCCCCGGATCTCGTCGCGCAACGCGGCGGCCTTCTCGAAATCCAGCTCTTTCGCCGCGGCCTTCATCTGCTTCTCGAGGTCGGCGATCCGGTTGCGCATCGACTCGGCGTCGGGCAGATCGACGCGCGGCCGGTCGACCGGCACCTCGTAGTAGTCGAGGTTCGCCATCCGCACGAGGGGCGAGTTGATCTGCTTGACGATCGAGGCGGGGACGATGCCGTGCTCGCGGTTGTACTTCTCCTGGATGGCGCGCCGGCGCGACGTCTCGTCCATGGCGCGGCGCATCGAGTCGGTCATCGCGTCGGCGTAGAAGAGGACCCGGCCGCGCAGGTTCCGCGCCGCGCGGCCCGAGGTCTGGATGAGCGAGGTCTCGCTCCGCAGGAACCCCTCCTTGTCCGCGTCGAGGATCGCCACGACCGCGACCTCGGGCAGGTCGAGGCCCTCGCGGAGGAGGTTGATCCCGATCAGGCAGTCGAAGACGCCGCGCCGGAAGTCGGACAGGATCGCGACCCGCTCGAGCGTCTCGATGTCGGAGTGGAGGTACCGGCACCGCACGCCGACCTCGGAGAAGTAGTTGGTCAGCTCCTCCGCCATCCGCTTCGTCAGCGTCGTGACGAGCACGCGGTCCCCGGCCGCGGCAGTCTCGCGCACGACGGCGAGCAGGTCGTCGACCTGGCCCTTCACGGGCCGGACCTCGATCTCCGGATCGAGCAGGCCCGTCGGGCCGGATGACCTGCTCGACGATCTCGCCGCCGGCCCGTTCGAGCTCCTCGGCGCTCGGCGTCGCGCTGACGGCGATGACCTGGTGGATGCGCTGCGCGGAACTCCTCGTTGGTCAGCGGGCGATTGTCGAGCGCCGACGGCAGGCGGAAGCCGTAGTCGACCAGGACCTGCTTGCGCGAGCGGTCGCCGTGGAACATCCCGCGCACCTGCGGCAGCGTCACGTGCGACTCGTCGACGACGAGCAGGAAGTCGGCCGGGAAGTAGTCGAGCAGCGTCGGCGGCGGCTCCCCCGCGGCCCGCCCCGAGAGGTGCCGCGAGTAGTTCTCGATGCCGCTGCAGTAGCCGAGCTCCTTCATCATCTCGAGGTCGAACATCGTGCGCTGGTGGAGGCGCTGGGCCTCGAGCAGGCGGCCGGCCTGCGTCAGCTCCGCGAGCCGCTCGTCGAGCTCGACGCGGATCGTGCCGATCGCGCGCTCGAGGGTCTCCCGCGGCGTCGCGTAGAAGGTGCGCGGGTAGAGGGCGAGGCGGTCGACGCGCTGGAGCGGGGTGCCCCGCAGCGGGTCCGTCTTCGTGATCTTCTCGATCTCGTCGCCGAAGAACTCGACCCGGACGGCGGTGTCCTCGTAGGCCGGCGCGACCTCGAGGACGTCGCCGCGGACGCGGAACGTCCCGCGCGGCGAGGTCGAGGTTCGTCCGCTCGTACTGCATGGTCGACGAGCTGGGCGAGGAGCGCCGGCATCCCGCGCGTGTCCCCGACCTCGAGGTACGCGAGCATGTCGTAGTAGGAGTCCGGAGCGCCGAGGCCGTAGATGCACGAGACCGAGGCCACGACCACGACGTCGCGCCGCTCGAAGAGGGCCTTCGACGCCGCCAGGCGCAGCTTGTCGATCTCCTCGTTGCGGGAGGTCTCCTTCTCGATGTACGTGTCCGTCTGCGGCACGTAGGCCTCGGGCTGGTAGTAGTCGTAGTAGGACACGAAGTACTCGACGGCGTTCTCCGGGAAGAAGCTGCGGAACTCCTGGTAGAGCTGCGCCGCGAGCGTCTTGTTGTGGGAGAGGACGAGGGTCGGGCGGTTGACCGCCTCGACGACTTTGGCCACGGTGAACGTCTTGCCCGAGCCGGTCACCCCGAGGAGCACCTGGTTGGAGCGGCCGTCGGCGAGCCCGGCGACGAGCCGCTCGATCGCCTGGGCCTGGTCGCCGTGGGGCGTGAAGTCCGTGCGGAGCCGGAAGCGGCCGGAGGCGCGCGCCTGCGCCTCGAGATAGGAGGCCGGTTTTCCGGAAGCCGGAGCGGGAGGAGGCGGACCGGGGTGGGTGGCGCGCGGCATCGGGTGAACCGCCGCTTATAGCATAACGGTCCCGGATGCCTCACAATCGCGCGGTGAGGACCGTCCGCCGCGCCGCCGCGCTCGTCCTTCCGCTGCTCGTCGTCGGGTTCCTCGGCACG
The DNA here is from genome assembly GCA_963824165.1 of uncultured Acidobacteriota bacterium. Lineage (GTDB taxonomy): Bacteria > Acidobacteriota > Thermoanaerobaculia > UBA5066 > Gp7-AA6 > DAHUXD01. The sequence continues at coordinate 3,380 of CAWGOM010000011.1, forward strand.
CTGGCGGGCTCCGTGGCGACGGGTTTCGTGCGGGTCCCGCGCGTCTCGGAGCTCGCGACCTACCGGCCGGACATCATCACGCAGATCACGGCCCGCGACGGGTCCACGATCGCCCGCTACGCCATCGAGCGGCGGATCCTGATCTCCCGCGCCGAGATCCCCGCGGTCGTGCGCAACGCGATCGTCGCCACCGAGGACAAGAACTTTTACCAGCACGGCGGGATCGACGTGCGGCGGACGGTCTCCGCCCTCGTCGCGAACCTGCAGCAGGGCGGGTATGCGCAGGGCGGATCGACCCTGACGCAGCAGCTCGCGCGGGCGATCTTCCTGTCCCCGCAGAAGACGATCTCGCGCAAGGTCAACGAGGCGCTCGTGGCCTTCGAGATCGAGCGGCGCTACTCGAAGGACCAGATCCTGACGATGTACGCCAACGAGATCTATCTCGGGCCACGGCAATTACGGCGTCGAGGCCGCCTGCCGGTACTACTTCGGCAAGAGCGTCAGGGACGTCACGCTCGCCGAGGCCGCGCTGCTCGCCGGGATCGTCCAGCGCCCGGAGGACCAGTCGCCGTTCCGCAACCCGGACCTGGCGAGGGCGCGCCGCGCGACGGCGCTGCGCCGGATGCGGGCCGCCGGCCTGATCACCGAGGCCGAGCGCCGGGCGGCCGACGCCGAGCCGCTGCCCTCCGCGCCGTCGCTCGCCGAATCGATCGTCGGGCCCTACTTCTGCGAGGAGGTGCGCCAGTACCTCGAGACGCACCTATGGCGAGAAGGACCTCTACCGGCGCGGCCTCCGGGTCGAGTCGACGCTCGACCCGGAGATGCAGGCCTGGTCGGAGGAGGCGCTCGGCTGGGGCCTTCGCCAGATCTCGCGGCGGCACGGGTTCCACAAGCCCCGCAACCTGACCGCCGAGGGGTACGCGACGCTCGAGACCTACGTCGATCCGTCCTGGGAAGGCGCCCGGGTGGTGGAGGGGCAGACCCTGCGCGGCGTCGTGATGTCGGTTGCGGCCCCGGGCGCGCGCGTCCGCATCGGCCGCGAGACCCTGCCGCTTCCCAACGCGGGCGCGGCGTGGACCGGCGCGGCGTCCGTCGCGAAGATCCTGAAGCCCGGCGACCTGATCACGGTGACGGCCCAGTCGGGCAAGGACGGCGCCCTCGTGCTCGCGCTCGACCAGGACCCGCGCGAACAGGGCGCGGTCGTGATCCTCGAGAACGCGAGCGGGGCGATCCGCGCGATGGTGGGCGGTTACGACTGGACGCAGTCCAAGTTCAACCGGGCGTCCCAGGCGCTGCGCCAGGCGGGCTCCGCGTTCAAGCCGTTCGTGTACCTCACCGCTCTCGAGCAGGGCTACACGGCGCGCCGATACGGTGTTCGACGGCCCGCTCTCGATCGTCATCGACCCCCGCCAGCCGCCGTACCGTCCGGGCAACTACGACGGCAAGTATCACGGCATCGTGACCTTCCGGCGGGCGCTCGAGCACTCCTACAACATCGCGGCGGTGCGCGTGGGCGAGATGGTCGGCCTCTCGAACGTCATCGAGACGGCGCACCGGCTCGGCATCCGGCAGAACCTCGAGCCCTACCCGTCGATGCCCCTGGGCGCCTTCGAAGTCAGCCTCGTGGAGCTGACGTCGGCCTACGCCGTCTTCGCGAACCAGGGACTCGCGTTTGCGCCGTATCTCATCGAGCGGATCACCGATTCGAACGGCGACCTTCTCGAGCAGACGCATCCGGACGCGCGCGAGGTCGAGAGTCCGCAGACCGCCTTCCAGCTCCTGCAGATGATGAGGGGCGTGACCCAGCGCGGCACCGGCGCCCGGGCGGCCTCCCTCAAGCTGAACATCGCCGGAAAGACCGGAACGACCAACGACTTCACCGATGCGTGGTTCATCGGCATGACGCCCCGTTACACCGTCGGCGTCTGGGTCGGCAACGATCAGAAGACGCAGACGATCGGCAACGGGCGCCGACGGGGCGAAGGTCGCGCTGCCGATCTGGATCCGAATCCTCGAGAAGATGAAGGAGGGCGGCCGCATCGACCCGCAGGACGACTTCGAGGTCCCGGCGAACATCGTGCTGGCGCCCGTCGACTACGAGACCGGGCTCAAGGCCACGGCGGACACTCCCCTCCCGGTCCTCGAGGCGTTCGTCAGCGGCTCGCAGCCGACCGAGGAGTGGAACCCGCGCGCCCAGGAGATCGCGAAGCTCCCCTGGTCCCTGCAGCAGCCCTTCTACGTTCCGAAGAAGGGCGAGCTGCCGGAGTCGGCGGTGCTGATCCCACCCGCGCCCGCCCCGCGCTGAGGGGCCAGGGGGCGTCTAGGACGCGGCGGCGTTAGCCGCCTGAACCTCGACGGTCAGCGTGGCGGCGACGTCCCGGTGAAGCCGGACGTGGACGGTGTGGGAGCCCAACCGGCGGATCGGCTCGGCCAGCTCGACGCGGCGCCGGTCGACTTCGACACCCTTGGCCGACAACGCGTCGGCGATCTCCGAGGCCGTGACCGAGCCGTAGAGGTGCCCCTCCTCGCCCGCCTTCTTCGCGATCACGACGGTCAGGCCCTCGACCTTGCTCGCCACGGACTCGGCGACGCCCTTTTCGCTTGAGGGTCTTTTCGTCGTACTTCTTCTTCTCCTCGGAAAGGCGCTGCACGTTGGCCGGGGTCGCCTCGTACGCGGAGCCCTGCGGAAATAGGAAGTTGCGGGCGTATCCGGGCTTCACGCTCACGGTGTCCCCGCGGTGCCCGAGCCCGCGGACGTCGTCGGCCAGGATGACTTTCATGTTTTCTCGGTTCCTTCCCCGCCCCGCCGGCGGAAATCCACGTACCAGTCGAAAAGCCCCAGGAGCGCCACGCCGACGTTGATCGGGAAGTAGGCGGCCAGAGCGTAGAGACCCGCCCGGAGGATCCGGGACCGGAGCCACCTCCGGAAGAAGTGGCAGATGATAGAGAGGCCGGCCACAAAAAACAAGGCCAGAAGGGGCAGCAGCAGGTTGCCCGGCGATGCGTCGGGCCTCCCCCGGCAGGACCCCGAAAGCCGCGCCCGCGGCCACGAAAAGGCCCACGACCTGGGCCGGGACCCGCAGGGCCTCGAAGCGCGCCGCCTCCGCCGTCGGAGCCGGCCGGGCGCTGGCCGCGCCGGCGTAGAAGGCGATCGCCCCGCCGAGGACCCAGAGCGCGCCGAAGATTCCCCAGAGGTAGCCGCCGGGCGAGCTCGCGCGCGGCTTCGAGCGTCGCCCGCATGGCCGCGACGGACTCGGCGTCCGCGCCCGACCGCTGATAGGACTCGACGGCCGGCGGGATGACCTCCTCGAACGACGCGGCGACCTGTGTGGCGACCGAGGGCCCGGAGGCGCCGGCCGAGGCCGCGAACGCCGCCGCCAGGAATGCGCCGCCGGCGAGGCACAGGCCGAGGTAGCAGCGCGACGGGTCGACGCCGGCCCGGAGGAACCCCACGGTGGCCGTCGGAAGCACCGTCACGCCCGCCGCGAGAAAGGCGACGGCCAGGCCCGCGCCGGGACCGCCGGTCGCCCAGCCCAGGCCGAGCACGATCGCGACCGCGAGCGAGCACGCCGAGGACCCCGGTGACCATGCCGCGCCGGTGGGCCAGACGCACCACGGGCACCGCCGCGAGCGGCGCTCCGAGCGGGCTCGCGAGAGACAGCAGCGGAAGCCCGAGCGCGCCGATGGCGGGCAGCACGAAGAGAGCCGAGAAGGCTCCGGCGGCCGCGAGGGCCGCCAGAGGAATCTCGAACCGGGTCGCGTCCAGGTCCGCGCGCCCCGCGACGGGTTCGGGAGAGGCCATCCCCTCCTGCTAGTGTCCTGTAACTGAATTCACGATATCAATCTCGTCGCTCGAAAAGTGCAAGAAGGCCCAAGAGATGGGGCCACGCTGGTTGTCAGAAGCCGCGCGGCACCATTCAAACTCGGGTGACAGAACACTAGTCCGTCGCGTACGGCAGCAGGGCGATCGAGCGGGCGCGCTTGATGGCCGTCTGCAGCTTGCGCTGGTGGAGGGCGCAGGTTCCCGAGATGCGCCGCGGCAGGATCTTGCCCCGCTCGGGGATGAAGCCCTGCAGGAGCTTGATGTCCTTCCAGTCGATGTACTCGATCTTCTCCGCGCAGAACTTGCAGACCTTCCGCCGGCGGACGAAGAACTTCTTGCGCGGGCCGCCCTTGGCGTCTTTGCCGCCCGGACCCGTGCGGGGGCCGGAGCGGGCCCCGGAGCCTCCACCCATTCTCATGACTCGCTCCTCTCGGCGGCGGGCTCGGCCGCGGCCGCGTCCGACCGGGGGCGCCGGCGGACGGGGCGGCCGCTTGATCGCCTTCTTGCGAAGCCGCTCGGTCATCTTGGCCTGCGCGCTTCAGGTCTTCGTCGACGCGGACCGCGAGGTGGCGCAGGACCTGGTCGGACAGTCCCATCCGGCGCTCGGCCTCGGCGACCGCGGCCGGCTCGGACTGGACCTGCCAGTAGGTGTAGTGCGCCTCGCGCTTGCGGCCGATGGGAAAGGCCAGGCGGCGCTTGCCCCACGGCTCTTCCTTGACGACGGTGGCTCCGCCGTCGACCAGGATCTTCCGATACTCGCCCGCGACTTTCGCCGCGTCGTCGTCGGCCAGGTCGGGCGTGACCAGGACGACGATGTCGTACAGCCTCATGCGTTCCTCCTCGTGGATGTCAATCCGGATCGAGGCCGTCCGGAGAGGAAGGTAAATGATTCGCTCGCCGCATCGCGGCGTCGATTCCTTGCGTCAACCACGTCCGGAGGGCCTCGACGGCCCGCCCGACGCTGTTCTCGAATTCGTCCCGCTCGGCCTTCGCGAAAGGCTCGAGCACGTAGTCCGCGAGGTCCCGCTCGCGGGAGTACCTCTCGCCGCGGACGCCCACGCGCAGGCGCGGGAACTCCGTGGTTCCGAGGTGGGCGATGACCGACTTGAGCCCGTTGTGCCCGCCGGCCGAGCCGCGCGCGCGCATTCGGAGCGATCCGAGCGGCAGCGCGATCTCGTCGACGACCACGCACAGGTCCGAGGGGTCGACGTCGTGTTTCTGGCAAAGAGCCCGAACGGCCTCGCCCGAGGCGTTCATGAAAGTCTGCGGGAGCGCCAGGAGGACCATCTCCGGCCCGACTCTCCCCCGGCCCACGCGCGACGAACACTCGCGCGTCCGGATCCGGATTCCCTCTTCTGCGGCGAGCCTCTCGACGACGCGAAACCCGGCGTTGTGCCGCGTGGCCTCGTAGTCGTCCCCCGGGTTGCCGAGGCCGACGATCGCGCGCAGAAGTTACTTCTCCTTTTCCTTCTCCTTCTTGGCTTCCTTGCCGTCCTCGGCGCCCTCTTCCTCCGACACGGCCTTGCCCTTCTTCAGGACTTCGGGCTCGGCCGGCTCGGCGGCGGCCTCGGCCGCGGCGACGGGCTCTTCCTCGCGCGTCGGGTGCGCCACGTGCACGACGACCTTTTCGGGGTTGTCGACGATCGGTCACGCCCTCGATCGCCGGGAGCTCGGAGACGCGGATGGCGTCGCCGATCGCGAGCTCCGACACGTCGACCGCGAGGCTCGGCGGGATGTTGCCGGGGAGACACTCGATCTCGATCTCGCGGGTGACCACGTCGAGGATGCCGCCGTCGGCCTTGACGCCCCTGGCGACGCCCGTGATCTCGATCGGCACCTTGACGGTGATCTTCACGTCCATCAGGACGCGGACGAAGTCGATGTGGAGGGGCTTGCGGGAGAGCGGGTCGCGCTGCAGCTCCTTGATCATGGCGTGCCGGCTCTGGTCGGAGCCCGCCAGCTTCAGGAGGAAGATCGCGTTCTCGCCCGCGCCCTCGCGGAAGAGGTCCGCCAGGGCCTTCCGGTTCACGGCGATCGGGACGTTCGGCTTGCCCGCCCCGTAGACGACCGCCGGGATCTGACCCCCGGCGCGGCTGCGGCGCGCTTCGCCTTTTCCGGTCGTCGAGCGCTTCTCGACGTTCAGTTCGATGGTCTTCATGCCCTACCCCGCGCGGGGAGTCCGCGCAAAGAGGCGGATTCTACACAAAAAGCGAGGAAACGGAAGCCCCGTCGTGAATCCGCTGGATGGCCTCCCCCAGGAGGGGGGCCACCGAAAGGGCCTTGATCCGGGGGCAGCGGGCCATGGCGGCCTCGACCGGGATGGTGTTGGTCACCAGCAGGGACTGCAGCCCGGAGCCCTCGATCCGCTCGAGGGCGGGGCCCGAAAAGACCCCGTGGACGGCCGCGGCGTAGGTCCGCTTGGCTCCCCCTCGCCGGAGGGCCGCCTCGGCCTGGACCAGGGTGCCGGCCGTGTCGATCATGTCGTCGAGGATCAGGACGTCCTTGCCCGCGACCTCGCCGACGACGTTCAGGATCTCGGTCTCGTTCTTTCCCGTGCGCCGCTTGTCGATGACGGCGAGCGAGGCCTCGAGCCGCTTGGCGATCGCCCGGGCCCGCGTCAGGCCGCCGACGTCCGGCGACACGATGACGAGGTCGTCGAGCTCGAGCTTGCGGATGGCGTCGAGGATCACCGGGCGCCGCGAAGAGGTGGTCCACCGGGATGTTGAAGAAGCCCTGGATCTGCGCCGCGTGGAGGTCCATCGTCAGGATGCGGTCCGCGCCGGCGGCCGTCAGCAGGTCCGCCATCAGCTTGGCGGCGATCGGCACGCGGGGCTTGTCCTTCTTGTCCTGCCGCGCGTAGCCGAAGTACGGGAGCACCGCCGTGATCCGCGACGCCGAGGACCGTCGGAACGCGTCGAGCAGGATCAGCAGCTCCATGACGTGGTCGTTCACCGGGCGAGCACGTCGGCTGCACGACGAAGACGTCGGCGCCGCGGACGTTCTCGTCGATCTGGCAGTAGTCCTCGCCGTCGGAGAAGTTGTAGAGGGTCAGCTCGCCGAGCGGGATCCCGAGATACGCGCAAATCTCCTGGGCGAGCGCCGGGTGCGCGCGACCCGAGAAGATCTTGAGATCGCCGTAGTTGAAGGCGTGTGCGACCAAGCGGGGGGATTCTACCTGGAATCCGTCGCGCCGCGCACGCGGCTCGAGCGTGCGGCGGCGACGTTGGCTGGGGCGCCAGGACTCGAACCTGGAAATGCCGGCTCCAAAGGCCGGTGCCTTACCAATTTGGCGACGCCCCAACGCGGTTCGATTCTACGCCTGCGTGTCGGGGGCCGGGCCGGTCTCCGGAGGCGGCGCGGCGGGTCCGGCGAGCCCCCGGACCTTTTCGTACTCCTCGAGGATGCGCTTCTCCATGCGTTCGCGCGTTTCTCGATTGAGGGGATGCGCGATGTCCTTGAAGTCGCCGTTCTTCTTGCGCTTGGACGGCATGGAGATGAAGAGGCCGTTGGGCCCCTGGATGACCTTCAGGTCGGAAACGAGAAAACAGCTCGTCGATCACGATCGAGACGTACGCCTTCAGCTTCTCTTCGGCGACCGGAAACACCTTTACCTGCGTGATGTCCATGGAGAGCCTCCCCTGGGGTTGGATTCGCGTTGGTAGTCCTCGCGGCTGAGTGTGCGGCATCGAAAGACGCGGGCGTCCGGATGCTCCGCGGCCAGCCGCTCTTCGGCGCCGGCGGGCGCACCGTGCAGGACGATCGTCGCGCCGGACCCGCTGATCGACGTGGTCCGGCGTCAGGGCGGCGGCGGACTCGAGGTACGGCCTTCATCCGGGCTCCATTACTAGCACGGCCGATGCCAGGTCGTTCGGCCCGAGATAGCCGCCGATGGTCCGGCGACTCGATCTCGAGCCGAGGCGCCAGATCGAACCGGCCGCCGTGGGCGCGGTAGACGCCCGGCGGTCGACACCGAGAACGGAGGGACGAGCAGGAGCAGGTCGGCGGGCGGGGCCGTCGGGCACCGGCGTCACGATCTCGCCGCGGCCCGTGACGTCGGCCTGCCCTCCCGTCAGAAAGAACGGGACGTCGCTGCCGAGCTCCGCCGCCAGCCCCGAGAGCCAGGCGGGCGCCGCGTCGATCTCCCAGAGCGCGGCCAGCAGCCGCAGGGCCACCGCCGCGTCCGCGCTGCCGCCGCCGAGACCGCCGCCCATCGGCGTGCGCTTCTCGAGCCGGATGCGCGCGCGTGCCGGGACGCCGGCGCGGGACGCGAGAAGGTGCGCCGCCCGCACGACCAGGTTGTCGCTCCCGGCCGGCACCGCGGGATCGTCGCAGGCGAATGCGAGCTCCTCGGCCGTTTCGACCGTGAGACGGTCGGCGAGGCTGATCGAGACCATGCGGGAGCGGATCTCGTGGAAGCCGTCCGGGCGGACGCGCCCGATGCGCAGCTCGCGGTTGATCTTGGCGGGGGCGGAGGCGGATGAGCGATCATGGGCCGGGGCTCGCGGCGGCCGGGCGGTCGGCTTCGACGGCGACGAGCGACAGCTTCAGGCTGCGGCCCGAGGGCTCGTCCCGCGCGGCGATGCGCTGCGGCCAGGGGCTCGCCTCACCGCCGTAGGTGACGGTGAGCGTGCCGGTCTCGCCCGAGATCACGAGCGAGTCGACGCGCTGCTCCTTCCGGTCGACGGTCGCGCTCACGCGGACGGGAGCGTCCCAGACGGCGAGGCAGTCTTCCGCCGTCGCATCCCTCGACCCGGGACGGCTCGCCCGGCCAGGACCCCGCGAGCACCGCCGCAGCGCCGCCGGGTCGACCACGAGGGCCCGGCGATCTTCGCCGGTCACGGTGCCGGCGTCGTACTCGGCGACCCTCGAGCCGAACGGACCGGTCAGCGAGGCCCGCCGGACGCCCGTCCCGTCGTAGGTGACGGCGAGGGTGCCGGGAACCGCGGGCGCGCCGCCGCCGCTCATGCGCGCATCGTAGAGGAGGCGCGACGCGGGAAGTTCGGCGGCGCGCCGCTCGGCCGCCGCGAGCGCCGCGAGGGTCTCCCGCGTGTCGTTCTCGGCGGGCGGCGCGAACTGCCGGGCGCCGCGACCGGTGGCGCACGCGAAGAGCAGAAGGACGGGAGCGAGAGCGGCGAGCCGGCGCGGGATCAACGCTGGGAAACGGGCGTGCGGGCGCGCCGGAGCTTGTCCTGGACGCGCTCGGCCTCCTCGGACTTCAGCTCCAGGGCCTTCTCCCAGTTGCGGATCGCGTCCTCGATGTCGCCCTGTTTCATCTCGAGGTCGCCGAGGTGCTCGACGATCGTGGGATCGGTCGGCTCGCGCCGGGCGGCTTCGCGAAGGTTCTTCTCCGCGGCCTCCATCCGGCCGAGGCGGAAGTACGCCCAGCCGAGCGAGTCGAGGTACGCGGCGTTGCGCGGCTCCCGGGCGACGGCCCGTTCGAGCATCTCGCGGGCGCGTTCGAGCTGGACTCCGCGGTCGGCCCACATGTAGCCGAGGTAGTTCTGGGTCGGGGCGTCGTTCGGCCGATCCTCGAGCAGCTCGAGGAACACGGTCTCCGCCTCGTCCGAGGTTCCCGCGCGCTCGAGCGACGAGCCCAGGCGGAAGAGCGCTTCCGAGCTCTCGGGAAACTTCGTCGCGGCCGCTCGCGCCACGCGGACCGCGGCGTCGAAGCGCTCGAGGCGCGCCCAGGCGTCGGCGACCGCCATCATGCTGTCGAGCTCGCCGCTCGCCGCCAGCGCATCGAGCTTCTGCTCGGCCGCCTTCACGGCGCCGGTGCGGTACTCGAACTCGGCCGCCGTGGCCGCCCAGTCGGGGTCGTCCGGTTCGGCGGCGGCGAACGAACGGGCGCTCTCGAGGCCTTCGGCATAGAGCTCCGCGTCGCGGTCGGCGGCCAGCAGGATCCGCGCGGCGCGCGGATGGACGGCGCCGTTCTGGGTGGCGAGCGGCCCGAGGATCCGCCGCGCGGCGGTCCAGTCTTTCTGCAGGTATGCGATGAACCCGAGCTCGATCTGGGCGTTCGCTTCCGCGCTTCCGCCTGCCGCGGCGTCGTCTCCCGCGCGGCGGACCATGTCCTCGTAAATCGCCCGGGCCTCGTCGAACCGCCTCTCGCGCGTCATCTCGGCGGCGAGGGCCCGGCGCGTCATCGGATCGTCCGGGTCCGCCTCGACCATCGCCCGCAGGATCTGCTCGCCTTCCTCGGTGCGGCCCCGCTCGAAGAGGACCGTCGCGAGCAGCCGCCGCGCGCCGCGGTTCTCGGGACGCTTGGCCGACGAGCTCGCGGGCCGCGTCCTCGGCCTCGGCGAAACGGCCGGCGCGGGCCAGATCGAGGACGATGCGCTCGGTGATCGCGGAGTTGGACGGATCGCGATGTTCGAGCGCCCTCAGGATCTCGAGCGACGCGGTCCAGCCGGTCCTGATCCTCGTAGAGATCGATGAGCGCGGCGGCGATCTCGCGGTCGCCGGGGTCGGCCTCGTACAGGGCGCGGTAGATCGACCTCGGCCTCCCGAAGCCGTCCGGCCTTCGCCTTGGCCTCCGCGGTCAGCCGCTGGATCATCGGCTGGTTGCCGAGCTCCGGCAGATCGTCGAGGACCGCGGCCGCCTCCGCGGCGCGGTCGGCCGCGAGCAGCGCCCGCGCCAGGCTCACCGCGGTGGCGATGTCGGAAGGGGCGAGGCGGCGGGCGGCGCTCAGGTGCTCGATCGCCGACTTCAGGCGGGAGGGGTCCTTCTCGGCCGCGGCCAGATCGAGGTTTCCGAGCAGCCTCTGCGCCTCGGCGAGCGTCGGGTCGAGCCGGACGGCCTCGCGGGCCTGCTTCTCCGCCTCGGCAGGGACGTTGAGGTCGCGAAGGAGCTGGGCATACTCGAAGTGGACGACGGCGTCGTTCGGCACCTGCTCGAGCACCTTGCGATAGAGCCCCAGCGCCTCCTGGTACCGGCCGTCGGCGACCGCGGTCCTGGCGGCGAGAAAGGTCTTGCGGCTGGCCGCCAGGTCCCCCTGCGCCGTCGCGGCCCGGGGCGCGAGGAGGAGGATGCCGGCCAGGACAATCGCGCTGCGCTTCACGCCCCGGAATGTAGCACGCCGGCAACGGTGTCGCGGGTCACACGGGCCGCGGGCGATATGCTCGCGCGGTCGCGCGGCGGTGTCCGCGCGGGAGGTCGCATGCGCTGCACCATCCGGTCGCCCGACGGGCCCATCACGTCCCGCCGTACGGGATAATCGACATCGCGATGCCTCGACTCGGGGTTCTCCTCCTGCGGGCAGGCGCCGTCACCGAGGAGAGCGTGAACCGCGCGCTCGCCGTCCAGGGCTTCGCCGGGGGCCGGCTGGGCACGCTTCTGATCGAGCGGGGCTCGGCCTCCGAGGACGACATCGGACACGCGCTGGCCGAGCAGCACGGCTGCCAGTACGTCCCCTGGGCGGTCCTCGGCTCGGTGCCCGCCACGGTGACGGCCGGTCTGCCGGCGAAGTTTGCCATCCGTCACTCGGCGGTACCCGTGGGGATGGGCGAGGGGTTCGTCCGCATCGCGCTCCGTGACCCCGTCGAATCTGCGGATCCTCGACGAGCTCTTCTTCGTGACCGGCAAGAAGATCATTCCCGCCGTCGCTCCGGAGGTCCGCCTTTACCAGGCGCTCGAGAAGTACTACGGCGAGCGGCGCACTCCCCGCTTTGCGATCCTGGCGGAAAAGCTGTCGCGCCCGACGGCTCCGTCCGTGATCCAGAAACCGCTCCCGCCGCCGCCGGACTTCTCCTCGAGCGCCCGGGAGCTGCCCCCCGGGCTGGCTCCGGGAAACCCCGACGCGCCGACCTTGCTGGAAGCGTGGCGGGTCCCCGACGTCTCCCCCGTGGGCTGGGGCGGCCTGCCGCCTCCCCCGGAGGAGGCGACGGAGCACCCCGAGTCGATCGCATGGGAGGAAACGCCGTCGACGGCTCGTGGCCGGCGGCCCCCGCCTCGCCTCCGCCCCGCCAGGCTCGGCCGCCCTGCCCGGAGCGGGGACGCCGCCGGCGGCACCGGCGTGGCGCCAGACTCGCGATGCGCCTGCCCCTGCCCCCGCGGGCCTCCGCAGGCAGCGGGATGCCGGCGACGGCCGACTTCGCCGGGATCCTCGCCGCGCGCGGCCGGGACGAGATCTTCGAGGCCGCGCTGTCGGCGCTCGCCCGGCGCTTTCGACGCAGCGCCGTCTTCGTGGTTCGTCCGGACGGGGTCGGCGGCTGGTCCGGGGCGGGCGTCGGGGTCGACGTTGCCGCGCTGCCGCCGCTTCGATCTCTCCTGGACCGAGCCGTCCATCTTCCTGAACGTCCGGATGAGCCGCTCGTTCTACCTCGGCGCCCTTCCGCCCCTGGCCCGCCACGAGGAGCTCGCCGCGGCCCTCGGCGGGTGGCCGGCCGAGTGCCTCGTCCAGCCCGTGCTGATGCGGGAGAAGACCGTGGCCTTCTTCTACGCGGAATGCCGCGAGGCCCAGGGCGCGAGCCCGGCCGACCTGACCTACGTGCGGGAGCTCGCCGGCGCCACGGCCGCCGCCCTGGCTGCATCCATCCGGCTGAGGAAAAAGCAGGTTATATAATCGTCGTCTCCCCGGAGGAGACATGATCAAAGCGGACATCGTCGACCGCGTGGTGGATCTCGCGCAGGTCCCGCGTGCCAAGGCGGCCACGGCCGTCGAGACCGTCATCGAGGCGATGCGTTCGGCCCTGGGAGCCGGCGATCGGATCGAGCTGCGCGGGTTCGGAGTCTTCCAGGTCAAGCGCCGGAAGCGCGGCATCGGCCGCAACCCGAAAACAGGCGTCGAAGTCTCGATCCCGCCCGGCAACACGATTCGGTTCAAGCCCGGAAAGGACCTCCGCGACCTCCCCTGACGGGGCGACATAGAATAGGGAGCATGCCGCGCATTGGGGAGCTCCTGATCGCCGAAGGGGTCCTCTCGGAGGGCGCCGTCCAGAGCGCGCTCGGATTCCAACGACACACCGGCGAACCGTTCCGGCTCGGCACGATCCTCCTCGACCGCGACCTGCTCGGCGAAGAGAGCCTGCTCAAGGCGCTCTCGGCGCTCCACCGCTGCGATTTCGCGACCTGGCCCCAGATCCTGAAGGCGACGCCGCAGATCGTGCGGACCCTTCCCGAACGGGCGGCGGTGCGGCTCGGCGCAGTCCCGTACGCGCTCGAGGGCCGCGGCGTGCGCGTCGCGTTCAAGAACCCTTCCAACCTCGCGGCCGTCGACGAGGTGTCGGCGCTGACGGGGCGCCCGGTCATTCCCGCGGTGATCAGCGAAGTGCGGCTCCTGCAGGCCTTCCACCTCTTCTACGGCCGGCCGGTGCCCATCGAGTTTCGGGGCGTCCTCCAGAAACTCGAGCGCAACGAGGAAAGGCGCCAGCAACGCAGCCGCTCCGCGACCTGGACGCCATCCGCCGGGCGCTTCGTCAACCCTCTCGCGAAGTCCCCCTCACGTGCATTCACGCCGGCGCCGTCTCCCCCCCGGCCCGCGAGATCCCGATCGCGATCGGCCGTCCCGAAGCGGAGTCGCCTCGGCCCGCCGGATTCGCGGCGCCGTTCGCCTCGGCCGAGATGCCGCAGAGCGACATCGGCGACCCGCGCGGGTTGCTGCCGGACTTCACGCCGGCGCGGGCCGAGACTCCGGACGAGCTCGCGGCGCGCATGTGGAAGGACGAGGTCCCCGTCGAGGAGCCGCCCGCGCCGCCTGCGCCGCCGGCTCCAGCGGCTGTGCCCGCGCCCGCCGCGATTCTCGACGTCGAGCCTTCGACGGGCAGGGACCACATCGCCGAGTCCGCTGTCGACGCGCTGGCGTCCCGATTCCCGCGCGTGCTTCTGCTCGTCTCGGCTCAGGAGTCCATTCAGGGCTGGACCGGGCGAGGCGCGAGGCTGACCCGCTCGCGCGTCTCCAAGCTGAGGATCCCCTGGGGCGAGCCCTCGATCTTCGCCTTCGTGAAACTCTCGGGCAGCGCGCATCGCGGGGCCCTCTCGCGCATCCTCCTGCCGGAGGCGCTGGCGGAGCTCGTCGGCGACAAGGCCACCGCCGCGTGCGCCGTCTTTCCGGTTCGGATCAAGGACCGGCTGATCGCCTTCCTGTGGGCCGACCGGGCCGGAGCGCCCCTCTCGAGCGACGATTACCGGGCTCTCGAGGTCGCGGCGAGCTCGCTCGGGAGCTCCCTGGCAAGGCTCCTCCTCGAGCTTCGCAAGTCTTCCCCCCGAGCTGATTCCCTGACCGACCCGCCTTCCGAGCCGTCTCCGGACGCCCCGCCCGCCCCGCCGCGCTGGCGCCGGGCCGCGGAGCACCCGCTCTTCCACCTGGCCCTCTTCCTTCTCACGTTCGTGACCACGACGCTGGCCGGCGGCGCGGCCTTCACGCCGACGGGCGGCGGGCTCGTGCCCGGCGGACGCTTCTCGGACGGATTCGCCTTCTCGATTCCGGTGATGGCGATCCTCGGCGTCCACGAGCTCGGCCACTACGCGATGTGCCGCCGCTACGGGCTGGCCGCCACCCTTCCGATCTTCCTGCCCTCGCCGTTCCTCCTGCCGAACATCCTCTCCTTCGGCACGTTCGGCGCGGTGATCCGCATCAAGGAGCCGATACCCAACAAGCGAATCCTCCTCGACGTCGGCGCGGCGGGCCCCATCGCCGGATTCCTCGTCACGATCCCGTTCCTCCTTTACGGCGTGGCCCATCCGAGGCCGAGCACGACTCCGTTGACGGCCGGCACGGTGCTCTTCGACTATCCGATCCTGGCGAAATGGGCGCAGGGCTGGATGCACGTCGGCCCGTACACGAGCGCCTCGGTGCACGAGCACCCCACGTTCATGGCGGCGTGGTTCGGCCTGCTCGTGACGGCGATGAACCTCTTTCCGATCGGACAGCTCGACGGGTCCCACGTCATGCGCGCCCTGCTCGGGAAGCGCCAGCCGTTCGCCGCGGGGGCGGCCGCGGCCCTCGCGGTCGGCGGCTCGTTTCTCGGCCCGCCGATCTGGCTCGTGTTCGCGGCGTTCGTCGTGCTCTTCATGGGTTTTCGCCACCCGCCGATGCCGGACGACGACGAGCCGCTCGATTTCGGGCGCAAGCTCGTCGCGCTCGCGTGCGTCGGGATCTTCCTGCTCTGCTTCTCGCTGGCGCCGTTTCAGTCGCCCTGACCCTCAGGCGCGCCGCGGCAGCTCGAGGAGAAACGTCGCCGGACCTTCGTTGACGAGCGAGACCTGCATCGTGGCGCCGAAGACTCCCGTGGCCACGGGGATTCCCTGCGCCGCCATGGCCGCCACGAACCGCTCGTAGAGAGGCGCGGCCTCCGGTCCCCGGAGCGCCCCCTCGAAGCCGGGACGGCGGCCGCGCGAGAGGTCCGCGCCGAGCGTGAACTGTGAGACGGCGAGGACCGACCCGGCCACGTCGGAAAGCGCGAGGTTCATCTTCCCCGCGGCGTCCTCGAAGACGCGCAGGCCCGCGACCTTCCGCGCCGCTTCCTCCGCGAGCTCGGGAGCGTCGCCGGTCTCGGCGCCGAAGAGCACCAGGAAGCCGCGGCCGATCTCTCCGACGACACGGCCGTCGACGCGCACGCACGCGCTCGACACCCGCTGGATGACGAGCTTCACTTCCGGCGCCTCGTGACCCGGGACAGCTCGGCCGGCTCCGGCGCGCCGAGGAAGTGCGCGGCGACCCAGTAGACCGCGGCCGCGAGCGCGATGAGGGCGGCGAGGACCCCCGCCCCGCTCCATCCGCCGAGGCGGTCTCCCGGGACGAATCTCAGGGACCCCCAGAGGAACCCTCCCATGACGGCCGCCGCGGCGCCGATGCGGACGACCGAGGCGAGGATCTGGCGGCCGCGCAGCCGACCTTCCCGCCGCCGCAGGACGGTCACGAGGATGAGGATGTTGACGGCCGCGGAGGCGGAGGCCGCCAGCCCGATTCCGGGGAGACCGAGCGGCTTCGCGAGGAGCGCGCCGAGAGCCACGAAGACGGCCGCGTCCGCGAGCGCCGCCGCCACGGGCGTCGTCGTGTTCTTCAGCGCGTAGAAGGCGGGAACGATGACGCGGATCCCGGCGAAGAAGAAGAGTCCCGCCGCCAGGGTCGCGAGCGCGCCCGCCGTCTCGAGGGTGTCGCCCGCGCCGAAGCGGCCGCCCTGGAACAGGACGCGCACGATCGGCACCCGAAGCATCACGAGGCCCACGCTCGCCGGAACGGTCACGAACGCGATGAGGCGCAGAGCGAAGGCGAGGTTGTCCTTGAACGGCCCCCGGTCCGGCAGCAGGGCCTGCTTCGACAGCAGCGGCAGGATCGCGGTCGCCACCGACACCGCGAAGCCGCCGAGGACGAGCTCCTTCAGCCGGTTGGCGTAGTAGAGGTGCGACACGCTGCCCTGGCCGAGTCCGGCGGCGAACCGCGTCGAGACGACCGTGTTGAAGGCGCTGATGCCGTAGGCGAGCAGTCGCGGCGCCATGAGCAGGAGGACCGATCGGACGGCCGGATCGCTCCAGCCGAGCGCCGGCCGACCCACGGCGCGCAGCCTCGCCAGCTGCGGCACCTGGAGGGCGATCTGGAGGGCGCCGCCGGCCAGCACGCCCGCGGCGAGCCCGTACGTTGGGTCCGCCGTGCGCGGAGACACGAACACCGCCGCGAGAATGATCGCGACGTTCAGGAGAATCGGCGCGGCCGCCGCGGCGGCGAACCGCCGGTGCGCGTTCAGCAGGGCCTGGCAGAGCGCGGCCAGCGAAACGAGCAGGATGTAGGGAAACATCCAGCGGTTCAGGCGCACCGTCAGCTCGAACTTGCCCGGCTCCTGGCGGAACTGGCCGGCGAGCAGCGAAACCAGCCAGGGCGAGAAGAGGATCCCGAGAACCGTGATCACGGCCAGGATGAGCGCGAAGGTGGCCACGACCCGTCCGACGAATGCCCGGGCCTCCTCGTCGCTGCGCTGCGCCGAGACCTCGGTGTAGACGGGGATGACCGCCGAGGACATCGCGCCCTCGCCGATGATCTCCCGCAGCATGTTCGGGATCCGCCAGGCGACCAGGAAGGCGTCGCTCCGCATGCCGGCCCCGAGGGTCGCGGCGATGACCTTGTCGCGCAGGTACCCGGTGACCCGCGAGAGAGCGTCAGCGGCGTGATCGTCGAGGCCGAGCGCACGAAGTGGCCGCGGGTCGCTTCGATCTCGTTGTCGGTCATGGGATTGGGTGATTCTAGCCGTCCACGCGGCCCGGACATCATCTGTCCCGCCCGAAGTGGAATATGTTTCCAGCACCTGAAAGGAGGGCGAACACATGGCCAGCGTGAACAAAGTGATCCTGATCGGCAACCTCGGCAAGGACCCGGAGATCCGGACGACACCGCAGGGAACCACCCTCGCGCGCTTCTCGGTGGCGACCTCGACGACCTGGAAGGACGCGTCGGGCGCCAAGCAGGAGAAGACCGAGTGGCACGACATCGTGGCCTGGGAGAAGCTCGCTCAGATCTGCGGCGAGTATCTCCACAAGGGCAAAATGGTCTACGTGGAGGGCAGCCTCCAGACGCGCAGCTGGGAGGACCAGGCCGGGCAGAAGCGCTACAAGACGGAGATCAAGGCCTCCAACGTCGTCATGCTCTCGAAGCGCGAGGACGGCGTGCGCGCCGGCGCGGCCCGCGAGGTCGCGGAGACGCCCGAGCCGGCCACGGCGGGCGGCGGCGGATACGACGACGACGTTCCGTTCTAGCCGGCGCCGACGATGCCGGCCTATGTCATCGTCGACGTCGACGTGCGCGACCCCGAGGTCTACGAACGCTACAAGGCGCTCGCCCCTCCGTCGATCGCGGCGCACGGCGGACGCTATCTCGCACGCGGCGGGAGAATCGCGGTTCTGGAGGGAGACTGGGCGCCCAAACGCGCCGTGATTCTCGAATTCCCGAGCTTCGAGCAGGCGAAGGCCTGGTGGGCTTCCGCCGAGTATGCGGAGGGCAAGGCGCTGCGCCAGTCCTGCACGCGCACCAACATGCTCGTCCTCGAAGGGCTCTGAGAGCCTGCGAACCGAGGGCCCTCAGGCGAGCGACTCGGTGAGCCCGTGGAGCTCCGCGGCCAGGGCCGGCAGCGGCGTCCCGTCGCGATCCTTCGCGCGCCGCAGCTGGCCGAGGTGGCGGGCGTAGTCTTCGAGCCTCCCGGCCGCCTCGGTGCGGCGCAGCTCCGGCACGCCGCTCTCGACCCTGGCGACCGCTTCCGGGTACTCCTCCAGATGGCGGCAGACGAAGAGGAGGTCGCAGCCGGCCAGGGCCGCCCTGGCGCACCGTTCCGGAATGCCTCCGAAGGACGAAAGCGCGCCCATCTCCAGGTCGTCCGAGAAGGCCGCGCCCTCGAAGCCGAGGATCGTGCGCAGCTGGCCCGTGGCCAGGGCATCGGACAGCGACGCGGGCAGGCCGTCCGGTCCGGCGGCGTGCGCGATCATCACGGCGCGGGCCTTCGGCATCAGCGCGTCGAAGGGCGCCAGGTCCAGGGCCTGCTGATGGGGATCGCTCTCCAGGACCGGGAGCGCCTCGTGCGTGTCGAGCCGCGCCCGGCCGAGACCCGGAAAATGCTTCAGGCAGCCGCCGATTCCCTGCGACTGGAGGCCG
Organism: uncultured Acidobacteriota bacterium; assembly: GCA_963824165.1. Classification (GTDB taxonomy): domain Bacteria; phylum Acidobacteriota; class Thermoanaerobaculia; order UBA5066; family Gp7-AA6; genus DAHUXD01. Next base: position 21,776 of record CAWGOM010000011.1, read on the forward strand.
TCCAGGAAGGCCCCGGCCGTCTCGATGATCCGGGCCGGGTCGGCCGAGGCCGCGCGTTCGCCGAGGACGAGCGCGCCGGCGCCGGGCAAGCCCCGGTCCACGACCGGCGCGAGGTCGACGTCGAACCCGAGGCGGGACAGCGACCGGCCCGCCAGCTCTCCCGCCCGCCGCGCGGCGCCGGGAGCTGCCGCGACCTTCTGCAGCGACGGGGCGGGAGCCAGGAGGTCCCGGAGCCGGTCGACGGGCCCGCCCTCCTGATCGAGAAAGAGAACGCGCGCACCGAGGCCCCGCAGGTCTTCGATCAGGGCCTGGAGCTGCGACGCGCTCTCGATGTTGCGCCGGAACAGGATCGCGCCGTACGGAGGGTGCGCGGCGAGGATCTCGCGCTCGCGCGGCGTCAGGGAGGTCCCCTCCACGCCGACGCCGAAGAGGCGCGAGCTCACGGGCGCTTCAGCCGTTCCTGCAGCGTGGCGAGCAGCGACAGCGCCGCGACCGGCGTCATCTGGTCGACGTCGAGCGCGCGCAGCTTTTCGAGGGCGAGCTCCTCCTCGGCCGAGAACAGCAGGAACTGGCCGCTGCCGGCGCTCTCCCCGGCCTTGCGCGCGAGCACCGGCGCCCCCTGCACGTCGAGCTCCTGCTTTTCGAGGTTCGCCAGCACCTCTCGCGCCCGCGACGTCACCTCCGCGGGAAGACCGGCGAGCTCGGCGACGTGGATGCCGTAGCTGCGGTCGGCGCCGCCCGGAACGACCTTGCGCAGGAAGACGACCCGGCCGGCGATCTCCCGGACGGCCATCGTCGAGTTGACGACGGCGGGGCGGACCAGGGCGATCTCCGTGAGCTCGTGGTAGTGCGTCGCGAAGAGCACGAAGGCGGCCTTGCCGGGGGCGTCGTGCAGGTACTCGAGCAGGGCCCAGGCGATCGACAGCCCGTCGAAGGTGGACGTGCCGCGGCCCACCTCGTCGAGGATGACGAGGCTGCGGTTCGTCGCCTCGCGCAGGATCGCGGCCGACTCGAGCATCTCGACCATGAACGTCGACTCGCCGCGCGCGAGGTGATCGGCGGCACCGACGCGCGTGAAGACGCGGTCGCACAGCGAGAGCTCCGCGCTCGCCGCCGGGACGAAGGAGCCGGCCTGCGCGAGCAGCACGATCGTTGCGACCTGGCGAAGGTAGGTCGACTTGCCGCCCATGTTCGGGCCCGTCACGACCTGGATGCGCCGCTGCGCGTCGAGGTCCGTGTCGTTGGGAACGAAGACCTCCTCGCGCCGAAGCCGCTCGACGAGCGGATGCCGGCCCTCCGAGATCGCCAGGCGCGGTGTCTCGCAGATGCGCGGCCGCACCCAGCGGCCCGAGCGGGCGATCTCGGCGAACGAAGCGAAGAGGTCGAGCTCGGCCAGCGCCGAGGCCGTCCGGCTCACGCGGTCGCCCGCCTTCGCGAGGAAGGCCAGCAGCTCCGCGTAGAGACGCGCCTCGATCTCGCCGATGCGGTCCTCGGCCCCGAGGATCTTTTCCTCGAGGTCCTTGAGCGCGGGCGTGACGAAACGCTCCGCGTTGGCGAGCGACTGCCGGCGGATCCAGTCGGCGGGCACCCGGTCCTTGTGCGCGTTGCCGACCTCGAGCGAGTAGCCGAAGACACGGTTGAACTTCACGCGCACCGAGGCGATGCCGGAGCGCCGGCGCTCTTCGGCTTCGACGGCGAGCAGGGCGGTCTGCGCGTCGCGCCGCAGGGCGCGAAGCTGGTCGAGCTCCGCGTCCGCTCCGTCGCGGATCACGCCGCCGGCGGACGCCGCCGCCGGCGGCTCGGGCGAAAGCATTGCCTCGACGCGGGCCACGCAGTCCGAGGTGTCGGGAATCGCCCCGCACAGCGACTGGAACCGCCCCGCGGCCAGCGCTTCGGCCGCGGCGGCCACGCGGGGCGCGGCCTTCAGTCCGGCGCCGAGCGCGGCGACCTCCCGTGGTCCGGCGGTCCCGACGGCGACGCGGGCGAATCGCCGCTCCAGGTCTCCGACGCCATCGAGCGCCTCCTGCAGCGCCTCGGCGGCGTCGGCTCGCGCGACGAGCTCCTCGACCGCGTCCCAGCGCGACTCGAGGTCCACCTCGTCGAGCGAAGGATGGGCCAGGGCCTCGCGGAGGGCGCGCGCACCGAGGGGCGTCCGCGTGCGGTCGAGCAGGGCGCAGAGGCTCCTCGAAGTCGACCCGTCGGAGGACTCGAAGAGCTCGAGGGTGGCGATGGCGGAGGCGTCGAGCCCCATCCGGCGGTCGAAGGAGAGGGGCGTCGCCTCCCGGACGTGGGACATGCCGCCCGGACGCATCTGGCCCGCGTATGCGCGAGCGGCGGCGGCCGCCGCGGCGGCCCCGGCGCCCGGGGCGGACGCGCTCCACCACGCCGCGTCGCGGCGCGAGAGGGTCGCGGGAAAAGCCGGGCGCGGGCGCGTCCTCGGGGAGAAGCACCTCCCTCGGGCGGAAGAGCGCCAGGACGTCGTCCACCCGGTGCGGCGGCACAGCGCCGGCGAGAAATCGGCCGGTCGAGAGGTCGAGAAACGCGACGCCGCAGTCCCCCGTTCCCGGTCGCAGGGCCGCGAGGTACGAGGGGGCACCCGGGACCAGCGATTCCGGGTCGAGGACGGTCCCCGGGGTGACGACGCGCGTGATGTCCCGGCGGACCAGCCCCTTCGCCGTCCGCGGATCCTCGACCTGGTCGCAGATGGCCACCTTGCGGCCGGCGGCCACCAGCCGCGCGACGTGGTGCTCGACCGCCTGGTGCGGCACGCCGCACATGGGGGCCTCGATGTCCGAGTCGCGATTCCGCGCGGTCAGCGCGATCCCGAGCAGCGGCGCCGCGTCCTTCGCGTCGTCGAAGAACATCTCGTAGAAGTCGCCCATCCGGTAGAAGAGGATGGCGTCGGGGACCCGGCTCTTCATCTCGAAGTACTGCCGGAGCATCGGAGTCACGCGGGGGATCGTTGCGCTCACGCCGGTGCTAGCATAGTCCCAAGCTGCGGGGCTCCTCCGGGCGCCGCGCCGACGGATCATGAACGTCCTCGCGATCGACACGGCCGGCCCGAAGCCCTCGGTTGCGATGCTCGCGGGAGATCGGCTCCTCGAGCAGTCGCTGTCGCTCGATCGCCGCGCCTCGGACGAGCTGCTTCCCGCGGTCGCCCGGGCGCTCGACGCCGCGGGACTGAGTCTGACCGACTGCGAGCGCATCGCCGTGTGCGCCGGGCCCGGCTCCTTCACCGGGCTGCGCGTGGGCCTCGCCACGGCGTGGGGCCTCGGCCGCGCGCTCGGTCGGCCGGTGGAAGCGGTCTCGACGCTCGAGGCGCTGGCGGAAGCGGGGCGCGGCGGGGGCGCTTCGCGCGTCGCCGCCTTCCTCGATGCGGGTCGCGGCGAGCTCGTCGGCGAAGTCTTCGATCTGTCGGGCCCCCGCGCCCGATCCCTCGGTCCCGCTTCGCGCGTCTCCGCCGCGGGCGCGGCGGGTCTCGCGGGCGCCGCCGCGGTGGCGGCGCTGCCGGCGGACATCGCCGGAGACGCGGGGCGAGCTCCGGCGGGAAGCCTCGCCGCGGCGCTCGCGCGGGCCGTGGCACGCTCGCCCCGGGATGCCGCGTCGTCGTTCGCGGCCATCTACTCTCGGCCGAGCGCCGCGGAGGAGAAACATGGCGCTGCGTGAACCGCAGGCCGCGCCGTATCGCCTGCGGCCCGGAGGACCCTTCGACCTCGACGAGGTCGCGCGCATCGAGGCCGAGTCGTTCCCGGCCCCGTGGAAGCGGGACTTTTTCGCGAGCGAGCTCGTCGAACCGCACCGGTACATTCGCGTGCTCGCGCGGGAAGACGGCGGCGAGCCCCGGATCGGCGGATACCTGTTCGCCGTGTCGCTGTACGAGGAGTTCCACATCAACAAGATCGCGACGGATCAGCGCCTGCGAAAGCAGGGTTACGGCCGATTCCTGCTCGAGGACGCGCTCGCCCGCGCGCGGTCCAAGGGTTCCACGGCGATCACGCTCGAGGTCCGCCTCTCCAACGCAGCCGCGCGCCAGTTCTACAAGTCCTACGGGTTCGCGGAGGCCTACCGCCGGCGGGCCTACTACCAGGACGGCGAAGACGCGCTCGTGCTCGTTTTGCCTCTTTCGCCGCGCTCTTCGCGCGGTTGAAAGCTCCCGGCGGCCGGACTAGACTTGGCCCGTGGCCTTCCCCGCAGCTCTCCTCGAAAAAATCACAAGGAGGTTTGACCCGATGGAAAACGGGAACAGAGAGGAACTGGCCGTTGCCGATCCGGAGTTTCGCCGCCTGCACGAGGAGCACCGCCACCACGAGGAGCGACTCCACCTGCTGGCGATCAAGACGAGCCTCTCCGAGGACGAGGAAATGGAAGAGAAGCGGCTCAAGAAGGAAAAGCTCCTCCTGAAGGACCGCATGGAAGCGATCGCGCGGCATCACCGAGAGGGAGTCGCGAGCTGAGGGTACCGATCGCCCGAGAGGGCTGGGTTTTCATCGTTCCGGTGTTCGCCGCCGGGGCGCTGTGTGCCATGACCGGAAGCGCGCCGCTGGCGGTTTTTCTTCTGGCCGCCACGCTCTTCCTGCTGCAGTTCTTCCGCGACCCCGAGCGGTCCCCGGAGGGCGGCGGGGAGACCATCGTCTCGCCGGCCGACGGCACCGTGCTCTCCGTGAGCGATGCTCCCGAAGCGCCGGCGGGCGCGCGGCGTCGACTCTCGATCTTCATGTCCGTCTTCAACTGCCACGTCAACCGCGCGCCGTCCGACGGCCGCCTCTCCGACTACGCGTACGTCCGCGGGCGCAAGGCGGCGGCCTTCGCCGAGAAGGCCTCGACCGAGAACGAGCAGAACCGCATCACTCTCTCGACGGCGCGCGGCAATCTCACCTTCAAGCAGATCGCCGGGGCGCTCGCCCGCCGGATCGTGTTCTACCCGCGCGTCGGCGACGACGTGCGACGCGGCGACCGGATCGGCCTGATCAAGTTCGGCTCCCGGGTGGACCTGTTCCTGCCCGACGACGCGGAGGTCCTCGTCGACCGCGGGACAGAAGCTGAAGGCCGGGCAGTCGGCGATCGCGCGGTGGGGCAAGGCCTCCTGAGATGGGCGCGCTCTCCCGGGAGCGCCTCTCGCGGGGCCTCTTCATCCTCCCGACCCTCTTCACGGTCGGCAACCTCTTCTGCGGCTACCTTTCGCTCTGGGCCTCGATCCGGGGGACGTTCGAGGTCGCGGCCTACCTGATCGTCGCCGCGGGCATCCTCGACGCGCTCGACGGCCGGATCGCCCGCATGACCAACTCGACCTCGGAGTTCGGCGAGGAGTACGACTCGCTCGCGGACCTCGTTTCCTTCGGCGTGGCGCCGGCGGTGCTCGCCTACTCGTGGGGTCTCGCCGACTTTCACCGGCTGGGCTGGATGGCGTCGTTTCTCTTCGTCGTCTGCGGCTCGATGCGCCTGGCCCGTTTCAACATCCAGACGCACGTGGTCGACAAGAAGTACTTCGTCGGCCTGCCCATTCCGGCGGCGGCCGGGACCGTCGCCACGGTCGTGCTGGCCACTCCCGAGCGGCTCGTGTCCCGCGTGTGGATGGGCGGCCTGCTCGGCCTCACGATCGTCCTCTCCTACCTGATGATCTCGACGATCCGCTACCGTTCCTTCAAGGACCTCGACCTGCGCCGCCGGCGGCCGGCCTGGATCCTGCCGGCGATCGCCGTTCTGTTCGCGATCGTCGCGTACCGGCCGGAGCTCGCGCTGGCATGCGTCGCCGTCGTCTTCGTGATGTCCGGCCCCGTCGCCAAGATCGCGAGTCTCTTCCACCGCGCCGAGCCCGGCGCGGGCGGCTGAACCGGATCTAGCGCTTCTTCCGCGCGGGCGCCTTCGTCGGCGTCGGCGGCACGGGCGGCTCGGTCCAGCTCGTTTCCAGTTCCGACCCGGACGCCGCGATCAGGTGCGAGCGGTACCGGCAGCAGCCCGCCGGCGCGCCGCCCCGAAGGACGATCCGCGCCGGCGAGATCGACTCGCCCGGCGATCAGGATCGTCTCGAAGAGCCGGACCCGCGTGGCCCGGCCCGGCGTCACCGGCTGCCCGTTACGGTCGTACGTGGCGTAGCGGTCGAACCCGCCCAGCGCCACGTCGGCCGGGTGCGCCGGCGCGACGTCGATCTCGACCCAGTTGGCGGTGCGCGAAGGCGATCGACGCATGCGCCGACGCGTTGGCCGCATCGACCGCGACGGCGTTGCGGCCGGCCGGGTGGACGCCGATCGCCAGGACCGGCGCGAGCGAGCGGCCGAGGATCACGTCCTCGAAGGCCGCCACGGGATAGATCCGTCCCGCCTCCGACGCGCCGCCGAGGACGAAGAGCCGTCCGAGCGCGAAACGCCGGCCCGCCATCGTCGAGCCGAGCTGGAAGAGCATCTCCGTCAGGGCCGGGACGCGATAGGTCACGCGGTCCCCCGCCTCGAGCTCGAGGCCCCCGGAACGCACCGCGCTTCTCGCCGTGAGGTGAAACGCGGAGAAGCTCGCGTCGGCGGCCGACAGATCGTTCTCGAAGTCGACGCGGGTATCGCCCGAGAGCGGCATCGAGCTCCCCCTCCGGGAGGCTCTCCGGCGCACGGCCGTCCGCTCGCGCGAGGCTCCCGCGCACCTTCGCGCCGAAGGCGGCCCACCAGGGCCGGCGGAGCGAGTCGATGGCGGCGGCGTCGGACCGCGTGTCGAGGCCGAAGATCGGAGCGACGAGCGCGTCCGCCCGATCGACGAGGGGCGCGAGGGCCTTCCGCTCGTCGTCGGTGTGCGGGGCGGCGAACCCGGCGGCGATCGAGACGAACGTGCCGGCCGGAAGACGCTTGCGCAGCGTCTCGAGCGAGCTCTCCCGACCGGCGGGCCGACGCCGCGGAGAACGGAAAATCGAGGTGGACGCCGATGATGCGCCCGAAGGGGCCGCCCGAAGCGAGCGCCGACGCGAGTCCCGAAGCGACGGCCGCCGCGACGCCTTCCGCGTCCGGACCGGCCTCGGCCGCCAGGGCTGCCGCGATCTCGGGTCCGGCCCGCACGACGAGGACGACCGGGACACGCGCGAGCGGATGCGGAGGCGCCGGGGACGGCCTGCAGCACCCATCGGCCGCCCGAGAAGGCCGTCTCGCCCGGCGGGCAGGAAAACGGCCGCGGCGGAGAGACGCGCCAGCCGGTCCTCGATCCCGGCGTCGCTCGCGGCCGCGGCCTCGGTGAACCACACGGCGTCGCCGCTCGGCGGGCCGCCCTTCCCGCCGGCCTCGAGCGTCGGTTGCGGCGCCTTCCGGCAGCCGTCGCCCCAGGCGGCGGCCGACGCCGCGGCCGCGAGCAGCGCGGCCCGGCCAAGCTTCACGCTTCCTCCGGCGCCGCCGCCGGCAGGTCGAACCGAACACGGAATCCGCCCCCCGCGCGGTTGGAGGCGCCGATCGCGCCTCCGTGCTCCTCGACGATCTTCTTGGCGATCGCCAGGCCAAGGCCGGTGCCGCCGCTCTTGGCCGAAAAATACGGGTCGAAGAGGCGCGGCAGGATTTCGGGCGCGACGCCGGGGCCGTCGTCTTCGACCGCCGCGACGATCCGGCCGTCGCGGCGCGACGCGGACAGGCGGATCTCGCCTCCCGCCGGGAGCGCGTCGACCGAGTTGCCGACGAGGTTCGACAGCACGCGCGAGAGCAGCCGCGGATCGGCGGGCGCCAGCAGGCCGGGCGGGGCGTCGACCTTCCAGCGGATCCCCGGCGCGGCCGCGTACGCGGCCGCGGCCTCGCGCAGCAGAGCCGAGACGTCCGTCGGCCGCAGCTCCGGCCGCGGCAGACGGGCGTAGTCGGCGAACTCGGAGGCCGAGCGCCGCAGCTCCTCGGTCTGGCGCAGCACGTTGGCCACGCACTCCTCCAGCACCCGCTCGAAGTCCGGCGACTTCCGTCTCCAGACCTCGCGAAGATGTTCGACCGAGAGACGGATGGGAGTCAACGGATTCTTGATCTCGTGAGCGATGATTCGCGCCATCTCGGCCCAGGCGGCGAGCCGGTTCGACCGGACGACGTCGGACACGTCCTCGATCACCGCCATCCGGGCTCCCGTGCCGCGCGAGCGGCAGCGGCACGGTCACGACGCGCCAGCGCTCGCCGGGCCGCGGCTCGAGCTCTTCGGAGACCGGGTCCCGGCCGACGCGCTCCAGGGCCGCGCGCACCGCGCGCATCTCGTCGCCCGGAAAGACCTCGTCGAGCGTGGCGCCGTCGAGGCGGCCGCCCGGAGAGGCGCGCCGCCGCCGGGATTGGCGAGCAGCACGCGGCCGTCGTCGCCGTACGCGACCACGCCCGGCCGTCAGCTGTGCCAGAAGCGTTGCGAGGCGCTCCTTCTCGCGCGAGAGCGCGTCGGTCTGTTCCTTGAGGCTCCGCGACATGTAGAGAAAGGCGCGAACGAGCTCCTTCAGCTCCTCGTCGGGCGGCTCGGCCAGGCGCGGCGAGAAGTCGCCGCGCGCGACCGCCCGGGTTCCCTGGACGAGATCGGCGACCGGCCGGGCCACGCGCACGGCCAGACGCCCCGCGATGGCCGCCGAGACGAGAAACACCAGGAGCGAGAAGGCCGTCACGGCCGCCGTCAGCTGGGAGGCTTCGGCCTCGCCGATCCGCTGCTGCGGAAGGAGCAGGAGCGAGAGCAGCACCGGGCTGCGCACCCCGGGGACGCCCGGGCAGGGCGGACAGCGCCGTCGTCAGCTCCTCGAACGGGCTGCCGGCGACCAGGCGCGCGTCCGTGCGCTGCAGGGCCTCGCCGAGGCCCACCGCCACGTAACTGGCGCCCGGCACCCGCTCCGGCAGCAGGCCGGCGGCGTAGAGATCGCGCCGCGAGCTCGCGACGAGGAGCGCGTCCGGTGAATACACCGAGAGGTCGAAGCCCACGGCGTTGGCGAGCCAGGAAAGCAGCGCATCGTCGAGGAGACCCGAGCCTCCCGCGGGAGGCCGAAACCGACGGCAGGTAGTCGTCGAGGACGCGCCGGCCGGTCTCGAGGGCGGTCCGGGCGTGATCGAGCGTGTCCTGTTTCGAGCGCGTCGTGATGGAGGCCCGAAGGAAAAAGGTCACGGCGAGCAGGGGCATCATGACGGACAGGACGAAGAGCGCGACGAGGCGGCCCCGGAACGTGCGCGCGCCGGGCGGCCACAGGTCGCGCAGGCTTCGGCGGGTGACGACGGCACGGACCGAGGACGATCAGCCCGCCGAGCGCGTAGAGGATCGCGGCCGCCGGCAGCAGGAGCGCGGCCGTCAGGAGCCGCGGCAGGAAGTCCGGCCCCGGGATCGCCACGAGCTGAAAGCCGTCCGGCCTCGGCCGCAGCTCGCCGTACAGCGTCTCGCCCCGATACGCGCAGCGCGCACGCGCTCGGCCTGGCCCGTGCGCCGGACCCGGTCGAAAGTCGCTGAGGAGAGGTCCGGCCCTTCCTCGCGGCGAGAGCCGTCCGGTCCGTAGAAGACGAGGACGGGACGGGGCGTCGACAGAAGCGGCGAGGGAGCGCCGACGAGCCGGCGATAGACCTCGAGCCGGGGCGGCAGCGGGTCCCAGTTCGGCCAGTCGGCCACCGACACGAGCGCCTGGCCCCAGGGCTTCGCCTCCGGCGAAGAGGACCGCCCGCTGCTCGACCAGCGCGACGCGGTGCCTTTCGATGCGCACTCCCGCCTGATCGTCCGGGCCGACCGTGTCGGCCTCGGGGATGAGCGAGAAGCGGCTTCGCAGGAGGCCCGCGCGGTCGAAGACCTCGAACGCGATGAGCGTCTCCGACGGCGCCTCGGCCTCGCCGGCTCGCCAGAGGCGGTAGGCGAGATCGGAGAGGTCCACCTCGTCGAGCGGCGCCGGCAGCTGCGCCTCCAGGTCGAAGCGCTCCGCACGCTCCACGGCCCGCCGCACGGCGACGACGGCGCCCGGCGAGAACTTCTCCGGATCGGGTAGCCGGATCGCCCTCGCCGCATCGTAGGCGGCGGACGAGCCGCCGGTGCGCGTGGACCGGCGCGGCGAGAAGGATGAGGAGCAGCGTCATGCCGGCGGCCAGCCGGAAGGGCCCGAGAGGTCCGCTTTCGGGGGCCGCCGCGATGGCGCGCCGCCACGCCTCGTAGGCGGCGACGGAACCGACCGCAACGAAGATCGGATAGGCGCGCGATGGCGAGACCAGCAGGAGCGCGGACAGAATCCCGAGCGACGTGAGGCCGACCGCGATGCCGGTCCACGCGCCGCGTCCGGATCGCGGGCCGGCGGAGGCGCCGATCGCCAGCGCCGAAGCGGTCAGCGCGGTCAGCGCGACGAGCTCCAGAAACCGGGTGCTCCACATCGGCAGGCGGGCCCCGAGGTCCGGCAGGACCGTGCCGCTGGCCGCGGCGATCGCGCAGATGAAGAGCCCGTACCCGGCTGCGAGACGGCGGCGCGGCCGCCCGGTCCCGGCGCTGCGCAACCGGACGAGGCCGGCCGGCAGGAGAAAGAGCCCGGCCGCCAGGAGCCACGGTCGGGGCGCCGCGAGCGCGCGCTCGGCGGAACCGGCAAAGGCCTCGGCGGCGAGGAAGGCGATCGACAGTCCCACCCCGATCGCGAGCGCATCCCCTCCGCCCACGACCAGGCCGAGGCCGAGGGCCAGCACGAGCGCGAGGGCGAGTGCTCGGCTCCGGGTATCGAGTCGCTCGGGAAGCCCCACGTGACGTCCGGCCAACAGGGGCGCGCCGCCCGAGACGTCCAGGAGGACCGGAGCCTTTCCGCCGGGAGCCACCGGCTCCCAGTCCGAGGCGTCGCCCGACAAGCCCAGGGCGCGCGCGAAGTCCGGCGCCTGAACCGGAAGCGCGCGGCCCGCGCAGACGACGCCGGCGTACGGGTCCTTGCCGGCCAGGCTCCAGTGCACGAGCTCCATTCGGGTGGCCGACCAGCGAACCTCGAGCGTTCCCGGCGCGCGGACCTGCGGTATCCGCGAAGGGGCGTCTCCCCACCAGGCCTGCGGGTTGCCGCGCGGATCGGCGAGCGCGATCCAGGTGCCCGGGGCCGCCCCTTCGACCGCCTGGCGGGCGCTCGCGAAGAGCCGCTCGCGCTGGACCGCGATGCCGCCTCCCTCGAGCGACCGCGCGACCTCCGGATTCTCGGCGAGCGATCGGGCCCGGGCCGCGAGTTCCTCGGCGGCGGCCGACACGGCCCGGCGCAGATCCGCGGGCGGCTCGGACCGCGCGGGCCGCCGCGACGGCAGCTCCACCCAGCCGTCGAGCCACGCGAGCGCCGCAGCCGCGGCGGCGAGGGCGGCCAGGAGCGCGGGGCGTTTCACCGTGTGGACCCCGCGTCAGCGGAGGAAGGGCAGGTCCACTCCCCGCTCGCGCGCCGCCGAGATCGCCTCCGGGTAGCCCGCGTCGGCGTGGCGCATCACCCCCGTGCCCGGGTCGGACTTGAGAACGCGCTCGAGACGGCGGTGCGCGCCGTCGGTGCCGTCGGCCACGACCACCATGCCGGCGTGGAGGGAGTACCCGATCCCGACGCCTCCGCCGTGGTGCACGGACACCCACGTGGCACCGGCCGCGGTGTTGATGAGCGCGTTCAGGATCGGCCAGTCGCCGATCGCGTCCGAGCCGTCCCGCATTCCTTCGGTCTCGCGGTTGGGCGAAGCCACCGACCCGGCGTCGAGGTGGTCGCGGCCGATCACGATGGGGGCGCGGACCTTGCCCGCGCGCACCAGCTCGTTGAAGAGCAGGCCCGCCCGATGCCGCTCGCCGTAGCCGAGCCAGCAGATCCGCGCCGGCAGGCCCTGGAACGCGATGCGCTCTTCGGCGAGCTTGAGCCAGCGCGCCAGCGCCCGGTCCTGCGGGAAGAGCTCGAGGAGCGCGCGATCCGTGGTCCGGATGTCCTCCGGGTCGCCCGAGAGCGCCGCCCAGCGGAAGGGACCCTTCCCCTCGCAGAAGAGCGGACGGATGTACAGAGGCACGAAGCCGCCGATCTTGAAGGCGTCGGCGACACCCGCTTTCTGCGCCTGGCCGCGCAGGTTGTTGCCGTAGTCGAAGACCACCGCGCCCCGCCGCTGGAGCTCCAGCAGCGCCCGGACGTGGTCGGCCATGGTGGCGTAGGCGCGCTCGATGTAGCGCTTCGGGTCCGCCGCTCGAAGCCGCTCGAGCTCGGCGAGCGAGCCGCCGCGCGGCACGTATCCGTTCAACTCGTCGTGAGCCGAGGTCTGGTCGGTGACGAGCTCCGGCAGGATGCCGCGCGCGAGCAGCCGCTCCAGGAGATCGACGGCGTTGGCCTCGACGCCGATGGAAACGGCCCGCCGCGCCGCCTTCGCCGCGAGAGCCCGGTCGATCGCACGGTCGATGTCGGTCTCGCGCTCGTCGAGGTAGCGCGTCTTCAGGCGCTTCGCGATCCGCTGCGGATCGACCTCGGCCACGAGAGCCACGGCGCCGTTCATCGTCGCGGCAAGCGGCTGGGCCCCTCCCATCCCGCCGAGCCCGGCCGTCACGACGAGCCGCCCGGCGAGGTCGCCGCCGAAGTCGCGCGCCGCCGCGGCGAAAGTCTCGAAGGTCCCCTGCACGATGCCCTGGCTGCCGATGTAGATCCAGGAACCCGCCGTCATCTGCCCGTACATCGTCAGGCCGAGGCCCTCGAGGCGGCGGAATTCGTCGCCGGTCGCCCACGCGGGGACCAGCATCGAGTTCGAGATGAGTACGCGCGGGGCGTCCTCGTGCGTCTGGAAGACGCCGACGGCCTTGCCGGACTGAACGAGCATCGTCTCGTTTCCCCGCAGGCGCTTCAGCGTCGCGACGATCGAGTCGAAGGCCTCCCAGCTGCGCGCGGCTTTCCCCGTTCCGCCGTAGACGATGAGCTCCTCCGGCTTCTCGGCGACGTCGGGGTCGAGGTTGTTCTCGAGCATCCGGAGGGCCGCCTCCTGGGCCCATCCCAGGCAGCGCAGCTCCGGTCCCCGGCTGGCTCGGATCGTTCGGGTTCGGGGCGCCGGATGAACGCTCGTGCTCATCCCGCGATTATATGAGCGGCGTTGCGGCCCCGGACCGTCAGGCGAGCGCGGAAAGCTCCCGCTCGATCGCCTCGCTCGACAGGAAGAGCCGCGCGCTCTCGAGGTCCGGGGAGAGCTCCCGGTCGCGGTTCCAGGCGCGCACCTTCCGCCGAAAGGCCCCGCGCACCCGCTCGAGAGGCGCCGAGGAAGCCAGGGGCCGCAGGAACTCCATCGCCTGGAAGGCCGTCATCAGCTCGATCGCCAGCACCCGCTCGAGGTTCGCGACGATCGCGGCGAGCTTGCGGGCCGCGATGGGCGACATCGACACGTGGTCCTCCTTGGCGGCCGACGTCGGGATCGAATCCACCGAGGCCGGGTGCGCGAGGACCTTGCACTCGGACACGAGGCCGGCCGCCGTCACCTGGGCGATCATGAGGCCGGAGTTCAGGCCGCCCTCCTTCACCAGGAACGCCGGGCAGGTCCGAGAGCGCCGGGTTGACGAGCTTTTCGATGCGGCGTTCGGAGATCGAGGCGAGGTCCGCCGCGGCGATCGCCGCGTAGTCGAGCGCGAGGCCAACGGGAGCTCCGTGGAAGTTGCCGCCCGAGATGATGTCCCCTCGAACGGCGAAGACGAGCGGGTTGTCGGTCGAGCTGTTCATCTCTCGCTCGAGGATCTGCCGCGCGTGGGCGAACGCGTCGCGAGCGGCGCCGTGGACCTGCGGCATGCAGCGCAGCGCGTAGTTGTCCTGGACGCGGCCGCAGCCCCGGTGGGACTCGCGGATTGCGCTCCCGGCCAGGAGCGCCCGGAGGTTCGCCGCGCTCTTCGAGGGCCCCGGGATGCGGACGGGCGCCGACGACGCGCCGGTCGAAGGCCGCGTCGGAGCCGCGCGAGGCGTCGAGCGAGGCCGCGCCGACGAGGTCCGCCGTGCGGGAAAGAGCCAGGGCCCGGTGCAGCGCCAGGCCGCCGACCGCGACCGACATCTGGACGCCGTTGATGAGCGCGAGCCCTTCCTTGGCGGCCAGGGCGACCGGCTTCAGGCGGGCGGAGCGCAACGCCGTTGCCGCCGGCTTCTCCCGTCCCCTCACTCGAACGCGGCCCTCGCCCATGAGCCCCAGGGCCAGGTGCGAGAGCGGCGCGAGGTCGCCCGACGCTCCGACGGATCCCTGCGAGGGGATCACGGGCAGGACGTCGGCGGCGAGCATGCGCGAGCAGGGCCTCGACCGTCGAGACGCGGATGCCGGAGTTTCCGCGGGCGAGCGCGTTGGCGCGCAGTGCGATCATCGCCCGCACGGCCTCGTCGGAGAGCGGCGCGCCCACGCCCGCGCAGTGGCTGCGGATCAGGTTGCGCTGGAGGGCTCTCGAGCTCGGCGCGAGGGATCGCCACGTCGGCGAACTTTCCGAAGCCGGTCGTCACGCCGTAGACCTTCGCGTTCGAGCGCACCGCCCGATCGACCACCCGGCGCGACGCCGCGATCGCCCGGCGTGCCCGCGGCGAGAGCGTCACGCGCGCCTGCTCGCCGCGCGACCGCGGCGAGATCGTCCAGGGTCAGACCCTCGCCCGCGAGTCGTATGATCTTCATCGGGGCCCGATTCTAAGCTGACAGCGGCCCGCGAACTCTGTTAGCCTGCGCTGCTTTTTCGCCGCAACGAGGAGAGTGCGCGTGAAGGTCCTGGCCGTCCTGGGCGGACAGTGGGGAGACGAGGGCAAGGGCAAGCTCGTCGACCTCCTGTCGAACCGCTTCGACATCGTGGCCCGCTATCACGGCGGCCACAACGCGGGCCACACGGTCAAGTTCGGCAACCAGCACTTCGCCCTGCACCTGCTCCCGGCAGGCGTCGTGCGCGGCCGGACCGGCATCATCGGCCCGGGCGTCGTCGTCGACCTCGAGGCGCTTCTGACCGAGATGGACGCGCTTCGGGCCGCCGGTGTCGAGATCGGCGAGAACCTGATGCTGTCGGACCGGGCGCCCGGTGATTCTCCCCTACCATCGGCTGCTGGACGCCGCACGCGAGAACGCGCTGGGCGACGCGAAGATCGGCACGACGCTGCGCGGGATCGGGCCCGCTTACGAGTCGCTCGCCGCGCGCCGGGCGATTCGCGTCGCCGAGCTCTACCGCCCCGCCACGCTCGCCGCCCGGGTCAAGGCGATCGCGGACGAGACCGGCGCCTTCCTGCGCGCTCTCGGAGTCAAGGACGTGCCGACGGCCGACGCCGTCCTGTCGATGCTCGGCCCTCTCGCGGAGCGCCTCCGCCCCCACGTGACCGGGACACCGGCCGTTACCTGCGCAACCAGTTGAAGGCCGGCTCGACGCTTCTGGCCGAAGGCGCGCACGGCGCGATGCTGGATCTCTCCGCCGGGACCTATCCCTTCGTCACGTCCTCGCACTGCACTTCGGCCGCCGTCGCGTCGGGCCTCGAGATCGCGCCCCGCGCGCTCGAGGCGAGCATGCTCGTGCTCAAGGCCTACACGACCCGCGTCGGCTCCGGTCCCTTCCCCACCGAGCTCCTCGAGGAGACGGGCGAGTTCCTGCGCAAGCGCGGCAACGAGTACGGGACTTCCACCGGACGCCCGCGGCGCACGGGCTGGTTCGACGCGGTCGTCGCCCGCACGGCCGTCGAGCTCTCCGGCGCCGAAGCCGTCGCCATCACCAAGCTCGACTGCCTCGACGAGCTCGAGGAGATCCCGATCTGCCTCGGCTACAAGCTCGACGGCAAGCCCGTCTCGGACCTGCCGCCGCTCGCCGAGGACATCGCGCGCCTCGAGCCCGAGTACGAGAAGCTCCCCGGCTGGAAGGCCACGACGACCGGCGTCACCCGCTACGAAGAGCTTCCCGCGGCCGCCCAGCGCTACGTTCGCGCCCTCGAGGACGCCATCGGCGCCCAGGCCGTCTTCATCTCGACCGGCCCGCGCCGCGAGGAGACGGTCTGGCGGACGGACACGCCGTTCCTCGACCGGGCTTCCGCCCGCGAAGTAGCGCCGCCTCCGCGCCGGCCTCTCTGACCCGGCCGTCCGGCTTGCCAGTCCACCTCGCGGAGCGATAGCCTTCGTCTGGGTAATCGCTGAACAAAATGCGAATTCGCACCAGGACCCTGACTTTGCTCACGGCGTTCGGCCTGGCCTTCGGGCAGATTCTGTCCGCGGCGTCGGTGTGCAGTCCGACGACGTTCGTTCAAGCCAGCTCGCTGGCGAATGCCGACTATCCGAACGCGATCGCGGCGGGCGACTTCACCGGCGACGGCAAGTCTGATCTCGTCACGTCCTCCAACCCGATCGCCGTGCTTCCCGGCAACGGCGACGGAACGTTCGGCGCCTCGATCCCGAGCCCCTACTCGTCCTTTGCCCGGTTCGCCATTTCCGCCTTCCTCGACGACGACGCGAATCTCGACCTGATCCTCGGAGGAGATCCGATCGAGATCTACCTCGGCAACGGCGACGGCACGTTCACGTTCTCCACGTCCTACGACGTGGGCCACGTGGCCACGTCGGGACTCGTCGGAGGCGACTTCAACGGGGACGGCAAGCTCGACCTGGCGGAAACCAGCCTCTTCTACACCACCGGACTCTGGGTCCTGCTCGGCCACGGCGACGGAACCTTCGATCCGCCCGTGGCGTACGCCGTCGGCATCACGCCGGTGACCCTGGCGACGGGCGACTTCAACGGGGACGGCCGCTCCGACGTGGCCGTGCCGTCGTGGGACGGCGATGCCTTCGCCGTCTATCTCGCCAACGCCGACGGCTCGCTCGGCGTGCCGTCGTACGTGACGGTCGGCCCCGGAATGAAGGCGGCGGCGGCCGCGGACTGGGACGGCGACGGACACGTCGACCTCGCGATCGCGCGCGGGGACTTCGCGGACCTCCTGTACGGGAACGGCGACGGGACGTTCCAGGCCGCGGTCGAGCATCCGGCGGGACTGGGAAGCGCCTCCCTGAGCGCGCTCGACGTGGACGGCGACGGGAGGCTCGACATCGTGTGCTTCCAGGTCGGGTGGCTCGGATTCGTAACGACGCTCTTCCAGACCGAGGCCGGAGGATTCTCGGCCCCGGTGTCGTACGCCTCGTCGGACTTCCTGACCTTTTCCGCGTTCGCATCCGCCGACTTCAACGGAGACGGTCTACCGGACTTCGCGGCGACGAGCGACCAGCGCGACACCGTTTCGGTTCTGCTGTCCGCGGGTGCGCGACTGCTCGCAGCGCCGACCGTGGCGCTCCCGACGCCGCCGGGGCCGCCGGCGGCGGGGGACTTCGACGGGAACGGGGTCGACGAAGTCGCCGTTTCGGGCAACTTCAGCGCGGCGGTGAACGTTCTCGGCCGCGACCACGCCGGTCATTACGTGATCCTCGGCACAACCCCCGTTCATCCGTCCATCACGATCGACGGCATCCTCGCGGCCGACTTCGACGGCGACACGCATCTCGACGTCGCGATCCTGCCCGGCGCCGGCGTGATGCGAGGCCACGGAGACTTCACCTTCGAGCAGCCTCAATACCCGATCGCCCCGTTCGCGTCCCGCATCGTCGCGGCGGAAGACTTCAATGGCGACGGCAAGCCCGACCTCGCATTCCTGGGCGACCCGCCCACGGCCGGGCAGGTCGCCACCCTCCTCGGAAACGGCGACGGGACCTTCCAACCCGCCATCCCGGGGCCGGCGCAGTTGCATCCCGCCGCCTTCGTGCTCGCGGCGGATCTGAACGGCGACGGCATCGCGGATCTCGCGACCGCCGACGCGACGTGCTGCGGGTACGGCTCGGATACGATCTCGGTCTTCCTGGCCGTCGGCGACGGCACGTTCCTGGACCCCGTGGACTATGCGACGGGCGCCAAGCCGGTTTCGGTCGCGCCGGGCGACTTCGACGGAGACGGGCACGCGGACCTCGTCGTGGCAAACTCCGGATCGACCAACGTTTCAGTCTTGTTCGGCGACGGGGCGGGAGGGTTCGAGCCCGGGATTCTGATCGGCGTCGGCTCCTCCCCGGCGTTCGTCGGGTCCGGGGATTTCGACGGCGACGGAATCACCGACATCGCGACCGCGAACGGCTCCGATGGCAACGGTTCCAGCCTGACCGTTTCGGAGCTTCGCAGCACCGGCCAGGGAGGCTTCGAGGCCCCCATACTCTACGGCACCCCATCCCGCCCGAAGTTCCTCGCCGTCGGAGAGTTCGACGGCGCCGGCGGTGCGGACCTGGCGGTGTCCGCGGCGGACAACGATCGATCGGTGATGTTCCTTCTCTCGGCCACCCTCTCGGCTTCGGTTTCCGTGGAGCCGACCGTGATCGGGGCGTCGGCAACTTTGCACGCGTCGGCGTCGGGTTACGGACCGGTGGCGTATCAGTGGAGGAAGGACGGGGCGCCGTTGTCCGACGGCGGAGCGATTTCGGGCTCGACGACGGCGACACTGACCATCGATCCCGTCTCCTTCGCCGACGCCGGCTCCTACGACGTCCTGGTCACCGACTCCTGCTCCTCGACGGCCTCCAACACCGCCGCGCTTTCCGTCGAGTTCGCCGACGTGCCGGCCTCCTCGCCCTTCCACGACGACATCATCGCCATCGCCACCGAGGGCGTCACCGGAGGCTGCGGCGGCGGCAACTACTGCCCCGCCTCTCCCGTCCGCCGCGACCAGATGGCCGTTTTCCTCCTGAAGTCCGAGCACGGATCGGACTACGTGCCGCCGGCCTGCTCCGGAGTCTTCGCCGACGTGCCCTGCGTCTCGCCCTTCGCCCCCTGGATCGAGCAGCTCGCCGCCGAGGGCGTCACCGGAGGCTGCGGCGGCGGCAACTACTGCCCCGACCAGTCCGTCACTCGCGCCCAGATGGCGATCTTCCTCTTGAAGACCTCGCTCGGCTCCTCCTACTCCCCCCCGACACCCGTCGGACTCTTCGGCGACGTCCCCGTCGGCTCCTTCGGCGCCGGCTTCATCGAAGATCTCTACACCAGGGGCATCACCGGCGGCTGCCAGACATCCCCATTGCTCTACTGCCCCGCAAACGCCGTCCTGCGACAGCAGATGGCCACCTTCCTCGTCCGAACCTTCCACCCATGACTCGACGCCCGGCGCTCGCCACCCTGCTCCTGGCAGCCGCCGTGGCCGCGGCGCCGCGCGCGTGGGCTCAGTCCTGCAGTCCGGAGCTCTTCGCGGCGGCGGCGCGCTACGACGTCCCGATCAACCCGTACACCATCGCCGTCGGACAGTTCGATGGCGACGGGATTCCCGACCTCGCGGCCGCGGGCGCTTCGTTCGGCGCCAGCGGCCTCGTCGTGCTTCCCGGCAACGGCGACGGCTCGTTCGGCGCGCCCATCGTGACGGATGTGTACGACGTCGCGCTCATGGCCGCCGCCGACTTCAACGGCGATGGCTTCACCGACATCGCGCTCGACATCGGCGAGCACCACATCACGGTGTACATCTCCAACGGCGACGGCACGTTTCAGCCCGGAACCGAAGTCGGGGCCGTGCAGTTTCCGAGCGGCATGAAGGCGGCGGCGCTCATGCCCGGCGGCCCGGTGGACCTGGTCCTCCCCGGGGACGGCGGGACGATCTACGTGATCCCGGGAAACGGCGATGCCACGTTCGGAACGCCCATCGAATCTTCCTCCATATCCGGCGACATCGCGATCGGCGACCTCAACGGCGACGGCAAGCCCGACGTGGTGGGAACGGGAGACGGCACGATCCTGGTGAGCCTCGGCCGCGGAGACCGCACGTTCGACCCGCCGAAGTCTTTCGCCGTCGCGCCGAACCTGGGATCGATCGCGATCGGCGACGTGGACGGCGACGGGCATGCCGACGTCGGCGTCGCGATCGACGACTACGCGGAGGTCGTCGGCGGCTTCGTCGGGATTCTCAAGGGCAACGGGGACGGCACGCTGCAGGCCGCGGTCGAGACGTCGGTCGGCCAGGCTCCGCGAAGCCTTTCCTTCGCGGACCTCGACGGGGACGGAGCGCTCGACGCGGTCGTGGCCGCCGACGGGTTCGTGACCGTGCTTCGCGGCGTGAGTAGCACGGTGTTCGCGTCGCGGACGGCGTACATTGCCGACGGCGCAGCGGATTTCGGCGGCGCGGGGGCACTCGCCGTCGCGGACTTCGACGGAGACGGCGTCCCGGATGTTGCGACAGGCAACCAACGCCTCGCGACCGTGGGCGTGCTTCTCGGACAGGGCGACGGGACTCTGAGAGCGGCGAACGGATTCGCCGTTCACACGGAGTTCGGCGTCAGCGACTTCACCGTCGGCGACCTCGACGGCGACGCCGTGTCCGACCTCGTCGTCATCGGGGACGGCCTCCGGCTCTTTCCCGGACTGGGCCGCGGCAGTTTCGGACCTCCGGAAACGCTGCTCGGCACGGATGCCAACGCCCGCGGCGCGTCGGTTGGAGACTTCGATGGGGACGGCCGGCTCGACCTCGCGGTCTCGGTCTCCTCCTTCGAGCTGGGAACGGGCGTCGCGATCTACCTTCAGAAGAGCGACGGAATGCTGTCGGATCCGACCGTCTATCCGTCTTCGGGCGCCGGCCCCGGCCGCCTCGTCCCCGCCGACTACGACGGGAACGGCTCGCTGGACGCCGTCTCGCTGACGGGGAACGGGTCCGGAACGAGCCTCGTCTTCTTCCCGGGAGACGGCCACGGAGCTCTCGGAGGGGAGGTCCTGACGCCGGTGGCCGGCTCTCCGCAGGACGTGACGGCGGCGGATTTCAACGGGGACGGCAAGGTGGATCTCGCTACGATCGAAGGGGTGTTCCAGTCGATCAACGGCGTCCTCCGTATCTTCCTCTCGAATGGCGACGGGACGTTCACGGACGAGGCCGACTACGACCTTGACTCGCTGCCCTACGGTGTCGCCGCCGGGAACGTGGCGGGCGGAGCCGCGGCCGACGTGGTCGTCGCGGGGGGATTCGGCGGCTCCCTGCTCTTCGTCGGCAACGGCGACGGCACGTTGCAGGCCCCGGCTCCGCTTCCGGTCACGGATTTCTCCGACACCGTCGCGATCGCCGACTTCGACGGCGACGGCCTCGGCGACGTCGTCGTTTCGACCTTCGTCTCCGACGGTATCGCGAAGGCGAGCCTCCTCGTCGCGACGCCGGGAGGATTCGATCCCCCCGTCGATTACTCCGTCGCCCGGATCCCCTTCGTCAGTCGGCCTTACGCGTTCGAGGGCTCCGCGCCGGGTGTGGCGTTCATGGCCGACAACGGCGTCTTCACGTTCCTGGCCAACACCCGCCTCACGGCGCTCGCGCTTCCCGCTTCCCGGATCGTGGGCCAGGCGGCCGTCCTTCACGCGTCGGCGTCGGGGTACGGGCCGGTGGGGTATCAGTGGAGGAAGGACGGGGCGCCGTTGTCCGACGGCGGAGCGATTTCGGGCTCGACGACGGCGACACTGACCATCGATCCCGTCTCCTTCGCCGACGCCGGCTCCTACGACGTCCTGGTCACCGACTCCTGCTCCTCGACGGCCTCCAACACCGCCGCGCTTTCCGTCGAGTTCGCCGACGTGCCGGCCTCCTCGCCCTTCCACGACGACATCATCGCCATCGCCACCGAGGGCGTCACCGGAGGCTGCGGCGGCGGCAACTACTGCCCCGCCTCTCCCGTCCGCCGCGACCAGATGGCCGTTTTCCTCCTGAAGTCCGAGCACGGATCGGACTACGTGCCGCCGGCCTGCTCCGGAGTCTTCGCCGACGTGCCCTGCGCCTCGCCCTTCGCCCCCTGGATCGAGCAGCTCGCCGCCGAGGGCGTCACCGGAGGCTGCGGCGGCGGCAACTACTGCCCCGACCAGTCCGTCACTCGCGCCCAGATGGCGATCTTCCTCTTGAAGACCTCCCTCGGCTCCTCCTACTCCCCCCCGACACCCGTCGGACTCTTCGGCGACGTCCCCGTCGGCTCCTTCGGCGCCGGCTTCATCGAAGATCTCTACACCAGGGGCATCACCGGCGGCTGCCAGACATCCCCATTGCTCTACTGCCCCGCAAGCGCCGTCCTGCGACAGCAGATGGCCACCTTCCTCGTCCGAACCTTCCACCCATGACTCGACGCCCGGCGGTGGCCACCCTGCTCCTGGCAGCCGCCCCCATCGCCGGATTCGCGGATCGCTCCGCCGGCGAGACGCTCGTGTGCCCCGCGGCGCGTTTCCTCCAGGCGCCCCACTTCGCCGCGGGCACCGCCCCGGCGGACGTGACCCTCGCGGACCTCGACGGCGACGGTGCGCTCGACGCGGTGATGGCCAACGCCGGGCTCTCGCCGGGCATTTCGATCCTGATGGGAGACGGCGCTGGCTCCTTCCTGCCGCCAATCCATTTCTCCGTCGCCCAGCAGGTGAATCGCGTCGCCGTTGCGCGGTTGGATCCTGGCGCGCACCTCGACATCGTGGCGGCCGGACAGTCGGGCGTGAACGTCTATCGCGGCAACGGCGAAGGGACGTTTCAGGACCCGGTTTCCTACGGCGCCGGCGCCGCCAACACACTGTCGATTCTCGATCTGAATGGCGACGGGAAGCTGGACCTCGGCGTGGGCGGAGAGTTCGAGATAGACGTTTTCCCCGGAACCGGCGACGGCACGTTCGCCTCTCCGATCGTCCAGGTCAACGCGGACTACGTGACCGCGGTGGCGTTTGGCAGGTTCGACGCGGACGACGTGCCGGACATGCTGGTCGGTCCGGCGATCTCGGGCCAGTACACCTTCTTCTACAAGGGCAACGGCGACGGCACGTTCGCAGTACCGATCTACAACTTCGTGGGCGAGGCCGCCCAGTCGATCGCCGCCGGAGACGTCAACGGAGACGGACGGGCGGACGCCGTCGTCGTGACCGAGCATGGCCTCGCCGTGCTCCTTTCGCACGGAGACGGCACGTTCGATCCGGTGATCCCGTCGCCACTGCCCGTTCCCGGCGGACCCGGACTCGTGCTCGGGGACTTCCACGGCGACGGCGGCGTCGTCGCGGCCTTCACCTCCGGAAACCAGTCTCAACACGCGATCTTCATGGCGAGTCTCGGCGACGGAACCTTCGCCGTGGACCACGTGTACCAGACCGGCTTCGGGTCGCACGCTCTCGCCGCGGGTGACGTGGACGGGGATGGTCTCCTCGACGCCGTGACGGCGAACGACCTGGTGAATCAGATCGCCGTGCTCACGAACGCCGGCGGCGGGCGTTTTCGCGCGATCGAGACGATCGCACTGTCGTCCGGGCCCGCCTTGTTCGCTGCGGGCGACTTCGACGGCGACGGAAGCGCCGACCTCGCGGCGCTCGGCAACTTCGCGGTCGTAACGCTCCTCGGCGACGGCCAGGGCTCGTTCGCGGCGTTCGCCTGGCTCGACCTCCTGTTCGGACCAAACGGCATCGAGTCCGGAGACTTCGACGGCGACGGCAAACTCGACCTGGTGTTGACGACGGACTACGGCCTGGTTGCCCTCCTGCGAGGGCACGGCGATGGAACGATCGGTGACCCGGAACCGACGGCCACGTCGTTCCAGATACGGCGGCCGCTGACCGCCGACGTCAACGGCGATTTGAAGCTCGACGTGGTCCTCGTCTCGGGCAATCCACCCGCTCTCGCCGTGCTGCTCGGCAACGGCGACGGCACGTTCCAGCTCCCCGTTGCCGCCTCGGTTCCCGAGGCACCGACCGACGCGGTCCTGCGCGACTTCAACGGCGACGGCGTCCTCGACGCCGCGCTTCCCATCGACCATTCGCTCGACTTCAACGGGTCCGTCGCGGTCCTGCGCGGCCACGGCGACGGGACGTTCGATCCCGCAGTGACAATCCCGGGAGGAGCCGACCCGGCCGGCATCGCGGCCGCCGATTTCGACGGCGACGGCCACCCGGACCTCGTCCTGGCGAACGCCGCCGCCGAGAACATCGCTCTCTTTCAGGGGAGTGGGGAGGGCTTCGATCCGCCCGCGCTCATCGCCCAGGGAGTCACCGCGTCCGGCATCCTCGCCGAAGACCTCGACGGCGACGGCAACGCCGACGTCGCAACGGTGAGCACGGCCGGCCGCGTCTCCGTCCTGATCGGGTTGGGCAACGGGCGCTTCCAGGCCCCGGTTCCGTACAGCACCGGATGGACGCCCTCGTTCCTGCGCTCGGTCGTGACGGGCCCGTCCGGAAGGGCGGACCTCATTGCCGCATCGTCCAACGGGTCGCAGATCTTCGTGCTACGGAACGGTCAGCTGGAGGCGGCCGTCCCGGCCGCGACCTCCATCATCGCGGGCCAGGCGGCCGTCCTTCACGCGTCGGCGTCGGGGTACGGGCCGGTGGGGTATCAGTGGAGGAAGGACGGGGCGCCGTTGTCCGACGGCGGAGCGATTTCGGGCTCGACGACGGCGACACTGACCATCGATCCCGTCTCCTTCGCCGACGCCGGCTCCTACGACGTCCTGGTCACCGACTCCTGCTCCTCGACGGCCTCCAACACCGCCGCGCTTTCCGTCGAGTTCGCCGACGTGCCGGCCTCCTCGCCCTTCCACGACGACATCATCGCCATCGCCACCGACGGCGTCACCGGAGGCTGCGGCGGCGGCAACTACTGCCCCGCCGCAGCCGTCCGCCGCGACCAGATGGCCGTTTTCCTCCTGAAGTCCGAGCACGGATCGGACTACGTGCCGCCGGCCTGCTCCGGAGTCTTCGCCGACGTGCCCTGCGTCTCGCCCTTCGCCCCCTGGATCGAGCAGCTCGCCGCCGAGGGCGTCACCGGAGGCTGCGGCGGCGGCAACTACTGCCCCGACCAGTCCGTCACTCGCGCCCAGATGGCGATCTTCCTCTTGAAGACCTCGCTCGGCTCCTCCTACTCCCCCCCGACACCCGTCGGACTCTTCGGCGACGTCCCCGTCGGCTCCTTCGGCGCCGGCTTCATCGAAGACCTCTACACCAGGGGCATCACCGGCGGCTGCCAGACATCCCCACTGCTCTACTGCCCCGCAAACGCCGTCCTGCGACAGCAGATGGCCACCTTCCTCGTCCGAACCTTCCACCCATGACTCGACGCCCGGCGGTGGCCACCCTGCTCCTGGCAGCCGCCCCCATCGCCGGATTCGCGCCGCCCCGCGGCTTCGCGCAGACCTACGACGTCATCCACCAGTTCCGCGCCGACGCCGGCGCGCCCGTGAGCGTCCCCGTCGACGGCGGCGACGGATCGCTTTACGGCGTCGTTCCCGCCGGAGGGGTGATCAACGGTGGCTACATCTACCGGCTCACGCCCGACGGCCAGGGCGGCTACGCCTTCAAGTCGCTTCACGAATTCGCCGTGTCCTACGCCCAGGACCCCTTCACCTCGAGCGTCGCGGACGGAGCCACTCCGCTCGAGCCACTGACGCCGATGTCGGACGGATACCTCTACGGCGTGACCTTCGCCGGAGGAACGGCCCCCTGCCATCACTGGGGCGGCTGCGGTACGGCCTTCCGCGTCGACCGCAACGGCGGCCTCACGACGCTGCATCACTTCGACAACCCGGACGGTGTCGCCCCGAACGGACCGCTCTGGCCGCTGCCGGATGGGAACCTCATTGGCGTGGCGCAGGGCGGCCCCAATCTGCATGGCGTCGTCTACAGGATTTCGCGTTCGGGCGATTACCAGATCCTCCATGCGTTCTCGAACTTCGACGGCAGCGCGCCGCAGGGCGCCCTTGCCCTGTCGCCCGACGGATCCGTCTACGGCGTCGCACGCCTGGGCGGTTCCAACGGCCTCGGCGTCCTCTTCCGGATCGATGCTTCCGGCGGGTTTCATTCGCTCCACGACTTTGACTCCCAGCTCGGAGTCCCGGTCGGTGGCCTGGTCCGCGCGCCGGATGGCATGTTCTACGGCGTCTTCGAAGCGGGCGGCGCCAATGGACTCGGCGGCATTTTTCGCGCCGACGCCTCCGGGAGCGCTTCGCTCGTCCATGGGTTCGCGGTCGGCGAGGGCAACGTTCCGCAGGCCGCTCTCGCCGTGGGCGCAGACGGATTGCTCTATGGAACGACCCAATACGGCGGCGACGACAACCTCGGCGCGCTGTTTCGAGTGAGCACGTCCGGCGCGTTCGAGATGCTGCAGAGCTTCGACGGCCTCCACGGAGCGCACCCCCAACGGGCGCTCTCGCTCTTGCCCGACGGGAGCCTGTGGGGCGCCACGCCCGAAGGAGGGCCCGGCGGCCTCGGCGTCCTCTTCCGCGTCGACGCCGACGGCTCGCTGACGACCCTGTACGCCTTCCGGCGCGAGGAGGGATCCGGATCCGTGGCGGCCCTCGTCGAGACGGCGGACGGATCTTTCGTCGGGACGAGCCCCGCGGGCGGGCACGACGACAAGGGCATCGTCTTTCGCGTCGATTCCGCCGGCGCGTTCGAGGTCCTGCACCACTTCACGGGCGCCGACGGCGCGACCCCGAGATCGGGGCTGCTGCTCGCGTCCGACGGATCGCTTTACGGCACGACCGTCGCGGGCGGGATGGCGAACCTCGGCACGATCTACTCGATTGGCAGCGAGGGACGTTTCGCGTCGCTGTTCGGCTTCTCCGGCGGCAACGGCCTGCACCCCGTCGCGCGCCTCGCCGAAGGAAGCGACGGCGGCTTCTACGGCGTCACGCGGGGCGGCGGCCTGACCGGCGTGGGTACGGCGTTCCGGTTCCACCCTCCCTCGACCCTCACGACGCTCCACAGTTTCTCGATGGCCGCCGCCGAGGGCTATGCGCCGGTCGCTCCGCTCCTTCAGGCGTCTGATGGCTATCTCTACGGCGCCTGCGAGTTCGGCGGAGCGTCCGCCGACTACGGCACCCTCTTCCGGCTCGATACCGGCGGCGGCTTCACGAAGATCCACGACTTCGATTTCGACACGGGCGCATTCCCCCGCGACGGAATGATCCAGGCCTCCGACGGCATGCTCTACGGAACGGCGTACTCCGGGGGCGGAGCCGGAGGCACGCTTTACCGGGTCGACCCGTCCGGCAGCTTCGCGAACCTCCACGGCTTCGGCGCCCCCGGAGGCTACTACCCCATGGCCGCGCCCATCGAGGCCGAGGACGGGAACCTCTATGGCACGACCTACTACGGTGGAGCGACGGACCGGGGAACGCTCTATTCGACGGCGAAGTCCGGCGAGAACTTCCAAACGCTGCGCCAGTTCTCGCCGTGGGACTTCGGCGGCGCGTTTCCCGATTCGCGGCTGATCCAGGCGTCCGACGGCGACTTCTACGGCACCGCGGGCCCCGTGTATCGGTTTTCACTGCAAACGTATGCGCCGGAGATCACGGGCCTTTCGCCCTCGAGCGGTCGCGCCGAAGGATCCACGGCTTTCTCCGTCCTCGGCCGGCATTTCCGGCTGGACGCGATCGTCCGGGTAGGCCGCCACGAGATGGCCGCCTCGACCACCCTCGATTCGAGGACGATCGCAAGCGTCGCGACGACGCCGCTGCAGGCGGGAGCGTTTTTTGACGTGACCGCGACGTTCCCCGACGGGACGGAGGCCATTCTCGAGAAGGCGTGGATGTCGGACTTCAACGACGTCGGGAGCGCGAATCCTTTCCACGACTCGATCGAAACGCTGTTCCGCGCCGGCATCACGTGGGGCTGCGACGGAGGCAACTACTGTCCGACCACTCCCGCGACCCGCGAGCAGA
Source organism: uncultured Acidobacteriota bacterium (assembly GCA_963824165.1). Classification (GTDB taxonomy): domain Bacteria; phylum Acidobacteriota; class Thermoanaerobaculia; order UBA5066; family Gp7-AA6; genus DAHUXD01. Next base: position 49,291 of record CAWGOM010000011.1, read on the forward strand.
TGGCCGTCATCCTGCTGAAGGCCGAACACGGCGCGGACTACCTCCCGACCGGCTGCGCCCAGCTCTTCGCCGACGTTCCGTGCACCTCGCCGTTCGCCAGCTGGATCGAGCAGCTCTTCGCCGAGGGAATCACCTCCGGTTGCGGTCAGGGCCTCTACTGCCCGTCGCATTCGGTGACGCGCGCGCAGATGGCCGTCTTCCTGCTCCGGACGAAAGAAGGGCCGTCCTACGTCCCGGCGGCCGCCACCGGACTCTTCGGCGACGTGCCTCCCGGCTCCTTCGCCGCCGACTTCATCGAGGAGCTCTACCACCGGGGCATCACCGGCGGCTGCTCCGCCTCGCCCCTCGACTACTGCCCCGGGAACGCCGTCCTCCGGCAGCAGATGGCAGCGTTCCTCGTCCGCACGTTCTTGCCCTGAACCTTCGTCGAAGGAGCGAACTCAAGCTCGGCACGGAACTCGGCATTCTCAAGGCTCGCAGCTCGACTGAGCCTGCGCGGGTTCGAGATATCCTCCTGCGCGTCTAACGGATGGGCCGTTAGCTCAGTTGGTTAGAGCATCGGCCTTTTAAGCCGGTGGTCCTGGGTTCGAGTCCCAGACGGCCCACCAATTCGGCCTGCTCCCACCCGGGTTTGATGCGGGTGAATCACGCATCTTCCCGCGCGGCGGGGAACACTCAGGTCGGATCGTCGCAAGTGACGACGTCACCGCGAGGTTGAGCCCGCGGGCTTCTTGGTCCTCAAGCTTCGCGGTCAGCGAGAGAGGACAGGATGCTCAAAGAAAGCGAATCGCCTTCGGGTTTCGTCGGTCGCGTCTGGCTCGAGGTCTTGGGTGTCGCCTCGATTCTGTTGGGTGTTTGTGCGCCTGTCGCTGGGGCATCGCCCGATTCCGTCCAGCGCGAGCGCCTGGCGCGAGTGCGCGTCCCCTTTGTCGAGAACTGCGGCCGGCTCAATGATCGGATCGCATTCTCGGCTCAGACGTCCTTTGGGGGCGTCTTCATCACGGATGAGGGCAAGCTCGTCTACTCGTTGCCGAAGAGCAACTCTTCCGGCTGGACTCTGACGGAGACGTTGGTTGCGGGAAAGCCACATCCCTTCGCCGGACCCCGTGCCGTCACGCGCGTCAGCTATTTCCATGGGAACGACCCGACACTCTGGCAGAGCGACCTGCCGACTTACAACGAGGTCCACCTGGGTGAACCCTGGCGCGGCATATTTGTCTCGCTTCGCGCCCACGGCGGTACCGTCGAGAAGCTGTTCACGATCCAGCCCGGCGCCCGAGTCGGCAAGATCCGCCTGGTCATGGACGGCGCAACGTCGCTACGGATCGATGGAGACGGATCGATCGTGGCCGGAACCGCTAACGGAGAGGTCCGATTCACGGCACCCGCCGCGTACCAGGAGCGACACGGCATGCGTCGGGCGGTCGCCGCGGACTACGTCCTCCATGGAAACAGTTACGGATTTCGGCTCGGGACCTACGATCACGCGCTGCCCGTGGTCATCGATCCGCTTCTTCAGGCAACCTATCTGGGAACCACCAATTACGATTCCGTTGAGGCCATCGCGATCGATCCGACGAGCGGCGACGTATTCGTCGCGGGCACGTCGACGGCTTCAGTGGGGGGCCCGATCCCGGGCACGGCCGGCGGCGCTGACCCGACGCCGAGCAACGGCACTGACGCCTTCGTCGAACGCCTCGACCCGACGCTGACCACGCTCATCCAGGCAACTTATCTCAGCGGTCTGGGTGACGACGGGGCAACGAGCATCACGCTCCACCCGACGAGCGGCGAGATTCTCGTCGCGGGTTACACCTGGTCTTCCGACTTCCCTGGAACGGCCGGCGGCGCTCAGCCAGCTCTGGGCGGTGGCGAAGATGGTTTCGTCGCTCGGCTCAACCCGACGCTCACGGCGTTCTTGCAGTCAACCTACCTCGGTGGCTCCACCCAAGGCGACGTAGCCACTGACATCGCAGTTCAGCCCGCCACCGGCGATATCTTCGTCGCCGGTTGGACCAATTCCTCCGACTTTCCCGGCACGGCCGGCGGCGCCCAGCCAACGCTGGTCGGAGACGGCGACGGCTTCGTCGCCCGGCTCAACCCAGACCTCACAGCCCTGATCCAGGCCACCTACTTGGGAGGCAGCGGCTTTGAAAGCGCGGACAGCATCGCGATCCATCCGACGAGCGGCGACGTGTTCGTCGCGGGCAGGACCAACTCAGCCGACTTCCCCGCAACCGCCGGCGGCGCACAGCCGTCTTATGGTGGCAGCGATGTGGTCGGCAATGGAGACGGCTTCGTCGCCCACTTCGACCCGACGCTGACTGCCGTTCTCCAGTCGACATATCTGGGCGGCACGGGCTCCGATCTGGTCCATGGCCTCGCCGTTCATCCGACGAGCGGCGAGGTCCTGGTCGCCGGGGAGACGGGTTCGATCGACTTCCCCGGAACGGCCGGCGGTGCTCAGCCCGTGCAAGGCGGCGGCGACATCTTTGGCCTCGACGGTTTCGCCGTTCGGCTCAACCCGACCTTGACGGCGCTGGTGCAGGCAACATACGTCGGCGGCGCCGGTGACGACACCGTCCATGGCATCAGAATTCATCCGACGAGCGGCGAGGTCCTAGTCGCTGGGGAGACGGCATCGACCGCCCTTCCCGGCGTGGCCGGAGGCGCTCAGCCCACATTTGCCGGCCTCGAGTCGGACGCCTTCGTCTGCCGGCTCGACCCGCTGCTGAGCGCCCTCCTCCAGTCGACATACCTCGGCGGCTTCGGCCCCGGATCGGGATCCGACCATGCCGAAGTCATTGCGGTCCACCCGACGAGCGGCGAGGTCCTCGTCGCGGGCTACACCTGGTCTTGGGACTTCCCCGAAACGGCGGGCGGCGCTCAACCCTTGTCGGGCGGGAGTTGGATGCCCGGTGACTTCTTCACCGACGGCTTCATCGCGCGGCTGACGCCGGACCTTGCCGCCTCACTCTCCCCGGCCGGGATGACGGTCGATCCGTTGCCGACTCCGGGAGACGGAGACTTCGTCCTGGAGCCGGGAGAAGAGGTGCCGGTCATCCCGATCTGGAGGAACCAAACTAGTGATCCTTTCAGCCCCAACGGCGTCGTCACGGACTTCACCGGACCCGAGGGAGCTGACTACACGATCTCGAACGCCTCCGTCTCCTACGGAACCATTCTCCCCGGTGCGATTGGCGCTGCCGCCGGCAGTTATCGGATGTCCATCTCCTCGCCGGCCGTCCGGCCCACCGCTCACTGGGACGCCCGGTTCACCGAAAGGCTCGACGTTCCGCACGTCCTTGCGTACCGCCGTACTCTCCACGTCGGGGACAGTTTTTCGGACGTCCCGCGATCGAGCCCCTTTTATCGGTACATCGAGATCGTCTTTCACTACGGCGTGACCGCGGGCTGCGGAGACGAGAACTACTGTCCGGCCGACCCGGTCACCCGGTCCCAGATGGCTGTCTTCCTGCTGAAGGCGAAGCACGGCTCAACCTATCTGCCCCCGACCTGTACCGGGATCTTCGACGACGTCGCCTGCCCCTCCGCCTTCGCCGACTGGATCGAGCGGCTGTACCACGAAGGAATCACCGGGGGTTGCGGCGCCGCCCTTTACTGCCCCGACGTTCCCGTCACGCGGGCCCAGATGGCCGCCTTCCTGCTGAAGGCCGAGCACGGCTCGACCTATCTGCCGCCTCCTTGCACGGGGGGCTTCGCCGACGTCCCCTGCCCGAGTCTCTTTGCCGGATGGATTGAACAGCTCGCCCTGGAGGGCATCACCGCGGGGTGCGGCAGCGGCAACTATTGTCCCAATAACCCCAACACCCGCGGCCAGATGACCCCTTTCCTCGCCAAGACGTTCGGGCTGCTGCTTTACGGGCCGTAGACGGAGTCCCGCTTCTCGCTCCCTCCGCCGCGAGTGTCAGCTCAGATGGTGTTGATGGGCGAACACGACCGCCGCGAGGCGGCTGTGGACGTCGAGCTTCTGAAGGATGCTGTTCACGTGGTTGCGGACGGTGACCGCGGAGATGAAGAGCTTCTTGGCCATCGCGGTCGTGGACAGCCCGTCCACGAGGCAGGTGAGGACCTCTCTCTCCCGGACCGTGAACGACACCGTCTCGCCCTCGGCCGTCTGGACCGGCTCCAACGTCTCTCGGGCGGCGGGACTCGACACGTCCTCGGCGCGCACGGCTTTCGCCTCGCGAAAGACGTGGACGAGGGTGGCCAGGGCCGGGTGATAGGACGGGATGGAGAAGAGCGAGCTCGCTACCCTCTTCCTCGAGCCGTCGGCAGCCCTGACGTTCAGCTCGAAGGGGCAAACGGGATGGGCCCGGTCCCCGCGCGCTTGAGGAGCCACTGGACAGCTTCGCTGGCAGTACTCGTTGTCGTTGGCGTCACGGCCGTCGATGACCTCGTGACAGAGCCTTCCCATCACCGCCCGCGCGGGCAAGCCGAGCAGGGATTCGCAGGCCTTGTTCCAACGGATGATCCGATTGCCTGCATCCATCGCGAACACCGCCTCGCCGCTTCGAGAGATCCGATCCAGCGCCTGGCCGAGAGGATTCATGGAGCCTCCTCGTTCCTGGCGAACGCGGCCCCTGGGCGGGCGAAGGTCTGGAACGGTACGTCCCCATCATATGGCTCAAACGGATCACGGCGGCCGGTCGCGCCGTTTTTTGTCCTTTGACGTCTTGCCTCGTGTCGTTCCATGGGGTTAGGCGGGGACCGGGGGGTCGACCGCACCCCGTTCCGGCCTCCCCGAAACGTAGACTTCCCGCTTCTCGTCGTGGGAGAGTGCGCGCCATGACCGCTCCCGAACCTCGTCCGGCGCGACTCGCCCTGCTGCTGTTTGCATTCGCCGCCTCCGCCATCGCCGAGCGCGAGCCGGTGTTGAAGCAGATCCGTGTGCCGCACTCGTATTACTACCGGGAGATGTACCTCCCGCAGGTCACCAGCGGACCGGGCGCGGCGGCCTGGTCTCCCGACGGGACGGAGCTCGTCTACGCGATGCAGGGCTCGCTCTGGCGTCAGAAGCTGGAATCGACCGAGGCGGTCCAGCTCACGGACGGGCCGGGCTACGACTCGGAGCCGGACTGGTCGCCGGACGGGAAGCGGATCCTCTACACGTCCTATCGCAACGACGCGCTCGAACTCTGGGTGCTGGACCTGGCCGACAAGTCCACGCGGGCGCTCGTCGCCAACGGAGCGGCGAACCTCGACGCACGCTGGTCGCCGGACGGATCGCAGATCGCGTACGTCTCGACCGCGTTCCAGGGGCGTTTTCACGTCTTCGTGCTTCCGGTGTCGGCGGGAGAGCCCGTCCGGATCACGGAGGAGGTCGAGAGCGAGCTGCCCCGCTACTACTACTCGAAGTTCGACCAGTACCTGTCGCCCACCTGGTCGCCGGACGGCAGGGAGCTCATCCTCGTCTCCAACCGCGGCGACGTCTGGGGCTCGGGGGATCTGTGGCGGATGGAGGCGCGGCCGGGCGCCGAGATGCGGCTCGTCCGCAAGGAAGAGACGAACTGGAAGGCGCGGCCGGACTGGGCGCGCGACGGCAAGCGCGTGGTGTACAGCTCGTATCTCGGCCGCCAGCGCAACCAGCTCTGGCTGACGACCGCCGAGGGCGGCGATCCGTTCGAGCTGACGTACTGCGAGTGCGACCACACGCGGCCCCGTTGGTCGCCGGACGGACGCCGGATCGCCTTCGTCTCGAACGAAGAGGGCAACGTCTCGCTCCGCGTGCTGACGATTCCGGGCGGCGCGGTGGAGACGGTCGTTGCCGCGAAGCGCCGGTACCTGCGTCCGACGGGCACGATGCGCATCACGGCGACGGATGCGGCCGGCGCAGCGGTCCCGGTTCGCGTCTCCGTCACGGGTCCCGACGGCCGCGGCTGGGCGCCGGACGACGGCGTGGCGTCATGCGGACGACGCCTTCGACCGCCGGCTGCGGCGTTTCGAAGCCACGTACTTCCATGCGAACGGCCCGGTGACGCTGACGCTTCCCGCCGGCACCTACACCGTTCTCGCGACGCGAGGGCTGGAGTACGAAGCCGTCTACCAGACCGTGACGGTCGCCGCCGGCACAACGAGCCAATCGCGCATCCGTCCGGCGCGCCTGGCTCGACCTTCCCGCGCGCGGCTGGTGGAGCGGCGACCTCCACGTCCACATGAACTACGGCGGCGCCTACCGCAACGACCCCGCGCGCTTGCGGGCGCAGGCCGAAGCCGAGGACCTGCACGTCGTCGAGAACCTGATCGTCAACAAGGAGCAGCGGATCCCGGACGTCGCGTTCTTCCGCGGCCGGCTCGATCCGGTTTCGACGGCGACGACGCTCGTCAAGCACGACGAGGAGTACCACACGAGCTGGTGGGGCCACACCGGGCACCTCGGCCTGACGAAGAGCCTGATCCTCCCCAACTACGCCGGCTACTTCAACACGGCTGCGGCGAGTCTCTTTCCCGACAACTCGACGATCCTCGACCTCGCGCACGCGCAGGACGCCGTTTCCGGCTACGTCCATCCCTTCGATCCACCGCCACCCGACCCGGACGGCGCCGACCCGCTGACCTACGCTCTGCCGGTCGACGTCGCGCTCGGCAAGGTCGACTACCTCGAGGTCGTCGGGTTCTCCGACCACCGCGTGACCGCCGACGTCTGGTACCGGTTGCTCAATACCGGGTTTCGCGTCCCGGCAGGCGGCGGCACGGACGCCATGGCGAACTACGCGTCGCTCCGCGGGCCGGTCGGGATGAACCGCGTTTTCGTCCGCTCGGGCGCGAAGCTCGACTACCGCGCCTGGCTCGCCGCCCTGAAGGCCGGCCGCACGTTCGCCACCAACGGCCCGCTGCTCTCATTCACGCTCGACGGCCGCGATGTCGGAGACGAGGTCGCGTTGCCCGCCGGCGGGCGCAACCTGACCGCAAAGGTGCGCATGCACTCCATCGTTCCCGTCGAGAAGCTCGAGATCGTCTCGAACGGCGCGGTCGTCGCTACGGTGCCGACGGCGCCGGGCGGCACGAGAGCCGACGCCACGATCGCGATCCCTGTTTCCAAAAGCGGCTGGTACGTCCTGCGCGCCTGGTCCGCCGGATCGGCGGAGCCCGTCCTCGACATCTATCCGTACGCGACGACGAGCCCGATCTACGTGACGATGGACGGCCGGCCGGTCCGCAATGCCGGCGACGCCTCGTACTTCATCCGCTGGATCGAGCGGATCGCGGCGGCCGCTGCCGTGCACGCCGGCTGGAACGACGAGGCGGAAAAGTCCGAGGTGCTTGGGCGGCTCGGCGCCGCCAAGGCGGTCTTCCAGAGACGCGCCGAGGAGGCCGCGCGCTAGCCGCGACCGCGGAGTGCCGCGCGCGCCTGCGAGCCGGCTAATCCCGGCAGGAGGCTCTTTCCAAGGAGCTTCCCCCGGTACCGAAGGAGGGCGAACCGGCTCCGGACGCGGCAACGGGCGAGGAACGGATCGGACCTCACGAGATCTTCGTCGAAGAAAACTGCGAAGCCCTTCCCCTCCAGCCGTGCCGTCGAGAACCGCTCCCCCGTCCGGCGCAGCTTCCGGCGGATCTCGAGAACCGCGGGATACACGATCGGGAAGTCGTCGAAGACGATCGTCCCTCCGGGCGCGAGCACCCTCCGGCAGAACGCGAAGTCCGAAAGGACGGCCCGGCGCGTGTGCTCGCCGTCGATGAAGGCGACGTGCGGGCGAGGCTCGATACGGTTCGGGTCGACATTTGCCGCCTCCGCGTCGAAGCAGCGCACCCTGTCGACACGATCTGGCGCGAGCGCCCGGAGGAGGTCGAGCATCCTCTCGGTCGAGTTGCCCTCGTAGCCGACGACGCACCCGGGCGCGCGATCGTCCGGCTGCGAGACCGGTCTCGCATCGATCGAGGTGATCGCCTCGCAACGGGGATCGAGGAGATACGGCTGGATCGACCCGCCCAGGTGCGAGCCGATCTCGAGATACGCGAAGCGGCCGAAGCGCCGAGCGGCAGCCCGCTGGATCGCGAGCAGCGAACGCCGGTCCCTCTGCGAGGTCTGGGATGGGATGGCCTCGAAGAGACCCGTGTCGAGTCGGTCGACTCGATCGATCACGTCGCCAGCGTCGCCCATGCGTGAAGACCTTCCGGTCGGCGGCCGGAGCAGGGTGGAGCCTAGGCCGGGACCTCGGACTCCCCCGGCGCCGTCCGCGTGTCCTGCGAGGGAAGGACGCCGATCAGGCGGCGGATGGGTCCCGAGAAGATCAGGAGCACCAATCCGCCGGCTCCCGTCACCTTCGCGATCGTGCCGAAGAGGACTGGCAGCGGCATGGTGGAGAAAGAGCCCGCCGTCAGTCCGGCGATGAGGTTGCCGAGCGCGTTGCCCATGAAGAAGGTGCCCATCATCTGACCGACGAGCCGCCGGGGCGCGAGCTTGGTCACGCTCGAGAGGCCGACGGGAGAGAGGCACAGCTCTCCGACGGTGTGGATGAAGTACGTCGTCACGAGCCACCAGGGGCCGACCTTGTCGGCGCCGCCGTTCGTGTTCGCCGCCGCGACGGCCATGACGAACATGCCGATCGCCAGGAGCACCAGGCCCAGGCCCAGCTTGGCGGGCATCGAGGGCCCGCCGTCCTTGAGCTTGAGCCAGACCAGGCTGAAGACGGGCGACAGCAGGATGACGAACGTCGGCGGCACGGCCTGGAACCAGGAGGCGGGAAGCTCCCAGCTCCCGACCATGCGATCGGTCAGGCGCGAGGCGAAGAGGTTGAACGAGGATCCGGCCTGCTCGTAGCCCGCCCAGAAGAGCGACGAGGCCAGGAAGAACAGGAAGATCACGACGACGCGCTTTTTCTCCGGGACCGTCAGGCCACCGGAGACGAGGACCGAAGTGAAGTAGAGAACGACGATCGAGACGATCACGACCCCCGTGCCCCGGGCCGCGGTTTCGAGGCTCAGATCGGCCATGGAACCGGCCACGAGCGCCGCCGCGAGGATCACGAGCCCGATCAGGAGGCCGCGGACGGCCCTCCCCCGTGCGACGGGGTCCTCCGCCTGGGGCCGCGGCAGCCCGGCCGTTCCGAGATGGCGCGCCCCGAGCTTGTACTGGACGAGACCGAGGACCATGCCGATGCCCGCCGCGCCGAAACCGAAGTGCCAGTTGACGCGTTCGCCGAGAAAGCCGCAGACGAAGCGGGCCGATGAAGGCCCCGGTGTTGATCCCCATGTAGAAGAACGAGAACCCGGAATCGCGGCGCGCTCCGCCCTCGGGATAGAGGTCGCCGACCATCGCGCTGACGTTCGGCTTCAGGAGCCCGGTGCCGATCACGATCAGGCAGAGGCCGAGGTAGAACGACGGCACCGTCGGCACGGCCATGCTGAAGTGCCCCGCGGCGATCACGCAGCCGCCGATGAAGACGGCGCGCCGCTGCCCGAAGATCCGGTCCGCGATCCAGCCGCCGGGCAGGGCCATGAGGTAGACGCCCGCCGTGTACAGCCCGTAGATCGCTGCCGCCTTCTTGTCCGTCAGCCCGAACCCGCCGTTCTGGACCGTGGCCACGAGGAACAGGATCAGCAGGGCCCGCATCCCGTAGTAGCTGAAGCGCTCCCACATCTCGGTGAAGAAGAGCGTGGAGAGGCCGCGCGGGTGGCCGAACCACGCCTTGCCTCCCCCGAGAGCGGCCGTGTTTGTCGAGCTCATCTGCGAGTGGCGGGAGGCTACCAGAGATCCCGGGACGCGCATAATGAGCCGCGATGCAGGCGCCGGAGTTTCTCGGCCCACTCGCGCTGATCTTCCTCGCGGCCCTCGGCGCCGCGTACTTGTTGCATCGGTTGCGTCAGCCTCCGCTCATCGGCTTCCTGGCGGCCGGCGCCCTCTTCGGTCCGTTCGGGCTCGGCGTGCTCGCCGACGTCAAGGTCGTCGAGGTCCTGGCGGATCTCGGCGTCGTTCTGCTCCTCTTCACCGTCGGCCTCGAGCTTTCGCTCGGCAACCTGCGCCGGCTCGGCAAGCTCGTGTGGGTGGCGGGGTCGATCCAGGTCGCCGTCACCATCGCCCTCGTCCTGGCCGTCGCCGCGGCCGGCGGGTATCCGCTTTCCCGCGGCCTCTTCTTCGGCTACCTCGTCGCGCTCTCCTCGACGGCGATCGTGCTCAAGCTCCTGCTCGACCGGCGCGAGCTCGACGCCCCGCACGGCCGGATGCTCCTCGGCATCCTGATCTTCCAGGACCTCGCCGTCGTCCCGATGTTGCTGTCGCTGCCGACGCTTTCGCGCGGCGGCTCGGCCGGCCTGATGCCGGTGCTCCTCGCCACGGGCAAGACGGCGCTGACCGCCGGCGTCCTGCTGCTCGTCGCGCGGGTCCTCGTGCCCCGCTTCATCGGCGCCCTCGCGGGCACGCGACAGAAGGAGATCTTCGTCGTCGCCGTCCTCTTTCTCGTCCTGGGCTCGGCGCTGGCGACCTCGTGGGCCGGCCTGTCGGCGGCGCTCGGGGCCTTCCTCGCGGGCCTGGTGCTCTCGGAGTCGGAGTACGGGCACCAGGCCCTGGCGGACGTCACGTCGTTTCGCGACGCCTTCAACGCCGTGTTCTTCGTGTCGATCGGAATGCTGTTCAACCCCCGCGTGATCGTCGAGCAGCCGCTGCTCGTCGCGGTGCTGCTGGGGCTGATCCTGGTCTGGAAGACGATCGCCGGCGGCGCCGCCACCCTCGCGATGGGCTACGGTTTCCGGGTGGCCACCGTCGTCGGTCTCTCGCTCGCGCAGATCGGCGAGTTCTCCTTCGTGCTGCTGCGCCAGGGCCAGGAGGCCGGGTTGATCTCGAGCGTCATGTACCAGGCGTTTCTCGCCGCCGCGCTGCTGACGATGATCGCGACGCCCTTCCTCTCGGAGGTCAGCCACGGCGTCGCCTTCCGGCTGACGGGACGCAAGGCTTCGGCCGGGGACCCGGCTGCGCCTCCCCCGCCCGAGGGCCTCGTCCTCGTCGTCGGCTTCGGACACATGGGCGAGACCGTCGCCCGCGTGCTCCAGCGTGCCAGGGCTCCGTTCCGGGTCGTCGACCTCGACCCGGTGCGGGTCAAGAAGGGAGTCGCCAAGCTCGTGCCGATCGAGTACGGAGACTCGACGAACGACGTCGTCCTCCGGCGCAACGGAATCCTGAAGGCCCGCGCGGCGATCATCCTCCTCTCGGACCTGCGCGCCACGCGCCAGACGATTCGCCACTGCCGGACCCTCGCGCCCGCGCTCTTCATCCTCGCCCGGACGCGTTACGTCGCCGAGATCCCGGCGCTCTCGGCCGCCGGCGCCGACGAGGTCATCGCGGAGGAGTTCGAGACCGCTCTCGAGATCGGCCGCCGCGCCGTCAAGCGGCTGGGCCTCCCGCTTCCGTGGGTCGAGTCGGAGACCCAGGAGATCCGCCGCATCCGCGAGGAGGGATTCAAGAGCGTCAGCCTCCCGCGGATCCCCGACTAGGGGCACGGCCCGGCCTGT
>CAWGOM010000012.1:0-41630 GCA_963824165.1 uncultured Acidobacteriota bacterium
AGATCCCCGGGATCCTCCGCCGCGAGGCGCGCCCGGGGGACGTCCTGCTTCTGATGTCCTCGGGCGCCTTCGGAGGACTGCCCGAGACGCTGCTCGATCGGCTGTGAGCCGCCGCGGGATCTTCGCCGCTTTCCTGGGAGCGGCGGACTCGCCCTCTACCTGTGGCCCGCGCTCTACGCGCCGGTCGTGCTCTGGTCCGACAGCGAGATCGACCTCGGCTGGGCGAGGGCGGGCGCGGGAATTCTCGCTGCCGCCGGAACGCACGACCACCCGGCCAAGCCGGGGTACCTGCTCTTCCTGCGCGCGGCCCTCGCCCTGGGAGGCGGATCGCCGCGGGGCGTCGTCGTCGTGCAGTCCCTTCTGCTCGTCGCGGTGATCGGCGCCGCCTCGCTGGTCGTTGGTCGCCGATTCGGGTTTCCCTGCGGCGCCGCCGTCTTCCTGGTCGAGACGTTCTTCTGCGCACGCGCGACGCGGCGAGCTCGGTCATGAGCGAGCCCCTCGCCGCCGCGCTCTTTCTTCTCGTGGTCGCGGTCCTCCTCGAGCCCCCGCGCCGCACCGCGGCCCTCGCCGCCTGCGGCCTCGCGTTGGGCTTTCTTTTTCTCGTGCGCCCCAACGTCGGCGTGATCGCCGCGGCACTCGCCGCCGCGCGGATGACGCTCGACCGCCGGTGGCGCGGGCTCTTCGCGCTCGGCTTCCCGGCCGCGGCACTCGTTCTGCCCGTGTGGCTCGCCACCTCCCCCGGCCCGGGCGGAACGCCTCGCGATCTCGCGTACACGCTGCGCGAAGCCCGCGCGGACGATCTCTGGATCCCCGCGCCCGGCGCTGCGATCCCGACGTCGGTCATCTCGGGTGGCGGCTCCGACGCAACGCGGCAGGTGGTCTGGCGGCTGACCCACGGCCTTCTCGGCACCGAGTATTACGACGCGAGGTGGTCCGAGCCCTATCGAGCGGCGACCACGTTCTCGCGGCTCGCGACGCCATTCCTGATCCTCGGCGCGATCGCCCTTCTTCTCGTCGCGCCGGCGCGCAGCCGGCCCGTCCGGGCGATGGGGTTGATTCTGGTCGCACTCATCGTCGCTCAAAGCCTCGTCCTCGGCTCGCTGCCTCGCTACGGCCTGCCGCTGCTACCGGGACTCCTCGCGCTCGGAACCTGCGCCGCGTTCGGCCTGCGGGGGTCGGGGCGCTGGCGGCCGGCGGCCGCGATCGTCCTCGTCGGCGCGGCGATCCTGCTGCTGCGACGCCAACCCTCCGGCCTCGCATGGGAGTGGGGGCGGATCGAAGCCGCCGGCGTCTCGATAACGCAGCCGCTGCCGCGAGGGTCGCTTCCGGCGAATCCGCCGGCGACCCTGCACGTTCGGATCGCGCCGCCGCTCGTCCCGACGGGCGCGGGGCTCGAGGTCCGGTCCGCCGACGGCGCGATCCTCTACGCCTCGCCCGGGGACGGCGGGAGAGACCGCCCGGAGATCGCGGTGCCGCTGCCCCAGACGCTGCTCGACGCCAACCGGCGCGGCACGGTCGCGATCACGCTCGTCTCGACGGGCGCCTACGGCGCGACCGATCATCTGCTGTTTCCCGTCGTGCCGTTCCCGTGGCGAGCGCCGGCCACGCGAGAGCCGGGCGGGGACCTCTCGCCCTCGACCGGAATCGCCTCCGGCGGTCTCGACTGGTGGGCGCGCGCCGGGCGCTAGGGCGCCGCGACGCGGTTGCGCAGTACGCCGACCCGCTCGATCTCGACCTCGACGACGTCGCCCGGCGACAGCGGCCCGACGCCGGCGGGAGTTCCGGTCAGGATGAGGTCGCCCGGCATCAGGGTCATCATCCGAGAGACGTAGGCGACGAGGAAGGCGGGCGAGAAGACCATCGCCGAAGTGCGAGAGGACTGCTTCACGACACCGTTGTGGCGGGTCTCGATCGCGAGATCCGACGGGTCGACGCCCGGCACGATCGCCGGACCGACGGGGCAGAACGTGTCGAAGGACTTCGAGCGCGCGAACTGCTTGTCCTTCTTCTGGAGGTCGCGGGCGGTGACGTCGTTGGCGCAGCAGACGCCCGCGACCGCCTCGAGCCAGCGCTCCTGCGGCCAGGACTTGATGCGGCGGCCGATGACGAGCGCGAGCTCGCCCTCGTAGTCCACGCGCTCCGACTCGGGCGGCAGCACGATGTCGCCGCCGTCGAAGACGAGCGCCGAAGGCGCCTTCAGGAAGAGGAGCGGCTCGTCCTCGGGCGCGGCGCCGCCGAATTCCGCGGCGTGCTCGCGGTAGTTCTTGCCGACGGCGACGATCTTGGACGGGAAGGGCGGAGCGCCGGGAGAGCCGAAGGCGACGGTCGCGCTCACGCCTGCCACGCCTCCTCGAGGAGCTCGCCGGCGTAGACCTCGCGAGCGTCGCCCGTCAGGCGCACGCTCGTGAAATTGTCCTTCTCGTCGGAGAACTCGACCGTCAGGTCGACGCCGCTCTTCGTCTCGCAGACGACGGGCGAGACGGCGAGGCCCTGGCGGCCGGCCACGATCGCCGCGGCGACGACACCCGAGCCGCACGAGAGCGTCTCGCCTTCGACGCCCCGCTCCCAGGTCCGCACCTGGATGCGGTTGTCCTTGCCCCCGCGCACGAAGTTGGCGTTGGCGCCCTCGGGCATCGCGGGATGGTGCCGCACGAGCGGCCCCAGCCGCTCGATGTCCATCTTCGAGAGATCCCCGCGCATGAAGACGACGAGGTGAGGAACGCCGATCTTCATCGGAATCGCGGTGGGAGGAAGGCCCTTCCCCGAGATCGGGACCGGATCGGAGGGCGCCGGGACGGTCGGAAGCGCGAGCGTGACGCTCTCGCCGTCGACGCGGGCCGCGATCGGGCCCCAGCCCGTCTCGAGGACGAGGCTCGGCCCCGAGGCCAGGCCGTGGCGAACCGCGTAGCGCGCGGCACAGCGCGTGCCGTTGGCGCAGAAGGTGGCGGGCCCGCCGTCGGAATTCAGGTAGTCGACGCGAACGCGGCCGGGCCCGTCGGGCGTCAGGAAGAGCGCGCCATCGGCCCCGACCGAGAGCCCGCGGCGGCAGACGAGCGCGAGGCGCCGCCGATCCTCGTCGGCGAGCGAGCGGCCGTCGGCCTGGAAGACGAGGAAGTCGTTCCCGCCGCCGGCCATCTTGACGAACTTCGAGGGTAGGGACATGGGAGCGGGAGTGTAAACGATGAGCGAAGCGTCCGGTCCCGGTCGTAGGGGCGGGCTCGCCCCCGCCCGAGGGCGGCCACAAGGGCCGCCCCTACGACCGGAGCGGCCGGATGCCGGAGACGATCCTCAAAACGGCTCGGCCAGGACCTCCGGGGAGAGGGCGCTTCGATTGCCCGCGCGGTCGACGGCGAGGACCGTGTACCGGTATCTCCGTCCGACCCGGGCGGTGGGGTCGTTGAAGAACGGGTCGAGGATCGGGTCCTTCGTCAGCTGCACCGGGGCGCCGCCCGCCTCGGAGCGGAAGACCAGATAGCCCGCCAGGTCGGGCGTGTCCACGGGGTCCCAGAGCAGCCGGACGAGATTGCCCTCGGAGAGGGCGTCGACGCGCGTGGGGGCCTTCGGCGGATAGACGTCGCGCGGCACGGCGACGACCTCCTCGGCCGGGAGGCCTTCGATCTTCGGGTTCTTCGCGAGCACCGCCCGAACCGTGTAGGCGAGCTCGACGCCGTAGGGAGCCGTCATGTCGACGAAGGACGTGCCCGGCACGGCGGTCGCCGTCAGCGGCGCCTCGTACTCCTCCTGCGTGAGCGGGCGCCGGTAGACGCGGTAACCGCCGATCTCGACCGGCTGCTGGAGGACGTTTTGGGTCGGGGCGGTCCACTCGAGGCAGACGCGGCCTTCCTCAAGAAGCGGCGGTAGGAGCTCGGGCGCCTGGGGGGCGATGTCGGGCGTGAGCGTGACGATGTTCGACAGCGGGCTTCGCTCGCCGTTCCTCCGCACGGACACGACGGCATAGGCGAGTGGCTCAGGCCCCTTCTCCTGCGAGAACAGTGTCAGGAGCGAGTCGCGGTAGACGACCGAGGCGCCCTGTGTCGCCTCGTTGATCGCGAGGAGCGAGAGCCCGGCGGCCAGTTGCGCGTTCTGGTAGAAGGCCTCCTCCGCCAGGCGTACGTTCGTCGCGGTGCGGCGCGCGGTCGTACCCAGGCCCCGCAGCTCGCCCGAGGAGCCCGAGGACGGCGCCGCACCGGATGCCCCGTCGGACGCGGTGTCGTCAGCGCGGGGGGCGGGTCGACGACGCGGTAGACCTCGATCGCCTCGAGGTCCGTCAGCGGCGCGCCCGTCTGCAGCCGGTCCGGGAACGAGAACGTCAGGACGGCGTCGTCGCCCTCCTGCTCGACCGCGAGGTCCTTGACGGCGTTGGGACCGCGCGGCAGCGGCGGCTGCGGATCGCCCTTCTTGCCGCAGGCCAGCGCCAGAAGGCAGATCGCGAGGCCGGCAGGAAGGCGTTTCATGCGAGGTGGAACTTCCTCGGGAGAGGATACCGGAGCGACTTCCCCTCCCTCGTCGGTCGGCGCGCGCGCGCCGCTACAGCACGTAGCGCGAGAGGTCCTCGTCCTTGACGAGATCGGCGAGCGCATCCTGCACGTCGGAGATCTCGATCCGGATCGACTTGCCCGCGTTCTCGGGCCCCTCGAACGAGATGTCCTCGAGCAGGCGTTCGAGGATCGTGTGGAGGCGGCGCGCGCCGATGTTCTCGAGGGCGCGGTTGACGCGCTCGGCGTCCCGCGCGATCTCGCCGATCGCGTCCTCCGAAAAGGAGAGGTCGACCTTCTCGGCGCCCAGCAGGGCCCGGTACTGCTTTAAGAGCGCGTTCTCCGGCTCGGTCAGAATCCGCACGAAGTCCGCTTCCGTCAGCGAGTCGAGCTCGACGCGGATCGGGAAGCGGCCCTGGAGCTCCGGGATCAGGTCCGAGGGCTTCGAGACGTGAAAGGCGCCCGCGGCGATGAAGAGCACGTGGTCGGTCTTGACGAAACCGTACTTGGTGTTGACCGAGGTGCCCTCGACGATCGGCAGCAGGTCCCGCTGCACGCCCTCGCGCGAGACGTCGGGCCCGCGCCCGCCGGACTCGCGGCCGGCCACCTTGTCGATCTCGTCGAGAAAGACGATGCCCGAGGACTGCGCCCGCTCGACGGCCTCGCGGGCGACCTGTCCCGGGTCGATCAGGCGGCCCTCTTCCTCGGCCTGGAGGATCTGGCGCGCCTCGGAGACGGAGGTCTTGCGGCGCTTCTCTTCTTGCCGCCGAAGAGGCCGGGGAGCATCTCCTTGACGTTGATGTCCATCTCCTCGACGCCCTGGTTCGTCACGATCTCGAAGGACGGAAACGTCTTGTCGGCGACCTCGACCTCGACCATGCGGTCTTCGAGCTTGCCCTCGCGCAGCATCGTGCGAAACCGCGCCCGCGTCTCCTCCGCCTCGCCGTCGCCCACGGCCGGCAGGAGCAGATCGAGCAGGCGCGCTTCCGCCCGCCCCTGGGCGCGTTCGCGGATCTCGAGCGTCTTCTCCTCGCGGACCATCTGGACGGCAACCTCGGTCAGGTCGCGCACGATCGACTCGACGTCGCGGCCGACGTAGCCGACCTCGGTGAACTTCGAGGCCTCGACCTTCAGGAACGGAGCGTCCGCCAGGCGCGCCAGGCGCCGCGCGATCTCGGTCTTGCCCACACCCGTCGGCCCCATCATGAGGATGTTCTTCGGCAGGATCTCGCGCGACATCTCGGGCGAGAGGCGCTGGCGGCGCCAGCGGTTCCGGAGCGCGATCGCCACGGCCTTCTTCGCCCGCTTCTGGCCGATGACGTACTTGTCGAGCTCGGCGACGATCTCACGGGGCGTGCGCGCCGCGGCCGCCGGGGCCTGGGCTTCCTGCTCGCCCGGCATCAGGAAGACCATCTCAGAGCTCTTCCAGCGTGATGTGGTCGTTTGTGTAGATGTCGATCTGCGAAGCCACCAGGAGCGCCTCGCGGGCGACTTCCGTCGCCGACATGTCCGACCGGTGCTTCAGGAGCGCGCGCGCGGCGGCCAGGGCGTAGGCCCCGCCGGAGCCGATGGCGAGCACGCCCTCCTCCGGCGAAATGAGGTCGCCGGTCCCCGAGATCAGGAGCGAGCTCTGACGGTCGGCGACGATCAGGAGCGCCTCGAGCTGCCGGAGCATCTTGTCCGTGCGCCAGTCCTTGGCGAGCTCGATCGCGGAGCGCTCGAGGTTGCCCCGGTGCTCGTCGAGCTTGCCCTCGAAGCGGGAAAAGAGCGCGAAGGCGTCCGCGGAGGAGCCCGCGAAGCCGGCGATGACGGAGCCGCCCGCGAGCCGGCGGATTTTGGCCGCGGTCTGCTTCATCACCGTGGTGCCGAGGGTGACCTGGCCGTCCGAGGCCATCGCCACCTTGCCGCCGTGGCGCACGCAGAGGACCGTGGTGGAGTGCCACTTCTGCATCGGGGGAGGATACCTCAGGGTCCTGCCAGCGCCTTGATCGCCGCCTCGATGACCGCGTCCTGCTCGCCTTCAGCAACCCCCACGCGGTCCGCCACCGGAACGTCCGGCTCGACGCCCCGCCCCTCGTAGCTCTTCCCGTCCAGGCTCTCGATCGCGCGCTCGGTGAACCAGAGCATCGAGCCGTCGGAGAGCCGGACGGCCGCGGCGCCGCCGCTGGCCATGCCGGCGGTCGACTCGCCGACGATCGGGCCGATCGAATGCGCGCGGAACTTCAGCGCCAGCGCCTCGGCGTTCGAGGCGGTCCCCGAGTTCGTCAGCAGGACGACCGGAAGTGGCTTGTAGACGGGCGGCACGAGGCGCTTCGCGTCGCGGTCGACGATGTAGTAGTCCGCCGTGTTCCAGTGGCCGCGCAGGAACGTCGGCAGGATGTTGGGGTCGTAGCCGCCGCTGTTGCCCCGCACGTCGAGGAGGAATCCCTCGATCGCGGGCCATTCCGAAAGCCCGGCGCGGCCCTGCGCCGCGAGCGTGCGGTCCGAGAGCATGTCGACGACGACGAGCGCGGTCTCGGCGCTCATGCCCCAGAGCCGGGCGTAGCCGTAGGCCCTGCCGTCCTTGCGGATGACCCGCGCGCTCTTCCAGACGAGCGCGTCGCCCGGCTCCTCCGGCGTGCGGACGAGACGGTCGGTTCTCGGCGCGCCGCCCGGGCGTTGCCACGTGACGCTGACGGCCGTGCCGGGGGCTCCCTCGAACACGAAGAAGAGATCGCGGAAGTCGACGCGTGCGGAGCCGTACTTCCGGCCGTCCACGGCGAGAATCCGGTCGCCCGTGCGCAGGCCCGCCCGATCGGCGGAGCTGCCGGGGACCACACCCTTGACGGCATAGCCGTCGCCGTCCTGCCCGATGCGCAGCCCCGCCGTCGCCCAGCCGTGGTCGGGCAGGCGGCCGGCCGGCACGCGGAACGTGTGCGAGTCGGAGAGGTTCGCGAGAAGACGGTCGTAGATCGCGTTCTGCGCGGCCGGCGCCGGCGAAGCCGAAAGCTCCGCGGCGGCCCTCGCCACCGCGGCCGTCCAGTCGACCCCCTTCAACTTCGGATCCCAGAACCGCTCGCGGATCGTCCGGTCGATCTCCGCGAGAACGGGCGGGGCGCGGGTGCGGCTGCGCCGAGACGCACGCCGCGACGAGGGCGAGAGTCAGGAGCTCCGCGGCCCGGCTACGCCTTGGGATGCGCATTCCGATAGACCTCGGCCAGCCGGGCGGCGTCCAGGTGCGTGTACTTCTGGGTGGTCGAGAGCGAGGCGTGGCCCAGGAGCTCCTGGATCGCGCGCAGGTCCGCGCCCGCCTGCAGCAGGTGCGTGGCGAAGGTGTGGCGCAGCGCGTGCGGCGAGATCTCCTCGGGCAGTCCCGCCGCGCGCAGCCGTCGCTTGAGGAGCCGCGCCATCGAGCGCGGGGTGAGGCGCCCGCCCCGGGCGTTGACGAAGAGGGGCTCGGCTCGCGACTCCCCACCCGCGCGGTGGCGCAGCGCGTCGCGCGACGGCAGGTACTCGCGCAGGGCCTCGCCCGCCGCGTCGCCGAAGGGAACGATGCGCTCCCGGCTTCCCTTCCCGGTGACGCGCACGAGGCGCGCCGGGAAGTCGACGTCTCCGAGGTCGAGGCCCGCGGCCTCCGACACCCGCAGGCCCGTGGCGTAGAGGAGCTCGAAGAGGGCGCGCTCGCGCTCGGGCACGAACGACTCGCCTTCCTCGGCCGCGAGCAGCTTTTCCGTGTCCGGCAGCGTCAGCGCGCGCGGCAGCGCCTTCGGCACCCGCGGCGAGGGCAGGCCGCGCGCCGGGTTCTTCTCGAGATGGCCCTCGCGGCAGGCCCAGCGGAAGAACGAGCGCAGCGTCGAGAGGTGCCTCGCGAGCGAGCGGCTGGCGAGGCCGTCCCGGTGAAGGTGGGCCAGGTAGGACCGCACGGCGAGCGTGTCGACCTTCGCCAGCGGCGTCCGGCCGGCCGGCTCGTTCGCGAACTGCCTCTCCCAGAAGTCCGTGAATCGCCGCAGATCCTTGCCGTAGGCCTCGACGGTCCTCGGCGAAAAGCGACGCTCGTCGGCCACGTAGCTCGCAAATCCGTCGATCGCCCGCGAAAGCGAGATCACGCCCGTTCAGTGTAGCGCGGCCCAAAGGCGGCCTTAGAATCCACCGCCATGGAATTGCGACCGTTTCGTTCGATTCGCTTCTCGCCGCGGGTCATCCGCGAGCGCGGGCTCTCCGCCGTTTTCGCGCCGCCGTACGACCAGATCTCCGCGGAGCTCCAGGAGCGCCTCTACGCGCAGGCCCCGGAGAACATCGTCCGGATCACGCACCCGAAAAAGGACGGCGCGGACCCGTACGCCGAGGCCGCGAAGACCCAGGCCGACTGGCTCGCCGCCGGAATCCTCGAGAAGGAGCGCCGCCCCGCGCTCTGGAACTACCGCCAGACCTTCGTCGAGGCCGGAAAGACGGAGGTCCGGGAGGCCCTCGTGGGTCTCGTCCGGCTCGAGGAGTACGAGACGGGAACGATCCGGCCCCACGAGCGGACCCTCGCCAGGCCCAAGGCGGATCGCCTCGCGCTGCTCGCGGCGACGAAGGCGGACCTGGAGCTCATCTTTCTCCTGACGCGCGCTCCCCTCTCGGCGGCGCTCTCGACGCGGCGCACGCCGCACCTGACCGCCGAGAGCCCCGACGGCGTGCGGCACGACGCCTTTCGGATCTCGGACTACGCCGCCCACGTCGAGCTCCAGGGCCTCGTCAAGAACGCCGGGGCCATCATCGCGGACGGCCACCACCGCTACGAGACGGCCCTGGCGTTCTCGAAAGACCCGGCGGCCGAGAAGCTTCCGGGCGCCCGGTACAAGATCTGCGCGATCGTCGACATGAGCTCGCCCGGCGTGATCGTGCGGCCGATCCACCGGCTTCTCTTCGACATGCCCGACTGGCGGCCAGTCCGCACGCTCCACGCCGCGCGCGACTATTTCGAGCTCAAGGAGTTCGACTCGCCGAAGGAGGCCCACGCCGCGCTCGAGGCGCATGCCCGGCGCTTCCCCGCCTTCGTCCTCCACGCCCCGCCCTCGAAGCCCGTGTTGATGACGCTCAAGGAGAAGCCGGAGGCCCTGCCCTGGCCCGAGGGGCGCTCGGAGGAGTGGAAGGCCCTCGACGTCGCGGCGCTCGAGGTCGCGTTCTTCGACAAGCTCCTCGGCGTCCGGACCGACGCCATCGCGAAGGGCGAACGGATCGCATTCACCTCCGACGCGGACGGCGCGATCGCCGCGGTCGCCGGGGGCAAGGCCCAGGCCGCGATCCTCATGCGCGCGACGACGGTCTCGGACGTCGAAGCCGTCGTCGGCTCGGGCGACCGCCTGCCGCAGAAATCCACGCACTTCTTCCCGAAAATGTACTCCGGCCTCTTCGGCGTATCCCTCGAAGACACCGTGTATTAGATGGGGGTCAGGTCTGGATTTTTCGGTTTCGACGAGGCGCGGGCCGATGGCCGATGAGATCCGGGATCCGAAAAAACGAGACCTGACCCCGCTCGTTTTTCGGGCGGAGGAGCTGCTGGCGGCGGGGCGCGCCGCGGAAGCGATCGCGGCATGCGAGGAGGCGTTGGTGCTGTCGCCCGACTGCCTCCCCGCCCACGTCTGCCTGGCGCGGGCGAAGCTGCCGGGCGAGGACTACCTCGGGCACCTCGCCCGCTTCCACGAGGCCCTTCGCCCTCGGGTCTACCTCGAGATCGGCGTGGACGCCGGCCGGACGCTGTCGCTCGCGCGGCCGCCGACGGTCGCGCTCGGGGTCGACCCGGCCGCGAAAGAGGGCGGCGCCTTCTCCGCCGAGACGCTTCTCTTCCCCGTCGAGAGCGACGTGTTCTTCGCCTCCGGGCAGGCCGGGCGGGCGCTCGCGGGCCGGCCGGTCGATCTCGCGTTCGTCGACGGGCTGCACCTCTTCGAGCAGGCCCTGCGCGACTTCATCCACGTGGAGCGGTGCGCGGCGCCGGATTCGGTCGTCCTCTTCCACGACTGCCTCCCGCTGACGCCGGCGACGGCCGCCCGCACGCGGACCACCGGTTTCTGGTCGGGCGACGCGTGGAAGATCGTGCCGATCCTCCAGCGGATGCGGCCGGACCTGACGGCCTTCCTGATCCCGGCCTATCCGACGGGACTCCTCGCCGTGACCGGGCTCGATCCCGCGTCGCGGACGCTCGAGGAGGGCTTCGATGCCGCCGTCGGGGAATGGCGCGAAAAAGAATGGAGCGGCGGTCCCAACGACCCGCCGCTCCCGATCGTCCCCAACACCTGGACCGAAGTGCGCGCGCGCATCCGGCCGCGCGGATAGGGCGGGGGCAAGCCCCGCCCCTGCGACCCCTGCTGAGGCGCCCCTACTCCTTCTTCGGCGCGAATCCCCGGACGTCGTTCTTGACCAGGCTCTCGATCTGCTCCTTCGTCAGCTTCTTGCCGAACGGGGGCATGTCGTCCTTGCCTTCGGTGACCGACTGGATGAGCTCCTCGTCGGTCTCGCCCGCCTGCCACTCGGCGTCCGTGAAGTTGCGCGCCTTGACCATCTTTCCCTTCATCGTCTTGGCCTTGCCGTCGTCGCCGTGGCACTTGGCGCAGTACTTGTCAAATGTCTCCGAGGGCCTGGTCTCCGCCGCGAAGGCTGCGACCGCCAGGCCCGCGATCGAGCCGAACACGAGACTTCCGAGAAGCCGGGTCTGCCTCATCCTTTCCTCGCTTTCTGAAGGTCCTGGAGCACCGTTTCGGGCTCCCACTGTTCGCCGTAATGGATCGTCGCGAGCTTCCCGTCCGGATCGACGATCGCGACCACCTGCGAGTGCACGATCTGTCCCTTGTCCGGGTAGTAGAGGACGCCGAAGGTCTCGGCCACGCGCGCGACGGCCTTCGGGTCGCCCGTCAGGAACTTCCAGCGCGCCGGGTCCGCGCCGACCGACGTGGCGTAGGCCTTCAATGCCGCCGGCGTGTCGTTCTCCGGGTCGACCGTGACGGTCAGGAGCGCGCCGAACTTCTCCTTCGCGAGGCCGGCCTGGATCTTCGAAAAGCGCGCCACCGTCAGCGGGCACGCGGTCGCCACCGGGCAGCGCGAGTAGACGAACGTCACCGCCACCGGCTGCCCCCGGAACTGCGAGAGCCGCACCGGCGCCCCGGTCTGGTCCGTCAGCGTGAAGTCGGGCACGGTGTCGCCGACGGCGATGCCCTTGTTCGGCTCGGGCCGCACGCCCGCGCCTCCGAACGGGGTCGGCGTGGGCACGAAGCCCTTCGTGAGGACCTGCTCGAGGAAATACGTGCTGTTGTCGTCGACGACGAGAACGGCCTCGATCCGGTCGCCGGGGCGCAGGAACGCGATGACCTTGGGATCGTCGCGGACCGGAAAAGCCATCGTCATGGCCGACATGAATCCCGGGATCTCCTCGTGGTCGACCGTGATCCGGGCGCGGGCGGGATCGATCTTCGTGATCACGCCCCGCAGGGCGTACCGCTTCGCGTCGGCGCCTACCGGGGCCGGGGTCTCGGCCGCGATCGCCGGCCGGGAAACGGCGCCTTCCGGGACCTCCGCCTTCTTCCGGCAGGCCACGGCCCCGAAGGCGGCGACCACGAGCGCGGCGGCGGCGACACCTCTCCTCACGACGTCCTTCCTACAGGATCTGCGCCCGTCATTTCAAAGGTTAAGGAAGCCCGAAGGCTCCGCCGCCGGGATCCCGGGGGACGCCTCATACGGCGGCCGCGGCCCGGCGGGAGGCGATGTACTCGGTGAGCTTCGCCAGATCGACGTTCCCGCCCGAGAGAACCACGCCGACCTTCTGGCCGCGGAAGTCCGCCTTCCGGTGGCGCACGGCGGCCGCGGCGGCCGCGCCGGAAGGCTCGACCAGGACCTTCATGCGCTCGAGCATGAAGGTCAGCGTCTCGACCATCTCGTCGTCGGAAACGAGCAGGACGTCCTCGACGTTCTTCTGGACGATCGGGAAGGTCAGCCGGCCGGGCGTCGTGACGCGCAGGCCGTCGGCGATCGTCGGGTTCTCGCGGACCTCCACGCGATGCCCCGCCGCGAGCGAGCGTTTGGTGTCGTCGGCCGTCGCGGGCTCCGCGCCGTAGACCCGGATCCCCGGGCGCATGTGGCGCGCGGCCGTCGCCCAGCCGCCGATCAGGCCTCCGCCCGAAACGCAGACGACGAGGGCGTCGAGGCCCGGGACTTCCTCGAGAAGCTCGACGGCGCCCGTCGCCGCGCCCGCCATGATCAGCTCGTCGTCGAAGGGCGGGACGAGCAGCGCGTTCTTCTCGCGCGCGATCTGGGCCGCGAGGTCGTCGCGGCTCTGCATCTGCCGGTCGTAGAGCACGACCTCGGCGCCGTAGCCGCGCGTCGCGTCGATCTTCGCCTGGGGCGCGTCGGCCGGCATGACGATCGTGGCGCGCATCCCGAGGAGCTTCGCCACGAGCGCGACGGCCTGGGCGTGGTTTCCCGACGAGAACGCGACGACCGCGTCGACCTTGCCGCGCTCGCTCTCGGCCTTCATCTTGTTGTAGGCGCCGCGGAACTTGAACGCGCCGCCCCGCTGGAGGTTCTCGGCCTTGAAGTAGACCTCGGCCCCGCACTCCTCGTCGAACTGGCGCGAGTGCAGAACGGGCGTGCGGTGCGCCACGCCCTCGAGGCGCTTGCGCGCCGCTTGGATGTCGTCCCAGGTGGGCATGCGTTCCTCCGGGCTGCCTACGATACGACGGCGGGGGCCGCGGAGATCTGCCCCTTCCACTCGTCGATCGCGGCGAGGGCCCGGTCGACCATCCGCTGGCGCCGGACCTGCTTGTCGCGAACGGGAGAGTGGGACGTGTCCTCGATCAGGCCGAAGGTCACGTTCATGGGCTCGAACTTCTCCTCGGGCGGCCGCTCGGAGCAGTGGCGAGCGAGCGATCCGATCGCCGTCGTGTACGGCACGGGCACGGGCTCGCGGCCTTCGAGGATCTGCGAAAGCGCCAGCCCGACCGCCAGTCCCGTCGCCGCGCTCTCGACGTAGCCTTCGACCCCCGTGATCTGGCCGGCGAAGAAGATCCGCGGCTGTCGCCGCATGCGGAAGAACCGGTCGAGGTGCGCCGGCGCGTGGATGTAGGTGTTGCGGTGGAGCATCCCGTAGCGCGCGAAGACCGCGTTCTCGAGGCCCGGGATCATCCGGAAGACGCGCTGCTGCTCCGGGATCTTCAGCTTCGTCTGGAAGCCGACGATGTTGTAGTGCTCCTTCGCCAGGTCGTCCTGCCGCAGCTGCACGACCGCCCACGGGAGCCTTCCGGACTTCGGGTCCGGCAGCCCCATCGGCTTCATCGGGCCGTGACGCAGCGTCTCGCGCCCCCGCTCGGCCATGACCTCGATCGGCAGGCACCCCTCGAAGTAGACGCCCTTCTCGAAGTCTTTGATCGGCACCGTCTCGCCCGCGATGAGCGCGTCCAGGAACCGCTCGTACTCCTCGCGCGAGAGCGGGCAGTTCCAGTAGTCCTCGCCCCCGCCCTTCCCGTAGCGGGACATCGCGTACATCTTCGAGAAGTCGAGCGAGGAGGCCTCGACGATCGGCGCCATCGAGTCGTAGAAGTAGAGGTCTTCGGTGCCGAGGAGCTCCCCGATCGCGGAGTCGAGGGCCGGCGAGGTCAGCGGCCCCGTCGCGATCACGACGAACCCCTCGCGCGGGATCCCGGTGACTTCCTCGCGCACGAGCTCGATCTCCGGCCGCGACGCGATCGCGTCGGTCACGAGACCGGCGAAGACGTGCCGGTCCATCGCGAGGGCGTCTCCCGCCGGAACCGCCGCCGCGCGCGCCGAGCGGATCACGAGCGAGTCGAGCGTCTCCATCTCCCGCTTGATGAGCCCGACGGCGTTCCGCGGGTTGTCCGAGCGGAAGGAGTTCGAGCAGACGAGCTCCGCGCAGCGGTCGGTTTCGTGCGCCGAGGTCGTCACCTTCGGCCGCATCTCGTAGAGGCGCACGCGGTGGCCCCGCCGGGCGAGCTGCCAGGCGCACTCGGACCCGGCGAGGCCCGCGCCGACGATCGAGACCGTGTCGCTCACGGCCGCGATTCTATGGGCCGGCGCGCCGAGGCCCTACCAGCCGCCGCCGCCACCGCCGCCGGAGCTTCCCCCGCCGCCTCCCCCGCCGCCGCCGCCGCTCGAGGAGGAGGACGGCGCCGAGACCCCTGCCGCGAGCGCACCCGCGGCGACCGCCCAGGTCCCGGACGCGCCGGCCCCGCCGAAGGCGCCGCCGCCACCCGTCCAGCCGCCACCCGAGGACGAAGACGAGGAGGACGAGCCGCTCGACGAGCCTCGCCACGTGCTCGTGCCCGTCGCGGCCGCCGCGGCACCGTGCGCCTTGAACCACTTGTCCGCCTGCGAGGTCAGGCCGAAGGCCACGACGTAGGGGAACCACGAGTCCTCCAGCCGCGGCGCGGGCCTGGAAAGCTCCGAGGCGAAGTAGCGGCGCGCCGAAGCCAACGACTTGCGCCGGGCGACGCGCTTCGGGCCGCTGCGTGTCTTCGCGATGAAGAAGAGACCGCTCACGACCGCCAGGCGCAGGAGCATCTGCCCGATGACGACGATCGTCGAAGTGCGCGAACCCTCCCGAACGCCGAGCCACGCGAACCAGAAGAGCAGCGCCGGCACCCACAGCAGGAGCGGCGACCAGGCGTCGAGCCGGTCGATGCGCTTCTGGAACGCCCACGCGAAGATCGCGCCGATGCCGAAGAGGACCAGATGGAGGATCGCCGAGCCGATCGCCTCGCCGAGCGGCTCGACATCCGAGACGACCGCGTAGGCGTGGACGGCGAAGCCTCCCAGGAAGAGCAGCACCGTCAGCCGCCCCCCCGTCACGGGCGATTTGTCCTGGAAGTCCGCATGCGTCTTCAGCTTCGCCTCGAGGCCCGGCTTGATCTTCGAGGACGGGTCGAAGCCGCTCGCCTTGTAGTGCTTCTTGATCGCGTCGGTGTCGGTCTCCGTGCGCCCGGAGAAGAAGAGCGCCTGGACGAGGTCCCGGTCGTAGCCCTGAAGTTCCGAGACCGGCACCAGGAGGCGCATCGAGAGCGTCTTGCCGCTGGCTTCGGTCGAGATCTTCCTTTCCGCCGAGAGCCGCGCGAGCACCGCCGCGACCTCCGGAGCGCCGATCGACTCGTCCCACAGCGCTCCCGCCTCCTCGGGCGCGAGGTTCAGGAGGTCCTTCTCGAGCCACGCCTGGTCGATCGCCTCGGGCGGCGTGAGGGGCGCGAAACGTCCGAGCGCGGTTTCGCGGCGGCGCCAGGCGAGGTAGAGGAGGACGATCGCCGCCGCGAATACGCCGAGCAGCCCGCGCCGGACCGCCGGGGTCATGACCGATGCGGACACGACCGGCGAGCCGCCGCCGGTGTAGGACAGCGGCACCGTGACGGTGAAGTTCGACCGGGGAGAGAGGACCCCGCTCTCGTAAACGCCCGGGAACGCGCCCTCCGGCTTCCACACCGGGTCGAGCTCGAGCGAGACGCGAAGCTTGCGGATCGGAAAGTCGGCCGCCGGCAGCCCGAAGTTGTGGTCGAGAAGGTAAGTGCTCCCCTGCTTCACGAGCACTCCCGAGAGCACGTAGGCAATCTCGTAAACGAGCTCGGTGTTCGCGAACTCGGGGTCGGACGGGAGGCGGCTTCGCCAGCGCAGGACGTTCTCGCCGCCCCAGCCCCATTCGTCGACCGCGGAGAGCCCCCCCTGGGAGAGCTCGTGCCGCGTCCCGTCGGGGTCGATGCGGTGGATCGACTCGAGCGCGATCGACTGCCCCGGACGGACGTCGAAGCTCCGCTCCCCTCCGTTCCAGTCCCCCGTGAACACCATCGCCTGCTTCTCGGCGACGTGAAGGGCGCCCTGCGCGTCCAGGCGGGCGCGCACGTCGATCGAGCTCCAGTGGAGCTCGCGGCCGGGCAGAGGCGCCGACGCGAGTACGGCGATCACGAGAAGACCCGGGAGGCGAAGTCGTCGTCTCATGGCGGAGATTCTACGGCTCGGGCGCGAGCCAGGCGCGTCTTACGCGACGCGCTCCTTTCGGCGCGCCACGGGGATCACGAACCGGATCGAGGTCAGCCGCGGCGAGAAGGCCGCGATCTTGTTGTCGACGAGGCCCGCGGCCAGGCCCGCCTTCTGGACGTCGATCCACAGGAACGGGAATCCGAGCTCGGCGAGGAAGGGCTTCTTCGGAAAGACGACCCAGAGCGAGCCCGCCGGCTCCAGGCGCCTCTCGAGGTCCGCGAAGAAGGCGGAGAGCGAGCCCTCCGCCGGCACCTCCGCCATGAGCCAGGCCAGGCGGCCGGGCGGGAACTTCGTCACGCGCTCGACGAGCGGCCCGAAGATCGCGCGCATGGTCTTCACGAACTCCGGCGAGCGCCCGACCGCGTAGGCCGGCTCCGCCCCCGGCAGGGAGAACTTCTCCCACGGGGCCTTCATGCGCCGATTCTACGCGGGAGCCCTAAGATGGAGGCGTGACCTTCGAGTCGGACCTCTACCCCGACGAGTACTTCGACGGGCTCCACCGGGTCACGCCGTTCGCCGCGCCAAAGCGCAAGTGGATGGAGCGCGACCGGGACATCCTGCGGCTGTCCTCCCCTTCGCCCGGGAAGACCGTCCTCGACCTCGGCTGCGCCCGCGGCGACGTCTGCTTCCTGCTCGCCCCGCGCGTGAAGGAGGCCGTCGGCATCGACGCCTCGGCGCGGGCCCTCGAGATTGCCGAGGCCGAACGGGCGCGCCGCGGGCTCGCCAACGTCCGCTTCGTCCGCGGAGACGTCGCGACGCTCGAGCCGATCCCCGACGCCTCGATCGACCTGGCCGGCGCCTTCGACCTGCTCGAGCACGTCGACGACGAGACGGTCCGTCAGATGCTCCGGGCGCTGACGCGGGTCCTGAAACCCGGCGGCCTCTTCGCGGCCTACACGCCCAACCGTGAGCACTACGTCGAGAGGCTCAAGGCGCACGACGTCCTCCTGAAGCAGTTCCCCGAGCACATCGCGGTGCGGCGGCCGCGCGAGGTCCGGCGGCTCCTCGAGGAGGCGGGCTGGCGGCTTCTCGAAATGACCTACTCGCCCGCGCCCTTTCCCGTGGTCCACGGGATCGAGAAGCTCCTCTGGCGCGTGCCGGGGATCGGGCGGCTCTTCCGCTACCGGATCCTGCTGCGGGCTGCGCCGCCGGCGGCGCCAACGGGGGTCAGGCCTTGAATCTGTACCGGTTGAGGACCATTCGAGTACGGAATCAAGGCCTGACCCCAAGATAGACTGGCCGGTTCATGCGCGTCAGCGTCGTCGTCCCCTGCCGCAACGCCGCCCGCACGGTAGGCGACGCCGTCGCCTCGGCGTTCGCCCAGTCGGAGCCGCCGGCCGAGGTCGTGGTCGTGGACGACGCTTCGACGGACGGCTCGGCCGACGCGGCGCGGCAGGCCGGAGCGCGGGTGATTCGCAACGCCTCCCGCCGCAACGCCGGCGGGGCCCGCAACGTCGGCATCGAGGCGACCGAGGGCGATCTCGTGGGGTTTCTCGACGCGGACGCCGTGGCTCCCCCGGACTGGCTCGCCCGCGCGCGGCGTGCCTTCGCGAGCGACCCGGCGATCGTCGGCGTCGGCGGGCGCATCCTCAACGGACGCCCCGGCCGCTACGGCGAGCTCGACTACTACCTCAATCACTCCGAGTGGATCGCCGCGGGCGAGCCCGCGGCGAAGGCGAACATCCCCACCATGGCGATCGTCTACCGGCGCGACGCCATCGGGCCGGTGCGCTTTCCCGAGTCGAACACCGGCGAGGACACCGTCTTCGCCCTGGCGGTGACGGCCCGGGGCGGACGGCTGTGGTACGACCCCGCGATCGCGGTGACGCACCGCCACGAGCGGCTCGACTGGAGCGCGTTCTGGGAGAAGCAGGTCGCCTGCGGGCGGACGATCTACGAGACCCGCCGCGACCACGACCGGCCGGGCAAGTCGCTCGTGCGCTTTCCCGCCCTGCTCTTCCTCTTCCCGCACCTCTGGATCACGGTCGGCCGGATGCTCCGCGCGGGCCACGGCGCCAGGGCGCTGGCGCTCTTCCCGTGGCTCTTCACCGGCGAGGTCGCCCGAATCAAGGGGTTCTTCGAGGCTCGCGCGGCATGACCGTCCGCAAGCTCGCCCAGGGCCTGGCCCTCGCCCGCGACTGGATCGCTCCCACGGACTCGATCGCTCAGTGGACGCACTTCGTGACGTCCGTCTGCAACGCGCGCTGCGCGCACTGCTTCTATCCGATCAACGCCGGCAAGAACGAGCTGACCCTGGAGGAGATGGACCGCTTCGCGGCGACCCTGCCGCCGATCCGCCTGCTCCTGATCTCGGGCGGCGAGCCGTTTCTCCGGCGCGACCTGCCGGAGCTCATCCGGGTCTACTTCGAGCGCTGCGCGTTCTTCTCGGCCTCGATCCCGACCAACGGCTTCTCCCCCGACGAGATCGCGCGGGCGGCCGAGAAGATCTGCTCCTTCTCGCCGGACCTTTCGCTCGGCGTCACCGTCTCGATCGACGGCTTCCGCGAATTCCACGACCGCGTGCGCGCCGTGCCCGGGCTCTACGACCGCGCGCTCGCGACCCTGGAGGCGCTGATCGATCTCTCCCGGCGCACGCCGAACCTCACGGCCGGCGTCACGACCGTCTTCATGCGGGACAACCAGAAAGAGATCGAGGCCTTCTGCGAGTTCGTCTACGCGAAGTACCGGCCGAACCATCACTCGCTCGGCTTCGTCCGCGGCGAGGCGTTCGACCCGTCCGTCAAGGAGAACCTCGACGTCGACCTCTATCTGCGGCTGTCGAAGACGATCGACCTCCGTTATCCTCCGGACGAGGCCCGCGCCGGCTGGAAGGGCGCGCGGACCCGGGCGCGGCGGGAGATCAACCGCCGCCGCTTCGAGTACATCGGCCGCCAGGCGAAGGGCGGGGGCTTCGAGGGTTTCTGCCTCGCCGGCGAAAGGGAGTACGTCCTGACGGAAGAAGGCAACGTGCACGGCTGCGAGCTCATCTCGGACGTACTCGGCAACGTCCGCGCGTCGGGCTACGACTGGGCCAAGATCCGCGAAAGCGAAGCCGCGCGGGAGTTCGTCTCCGCCAAGCACGCGCGCCTCTGCAAGTGCACGCACGAGTGCAACGCCCGCACGATGATCCTCTTCGACAAGAAGAACGCCCTGCCGGTCGTCGCGGCGATGGCGGGGCTCGAGGCGAGGCGCACGCCATGAGCAAGGGCAAGAACGGCCTGCGCCTGAACTCCCTCAAGTACATGCTCGAGCTGACCTCCCGCTGCAACCTGCGGTGCGGGATGTGCCCGATGGACGTCCTGACGCGGCCCTTCGAGGACGCCCCCTTCGACATGGTCGAGGACGTCGCCCGTCAGATGCGGGAGCTGAAGCTCCCGATGAAGTACCTCCACGAGATGGGCGAGCCCTTCCTCTACAAGCGGCTCTGCGAGGCGATCGACCTCTTCCCGGGCGTGTGCGTTTCGACCAACGGGACGCTCCTGTCCGAGCAGTGGGCGAGGGACATCCTGGCTTCGTCGCTCTCGAAGATCCGCATCTGCATCGACACGCTCAAGCCCGAGGTCTACCCCATCGTGAGGAAGGGCGGGAAGTTCGACGTCGTCGTCGAGAACATCCGGCGTTTCCTCGAGATGTCGAAGGGGAAAAAGATCGTCGTCGAGATCCAGCGCATGATCACGACCCAAACTCACGACGAGAGTGTCAAGAGCTTCCGCGAGTTCTTCCATCTCGACCGCTACCCCCAGGCGACGATCATCCAGAAGACCTGCGAGGGCCTCGACACCTCCGAGGTCACCGAGCTCCACCAGGCCTACTACGGCTGTTTCCAGGGGACGCCGTACCAGTGGTTCGTCATCCTCTGCAACGGCGACGTCACGCACTGCTGCTACGACTACGACGGCACCCAGAAGCTCGGCAACGTGCGGGAGAAGTCGATCGCCGAGATCGCGGCCTCGCCGTTTCTTGCGACGATCGAAGAGGGATTCCGCGCGGGCGACTTCTCGAAGCTTCCGCGCTGCGCCGAGTGCTTCAAGAACCCGGCGGCGAAACCGCCGCTGACCGACCGTCTCTGGCGGATCGCCCAGGTCTTCCCCTGGAAGGACCCGTTCCGGAAGTTCCTGAACATCCCGGGGGTCCCGGGCGGAGAGAACTGACCGGCGACGCGCAAGCGGTTGCCGGTCATCCCGAGGGCCGCAGGCCCGAGGGATCCCGGACTCGATAGCTGACCCTGGCTCAAGAGCACGGGATCCCTCGCTTCGCTCGGGATGACGTTCGATGAGCCTCGGGTTGACAGGCGTTGAGTGCTCGGGACGACGGTTGATGGGCGCTCGGGTTGACGGGCGACGAGCGCTCGGGATGACAGGTGACGCGAGCAGTTGAGTTACCGTCGGCCTCCGGCCGGCGTTGCCTACTGCCGGGGGTCTTACGTTGGTGGACGGCTCGCCGCCCGCTTTGCCCGAGGCTTCGCGACTCTCGTTGCGCCGGCCTTCGCGTCGCCGTCGTCCGCGGCGGCCTTCGCCCGGGGGGACCGCTTCTTCGCCTTCGCCACGACCACCGCGTCCGGCACGTCCGGCGGCGCCTCCGGCGTGAACTCGACGATCGGCGGAAGCTCCCCCGGCGGCTTCTCGAACCCGCAGCCCGCCTTGTCGCAGGCGAAGACGTTGCCGGACTTGCGCTCGCGGAAGAGCAGGTACGCGTTGCCGCACTGCGGGCACTTCTCGGGGATCGGGCGCACCGACAGCGAGAAGTCGCAGTTGGGGTAATTGATGCAGCCGTAGAAGGGGCGGAACCGCCCGCGGCGCTCGGCGATGATGCCGCCGTCCTTGGGGCACCGGACGCCGGTGTCCTTGACGGGCTTGGGCGGCTTGTACTTGCACGCCGGGTAGTTCGAGCACGACACGTACGCCCCGAAGCGCCCGTGCCGCCGCACCAGGCCGTTGCCACAGCGCGGGCAGTCGAGGCCGGTCGGCTCGTCCGGCTTGGCCTCGGCCTTGCCGCCGGCGACGGCGATGTTCACGACGTTCCGGCACTTGGGATACGCCGTGCAGCCGAGGAACGTCGAGCCCGTCCGGCTCTGGCGCACCTTCATCGGCTCGCCGCACTCGTCGCAGGTCGTCTTCTCGATCTCCGACATGTCGACGGCGTCTTCCTCGGGGTCCGGGATGTCCTGCGTGAAGGTGCACTCGGGGTAGCCGCTGCAGGCGATGAAGAGGCCGTTTTTCCCCATGCGGAGCTTCAGCTTCTTGCCGCACTTGGGGCACTTCTCGTCCATCTCCGGGACGGCCGAGAGCTTCAGCTTCTTCGCCTGGGCGAGCGGGATGCCGGCCTTGCCCGAGACCATCCCTTCGAGCGCCCGGTCGCGGTCGCGCGTGAAGGTCTTGTCGAAATCCGAGAGCGCCTTCGTCCAGGAGAGCTTGCCCTCCTCGACGTCGTCGAGCGCCTCCTCCATGCGCGCGGTGTAGGCGGTCTCGAAGAAGTCGTCGAAGTACGGGATCAGCAGCTCGATGACCGTCCGCCCGAGGGCCGTCGGGATGAAGCGGCGGTCCTTGCGGTGGACGTACCGGCGCTCCTCGATCTTCCGGAGGATCTCGGCATACGTCGAGGGCCGGCCGATGCCGTTCTCTTCGAGGAACTTCACGAGCGAGGCCTCGTTGAAGCGAGGCGGCGGCTGGGTGGCCTTCTTCTCGGGCACGACCTCGACGAGCTTCAGGGTCTCGCCCTGGGTCAGCGGCGGCAGCTTCGGCGAGTCCTTGTCGGCGTCGTCGTCCTCTTCGGCGGAGACGCCGTACGCCGCCAGGTACCCCGCGAACTTCAGAGTCGAGCCGGAGGCCCGGTAGACCGCGCGCCCGGCCGTGATGTCGGCGGAGGTCGTGTCGTAGACGGCGGGCGCCATCTGCGAGGCGACGAAGCGCTCCCAGATGATCCGGTAGACCTTCGCCTCGTCCCCGGCGACGTACTTCGCGACCTCGTCGGGCGGAAGGTCGAGGTACGTCGGGCGGATGGCCTCGTGCGCGTCCTGCGTGTCGCGGCGGCTCTTGAAGTAGCGCGGGGACTCGGGCATCGACTCGGGCCCGTACTTTGCGGCGATGTGCTCGCGGACCGCCGTCAGCGCGTCGGCGGACACGCGCGTCGAGTCCGTGCGCATGTACGTGATCAAGCCGACCGTGCCCCGCCCCGGAATCTCGCGACCCTCGTAGAGGCGCTGGGCGATCTGCATCGTGCGCCGCACGGCGAAGCCGCGGCGGGCCGCGGCCTGCTGGAGCTGCGAGGTGATGAAGGGCGGCGCCGGGTTCTTCCGGCGCTCGGAGGTCTCGACCGAGGAGACGGTCCAGGCGGCCTTCGCGACTTCGTCGAGAACCTTCTTCGCCGACGCCTCGTCCGGCAGGCGCGGGTCCGAGCCGTCGAACTTGAGCTTCTCGCCGTCGAAGGACGAGAGGCGCGCCGTGAACTCCGGCGGGATCCTCCCCTCGAGCCGCGCGTCGACCACCCAGTACTCGACCGGGACGAACGCCTCGATCTCGCTCTCGCGCTCGCAGATGATCCGCAGGGCGACCGTCTGCACGCGCCCGGCGGAAAGGCCACGCCAGACCTTCTTCCAGAGCAGGTCCGAGACCTCGTAGCCGACGAGCCGGTCGATGATCCTGCGCGCCTGCTGCGCGTCGACCCGCCGGCCGTCGATCTCGCCCGCCTGCTCCATGGCCGCGAGCACGGCCTTCTTCGTGATCTCGTTGAAGCGCACCCGCTGGAACTTCGTCTTGCCGGCGCCCGGTTGCAGGGTCTGCTGGAGGTGCCAGGAGATGGCCTCGCCCTCGCGGTCCGGGTCGGCGGCGAGATAGACGTTGTCGGCCGCCTTCGCGGCCTTCTTCAGCTCGTTGATCGTCTTCTCTTTGCCGGCGAGGATCTCGTAGGTGGGCTCATAGACGAATGCTCGCGGTCGATGCCGAGGCCCTTGCGCGGCAAATCCCGGACATGGCCGTACGACGCGAGGACCTTGAACCCCTTACCGAGAAACTTCTCGAGGGTCTTGGCCTTCGCGGGCGACTCGACGATGACGATGGACTTGGCCATATGGGGCGGGGACGGTCTCACATCAAACTGGAAATCGCAAACTCGACCGTTCCGCTTGTCTGCAACATCCGGCTATTCCCGGGGAGTAAGCCGTAGGCGGTAAGCGGTAAGCAGGAAAGGAGTTTGGCTCACGGCTTACTGCTTACTGCTGACTGCCCACCGACTCTCCCTCACCGCCGCTCCACTCCATACCTTCCGCCCTCGACCGCCAGCGCCAGGCCCGCCGCCTCGAGCTCGAAGAGGCCGGCGAGAACCGTCGCCGCCGGCAGGTCGAGCGCGTGCGCGAGCTCCTCGGCCGAGAGATCTTCGCGCGCGAGCAGTTCGAGCATACGCCGCGCCTCGGCCGAAATCTCGACCGCGACGGAAGGCGCCGCCGCGGCCGCGCGCGGCCGCCCCACCGAAGGGAAGAGCTCCGCGAGAACGTCCTCGGCGCCCCGGCACAGGATCGCGCCGTCCTTGAGCAGCGCGTGCGTGCCTTCCGACGTGGGCGAGAAGACCGAGCCCGGCACGGCGAACACGTCGCGTCCGAAGTCGGCGGCGAGCCTGGCCGTGATGAGCGAGCCCGACCGGCGCGAGGCCTCGACGACGACGATCCCGGCCGAGAGCCCGGCGATGACGCGATTGCGGATCGGGAAGTTCTGCGGGCGCGGCTCGGTCCCCGGGGGGTACTCGGACAGCAGGAGGTGGTCGGCGGCGAGACGCTCCTTCAGGCGCCGGTGCTCGCGCGGATAGTCGACGTCGACCCCGCAGCCGAGGACGGCGATCGTGCCGCCCGGGCCCTCGAGGGCCGCTTCGTGGGCCGCCGCGTCGACGCCGCGGGCGAAGCCCGACACGACCGTCACGCCCGCGCCCGCGATCTCCCGCGCCAGCCGCGCGGCCACGTCCCGGCCGTAGCGCGATGCGTCGCGGGAGCCCACGATCGCGATCGCGGGCAGCCGGAGCCGCTCGAGGCGGCCGAGCGCGAAGAGGAGGAAGGGCGGGTCGGCGATCTCGACGAGGGCGGCCGGGTACTCGGGATCGAAAGCCGTCACCAGCCGCACGCCCGCCGCCTCGACGCGGGCGGCCCAGCGGTCCGCCTCCGCGTCGTCTCCCGCGCGCAGCACCGCCCGCGCGCGCTCCCGGGAGCCCAAAAAAGCGGACAAGTCCTCCTCTTCGGAGGACAAGACTCCTTCGACGCCTCCGCGCGCGCGCAGGACCGGCCACAGCCGCTGCGGGGTCACGCTGCCCCGGGCCCACGAGAGCGCGGCCCGGCGGGCCAGGGAGGAGGGCGGAGGGCTCACGTTCTTAAGCCATCTTTCATGGACGCCGCGTCGACAATTCTCCGATTCCCCGTCGACGGGAAACCTATAATAGCCACCCCGACACGGGAGGCGGGCGAGCGCTTGAGACGAAACCGCACGTTGGTCCTCACCTTACTTCTTGTCGCGAGCGCGTGCACGTCGTACTCCAATACCGAGCGCGCCGAAACGCAGATCGCCTTCGGGACCGACGTCGCCAAGCAGGGCCACTGGCGGGAAGCCGCCTTCCGCTACGAGCAGGCGATCGCGAAACAGCCGGGCAACGCGCGCGCGCACAACAACCTCGCGGTCGCGATGGAGGCCAACGGCGATTTCGCCCGCGCGCTCACCGAGTACAAGAAGGCGCTCGAGCTCGACCCGAACAACAACTACATCCGCCGCAACTACGCCCGTTTCGCCGAGTTCTACACCTCGTACACGAAGACGACCGGAAAGGCCGCGAGTGCGCCGTAGGCTCGTCGCCGTTTCGATCGCGCTGCTTCTGGCCGCCTTTCCGGCGCTCGCCGGCGTCGATCAGGTGCGCCTGCGCCTTCCGCTCAAGCCCAAGCTGCCCCTGCGCGGCAACGAGCGGATCGCGCTCGCGCCCTTCATCCTCGTCACCGACGCGGAGAAGGCGCGCGACAAGCGCCTCGCGACCGTCGACCTCCAGGGCGAATACCACCGTTTCATGAAGAAGCAGCTCGAGAAGAAGACCCAGTTCGAGATCATCCTGACGCCCCCGGACCTGAAGCTCCCGACCCAGAGCCTGACCGAGCTCGCCAAGGCCCAGGAGTTCTGGGCGTCGGTCGGGTTGCAGACGGGAGCCGAGATCATCGTCTCGGGAAGCCTCGAGTTCAAGATCGAGGACCGCTCCGGCTACAAGACCGAGGAGTACACCTCGCCGATCGACGGGCGCACGTACTACCGCCAGGTGTACGTCGAGCAGACCGGCTTCATGTTCGACATCGTGATTCTCGTCTTCGACGGGCAGACGGGCGAAAAGCTCCTCCAGGACCAGTTCAAGGACTTCCGCCAGACGAGCAGCCGCCGCGCCGACGAGCTGCAGGGCCTCTTCGAAAACCTGTTCTCGCTCGAGAGCCAGATCCTGAACACGTTCGTCGCGCGCGACCGCGAAGCCGAGCGCTACATCTTCACCAACTGAGCCGCCCGAGGCCCGCATGAAGAACCTTCTCGCCGCCGCCGTCTTCGTTGTCGCGTTCGCCGGGTCGCATGCCGCCCAGGCCCAGGTCCTCGATCCGTACTACGGGTACTTCGGCCAGAACAAGATCGCCTACGACACGTTCAAGTGGAAGAACTACCGGTCGACGCACTTCCTGATCTTCTACCACGACCGCGAGGAGGTCTCGCTCCAGAAGGTCGCCTCCTACGCCGAGAGCGCGTACGACGATCTCTCCCGCCAGCTCAACTTCCAGATCCCCAAGCCGATCAACCTCATCTATTACGCGACCCACTCCGAGTTCGAGCAGACCAACACGCTCTCGGGCTTCATCCCCGAGGGCCTCGGCGCATTCGCGCTGCCGACACGCAACCGCATGGTCCTGCCGATCGACATGCCGGACGAGGAGCTGCAGAAGCTCGTCGCGCACGAGCTGACGCACGTCTTCCAGTTCGAGATCTTCTTCGGCGGCAGCTTCATCCGTGCCTACACCTCGGGCGCGCCGCAGTGGCTGACGGAGGGCATGGCCTCGTACTTCGCCTCCGACGAGGACGCCCGGGACAAGATGGTGCTGCGCGACGCGGTCCTCTCCGACCAGGTGCCCGAGATCGCGGAGCGCGGCATCACCGGGTTCTTCGCGTACCGGTTCGGCCACGCCGTCTTCGACTACATCGAGTCGGAGTGGGGCAAGGACGGCGTGCGCGACTTCGTCTTCGAGTACCGCGGCCAGCTCGGGCCCAACATCGACCGCGTCCTGAGGCGCACCTTCGGCCTCTCGGGGGAAGAGTTCGACATCCGGTTCCGGCGGTACCTGCGCCAGCGCTACATCCGGATGCTGACCGAGCGCGGCGAGCCGATCGATTTCGGCGACAGCGTCCGCCTGGCCGACGAGGGCTCGGCCGAAGTCTCCGTGCGGCCGTTCCCGTCGGGCGATTTCGGCGCGGCCATCTCGACGCTCGGCAACGACGCCAACGTCGTCGTGTGGTCGCCCCGGGACCGCAAGCTCTTCCGGAACCTCACCAAGGGCTTCAAGACCGAGTACGAGTACATCGTCGCCCAGTGGCTGACGACCGGACCGGTCGGAGGCGTCGACCTGGCGGTCGCCCCCGACGGGAACACGATCGCCTTCTTCGTGCGCAAGGAGCGGGGCCGCGAGCTCCTGCTCCTGAACGCCCTCGACGGCAGGATCGAGCAGATGATCCCGATGCCGGGCCTCGATCAGCAGCTGAACCCGGCCTTCTCCCCCGACGGCCGGACGGTGGCGTTCATGGCGTTCAAGGGCGGGGACGCCGACATCTACTCGTACAACCTCGACACGAAGGCGATCACGAACCTGACGCAGGATCGCTCCTTCGACTTCGCCCCGACCTTCTCGCCGGACGGCCAGTGGATCTACTACTCCGGCGTCCAGGGCACGACGGCGAAGATCTTCCGGTTCAAGCTGGGCGTGGCCGGCTCGCGCGAGCAGATCACCTACGGCGACTCCAACGACGAGGACGCCTCGCTCTCGCCCGACGGCAAGCGCCTCTTCTTCGCCTCGGACCGCGACGGCGGCGTCTACAACATCTACTCGGTCAGCCTCGAAACCGGCGAGACGAACATGTTCACCAACGTCGTCGGCGGCTGCTTCTCGCCGGCCGTCATCCAGGGCCGCGACGGGACCGAGCGGCTCATCTTCTCGGCGTACTTCAAGCGCCGCTTCATGCTCTACGTCACCGACGTCAAGAAGCCGTACCGCAAGCTCGCCGAGCTGAACCCCGCGCCCTCGCCCGCCGGCCCGGCGACGATCGCTCCCTTCCAGC
Source organism: uncultured Acidobacteriota bacterium (assembly GCA_963824165.1). Classification (GTDB taxonomy): domain Bacteria; phylum Acidobacteriota; class Thermoanaerobaculia; order UBA5066; family Gp7-AA6; genus DAHUXD01. Next base: position 27,782 of record CAWGOM010000012.1, read on the forward strand.
CGTCGATCGAGGTGTCCATCGACCCGGAGAAGATGACCCGGCCGAGCCACAAGCTCTTCCTCGAGGACGCCCAGATCCTGGCGGGCCTGGCGAGCGACGGGCAGTTCCTGTCGAACACGATCCTGACCTTCGGCGACGACCTGGGCGACCGCAGGCTCACGGGCATCCTGCAGACGATCTCGGGCTACACCAACGCCACCGTGCAGTACGCCGACCTCTCGAAGCGGCTGCAGAAAGGCATCGAGGCGTTCTACTACCGCCAGTACTACTACATCCTCCGGGCCGACGGCGAAGTCGACACCCGGAGCAACTACAACTACATCGGCGGCAACATCTTCGGCTCCTACCCGTTGAACCGCTTCTACCGGGTCGAGGGCACGATCGGGTACCTCTCGCGCGAGTACAACGGGTACCCGATCTGGGACCAGGCGGAAGACCGCCGGAGAATCATCCCGACCCAGAACGACTTCCCCTCGATCGGCGCGCGGCTGGTCGGCGACACGACGCAGTACGAGTCCTTCGGACCGATCTCCGGGCGCAAGGTCGCCCTCGGCGTCACCTGGGCCCCGTGCCTCAGCGGCACGGCGTGCAATGTCCCCTCGGAGCTGTTTCCCGATCTCGACCAGACGACGCTGACCTTCGACACGACGCTCGACCTGCGCCACTACTTCAAGGTCACGCGCCGCTCGCTCTTCGCCGTCCGCCTCTACGGCTTCCGGGCCGCGGGCGCCCTGCCGGACGTGCTCGCGTTCGGCGGCATCGACACGCTGCGCACCTTCCCGGTCTACAGCCTCTACGGCAACACCGCCGGGTTCCTGAACGTCGAGTTCCGGTTCCCGCTGATCGATTTCATCGCCACCCCGATCCTCGGCTTCCGGGAGATCCGCGGCAAGGTGTTCATCGACGTCGGCGGCGCCGCGCTGAAGGGGCAGCCGTGGCAGTTCTGGAGCGACTACACCCTCTGCGGCAACGGGCTGCCGGAAGGATGCAACGGCTCGGAGGGCGGATTCTCGGACTGGGGCTTCGGCATCCAGACGACCTTCCTCGGCCTGCCGCTGCACTTCGACTTCGCCAAGCAGTGGAACTTCAATCAGTCGCTCTCGGACTTCAAGCTCTTCTTCTACCTGGGGCAGGACTTCTAGGATCGGTAAGCGGTAAGCAGTAAGCGAGGCCATCCGGCGCAGCCCGGCTTACTGCTGACTGCTTACTGACCCCGATCTCTGCCTTACAATCGCGCCAACGTGATTCCCCGGAAAGCCCTCGCGATCAGGGCCCTCGGCCCGTACGGCGGCTCCGCACCCGGCTGCCGGATGACGACGTTTCTCATCGATGGTGAGACGGCCCTCGACGCCGGCAGCCTGACCGACACCCTGCCGCTCGCGGCCCAGCGGCGCATCCGGCGCGTCGTCCTGACGCACGCGCACTTCGACCACATCGCCTCGCTGCCCTTCCTGATCGAGAACATCTACGGCCGCGAGCGGCCGCTCGAGCTCGTCGCGCCGCCTCCCGTGCTTTCGACGCTCGCGCGCCACGTCTTCAACGACGCGACCTGGCCGGACTTCTCGCGGCTGCCTTCGCGCGCGAAGCCCACGATCGTCTACCGGCCCGTGCCGGCCGGGCGCACGCTCCGGGCGGGCGGGCTGAGCTTCACTCCCGTCCCCGTCGACCACGTGGTTCCGGCCTACGGCTACCTCGTTTCGAAGCCCGGGCGCTCGGTCCTCTTCTCGGGCGACACCATGCCGACGCGCCGGCTCTGGGTGCGCGCCAGGCGCGCGCGGGACCTGAAGGCGATTTTTCTCGAGGTCTCGTTTTCCAACGCGCAGGCGGCCGTGGCCGAGGCCTCCTGCCACCTGACCCCGCAGCTGCTGCCGGGCGAGCTCGCCAAGGCGCCGCCACGCGTGCCGGTTTTCCTGTACCACGTGAAACCGCCCTCGCTCTCGAGGATCCGGCGGGAAGTCGCCGCCCTCGACGAACCGCGGCTGCGCCTGCTCGAGTCGGAGCGGTCCTTCCGGTTCTGAGGCTTCCTCCGCGGGCTCAGCGCGCCTCGGGCGGCCTGTCCCGGAGCATGACGGCCGAGAGCACGGCGAGGCCCGCCGAGACGAAGGCGGAGACGAGCGCCGCCCGCTGGAACCCGCGCGTGAAGGCGTCGCGGGCCGCCGAGAGCAGCTCGACCCGGAGCGGGTCGGCCAGCTCCGCCGCCGCGATCACCGCCCCGCCGAGCGTGCTGCGGGCCGCCTCGGCCGCACCCGGCGGCACGGCCGCCGGCACGGCACCGGCCATCGCCCCGCGGTAGACGGCGGTCCCGACGCTGCCGAGGACGGCGATCCCGAGCGCCCCGCCGAGCTCCGCGCTCGTCTCCGAGAGCGCCGAGGCCGTTCCGGCCCGCTCGGGCGGGGCCGAGCTCAGGACCCGGTCCGTGACGAGCGTGATCGCCGGGGACAGGCCGATCGAGAAGAGGATCGACGCCGCCACGATCACGGCGATCCCCGAGGTCGCGCCGACCTGCGTCAGGACCCCGAAGCCGATCGACGCCAGGACGAGGCCGGCGGCGATGACTGCCGAGGGTCGAAACCTCCGCGCGAGCGCCGGCGTGGCGAGCGACCCCAGGATGAAGCCGAGCGACCAGGGAACCGTCCAGAGACCCGACTCGAGCGGCGCGAGCCCGAGGACGAGCTGGAGGTACTGCGCGATGAAGATGAAGGCCCCGAACGCGACGAAGAGCGCGAGCGTGTAGGTCACGAGGGCCGCGCTGAAGGCCGGCGAGCGGAACAGGGCGAGATCGATCAGCGGATCCGCGAGCATGCGCTGCCGCCGCAGGAAGACGGTGCCGAGCGCCACACCCGCCGCGACCGTCAGCGCGGGCACCCATCCCGGTCCGTGCTCGGCGGCGCGCTTGACGCCGTAGATCACCGACAGCACGCTCGCCAGCGACAGGGCCGCGCTCGCCAGATCGAGGCGGCCCGCGCCGGGGTCGCGGAACTCGGGCAGCAGCCTCGGCCCCGCCACGAGCAGCAGCGCCATCACCGGCACGGCGATCAGGAACACCGAGCCCCACGGGAAGTGCTGCAGCATCACGCCGCCCACGACCGGACCGATCGCGCCGCCGACCGAGTAGCTCGTCATCCACACCCAGATCGCGACCGTGCGCTGCCGCGGGTCGTGGAACATGTTGCGGATCAGCGACAGCGTCGAGGGGGCCAGCGTCGCGCCCGCGATCCCGAGCAGGGCGCGCGCCGCGATCAGCATCCCCGCGGTCGTCGAGAACGCGGCCACGACCGAGGCGACGCCGAACGCGACCGCGCCGATCAGGAGCAGTCGCCGCCGGCCGATCCGGTCGCCGAGGGTGCCCATCGTGATGAGCGAGCCGGCGACGAGGAAGCCGTAGATGTCGACGATCCACAGCAGCTCCGAGGCGCTCGGCTTCAGCTCCGCCCTCAGCGCCGGCACCGCGAGGTTCAGCACCGTGAGGTCCATCGAGTAGAGGACGCACGGCAGGGCGATCACCGCGAGCCCGATCCACTCGCGGCGCGTCGCCCGGGGCTCCGCGGTGCTGGCGATCGGCTAGGCCTCGACGAAGACCCGGAAGCCGCCGTAGCCCATGCGTCTCACGTCGAAGGGCATGTCTTCTCCGACCATCATGTCCGCGATCCGCGGGTCCTTCATCACCTTCGCGTTGACGCGGTCGCGGTGCGCACGCGACTTGTAGACGATGTACGAGAAGACCACCGCCTCGCCCGCCTTGAGCTTGACGCCCCGCGGGAACGCGGGACGCGCCCTTCTTCAGGTCGTCGCCGACGCACTCGAGGTACTCGAGCGCGCCGTACTCGCGCCAGATCTTGCCGGCCTTCGCGGACATCCGGCGGTACGCCTGGATGTTCTTCTTCGGCACCGCCAGCAGAAACCCGTCGACGTAGACCGCCATCGTTCACCTCCTCGGTTTCGAGTTGCGATTCAAACGATCGAGAGCCATCTTCCTCCGATACAGTCCCGGGGCGCATGATCGTCCACCTCATCGACGGCACCTACGAGCTCTTCCGCCACTTCTACGGGCCGGCGCGGAAGGCGAGGATCGGCCCTTCGGCGCCGTCGTCGGCGTGCTGCACACCGTCGCGCAGATGCTCGAAGGCGGCGCCACGCACCTCGGCGTCGCGACCGATCACGTCATCGAGTCGTTCCGCAACGACCTCTGGCCGGGCTACAAGACCGGCGAGGGCATCGACCCGCGCTCTGTGGGCGCAGTTTCATCCGCTGGAGGACGCGCTCGCGCGATGGGCGTCGTCGTCTGGCCGATGGTCGAGCTCGAGGCCGACGACGCGCTCGCGTCGGCGGCGCGCTCGCGGCCGCGGACGAGCCGTCGAGCAGGTCTGCATCTGGACGCCCGACAAGGACCTGGCGCAGTGCGTCGTAGGCGATCGCGTCGTGCAGGTCGATCGCCGAAGAGCGGAGAGATCCGCGACGCGGCGGCGTGCGCGAGAAGTTCGGCGTCGACCCCGCGCTGATCCCCGACTTCCTCGCCCTGGTCGGCGACTCGGCCGACGGCTATCCCGGCATCCCGGGCATCGGGCCGAAGACGGCGGGCGCTGATCCCACGGCCCGATCGAGGACTTCCCGCCGGAGGTGCTGGGCGAGCGCCGCGAGGACGCGCTGCTCTTCAAGCGGCTCGCGACGCTCCGGACCGACGCGCCGCTCTTTTCCGAGGTGGACGAGCTCCGCTGGCGCGGGCCGACCCGGGGTTTGCGGGGTGGGCCGAAAAGCTCGGCGACGCCCGCCTGGCGCAGCGCGTCGCGAAGCTCGCGGACCGGCTCCCGGGGGACGACCCCCGGGAGTAGCCCGCCCACCGCTACTTCTTCGCGTCGATCTGCGCGCGCAGACGCTCTTCCTGCTCGCGCAGCTCGGGGGTGAACTCCGCCCCGAAGTCGGCGGCCTCGAAGATGGGCGGATTTCGAGTTCGGCGTCCTCGCCGGGCATCGGATCGGGCAGCGACGCGCCCACTCGACGGCCTCCTCCATCGACTTGACCTGCCACAACCAGTAGCCGGCGATGAGCTCCTTGGTCTCGCTGAAGGGGCCATCAACGACGGTGCGCCTGCCCCCCGAGAACTGGATGCGCTTGCCCTTCACGCTCGGGTGAAGTCCTTCGCCCGCGAGCATGATGCCCGCCTTGACGAGCTCCTCGTTGTACCGGCCCATGTCGGTGAGCAGCTTCTCGTCGGGCAGCGTCCCCGCCTCGGAATCCTTCGTGGCCCTGACCAGCACCATCACTCGCATTGCCTGTCTCCTTTGGACTTGCCGGAACCGGGCCCCGGACGACCTCGACCGGGTGTCGACCCTGGCTCCTGTGATGTTGACGAACGGGAACCCCTCAGATCGACACCGCGACCTTCCGCGTCCTCAGGGCGTCGAGGCTCCAGGGACCGCCCCCCGCGGCCGACAGGTAAAGCCACAGGAAGCAGTAGAAAACGGCATCGGTGCCCTGGTTGAGGAGGGGCCAGAGCCCCTGGGGGGCGTGGAACTTGAAATACGCGACGGCCATTTCTCCGGAAAGCAGGAATGCGACCGGGCGGGTGAAGAGACCGAGCAGGAGGAAGAGGCCCCCGAACCCCTGAAGTACGCCCGCGAACCAGCCCAGGGACCCGAGGGGCGCCGTCCCCCCTCCCGGCATGACGGCCGCCGGGAACGCGAAGAGCGTCGCCGTGCCGACCTGCATGAAGAGAAACCCGGCGACGATCCGCAGGACGCTCAGGAGATAGGGAGCCGCCGCGCGCCAGCGGGACAAGAGACCGGATTCGTTCATGGAGCCTCCGAATGGGTTACGGCCGCGCGATCAGGACGGAATCGCGACCTCGATCGACCGCCACTTCTGCTGGCGGAACCGCGCCACGCTCAGCCCGCACCGCGTCATGTGGCCGAGCACGATGCGCCGTCCAGATGCCGCCGGCCGCAGCCCGCCCGTCGCCTGGAGCACGGCGCACAGGCCGAGCGGCACGACGATCTGCGAGACGATCGAGATGTAGAGCGGGCTGCGCGTGTCGCCGGTGCCCTGCAGGCCGCCCGTGTAGCACGAGCGCCACCGTGATGAAGAGCCCCGACACGCTCAGGTAGCGCAGCAGCTGCTGGCCGAGCGACGAGCACCATCGGGTCGTTCATGCCGAAGATCGCCGAGCAGGTAGCCGCGGAACGAGCAGGAACAGCGCGCCGACGCCGGCCGCCACGCACAGGCCGATCCGCGACGCCACCCGCACGCCCTCGGCCGCGCGCTCGGGCTTGCCCGCGCCGAGGTTCTGGCCGGCGATCGTCGCCGTCGCGCCCATCAGGCCGACCGACGTCCACGTGATCAGCGAGAAGAGCTCGGTGTAGCCGACGGCGTAGGCGGCCTGCGCCGCGGCGCTGTGCTCGAGCGAGCCGATGAAGCGCAGCAGCAGCACGCCCGCCGACGTTCATCGCGATGCCCTGCACGCCGGTCGGCAGGCCGAAGCGGAACAGCGAGCGGATGATCGCCCAGTCCGGCGCCATGTCCATGCCGGGCTCGAAGTGGATCACCGAGCCCGGCCGCGTCAGCGCCACAGCCCGTACGACGCGACACGATCGTGCTGCTGGCGATCGTGCCGAGCGCCGCGCCGATCGTGCCGAACCGCGGGATCAGCACGACGTTGAACACGATCGTCAGCACCGTCATCGTCACGCCCGAGCCGCAGCGGCGTCTGCGGGTCGCCGGCGGCGCGGAACGCGCCGCTCAGCATGAAGAACATCATCATGCCGATGATGCCGACGAACATCGTGCGCAGGAACGGCAGCGCCTCGGCGGCACCTCCGGGCGCCGCGTTCACCAGGTCGAGCAGGCACGGCGCCGCGAGGTAGCCGACGGCGCCAGCACGACGCGACAGCCCGCCGCCGTCAGGAACGCCTGGTAGACGACGCGGTTGACCTTCTCGGGCTCGTTCGCGCCGGCGAATCGCGCCACGAGCACGCCCATGCCGGTGAAGAGCGAGCTGATGAAGACGATGACGACGAGGATGATCTGCCAGCTGACGCCGATGGCCGCGTTGGCCGTGTAGCCGACGAAGTGGCCGACCATCGCGTGGTCGATGATGCCCTGCAGGCCGGCGATGACGTTCTGCAGCATCGTCGGCCACGCGAGCTTCCAGACGGCCGGGCCGATCGGGCCTTCGACGATGCGAGCGGTCGAACGTTCGGGAGGCGGGCCGGGCACTGCTCACGAGGGGCTGTTATCTCATGCCTGCGCGGGCTTCCGGTGTCCGTCGAGGCGTGCCATTGTGTCCCGCGCGTCGCCTCTAGAGCAGCCTCCCCCAGGCCAGCAGGTCGACCGCGAGCGTGCCGGCGAGCCGTCCGCGCAGAGAGTCGTTTCGGAGCAGGTCCTCGCGCGAACCCGGCAGCGTCCACTCCCGCTGGAGCCAGGTCCGACCCTCCCGAACCTGGACCCGCCACGACGAGCGTTGCTCGGTCGCGCCGGAGCGCCGCGCGACGGTCAGCCGCTGAGCCGCCGGATCCGCGACGACCTCTTCCTCGAGGCTCGAGCCCGGTTCACCGCCCGCGGACAGCGTCAGCCGGAAGCCCCCCGGCGTTTCCCGAAGCTGCGAGACCTCGGCCACGCCCTCGACTAGCCGCCGGTAGGCCGCCGGCGACGCGATCGCCGCGAAGGCGCTTTCGGGGGACGCGCTTCGTCTCCAGGTACGCCGTGAGCGTCGTGTCCGCCGCGGCCGGGGCCGGATCGCCGGCGATCGCGAAGGCCCGGGCGAGAACGTCCTCGTCCACGCCGAAGAGCGCCGCGACGGCCGCCGCGCGCGCGCCGGGCAGCGGGATCCTCAGCCGCGTGTGCAGGTCGTCGACCCGCGCCTCGCCCCGCGAGAATGCGAGCACGCGGTTGCCGAGCTCGCGGCGCAGCGTCACGTCCTGGAGAAACGGCGCGCCCCTTCGATAGGTCTGACGCCAGCGTGCGAGAAAGGCCTCCCCCGGCGCCGTGGCCGAGCCGATCTCGATCGAGCGCGGGCCCTCGGGTACGCCACCCTCGAACGCGATCGCGAAGCCCTCCTCCCCCGCCTCGACGCGGAGCGCGCCGGTCGGGGTCTCGGCCCGGCCGGTGCGGGCCGGCAGCAGCGCGGGCAGCGGGAACCCGACGTCGACGATCGTTTCGCCGTCGCGCGTCTCGACGAAGAGGACCGCGTGATCTTCGGGGTTGCGCACGCGCCCGAGCGCGCGGCGGGTGCGAAACCCGAGCTCCTGCAGGAGGGCTTCGAACGCCGCGACGCGCGCGAAACAGGTTCCGCCCGTGCCGAGCTCGAGGTGGTCGCGCCAGAAGACCTCCGGCGGGCGCGGTTTCGAATCGAACTCGGTGACCGCCGCGTCGCGGAGGATCTTCGAGGCGTTCTCGAAGGGGACCTTCGCGTTGAAGCGCGCGAACAGCGCCTCGAGGAAGCCCGAGCCGGGCTGCGCCCTCGAGAGGTCGAGGGCTTCGAGGATCTCCTCGATCGCAAGCGGAGGCGCGGGCGTGGCCGTCACGCGCGGCTCGTGAGCCTCGCCACCATGTCGCGGACGCGGAACCGCGCGTCCTCCGAGAACCAGAAGTCCAGGAACGGGTCGTGGTCGCGGGCCTGGTCGAAGCGCGCGATCGCGGCCGCGCGCGAGCGCAGCTTGATCGCCGCGTAGGCCGCCGAGGAAAGCCCCGCGAGAAACCGCGCCCGCTCGACCGCGCGGTCGAGGAGCTCCTCGGCGGCAACGGCACGGTCGACGAGGCCGAGCGACAGCGCCTGATCGACTCCGACGTTCTCGCCGGTCGCGGCCAGCCGCTCCATGGCGCGCGGTCCGACGACGTGGCGGAAGGGCTCCATCAGGCACTGCGGGACCGAGACGCCGAGGACGACCTCCGAGAGGCCGAACTTGCCCTTGCCCTGCGCCACGATCCGCTCGTCGGCGGCCATCGCGACGATGAGCCCGCCCGCGACGGCGTGCCCCGGCAGCGCGGCGACGACCGGCGGTCCCATGACGAAGAGCTGGCGCACGAGGTCGCAGTAGGCGCCGACGAACTCCTCCATCGCCTTGCGGTCGAAGTCGACGATGAGCGGCAGGTCCCAGCCGGCCGAGAAGATGCCGGGCGAGGACGACGCGAGCACGATCCCGCGCGCCGAAGCCTGCGCCTCCAGGGCCGCCGAGAGCTGTCCGACCAGGTCCGGCGAGAAGGCGTTGGCCTTCGGCCGGTCGAGCGTCAGGACCGCGATCTCGTCGCGGATCTCCAGCGTGACGAGGCTCATGGGCTCACGCGCTCCTTCGCGCCGCCGACGGCTCGAAGAGGAGTCGGTGGAGCCGCCGGTCCGACGTCAGTTCCGGGTGAAACGTGGCCGCCACGACGTTGCCCTGGCGCACGAGGACCGGCTCTCCCCCGTGCGTGCCGAGGACCTCGACGCCGGGTCCGGTCGAGAGGATCCGCGGCGCGCGGAGAAGACGGCGGGCATCGGGGCGCCGAGCGCGGGCGCGGCGATCTCGGCGATGAACGAGTCGACCTGCCGGCCATAGGCGTTTCGGGCGATGGCGACGTCGATCAGCCCCAGGCCGGGCTGCGGCGGGTTCGAGACTTCCCTGGCGAGCACGATCGCCCCGGCGCAGGTGCCGAGCACGGGACGGCCGCTCGCCGCGAAGGCGCGAAAGGCCTCCGCCCACGGCTCCGCCTCGAAAAACTTCCAGAGCGTCGTGGACTCGCCTCCCGGGATGATGAGCCCGGCGGCGCCGAAAGCTGCGACGGACGCCTGGCCTCGAAGCTCTCGACGCCGATCTGCGACAGCGCCTTCCGGTGCGCTTCGAAGTCGCCCTGCAGCGCGAGAACGGCGATTCCCCCGTTCTCCTTCACCATCCGCGGGTCTGGAGCTGCGCTTCCTGCGGGAGGCTCGCGGCCTCGATCCCCTTCATGCCCGAGCCGAGCGACTCCTCGGCCGCGAGCAGCGCCTGCGCGTCCTTCCAGTGCGTCGTGGCCTGCACGATCGCGCGGGCCCGGAGCTGCGGATCGTCCGACTTGAAGATGCCCGAGCCGACGAAGACGGCCTCGGCGCCGAGCTGCATGCAGAGCGCCGCGTCCGACGGCGTCGCGATGCCGCCGGCCGCGAAGTTGGGCACTGGCAGCCTGCCCTTCTCGGCCACCTCGACGACGAGCTCGAACGGGGCCTGCAGCCGCTTGGCCGCGGCCATGAGCTCGTCCTTCGTCAGCTGCGTGAGCATCTTGATCTCGCGGTGGACCTCGCGCAGGTGCCGGACGGCGTGGACGATGTCGCCCGTGCCCGCCTCCCCCTTCGTCCGGATCATCGCCGCGCCCTCGCCGATCCGGCGCAGGGCCTCGCCGAGTTTCGACAGCCGCACACGAACGGGACCGCGAAGTCGTGCTTGAAGACGTGGTTTTCCTCGTCGGCCGGCGTCAGGACCTCGGACTCGTCGATGAAGTCGACCTTCAGGGCCTCGAGCACCCGCGCCTCGGCGAGGTGGCCGATGCGGCACTTGGCCATCACCGGGATCGAGACCGCCTGCTGGATCTCGCGGATCTTGGAGACCGGCGACATGCGCGCGACTCCCCCGTCCCGCCGGATGTCGGCCGGCACCCGCTCGAGCGCCATCACCGCGGCCGCGCCGGCCGCCTCCGCGATCCTCGCCTGCTCGGCGTTGACCACGTCCATGATGACGCCGCCCTTCAGCATCTCCGCCAGCCCGACCTTCTTCCGGAAAGACTCGTTCGTGCTCACTTTCGAACCTCCCTGCTTTCGTCTACGACGACCGGCGCGCTCGACGCGCCGCGCACTCGCAACTCCATGTCCTTGACCGCGTCCCCCAGGATCGCGATCCCCCGCTCAACTCTCCCGCCGCTCCACGCGCGAGACGGAGAGCCGCAGGTTGGGGCGGTCCTCCCCTCGCGGGTCGAAGTCCTGCCCCGGCGCGACCCCGACGCCGCGCGCTCCGGCGGCTTCGGCGACCCGCCGTCCGGACATACCCTCCGGCAGCTGGAGCCAGAAGAGCGGATTCGCGCCGGCGCCTCCCCACCAGGTGATCTGCGGCACGTGCTCGCGCAACGCCTGCTTCGCGACCGCCGCGCGCTGGGAAACCTCCTCGGCGCGCGCCTGGCGGACCTTGCGGTCGCCACCGGCGCGAAGGAACGCCGCTACCGCGGCCTGGAGCGGGACCGGCGTCTGAAAGTCCGTCGCCTTCTTGATTCGGGCGAGCCGCTCGACGATCGCCCGGTCCGCGGCGACCCAGCCGATGCGGAACCCCGGAACCAGGTCCTTCGACAGCGTGCCGAGCCACACGGTTCGCCGGGGCTCGCGCGCCGAGAGCGGCGGTTCGCCGGACTCGGGCTCCTCGTAGCCGTCCTCGACGATGAGCGCTCCCGCGGAGAGGGCCGCCTGGAGCAGGGCCTCCCGCCGGCGCGGCCCCGTCGTGATGCCGGTCGGATTCTGGCGTTCGGGCATCAGGTAGCAGAGCTTCACGCGGCGGCCATAGAGCGCGGAGGGGGTCCGGGCCCCCGGCGTCCATGGGAAGCGGCAGGATCGAGACGCCCGCCAGGCGCGCCAGCGTGAGCGCCCCCGAATACGTCGGCGATTCCATGGCCACGAGGTCCGAGGGGTCGGCAAAGGTCCGGAAGAGCAGGTCGAGTCCCTGCTGGGCGCCGCTGACGACGAGGATCTCCTCGGGCGAGCGCGTCAGGCCGATCTCGGCAAGACGCCTCGAGATCTCCGCCCGCAGCTCCTCGAGACCGAGCGGGGGAGCGTACTGCCGAGAGGTCCTTGCGCCGGCTCCAGGCATAGGCGAGCGTGCGCGTGAATTCCTCGAGCGGGAAGAACCGTTCGTCCGGCCGCCAGGCGCGAAAAGTCCGCGACGACCGGCTCGGCGATCGCGATGGGGGACTCCTCGGGCAGCTCGCAAGCCCGGCGCGAGAGGATGTCGGCCAGCCGAAAGGGGGAGTCGGCGGGAGAGCTTCGGCAAACGACCGTGCCGCTGCCGACCCTTCCCGCGATCAGACCGCGCTGCTGAAGGCGCCGGTAGGCGGTCTGGACGGTGCCGCGATTGACTCCGAGAGCGAGCGCCAGATCGCGGGTCGTCGGAAGCCGGCTGTTCTCCGAAAGCAGGCCGCCGGCGATGCGGCTCTCGATCGCGTCGTAGACCTGCTCCGCGAGCGGAACTCCGACGGTTCGGTCGATACTGATCTGGCTCGGATCCAATTGGACCACCATCGAGCCAATTGTATTACTCGGAGACCAGTTAAGCCAGCCTGCGAGTAGATACAGTTATAAGACTACAAATGGCTTGTTTTGTTATACTTATAAAAAATCTACTGCAGGTTATCAGGCGCCATGCTTTCGGAGCTCGTCCTCGAGCGTCCGCGTGAACTGAAACTCGCGGTCTTTTTCCGACAGCGCCTTGCGCTTGGCCAGGGACGCGCGGACCTTCTCCTCGAGCGCGTCCAGCTCTGCGAAGGAGTCCGTCAGCTCCCGGACGACCGCGCGCCGCACCGTCTCGTCGTCGGATTTCTGCTCGAGGTTCCGGTTCTCCTTGAGGCTCTTCAGCACCACCCGGGCCAGATACAGGATCCTGTCGGCGGAGGCCTTCACGACGGCCTCCCGCCCCGAAGATCGTCGGACAGCGGGTGCCGGAGCAGCTGCTCGATGACCGAGCCGGGCAGCGCCACGACGTCGGCCCCCATCAGGGCCGCGTCGAGCACGTGGATGGGGTTCTTGGCCTCCGAAACGACGATCTGGGTCTGGTAGCCGTAGTTGTCGAAGAGGCGGATCACCTGCTCGACCAGGTCCATGCCGATCGTGCCGATGTCGTCGAGCGGCGCCACGGCCGGCGCGACGTAGCTGACGTTGGCCTTGGCGGCGATCAGTGCCTGCGAAGCCGAATAGCAGCCCGAGGCGCACACGGCGACCTGGTCCTGGGCGAGAAGGCGCGCCACCCGCAGCCCTTCGGGCTTCAGGGGCAGGCGGACGATCACGTCCTTGCCGAGCTTGGCGAGCTCCCGCCCCTCCTTGTACATGCCCTTCGGGTCGTCCGCCGAGAGCTCGACGAGCACGGGGCCGTCGGTGATGGAGGCCAGATCGCGGACGGCCTTGCGATACTCGGAGCCGGCCGCCTGCGCCGCCGCCGTCGAGAGCCATCCCCCATGAGCAGGCCCAGGTCCTTAATGCGGCGGGCCTCGTCGGCGCTGCCGCTGTCGAGAAAGAAGCGCATGGGGGCGGGATTCTACATTGCCCCGCGTGCGCCCTGCCGGCTAGCCCGGTCTAGTCTTCGTCGTCTTCGTCGTCGTCGCCGATGAAGTCCGTCGCGCCCTTCTTGCCCTCGCCCGCCTTCGGTGCCTCGCCGGCCTTCGCGGCGGGGGCCTCCGGCACCGGCAGGGCGGCCTGCGCCTCGTCCTCGGCATCGTCGCTCTCGGCGAGCTTGGCGATCGCCACCAGCCGGTCGCCCTCCTCGAGGTCGATGACCCGAACCCCCTGGGCGGCGCGGCCGGTCTCGCGGATGTCCTTGACCTTGATCCGGATGAGCTGCCCCCGCTCGCTGATGAGCAGCAGCTGGTCGGCGTCGGTCACGGACTTGATCCCGACGACGGGACCGTTCTTGTCGGTGACCTTGACGTTGATCACACCCGAGCCGCCGCGGCCCTGGAGCCGGTACTCCGTCACTCCCGAGCGCTTGCCGTAGCCGTTCTCGGTGACCGACAGCAGCTGCGCGGTCTCGTTGACCACGTCCATCTCGACGACGACGTCGTCCTTCTTCTTGAGCGACACGCCGATGACGCCGGTCGTGTCGCGGCCCATGCCGCGAACGTCCGTCTCCTGGAAACGGATGCCCATGCCCTGGCGGGT